>SBHC01000051.1 GCA_006226375.1 Deltaproteobacteria bacterium | reverse complement strand
GTGGTGAACTTGGGCAGGATCACGCTGGGGTCAGAGATCTTGCCTTCACAAAAGTCGGAGATCTTGATGCAGGTGTTGTTGTAGTCAAACTCATCCGCAGAGCAGGTGACCTGTTCGGGACCCGGTTCGGGACCCGGCTCTGCTTCCGCTTCAGGCCCAGCTTCGGGTCCGGCTTCGGGTCCAGGCTCCGGTCCAGGCTCCGGTCCGCTCTTGGGCTCTTCGTTATCGGACTTCTCTTCGGAGGTGGTTTTTTCTTCGGAGGTGGTTTTTTCTTCGGAGGTGGTTTTTTCTTCGGAGGTGGACTTTTCTTCTGTGCCTGTTTTTTCGGTGTTGCTACCTCCACAGTTACAAGCTCCAAACCCCTGCCCATCCTCGTTGCAGGTCTGCACCCCGCTCTGACCTGGACATATGCAGGCTTGCGTCACCCCTGGTGTGCACTGCTTTCCACTCGAACATGCAACAACAAAAGCAGGCACAAAACTCAGCACAGCAAAACAAACCAAAACATACTTTCTCATGTTGAATCTCTCTATACGAGATGAATCCATCTCACAAAACGTTTGCTTTCCTTTGTCTTATACCCAATGTCGCACAAAAAGTCTCACTTAAATAGTGACGGTCTTGGGACGCAAAACTTGAAGTAGCCTTGGGGACTTACGAGTTTGATGGATTTTTTTTCAGACGATGCGAGGTGAGGAGGGCGACTAGTTGCTGGTGAAGTCGGAATAGTAGATGTAGACGGTGATGTCGCTGATGGAGTTAAGGTCGATATCCTGGTTTGACTTTTCCGTTGCCTGGTTGAATTGCAGCACCCATTGGGTGTTGGCGAGGGGGCGGTCTTGCAAGCGGAAGGTTCGGTATACGTCAGGATCAAACGGTTTTCGGTCTCCGTTGAGGGTTGCGTTGACCACGGCTGTTTTTTGGGGGAGGGCGTAGTAGGTAAAGCTCCCATCAGAGGCGCGAACCACACCCGTTCCTTTCTGCTTGATGTACACCCTTGCCACATCATCGCTTCCTGCGCTGGTGTGCGAGATATCTGCAGCTACATACAACACTTTGTGGTTGTGGGTGACAGGAGAGACAATGTTGCTGTCTTTGCCAACAGAGACGGTGAAGTTAAAGGTGAGGTAGCCATCTTTGTCGAGGTTCTCGCGTGACGCCAACTTCTGACGAAGCAAGTCCACGCGCTGTTGGAGGCTAAGAATCTTACCGTCTTTGTCGACCTGATTGAGCTTGAGGATGTCGTCCCGCAAGGAGATCTTGGCTACCCGAATGTCGGGCTTGCCTTGGGTCTCTTCAAAGTCCTTGAACGCCCGCTCTAGCTGACTCATATAAGCTTCCAGGTTCTTGTCTCCGTAGGAGATCATACGAATCAGGTAGAGGTCGTTTTTGTTCTTGTACGACTGGCTTGTGTAGTACTCGTACACAAGGGTGGCACGGTACGCCTCTTGGAGCGCTTCGTTGAAGGTGTACTCGGCGTTGATAATCGCGTCGTTCTTGTAGATTCGTTGGTTGGGATCGTTGGCGACGGACTGCACGTTCGTGAGCATGGTCAACGCATCGTTCTGTTGCTGCATCAGACGTTGCGCGCGTTGTTTCATACGCTCAATGTTCGAGGCTGCAAGGCGCATTGCGTACTGCATGTTGATGCCGCGAAGGGCAAACCGCTCCAAGTCAATCGTGAGTCGCTTGAGATAGTTTTGGCTGATGACTCGCGCGACCCCTGGCGTGCAAGTACTTGCGTCGCCGCCTGGTGGGCAGATGTCACATGTGCTCTTGACCTGAAACTTGGACGTTTCGCCCTGCAGGTCAATCAGCTCTTTTTCTTTCTCTCGCTTTTCCAGGTTGAGGAATGTGGTTGTCACTTCCTGATTCACTAGAATCGCGAGCTTGAGCGCGTTGGAGACTCCTGCGAGGCCACACTCTGTTTCGAACGCGTCACCGAGAATGACATCGCACTTCCAGCCCATCGCAATCTGCATCAGTCCCATCGAACCCCGCATAATGGCGGAGCGAATGATGGAAGCCTGGGACATTCGAAACTTCAGGTTCTTCCGATCGTTGTTGTACTCCCAGGACACATCGGCCAAGTCGAATTGCTTGGTGCAGAAGGTTTGGATACGAGTTTCTTCATCGGTGATACGTTCTTGCGCTCGCTTGTACATGGCTTCGAGCTGCTGAGCTTCCAAAGCCAATCGCTCCAGGCCGAGGTAGGCGTTGTAGAGATGGCTTCCTTTTACCTTACCGCAGGGGTTGGCGACTTGTAGCGCCTTGGGCAGCAATCCAGCATACCTGGGAATGGCCGGTACGCTCTGGTTGCCATCCTTGAGTTCCCCACAAAGTTGGATCAGTTGCTCGTTGTAGGTGTTGTCAATTTTGACCAGCTCGCTCTGAAACTGCGCAGCATCGGTGTCGAATTGACGCTGGGTTTGGATCGCGATCTGCTCTTTCACTTGGGCCGTCTGCAACTTTTGCTTGGCGAAGTTGATGGCTACGGTGACTGCGTTGGTGTAGCCTCGCAACGTGGAGAAGCTATCCAAGGCAGGGAAGGGGATGTAGCCCGGCTCAAAGCCAAAGTAGTCAAGCTCTTTGGACACCTTCTCATACGTCTCCTGCATATCCAGGAGCGCCGCGTTGTAGGTCAGGGTGATGGTGTCAATCTCGCTGCGCAGTTGGGGCTCTTGTTTGGGGTCGGTGACCGCAATCAAGGAGCGCAACAAGCGGGTGAGCACCATCATCTCCAGGTACGAGCCCACGTAGTTACGTTCCAACACATGACGAGCCAGGTCGATCCGGTTCATGGAGTGGTAACGCTGCGCGATCTGTGACCAACTACGGGCTTTTCGGGTCGCCGCAAGGAGCAACTTCTTGATGTAGCTCGACACCGACTCCGCGGTGATGAACGTCGTGTCATTGGAGGCGAACGATGCCGTCAACAAGGGCGTTTGAGCGTAGAATCGGTTGAGCACCGACTGGTAGTAATGGACCGAAAGGTACAGGTTGTACATCTCATGGCCCAGCACCCCGGAGAGCTTTATGCCGTTGGGCTCAAGCTTGTCACCGTCAAAGCTCACGAGGTTGCCACCCGCTAGATCGAAGCGGTTGTTCAGGGCCTTGATGTAGGCCTCATCGCCTAGCATCACGCGAAGTTCAGCGTTCAACGTTTCAAAGCCGAAGTCGGTGAGGATGTCTCCGGTGGTGTTCTTGGAGTTGCTGTAGGAGAAGGCGTGCTGCAGGAACGTGCGCAGATCGCCTCGTGCAGTTGTGCTCATCCTGTTGCGGATGGTGTTGTTGGTGTACAAGAACTCCAAGCAGTTTACGCGCTTTTCAATGACTTCCACATTGGTCGGGTCATAACAGTAGGGGGTTTGTGACGCCGCACCCGCCGCACACATGACGGGTGTAAACCCGACGGTCCCGCCGCTTCGGTTGGTAAACTTAAACCGATAACGAAACGCTTGGCGAATCGAATCGCGAATCGGCTGGTAGGGAGACACGTAGGTGTTGCCGCTCGTTGGCTGGAAGAACACCTTGTCCGACCGAAGATCCTTACGATCTTGTCCGTCACAGAATGAATTCTTCGTGTCTTTGCATCGGTAGGGCACGTTTTCACGGAAGCCGCTGAGTGACTTCATCTGGGTGAAACGCGTGTCGCAGGTTCGGCTGGTGTTGCACGACTCACTGCGCATCTGCGATTCCGTGACGCCGGGCAGCTCAAAGAACACCACTTTGCTGCCAGAGGGGCAGTCGGTCTGGCTGGTAATCGGGCCACCGTTAAACTGTCGGGTGTCTTCGCAGTAGTAGTGGATGTAGTGTGTTTTGTTGGTGGTGCTGTTGTTGTACTTGTACTCGGTGTGCGAGCCGCTGGTCGAGCCGGTGATGCCGGCCAGTTGCGAGGCTGCCGCCGCTGTTTGACCCGTGAGAAGCACGCTCACCAGGTTGTTGATCTGGCTTTGGGTCCATCCTTCAATATCGCTGCTCTTTTGGATGGCGATACGAATGGCCTCGTTGACCATGGCTGGGTCACAGGTCACCTGATGGAGCTGGCTTGCTCCCTGGCACACACCGCCCTGGCAGGTCTGACCTGTGGAACAGTCTGTGTTGCTCTGGCATGAACCTTGGGGGTCGTTGCCTTTGGTGTCTTTGGCTGTCAGCTCGGCATCGGTACGCTCCAACCAGAGATAGCCGTAACGAACCCAATCTTTGGAGAGCAGTGAGTTTTGGTTGACCCCATCAAAGGGACTCACAAAGCGCTCCCGCACAATGGCGAAGAAGTAGCGATTCTCGTACAGCATTCCATCGACTAGTTCGATCGTGCGGCGCAAGGTTCGGCCGTTGGGGATCGGGTTGGCGCTGCTCAAACTGGCGTTCGCCAACTCGATAGCCGCCTTTTGTTCGGCGGTTGCGCTGGGCGGAATGGCTGTTGGGATAAGCTTGTTGCGACACTCGTATTGTTCGCGGAACAAGCTCTGGGTGATGGCTTCGGAAGTTCCCACAAAGTCGAGTAACAACCAGGGCCACGCGTAGCGCTCCATGGCGCTGCTGTTGGGGCAACTTGTCTTGGAGTCTGTGAGGTGACGGCCACCAATGTCGATGACTGCCTTAAGCGCGGTCACTTCGGTCTTGGTGGTTTGTCCTGGGACTGTCTTGAAGCCAATGTTGATAGAAGGATTGCCCGGATACTGCAAGGTCTCCGCTGTGTGGATCTTGCCGGTCCAGGTGTTGCTCGGACCATCGGTTACGTCCATCGTGAAGTTCAACGCTGAAAGCCCCGTGGGGACCGGTGCTTCGCGCACACTGAAGGAGAGAACTTCATAGCCACGTCCGGGTGTCGCAAACGGGTAACACGCCACGTCTTCGGTGGCTTGCTGGCTGAAGAGGGTGCGGCAATCGCTACGCACCTTGGGCAGGTTCCAGGTGCCTTCCTGCATCGACAAAAGCACCGCGCGGAACTTGTCGAATGTAATGTTGTTGTTCTTGAAGTTCAGCCAGCGTCGAAGGAATGCGTTGGAGAAGTCGGCGACGCGGGCTCCTGTGGAGTTGGGGAACTTGTTGATGTTGTCGTCGTCGAAGTTACCAAACGAGAACAGCTTGCCTTTCCAGCGACCAGCGCCAGTTTTGCGGTAACCGATAGCCATCACCTGCTCGGTCTCGTTGCTCTTGATGGTTAAGAGACCGTCGTACCTGTTGGTGCTAGATGGGCCGTTCTCAGCTTCCAACACACGGATGAACACGGTGCTCTTGCCGGGAATCGTAAACTTGAAAGGCTCCGCGTTGCTGGGCTTGTTCTCGTAGGCCGTGCAAGCCGTACGGTCGTTGTTGTAGGTCTTGCATAGGTCAAACTTCAGCCAGCTCAGAGGTGCTTTGGAAGCCAAGCTGTCCGAGTGCCGAACAATCGACATCTTGGTCTCAAAGTTGTTCTGGTTGGCGATCGCAAAGTAGCCGACCTTCTCCAGGTTGGTGAGGTCCAGCTTTCGGTTGCTCAGTTCGAAAACTTCGAGGGTTTGGGAGATCTGAGAGACCTGCGTGCTGCGCGATGCGATGGGTTGACAGAGGCCTTCTTCATCGCCCACGCCGTTGCTAATGCATGACTCTTCTTTGGTGCACTGGCTCTTGGTCAGGTCACAGATTCGACGACAAACATACCGATCACACTTAAAGCCGGTCTGGCAATCACTGTCCGCTCCACAGTTGGAGTAGCAGCGACCACCCAAGCAGGCCTGGAAGTCGGGACAATCCGCTTGCTTCATACAGAAGGGGTAGGATGAGCCGTTGAGGTTGCTGGCGTCGTCGGGGGTGAGGCAGCTTCCTTCCACACACTTTTGACCGGGATCACAGCCTTCTTTGAGGCCGTACTTGGGATGACAGGTGCGGATGGTGCCGTCGCTGTTTTGGATGTCACCTTCACAAGGGCTGTAGCAGCGTGGGCTCTTGGGCACTTGGCTCATGGCTGAAGCATCAGCGCATCGCTTGTTCAGGCACAAGAGCTTGCCGCCACACTCCGTGTCCAATTCGCAGTTGCATCCGGTCTTGTCAGCCCGGTCTTTGCAGGGCTGGCAAGTGGCGCTTCCGCTGGAAGAGAACTCGCACAGGTTTCCTTTGTCACAGCTGTTGTTGCCGTGGCAAGGGCAGAACGCCTGTCCTACACAGCCTTTGCATACGCTGTTTTCGCAGGTCAGACCTGTGTTGCAGGTCTTGTCGGACTTGCAGGCACAGCCTGCAGCCCCTTCGGGACATGTCTGGCAGATGCCGTTGTCACAGCGGAGTCCGGCGTTGCACAAGCCATTGCCAAGGCAACGGCAAGCCAAAGCGCCAGCCTCACAAGGAGGCTCGTCTTTGGGAGCTTCGTCTTGGGCGGGCTCATCCGTAGGGCCTGCGTCTTCGGTCACCGAAGGCTCATCGCCTGGACGGGTGGCGCACTTGCCCTGCTGGCAACTTAAGCCGTTGTTGCACTCACTGTCGCCGGAACACTCACAGCCTGAAGTGCCCCGACATACGGTGCCTCCGTCTGAGTTGCCTGTTTCTGTATCGACAGGACCTGTGCCACATGCTGTGAGCCACAACGACGCGCACAACAAACTGACTGCCCAAAACCAATGCTTTCTCATTGCCTATCCGCTTGTGGAGTAACGAAAACCAAACCAGAGACATGCGTACAAAAAGGAACAGAGAAACCACACCCACCCCGAAGGATGGATGTGGGTTAGGGGGTTGTTATCTCTTCTTGCTCTTCTTCTTTGGTGTTTTGCCGAAGAGCGCAGAACCAAGGCTGCTGGGCCTTCGTACATTTTTATTGGCAAAGAATCGCTTGTAGGTGAAGTTGGTCTTGAAGAAGTTCTTGATCGCGCTTCCAACTTGCTTTGCTTTGTCGAGCATGTTCGAGCCGTTGACCACGGTGCCAAACTTCAAGCTTGTCATCATGGTGTTCCCCACGATACTGGCGACACCACCAATGGCGGCACTGACGACAGCAACTGTGGCTCCTGGTCCATCTGGGTCAGCGTAGTTCATGATCGAACCAGCCAAAGAACCGATGGAAGCCAGGGTTCGGATCGCCATAAAGCCAAGAGCTGTTTTCTTACGACCGGGTTGACCCCGGTGTTCCAACTCTTTGTGCTTGAGGTAGACAACCGCGCTGTTGGTGACGGAGTAGACCAGACTGGTTGCGGAGTTTGCAATACCAAGAATCGAAGCGGTCTTCTCGTTTTGCTCTCCACCGATGGCCTGGAAGGTTGTGGCGAGAGCACCCAGTGCTGCCGTTCCCAAAGCAAGGACTGCATTGGTTGCCAGCAATCCTGTTGCTTTTCGCGGATTCTTTTTGAAGTCTTTCATGGCGGTGGAGGCCGACCAGGCTTCCATACCGAAGGTAACAAGGGCAAAACCAGCCGCACCGTATCCACCGATCGCAGACATCACGTCCATGGAGTCCGTGCCGGTGGGGTCAGCGTAACGGATGGGGTTGGAGTTGAAGGTCCCGTAGCTGTTGAATTCGCCTTCTACGTTGCTGATCGTGTGGAACAGCGGGTCAGGGCTCATCCATTTGGCCAACTTGGGATCCAAGGAGCGCGCACCGAAGTAATAGGTTTGGGTCGAGCCGTCCCACTCCGCACCTTGGAACATCGGCTGAATCCAGTTGCCTGAAGTGCTCTCCAAGGTTCCGTAAGGATGGAAGCGGTAGCGTGCAACGACTTTGCCGTCTTCGCCTGTGACTGCGCGAACGTTCCCGGTTGGGCCCACGTGCATCACATATTTGACTTCTTCCTTGCCTTCCAAGAGTTGGTCGACGCTGGCTTCCAACATGGTCAGGGTCAGGTTGACGTCGTAGGGGCGCTTGATCAGGTCCATCTTGACGATGTCGGACTTGGTCGCGTGATACAACCAGGCATCCGCTGCGTTGATCTTGCCGTCGGCTTTAGCCTTGAGGGTTCCATCGCCTTCAGCCGGAGCGAGGTCATCGTAGAACTTCGCGATGGCTTTGGAGGTTCGGTGCATGACAACCATCTTGGGACCAACGGGAGACTTGTACTCCATGTAGCCACCGCGGATGGCGATGTTTTCTTGCGGATAGAAGGTGAAGACGCCGTTCTCTTCGCGCATGATGCGGCGCTTGCCGTGATCATACCAGTTGCGGTTGACAACGGCGCTGCCTTTCTTCACTTCAAGCAAGCGGTCTTGGTAGTCCCACGTGAAGGTATAGTCACCTCGCTGGGTCATGTTTCCAGCTTTGTCGTACTTCAGGTTTGTACTTCCAGCTTTGGTGACCGCGTGGATCTTGGTCTTGTCGTACTCACAATCGCCCACATGAGCCGCGCTTTTGTCTGCTAGGCTGGAAGACTTCTTGAGCAGGTTGTTGAGGTCATCTACGTTGTAAGTCATGGCCTCTGCGTCGTTGAACAAGCTAGCTTGTGTCAGACGATACAAAGAGTCATACACGTAGTTGTTGGCGTAGCTTTGGTCACCGTGCTTTTCGTCGGCTTTCGTGGCGTTGCCTACCAGATCGTAGGTGTAGGTAATCTCCAAAATGGAACCGCCACCGACCGAGATCTTTTGAATCTGGTTGTTGATATCGAAGGTATGTTCGGTTTTGACATCATTGAACGCTGTCCACGACTGGACTAGGCTGTTCGGGGTGTACACGATGCTCTTGACCAATCCGCTGATGCTGTTGATTCGACCGTTGAGATCGCGGCCATAGGTCAACTTGCTACCATCAGGATAGGTTCGCTCCACCATGTCTCCGGCGTGGTCGTAGACCCGCGCCAGATCCAAATCCACACCCATGAAATTGGTTCGGGTCATGGTGGTTTGACCACGGTCGTTGAACGAGTAGTAGTAGGCTCCACCTGGGAACGCCATCTTGGTCATCTGGTTCTTCAGATTTTTCCCTTCGGGCAATTCAGGGTGGGGGACGTCATAGCTATAGGTAATCTTGCTATCAGGGTTACCTTTCTCCATGACCGACGTTTTGCGTGCCAAACCGTCGTACGTGTAGACCGTGGTTTTTCCGTTGGCGTTGGTTCGCTCGGAAAGGTTGCGTTTCTCATCGTATTTGAAGGTGGTGGTGGCACGATCCGGATCTACCGACTCCAGCATGTGACCCAGCGCATTAAATTTCTGGGTCCGTTTGGTGCCATCGGGGAAGGTCATTTCCACAATCAGAGGATCACTCTTCACCGTCAACACTGTGTACTTAAACTTGGTGGTGATGGTGTGACCAGGCTTGTCCATCTCGATGGTTTCGATGACGCGATTCAATCCGTCAAAGATCTTGGTCATCGGTGTATCGTAGTGCTTGGAGCTCTTGTCCAGGTCAGCCTGGTCGTACTCAATGGCTTTGAGGGGCTCGTACACCATCTTGGTTTCTTTGCCATCCTGACGGATCGTTTTGGATTGGCGCTGCATGCTGTCGTAGAAGAACTCAACACCCTTGGTGTCTTTGGGGGCATGTGTGGTGCACTTGGCTTCTTTGGTGGTGTAGATGTCGTACAGGAAGGCTTGTTTGCCTGCGCCGTTGAAGCGTTTGTGCTGTGTTACAGAGTACAGTCCATCGGAAATCTTGAACAAGGTGGAGACGTTGCGACCCAGTCCGTCGATACATTTGATGGTTTCACGGTCCAACTCTCCGCCAACCTTCGAACGCTGACGAGTGATGAACGTGGTTAATGGAGCCTGAAGCTTGTACTCATGGACAGTGGAGGGTTTGTCCACTGGATCGCCCGACATTCGGACGGTGAGGAGGCGGCCAAACTCATCGTAGGTGTAGTTTTTGACGTTGCCGTTGAAGTCGGTGCTTTGTGCGACCTGGCTGATGTCGTAGTTCCATCGTGTGGTCATCGACATGGTTTTGCCGTCAAACTCGAGGGTCTCTTTTTCGGGGAAGCGATTGTACACACTGTCCCACTCGATCTTTCGCGTGGATCCGTTGATCGCCTTCACCTCGATGATGTTGCCATACTTGTCGAACTTCCGGCTGGTCGGCGTGATCCAGGTGTCTGTTCCTACTTCTGCGAGGACTTCGGTGCGGGTTAAGTTGCCTTTGGTGTACTGACCGAGAGCGAGGCCTTTGTGGGCTTCACCATCGAAGTAGTAGCGGATCGTAGCGCAAGGTTTGCTGGGGTCTTCGCACTTCTCTACTTTGGAAGCCAACTGGATGATCCAGGGGTCTTTGTCGGTCTTGGGATCCTTGGGGCCAATGAAGGTCTTTCGGATGTACACCTCATCACCGGTCACATCCTTCACGCCCATCTGTGCCAGAAGGGTGACGTTGCCGTAGCCATCGTACGTATTTTCCGTGTAGGTGGTTTTGTGCTTGGCCGTGTCCGCGAGACCTTCTTGCATCACCTTCTCTACAGACTTCAAGCAGATGTAGCGAATTGGAGGATCCAGGCCTTTGTCGGTTCCTGAAGGCTGGGGGCATTCTTCCCATACATTGGACTCTTTAAGGAAGACCTTGTTGTTACCGTCGGTAACGGTGCGAGACAGAAGCTTGCCGTGGAAGTACTCGTCGGTCTCACCCACATCGTAGGTGATGACGTCGAGGCGCTTGTCGGTGTTGCTGTCGGCTTCGTAGATGTTTTCGACTTCACGGAATCCCCGGAACTTCTTTTCTTTCCCGTCGTAGAATCCGTCGTGGTAGTAGATGCGCTGGACCAGCGGTGGGTTGGTTCCAGAGCTGTCGCCTTCTGCGTAGGTGCGAATCACATTGACCACGGTAAAGGCGAGGGGCAGCTTGCTCTTCCAGTCGCGACCGTTCGCTTCGTCGTTGAGCCGGTGGTAGACCGAGGAGCCATACTCAATCTCAATGCGCTGACCGATGTTGTTGGTGATGTTGGTCAGCAAGTTGGGGCGTTGGCTGAAGAGTTCGAGATAGGTGACTTGACCTGTCTTGGTCAGCCACACAATGTCGCGTGAGCCGTTGCCGTTGATGTCAACAATACGGATGATCGCGTTGGTGCTGTCGGGAATGTTGTTGCCATCGAACGAGGTGATCTCTTTGGGAGCTTCGAACTCCATACCGTTCTTGTTCACGAAGTAAACAATCTTGGGTCCCAAGAAGGTCACCATGTCGGCCATGCCGTCGCCGTTGACGTCGGCGAACTGGGCTTTGGTCGACAACTCGTACTGGTCGATACCGGGAACGGTGACGTTGATCCAATCGGTCCATTTGCCGTTGCCAAGGTACTTTTTGTAACGAAGGCTGGTTTTGGTGATCCAGACGGCGTCTTGGAGGTTGTCGCCGTTGATGTCGATCAACCGAATCTTGTCTTTGTCGAAGGAAGCGCCGATGCCTTTGCCGCCTTCCACTTTGTTCCACTTGCCTTTTTTGTCGCTCACCCAGTAGGTGGTGGTGTCACCGTTGGAGCGGATGATATCGATGGCTTTGTCGCCGTTGTAATCGAAGAAACGGAGGTTCGGGTCGGTTCCCGAGATGGGGAAGTCAACGACGGACTCGCTCTTGTCTTCCCACTTGCCGTTTCCTTTGTTGAGGTAGATCTGCTTGACGTCGGTGGTTGCATTCACGAGGTCGGTGTAGCCGTCACCATCGTAGTCCAGCATCTGAACGGCCGGGTTGCTCAACTTGGTGGTGAGCCCCTTGGGGTTGGTCTTCTGCTTCGACTTGGGGAAGTCGTGTGTTGCTTGCTGAAGAGTTTTGTCGGTCGTCAGAGTGTTAATGTGGAAGACGTGGTTGGCGTTGGTTGTGTCCACAACATCCGGAAGACCGTCGCCGGTGATGTCGATGAAGTCAGCGTTGTTGCTGGTGAAGCCGGTGCCCAAGCTGGTGGGCATGGTGACCAGGCGGCTGGTCTTGGCGGAGAAGGTCGCGTTGCTGTACTGCATCGAGAACGCAACAGGGTACGCTTTGTTGGGATCTCGACCGTAGCGAGTGACTTTCAACAGTCGAGACAGGCCGGTTGCGTCTTCGTACGCAAAGGTATAGCTGCGGAAACGTTGACCGTTGGAGGTAATCTTGATCTCTTTGACGCGTTTTTTGGTTTGCAGGTCAAAGCCGGGCTTACCATCGGAGATGGGGTCGGGGCGGTCTTCGTAGAGAAGTTCGGCTTCGTAAAGGGGTTTGCCGCTGTCGTCAAAAGTCCAAGAGACCTTGTCGACGTAAGCCTGGGTGCCGTCCTTGGAGTAGGTGTATTCGATTCGGTTGCCGTTGCGATCCACCATGGTTCGCATCTTCCAACCAAATGTTCCTTCCAATCCATAGACTTGGGAATTCAGGTCGAGCTTGCCATCGGAGGTGGCGCCGTAGTAGGCCTTGCTTCCGTTGGGGTACTCTGCAACCCAGTAACCTTGTTGGTCGTTGGCGTCTTTTTGGTACCAACGGTAACGGACGAAGCCGCCTTCCATACGGGCCCGGTAGTAGGGGGAGTTGGGAACTTTGACCAACTCTCCACCTGCGTAGAACAGATCTTCGTTCTTGTAGGTCGGAAGACCACGCACAGTAAGACGGGTGACCTCTCCGCCAGCGCCGAGGTTCCAGCCGATACCCATCAGGCCAGCACCGCCGGAGGAGCTGTATGTGACAGACATGCTTGGGGTCGCAGTTCCGCGACCCTTGGGCAGAATGATTTTAATGGGGTAGCTCATCATCCCCATGTTGAGGTTGGCTTGAACGTTCTCACCAATCCCGCTGATGGAGCCAGGCCCTGTGGGAAGCACCAACACACTGGGGCTTGCCCCTGACTTGTCTTGGGCTTGAGCCGGGTTGGCAAACCAGCCAACCAGAACGGCACAACCTAGGGTAAACCATCCTTTCCAACGTCGCATACTTTCTTCCTCTTGTCCGAGTGCCCGGCTCGAAAAGGCCGTGGCTATCGTGATCTTCTCTACAGTTGAGATGGGGTGACAGAGGCATCCCAAGATGGATGCCTCTGTGCGAAGGCCAAGAGTTGTATGGCCTTCCAAGTCCTGTGTCTTACTTCTCTTCGGTGAAGTCAGAGTAGTAGATGTACAGGATGATGTCGGTGACCGAGTTCAGGTTGATATCCATATTGGCCTTCTCGGTGACCTGGTTGATCAAAAGCTGCCACTGGGTGTTGCCGAGAGGACGGTCACGCAAGCGGTAGTTCTTGTAGACTTCAGGAGAGAAGTCGAGGGTTCCGTTGATCTTCGGGTTGATGACCGCGGTGCGCTGGGGCAGGGCGTAGTATTTCAACTCATCACCCTTCAGGCGAACCACGCTGGTTCCTTTTTGACGGAGGTACAGGCGAGCGGTCTCGTCTGTAGGATCTGTCAGGTGAATCACCGCTTCCACATAGACAATCTTGTGGTTGAAGGTGATGGGGGAAACCAGACTGTGGGGCTTGCGCACCGAGATGCTGAACGGGATTGAGGTGTAACCTTCGGAGTTCAGCAGGTTTCGGTCGGCCAGCTTGGTTTGAAGCATCGAGATTCGTGCGTTGAGGCCCAAAGCTTCCTTGGTGGTGTCATCCACCCGTGGAATCTCCAGGATGTCGTCACGAAGCGAGAGCTGAAGCACCCGAATGTCGGGCTTTCCATTCTCTTCTTCGAAGGCACGGAAGGCTTGCTCCAGTTGGCTGACGTAGGTTTCCAGGTTCTTGTCACCGTAGGACACCATACGGATCAGGTAGAGGTCACCTTTGCGAGCGTACGTTGTACCTGTGTAGTACTCGTAAATGATGGTCGCGCGGTACGCTTCCGTCATCGCTTCGTTGAAGGTTCGCTCGGCCGAGATGATCGCATCGTTCTTGTAGATACGAACGTTGGGGTCGTTTTGAGCGGCCTGGACATTCACTGCCATCTGCGTGGCTTCGTCTTGCTGGGTCATCAAACGTCGAGCCTGTTGGCGCAATCGGTTGATGTTGGACGCAGCGATCTGAACGTCATACTGGGCTTTGAGAGCCTCGTAGTTGAGGTTCATGATCTGGCTGGTGAGCTCCTTAATCTTGATCTGGCTTTCCACCTGAGCCGTTCCGGTCTGGCTGGAGTCGCAAGTCTTCTCGCGAACATCACAAGCTCGACACTCGAACTGAAGCTGGGTTTTTTCCAGGTTCTTTTCCAACTCAAGCTGTTCTTCACGCTTGGCTTTGAGTTGGGATTCAAGATAGAGAACACCGGCTTCTTGCAGCACGCCGATACCCAAAACGAGGCCCGCACCGACTGCAGCTGTGATGCAGTCACCACCGCTGGCTGTACCGACGATGGTCGAACACTTGACCATCTCAGCAGCCTGGCTGTAGGTCTGCGACACGCGAATCACACGGTCGACGTTGCGCTGGGTGTCTTCAATCTCCATCTGGAGGTTGTTCAGGTTGGAGCGATAGTTCCAGGTGATGTCGGCCAGCTTGAACTTGGCGTCGCAATACTTCTGGATGCGTTCTTCTTCTAGCGTAATTTGCTGCTTGAGGTTCTGCATCGACTGGTTGATGCTCAGCACGTTGACCTTCATCTTTTCCATTTCGGCCATCGCGTTGAACAAGGAACCGCCCGACACACGACCACAGGGGTCACCCATCTCGCGAGTCTTGGGACTCAACACAGCGTACCGTGGGATTGCCGGATACGTCCGGGTTTGTCCGTTGGTGTCTGTGACGGTGACGCCACCGCAGATCTCAAGAAGTTGGTTCTCGTAGTTTTGCTCAATACGGACCAACTCGTTCTGGAAGCTTGCGGCGTTGGTGTCGAAGCTACGCTTGGTTTGAAGAGCGACCTGCTCTTTGTTCTGCGCGATGTTCATCTTCTCTTTGGCAAACGACAGCGCCACCGTGAAGGCGTTGACAGACTGTGTGGTTGCCGAGAACGAATCCATCGCAGGGAAGGGCATGTAACCTTCGGGAAGACCAAAGTGGTTCAAGCTCATGTTGAGCTTCTTGTAGGTCTCTTCCATATCCAACAGCGACGACTTGTAAATCCGCGCCACGCGCTCAATCTCGGTGCTGATCTGAGCCAACTCCTTGGGATCGATGATGTTGGTCAAGTTGCGCAGCAGGCGTGTCAGTACGGTCATTTCCATGAACGTTGACGCGTAGGCCCGTTCAATGACGGAGCGGGCCAGGTCTGCACGGTTCAGCGCATGGTAACGCTTCGCGATTTGTGACCAGCTGCGAGCCTTGCGTGTGGAAGCTTGGAGCAGCTTCGGGAAGTAACTGGTGACGGACTTCGCCTTGATGAACGCGGTCTCTGCCTTTTGGAACGAGCGGTAAATCACGTCCGACTGAGCAAAGAAGCGGTCGAGGACCATCTGGTAGTACTGGACCGAGAGGTACAAGTTGTACATCTCGTAGCCGAGCGCGCCGGACAGGTTGATCCCGTTGTTTTCCAACAGCTCGCCCTGGAAGGACACGAGGTTGGAGTTCGACAGGTCGTAACGACTTGCAAAGGAGCGGGTGAAGGCTTCGTCGCCTAGCATCACCTTGAGTTCGGCGTTGAGGGATTCAAAGCCGAGGTCGGTGATGATCGATCCGGTGTCTGTACGGTTGCTGTAAGAGAACGCGTGAATCAAGAAGTTCACGAGCTTTCCACGCACCGTGCTCGACAGTCGGTTGTTCAAGGTCTCGTCCGCAAACACAGACTCCAGACAGTTCACCCGCTCTTCGATCTCTTCAATGACAGAAGGCTCAAAGCAGTAGGGGCTGAGGGAGGATGCGCCAGGTGCACAGATGCTGGGGGTAAAGCCGATGCCTTTGCCCGAGCGAGTCTGGAACTTGATGCGGTAACGGAACGCCTCAAACAACGCGTTGCGCAGCGAGCCAAACGGCGACACAAAAGTGTTGCTGTTGAGGGTTGGCTTGTAGAAGACCTTGCCTTCGCGCAGGTCTTTGCGGTTGCGATCACAGAACACTTCGTTGCTGTTGGAGCACTTGTACGGAACGTTCTCTCGGTAACCTGTGATGGTCTTGATCGAGTTCCAGCGAGTGCCGCAAGTCTTGTTGGTGTTGCAACTGTCGGCTCGCATGTTGCCTTCAGTGATACCCGGCACCTCAAAGAAGATGACCTTACTGTCAGCCGGACAATCGGTTGGGCTGCTGATCGGGCCACCGTTGAACTGACCGGTGTCTTCACACAAGTAGTGGATGAAGTGAACTCGGTTGGTGTTTGGGTTGTTGTAGCTGTACTGGTACGTACCGCCGCCGGTGTCCTGACGCTGGATCAACATGCTGCTGTTGTCGGTGGTTCCCGACACCTGCTCACCCAACAAGGCCGTGACCAAGTTGTTCAAGCGCAGCTGGCTCCAAGTGCCCAGATCCGACTGTTTTTGAATGGCGATGTTGGTGGCCTTCTTCACAATCTCAGGATCACAGCTCACCTGGTTCAGCTTGCTGGGGGGACGACAAACGTTTCCACGACAAACTGTACCCGAGGTGCAACCGCTGTCGTTGCTGCATGTCTTGAGAGTGACAGGAGCGGTGCTGGCGTAGTCGCTGTCCTGCAGGTCGACGGGAACACGCTCCATTAAGATGTAGCCGTAGTTCACAAAGTCGCCGTTGAGGGCGTTGCTGCTTGCGCCAGTGTTGAAGAAGCTCACGAAGGTTTCTTTGTACAACACAAACATGTAGCGGTTGTTGATCATCATACCATCGACCATCTCTAACTTACGGCGCAAGCGCCAGCCGTTGGGAATGGGGTTCGAGGCAGCGAGGCTCTTGTTGTAGTCTTCAACAGCCTTGATTTGATCAGCGGTGGCTCCAGGAGGCGGAGTGGTCGGAAGCGACTTGGTGCGACACTCAAAGCGGTCGCGGAACAAGCTACCGGTGCGGGGGTAGGACATGGCTTCAAAGCCAGGAACCATCCATGGCAAGGTTTGCTTGTCAAAATTGCTAGAGTCGGAGCAGCTCTCGGAGTCGCTGACGTAGTAGCGACCGCCGATGTCAATCACAGCATCAAAGCTGTTCATGGCAATACGCGGGCTGCTGTCGAGCTTGTTCTTAAAGGAAATGGTGATGCGGGGGTTGCCCGAATACTGGAGAGCTTGAGAGGTGTCGATCCGGCCTTCCAACGTGGTGGTCGTCTTTTCCTTCACGTTGACCACAAAGTTCAACTCCGAGATACCCGAAGGTACTGGAGCTTCACGATTACTGTACGAGAGAACTTCGTAACCGCGCGAAGAACTGAAGGGGTAACAGACCACGTCGTCTGTGGCGACCTGACTGAAGGTTGTCTTACAGTCCGAAGCCACTTTGGGAAGCTGCCAGGACCCTTCACGCACCGAGCGGAGCAGCGCCACAAACTTCTCAAAGGAGATGCCGTTGTTCTTGAAGTCAAGCCAACGACGGAGCAGGGCGTTGTCCAGGTCACGAATTTGGAGACCTGTGGTGTTGGGGAACTTGGCGATGTTTTGGTCACGGAAGTTACCAAACGCAACCATGGTTCCTTTCCACTGGCCTTGCGCGCTTTGACGGTATTGTACCGCGAGGTCGCGGTCGCCCAATTGGTCGCCGATGACCTTGAGGATACCGCTGTAGGTCGCGCTGGCGCTGGGCTTGCCGCCGGCGTTGCTGAGCTGAACCAAGTACATCTTGTTGGGTTCCATGTTCTTGATTTCAAAGGGCTCAGCTGCGGTGGGGCTGCCTCCCCAGGTCTTGCAGTTTTGACCGTCGTCGGTGTAGGTCTTGCACATGTCAAACTTCAGCCAGAACAGGGGGTTCTTGGAGCCGATGTTGTCACTTGCGCGGCTGATCTTGAAGTTGGTGTTGAACTTGCTCTTGTTGATGATACCAATCACACCTGTGGTGACGGTGTTCGAGTAGTTCACTTCATTAATCGTTACGTGGAACGTCCCAGGTGTGCTGGTTTGGGCCAGGTTGGTGTTCTTGCGTGAGCCGTTGGGCATACACACGCCAGCACCGGATGCCTGGTTGCGGCAAGAGGTTTCGGGAGAGCAGTCGCTGGTGCTTCCGGTACACTCTCGGCGACATACATAAGCATGACACTTAAAGCCGCTGGCGCATTCGGAAGAGGAGCTACAAGTCGAGTAGCAACGGCCACCGACACAGGCCTGCCAGTCGGGACAGTCGGAGTCGCCCTGGCAGAAGGGATATTGTGTGCTGGAGAGGTTGCTGGCACGAGATTCGTTGACACAGCTACCTTCCACACATTTCTGACCACCGGGGCAACCTTCGATCAGCTTGTACTCAGGATGACAGCTCTTGATGGTGCCGTCCGGCATCTTCACGTCGTCCTGACAGGGATAGTAGCACTTGGGGCTTTTCGGGATCTGGTTCAACTTGCTTGCGTCGATGCATCGCTTGTTCACGCAGATCAGGCTGCCGCTGCACTCCGTATCTTTGGAGCAGTTGCAACCCACCATGTCTTCGCTCTTGCAGGTTTGGCAGATGCTTGCGCCGTTGTTGTCGCGCTCGCAGCGGAATCCTGTGTCACAGCTGTTGTTGCCGTGGCAGGGACAGTTGGCCTTTCCAACGCAGCCCTGGCAGGTGCCGTCTTGGCATTGCAGGCCGCTGTTGCAGGTCTTGCCGTCTTTGCAAGCACACCCAGCCGTACCTTCGGTGCAGGTCTGGCAAATGTTGAACTCACAGCGCAAGCCCTGAGCACAAGCGCCCGTTGGGCTACAACGACAACCCACTGTGCCGGGGTTGCAGTCTTTTTTCTCAGGACCCGAAGGTTCTTCCGTTACGGTCTTCTCCGGTGCAGCTTCTGTGCCTGCATCCGTTTGCGTTCCGGCGTCTTCTTTCGGGACAGTTTTGTCTACACAGGTGCCGTTGCTGGCACAAGTTTGACCGTTCAGACATTCGCTGTCGTTCTTGCAACGAACGATGCCTGAGTTGTCCACAGTTCCGCTATCGGGTGTGTCTGTGGTTCCACCACAACCGGTGGTCAGAGTGCCAAACGCGAGGGCACCTCCGAGGAAGCCTATCGATAGAAACAGTCGAACCAGTTTCATGATTTACGGCCTCCGGAGTGTTACAGCGGGTTTCTCAATCTTGGCGCCTTTGCGATCGTAGCAGTTGACCTTGTCGATTTTGAGGTTGGCGATGTCTGCGGGCAGCTTGATGACGGAAGCAGATGTGCCCGTTTTCAGGCTGCTGTCTGCTTTCATCACAAACGCGATGGCCAGCTTGGTGCCGCGGAACTTCGAGCGACCAATGACATCCTGGCTGAAGCCCAACTCCAGGCCGGTGATGGCTGCAGAGTGAACCAACAGCAGCTCACAGGACCGAACGTCGCCGTTGCCGACTTCGACACAAGCCGTTCCGGCCTTGCACTCCACCACGCTTTGGTTGTTGTTGGAATTACCATTGGTGTTGGTGTTGTTGTCATTGGTGTTGGTGTTCGTATTGCCGTTGGTGTTGGAGTTCGTGTTGTTGTTTCCTCCCCCACCGGGGCAACCCAATAATACGAAAGGCATTACACAACAAGTAAGAAGAATCATCGCTTGCCGGAGGTGGCGTTTCCAATCCACAAACATCTGCTCTCTCCTGGTTAGAGACATGAACGACTTCGGTTCCATACCAAAGCGATTCATTAGGACACTCTACGATCGTGATCACACGAAATGGTTTGTTATGATATGTCGGGTGGGACGCAACAGAGCCTAAAGACTCTGCGTTGTCTCATTCTCCACAAACTCGTACTGGTTGATGGTGTTCTTGAGAAAATAAACGAACTCATGGATGTCTGTAAATCCCCAACGCTCGTCTGTTTTTACATCTTGAACTATCAACCTCCACGACGACGCGTCTGATTCTTGCCACATGCGTAGCAAGTAGGTGTGCCGTCGACCGGGGGCGCGTTCTGCCACTCTCTGAGACATGAGACCCAATACCCTGACTGATGAGAAAATGGTGTGGTGAAGATACTTTTCTCCACTCGCTCGGCATTGTAACGGAGGACCGTATCGAGAACGTATCCAAGCCGATACGCTCTCACACTGAACCCGATACGGAAAGGTACATGCCTGATTCTCTTGGCCTTTGGTGATGTTGGCTCGTCATGTCACACGAAGAAGATACAAAGGAACCCCTCGACGAAGGTGATCTATCACAAAAAAGACCACTTAAGTCAATGTATGGTCTCAAAAAGTATAGGGATGTCGGGCTAGGAAAAGAAGGAATGATGGGCGAAGGGGGAGAATGACCGAGGGGTTGATTTAGCCCTGGGTCTTGGGCTGAACGTCCGTGATCGAGAGCTTGGGAGAGAGCGTGGCGTTGGCCTCTTCCAGGTTGGAAGCTGGGCCCATCACGACCACGTGGCCGTTGTCGCGAACCGAGTCGACGGCGTCTGCGAAGTCTTTGAAGTGCTGGAGAGTGGTGCCGAGGATCTCTTCCCGAACTCTCTGGCGACGCTCCGGTCCTTCATCGAGGAGGTGGCGAACCATGGAGGTGTAGCCTTTGGCATCGGGTAGACGGTAGGTGTCAATGTCTCCAATGGTTCCAATGATACTGCGTGACAGCTCTTCTTGACTGACCGAAAGCTGACGGAGGAAGTCACCTGTCGCGTCGTACGCCTTGAGCGTGTTGAGCAGGTTGGGGTCACGGTAGGAGAGGAAGCCAAACACGCCAGACAGACGGCTGAAGCCGCACATCCCACCGTAAGCTCCTCCTTGCATCCTGACTTTCTCCCACAGCCATGTGGTCCGAATGTACTTGGAAATCACAGCGACTGAGCCGTTGTACTTGTAGCCCGATTCGTAGATGTTGGCGGCCTTACCCACGTAGTTGACTTGCGCAGACAGCGCGAGGCCTTCGTGCTCAGGCAGGGGACCCACGGACCAGGTCTGGCGCTCGGCCTCACCTCCAGGCAGGCTGTTCAGCCAACCTTTCAACTCGGGTGCGAACGTTGACCAGCCCTTCTGATCCACCGTCACATTGCAGAACATGTGGTTGCGGTTCAGGAGTCCTTTGCGAATCTCTTCCAACTGGGCGTACACAGAGGGCCAGTCTTCGTCGATTTGCTTGATCAAACGACGGAGGAAGAACAGCTGCTCCAGACCACCCATTTGCTCCCCAATCCAGCTTGTGACGCTGAAGTGAGAGCGGAGTCGGGTGTTGACAATCCCGTGTCCTCCCGGCAGCAAGCCCGACTCTCGGTTGGCTTTGGCTCGGAGAGCCATCTGCTTAAACTTCTCGGGGTTGTCGAAGTTTACCGTGTTGAGCAAGTCGTGGAGAATGTTGAGCATCTCTGGAGCTTGTTCGACCGTTGCTTTGCCTCGGATGATCATGTTGGTGACGCCTTGAGGGTCGTCGTGCCTGGCCGAGTTCAACATCGACGTCCAGATCCCACCGGTTCGGCGACGAATCCGCTGCGCGATCTCCACATCGTTCTCGGTGTGAGTTCCGATCTCAATCAACGCGTGACCAAACAGGGGCATGTAGGGGATCCACTCCTGCGGCAAGGTCTGCACGTTGAAGCCGACGTCCAGGTACACGATGCCGTTGGTGAACAGATCGTGGTACAGGATGGAGGTGCCTTCGTGGTCGGACACATCAATGGGAAGCTCTTTGCCTTCCTTCTCTATGTCGTCCAACGTCAACGTGGGGAGGGACGCCAGCACTTCCGGATCATCCGGCGTCTCTTGGATCTCCTTGAGCGCGTGGGTTTGCTCAACGATCTTCTGCTTCTCGTTCTCATCGAGCTTGGCTTTCAAGTCCTGAAGGCGCTGAAACTCCGCTTCTTCCTGGCTTTGACGCAGCCCCACTTTGGGCTCCAAGGTGGCGACAACGAGGTGCGGGTTGTTGAGGAGATGGTCGCGGATCAGGCCCGACAGCCATTGGGAGTCCTTGGCGATGTTGTCCTTGACGTATTCGAGAGGCTTCTCAAACGAAATGGCGGTGATGGGGTCGCCGTCATGCAGCCAGAAGCGCAGGGCGTCCAACATCATATCCAGGCCACGTGGGAAGGACCCGGTGTTGTTCTCCCGGAGATTGAACTCCAGCGTGTTGATGGTGGCTTCGACCAACTCGGGGGTGAAGCCGTTGTCGGCGATGGATTGGAGGGTTTCTTTGATCAAGGCTTGGACGTTTTCGGCGTCTGCGGCTTTGATACCCTTCAGGCCCACAGAGAACGTCATCTGGCGCAAGTGATCCGAGAGACCTCCGCCGGTCAGCTCTTCGCCCAGTCCCGAATCGATCAGAGCCTTGCGAAGGGGGGACGCAGGCGTACTCACCAACATATACGAGAGAACGCTGAGCGCCATGTCCAGCTCGGGTGTGGGCTGCGGGAGCAGCCAGCTCATCATCAGTCGCGTTTTGGGGATATCGTCGCCTTCTTCCTCGGCGTCGAAGAAGTAACGGTGTCGGGCCGGCTCGCTACGCTGGGGCTGCAAGTTGATGCCAGAGTTGACGTCTTTGGCATCAAAGTCGGACAGATAGCCGTCCAGGAACTCCAGGCGGCGCTCCGGGTCTCCATCGCCGTAGAAGTAGATCCAGGCGTTGGATGGATGATAGTACGTTTCATGGAACTGCTTAAACTGCTCGTACGTCAGCTCGGGAATGGCAGCGGGATCGCCTCCAGAGTCCACGCCGTACGTCGTTTCGGTGAACACCGACTGCTGCATGTTTCGGTACAACAAGCTGTCGGGGTCGGAGTAGACACCCTTCATCTCGTTGTAGACCACACCTTTGATGGAGAGAGGCTCCTTCTCGTCTTCCAGCTCGTAATGCCAACCTTCTTGTTGGAGTGTTTCGGGCGGAATGAGTGGATTCAACACCGCATCCATGTACACGTCAGCCAAGTTGTAGAGATCTTGCTCGTTCTGGCTTGCGACGGGGTAGGTGGTCTTGTCTGGGTAGGTCATCGCGTTTAAAAATGTGTTGAGCGAGCCCTTCACCAACTCAATGAACGGCTCCTTCAGCGGGTATTTCTTGGAGCCACAGAGGACCGAGTGTTCCATGATGTGTGGGACACCCGTCGAATCATTGGGTGGAGTGCGAAATGTAATCCCAAACACCTTGTTCTCGTCGTCGTTGATGACCGACATCACACGAGCGCCCGTCTTCTTGTGGCGGTACAGCTTGACCACGCTGTTGTATTCTTGGACCTTGGCTTCTCGCAACAGTTCGAATCGTTCGTTCATCGGGTTGGAATGCTCCGCGTTGGTAAGAAAATGGGGTGCAATGGATAGGGTCTTTTCGTTTATCCTGGCGTTGTTCGCCACCAAGAGGTTTTCTTGAAACCGTCGCGGAGCATATCATATTTCGTTTTCTTGTTGTACAACTACCGAAGTCGTTTCCCCCTCCTTTGGAGCACAGCATGATCACCCGACTTTCAGCCCTCGACGTTCTTCACTCCTTTGAACAATGGTTGCTGGTTGATGTACGTTCGCCCGGCGAGTTTGAGCGCGCCCATATCCCTGGTGCAACCAATCTTCCTTTGTTTTCGGATGAAGAGCGCGCGCGAGTTGGGCTTTGCTACAAAATAGAAGGCAAGGAGCAGGCCACGTTGTTGGGGTTGGAAATCGTTGGCCCCAAGATGCGACAGTTTGGAGAGACGATGCTCTCCTTGGCCCAAGAGAAGCCGCTGTTGTTTTGCTGCTGGCGAGGTGGGATGCGCAGTCAATCCATGGCTTGGCTGGCGGCGCAGGTTGGGCTGCGTGTGGGTCGGTTGCTTGGTGGCTACAAGGCGTTTCGCCGGATCCTCCTCGACGGATTGGAGGAAACCCGACCCATTGTCATCTTGGGAGGCAAGACCGGCTCAGGAAAAACCAAGATCCTGCAGGCGCTGCGGGAGCGAGGTGAAGTTGTCCTGGATCTGGAACATCACGCCCACCACAAAGGGTCTTCGTTTGGCTCTTTGGGAGAGTTGCCTCAACCCACGCAGCCGCAGTTTGAAAATGCGATAGGTCTGGAGTGGTTGCAGGCTGGCGAAAACACGGTTGTCTGGATGGAAAACGAGAGTCGATGTGTGGGAAAAAGGACCATCCCCAAGTCGCTTTGGATGCAGATGCGTCAGGCTCCTGTCATTGACCTCCAGGTTCCGAAGTCGCACCGCATTGACATTCTTATGGAAGACTACGGCTCTCAACCTCCCGAAGGATTGGAGGATGCCATTCACCGGATTGGCAAGCGCCTTGGCCCCCAACATCTAAAGAGCGCGTTGGAGTCCTTGCACCAAAGCAACCTGGCAGAATGCTGCTCCATCCTTCTCGACCACTACTACGACAAGATGTACGGCCGCGGCCTCAGCAAGCGTGAGGCTCCTGTGTATCCATTGTCCCACGACACCCAGGACATGGACACGGTTGTTTCGGATCTTCTCCAGCTGAAGAAAGAGATCTTCGCTGCTCCTGCCGTGGAGAAACACAACGAGTCCAGCCCGCCGATGCAACCCGAAGGCTGTTGAACAAGTTGAAGTACATGCAGCGATGGTATGAAACGATAGGGTCGGGCTTTTAGAAGAAGTTGCCGCGCATCATCTTCCAGCTCACGAGCTTGCTGTAACTTTCGCGCAGTCGGTGGGTCATCATTTTGCAGAGGGCCTTGAGGAAGGGGAGCTCTTCAGGCTGGTTGCGGAGTCGGTGCAGCACATGGTTGCGAATCCCCAAGACAAGGGCGGGGTTTTCGTGAGCCGAGCTTGACGCGGAGCGGACTGCATTGGGAGCGACGAGGGCCATCTCTCCAAAGATATCTCCTGCCGACAAGACGGTCAGGGCTTCATCGCCAACTCCTGGAATGTTCTTGCTGATCCGAACTTCTCCATGAAGGATGAAATACAGCGTGTCGCCAAAGTCGCCTTCTTTAAAGATGGACTCTTCTGCAGGAATGGCCATCTCCTCGCCACGTTGAAGGAGCAGCTCGACCTCTTCGTTGGACAGGCCTGTACTAAGCAGCGCGTACTGTCTACGGATCGTCTCCGTATCCATGGGCAGCGCGTCGAGAGACACACTCGGTGTCGGCGGTGTGTTCGGCGGCGCAAACCAGGCCGGGCGTGCAGGGGGAGGGACCTCTCCAAACGCAGGCATCGGAGGCGGTGTCGGTGTGCCTCCTTTAAAGAACCTCTTAAACTGGCGGTTCACTTGGTTAAGCTTCTCGGCCAGGACCGGCCAAAATCTTCGGTACATTAAAACAGCAAGGGTGCTGTCGTTTGTGAGTAGGGCGCGAAGGGCCTGCCCGTCCAGGCGCCAGTACGTTGTGGGAGCCTGGGCTGTTGCTGAGATTCCCAGAGGTTGGCTGTCAATGAAGGCCATCTCTCCAAAGAAGTCATCGTGGGAGAGGGTCCCAAGATCTTGGGGGCCAAATGGGGTTTCGGAAGAAAAGGAGACGCTGCCTGTCAACACACCGTACAGCGCAACCTCCTCGGACGTGTCGGAGAGAAGGGTCTCGCCTTGCGTTGCCTGATGCGTGGTCAAATGAGGCTGAAGCTGTTGCCAGTGGGTGTCTGACAACTTCGCAAACAAGGAGTGCTGACGCAAGTCAATCATCCATTCTATCCTTCCTACTCACGAAAACAGTATGTGCTGGCGCGGGCAACGCTTTTGTAGCAACGCATCGAGCAGCAAACCCAGGGTCCACTTGTTGAAACGTAACGTTGCTACCTTTGGATTGTCAACCAACACCAAGGTGTCTCTCTGCATTGTTCATAACCCTTGATATAAATCAATAAAATACATGCCTTGTGCCATCGTAAGAGATTTGTGGAGAAACTAAACTGCCCTTATCACCCGTCGCCTTTTCCTGGCGTTGGTTAGCTTTTGACTTACCGGTGACCCAAGGGAGTACTCACATGACCGTGACACGTCTCATGTCCATGATCGAACAAGATCCTCGTCTTAGCCGCGCAATGCGACGTCTCCAGCTGTCTGAAGAGACGCTGCATTTGTTGCCCATCTTCCCTCTTATCTATGTGGCCTGGGCTGACGGAAAGCTTCAAGAAGAAGCCGTAGAAAAAATTCTGGAGATCGCTGAAGAAAACGGTCTCACAGAAGGAGACGGTTCGGGCATTCTCTCCGTTTGGTTGCGGACCGATCCCCGCCCTTCGGATGCTTTCTTTGTGGATGGTCTTCGCTTGACCGCTGCCATCCTCAAGCACACTCGACCCGACTTCAAAGACAACATCATCTTTATGTGCGAGTCGGTGGCTGAAGCAGTCGGTGGGTGGATCGGCGTGAAGCGTACCGAACAAGAAGCCTTGACCCAGATCGCGGATCTCCTTCGTGTGAAAGGGGCTGCGTCCTACCACACCCTGATCGAGCGGATGAAGAAGGAACTGGAGCAAGGGGAGTTGGACTTCATTCCAACCCACGTCAGTCCGTTCTGGGTAACGGTCAACACAGTCCTCTCCGCAGGTGTGGCCGCGCTCCTCTTTTATACGCTGTGGAAGCTCTACCCCAAACTCGTCACCACGGAAAACCACGAGACGTACTTTTTGCTGGTCTTGTTGATTGTTCCACAAGTAGGGTTCTTCTTTACCAACTTGATCACGGCGAGGCTGAGTTCGGGAGACACTCGTCGCGAGAGCACCTATGGAACAGCGATCGCTCTTGTGTTGGCGTTGGTTGCTGGAGGAATGCTTAGCAACCAGGTGGCCAAAAAGTATGTGGGATACAACGTGGCTCGTCCCGATCTCAACCCCATGTTGTTCCCCGCTTGCAAGAACGCCAAGAACGACACCCAACGTTGTGTGCGCACCACCGTGTTCCAGAACAACACAGTGTGTCGGTTGATGCCCAATCGAAAGCTACAAACCGCGGCGTATCCGATGGGACAGGAAGGCCTCCACTGGTTCTCCATGAAAGCAGGGAAGTGCAAGGAAGACCGCACTACAGGGATGTCTCTGTTCCGAATTACCCCGAAAAATCGGGTGGTGTCGGCAGGCTTCTATCCTCTCTGCAATGAACTGGGCTCGGAAGATCGTCAGGCTTGTATCCTGTTGGCCAACCATCCCAAAACGAAGGAACCCGTCTGTCGTATCCTCGGTGATTCCAGCGCCAAAGTTGGAAACAAGCTGGGGAAAAAGTTCGACAAGTGGTACCCTGTGGGACGTCATTGCTCGCCGCTTTACGCTCGGGTGTTCGCGCTCTGGACCAAAAAAGGCAAGCTGACCTCGTTCTATGGTTACAGACCGTTGTGCAAAGACCTTACGGCGGATCAACCTTGTTTGTATCTGCAACGACTCCAACGTCCTGACAACAAAAACAAGGCGAACGTCTGCATCCTGTCGAGCAGCTCAACCATTCCGCCGGAGAGTGTAACTCTCGCTCAAAAAGCACACGTCAACTGGTTCCCCCAAGACGAGTGCAAGGAAGTGGAGAACACACAGCCCATCACCTACTTTATGGCTGCTCTCGGCTTTGCGTTCTTCGCTCTGTTCTCTGCCTACTTCGGCGCCTGGGTGGGCGTCCGTTGGCAAGGCTCCTACCGAGGCTAACGAAGCCTGCATCCCCTTCTAAGGCCACGACAGCAGGAACTGGAGCGGTCGGAACAACCGGTCGTTCCAGGCTTTTTCGTTGTGTTGTGCGCCTTGCTCCAGCCAATGTTGCAGGTTGAGCCCAAAGACATACCCTTTGCTCTGCAGCAAGTCCCTCATTTGTGTGGTTTCTTTGGAGTTGTCGGCGGGAGAGCCGGAGTCAATGTAAATCACAATGTCGCGGGGGCTTTCCTTCTTTACGATGTCGAGCAACGTTGGGTTGGAGGCTCCAATCTGACCCCATCCAAATGTGCTCGACAGCGCGCCGATCCGGAAGAATACATCCGGGTATTCGTAACCCAACCAGAGCGAGATCAAACCTCCCAACGATGACCCCATCACGCTGGTCTGGCGACGTGTCGGTTGCGTGCGGTAGCGCCCGTCGATCCAGGGCTTAACCTCACGTAGAAGGAAGTCCGCGTAGTCTTTGGCTTTGCCTCCCACCGTTTGCCCCTGAATCTTGTCTTGGGTGTGTGTGTACTCCGCGAATCGTCCGGATGTGTTGGCGACTCCCACCACAATGGCGGGTTGGATCTTGCCGGCCGCTGCAAGCTGATTGACCCACTTGTCCACACCCCAACCGCCCCACATGGCTTTGGGATCGAACAAGTTTTGTCCGTCGTGCATGTACACAACAGGGTACCGCCACTTGAGGTTCTTGTAATACTCCGGTGGGAGATACACATACAACGTCCGGCGGTTGTTGAGCTGGGTTGCAAAGAAATCGGGGTGCTGGCGAAGCTCGCCGTCTTTGGAGCCTTCGGTGCTGACGATGGAATCTGGACCAAACCCTCCGAACACAAACGCCTCGTTGTTGGGGTCAACCTGCCACTGCAGGGTGGAGGATGAGTCCACAAACTTGTATGCATGACGACCCACAGGAAGCGTCAACTCTGCGTAGTAAAAGTCCGTGCCTGGAACCTGCTTCATAGGATCCTTGGAGGTCGACCACTGGTTGAACGAACCCGACACATGCACGGGAGCTTTGGCCTGCTTCCAGCGCACCACAAAGAGGACCTTCTGGCCCGAAACATACGGGAGCTGGCTCGCCACCTTCATCCGGTTGAGGAACTGGTCGATGCGGGCGATTCGTCCGGTGCTGCTGGAGATCGGAGCGATGTCTTTGAGCAAGGTCTGGAACGCTTGGAAGCCGTCCAAAGGCTGAGGGCGTAGCACAAACGTTCGCTCCAGCGGGCGGTACGTTAACTGGTATGTACCGTCTTGTGAGATGTCTGCGGCGTTGGCTTGGCCTCCTGCTTCTATCACCCCACCTTGCGGCAAGATGCCTCGGGCTGGGTAGCGAACTCCGTACGTCTGCGACGAACCCCCCAACTGTAACTTGAGGTTCCAGGTCATCACTCCTTTGGTTAGCATTAGAGCTACCTGAAAGCTGCCGTCGTTCTGGCGCTGGAGTGTGGCTTGCTGGTTCTTCTTGCCGCTCCAGTCGCCCACAACCTCCACTGCGGAAGGCTCAGGTTCTTTGACCAAACTTACTTGTTGGGTTCCCAGCTCCACCGTGACTGCAAAACGAGCGGCTCGCTGAAGCGACAACGCAAACGCAGTACCTTTGGGTACAATCTTCCCCTGGTACGGCCAGGTTCCCGTGCTAGCTGGGCCAATGTCGAGATCCTGATTGGGGCTGTGCAAGCGAAGGCGCAAGGTATGTTGACCGGCAGGGACAACCACAGAAAGGAGCCATTGCCCCGCCGTTTTCCCACGATTCATCAAGCCGCTTTGAGGGTTGTCTTTGAGAAAGGACGCCAACAACGACACGGCCTTGGCTTGCGTAACGGGTCCAGCCTCGGGGTTGCCTTCCGGCTGCAACTCAGGCGTGGTTTCGGGTGTGGCTTCGGGTGTGGCTTCTTCTCCCTGCGAAGGCTCTGTTCGTTCGGTGGGTCCTGCATCTTGTGGCGAGGGCTCCTCCACAGGTTCAACAGGGAGGCTCTCTTCGGCGGAGCGTTCCAGTCCTGTCTCGGGCGGAGGCTCCGTCGTTGTTTCCTGGGCCAACTCTTGGGTTGGGGACTCCGCCTGCGTGTCTTGTGTGGCTTCCTTGCCTTGGTTGGGTTCTGTTGTGACAGGTGCTTCGTTCGAGGTCGGCAGCTCTCCACAGCCAGGGGCAATCAACCCAAACCATGCAGCAAAAAGGATGACCAGACCAAACCCAATGCGATATGTTGTGGTTCTCATGATGAAATACGTGGATCCTTGGTTTCCGTTGCAAACGTAGATGGAGCGATGCACGTGAGAGTTTTTGATGCAACGTCCTGATTCATACAAAGAAAGTCATACCTTGAAAACATCCTCGTTGGCAACGTCTTCCTCTCGCCTTGATGATTCTTTGTCTCCACTTTTTTTGCAAAATGAATGTTGTTCGCAAACCTTTCTTTCTCCGATGGAATCCGGCGTTGGCTCTCATTCAGGGGATAGTTTCTTGTCGAGTGGGGTTGACGTCGGAGAGCGTCGTTACTACTGTGCAGGCGTCCCAACTTTTGAGAAGCATCCAGTATCGAGTCAACATTCGAAATGCTCGAATTGTATCTCTGTTGTTTGAGTTCGCTGAACTCCATGGAGCGGCGATCACCATCAGAGTGAAGTGGATGTTGTTTTTTTACGATTTCATGGCGGTTGTACAACACAACCCTGGAATCGAACTTCCCCAGAAGGAGCCCAAACATGAAATTCCGTTGGTTTTTGTTAATGGTGGTTGCTGTCAGCATGACAGGTTTGGTTGGCTGCAAAAAGTCTGAGACCTGTGAAAACTTCGTCGCCAAGAGCGCAAGCTGCGCCAAGAAAAAGCTGGAAGGCGCGAAGCTTAAGAAGGTTAAGGCTTTGGTGTTGGCGTTCTGTGAAGCGCAAAAAGCTGACGACGATATGAAGCCCTTTGTGAAGATGCGTCTTGCTTGCATCCACCAAAGCTCTTGCGAAGACTTCAAAGCGTGCACCAAGAAAGCTCGCGAAGCTTCCCGTGTTGTTCGCTACAAACGCAACATCAAGAAGCAAAAGAAGAAGATTGAAAAGCTCGTGGCTGAGAAGAACTGGTACAAGGCACAGAGCCAGTGCACCTACAGCTACTCCGCCAAGAAGCTCTCCGAAATGGATGACAAAGATGGCAAAGCGTTGGCCACTTCGTTCTACAGCTGGTGCTTGACCAACATCCCTGTTTGGTTGGGTAACCTCCGTGACTCCGGCACAAGCAAGTCGTACTTCACCGCTTGCGGAAGCAAGAAGTTCTACAAGCAAGCTGGCGCTACCGAAAAGCAAATGGCTGCGATCAAGAGCGTGTGTGGTGAGTTGAAAGTTGTCAGTTCCCTCGCTCGCCTGGAAAAGAAAGTTGATGAGTACAAAGAAAAAGGCCGCATGCACTACAGCTGCAACATGAAGGAAGCTGCAAAGTACGAAGCCTTGACCTCAGACGCTGGCAAGAAGATGTTCGCCAAGTTCAAGAAGCTCTGCTTCCAAACCTTGGGTCTGGCTGTGCTGAAGAAAAACTATGACAAGCTGAAGAAGCAAAAGCGTCGTAACCGTCGTTACCGTAGTCTTCGTAACCGCAAGCTGTACTGTGGTTACTACGCCAAGCGTCTCCTCAAAGCTTACAAGAAGTGGGATGACCTCGTCACCGAAGACGATGACAAAGAAATGGTCAAGTTCTACACCGATAACTGCCGCATGTAACGTCCCTTTCTTTCAGGAGCCAAGGGGGTGCTTGCCCCCTCTCGTGTGGTTCCTCCTCCCTGTTTCCGCAAAAGACTTTCCTTTGACTCCATCCTCATTGTAAACACCCAACCACAACCTCGTCTCGCGATGAATCGCAGAACATACAAAGCGGTTGGCGGGACAGGTGGAGTGTGGTACATAGGTGTGGTGTATCTAGTTCTTATCCAAAGGAGTTATGCTATGTCTGAGGCAGCACGCTTGTTGCGCAAGGCAGAAGAAGATATGGGTCGTGGCCGGTTGGATCTGGCTGCTGAACGCTACGAAAAGGTGCTCCGAGCCAATCGGGCCGATGTGGAAGCGTTGTTGGGTATGGCGCGCGTGTCACTGGCGACGGATTCGTACCGGGAAGCCCGCAAGTTTGCCCAGGAAGTCCTCTCTCATGATCCCAAACAACCGGATGCGATGGTGTTTGGAGCCTTGGCTCTCGAAGCGCAAGACCAGATCGAAGAGGCTCTGCGCGAGATTGCAGCCGCTGTGGAGGCTCACCCCGAGCACTTCCTGACGGTGTTTCATGCAGGTCGTTTGTCTGCAGCCATTGGTGAATTTGAGCAAGCGATGGGCTTTCTCAACAAAGCGGCTGAAATGCAGGGCGGCAACTACGATGTCCAGAACCTTCGTGGCTTGGTGATGATGGAGCTCGGTTTCATCGGCGAAGCGATGGATGTGTTTCGCGATCAGATGAAGCTGGAGCCTCGTCGGGTCGAAGCGTACATCAGCATGATCGACGCGCTCACTCTGGCCGACGAAGTCGAGTTGGCCGAACGAGTCCTGGAGCAAGCCCGGAAAAACCTGGGCAATGACCCCATCTTTATGCAAAAGCTGGCAGGCATCAGCCTGTACAAAGGCGACGAAGAAGGGGCCTTGAAGCAGGCCAAGTGGGTCGTCGAGCATTCTCCCAACAGTCTGCAAGCCTGGCTCAATTACGGCATGTTGTCTCTCCTCAACGAAGATATTGAAGGGGCCGAACAAGCCCTGCTTCAAGCCCGTGACCTTGATCCCGAAAACTGGGAGCCGCACTTCCAGCTGGGAATGTTGTACGACGGCGCTGGTGTTGAGGACAAAGCGATCGAGTCGTACTCTCGCTCAGCCGAGCTTGCCCCTGAACATTATGAACCTCATAACAACTTGGGTTTGCTGCTTCTGGCAGGAGACGATGAGTCGCAATATCCCAAAGCAGAGCAGCTGTTTTTGCAGTCGATCGAGGCGTCGGGAGCCAGCATCTTGGGGCCCTTCTTTAACCTCGCGCTGGCGTACGCCAAACAAGGCAAAAACGCGGAAGCTCTCGAAATATGCACCCAATTGCTGAAGGAAGACTTGCCCGACGAAACCCGTGAGCAAGTGGAAGACCTTCGCGCGGAGCTCACAAGCTGATGTCCTTTGAGTTTTGGAAGTACCACGGTCTCGGAAATGACTTCGTTTTGGTTGACGGCAAAGACGTGGAACCCCACTACCGCAACGACGAGCAGGTGATTGCCATCTGCGATCGTCATCTGGGGATTGGCGCCGATGGGATCCTCTGGTTGGAGCCTTCTGAGAAGGCCGACTTTCGGATGATCATCACCAACTCGGACGGCAGTCGACCGGAGATGTGTGGCAACGGGCTTCGTTGTTTTGCCCGCTTCCTCTACGACCAAGGCTACACCTCTGAACTCAGCTTCTCTGTGGAAACGGATCGCGGCGTCCTCCAATGCGAGCTGGAGCGCGATGGCACTGGCGCAGTCGCGAACGCTCGTGTGGAGATGGGTGCGCCGATGCTCAACCGAGAAGACCTTCCCATGGTCGGGGAGGGCACTTGCATCGAGCAGTCGTTCTCGATCGCAGGGGAGAGCCTGTCCATCACGGGTGTGTCGATGGGAAACCCCCACGCCATCTTGTTTGACATCCCGAAAGACAAGCAAGGTTCGTTGGGTCCTTTGTTGGAAACACACGAACTGTTTCCTGATCGCACCAACGTTGAGTTTGTGGACGTTGTCGACAACCAGCACCTGAATGTTGACGTCTTTGAGCGTGGATGCGGATGGACCCAGGCTTGTGGCACTGGAGCCTGCGCTTCTGTTGTGGCTGCCATCAAGACCGAGCGAATTCCTCACGAAGGCGAGGTCTTTGTTAAGCTTCCTGGTGGCACTCTCGGTGTGACTGTTCTACCTGACTTCTCCAATATCTTTATGAGCGGCCCTGCTGTTCCGGTGTTCTGTGGAACCTGGACAAGCTAAACGTTCTCCTTCCTCTCATCTTGCGTTTCTGCCTCTGCCTCTTCCGCCGAATCATTCAACATTGTAGGAACGAACCACGCAACCAGATTGATAACTTATGTCTTTTTTCTGGGTTGCAGGGGTGTTCTCTTGTGCGTTCCTTAAGTCTGAAGCTACGCAATGATCCATTTGGATCGAAAGTATAGCTTCAAAAATAAAACCTATTGACGATGCTATACCTCTCGTTTTTGAAAATGTTACAGTGTTTGTTTGAATAAAATATGTATCTGTATTAGTAGGATAGGCATCACTCCATCCTGTTGGAACAATGTGCATCCATGTGTCGATAGCTTCTTCTCTTGTGAATGGAAGCTATCTGTTTGGGATGGTTGTACAAACAAAGGTGAGAGCGGTGAACGGTCCAAAGTTTGCTGAAGGGAGAGGGCCATAGAAGTAGGGTTCAGTCCGCGAACGGAGCCTGTGAGTTGTGAGGACGTTGTTGTGAATCGAGTATATGCATTTCGGATGGGTGCTTTGGTGGTTTTGTTTGCGATGGGCAGTGTGTTGGGGGGATGCTTTCACTTAAAGAAGAAAGCCAGTTTGGTTCCTGCACGGTACAGTTTGGGGGAAGCCAAAAAGCTTGTCTTGGTCTCAGCTACCGGGCAAAGCAAGCTTAAGCAAGACATGATTCAAGAGTTGAGCAAACAGCTTCAACTCTCCAAGTGGTGGAGCTTTGAAAACCGGGTGAAGCAAGGTGTGGAGATGCGATGGTCTGGCGACCAGGCGACGATGATGCCAGCGTACCAAACACCCCGTCAGGAAGAGGTGTTTGTGCATTTGGATGTGCGTCGTTGGGAAGTGGAGAAGGTGACCAAAGAAAAGGAAGTGGTGGAAGGCGAGTCGCGTCGTATCTTGAAAGAGGTTCATTACCTCGGAAAAGCGGTGTTTGGTGTGACCACCTACGATGCCCGACGTCGCTCGATCTTGGCGCGCAAACAATACGTGGGAACGATCAACTTGGAAGGTGCGCAAGCGACTCGTGACCAGGCTCGAAACCTGGCTCTGCGCGAAGCCGTGGACCAGCTGGTGCGAGACATCACTCCCACCTACTTCTTGGACACTGTGCGTTTGGACGAAAGCAGAAACGACACCGCACAAGCCACCATGGCCATTAAGAAAGGAAAGTTTGATCAGGCGTCTGACATTCTGGAGCAAATGGTCGCGACCTATCCCAAGCGTTCGGATGTGATCTACAACCTCGCCGTTGCTCTTGAAGGCTTGGGCAAGTTCAGCGATGCTATGCCCTTGTACGACCGGGCGGTCCAAATGAACAAAGCAAGTTATTACAGAGACGCAAGAGCGAGGTGCGCCCGACGATTGAAAGATGTCGAGCGGCGACTCGCTATGGTTCGATAACTACCTTTGCTTTCTAGCAGTCACTTTCCTTCGTGTGCTTAGCTATCGTGCCGGGTGAGAACAAAGCGTCCCAACGCTGTGTATCGGTTGTTCTCTTTCTTCATCACACTGCCTCTCAAGATGATCTCGCCCGTTTTCGCATCCTTGTAGATGCTGCCGCTCAAGTACATGCTGTCTTTGCTTTGCATGCCGAAGGAGACGTTTCGTCGGTAACCATCGTGAGTTTGGGCTTCTCCTGTGAAGCTGATTTGTGTTGGTGCCGAACCTTGGAGGTTCCACTCGCCTTCCAAGGGCGCAGTGAGCGCGGGAGCGTACGGTCCGCACGCATGGGCCGAGCGAATCCATGACCATGTGGACCACAGCGAACGCTTGGGCTTGGGTGCAAGCTGAGCCTTTTGACGCTGTCGCAACGTTAATGTCATGGGAGTTTCAGCGCCGTTGTTTACGGGAGTGTAGGTTCCTTTCCACACTCCTTTGGGGAACAGCGGCATGGGATCCTTGAGCAGAGTGGTGTCTACCTGTAGTGTCGGATTTTGTGCATTCACAGCCTTCAGCGGCTTCTGGGGAGCCGACGTTTGGCTCGGAAGCTGCTTCATCATCGAAGACTGCTGCTCTCCCGTGCTGGGCACCGGACCCACATGACAACCCACTGCAAAGATCATCGCACCTGCCATCACACTCCACAATCCGAATCCATTCAACTTTTTCATCGTCTATCTCCTTCCTTCCATCACATGCTCTCTTGCATGTGCTTCGTTTGTCCATCTGTTGCCAGTGTATAAATTCAATTGACTTTTGAAAATATTTAGTATTTTTATTGTATCGTAAAGAATATCTTTATTGTGTTGGAGTATGGCTGTATGGATCTACCTACCATTGAGAATTTGTTATGCTTTTTGGCAGCAGCAGAGCAACAAAACTTTGCTCGTGCCGCGAAAGAAAGGCACATCACACCTGCAGCATTTGGTCAGCGAATCAAGCAGTTGGAGCAGCAAATGGGCTGCAAGCTGTTTGAGAGACGGGTGCGCTCTGTGGCGCTTACATTGGAGGGACATCGCCTGGTACCCGTGGCGCAGGAAACTGTCCGAAAGGCCCTTCAATGCAGGGAAGTTGTACAAGGTGACAACCAACAAACCATCGCGTTTGCCTTGGGTACCCGGTTTGAGTTGGGGATGTCGTGGGTGTTGCCTGCGGTCTTGGAGTTCCAGGAAGAACATCCACAATATGCGATTGATCTGTATTTTGGGTCAGGGAACGACTTGTTGGATCGCTTGAAGCAGCGTGAGGTTGAGGCGATCATCACCAGCGCACCGTACACACATCGCTCGTGGAGCGCGGAGTTCTTGCACGCAGAGACCTATGTGTTTGCGGCGTCCCCTTCGTTGCTAAAACGCCAACCCTTTGAAACCGTTGACGACGCCCAAAATCACACGTTGTTCGACATTAACGAGTCACTTCCTTTGACCCGGTACCTTACGTCGGCTACGGGCGATATGACATTTGCTCAGGTTCGGACCTGTGGGGCTGGAGCCGCGATCCGGTACATTGTCTTGCGTGGTTTGGGTGTCGCTGTTCTTCCTGAGTACATGGTACAACACGATCTTCAGGAGGGAAGCCTGGTTCGGATTATGCCGGACCTACGGCTCTTTTCCGACTCGTTCCGGCTGCTGTTCCATCGCAACTCGATTGTTCAGGACTACCTTGTGCAACTCGCTGACTACTTAAGAGGATGCCCGCTGAAGTAGGAAGGCTTCACAACGATACTGCATGATGCTAGGGAGTGACCTTTGAATCCGGGTCGTTGGGGTGGGACATTGTGGTTTGTCCGGAGAGTTGGTTGTTTTGGACGGTGTATCGTTTGGAGTCTTTGGATATGGAGATGGCGATGCTGGAGCGTTGGGCATCCAACGAAAGTGTGTTGCCTGCGATGGTTGCGTCGTTGCCGTCAAGATGGATGCCTGTAAGCCAGGGGCCTATCAGCTGGTTGTCGAGAATCTGTGTGTGATGGCTTTGCTCGACCACGAAGATCCCAAACGTCCCGCCACCAAAGAGCCGGTTGTTTTGCAGGGTCGTGTGGGGGGTTGTGTTGGCTACGTGCAGGCCGATCGGAACGTCGGGTCCGATCACATTGTTGATGACCTTGTTGTTGGGTCCATCGTTGCCGTGGGAGCGGTGTCCTCCACCTACAATGACACCTTCCCGTGTTCTCCAGAGCCAGTTGTGCTCCACGGTGTTGTGGTGGTTGTACTCGCCATGAACATCAACTCCTGCGAGGTCGCTGCGGACGATCTCATTGTGCTGGACTCGTGTGCCTGATGTCCCGAACTGTAGGGCGATTCCGTGCCGGACATGGTAGACATGATTGAACCGAATCCAGGAGTCCACCGACGTCATGATCTCAAAGCCATAGCCTTGGCCACCGCCCCCAAAGCGTCGGGCGTTGCGGTAGGTGTTGTGTTCGATCCGGGCTTCCCTAGTTCTTACAAAGTGAACACCAAACCGCACGATTTGTGAGAGATGAACGCCCCGAACAAAGGGATATTCGGCTCGGGTGACGAGGATTCCATTGGTCTCCGCGTCGTTGAGGCTGCGAAGCGATAACTCTTCCACACCCACATCGCGGAGTAAGGTTGGCACACAAAGGCGAGCTTTGCGCTCCGTTGGAAAGTTCAAACGCAACGGTCGCTGCAAGGTGAGGGTGTCGTTTGAAACAGCCTTGACCACAACGAGGTCAAACTGATCCCGAAGCAGGGGCTTTCCACCCAAGGCGTGCTTTTCTTGGCTGTCTTCCGCGACAATCTCTACAGTGTCGCCCACTTTAACCTTGTGGTCTGTAGGTAAAGTGAGCGTGTCTTCTCCAACCTTGGCGTCTTTCTGCAAGGGCCACCACGTGGAACACGCTTTGCCCTGCAGCACAATGGGAGCTTTCCAGTTCAGCCCATTGCCTTGCAAGTCGGCCAGGATCTCGGTGCGGGTGCCTACGCCACGAAGGACAACGCCGGAGCTGCGAACGTACACAATGTTCTTGAGCAAATACCGACCTTCGGGGAGCAAGACAACGCCCGCTTGTTTCTTGTCTTCCAAATGCTTGATCGCGTTCTGAAGGGCTTCGCTGTCGTCGGTTGTTCCGTCACCTTTGGCGCCGAAGTCCATCACATTGATCTGTGTGGTCGGCTGAGGAATCGGTCGTTGCGGACTTTGCGTGGGTGCAGAGGGTGGTTTGCCTAGCTCAGGAAGCGGTTGTAGCTCCCAACGATCGAGAGCGAGAGAGGAGTGACTCCAGGTCACGGTGAGCGTGTTCTTGCCTTGGACGAGCCAAAGATGCCAGGGGACCTTCGCCTCGGCGTCAAACACGACATCGTGTGGGGACCATGAGGCTGTCAGGTCTTTCGGCTCCCAACGCACCCAGGGCCCTTGATTGAGCCGTAACCAGGCAACGGGAGAGTTTCCTGTTTGGGAGGCGCGACCGACCAAGTGAAGGCTCGCGAAGGTCGCTTGTGCAAGGTCGAAGGTGACAGTGCACCGGACCTTTCCATCAGCTTTGTCGTCGAGTTGAGCCTGTGCCTTCGGTTGGACAAAACGCTGTCCTGAAGCCGCGGCTTCGGTCTTTGCGTCAACGCCTTCGCAAGATGCATCTTCCCATTCGCCTGAGTGAATCGGTCCTGCCGGTTGTTCTGGGGGGACCTCGGGAGGCTGAGGGGCTTCGTTGCTGGGTTGTTCGGTGTGGGCTTCTTTTGTGGGAGGGCTTTCAACGACAGGTTCCCCAGCGTCAGCAGGTGTTGCCTCTGCAAGGATGGCGTCAGGTCGCACACCTTCCTTTTGGGGCGTTGGGGTGTCACTGCAGGCGTAGAAGGTGAAGAGTAGGCAGAAAGCCCACGCGAAGAGTCGGAGCGGCATGAAATGTTGCTGTGACATGCTTTGCCAGAGAGCCTTTCGTCGAATGAATGGTAGGTTGCCTGTGATGTTCCTTCTACAGGGTCAGGCTTTTCGTTTCATCCTAACAAAGCTCTCTGTATCCGAACAGACCCTTTGGGATAGAGCCAAAGGTGCCTTGTGAGGCTTAGGGGCGGAGCAACGCTTTGATCGCGCGACGTTCGTCCATGGCCTTGTAAGCTTCAGCGACTTGATCGAGAGGCAAGGTTAAATCGAACACCTTTCCAGGGTTGATCTTCTCGTCCAACACCAACTCAATGAGTTGGGGCAGATAACGTCTCACCGGTGCAGGACCGCCGTGGAGGTGGATGTGAGAGAAAAGCAAGGATTGACTCGTTCAGCCACCCGTGAAAGAATCTTTTCTTCTTGTCACTTCTCTTTGTTTGTTTTCTCTATCATCGGTCAGAAGGTAGGTTGCGTATGGCTGCTCGTGGGAACGTAGATGCAGAGGGATCTCAAACCATGCCTGTTGTGGATTCATCGCTCCGGTTGTACGCGTTGGCGAAGTTACTTGAGCTACCAAGCAAGGAGCTATTGGCTCATGCTCAGCGGCTTGGAATGTCGTACTCCAGCGTGCACAACAGCGTATCGGTCCAAGATGCCAACCTGCTTGTTGCAGACCTCCAACCAGCCACCTTTGTTGTGGAGGCCACACCAGGTTATGAGGTCGATGCACTCATAGCTTCCAATGTTTCTGTTGCTTCGGATACCTCAAAGACCTCGGAAGGATCTTCTTCTCAGTTTGCCATCACGTTTCTCCAGGCGTTCCTCAACATCGTCGGGATGGAAGGAGAGGTAACCTCCGAAGGAGAGGGCGTTCAGGTCGCCTCAGAGGGTTGGTACTCTTTTCCTGAACAGGAGCGGGTGGGGGACGCCGTCCAACAAATTCTCGACTCTGCCTTTTCCACGCACTTTCCCGAGAAGAGCAAGCTACAAGTTCTTTGGACGGATCCAACACAGCGTACCTCACGCTCCATGGACGTCCTTGTGAAGCAGATGGTTCCTATGGTGCAGCAACAACAACGAGCCGTCACGTTGTTTTGCTTGAACGACAAGCAGCGACGTTTGGTGCATCAATGCATCGCGGAACACGAAGAGTGGGGCATTCGTTCTTACAGCGAGGGGAACGGTATCTTTCGTCGGGTTCATCTCATGCCCAACGACCGGGCTCCTGCTTCTGAACAAGCAGAAGCTACATCTGTGCCAGGGAGACGACCGCGTCCGGCTCGGCGACGAGAGCCTCGACAGGAACAGCGCAATCGTCCCGCAGCGCCAAACTTGCCATCCGAAAACAGCCCAACAGAGAAGCCAAGCCTTCAACAGGAGCCCCAAGCCGCTGTCGAGAAACCATCGCTGCCTGTGGTCCTATCCTCGCCGGACGTTGAGCCTACAACAGCGCCTCAATCGGTGGAGCAGGTAGCTTCCAAAGAGAAGACAGCTTCGGAAATGGAGATAGCTTCCGAAGAGAAGATAGCTTCAGGAGAACAGCGAAAGGCGAAAGAGTTATCCCGAGAGGGATGGATTAACAGAGCTGTGTTTGGGGTAGGTTTTGCGGCGGGTGTGTTTGTGACATTGTTGGGGGTGGTTGTCGTGGCCTTGTTGCAACTGTAAAGAGAGATTGGTTTCAGTTGGGACATTGACTTCCCTCTTTGTTTTTTTTCTTGGGATTTGGATGCCTTTCGGGGGATTGCTTGGCTGGGTAAGTCTTTACGCATCAATGAATTTTGTGTTTTGGCGTGAGGCTTGAATAAACGTAGAAATGAAGTTCTGTCGGAAGTCGCAAATGCTTCAAGACAGGGAGAGGGAGGCGGCAACACAAACACGTTTGACGAAAGGAAGAGGATAGTTCCATGCGAGTCTTTGCCATGTGTATCGGGCTTATTTTTATCATTTTTGCGCACACCAACTGCAACACATTGAGCCCTGAGGGTGCTTGTGAGGCTTTTTACACGGAGCTGGCGCGCTTGGTCTCTCGGTGTGACTCGAACAAGACCTACCTGCAAGCCTATGATGAGCTTCTGCGATCCGCGACTTGTTCCTGCGACAGGGTGGAAAGAGTCCGTGACAGTAGACTCCTTGTAGACACCTGCTTTCCCTTGATTCGCAAGGCATCCTGCAACGACATTGCTGCGGTGATTGCGAGCCCCAGTTGTAACAACCAGCTCATCATGTTTCCCCAGAGCATTTTGGAACCTTGCGAAGAAGATGATTGATCCAATCTTGCGCTGCTCAAGCACATACGAAAAAGGTTAGAGTTACGATGCTTACAAACATAGCCATTTGGGTGGGGCGGATTCTTCTCTCTTTGCTTCTCGCCCTCACTTTGGTTCCCCTCCTACCGACAGGTGCATGGTTTGTCCGGGTGACTGACTTCCCACGCCAGCAGGTGCTGGCCCTGGTCGCTCCGTTTTGTCTTGTGGTGGCCATCTCTCTCTGGCTGTCCTTCTCCACAGAGCGGGCCGTATGGCTCGGAATGCTGGTAGGGATCGGCCTGTTGCAGATGACATACATTCTTCCCTATACGCCGCTGCATCACAAAGAGGTTCCCGATGCGAAGCAGGCGAAAGCGTCCGTTTCTCTGCGGGTGATGGTTGCCAATCTTAAGTACGACAACAAACAAAAGTCGTCTGCCATTGATACGGTGATGCAGCAGGATCCTGATTTGCTCCTGCTTGTCGAAGTAAACAACAACTGGAAAGCTGCGCTCCAACCGTTGGAGAAGAAGCTTCCCTACCGATGGGAGAAGATGATGGAGAAGGGCTTGGGAATGGCTTTGTTCTCCAAATATCCCCTTCTACAAACAGAGGTCCGCTTTCTCGTGAGCGAGCGACGGCCCTCACTGTTTGCGGTGCTTGAGATTCCCAACCAGTGCACCCTACGAGTCTCTGGGGTGCATCCAGTACCACCTGGTTTGTCCGACGAGACAGGGAATGACCGCCGGGACAGTCGCGCTCGTGACGCCGAGTTGGTGCTTTTGGCTCGACACATTCAGAAGAACGAAGACCAGGCCTGGATCGTGATGGGAGACTTTAATGACGTTGCGTGGTCAGCCACCACTCACTTGTTCAAAAACTTGAGCGGTCTGCGTGATCCTCGTGTGGGGCGGCGCCTTCTCAATACGTTCCATGCGGACAACGCGCTGATTCGCTACCCCATCGACCATATCTTTCTTTCCCAGGGGTTTGCCCTCCGGAATATGGGAAGGATTCGTATCCCAGGTTCCGATCACTTTGGAGTGTGGGCTGAGTTGCAAGCTGACCTTGAGCGAGCCGGTAGCTTGGCTGATGCGACGCCTTCGCAGAAAAACAAAGCCAAGCAGCTTGTGGAAGAGGGGAAGGAAGACGTGAAAGAACGAAACATTTCAAGCAAGTCATTGGAGCAAGAGTAAGGTTGCAAGGCTCCTTAGGGTCCGGACCCTGGGGTTTGAGCGCAGTACCCCATGCTGTTGATGTTGTTGTCTTGAAGGGGGAAGGCCACGCACTGTTGTCCAGGCCCACAGTCACGGACAGGGAACTCGGCGTCGCACAGCCGGCGACACTTGCCTTGGGTCTGGTTGCTGCTTTGATCGACGACGCAACCAAAGCCTTTGCCGCAATTCAGCGTATTGTCACAAGCGTAAGGCTTGCAAGGTTCACCTTCGTTGGCAAAGCCTGTGGGTAGACAAACGAAGGAGTCCGCTCCCCAGGGGGTGCATTGCTCTGTTTTGCTGCAGTTGTACGTGAACGGCCCACAAGGATCGCCAGGGAAACAGATGTTGTTGCCGTCCTTTTGGGCCAGACAAAACTCTCCAGCAGCGCAGTCGCCGCGGTTGGGCTGACAAGGCTTGCGACAGATCCCAATCTTTTCCTTGGCGCAGAACGAGAGACCGCCAAAGTAGCAGACGTAAGGTGGCTTGCAAGAGAAGTCGTAGGTGCAGCGTTCACCGGGTTCACGAGGAATCAGACAGCGGTTGCCCAGGCACAGGTATGGAGCAGTGGGGTTGCCGCTGCTTGGACAGTCTTGGGGGGTTTTGCAGCCCACTACAAAGTTACGGTAGGCTTTGGTGATGTTGCCATGAATGTCCCGAACCACCGTTTCCAGCTTGCGCTTCCCTGAACCGTACCGGGTGAGCGGAGAGAAGATGCTGCCGTCGATGTTGAGTTCGGTCTTGCCGAGTCCGTCAACGTGCAGGATGTTATCCACCCGCTGGTCCTTTTCATCGAGTACATAAAAGTCGATGATAGCGAGCCCTGAGCCATCTTTAATGTCCACCACATACTTCACATCGTTGAGGTGGTTGGAGTCGTCGATGGGGCTCTTGATGTTGACGGTGGGCGCTTCGGTATCCACCGTGACTTCAATCTCGGGTGGGTTGTCGGTTTCATTGCCAGCCCGATCCACTGCGACCGCCTTGAGTTTCACCTTGGCCCCGTGCGTTTTTTTGCTGAGGTCCACAGGAATTTGGAAGGGGGGCTGGGTGAGCTTGCCCACTTCCACACCTTCGGCCAGAATCCGGACTTCCTTGATGCCAAACTCCTCTTCCACTTCCACTGAAGCGGAGAACTTTCCAGGCACCGTGCCGTTGCCTTGGGGAAACAAGAAACGGACTTGCGGGCCTTTGCGATCGATTCGGATGCTACAAACGGATGTGCTTCCCCGGTAGATGCCTGAGGTGGCGATGGCGTTGATCAGCAACTCTTCGCCGTCTTTGTTGTTGGACAGGTCGAGGTCAAACTTGTAAGGAGGCTTGCTGAGTCGGCCTGCCGAGTTGCCTTGCACGAACAACTCCACCGCTGTGGGAGGCATTTCTTTGGGCACGTTGGTCCAGGCCAAGTTGAGCTGGACCTTGTCGCGGGCGACAAGAGGAGGCTGCTCACACTCCGTGATCTTCAGCTCGGCCGGCTTGTTAACGACCCACACATTTTCTTTTTTGCTGAGCTGTACGTAGCCGTCGGTGCGCAGTACCTGAAGTTCGATGGTGTAGGGGCCTTCTTTTTCGTTGGTGGTGTCCCAGTCAAAGTCCCAGGTGCCCGGAGGATTCTCTTGACGGATCAACTCCTTGGTGAGGGTGATGTCTTCGTTGTGACGAATCACAAGAGAGGCCCTCTGGACGCGACTCAAGGACTCCATGCGAGCCCGGATTGTGACCAGACCTTTGACAAAGGTGTTGGACTCAGGCGCTGAGAGGAACGCGTTAATGTCGTCACCTTTCCCCCCACATCCCATACCAAAGAGCAATGTGACAGCCGTGACTGCTGTCAGGCATAGACCCCACAACATCCGGACTTTGTGTCGTCGAGTGGGAGTGTCTGACCTTGTGGGTTGGGGGGAAGTCATGTTGTTTTCCAAGCGCGTTGTGGTGGACATGAGGACCTCCTGGAGAGGAGCCAATCAATGTTAAGGGAGTCGGAAGCGCCAAACGGTGTTGTCACCGGGGCAGGTCACCCAAACCTGACGACCTTTGTTCGGGTCTTTGGGACCTACTCCCATACCGACAGGGGCTTGTCCAACCTTCACCCATTGGGTGATCTTGTTTTGTGAAATGTCGATGACTGCGACTTCACCGCTCTCCTCCAGAGAGACGAGGGAGATTCCATCCACAGAGATGGTGCGCTGGGGCGTGGCAAAGTTGCCCTGGGAGTCTTTCGCTTCCAACTCTTTGACCAGGCTGTTGGTGAACAGATTGACCAAAGAGATCTTCTTGGACTTGGCGTCGAGGATGGTTGCGATGGAGGTTCGCGCATCGACAGAGATATCTTCAACCTGACCCGACACGCCAAAGCGGGCCGTGGGATCTTCGGTGACGTCGAGGATGCGGAAGCGGTGGATGCCTTCGTTGGTCAGCATAATGCCCGACGTTTGGTACAAGGCCACGCCGTAACCCACGTGGGTAAAGGTGCCGCTGGCTGGAGGGTTGCAGGTGATCTTGGGGATGGTTGGGTCGGTCTTGCAGAACGCGAGAGACACCTTGCCTTGGCTGTCTTTGCTCCAGGCTCGCGAGTAGAGGTTTCCGCCTGACTCCACCAACCCTCCCGCATGGGATTCTTGGGGCGTTTGGATGACCAGCTCGGCCTTGCCCAGGAGCAAGTCAATCTTGTGGACGGCTTTGGCTGTGATGGTGTAGGCCCGGTCTCCGACCACCTGGATTCCGTGAGGTTCTGCCTGGACGCTGACTTCGGTGCCAAGCTTGGGGCGGTCTCCGCTCAAATCAAAGATCGCAACACGCTGCGAGTCGCGAAGGCTGACAGCCGCCCAATTGGCCGACAAACCTACTGCGTGAGGGAACGATTTCAACGAGGCAACCCGCTCGGGAACATAAGGACAGCCGTTGTCGACCAGGCCGTCGCAGTCGTTGTCGAGTTTGTCGCACTTCTCTTCGGATGCTGCGGTGATCTGCTCGCAAATGAGGACGTTGCGAAGGGGGTCACATTTCTTCCGTCCAGGAGCGCACTCGCCGCTTTGTTGGGTGTCGCAGCTATCGCCGGCGCCTTGTACGTTGTCGACTTGGCCGTCGCAGTTGTCGTCTTTGCCGTTGCAGGTTTCGTCTTGGGGGAGGACCTCGCCTTCACAGTCGCCCCAGTTGCCATCGGTGCAGGCCTGCTTTCCTTCTTTGCAGGGGCCTACGCCGCTGGTCCCGACTGCGCCTTTGTAACAAGCCCGAGACAAGGGCTTGTCGCCGTCTTCATCGACTTTTCCGTCGCAGTCGTTGTCTTTTCCATCGCAGCGCTCGGTTGTGGGCAGGACTTGTCCCTGGCAGTCGCCCCACTTTCCGCTGCTTGTGCAGGTCTGACGACCTTGGCGACAAGGGGCGTCGTTGACGTTGAGGGTTTCGTTCTTGCCGTCGTAGCAGTCGCGGATGTCGCCGGGGCGGCATTCGATGGTGACACAGCCTTCCTCATCGGTGAGGCCGTTGCAGTTGTCGTCGATCTTGTTGCCACACACTTCACTCGCGCCGGGGTTGATGAGTGAGTCGTTGTCGTTGCAATCGATCGGTTCAGGGAAGCCGTCTTCGTCTTGGTCGTCGGTCACATCGAAGCATTGGTTGCCTCGACATCCTTGTCCGATCGGGCATTCCACGCTGAGTTGGCAGCCCTTCAGGCACTTTTTGCCGGAGGTGCAGTAGAAGCCAGGTCCGCATTCATCGTTGGACTCACAGGCGCGACCGTCCGAGCCGCAGCCCATTAAGATCCCGCTCAGACTGAGCAGCACAGTCGCTCCCAACAACCCCATCCACAGCCTTTGATGCATCATTCTCATTCGCTTCACAAAACATCCTTTCGACTGAAAACTATCCTACCATCCAAGGTCACACAGAACGTTCAAACTGTTAGGGTTGCGGGCTAGTTGGAGGGGCCGCATACTCCGATGTTTAGAGAGCCTCCACCAAAGCTCCAGCGCAAGGCGTAGCATCGCTCGCCGGGTTTGCAGGTGGTTGGGTTTTTGACGTTGCATACGCTCATGCAGGAGGTACGTCCTACTGCCAGGAGGAAGACACACCATGAGCCTTTCACGCAGTTGTCTTGGGAGCTGCAGGTCTCGTCGCAGACGTCACCGTTTTTGACGTTACCGACGGGATAACAGATGCCCGCGTCGTCATCGACCAGGACACATTGTTCTCCGGATTTGCAGCCCTGGTTGGTGATGGGCTCACAGCCGTCAGCGGGGAGACAAACTTGGTTGTCTTTGTCGCAGAAGAAGCCCTGGCCGCAGGGTTGGGGCTGCACAAACTTGTTCCCTGGGTTGCAGCGTTTGCGGCAGAATTGGCGCTTGGTGCCGCCGCAGAAGGGCTCGGAGTTCTCGGTACAGATGGTTCCGATGGCGCACGGTGTTCCTGTACCGCAGGGCTGGTTTAATCCGGCTGGAACGGTGCATACGGAGTTGAAGCAGACCTGTCCGAGCGGGCAGTCTGTGGAGTCGCCACATCCCATTCGGAAGTCGCGCTTGCTCACGGTGACGTTGCCAGACATATCTTCGGCTCGCACCACAAAGGTTCGTTTGCCCAGGCCAAACCTCTTGATGGCGTTGCCTTCCTCGTATTTGAGGGTGATCTCGGAGGTGAGCGTGTTTTGAGAGCGGGTGAGAAGGGTGATGCGTTTGGGGCCGCCGTCTACCTGAAACTCCACCTTGCGAAGGCGTTGGTTGTCGGTGATGCGGGCCTCAAAGGTGACTTTGTCGTTGAACACCTCACCCTGACCGGGAGCGCGGATGAAGATCTCCGGCTCCAGGGGGTCGATGCGGACCCTCATCCGAGCGGGCTCGCTGACATTCCCGGCTTGATCGACCGAACGTGCGGTGAGAAGAATCTCTTGCTCAGACTCATACCCTTCAGGCAAGGAGACTTTGATGGGATAGCCTGGATCTTGGGTCCCAATCCAGCTGTTCGCGGCGGTGCATTCTTTCTGGTTGTTGTTGGGGTCGAGGGCGCAGGGGCTGCCGTCGATCCAGAGCCGTACTTCTTTGATGCCGAAGCGGTCTTTGGGGTCGAATTCAACCGTGAACTGACGGCCCAAGAGCAGACCGTCTCGCTCCGGGCGCGTAAAGGCTACGGTCGGAGGTGTGTTGTCCACCTGGGGAGCGCAGGTGATTCGCTTTTGGTTGCCCCGCTCATCAACCCCTGTCACGACGATGTCGAGCAGATCACCTTCGTTGTATTGTGTGGTGCTGATGGGAAAGCGGAAGGGAGGTCGTGTGTCTACTGTTTTCGGGCCTTCCTGTCCGTTGAGCAGCAAGGTCGGCGGCTCTTTGAGAGCGATGGTGGTTTGGTTGAGCGCTACCACGATCGAGTAGTCGCCACGGATAAATTGGCCGTTGATGCAGTTTACAAACCACAGGTCCGGTGGGTTGTTGGCCACCTGAACAAGGATGGTGCGGGTGCTGTGGTCATCCCCTCGAAAGCTGTAGGCTACGGCGTGAAGCTTGTAGAAGCCGTCTCCGACCTGGTAGCTGTTCCACTTGAAGGTGAAAGGTGGCTTGTACAACTCGCCAATCTTGCGCGACTTGTCGCTTCCTTGTGGAGTGACGTACACCTCAACCATACGGACCTCGTCCATGTTGGTGTCGTCGGAAAACTTAATCTCCACAGGAACGCGGGCCGCCAGTTGCTGACCCGAGAGGGGGTCGGATATCTGCGGTTCGATCACAACCCCGATGCTGCTGCCCGTTCCACAGTCACATCCGACTGCGATGACAGACAAGGCAAAGAGCAGCGGAAGGCCCATCCGCCACAGCAAGGTTCGTGAGATGAGATGCATCATTGGGTGTCCTTGTGTTTGTTGATTCTGCACCACTCGTCAGGTTGGGGAAGACATCGAAGGAAAGAGAGGGCTTGGTTCACTTCACATTTGTTAAGACAACATGAACGTTTCTTTCCTTCCCTTAACTATCGGTTCAACGGTGGGAAGTCTGAACCCCTACACCAAGACCGCACCCTTTTAGGTTTTGTCTCCCTCTCTTACAATATGACACGGAACACTCTGGAGGCAAGAAGGCAAGCTCTATCGACGGGAAGATCGTTCGGGGACGATATCGGTAGTGGGAAGCTTGGGGTGGGCAAACAATCGGACAGCGACGGCGATGTGGTCTTCGTGGAAGCCGAAGGTGTCGAAGTGCACACGAGTGTCGATGTTTTTTCCTTCCCCAAGGGGCACCGTGACTTTGTTGAGGTCAAACAGCGGGACCGGTTGTTCTTCCAGGATTTCGTTGAGCGCCTTGGTGAGTTCTTCCTGGATGGTGCTGAGGCTTTGCTTGACGCGACCCCACACTTCCTCCAACAGGCTCTTTTGGACAAGGCCTGGGAGTTTGTAGGCTCCCACCTTCATCTTGAGGGAGTCCAGTGAGAACACCGCGAAACCTTGCGAGCCATACGCCGACAGCTCGACGCGAATGGAAGGGGCCGAGATCTGCAGGGGGAGGGCGGTGAATTCACCTTCGCCAAGGATCGGAACCCTGTAGTACACCTTGAAGTCGTGCTCGATCTCGACCTTGGGAAGGCCGCGACCGTCTCGAATCTCCAGGGAGAAGTTCTTAAAGGTGATGGGCCCGCCGATGCGCAGATAGTACAACCTGCGATCTTGTTCCACGTAGTGTTCGAGGGTGTGGCTGTAATTAAGCTGATCCAGGAGGACGCCAATGCCGTGCTCCGTAAGGGTTCCCTGGAACGAAAACAGCAGCGGCTCTGTGGGGACAATGGATGTGAGCGACATAAACAATCCTCATCAATTCGCGCATGGTTGAATCGTGAGAGGATTCTATCACATTCGGAACACACCGTATTGGGTTTCTGGGACAGGTCGTTTCAGACAGGCTGCGAGGGCCAAACCGAGGACTCGACGGGTGTCACAGGGGTCAAGGATGCCGTCATCCCAAAGCCGCGCTGTGGAGTAGTACGGGCTTCCTTCTTTCTCGTACTTGTTGAGGAGCTTGTTCTTGAGCTTGGTCTCTGCCTCTTCGCTCATCGGCTCGCTGCCGCTGCGTTCGGCTTGCTGTCGTTTGACCGTGAGGAGGACGTTGGCGGCTTGCTCTCCACCCATCACGCTGATCCGGCTGTTCGGCCACATCCACATAAACCGGGGGCTGTACGCTCGGCCGCACATCCCGTAGTTACCGGCTCCGAAGGAACCACCGATCACTACCGTCATTTTGGGGACGGCTGCGTTGGCAACAGCGTGAACCATCTTGGCTCCGTCTTTGGCGATGCCGCCTGATTCGTACTCACGACCGACCATAAAGCCCGTGATGTTTTGCAGGAACAACAAGGGAATCTTGCGGGCCGTACACAGCTCAACGAAGTGAGCGCCCTTGAGGGCCGATTCGGAGAACAAAATACCGTTGTTTGCGATGATTCCGACAGGGTAACCGTAGATGTGGGCGAACCCGCAAACCAGAGTTGTGCCGTAGCGAGCTTTGAACTCCCGGAAGCGGCTGCCATCGACAATTCGAGCGATCACTTCGCGGGCGTCGTAGCCTACGCTGATGCTCTCGGGGATGATGCCGTAGAGTTCTTCAGGGTCGTACAGCGGCTCTTCGGGGGTTTGGCGAACCACGCTCTCGTCGCGCTTGATGTTGAGCGTGGAGACAATGTCGCGGACCTGGAGGATGGCCTCTTCGTCGTCGTTGGCGAAGTGGTCGGCCACGCCGGAAATCCGGGTGTGGACATCCGCGCCGCCGAGCTCTTCGGCCGTAACGTCTTCGCCTGTTGCCGCCTTCACCAGCGGAGGGCCGCCCAAGAAGATGGTGCCGTTGCCTTTGACGATTACGCTCTCGTCGCTCATCGCTGGGACGTACGCGCCGCCTGCTGTGCATGACCCCATCACGCAGGCGATCTGGGGGATTCCCATCGCACTCATTTGAGCCTGGTTGTAAAAGATCCGGCCAAAGTCATCGACGTCGGGGAAGACCTCATCCTGCATCGGAAGGAACGCGCCACCGGAGTCGACGAGGTAGATGCAGGGCAGGTGGTTTTCCTGGGCCACGTGTTGGGCGCGGAGGTGCTTCTTGACGGTCATGGGGAAGTAGGTGCCGCCTTTGACCGTGGCGTCGTTGGCCACGATCATACAGGGCTGGCCTGAGACCATTCCTACTCCAGTCACAATGCCTGCGCCAGGAGCAGCGTTATCGTACAATTCCCAAGAGGCGAGGGGGCACAGCTCCAGAAAAGGAGTCCCTGGATCCAGCAATCGCTCAATCCGTTCGCGAACAAACAATTTGCCCCGTGACTCGTGGCGTTCGCGGAGTTTCTCTCCACCTCCAGCGCGCACCCAGGTCAGACGCTCGCGAAGTTCCTCGGCGAGTTTCCGGTTGTGCGCGTCGTTTTGCTGAAACGTCGGGTTGTCGGTTCGAATCTTTGAATCGATAACTTGCATCGTCTTCCTTCGTACATCGAGTGGTTTCGCCGCAAAGGCGAAGGGTGTCTGTGAACTCTCAACAGGGAGGTGGGGGAGGGAAGGTCAATCTTACAGGGGCGCTGCAAATTCTCCTGACCATTCAATGACTTTGTTGCGAACTGCGGCCGAGCGACGCTGCACGTCATCGTACTTTTGGAACTGCTGGGTTCGTTCGTACAATTTGGTGAGTGTCATCAGCGCCGACTGCAGCTGGTGAGGCTTTTCGTTGGCTTCGGACAGCTCCACCTTTGTCCACAAGCACTCCTCGTAATCTGGCTTGAGCTGCAAAGCGGCGTCCAGTCGCTTCATGGCAAGTTCGGGGTCTCCCAACTTCTCCAACAACACCGCAGACTGGTAAAGCATTTCAGCGTTGGGAGCGATTTTGTTGCGGCGGTTGAGAATACGCAGAATCACCTTGTCGGGCCCGCCCATGCTTTCTAGCGTTTCACGAGCATGATCCAGGTAGTGAAGGGCTTCCGAGATGTGTCCCAGGCGAGCCGACTTGTCTGCCTTCAACACCCACTGCTTGATCTGGTTTTGGTTGACCGAAGCTGGCAGCGTTTGCGATGACATGGAGAACGGCGCTTCGGCCGCTGTTGACGCTGCGATCGAGGTCGGGGCTGGCTTCGGAGTTCTCTTGGACTCAACATGCTCTTTGCGCAACCGGGCCTCAAGGTGTTCGACCCAGGCATCGATCCCATCGGCTGTTGGAAAGATAGCTTTGGCGTTGCGAAACGCTGCCAAGGCTCGGGCGGGATCGTTTTCTTTGGCGGCGGCGCCTTCTTCCACCAACGCTGTAAATCGCTTCGCTTTTGCTTGGTAACTTTGTTCCGACATCAGCTTTACCCTCGTGGGACCCTGACAAGGGGCTGGAATCATAGGAGCGTATGGCATCGGGCTGTTGTGAAGAGGCTCACAACGGTCGCGAACCTCGCAAAACTGCTGTGTGTTTTCTTCACAAGGCAGGCACGCCGCTCTTTGGGTGTCATCGTCAGGCCCCAGACTATGCCAGGGCAACGAACCTGTCAATATCGAGAGTTGTGGTGTCTCCTGAACGGGCAGGGGAAAACTTTGAGGCCATCGTCCAAAACTTTTTTTGCGGCTCTGCGTTTCCAGTCACGTAAGCCGGAGTGGGACAGTCCAGACGGGTGTTGTCTTTCAGCGCCTCGTTTCTGACTCGACCTTCCGGCATGACACACAGCAGCAAACGTGTGTTACAATTTGTTGCGCCCGGTGCGAAGGAGCATTATCCCTATCAAAGGAGGGGTGTGCAGGTGAGGTGGCTGTTGGGTCAACCCCATTCTGTTGGATGCTACGCACTCGGTCCCCTAGAGCTTGCGGCAACGTAGGCTCAACGCCAGAAGTTTACTCTCTGGCGGACTGTTGGATGGTTTGTATGGATGATGAACAACGAAACGTTCGAAAATCTATTGTTGGATTATGTAGAGGGAACTCTGCCTGACGATGTCGTGGCTGCGATGAAGCGTCATGCTGAGGCTCATCCCGATTGTGCAGCCTCTCTCGATGCATTGGAAGGCGATATGCGCTTTTCACGCACGGTGTTTTCCAAAGACCGCTGGGCAGAGCCCCCGTCGTCATTGGACCGAAGCATCTTGCAGCAAGCGGAGCAGGCCGTTTACGATAAAGTCCCGGAACGCCCGGTTGTGGAGGAACATGAGACTCTGTCATGGTGGGCTCGACTGTTGGCCATACCATCGTTTCAACCTGTCCTCGCCTTTTGCACCGTGACGCTGTTGGTTGGGGGGCTTTGGCTTGCTTCACGCGGCAAACACCTTCCTTCTCTCATGCAACCCAAAGAGAACGCCAGCTACAAAGCAGAGAGTCCTTCTGTGAAGTCCTCGCCCAAACTGGCTCAGCGACGTCTGGACGCCAACGATCGTTTTGCAGGCAACATTGAGTCTGGGGATCAAACCCGAACCGTTGCTGCTCGCAAGGCGCCACCTCCTGTTGGTCAACGCTGGAAAGGAAAAGTTTCCAAAACGGCGAAAAACGCCGATCCAGCTCCGCCGCGTCGGACGGTTTCTCCGGTAACGGGAAAGCTGGCCGACTCTACGCCAGGTGCCAAATCAACAGACGCTAAGGCCGCTACTGCCCTCAACGAAGGTGCAGACAAAAAGGAAAAGGACCTTCTCAAGGATGAGCCCACGCTTAAGAGGAGCCTCCCTCGTCGCAGGGCGCGGTACCGAAGAACTCGTCGAGCCTCTCGTGCTTTGAAGCGTCGCCGCAAGAGCCGTGTTCGCCGAAGTGGAGAGCGCAAGAAGAAGGACAAAAAGGCGAAGAGAGAGAAATCTCTTGATGAATTGCTCCAACGGCGGCTCCAGCAGGTGCGTCGGCTCGCAAAGCCTCCTTCGGCTGAGCCTTCTGCACCTCCTCGACGTCCAGTCGTCGCGAAGCCCTCGCGGAGGGTTGCTATCCCTCGGATCCCGGCTCCTGTGCGAGACAATGAGGACGACGATGATGTGGATACGGAGGCCAACAGGCCAGCACCTCGTCGGCGAGTCGCTTTGGCGCCAGCTCCACTTGAGCCTACTCCGCGACCAAAACCCCAGCCTCGAAGGGAGTTCAAACCCAAGCCCAGGCGACGGGCTCCTAAGACTCTTAACTTTGACTTCCAAAATCGACGACGCAGAGCGAGAGGTTACAGCACGGGTTCGTCGACGGGCTATCGACCGTCTCAGCGTTATGTGTATCCGACCAAAAAGAAGGTCATGCAGAGCGCAAAACCCGGTCGTTACGTGCAGCGGAAGTTCCAGGTCCAGGCTCGTCGTCCAGCGTTTGGTGGGAAAGGGGCGCTGGGTCGAGCGCAGTACAACCAAGGGTTGTTCTACCGCTCCAACCAAAGGCTGTACCTGGACAAGGCCATCGCAAATTACCAGAGCGCGCTCAAGAAGGCTCAACGTCAGAAGGACCAGGCTCGCGTTCGGACTATTTTGTTGTCGATGATTCGGCTTTACGTTCGCGCGCTGCAGCCTCATCTCGCGGAGCAATACGTACGCGACTATGTCGCAACCTTTCCCTCCCAACAGCGAGCGAGCGCGTTCCGCAATGTGGCGCAAGCGTACCTGCAGTCAGGTGATGCGCAGAACAGCCAGCGTTGGTTGAGGCGCAGCCGAAGAGCCCGGAGGTTACCTGCAGGTGGTGCAAAGCCCGCCCGGAAAGCTCAGCCTACCCAAAAAGCTTCTCCCCGCTAACTTCTTCTTTGTGTTGTGCCTTCCCTATGTCTTCCCGTTGTCTCTCCTATGGAACTTGACTTTTGGGCTCGGTTCTCCCCATCTTGGGGTTGCATCCAGCCCGGATTTTCAGCCCAATGACCCAAATACAATCCTCTCAATTCAGATGCAGTGACAAGAAAGGTGGAAGACATGTGGAACCGCAAGCAAGGTATACCAGAAGCTGGAGTCTGGCTCTGTGCTGTTTTGTTGTGGGTGGGGATGGCGGCCTGGAGTGGAGCAGGGACATTGTCGAAGGTGTGGGCTGCGCCCGCCAAACGACCAGCGAAGCGAGCCAACAACCCCCAACTTGCCAAAGCCATCGCAGGGATTCAAACCTACTACCAAAGCGTGAAGACTCTCTGTGTGAAGTTTCGTCAGATCTTCAAGGCTCCGCGTTTGTCACGGCCTCAGAAAGAACAGGGCAAGTTCTTCTACAAGAAGCCCGGAAAACTCCGCTTTTTGTACAAACGACCGGAACCCAAAGACTTTATCTACAACGGCGTGATGCGTACACTTTGGATGTATTACCCGGAAGACCAAGAGGTCAAAGTTCGGTATGGCATGAAGCGTTCTCAGTTTGGCGTGGCCATGCAGTTCTTGTGGGGGAGCGGAAACCTCAAGCGTTCGTTTCATATCAAGCAGATTCGCGACAAAAGCTTCGGCAAGTCCGGCGACATTCAGTTGGAGCTGACTCCCAAGAAGCCACAAACGGTCCTGCGCAAACTTTACTTCGCGGTGCATCCTAAGAAATATTGGATCCGAGAGACCATCTACACCGACCCCGCTGGCAATCGAAATCGCTTTATCTTTTCTCAGTTTCGGCGGAACCAAAAGTGCAAGCTCCTCAACTCGGTGTTTCACTTCAAAATCCCCAAAGGCGTTGAGAAAACGGTCATCAAGTAGGGCAAGTGGCTCTCTAGCGATGTTGGATTGGACTCCTCTGGTAGCAAGGACGCGATGATGCGACGGTCTTCTTTGGTTTGGCGATGGGCCTGTGTTCTGATGGTGGTTGCGTTGGGATTGGGTGGTGCGGCTTGCAGCAAAAAGCAGGTGAAGCGCAACGCCCCTGGACCGATCACTCCGCTGTATGGCATCACCCTGCCTCAGGTGGACAACGTAGACTTTCCTCTCTCTGCGTTACGAGGCAAGGTGGCGCTCGTCGACTTCTTTTCCAGCTCCTGTACGCCGTGCCTCTACATCATCCCTAAGCTCAAAAAGCTGTACGTGAAGAATCGCCAGAAAGGATTCCTGGTTGTCGGGATCGCGCTGGAGCAACAGGTCAAGCAAATCCTGGTGCCTTATCTTCAGCTGATGAAGGTGGATTACCCGGTGCTTGTCGCGGATGGAAGCATCTACCGGGGAGCCACGGCGTTCGGTCGAATCATCCGCATTCCCCAGAGCTTTCTGATCGATCGATGCGGAAAGATCCGACGTGTGTATGTCGGCGTTCCTGATATGACTTTGGTGCAACGCGAGGTCCAAAAACTTCTCTCCGTCGATCCCAAAAGCTGCGGCAACTGACCTTCCACTCCCCTCCATTCTGTTCCCGAGATGTTTCCGTTCCCCCAGTATGAATGTGGTATAGTCCCTGTCCATGGGAACGGCGTTCCTTTGTCGTTTGGGGGATGCAACATTGTTGGAACAAGGAGTTGTGTGAATGTCTGTGGAAGTTCTGGACCTGCACTTTCTGGAGCAGCCTTCGTTGATCGCGTCGTTTTTGGTACGTCGCGGCTCTGAGGTGGCTTTGGTCGAAAGTGGTCCTGGCTCAACGTTGCCTCACTTAACCAAGGCCCTGGCTGTTCATGGTCTGTCGCCTTCGGATGTGACCCATCTTTTCCTTACCCACATTCACCTGGATCATGCGGGAGGAGCCGGATGGCTGGCGCAGCAAGGTGCAACAATCTATGTGCACGAACGCGGCGCTCGCCATCTGATCAACCCTGAGCGTTTGTTGGCCAGCGCGACGCGAGTCTATGGTGAAGACAAAATGAGCGTGCTGTGGGGCGATATGTTGCCCGTTCCCGAGGACAAGCTCGTGGTGCTTTACAACGGCGATACTGTGGAGGCTGCCGGTCGCACCTGGACCGCCATCGATACACCAGGACATGCGTATCACCACCTCGCCTACCTCACAGACGAAGGTGACTGCTTCACAGGCGACGTTGGAGGTTGCGGTTTGCCTGGCTACGACCACATCCGCGTCCCCACGCCTCCCCCCGACTTTGATCTGGACGCCTGGAGGCAAAGCATCGCCCGGCTTCAAGAGCATCAACCCAAGCGATTGTTCTTGACCCACTTTGGCGAGAGAGAGAACGCCTCATCCCACCTGGAGCGCTTGCGTGTCAACCTGGACGTGCTCACCGAATGGATGCAAGAGCAGTGGTCGTTGGAGCGGTCTCGCGAAGAGATGATCGCTGGATACTGGGACTGGATCGCGGAGCAAGCCAAGGTCGATCAAGTGGACGAAGACGGCATTCACCAGTACCAATTTGTCGCAGGGGCTACAGGCTGTGTGGATGGATACCGACGTTACTTCAAGAAACAACAGGAGCAGGGAGAATGAGCACACAGCCCAAGGCCATCGTGCTTTTGAGCGGAGGACTCGACTCAACCACGTGTTTGGCCATCGCTCAATCCAAAGGGTTTTCTGTGTACGCGATGAGCTTTCGATACGGACAACGCCACGAACATGAGCTGCGAGCCGCGGCTACCATCGCGGAACAAGCCGGCGTGCAGGAACACCGGGTCGTTAACATCGACCTTCGGGCGTTTGGTGGCTCTGCTCTCACCGACGACAACGTTGAGGTGCCAAAAGGTCGCTCCCTGGATGAGATGGAAGAGTCCATCCCTGTGACCTATGTGCCCGCTCGGAACACGGTGTTCTTGTCGTATGCTCTCGCCTGGGCGGAAGTCCTCGGAAGTTACGACATCTTCATCGGGGTCAACGCGCTGGACTACAGCGGCTACCCTGACTGTCGTCCAGAGTTCATTGAAGCGTTTGAAACCATGGCGAATCTCGCGACAAAAGCCGGGGTGGAAGGCACTCACAAGCTCACCATCCACACCCCTTTGTTGCACCTGACCAAGGCCCAGATTGTAGAGCAAGGGCTTGCCTTGGGCGTGGACTACTCCCTAACTTCTACCTGTTATGACCCTTCTCCTGAAGGGGAAGCATGTGGTCAATGCGATGCTTGTTTGCTGCGCCTCAAGGGCTTTGCCGCCAACAACATCGAAGACCCGGTGGCCTACCAGACCTGTTAGGTGGCAACCTCTGTGAACAAACTCAACTTAAGAGCGATCGATGATCTCTTCCAACACCTCGGATTTCGCAGACTATACCCCGAAGTTTGAATCGTTTACCCTTGAAGAGAAGGAGCTGCTCCAACAGCTCCTGTTTGACCCAACCATCAGCCGTAACCGCGACTGGGAGCGTTTCAACTCTCCCTCTGGCCGACGAATGCATCGGATCTCCAAACACATTCGCAGCATTCGCAAACAACTCCTGCGTCCTGACGGTGAATACTGGGTGGAGGAGTTGGCACCGACTGAAGTGTGCCTGCACATCCATCGACCCAGCGTCGGTCTCTCCCGAAAAGTCTACCTCTCCCTTACCGAATGGCAAATGCTGCAAGACGAACGCTGGGCCAACGACCTTCCTTCCTGAGCCACCCCACACTCCAACGTATGTTGACAATCACGTTTCCTGTTGGATACTAAACACCTCTACAACGTTTGTTTTTTCTCCAAGTTATGTCTATCCTCTTTTACGATGGACCCCGTGGTTGCTCATGTTTCGCTCGTTCTCATTGTTCCAGATCGGTTGGTTGGGTTGGCTTGCTCTCTCCCTTGGAGGTTGCTCTGCCCGCCTTGCCCAAACACGTACATCTTCCAAGGTCGCAACGTCTCACAAGGCGAAGGCCAAAGCGCCCTCGCAGAAAGCGAAGTCTTTGGCTCAACGCGAAAAGGCCACTGCCCAGGCTTCTGTTGCGAAAGAGTCCAAGGGACGAACGTCTGCGCCAAAATCGCGCAAACCTTTGCCTACCAAGTTGCCGAAAAAGACGGTTGTTGCGAGCAAAAAACCAGATGCCAAGGCCGTGCAACCAGCGAAGACTGTGCCTGCCAAGGCCGTGCAACCAGCGAAGACTGTGCCTGCCAAATCCAATCGTGCCAAGGTGGCGAAGTACAAAGGGCCGATGTTTCCGGATGTCAGGGTTCCCCACAACGTGAAGCCGATGCCCTGGTTCTTGCGGAAATACCGGACGAAACGGTGGGGCTTTACCTGGATCGTGCTGAAGCGGTTCTCTCGTTACAAGCACATCTTGGAGCCGATCTTTCGACGGCACAGGATGCCTCTTGCCCTGATGATGCTTGCTGGGAACGAGTCGAGCTTTGTGCCTCGGCTGCGATCCAACAAGACGGCGATGGGGATGTGGCAGATCATGTCGCACACAGGTCGTCGCTTTGGGCTTAAGATTACGCCTTGGGTGGACGAGCGTCGTCACGTGGAAAAAGCCACAGATGCGATGTTGCGCTACATGAAGTTCCTGTACAAGCGCTTCCGTAGCTGGCCGTTGGTCATCGCTGCGTACAACTGTGGTGAAGGCTGCGTTGATCGTATCATCAAACGTTGTCCCAAGATGACCTTCTGGCAGATGCGGCGTCACGCCAAATGTTGGGTGCCTCGCGAGACTCGGATGGCTGTGCCGCGCTTCTTTACTTTGGTGCATTACTGGCGCAATCCTAAGAAACTGCATCATTACCCGAAGCCGTTTCCGCCGCTGCGATGGAAGGTGGTGCGAACGCCCGGTGCGGTTGCTTTGCGGTCTGTGGCTGATGCAACAGGTCTGTCGCTCAAAGAGTTGCGGTTGTTTAATCCTGCGTTGTCGACCTGGGCGACGCCTCCAGGGCAACGTTATCCTCTACGGGTTCCGGCAGCTTCGGCCCGTCGCTTGCGTCGGTTCTTTCGTAACAAACGCAAGTCTTTGTCCCTGCTTACTTTGCGGGTGAAGTCTTCCTCTCGACTGCGAACGTTGGCGAAGCGCCACAAGGTTCCTCGCTCGGTGCTGATGCAGCTGAATCGCGTGTGGACCGATGCCCAGCTTCGAAAGCTTCGGTATGTGTTGGTGCCAAGGTCGCGGGCTTCCAAGTCATGGCGTCGCAAACGCACGTACTGGAAGCTGGGCCTGCATGTTCGCCAGTTTCGACGACGGCTTCCCCCATCCTGGTTGTTTCGACACTGGCCCGGGCGTCTACGAAACCGACGTCGTCTTCGACGAGCTTGTTACAAAGCCAAACGCAAAACGTCGCTGCGTGCGCTCAGTCGAAGGCTCAAGTTGAAGTTCTCACCGCGTCAATTGAAGCGTTGGAATCCCAAGCTAAAGCGAATCCACAAAGGAAGCTGGGTGCGTTTGTCGGGATACGCTCGTTGTCCTTACCGTCGCCGCAAGAAAAACAACAACGACATCGGCTAGATCTTCGTCCGTCAGTTTGGTGCTGGACGGTCATCCTGTCGTGATGGACCTTTCAAGAAAAGGAGTGAATGGATGTCTTACGACCGAGGCTTTCTGGGAACTTTGGTGCACGATATCTCTACCTATCTCTTTGCCCTTCCGTTTGGTGTCTTTGGGGTCTTTCACTTCCTTAAAGTCCGTCAGATGGCGGGAATGGTGCCTGGATACATTCCTGGTCCTGGAGCGTTCTGGGTCTACCTGACCGGAGCCGCGATGGTTGTTGCTTGCATCTGCTTCATCGCCAATGTCTTTCCCTTCTGGGCAGGCGTGATGTTGGGTGTGATGTTGTTGCTCTTTGCCGTGATGGTTCATTTGCCCTCTGTCATGAACCCCACCGGGAATGTTCCTCGCTCCCTGGCTCAAGTGCATCTGCTCAAGGATATTGCTCTGGCCGGTGCTGCGTTTGGTATGGCTGCTCGAACCGACTTTTAAGGCCGGTTCTTCCTGTGGAATGGTCGCACGAACGGGTTGAAAGACACCCTTGTTGGGAGATTCGGAATGCATGTTGTGATTACAGGTGCCTCCAGCGGGATTGGCGAAGGCTTGGTCCGCGAGTATGTGGCAGCAGGAGCTTCCGTTACGATGGTGGCTCGACGGACCGATAGGATGGAAGCCATCGCGAAGGATGTGGGCGGCACCACACACATCATCTCCAAAGATCTCAGCGACCCAGAGACCGCGGCCGATTGGCTTGATGCTGCGGAAGAAGCGATGGGTCTGATCGATGTCTTTGTGAACAACGCCGGGGTGCAGATTGTAGGTCCTCTCGTTGACGCCGATCCTGCAGACGGCGACTGGCTGCTCGCTGTCGATCTCAACTCCCCGTTGCGGTTGGTCCGTGCGATTCTGCCTCGAATGCTGGAACGCAACAAAGGCACCATCGTGAATGTAGCTTCTCTGGCGGCGCTGGCTCCCACTCCTGGGATGTTCTACTACAGCGCGGCCAAGGCTGGCTTTGCTGCTGCTTCGGAGTCGCTCCATGGAGAGCTTCGAGGCACCGGCGTGAATGTCTTAACGGTGTACCCTGGACCTGTGACAACAGACATGGCCAACAAAGCCTTTGAGGCGTATGGGGATCAGGCTCCTCCCAAAGTTCTGCCAGAGGGAAACACCACGACGTTGGCGCGTCGAATTCGCCGGGCGGTTCGGTCTCGTCGCAAGCGATTGATCTATCCCCGCTGGTATGTGGTGGCCCGGCATTTTCCAGGCCTTACACGTTGGGTGATGGATCATTTCGCACCCATTCCACCGGGTCAGTCCTAACCTGGGCTTACTCTTTCCTTTTTGGTTGCAAAGGAAGCTTGTATGAAGACTGTTTCTTGGGGAGAGCGAACGTTTGCGCCGTCGAAGCTGGTGTGTGTGGGGCGCAACTACGTTAAGCACATTGAAGAGCTAAACAACCCGGTGCCTGGGGAGCTTGTGCTGTTCCTGAAGCCCAACTCTTCCTTGAGCGATTCGCTGGTTGTACCGCAAGAGCGGTGTCGCTTTGAAACCGAAATCACCTTCTTGATGGAAGGTGGACGGCCTGTTGCCGTTGGACTCGGGCTGGATCTGACTTTGGTGGAGGTTCAACAGCGTCTCAAAGAGAGCCGGTTGCCGTGGGAAAAAGCCAAAGCCTTCGATGGTGCCGCTGTGATGAGCCCGTTTGTGGATCTTCCGCAAGACTGGAGTTCGTTGTGGCTGGAGCTTTTCATCAACGGGGAGTCTCGCCAAAAGGGTGGGGTGCCCGAGATGATTCACAAGCCGGAGGCGATCCTGGCTGAAGTTGCCCGCCATTTCTCTCTTGCTGATGGGGACCTCGTTATGACTGGAACCCCTCACGGCGTTGGCGATCTGGTTGCGGGCGATGTGTTTGAAGTCTCTTTGTGGGACGGCGAGAACCATCTCCTCCAGCATTCATGGATCGAAACTTCCTGAGTTGTCCATCCCATCCCATGCATTGCTTGAGGGCGTTTCGTTACACGAGGACGAGGTTGACGGCGGACAGCACCGCAATGATCACCAGAATGGGGTTGAGGTCGGACCACTTGCCACGAGCCACTTTCAGCAACACATAGCTGAGAAAGCCAAACATAATGCCGTGGGAGATGGAGTAGGTGAAGGGCATCAGCGCCATGGTCAGGAACGCGGGTAACGCTTCTTCGATGTCGCTAACGTCGAGGGCTTTGATGTGCTTAAGCATCGCCACACCCACCATCACCAGCGCCGGTGCTGTTGCACAGCCAGGAATGATAAGGACGATCGGCCAAAGAAACATCGACAGCAAGAACAACACACCCGTCATCACGGAGGCTAAACCTGTTCGACCCCCTTGCGCGATGCCAGCGCCGCTCTCGATGTAGGCGGTGGTTGTGGAGGTTCCAAGCAGCGCCCCTCCAACGGTAGCGATAGCATCTGCCCCCAACATCGAACCCATCTTGTCGATGGTTCCGTCCTCTTGGACCATGCCGGCTTCGGAAGAGATCCCCATCAACGTGCCCAGCGAATCAAACAAGTCGACAAACATAAAGCTAAAGATCGTTCCCCATAGAGCAGGGGAGATGGCTTCGGCGAGGTTGAGCTGAAAGGCAATGGGAGCGATCGACTGGGGTGTAGCCACAAGCTTGTCAGGAAGAGTGGTCAAGCCAACAGGAATGGCAAGAGCCGTAACGCTCAAGATGCCCCATAACATCGCGCCACGGACCTTCCAGGCTTCCATGATTCCAATCAGAATGAGGCCAACCAGACCCAACAGCACCGTTTTGTTGATGGCTCCATGCGTGACCAACGTTGCCTTGTGGTCAACGACAACGCCCATCTTTTGTAGGCCAAGGAATGCGATGAACAACCCAATCCCAACGGTCGTTGCCACCCGAATCGACGGCGGAATCGCATGGATGATCCGCTCGCGAATGCCAACGGCTGTCAGCAACAAAAACAAGCAGCCTGAGAGAAACACCACGCCCAGCGCTGTTTGCCAACTGAGCTTGTGCTGCAATACCAGCGTGTAGGTAAAGAAGGCGTTGAGTCCCATACCAGGAGCCATCATGAAAGGGACCTTCGGCCACAGCGCAAACAGCAACGTTCCCAGCCCTGCTACAAGGCATGTTACCGTGATCAGTGCGCCTTTGGGCATTCCTGCTGCGCTCAAAATCGATGGATGTATCGCGATAATGTACGCCGCCGCCAAGAACGTGGTGGCCCCGGCCATTAACTCTGTCGAAACGCTGGAACCTCTCTCCTGGATCCGAAACCACTTCTCCAACATCCCAACTCTCCTTGTCCTGTCCTTGTTTTCTGGTTGAAAGCAGTGTCTCTTTTTTCAAAGAAAGTGCAACCCCAAACCAACAACGCGGACCGAAGATGTTTGGGTCGTGGGTATGAAGTCTATATGTTATGTCAACCCAAGTCTCCATAAATTGTAAGATGGAATGACATTCAATGCTGGCGATGGAGGGGTGAGGTGTGATACCTCTGCCACTCAGGCGAAAAGAAGGTACGAAGAGCCTACATTGTCTTAGGTGTTGTTGAACGTAAAATGGTGAGGAGCAACCCATCCATGTCACTTCCTATCACTGTGATCATTCCCGCGAAGAACGAAGCGCTTAACATTCGGAAGGCGATTGATAGCGTTCGCTGGGCTGAAAAGGTGTACGTTGTGGACTCGCATAGCAAGGACGGCACCGTTGAAATCGCCGAGTCCATGGGTGCCGAGGTTGTTCAATTTGACTACGATGGGGGTTGGCCCAAAAAGAAGAACTGGGCGATCCGCAACCTCGATATCGCGACCAAGTGGATCTTAATCCTCGATGCGGACGAGCGAGTCACCGATGCGCTCCGTGATGAAATGGCAGCAGCAATACAAAACCCGGATATCGTCGGCTATTACCTGCGTTGGAAGTTTATTTTCTTGGGCAAGTGGATGAAGCGCTCGTGGAACCATGGTTGGATGCTTCGGTTGTTCCGGAAAGGGGCAGGGGAGTACGAAGATCTGGGGATGCGAGACGAGGGTGGCTGGGACAACGAAGTTCACGAAAACATCGTGGTCCATGGCAAAACAGGAACACTCGAAAACCATCTGATCCATGACACCAACCAGGATCTGTCGTACTGGATTCGCAAGCAGAATGAGTTCTCCGATTGGAACGCGAAGCGTCGGCTCAACCAGCTTGAAGAAGCGCTACCTCCAATGCAGGACTTGTTGTCCAACGACCCGGTGAAGCGGCGAAAGTTTCTTAAAGCGCTGTACATTCGGATGCCGGGTAAACCGATGTTGATGTTTGTGTACCTTTACATCATTAAGCGAGGGTTCATGGACGGTCGGGCCAGCCTGTTCTTCTGTGCCTTGCGAGCCATGCACGAACTTAACATTCAGGCTAAGATCTTCGAGAAGCAGAACCTGACAGGTGAGCATTAAGCCGATTGGATACGTTACTGTCCTTCTGGCAGTTGGATACGTAGCAGAGCATCGAGAGGTCCTGGTTGTTCTTTGCTCCATCCTCGAACGGCAAGGACCAACGTTGCGCCGATTCGAAGGGCGCTCTCCACGCTAAATCTATGGCTCGGGACATCCTGGTAGGCCGGGATCTCTTGCGGAAGCCAGGCTAACATATCGTGAAAGACAAGGCCGTCCACGGTCCAGCTGTCTTCTTGCCCTTCTTTCACAGGAAGCGAGGTCCAGGAAGAGCGGCTTTGTTCGGCGGCTTCCATCGCGCCAGCGACGGCGTCAGATAGCTCCCAATCGTCGAGGAAGTAAGGTGTATTGTCGATGACAGCCTGGGTGCCTGTTCCATCGTTCCAGACGACCAACTCGCCGAAACAGTAGGCAGCGTCAGAGGGAGTATCCGTGGGTTTCCAAGGGACCCATTCGACTGGGTTCGTTTTGGATTGGCCGCGCCACCATTGACCGTTCCAGTCCAGCCGAACCACACGAGAGCGCCAACCCCACCCGCCTGATTCTGAGAATGGGTCATGCAAGACGGCCACAGGCCCTTGGTCGAGGGCTGCAATGGACCAGCGGCGCTTGGCACCGTAACCACCACCTGGAACAGGGGGGAGATGGGCCGGCAAGCGAGACGTGACAGGCTCTCCGGTTTCTGCGAGCCATCCAAGGTAGACGGCGTCCTCGTCTGTGGTCCATGCGTCATCACCGGTGCTTTGGAGTATTTCATGGACTCCAAATGCAATACGTTGTGGGGTCGCTGCCAGGATTGGCGACACCAGTTTCCCCGATAGCTTCCATACCCCTGTGACTTGACTTTGCCAGTCAAACCCTTTTGTTTCCCGCGGCGCAGTGATGGTCTCTCCCAAGGCTCGAAGCGTCTCACGCACCAGAACGGCATCCGAGGCTGTGGACAACTCTCTCTGTAAGGTCTCTTTGACCTGCGCTTGCCCAACCTGGACGTGTGGCAGCAGCTCCAGCACAGCCTCCCGTTGTGGTCCATGAAGCTGTTGGAGCAGCCACGAGACAGCCTCCTCATGGAACCGAGAATGAGCGACAAATCGCAGCTTTGTAGACTCCAGTTACGTTATGGCGTTTCCATGGGTGCTCATGGTTCAACAAGGCGATCAGACGCGGCGCTCCTGCTTCAGCCTGGGTAGGGAACCGGGCAAAGGCTTTGGCGGCTTCTTCCACAACGGACGAATCCGGCCGGTGAAGTCTTTGCACAAGGATCGGCCCGATCCGTTCGTGAGCTATCGTGGAACGGCCCAGGGTTTCCGTGATCGCCATCTCTACGCGCCACCGGTCGGTCTCAAGATGCGAGAGCAGCAACTCCAGTGTGGCTTCATCCTCAATCACCAAGGACTCTGTGATGTCGTAGAGGTCGATGATGTCAAAGCATTCGTTCTCCACATCGTCGAGGGCCTGCTGAAGCTGTTCCAGTTCTGTCATAAGGAGGTTCTCTTTGGTTTCTCGGAACGAAGGTTGTGCAAATCCAATCGTTATTGGGCTTCGTTGATAGAGAGAGCACAACGTGTGCTGAACGCTTCCAGTCTGTCGTTGCCTCTAACGAAAACGGTTGGCTCTTCGAGATGGATTGGACAGGAATGTGCAACATAGGTACAGTGTTTTTGCAACGTACCCTTGTCAGAAAGCAAATGCAATGTTGAAGAACAGACTCCCGTGCCTACCCGCCTTCGCGCGCCCTTTTTGGGGTGTGATGGGACTGGTTTGGTTTGTGACTGGGGTTGCTGTTTTGCCTTTGCTTCACCAGTGGCAGCACGCACAAACACCACATCACTCGTCTTGGGAAGACCAACGTATCGCGGCTTCCTTGGAGGCTGTTGCCCAAGACGCATGGGACGCTTTGGCTCTGTCCGAAGAGCCATCTTCTACGAAGCAGGCTTCCGTACAACCAGCCTCTTTGAGCAGCGTTCGACCCCCAGCCGTTGCTGTGGTGCCTGTTCCTTCTTGGGAGCGATTGACTCCTCATGAGCAGGCCCACCATCACGGAACCCCTCACTCTCATGATTCCTCACAGACCTTGCGTGGTGAGGAACACAGTCACGGTGAACCGCTGCAAGGTTCACATTCTCACGGAGAGGGTACGCTCTGGCACTTTGGCCTGAGCTTGTGTCCGTCTCTTTCTTTCGCGGCGGTATTGGTGGTCTATCCCCCAACACGTTACCGCAACCTCTTCTCTTTCTCTCATCTTGAAAACAAACACGACAGGTATCCTTCACAGCCTCGCGCTCCTCCTGTTGGCCTCCCTGACTTTTCGGTATGACAAGTTGATTTGATCTCCTGTGAGATAGATGGCTCCGGTTTGGAGCGGGCGCTGTTGTGTCTACTGTCTTTCAGGTGATGCCACTACAGGTTTTCAGGATGTACCATCGATCGCGAGTTCGTGGGATCGTGGTGGGGCTGTGTCTGCTGTGTGGTGTGTTGTGGTCGGGAAATGCCTTGTGGGCAGCTCCAACGCCCAAAACACTTACGCCGCGCGGTACTTCAGCCACTACAAAACAACCCAAGAACGGGCGAAAGGCCAAGACGAAGTCACAACCGTCCAAGAGCTTCAAAGCTTCAAAGTCTAAGACGCGAAGAAAGCCGCCTCGTGCGAAGAAGCCCATGTTTGTGTTCTCATCAGAGACACGAGCGCGTGTGTTTCGTGCGGCAACTGCAGCGTCCGATGAGGTTGGACAGAAACAACTCAAAACCTACGCTCGGTCGCAAGCTGCTGATGTGCTGAACTCCGTTTCAGGCTTGTACATTTCGCAGCACACAGGCCGGGGGAAGGCTCATCAGTTTTTTCTTCGAGGCTTTGACGCGGTGCATGGCTCTGAGTTGGAAGTTCGGGTGCAAGGCATCCCGATCAATGAGGCTTCCAACATCCATGGCCAGGGGTACGCAGACATCGGGTTTTTGTTACCCAACGCTGTGCTGCGACTGCGGTCTTTGAAAGGCCCATTCGCCGGACACCAGGGAGACTTTGCCATCACCGGTAGCCTGGAAGTGGATCTTGGCTTGGAGCAGCGTGGCCTGACGGTGTACGGTGGCGTGGATAACTTCTTGCGGCGCGAACTTGGGGTCTCATGGGGACCCCGAGGGATGGGCAAAGAGTCGTTTGTGGCAGCCCAGTTTGCAGAAAGTAACGGCTTCGGTGAAGGCCGCGGCTGGATCGAAGGTCGTGGCATGGCCCAGTTCCAATGGCGCATTCAGAAGTTTCGACTGCGGCTCCTTGTGGCTGGTCATTACGGCCGCTTTGGCAGCGCCGGTGTGCTTCGTGAGTTCGACCTTCAGAACGGAAACGTCGGATTTTACGACGCCCAACAAGAAGGCTTGGGGGGTCACTCCGGTCGATTCTTGGGTCAGGCCACGTTGTCTTGGCGAGACGGCCCACAGCGAGCGTCTGTGATGATGTACGCGATGGCTCGGGACTTACGCCTCAAGGAAAACTTCACGGGCTTTCTGCTCTCCGAGAAGGGCGACACCTTTGAGCAACTTCACAGCTTTGTGCAGGCTGGAGGACAGGCGAAGTGGCAACGCTCCTGGTATTGGTGGGGCTTGCGGCAGCGTATCCAAACGGGCGCTGAGATTCGTTACGATAGCATTCAGCAAAGCCAACATCGACTGACTGATACCGATCAACGTCATACCACTGAAATTGATGCCACCGTGCAAACCTATCAGCTCGCGGCCTGGGGAACGTTCCAGTTTCATCCGGTGCGCTGGTTCTATTGGGATGTCTCACTGCGAGCGACCATGTTGGGTCTCGCGGTTGAAGACGTCGCCTCGGCCGACGATATCCGTGGTCCTACCCGAGACGGCGCTGGATTGTTTCTGGCCCCTCGGACGATTCTACGGTTTCGCTTTGCGCGTCGTTGGAACCTGTTTGCCGCGTACGGACTGGGCTTTCGTTCGGTGCAGGCGCGAAGCTTGCGAGAAGGTGAGCGGGTGCCGTTTCAGGAAGCTCACAACGCCGAAGTGGGCGTGCGGTTCCGCTACAAAGACTGGGCGAATGTGTCGCTTGCCGCCTTTGGTGTGTACATGGCGCAAGAGCTGATCTTTGACCACGCGACGGCCAACAACCTTTACGCCGGTTCAAGCTGGCGGGTGGGCGGTGAGTTGGCCTTTCGTGTCCGGCTGTTTGTCCCATGGCTGTGGCTGGATACTTCGTTGACGTACAGCGAAGGCCAGCTTCTTGCAGATGGCTCACCGATACCGTTTGCGCCGCGTTTGTTGATGCGAAATGGTTTGGTGATGCGCTGGCAATCGCGGAACCGGTTCTGGAAGGTGCTCTTGGGCGTCCGGACCTTTGTGTTGGGACCTCGGCCTCTCCCGTTTGGTTTTGAAGCCGACACCGTCTTCCAACTCAACGCTGTCGCACGGGTTCAAATTGGCCCGGTGTTCTTGCGTTTGGATGCGCAAAACCTTCTCAACAGCCAATGGAAAGACGGTCAGTTTGTGTACACCTCTGCCTACGAAAAAGGGGTGGGGGCGCAAAAGATCCCGCAGCTGCATTACACCGCAGGCACACCGTTTCGGCTCTTTGCCACGGTTGGATTCAACGTGTTTTAAGCCGGATGCGTCCGGTGAATCTCAAGATAAAAACATTCGTACAAGGAGTGAAGACGAATGAAACAATACAAGATCAATCGATGGATTCTGAGTTTGACATTGTTGTTGCCCCTCGTGTTTGGGGTGGTGGCCTGTGGTGGGCAGCCTCCTGTCCGACCCACCTCTGTGATGCTTCGGTATGAGCCGGCAGCTGCATCGTTTTCAAACTCTGCTGGGTGGAACATTACGCTGACCAAGGCCGAGTTGTCTTTGGAATACGTTCGCTTCCACGAAGGCCACTCTGCTTACGCTCAAAGGTCGCTGTGGCCGAACTTGTTTCCGGCGTTATGGCTGCTTCCTAGACAAGAAGCACAGGCTCACCCAGGTCACTATGAGGCAGGCGCGGTGAAAGCGGAGCTGCGGCTGAACAAAACGCTCAACTTGTTGGGCAACACGTCCAGTTCTCTTGGAGTGATGCAGGCGTTCACCGGGAGCTACGGAACCGGCGAGTTGACCTTTGGCACCAAAGGGATGGTCGCTCTCGAAGGGAAAGCTACACGCGATGACAAAGTCGTGGAGTTTGCGCTGCAAGTTCCCTTGTCAGAGCAAAAAGTGGAAGGGCTCAACGCGAGCCACACAGTGGGCTCTTCGCCAGCTTCTGTGATGCTTCGGGTGCACGTGGAGCGTTGGTTTGAGTTGGTGGATGTCACGACTCTTCCAGGTAAGAACGGAGCAACGCCGACGTCGGCCTCTTCGTCGTCTGTCACGATCCTGCGAAAGGCAGTGGTGTCCAGCGCGAACTTCTCCTTCTCATGGGCATTAACCGCTTTGAAGTAAATCAAACGTCCAAACGATAGATACGATAAGGAACCAACAATGAAAACGATGAAAAAGCTGTTTGCAGTGAGTGCAGTGGTGTGTCTGGTGTGGGGGATGGTCGGTTGTGGTGGAGGCCAAGGAACGTTGAAGCTAACGGTGTGGGGGGAAGAGTTTGTGGAAGACAAGATCCCCGCAAGTGAAGTCGAGGACGGCTGGGAGATTACCTTCACCCGCTTTTTGATTGTCGTGGGGCAGGCCAAGTTGGCGACGCGTTCAGGGACCACAGGACCGGATATTGCTGCGCTTAAGGTCTTTGACCTGAAGCAAGCAGGGAAACATACCTTTATGGAACAAGCGGTCGAAGCCACAGCCTGGGACAACTTGACCTACAAAGTTGCGCCCGCCACCTCTGCTACGGAGGCTGGAAACGCTAGCGCAGCCGACCTTAAGCTGATGCAAGACAACGGCTACTCCATCTACTTGGAAGGAAAAGCCACCAAAGAGAACGTCACCAAGACCTTTGCCTGGGGCTTTAAGACCGACACCACATACGCTGGTTGTGAGTCGAAGGCTGTGGTTTCGGCAGGCTCGACAGCGACAGCACAATTCACCATTCACGCCGATCATTTCTTCTACGATGACCTGGAAAGTAACGATGCCAAAGTGCGATTTGACGCCATCGCCCAAGCCGACAAAAACGACGACGGAGTTGTTACGGTCGAGGAGTTAGCTGGCGTCTCTGGGGCGGAGTTTGCCGGGTTGTCTACCTATGGGGTGGGGAGGTTTTCAGAGGTGAAGGATCTCCACGCCTTCGTCACCCAGTTGAGCAAAACCTTGGGTCACATCGATGGAGAAGGCCACTGCAATGTGCAGTAGCATGGGGTGACTTAGGCTAACGTCTTGTTAGCTTTGGGGCATGGAGAGTCCAAGCTTGCCAATCATGGAGCCTGACTCCTGGCGTTGGTGGGCTTGGGCGAGTGTCTCTGGAGTGAGCGTTCCTGCGTTTTCGGTCAATGTGGTGACTAGGACCCCTTGTTCAACCAGGTCGGCTACGCTGTTGAGAATGTCCCGTTGTGTCGACATATCGGTTGTTTGGTACATCGACTTGGTGAACATGAACTCCCAGGAAAACGAAACGCCTTTGGAAAATAGCTTGGTCATATCCAGCGGCGTGGGGGAGCTTACAATGGAGACGATCTGGCCGCCAGGAGCGATGATCTCCGCCATCGCGTCAAAGTGAACGTCGGTGTTGTAGCAGTTGAAGATAGCATCGACATGATCGTGTCCCAACGCTTTGAGTTGGGCCGCCATATCTTCTCTGTGGTTGATCGCTGCATCAGCACCCATCGATTTGACCCACTCTTGGGAGGCGGCTCGGGAGGCGGTTGCTATCACCGTCATGTTGCTGACACGTTTGGCCAGTTGGATGGCGAGAGAGCCAACACCGCCTGCGCCGTTGATGACGAGAAGAGTGCCGCCTTCCTTGACCTTCAATTTCTCGTAGAGACCTTCCCACGCTGTTAGTGAGGTGAGCGGTAAGGCCGCAGCTTCGATGTGATGGAGTGAGATCGGCTTGCGACCCACGATCCGCTCGTCCACCAGTTGAAAGCTTGCGTTGGAGCCAGCCCGAGTGATGTCTCCTGCGTAGTAGACTTCATCTCCAGGGCGGTAGTGCTTCACCTCTTCTCCCACCGCAACAACCACGCCTGAAGCATCAAATCCAAGGGCTTTGTTGGCCCGTTGGGGTCGAACCTTGGTGTCCACTGGATTGAGGGAGACTGCTTTGACTTCAACCAACAAATCATGCCCTGTTGGCGTCGGTCGTTCCTGCTCTACTTCCACAAATTGATCGGTGTTTTGTTCGCTTACGACAAAGGCTTTCATGGGATTCTCCTGCTTGCTTGTTGGGAGGTCGATGTTGCTTGGCCTCATTGATGGATACTCTATACATTGTTTCCGATTCGTGATTCAATGGTAGATTGAATGCATAACTCATTCCAAATCAGAACGAATAGGCTCAGTATGGATCGTCTCATTGCAATGAAAACGTTTGTCCAAGTGGTGGATGCTGGAAACTTCGCAGGTGCGGCGCGTTCGCTGCGGATTTCTCCTGGAGCTGTGAGCAAACACATCTCCCAATTGGAGCATCATTTGGGCGTACGTTTGTTTCGTCGAACTACCCGTTCTATGGCGCTTACCGAAGAGGGAGAGATTCACGCAGAGCAATGCCGGAGGTGGCTGCAAGAGCTGGAGGTGATGGAGGAGACTCTTCGTACACAACACCAAGAACCCAGAGGAAGGCTTCGTGTGACGGCACCCACCGTGTTTGGCCGTGTTCGCGTCATGCCGTTGTTGTTGGAGTACATGGAGCAGTATCCGATGGTTCAGGTCCAAGCTTTGTGGTCAGACAAGCCTTTTGCCCTGGTCCATGACAGCATTGATCTGGCGATACGAGTGGCAGCGTCGTTGCCCGATAGCTCAATGAGCGGGAAGCTATTGGGTACAGAAACACGTCGATTGTACGCCAGCCCTAGCTATCTTGCTACGTTCGGAACTCCCCATTATCCCGATGAATTGAAGGGCCACCGGGCGCTCTTGTTTCAAACCTCAACGCGCAACGCGAGCTGGTCCCTTGAACAAGAGGGACGCACATTTGTTCCTGTGCTGCCGTGGGTGTTGGAGGTGAGTGATGTGGTTTCCTTGGTGGACGCAACGCTTGCCGGGCTGGGAATCGCTGAGTTACCCGAGTATTTGGCCGAGCCTCATGTTGAGGCTGGAACGCTGAAACCCATCTTGTTGCCTTTCTCGAACCATGTGCAACAAGTCTGGCTGCTTCAACCGAGTCGTCACTTTGTTCCTCGTCGATTGGAGCTACTCCGAGAGATGTTGGTGCAACGCTTTCCAGCGAGGTCATGACTCTCCAAAGAAAGAGGATGCGAGGGGAATGTCTAGTTGGTTTGGGGGGACGGGAAGAAGAGTTCATCCCAAAGAAGAGGGAAGGGCTAAGGAAGACGGAGTTACTTCTTCTTCTTGAACTTGGCTCGGATGCGGCTCCAGATGCCAGGCTTGGTGGGCAAGGCCGAATCGGGTCCTGCTTTCACGGGGCTAAAGAATATTTGTGAGAAGCCAGCGACTGCAGCACTCAAGGGGGCGGTGGACTTGGCCCGAGCACGAGTTCCTCGGGTCCGCCAGAACTTTTTCTCTCCCAGGGAGCGGGAGAACGAGGTGGAGACGTTAAAGGGCTTCTTAATGCTCCAGTTGGTCTTGATCGCGCCAGACGCGGTCAGGCTTGCGGCGATACCTACTCCTGCTGCAGCCATCGCACCAATGAAGGCTCCCGTCGAATCGCCACCAAAGGCCAGAAGTCCGGTCTGTGTTGCGCTAGCGACCGCGCTGACCGCTCGGGCCGTGACGCCGATACGGTGACGCGTTTTGGAGTATTCTGTTGGGTTGAACTGCCGGATGGTGTTGTACTTTCGCATCTCGAAGAAGGTGTTAATCATACCCCGAATGGTTCCAATGGCTCCCATGGCGATACCAAACAGTTTGGCAGTGTTCTCATGGCCTGCCCCCATCAAAGCCGTCGCGGTAATCCCAAGACCTGCATTGAGGAAGGCACCGAAAGCCATCGCACGTTGGGTGTAGTTGGTCTTTTTCCCGTGAGCGCTCTTGTTAATGCGGTTGTTGTGTGACGTCATGATGCCGACGGTGATGGCAGCAGCAGCGCCCAAGGTTCCCGATGCGACAGAGGTCCAAAGGACACCGTCATCCGAGGCCATTCCATCGCGGTCACGGAAGCGAAGTGGGTTGTTGCTTACCATCGCATAGCTGTTCCACTCATCGTCCGAGCCGTTGGCTTCTTCAAACAAGGGGTCGGGGCTCAGCCACTTTCCAAGCTTGTTGTCGAGGTGTCGGGCTCCAAAGAAGGTCGTGTTCGTGAGGGCGTCGCGCTCCTGACCCTGGAAGTCGAGAACCTGGAGGTTTCCTTCTTTCTTTTGGATCGAACCGTAAGGGTAGTAGCGCTTGTAACCGACGGAAGCTCCGGTGCTATCGGTCACCATGCGGACGGAGCCAAGGTGGTCGGTGTGGATGTACAACTTCTCATCGCTGGTTTGGAGGAGTTTGTCTACTGCGACGTCCAACATGTCTTTCGTTAGGTCGAGGTCGATGTTGCGCTCTTTCACTTTGATCGTCAGGAGCTTGTTCCGGCCTGCGTAGTAGACCCACGCATCAGCCACATTGATGGTCCCATCGGGCTTGGGAGTTAGGGTAGAGTCTCCGGTCGCAGGGGCAAGATCGTCAAAGAATGCAACAGCTCCTTGGGTTCCGCGCCACTCCGCGACCACATCGCCAACCAGGCGGACGTAGATCTTCGCGTGACCGTCTTGAATCCGGTAGTTGTAGAAGGGGTAGAAGGCGTGGACGCCGTCTTCTTCCTTAATCATCCGGAAGTAGGTCTGATCGTACCAGTAACGACCGGTCTTTCCGTTGATCGTGGATGACTTCATTCGGCCGGCGTAGTCCCAGGTGTATTGGTACGGTCCACATTGCGTCATCATTCCGCCGTCATCGTAGCTCATCTTGATGTCGCCAGCTTGTGTTGCTGCGTGGATCTTCTTCGCATCGTAGGTGTAGTTGCCTACATGGACTGCGCTCTCTTTGCCGAGGCTTGAGGTCTTGGTGGTCAGGTTGTGGTTGTTGTCCAAGCCATACTTCAGGACCTCTTTGCCGCTGTCGAGGGAAGCCTCTGTCAGTCGATACAGGCCGTCGTAGGTGTAGGTGTTTTGAAGGGTTTGGCCGTTGTAGGTCTCTTGCAGGCTGGTGATGTTGCCCACGGTATCTTGAGTCATTTCGTACTTAAAGCCTGGGTTGCTTTTGACCTCAATGCCCTTAATTCGCATGCGTGGTGTGAAGGTGAAGTTGGTGACAACACCGTTTTCGCTGGTTCGCGAGCCGATCGCTCCGTTCGGGAGATAGGTGATGCTTTTGACAAAGCCAGGGATGGCGCTGACCCGGCCTGCTCCATCGTAGGTGTAGGTGACCTTGCGTCCATCAGGGAAGGTTTCGGAGGTTGTTTCCCCCATGTTGTTGAAGGTTCGCTTGACCTCAAAGGTGGTTCCCATCGTGACGTGCCGGGACAAGACCTTGTCGCCTCGAACAGAGTAAGAGTGGTACATGGTTCCGCTGGGGAACGACACGCTTGCCAGGCGACCTTTGAGGTTGGTCGCGGTGGGGAAGTCTTGTGAAGGGATGTCGTAGGTGTAGGTAATCTTGGTGTCGGCCTTGTCTTTTTCCTGTCGTGTAAGGATTCGTCCCTGAACATCGTAGGTATAGACTGTCACTCGGCCGCGACCGTCGATGCGCTCGATTAAGTTACCGTTGTCGTCGTACTTCATCGAAACGGTGCTTCGGTCGGGGTCGATGATCTTGGTGAGATGCCCCAACAAGTTGTACTCTTGTGTTTTGACCGTGCCATCAGGGAACGTCATGGAAGCGGTCAGATGCTTCATCTTTGCGTTGACGCTGTTGTAGGTGTACTTGGTCGAGAGTGTTTTGCCTGAGGCGATGGTTTGGATGTCTTCGATGGTTCGGTTGAGACCGTCCAAGATCACGATACGAGGGGTGTTGAAGTGCGGTGACTCTTTGCGAGTGTCTTCGGTGTCAAACATCTCGACGCGGAAGGGTTTGTACACCATCTCGCTGTACGATTGGTCGGGAAAGGTCTTCTTGATCTCACGACCCAAGGCATCAAACTGAAGGGTGGTGGCCTGAGCTTGGTTGGCCTGGGATGGCACAAAGCTACAGTTGCCGTCGCCTTCGTAGGTGTTCCAATAGGTATCGATCTTTCCACGGGAGTTGTACCTATGATGATTGACCACGGAGTACTTGTTTCCGCTGACCCAGATCTGTTGGGACAACTTCCGGCCCAATCCATCGTAGCAATCGACTTTCTTGCGATCTTGCTCTCCTCCCTGAACCGAGCGTTGGAGCACGGTGATCTTACTGAGAGGGGGCTGCAATTCGTACTTGTATTGAACGGAGGGCTTGTCTTGGGGGTCACCGTTTTGAAAGACTGAAAGCAAGCGACCAAAGTTGTCGTAGGTATAGGTTGTTACATTGCCGTTGATGTCGGTGGAACGAGTGACTTCGTTGAGGCTGTAATCCCAATCTGTGCTCGCAGTTAAGCTGATGGCGCCAATGTAGATGGTTTCTTTGACGGGAAAGCGGAAGTAGGTGCTATCCCATTCGTACGTTCGGCGCTGGGTTGTGGGTCCTTTTTCCTCAATCACATTCCCGTAGTCGTCGTACTTCCGGCGCTTCAGCTCCACGTAGGTGTTGTCTGTCAAGCTTGCTTTGATGGTGATGCGTGACAGGTTCCCTTTTGTCAGCTCACCAGCGGGGAGACCTTGGAAGGCTTCGCCATCGTAGAAGTAGTTGATCTCGGCGCATGGGCCAGCTTCTTTGATACATCGTTCCAACTTCTTCAGGCTGCGGAGGTTCCAAATGGAGGCTTCCGCTTTGGGGTTGCTGGGAGTGATGTAGCTTGACTTAAGGACAAGCTCGTCGCCTTCTTTGTCCTTAATCCCCAAGTTCTTCATCAACGTTTTGTTGCCGTATCCGTCGTAGTCGTACTCCGTGCGGATGGTTTTCCACTGGTCGGAGGCGAGACCTTCTTTGATGATGCTCTCCCGCGCGTTCATACAGATGAAGCGGACGGGAGGGTTCAAGTTGGCGTCAGCACCGGAGGGTGTTCCACAATCCTTCCACTCTGTCTTTACTTCACGGTAGATCTTGTCTTTGTCATCCATCGTGACGGTGCGAAGGGGCTTTCCGTGGAAGTATACGTCTGTGTCCCCGACGTTGTATTCGATGAAGTCGCGTCGGGTTGCGATCGAGCTATCACCGACATACACAGACTCCACTTTGCGAAATCCTCGAAACTGCTTCTCGGTACCGTCGTAGTATCCGTTGTGATAGTAGATCTTCTGGACTGTTGGCTTCTCCTCCGTCGTGGGAGTGCTTTGGGCTTCAGGCTTGTCCGATTGGGAGGCCCAGGTTGTGATCTTGGTGGTTACCGTGAAGGCCATGGGCATCTTGTTTTGCCAGGGTCCTTCACAAGCTTCGTCCGTTTTGGGGTCACAGCTTTGGTCGCGGAGGTAGTAATACACCGAAGAGCCGTAGTCGACGTTGATGCGTTGGCCCATGCTGTTGGAGATCTCTGTCAACAAGTTCGGTCGTTTGCTGAACAGCTCCAGGTAGGTAATCTGCCCGGTGTTGGTGAGCCAGACGATATCGCGAGAGCCGTTTCCGTTGATGTCGGTGATACGGATGATGGTGTTGGTGCTGTCAGGGATGTTTTGTCCTTGGAAGGATTGGATCTCCTGACCCTTTTGAAACTCCATCCCGTTCTTGTTCACAAAGTAAACAATCTTGTTGCCCAGGAAGGTGACCATATCGGCCATTCCATCGCCGTTGACGTCGGCAAACTGAGCCTTGGTGGAGAGCTCGTAGTTTTCGATTCCGGGAACGGTGACGTTGATCCAGTCGCTCCATTTTCCATAACCCAGGTATTTCTTGTAGCGAAGGCTGGTTTTGGTAATCCAAACCGCATCGGTGAGGTTGTCACCGTTGATGTCGATCAGCCGGATGAGGTCTTTGTCGAACGAGGCGCCGATCCCTTTGCCGCCGTCTACCTTGACCCATTTGCCGTTTTTGTCATTGACCCAATAGGTTGTGGTGTCGCCGTTGGAGCGAATGATATCGATGGCTTTGTCGCCGTTGTAGTCGAAGAAACGGAGGTTCGGGTCGTCGCCTTTGACGGGGAACTCTTCGACCGACTGGCTTTGGTCTTCCCACTTGCCGTTGCCCTTGTTCAGGTAGATCTGCTTGATTTGGGTGGCGGCGTTGACGAGGTCTGTGAAGCCATCGCCGTTGTAGTCCAAGAGTTGGACTGAGGGGTTGCTCAGCTTGCTGGCAAGGCCTTTGGGGTTCACGAGGATTGCAGACTTTGGGAAGTCATGTGTGTCTTGTTTCAGGTCTTGGGTCAGGCTTAGCTTGTTGATGTAGAACTGGTGCTGACTGACCGAAGTGTTCACGACATCAGGAAGCCCGTCACCGTTGATGTCAACAAAGTCAGCGTCGCCATTTTTCAGGTTGATGCCGAGGCTTGTCTTCATCTGGACGAGCTTGCTGTTGGCCGCAGAGAAGGTGGCGTCGCTGTACTTCATCACGAAGGTGACGGGGAACAAGGTCTTGCCGTCTCGGCCGTAGCGGAGGACTTTGGTCAGGCGGGAGAGGCCTGTGGCGTCTTCGTATTCAAACTTGTAAGTGCGGAAGCTTTGACCGTTGGAGGTGATGCGAATTTCTTTGACGCGCTTTTTGGTTTGCAGGTCAAAGCCGGGTCGTCCATCGGAGATGAAGTCTGTGCGGGCTTCGTAGACAAACTCAGCCTGGTACAAAGCGTTCCCAGATTTATCAAAAACCCAAGAGATCTTGTCCAGGTAACTTTGGGTGCCATCTTTGGAGTAGGTGTACTCGATGCGATTCCCGTTGCGATCCACGGCTGTTTTCATTTCCCATTGGAACGTACCTTCTGTTCCATACACCTGGGCTTCTGTGTCGGTTTTGCCGTCAGCGCTCGCGCCGTAGTAAGCCTTGGAGCCATTCGGAAGCTCTGCGACCCAGTATCCCTGTTGGTCGTTGTCGTCCTTTCGAATCCAGCGGAAGCGGGCAAAGCCACCTTCGATGCGAGAGCGATAGTAAGGGGAGTTGGGAACCTTGACCAGCTCACCACCCGAAAAGAAACGATCGGTGTTGTCGTATTTGGGGAGACCACGGACCGTTAAGCGCGAGATGCTTCCTCCTGCGTTAAAGCTCCAGCCAATCCCCATCACACCAGGACTTCCTCCTGAACTGTATGTGATGCTGATGGCAGGGCTGTGGCCGTTACGACCTTCGGGAACAACCACCCCGATGGTGTAACTCATCAGCCCCATGTTCAAGTTGGCCTGGACATTTTCACCCAGTCCACCAATCGAGCCCGGACCTTGGGGCAACACCAATACGTTAGGGGATGTACCGTTCGCCCACAGTGACGAGCTTGTGGGTAAAGCAAGGAAAAGCATCAAAACCAAAACGGAGAAACGTAGTCGGAACATCCAACACTCCTACTCAAGTAGATGACCTCAGGCCTAATACATGAACCACGTTCATGGTTGGAACGTGTTTTATGTATGCGGCGTATCCAAAACGTATCGACGAGAAAAAAGCAAGAAGTCCATGTTCTGCTTGCGGCGTCTGTGTTTTATGAACGGCCTAGATATCAGTGGGCTGGCTTGTTTGCAAGAAAGTGTCTTAGTGTAGACCTAGAACAGCGCAATACGGAGAGGTTGACAAGATCGAACAAAAGGTAAGAGTTCCTCTTCTTCAACCAGTGTTGCGTTCTTGGAGAGATGTAAGAGAGAGAGTTTTGAGAGCACGTTTCAAGAACGTTGTGATGTGCTTTAGAAGAAGATGCCCACGGGATCGATGGCGGGTAGGATTTCGGTTTTGCCAACGGCGGGAGGTTTGTAGGGAACAAAGCCTTTGTCTTTCCAGACCATCCAGAGGTACGAAGGGTCACGCAACGGTTTGTCGAAGCGGAAGGTGGCTTCTTGGGGCCGACCGCTGGGTCCAAGCTTGGTCACCGTCACAGTCACTCCTTTGCGTCGGAACACCTCTCCCTGACGGAACTTGAGCGCGGTGCTGCGAACCAGGTAGCGGGTCGAGCGGTCCACCAAAAAGTCTGTCGCTGTAAGGGTTAGGGTGTGGGCGTCGTCGCGTCGAACCTTCAAAGGCTTGAGCGTGATGCTCAACTGGCGCATCAGCTTGGGCTGTGGCTGGTCTCGCAAGGCGTACATCGCGAACAGTGTATGTGCCAAGAATCCCGGCGTCTGCAGTAGGATGACAGACTTCTTCGTGACGCTTGGATCCTTCGGAGCCGTTTGGTAGGCGCGAGCTTCCAAGCGACGGAGGAACATCGGAGCCAGGGCTTTCATCGGGAGGAAGATAGCCGCCAGATACACATGACAGAGGACCAAGAACGCTGCGAGAGTACGAACCCCCCAGCCGCGCGGGGTGAAACGAGCTTTGGGGAAGGGAGCAGGTGCGTTGGGGTCGTTCTGTTGCTGTTCTCGTTCCTGTCGCTGGGTGGCGTGGAAGCGAAAGCCGATGAATTGCGCGATCAGTCCCATGGCGCCGATGCCTACACCAAACAGGATACGGTCATGAGGGAAGGTGGCGCAGATGGGAAGCCCAGCGAGAAGCATCCCCAAACCCCAGAACCGCGCTGTGGCACTTTCTCGAAACAACGGCCGCAAGGTCCAGGCAATTAGCCCCAAGAAGGCTGCACCCAAAGCGGCCTGGGTGATGTTGTAGGTGTGGGAGTTGACCATCCAGAAGTCGGCGCTGACGAAGGTCCACTGAGCAAGGAGCAAGGTGGGCAGGCGCTCCAACACAGCGGTCAAGAATCGGACCGGTTCACCCAAGGGATCAATGTAAGCCCCCGAATGGAACGCCCCGTACCCCAGCATCTTGTAAATGACCCGCCAGCCCACCACCACTACACCATAGGGAATCAGCGGCAGGAAGCGTTGGACCAGCCCCTTCTTCTCTAGGAAGACGGAGTAGGCAAACAAGTAGGCGGTGGCAAACAGGGCAAACTCCGCAGACAGCAGGCCAAGGGCCAGAGCCAGCGGGCCGAGGAGCGCACCGAGTGTCCAGCCATGGCGCCGCCAGCGGTCGTGGAGGATTAACGTGAGTACCGCGAAGCTGGTGGAGATCAGGGCGTTGCGGTTGGCAAGAAAGCCCACTCCCAGACCGTGGGCTTCGTCGATGGCGTAAAGCAAACCCGCCAGACCAGCGACCCATAGAACAGGGATCATCCGTCGATACAAAGCCGTGGTGAGTAACACCAGAATCATCAGCCAGAGCAGGCTGTGGATGTGCATTAAGACCGGCATACTGGGCCACAGCTTGTAGTCAAGCCAGTGGGTCGCCGAACTGATCGGTCGGAAGAACGCGAGCTGCAGCTTGGGCGCGGTCCACCAGGGATACGCGCCGCTCTCCATCAAGGCTTTGCGGTTGCTGTCTGAGATAAAGTGGAACAGGTCCAGCGGCCGGGCGTCGCTGTAGTGCGGGCTCTTCTTGCCGCTAACTTGCAGGTGTTGGAGTTGGTCATCCAGAACAATACCGATGAACAACGTCGAGAGGGTCAGCACAACAGCCGCCAAGGACCACATCCAACCGATTGTTGGTTTGGTTAAGAAGGAGACGCCGGAGGGTTTGGCAAACCAGGGCTTCTTCTCCAAAGGCGAGGGGGGAGCTTCCTTCACAGGAAGGGGCGGCGGGGCCACCGCTCCACTCGGAACTTCCTCTGGGGCAACGCCCAGCGCATCCACTACAGACGTTCGGAAGTGCTGGAAGAAGGTCTCAGCTTCCTCCCGGGTCACTGCCGATTCTTTGTAGTTGATGTTGAAGATAATCTTGCCGTTGTAGCGAATCACCGTCACGATGATGCCGTGGCGTGGTGTGATGGGCGTGGTAATTAAGATCTCATCCACGAGCCAGCCGTCACCTTCCAGATTGGGAATCTTAAGCGGGATGAGGTTGGAGAAGTTCACATTGTCAGAGGCGTTGCGCTTGTCGAAAACGTGCGAGGTGATTTGGTCCATCGGCAGACCTGCGACAAGCTTTTGTTCGATCAGGAGTCGCTTGGTTGGAAGCTGACTGTCCCGTTGCTTCTTAACCTGTGCATGGACCGAACGAGCGATATCCAGCGTGCTATCGTCGTTATTCAGGTCGATCTCTACTTCCAAAGTGGCGAGGTGGTTGGCGAACGAGCGGAAGCTCCCGTCACGGGGTCGGGTCTCCATCACCATCGTTCCAACGGTCTTGCCGAGGGGACGACCCATCTCTTTGTGCCAGGAGCGGTTGGCGTCGAAAATCGCGGCCTTCAAGAGGGAGTTGAGATTGACCCCATGTTCACGGCTTTTCGGCTTCCATTCGCTCAGCACCTCGTCCGAGAACACCCAATGGATGGTGCCATTGCCGCCGGTGTAGTCGTTGGACTCGTTTTGCAGCAGGTGGGTGGTGGGTTTAAGATAACGACCAAGGAATGACCCCACAAACCAGTTGAATCCAGCGGAGGTCAGCTTGGCTTGCTCTTTTTCCTCAAGGCCGAGGGCTTCTAACTCCGGGCGACGATGGATCGGAGCGAGGTCTTCTTCGCTCGGGCGGCGGCCTTCTTGAGCAGCATTAAGGTAGTTGGCGAAGTCGATCAGCAGCTCAATAAAGGCGCGACCGTCAGCGATGCCGTGGTGCTGACGGAACAGCAGGCGACACTCATCGTCTTGGGTGTACACAAGAGTCAGGGTCATCGGAGGGTCGCGGAATTGGTCCGTGTGGCGGTTGAGGCGTTCTTGCAGGAGATCCGCAAGCTCGTCTTCCGGCTTGCCGCGAAGATCGACCACGTCGTAGATGTCGTCGAGGGAGAAGTCGGGGTGGGTCGCGTACCGAAAGTGGGTGGCGTATTCGGGGTGACCGTCCAACGATTGGATCAGCGTGGCAAGGGAAGGGTACCGGGTGATGGTGTCTTCCAGCGCGGTTCGGACGTGATCTGCGTCGAGGTTTCCCTTCACCACAAGCTGCCAGGTGGGGGTTCCTGAGCAACCGTTCTCCTCATTGGTGACGGCGATGGCGCCTTTGTCGATGTAGTCGCAGGGATAGGTGACACCCTCGACCGGTGCTTCTGGATCTTTGCACCAGCGCGGGTCGTTGTAGGGAGCGGCCGCGCTCTGTACTGCGAGCATCGCGGATCCAAACGAGGCGATGGCACCGATAGCAGCGGAGTACAAGGCTTTGAACCACAAGAAGTGGGAGGCGGAGAGGCCGGAGGAGCCGCGTTGACGAAAGAACGCCCATATCCCCAAGGTACAAATCACTGCCAGAACAAGGCCAAACAACAAGCCACCGAGGGCCGCGTTGTTTTCCAGCCAAAGAAAGACACCCTTGCGACCTCCACCTGCGATTCGTCCTGCGTTGGCTTCCCGTCGCGACACGGTCTCCACCGACAGGTACGAGAAAAACGCAATCAACAGAGTGCCAACGGCGGTGTCCACAAGGATGCTGGCTCCACCCCACAGAGGTATCTGCTTGTAGCTCCCGTAAATCATCCAGCCTATCAGGTAGTTGATGGCGAAGTTGATAAGCAGGGCTCCAGGGAGAAGTCGAAGCAAGGCAAAGCGGAACAGCGTGGAGGGAGGTTGGGGCGTCATCAGAGTTGATTCCTCCTTCATCGCAGTATGCGGAAGCGGAAATGGGTTGTGAGATGGAACGGTGTTTGGCTCAGAAGCCGTCTTGGTAGATCAAGAACCGTGTCGACCGAGAAGTCGGTCCAGGGTGATGGCCATGGCGGCGCGAACGGAGAGGTGGTTGTAGTCCGTTGGTCCCCAGATGGGCGGCAGGAACAAGTCGATGGTGTTGTGCAACGAAGGGGAGAGGCCCCAGCCGGTACCAAACAACAGCAGAATGGGCTGGTCCTTTTCGGCGAGGTGCTGACGAAGACCTTCGTAGGTGACAGCCTGCTCTCCCGTTGCCTTGGCGCTGGTGCCTACGAGCAGCGGGCGAACGTTGTGCTTCTTGGTGAGGAACTCCGACACATCTTCCACGGAGTTGGCATGTTCGACACGCTTCATGCCTTCTTGCCGTTGGGGATTGCGCTTGGTTCCTGGGCCTGTGATCCAGTGGTCGCGAATTCTGCAAACCAGGGAACGCTGCTCTTCAATGGGCGTGACCAGGAAGTAGTGTTCCATTCCGTAGGTAGCGGCAAGCCGGCTACCGTCGTGGATATCAAGGTTGGTGACAGCCGTGGCTATGTCTTCACCAACTTTGTTTCGGATGGGGTAGTGAACAAGGGTAAACGATATCGGGGCGCGCGGGAACGACATTAGGATTTGGCTTCCTCTTCGGCTTGGAGTTCACGAAGTAGCTCTTGCTCTTCTTTATCAGGAGGATACTGTTTTAACAGATCGGGCCGCCGTTGCAAGGTCCGGCGGAGGGATTCTTTCCGCCGCCAGCGTCGAATCTTGGCGTGGTTCCCTGAGAGCAAGACTGCAGGAACCTCTCCTTCCTGAAACTGAGCAGGCCGGGTGTATTGTGGGTATTCGAGACGATGTCGCTGAAAGGACTCTTCCGACAGCGATTCTGGGTTGCCAAGAACGCCGGGAAGCAGCCGGATGATCGCGTCCATCATCAGCATCGCGGGAAGCTCACCTCCTGAGAGAACGTAGTCCCCAACGGAAAGCTCCAGGTCGAAGGTTTGTCGGATGCGTTCGTCGATGCCTTCGTACCTTCCACACACAAACAACAACCCTGGCGCTTGCGCCAATTCATGGGCGCGAGCCTGCGAGAAGGGCTCTCCCTGCGGGGTCATCAGAATGGAGGGGCTTCCTTCGGGCAGCTTGGCGCGGGCCGCAGCGAGCGCAGCAGACAGCGGCTCAGGCTTCATCACCATGCCGCTGCCGCCTCCGTAGGGTGTGTCATCGACCACGCGGTGCTTGTCGGTGGTGAAGTCCCGGATGTTGATGGCTTCAATGCCAACGTGGTTCTGATCGAGAGCCCGTCCTGTGATGCTGGAAGCCAGCGGTCCCGGAAACATTTCAGGGAACAGGGTGAGGACGATGTACTGTTTGAGCGATTCGTTCATGAGGAGGGTGATTTCTTCTTGTTCTTCTTTGGGGGGGAGGGCTCTTCGTCAAACAAACCTGGAATGGGGTTGACCTCAACCCGCTGTTCTTCCAAGTCAACGAGGGGAACGAGTTCATCCACCAGCGGTACCAGCACCTTTCGACCCTCGTAATCAATCTCCAGGAGATCCTGCGCAGGGGAAGGCATGACACGGAGGACTGTTCCCAAGGCGTCACCTGTGTGGGTGTCAAAGACAGGGAGGCCTTCCATCTGAAAGTAGTAGTATTCTTCCGGCGACAACTCAGGCATGTCATCGTTGTGGATGAGGATCTCTGCGCCGCGCAGCTCCTCCGCGTGCGTGCGGTCGGGGCATTCCTTCAAACGGAGCAGGGGGCCTTTGGTGTGAAACCGGGAGTGGGTGATGGTGTAAGGCTCTGACCGTCGCTTGCCCTTCCGACGAAGCTGTACATTCTGCACTTCCGAGAGAATGTCACTGTCGCGGTTAAACAGGTGGGCACGCACTTCGCCTCGAATTCCATGGGGCTGTGCAATGACCCCTACGACAACGTAGTCGTTCTTTGACGACGACCCTTGGGAGCGGGATTGGATTGAAGATGGGGAGCGGTCCGCAGACATGATAGTTTTCTCTTTCCTCCGAGCAAAGCATCAAAACGATGGTTTGGGTGGAGGTGAGAATACACGATGACCGACCGATTGGAAACGAGTTTCTTGCACCCAAGAGGAAAGAACAACAGGCGTTCACGACCTGAGAGTCAGACCTTCGGGTGCACGAGTAGTGTTCCGGCTTACCGGGGCAAAGACAAGAAGGGGAGGCCGACCTTTCTCCAAAGAGAGCAGGCCTTTTCTTGTGCTTTATTCGATAATTTCAAGTACGCAACGTTTGCGCAATTTTGTAGACGCTGCGCTGAGAATGGTGCGGATTGCACGAGCGGTTCGCCCTTGCTTACCGATCACCTTCCCAAGGTCGTCTTTGGCGACTTTGAGTTCGATAACCGAAGTCTGTTCGCCTTCAATTTCTGTGACCTGAACCTGTTCGGGCTGGTCGACGAGTGCTTCTGCGATGAGCTGTACCAAGTCCTTGAGCATCTGTCTTCCTCACTGCACCGCGTAAGAGTGGGAGCGGTTCGTTGGGGTGGTGGATTCTGCTGTTATCTGTCACGAGCGCATGTTGCAAACGAGCGGGGAAAGCCAGTTCGAGGGAGGCAGAACAAAAAAACCCGAGCCTTCTGGCTTGTCGAACGAAGCCTCCGCTGAACCACTGTCAGGTCTGTTTAAACCCCAGACTCTGTGATTTGTTCCTGCGAGGGCCTCTTTGTTCTTCGCCAGGGGCGTTGAGGTTGTCGAGCTGACTCCCTGTCACCAACGTTTGATCTACTGATCATACTACGTTGCAGGGGTACCAAATCGTACAAGCAGATGGGCTACGAATCAACCATTTCTGTCGAAGCGGGCCTATCTGTTTGTCCCTCAAGTCCTTGGCTTGCGGCTAAAAGAGCGATCGAGTGTTGGGTTCGGCCTGCATCCGTTGGTCGAGTGGTATCGACGGTATTGAGATGCATGATGTTCAGTGCTCTCGCCACTGCTGAACGCGCTACCTGTTAAACTGAGACCCGATCGGCCCGGTGACAAGGGGTTTGTCAAAATTTCTGCGGGAGATTGCAAAATGGGATCGGGGTACAGTGCAGGGGGAGAGCGGTCCTATGTGTATGAAGTCGCGAGGAAAGCAACGTTTCGCTTCGACCTCATCACCAGGAAAAGGGAGGAACCAAAGGGGGAGTTACGCTTCTTCGGTGGTCGCGGTGCGACGAGCGCGCTTGATCAAGCTAGCAGCCTTGGGGGTGGGCTGAGCGCCGTGGCCAAGCCAGTGGTCCACACGCTCCAGGTTCACGAGGAGGCTGTCATCTTTCTCGGAGCGGGGATCGAACCAACCGACTCGCTCGATGAAGTCACCATCGCGAGGTGCGCGGATGTCGCTGACAACCATACGATAGATGGGGCGTTTCTTGGAACCAAAGCGGGCGAGGCGAATTTTCACAGGCATGGTAGGAACTCCTTCGTGTATAGTCCTGTAAACCAAAGTGTTTGTCGTTTGACAAGGAAAAGTCAGGGTGATCTATCGGCCCATCAGCCGACCCATCATCTTGCGTAGACCGCCCATGCCCATGCGCGACATTTGCTTCATCATGCGGCGCATTTGCACGAACTGTTTGAGCAACTCGTTGATCTCACGGACCGAGGTCCCGCTTCCGCGCGCGATGCGACGCTTGCGGCTGGCGTTGAGGATCTGGTGGTTGCGACGTTCTTGGACAGTCATCGAGTAGATGATGGCTTCGATTCGTTTGAGGTGCTTCTCGGGATCCTCTTGTTGATCCATCTTCCGCATCTGCTCGGACAGGCCGGGGATTTGCTTCATCAGATCTTCGAGGGGACCCATCTTCTTGATCTGCTGCATGTGATCCAAGAAGTCCTCCAAGGTGAAGGAGTCCTTCATGATCTTCTTCTGCATCTTTTGGGCTTGCTCTGCGTCGAAGTTCTCTTGGGCCTTCTCAATCAAGGAGAGGACATCACCCATTCCGAGAATACGGGACGCGATTCGCTCAGGATAGAATCGCTCCAGGCGATCCATCTTCTCACCCACACCCACAAGCTTGATCGGCTTTTGGGTGACAGAGCGAATGGAGAGGGCAGCACCACCGCGGGCGTCACCGTCCATTTTGGTCAGGACCACACCGGTAATTTCCAGTTGGTCGTTGAACGCCTTGGCAACCTGAACAGCGTCTTGTCCGGTCATGGCGTCGGCCACAAACAAGATCTCGCGGGGCTCGATCGTGTTGCGGAGTTCTTCAACCTCAGCCATCATGTCGCCGTCAACGTGAAGTCGACCGGCGGTGTCGATGATGACCGTGTCAAAGCCGTTCTTTTCTGCGTAATCCATGGCTTGTTGGGCCAGGGTCACGGGCTCGTCGTCGGGTTGAGTGTCCCACACTTCCACGTCGATCTGGGTGCCCAAGGTCTTGAGCTGCTGGATCGCGGCGGGGCGGTAGACGTCGGCGGGTACCAGCAACGGCGTGCGCTTCTGCTTCTTCAGCATGTGCGCGATCTTGCCACACGTCGTTGTCTTACCAGAGCCCTGCAGACCGACCACCATCATCGCCACGGGAGGGCGGTGCTTCAGGTTAAGGGCGGTCTCGTCTTCTTCTCCCAGGAGAACAATCAACTCTTCGTGGACGATCTTCACGAACTGCTGCCCTGGCGTCAGAGATTTCATCACCTCAGCACCAACGGCACGTTCTTTTACCGCCTTCACGAACGATTTGACCACGCGGAAATTGACGTCCGCTTCGAGCAGGCTCAAGCGCACTTCTTTGAGGGCTGCCTCAATGTTGCGCTCGCTCAACTTGCCCTGGCCTTTGAGCTTTTTGAAGACGTCGGATAGCTTGTCTGTCAGAGAATCAAACATGTTCTTCCTGGATTTTCTTGGGTTTGTATGCAGATCGGCTCGCATACAGAACGCGAGATTCTGCATAAATACAGGCGATTTGTCAACTGAAAAATCGAACAATGGCAAGAATCTAAGTCAGAACCGACGAAAGGCAAGAAACAGAAGCAGCCTGAGCGGGGAGCGAGAGCGGGGAATCGAACGGCTCGACGTTAGGCAAAGTGGCCCGAGAGCCGAGCGTAGACGTCGTCGATCGTGCCTTGGCCGTCCACGCGCTTGAGCAAGCCTTTGTTGTCGTAGTACTCGATCAAGGGAGCGGTTTGGCTCTTGTAGACGCTCATCCGGTTACGGATGGTTTCTTCGTTGTCGTCGCTGCGACCTTCCAATTCGGCGCGCTTGAGCAGGCGCTGAATCACTTCTTCCTCGTTCACCTCCAGCAACAAGACGGCGTCCAGGCCGGTGTTCATCGAGGCGAGGAGGTTGTCGAGAGCCTCAGCTTGTGCGGTCGTGCGGGGGAATCCGTCAAACAAGAAGCGAGCGCCGCCATCAGAGGCGTTGCTCAGCTCGTCGCGGACCATACCCACGATGATGTCATCGGAGACCAGCTCGCCGCGATCCATGATCTTCTTGGCTTCGACACCAAGCTCTGTACCGCGCTTGACGTGGCTTCGGAGCATGTCGCCTGTCGACAACTGGGTCAGCGATCGATCGCTGCAGAGTTTTTTGGCTTGGGTGCCTTTGCCAGCGCCCGGAGGTCCGAGGAAAATCAACAATTCATTCATGGTGTTTTGTTCCTTTGATTGGGGGTTTCCGTCTCCCTCTTCTAGCGGAAGCTTTCATTGAGTTTGGCCAGGGCTTCGCGGCTGGGGCGAAGCTTCTCTTCGGGGAGATTGGCCAGGGGGGTATCCATCAAGTTGTGGAGGGTGTGGAAGTCTTCCAACTCTTCGTTGATGTAGATCAACCCGGTCAACAGCTGACGTTCGTCTTGCGCTTTCTCCAACAACTGGACAGCCTGCATACGATCGGTGGGATCGTGATCTTCGGCCAGTTTCTTGAGCTGGAGGTGCGAGCCATCGTGGAGTTGGACCGTGCGGGATTCGCCTGGGCCATACTCTTCGACCGTGATTTCTTCGTAGTGGGGAATGTAGTTGATCTCGTGAAGTTGGATCTCGTTCTCTTTCCCGTAGGGGTAGCTCTTGGTGCTGGTCGGGTGGTTGTTGAAGGTTACGCAGGGGCTGATGATGTCCAGCACGGCGGTGCCGTTGTGAGACAGCGCAGCTTTCAACAGCTGGTCGATCTGCTTGGGGTCACCGGCGAAGGAGCGAGCGACAAAACCACAGTTCCCGATCACTGCTTCCAGACAGATGTCGATCGGCATGAAGGGGTTTTCGCCAGCGTACTTGAGGGTTTGACCTTCGTCTGCTGTCGCAGAGAATTGCCCTTTGGTCAGACCGTAAACGCCGTTGTTTTCTACGATGTAGACCATGGGGACGTTGCGGCGGAGGAGGTGCTTGAATTGACCCATTCCGATCGAGGCCGTGTCGCCGTCACCGCTGACTGCGATCGCGACGAGGCTGCGGTTGGCAGCCATTGCGCCTGTGGCAACGGAGGGCATCCGGCCGTGTACCGCGTTGAAGCCGTGGGAGCGACCCAGGAAGTAAGCGGGGCTCTTGCTGGAGCAACCGATACCACTGAGCTTGATGGTTTGGTGGGGCTGAAGGCCCAGGTCAAAGTTAACGTTGATGATACGTGAGCTGATGGAGTCGTGACCGCAACCTTTGCAGAGTGTGGAGTTGCGTCCTTTGTAATCCGACTTTTCCAGGCCAGCTTCGTTGGTTTTTGCTTTGCGTGTCGGTCGTGTATCTGCCATGGGATTGATTCCTCTTGGTTGTCATTGCCGTGTGAACGGCACAAACGAGCGAGTCGAGTTTGTCTAGAGAGCGAGAATCCCTAGTTTTGGCTTTTCTTAAACGCTTCGTAGCGAGCGGGAAGCTCGGTGGCCAACCAATCCGGAGAGAGGGGGAGACCGTTGAAGCGGGAGACCGACTCAAGGGTGCCAGCGTGCTCGGGGAACTCCAGGGTCAGGATCTGCTTCATCTGGCCTGACTGGTTGTTCTCGATCACAAACACCCGATCGTGCTTGGTGATGAAGTCTCGAATCGCATAGCTTGGGGGCAGCGCACGAACTCGCATGTAGTCAAACACCATGCCCTGTGCGTCGAGCATATCGAGGGTTTCCATCACGGGCAGGTGATTGGCGCCCAAGGAAATCACACCGATGCGCGAGTTGTTGTCGCGATGCAGGACAGGTTGGGGTACTTTCTCACGAGCGGTTTCGAACTTGCGCTCGATCCGCTGAAGGTTCTCTTCCCAGTCTTCGGGGCGCTCACTGTACACAGCCATCGCGTTGTGGCCGGTACCACGAGTGAAGTAGCCTGCGAGTGGGTGCTCTGTGCCGGGGATGGTGCGGTAGGGGATGCCATCGCCATCGGTGTCGACAAAACGGCCCCACTTGGTACCCAGCTCATCGAGCTGCTCTTTGCTCAGCACTTTGCCGCGTTGCATCGGCTGCTCGGGGTACTCCAAGGGATCGCTCATCCACATGTTCATCCCGATCTCCAGGTCGCTGAGGACAAACACGGGGGTTTGCAGCGTCTCGGCAAGATCGAGAGAGGTGTAACCAAACTCGAAGCATTCGTTCGGGTTGGCCGGCAAGAGAACCACCTGCTTGGTGTCGCCGTGGCTGAGGTAGTAGGTAAAGAGGATGTCGCACTGCCCGGTTCGTGTGGGCAGACCGGTACTGGGTCCAACGCGCTGTACGTCCCAAACCACCGTGGGGATCTCTGCAAAGTAGCCCAGGCCTGCAAACTCAGCCATCAGGGAAATCCCTGGGCCGGAGGTTGACGTGACCGAGCGTGCACCCGCCCAGCCTGCGCCCAAGCACATTCCGATCGCGGCCAACTCATCTTCGGCTTGGATGACAGCGTACGTGGGTTTGCCTGTCTCTGGGTCCATGCGAAGCTTCGGCAAGTATTCGTTGAGGCCATCAGCGAAGCTGGTCCCCGGTGTAATGGGGTACCAACCGATCACCGAAACGCCGCCAAAGACGGAGCCCAACGCGCCAGCTTCGTTGCCTTCGAGGAGGATCTTGTTGGCGTTTCCGCCTTCCATGCGCTCCACCCAGTAGGGGTCTTGCTTCTTGATGTTGTTGCGGACGTGCTCGGCTGCGATGTCGATCATCTTCATGTTGAGATCGACCGCTTTCTGCTTACCGCTGAAGTGGGTGTCGAGAGCCTTGCGGATCTCTTCTCGCTCGACGCCGAGAAGTTCGATGAAGTAACCCACGTACACCATGTTGGCGATGTAGCTTCGCAGGCTGGGTGGCACCGTCATTTCCTTCACCAGATCTTTGACTGGCATGGGGTAGTAGGTGATGTCGGTGCGGTTCATCGGGATGCGAAGGGCTTCGTCGTAGAAGCAGACGCCGCCAGGCAGAAGCTTGTCGTGGTCTTCGTGGGCTGTCGCTGGGTTCATCAACACGACCACGTGGTACAGGTCGCGGTAGGAGGTGTAGCCATCTTTGTTCACGCGGATCTTATACCACGTGGGGAGACCCTGGATGTTGGAGGGGAAGAAGTTCTTACCCGCAACAGGGATCCCCATACGGAACATCGCACGCATGATCGCGATGTTGGAGGTTTGACTTCCTGTTCCGTTGATGGTCGCTACGTTGATCGTAAAGTCGTTGACGATGCGTCCGTCAGAGCCTGTCAACGCGGCCGCTCCTGCGGCGTCCTGTGTGGTGGTCATGGGTTCTCCATCTTCAGTGCAATCACGCAGACTTCGTCTGCAGCTTTCAATTATGGGGTGTCTGTGTCACGCCAACTCCCAGAAGTTTTGTGGTTGACCCGGGCTAATCTTGTGGACGCCTGGGGTCTTCCCTTAGGCAAGAGTGACACCTGCACCTTTCGTTCCGTTCAGAATTGGGAGTTTTCGATCAGAGGGTCTCAAGCATCTCTTCGTTGGTGTCGAACTTGAAGAATTCGCGGTCTTCCTCCGCGGCGCGGGCCTGCTCCGCTGCTTCCAGCTTCGCGACCTGCTCCTTTGTGAACAGCGGAATGTCGTTCTGGCTGAGGTGCGCTTCAAGCTGCTGCTTGATGTCATCCCAAGAGCGGCTGTTGGAGGCTTCGCTTTCGAGGTATGCCATCACTTCGTCGGCAGCGGTTTCCCCGTCGGCGCGGGCTTTTCCTACCAGACCATCGGAAGCGACTCTGGCCCAGCCGCCGACAAAGACGCCTTTGAGAATCTCTTCCTTCTCCGGGTCGTACACTTCGTAGCGAGCCCGCTCGGGATCTGTGGGATGTGGTGTGGGAGCGACGATGTACTTGCCCCATTCAAAGGGCAGGCCGACTTGGTCGTCGACCTGGTCGCCGATCGCGTACACCAGGGTGTCGATGGGCAGAGTGGTGGTCTCGCCGGTTCCTTTGGGGCTCAAACGTTCCCCTTTGGCAACGAGCTTGTTGTACTCCACTTCCAACCCACTCACCCGACCGTTTTCGTCGGTCAGGATCTGCTTGGAAGAACACAAAAAGCGGAAGACAAGTTTCGATGGGCTGCCTTTGGATTTGGCTTTGGCCAAAGGCTCCAGCATCGCCTCGTACAGCGCATCGGGGTCTTGACCCACTTCCTTGAGGTACGGAGCGATTCGCTCGATCTCTGCTTTCAAGTCATCCTGGTCCAGGGTCTCGCAGATCTCGCGCATCTCCTTGTCGGTGTACGCGCGCTCTGCCGGTCCGCGGCGTGCGATCACAACGACCTCTTCGACGTGCTTGTCGCAGGTCAGCCAGTGTGCAACATCCACCATCACGTTGCCCATTCCGATGATGCCAACGCGTTGACCGACATCGAAGTGCTGGCTGGCAAAGGGTGGAAGCTTGTTAAAGTGGTAGACCAAGTCTTTGGCGTGGAACACACCCACAGCGTTCTCTTCGCCGGGGAGCCCGAGCATCTTGGTGCCTTGCGCGCCGATGCAAAAGAGAACCGCCGAACAGCCCAGGTCATACAGCTCTTGCAGCTTAATGGGATACACATCCCCCACCTGAACACCGCCGTAGTAGTGAACGTTAGGCATCGCAAGGATCTTCCGAAATTGTTTGCGAAGACCCTCTTTCATCTTGTGTTTGGTGTAGTAAATGCCGTATTCCGCGAGGCCACCGGGCTTCAAATCACGGTTGAGCAACAACACGGTGTGACCCGCTTCGGCCAGTTTGCGAGCGGCGTAAAGGCCGGCAGGTCCGGCTCCAACAACGGCAATGGTGTGGGGAGAAGCATCCGACATAGGCTGTTCCTTTTGGTTGGTCTCTCAGAGTCTCGAAGGAGGCAGGACGGAGAGAAACGTCAGACGTCGAGAGGGCTTATTTTAGGCCAATCTCACGGAGTCGTTCTTGGAGATACTCGCGCGCTGTGATGGGGGGGAACTTCGGGGGGTTGTCTTCGGAGACAAACCGGTCCATCGCAGCGAGGGAACAACTGGCGTAAGGGTGCATGAAGAAGGGCATGGAGTAACGCGAGCGATTCTCTTCTTCGGCTGGGGTCAACACGCGGTGACGAATCGCAGGAACCATGCCGTTGGTGGCGCGGGAGATCATATCGCCGGAGTCCACCACAAAGTCACCTTCGGGTGCGTTTACCGCCATCCATTCCCCCTTCTGGTTCAGGATCTCAAGGCCGGAACCTTTGCTCTGGGGCAACAAGGTGATCAGGTTGATATCTTCGTGTGCAGCGGCTCGGACGCGGTGACTGGTTTCAGGGTTCTGCAGCGGCGGATAGTGAATCGCGCGCAAGATGCTGTCGCCGAGTTGGGCCATGTCGGAGAAGGTGTTGTTGGGCAGGTCGAAGTAGTCAGCCAGCGCGTGAAGGATGGTGAACCCTATGTTCTCCACGGCGCGGTACATCGCGAGGGTGGTCTCCTTCAGCTCGGGTACTTCGTCGGGCCAAACGTTGTCGGGGTAGAGGCTGCGGTACTCATGACCTTCGGGAAGCTCTTGGCCCACGTGCCAGAACTCTTTCAAGTCAGGCTGGTCGCTGTCTTTGGCGTGCTCGCGGCCGAAGGGGGTGTAGCCTCGGGCGTTTCCAGGAACACAGTCGTATTTCTTTTTGACCTCTTCGTCCAAGGCAAAGAACTCTTGGAACAGCTCGTACGAACGGTCGATCAGGGCGCGGTCTACGCCATGCCCACCCACGGTGAGAAATCCAAATTCACAAAGACCATCACCCAACGTTTGCACGAATTGTTTCCGTGTGGCCTCGTCTCCGTGTTGGTAGTCTTGCAAATTAATGTGGGGGACTGATTGCGACATCCCGCATTCTCCTTTTTGTTATTCAGTCACTTAGAGAGGGGGTGTGGGGTTCCCCATTCCCCTGGCACGAACGCTTTGGCGTCGTGATCTGCCTAAACATACACAGATTCGCGAGAAACACAAGGTTGCGATGGAGGTAAGACAGTCTTGATCTATCGTTGAATACAAACAAGAAGGAAAGCAACCTTCGAAGACATGGGTCACGGCAAGGACATTCTTAGGAAGGAGGGCTAAGCCTTAAGTGCAGAGAACCGTGAATGGACACAACATTTTCACAAATGGGAGACTTCCGACGGTGTTGGTTCTGTCATGGTGCTCCTGGAGCCTCATACCCATTCGTGTGCATTTCGTGTGAATATGCGGTTTGTATTCGATGTCGTTGCGGTCTATGCGGTAGCTGTTTCGGCGGTGGCTTCAGGGCTGCTGGTGTTGGCTTCTGGGCTGTCGGTGTTGGCGAGGAGGAGCGACTGATGACTTAGTGGTTTCGCCAATGGAAGTAGGCGGCGATCCACTCGTAGCCTTCTGGGAGTGGTTCTACCCATTCCAACGAGGACAAGGCGATGGAGTAGCGTTTGCTGTCGTTCTGCTTTTTGCAGACGGCCTGGATGCTTCCATCTTTCTCCGACTCTTCCAATCGAAGCACGTCGACGGCTTCACCCATGACTTGGGCAGAAAAGGGGGTCTCCACTCCTTCCATTACAGAGATCAACATGCCCATTTCTGCTTCATGTTGGTCGTAACAATCTACGGTCCCTTCCTCAATCAATCTCTCGATGATGTCTTCGGGAACATCAGGTAGGTTGGTTCTCATGTTGGATTCCCCTTGTTGTGCTCAAACACATGAAGGTCGTCAGGCTCAAACCCATGGGGTGGCTTGTGTGGATCTCAAGTAGGTCAGGCGAAGCGGGTGGGGATGGTGTGGCGTTCGGTGGTCAGGTCGGCGAGCTGGCTCTCCAAGGATTGGATCTCGCTTTCCCATCGAGCCATGGTGGCTTGTTGGGCTTCCACATGCTTGGGCCAATTCTCAACCACAGCCTGCTTCTTTTCTTCGAATCGCTGGATGTTTTCGTCGGCTCGTTGGGCCAGTCGGTCGAAGGTGCGCCATTCTTGCTCGGGTCGTTCGGGCATGAACGCTTCCGCGATGGGGAACGCAACATCCTGGAGGTTGTGTTTGCTCACAAGGTTCTGAAACTCAGTCCAAAGCTCAGGTAGGCTGTCTTCGAGTGTCTCGACACGTTGAAGGAGGGTTTCCCGCTCGTTGTGGAACGCATCCACACGTTCTTCGATGCCTGTGAGTTGGGGATTCTTGTCGAGAACGGACTCAAGGGTGTCTAGCTCGTTGTCGATGTGGTCGAGGCGCTTGTTGTCTTTGTAAAGTTGGACGTGAGCGTCGCCCATTTGTCCCACGATGCGGTCGAGTTGGGCCTGAACTTCGGGAGAATGACCTTGGGCTGACTTCACCATTGTTGCCAGCATACGTTGGTCTGTGCTGGGGAGAGCGTCCAAGAAGGTGGTCATGGTTTCCAGGCGTGCGGCTTTGCCAGCGAGCGCTTCTTGCTTTTGCGCATGGTATCCGTCGATGCGAGCTTGCAAGTCTCCGACACTGGGGATTTGGGAAGGGTCTTCCAAAGCAGCCAAGTCTTGGGTCAGGTCGGCTTGAAAATCCGCCAGCCTCTCTCGGGTTTCCGTCAGTTTTTCTTGGAGTTGGTTGCGGGTCTCCTGGGTGGTGTCTAGGGTAATCGCGGACGCGTTCAAATCCAGGAGCAGATGCTGTCCAGACTTCAGCATCACAGAGAGTTTGGGCTCGACTTGGCTCCAGGCCCCCAAGTGGGTGTCGGAGAACTCGGCTTTGAGCCTTGCCTCTGAGCCTTCACCTACCACTTCGATCGACACCGGCTTGTCCAGTCCTTCGCCCCAAAGATCGGGCATGACCACGTAGTCGAGTTGATCGATAAACTCTTCAAGGGAGAGAGGCTCTGTGTTAAGGCTTGCGAGAGGGATGGAAACATGCGCGACGTCGGCCTGTTCAAAGCCGCCGCTGTGTATCACGATGTCTTCGGGCTGTAGGTCCACGTTCATGTGGGGCATTTCGACTGTCGGTAGACGATTGGCGTCGAGATACGTGCGCAACACGGTTTCTTCTGACTCAACAGGTCCTGGTGTGGTGATCGTAAAGTTGTTGCCTTGGCTGTCCACGCTGCCCAGATAGTGAGTCTCTGCCTGACCGTTGGTCGTCACGGTGACGAAGCTATGTGTGGCGTCGGCACCTGGAACCGCTTCTGGGGCAGGCGCGTTGGTCAACGATGTACGAGAATCGATAACTTCACTGTTGGATTCGGCTGGGATGAGTGGGGAGGGACCTGAACCTCCACCGGCTGAACGTACCATGTTGTTGGGTCTCCTACTCTTTGGTGAAACGCAAATGTATGTTCTGTATGTGCTCGTTTTTTATGAGCCTATGGTCTCTCTTCTTGGACGTTTTGTCAAGACGTGGTATGGCAAACCCCGATGAATTGTCAATACCGGAGGCTTGTAACACATTGTCCCCGGTAGCCCGAGAGTCTGGAGTCCACTGGCTTTGTTTCGCCGACCCACTTGGCGGTTGTTTCTATGATTTGAACCGGTGCTGACTTTGAATAAACACCACCCCCAATCCACAGGAGACATTTTTGTGAGCCAATCTAGCTTGGGTAACGAACGGAATTCCGAGGGCTTTCACGGAACAAAGGTAGAGGAAAACCAGAACAAGAACCGCACGGCTGTGTTGTCTGGACTTGTCCTCTCTGTCGCGCTCATTTCAGCCTTTGTGTATGGCTACTCCAAGGCTTGGGGCTTTCTTCCCTTGTTTTGGATTGGCTTGTTTGCGGTCCTGATGGTTGTATTTCTTGTGGGAAGGTTGTTCAACAAGGGTGGCTTTGCCCAGGCACGTTGTCCCCAGTGCAACACCATGCTTCACTTCACCAACCCTGAGCGTGCAAGGACGGTGCAGTGTGAGGCGTGCAAGTCCTGGTCTGCTGGAACGGAGTACATGTCGCTCATCTCTCCCGATCATGTCGCAGAAGAGCCGGTGTTTGAGGTGGAGTTGGGTGAGGGACCCATCGGGTGGCCTACGTTGGAAGATGGCTCTCGTCGATGCTCGACATGCACCAAGGTGGCAACCTCCATGGTTCAAATTCAAGGCGTTGATGCCGTGGGCGACTTGGTGGGTATGGTGTCTCCCATCAGTATCGACCGAGTGAAGACCATGAAGGTGCCCAGCTGTGGGGAGCACAAGGATGGTCTTCTGCTGGATGCGACAGGCTCCGAACTCACTCTTTGTTTTCGATCGTACTCGTACTACCAGGAGTTTCTTCGATTGAATCCACCTGACGCTGGGTAAACGTTCTTCAAGGGGCTGCTTCTACCCGGTGGGTTGCGACTTTCGCTCGATCATTCTTCGGTATTGTAGGAGATGGTCATACCATCGAAAGGTTCTTGAAGAAGGGGTGTGGCGCGAAACAACTCTTTGTCTTCCAGGCTCTCGACGTGGGGGATCTGGACAAGTGGAGCGCCGTAGCTCTTCGGTCCAAGGCTGCGAGCTTCGTGGTTGTCTCCTGTGAGGATTCGGACGGTCTTGCCATACGGCGTCTCCAGCGGAGCTGTGCGGGTATAGAGCTTGGTGGAGTAAGGTAGCAGCTTCTTAAGGTGGGGTTGTAAGCTCCATTGCAAGATCCGCTTGTGTGTGGGGTCGATCAAATAAAGACTGCCGTCGTAATCTCGGACCAGCCGGAGAGTGGGCGCCACTTCCACTGTTTTGTGGGCGTTGTTTTGTGTGCCGAGGTTGTTGTGGCGATCCACGAACTCGTTTGTGGGCTTTGAGCTTGCCTTCATGAAGGTGTCCTCGCTGCTTTCCAGAGCGCAGAGGTCATTCTCCGTGGCTTTCCGCGAAACAATCTTTTGTCCCGGCTTGAAGGCGTGAATCCATCCCTGGCTCTGTAGGAATGCTTGTCCGCTTGGTGTCACGCAAAACGACAGGCACACCTCATCTATTTTCCCATCACAGTCGTTGTCGCGACCGTCGCAGACTTCTTTCGCGGGCTTTGGTGCGCTACAGGATGTCCAGCGGCCGTTCCCACAAACTCGCTGTCCGTTCCCACAATCCGTCGAACATGATTGCGTTAAGCCCTCATCGACTTTGCCATCGCAGTTGTTGTCGAGGTTGTCGCACCGCTCTGGGCTGGGCAAGATCTGCCCCTGACAAACACCCCAGGTGCCTTGCGTTGTGCAATGTTGGAGGCCGGAACGACACATTCCACGTCCTTGGGTGTGTTCGGGTCCTCCGTAGCAGGGACGTTTGTCTCCTTGGTTACAATTCTTGGTTGTGTTGGACAACGTTGAAGGGGCGGGCGAATGGGAAGGGGGCTGTGTTGGCATGAGCCAGCTTGGAGGTACAAACGGCGCATGAGCGGAGGTTTTTTGTTGTGCGTCCTTGGCTTTCTCGCCTTGTGGCAGAGAGGCCTTGGTGAGAGCGGCTGGAGCAGAGGTGCGGAGTGGCGACGATGACGTTGCCAAAGAGCGAAGGTTCCGAGCTTGTGTGTTGGCTGCCTTTAAGGAACCTCCGCTCCGGGTTGGGAGAAGTCGGGGCTGTGTTTCTTGCGGGGGTTGTGCTGCAAGGCTCTCGCGAACAGAAGATGCTTGTTGAACCCTCGTAGAGTTCGGGCTGAGGCGAGAAAGCTGCCCAAGAGTAATGATGGTTGGAGCTGCTGGATGTTTGGCTGTTGTGGAAGGGTCGGGCTCTTGGGCATCTCCGGTTGGGCAAGTCATGCAGGCGGCGAAGATGATAGGCAACATGATGCTGCGAAAGGCATGAGGCAAAGCTCCTGAGGACCGCCATCGTGCTTGCTGAGGGCGAAACAGGTTGACGGTTGCCTGGATGGTTCCTTGCGCCCAGCTTTTGGCCGTGCTCCAACACAAAAGAGCCACAACCATCAGGCTTTCAAAGACCCGACGGAGGCGACTCTCCACTAGGGAGAAGCTGCTGTAGGTACGAATCGAATGCAGCGACTGCTTGGACAGCGAATGGTGCAGAATCCGGGTGAAGATCTCTTCAATATTACGTACATGCTCGGAGATGGTGGCTTGAGAGACCCCTCGCTCCTGAGCGATTTGAGTTACCGTTTGACCGTAAACCAGTCCACGAAGAACTTCCATTTGGATGCCGGTGAGACGTCGGACAAAGATCTCGAACATCTCGTCCAATTCCATCAACACCGGCGGCTCGGGTTCCTGGACAAATCCTTGGTTGGCAGCCGCTTGTTGGGTCACCACATCGTGTTGCAATTCTTTTTGTAGAGCGCGCTCGCGCATTGCGTACTTGTAGTGACGGCTCACTTTGTTTCTAATGATTTGAGCAAAGTAGGCTTTGACGTTGCGGATCGATTCTTTCGAGCGACTCATGCTTTGCACGAGTTCGAGCGCGGCGTCGTTGGACAATTCTTCTGCGTCCGCCTGTGACATCCCTTCTCGGAGAAGTTTCTGAAATCCCCACTTCAGCAGGTTTTCCAGTTCCTGGTTCGATAGAGAGGTGTGACGGTTTCCCTGTGCTCTCGTTTGATCCAACATGCAAATAATCCTTGGTTGGAGCTACGTTTTTCTGTGTCATTTAAGAGTGTCACAGAGGGTCGAGAGATTTAGGTTTACTTTTTGAACATGAGGAAATCAGGGGGGAATTCGAGGACGTTCTTCGTCAGGCTTTCAGAATGGTGGCGGGGTTTGGTTAAGGAGTGAGCGTCCAGGTGCCGACGGTGTTGTCTTTGACTTGTTCGGGGGTAAAGACCATGGGGACATACTGGCCTTTGTACCAACGTTCAAACTGGTCACCGTAGTGGGGAGAGAGGGGCCAGCCGCTAGCTCCTGTGTCAATGATCCATTTGCCTTTGGACAGGTCGCCCATATCCACAAGCATCCGGAGGGAGGGGCCGGCGACGGTGCGGAAGGGGGTCTTCGGATGACCCAGGTTGTGATGTGACTTCCAGACCGACTCCATGCTCCCTCCTGCCGGACGTTTGGGCAGATTGACCATTCCCGCAAGAATCTTTTGACCACCAAACAAGTGACGAAAGTGGAAGGTATGAAGTCGTCCCCATTTCCATTGGCTCACGTCAGAACCCAGGCGTTGGGTGAGGGTTGTTATGGCTTTGCGGAACGCAGGGATCACAATGTCGGCGCGAGTTTCTGTGGCTTTCGTGGCGCGATTGTCCCAAACCACATGCCCAGGCTTCGTGAACCAACCGTCGGAGATGTTGGTGGAGTAGCGCTGTGACATAAAGAATTGTCCGGCTGAGGCGCTGAGTTCATCTTGGATCGCTGACATCACACTGTTTCGGTAGACTGAGAAGAACAGGGACGCTGCTGGGGAGTCTTTGTGGGCCATGTAGTCCCACTTCTTCAGCAACGCGATGGCCTGTTTCTCTTTCTTTGTTGGGGCTTTGAGTGTTGCAAGATCCTTGAGGATGTAAGGCAAGACAGCCTTGGCTCGAAGTATCTTGACGTCTTGCTGGATGGCACCAAAACTATCGACATCGTGCTTGGGAGTCTTTTGGATGAGCTCGGTGATTCGTTGCCAGCGGTAGGGTGGGGCGCTGTCAACGTGGTACGTGTGCTTCTGCAATGTCGGGTTGGCCAGCATGTTGTTGCCATGCGCCAAGAAACCTTGCGATGGGTTCAGGCCCATGGGGACTTCCTTGGGAGGAACCAAGCCCGCAAAGTCATACTTCTTGAGCCAACCTGGAACGGGAAAGGTTCCTCGGTGATGGGGGCGCTTGGGCACCGTTCCTGCCCAAAACAATGCAATGTTACCTGCTACATCAACGGCCTGAGCGGTGCTGACTGGAGAGGTCAGCTTCGTCATTAACTCGTACAGTTCTTTGACGCTTTTGGCCCGGTTTACCTTTTGGAAGGTTCCTACCTGCTTGGTGAATCCTGAGACATCCCAACGAATCGCGACCAGCGGGGCCTCTTTGTTCAGGAGGTGAGGGTACATGTCGTTGAGCAAGGGACCGTGGCACGAACGGCGCATGGTATAGGTTTCGCTTTTGAGAACACCTTTCTCTCGAACCTGGATAACAACCTTCTCATGAAGGAGCTTGCAGACCTTGGTGTCGTGCAACACTCGGTCTTTGTTTTTGGGGTCGGGCTTTTCGATGACAAGGTCGATGGCGTCTGCAACTGCCGATGTCATGGCCCAGGCTACATGTTGGTTGTGACCAATCAAGACAAACGGAATCCCTGGAAAGGTCACACCAATCACGTTGAGGGTGGGAGTTGTCAGGTGTTGCTGGAACAACAGCGAGGGCAAAAAGTGCGACAGGTGTGGGTCGTTGGCCAGCAATGGTTTGCCCGACTTGGAGCGGTTGGCGTTCACGACCCAGGCGTTGGAAGCTGCTCCGAGCAACGCAATGTCCGCAGCAAGTCGGTAATTTTGGGGCAACGGCTTCTGACTCAGCTTCTTGTAGGGCTTGGCCGGAAACATCGCGAGCAGCTCCTTGGCAATGGCCGGTTGCAGCTTTCGTGGCGGCAACCTTCCAGGAAGGCTGTCACCTCCTTTGAGAGGTTCATGGGGGTAGATCTGCATTGAGCGTTTCGCTCCCACGTTCATGGCCAAAAGCAGACGTACCAGTTCTTGCTGCCAGTTATGGGAGATGGACCAAGTGTTAAGCATGGCGAGAACAAAGCTATCGCTGGGTTTCCAGGGTTCTGGCTTGAGGTTAAGCAGTCGGTACTCCCAAGGGGGAAACTTCTTGAGCGCTGCGTTCACTCCCTGGGAGTAGGCTTCCACGATAGCGCGATCATACTGGGAGAGGGTTTTCATATCGTTTAAAGCGCGACGCTTGAAACCCCAGCCTCGCATCGCCCGGTCAAAGGCCACTGTGGTGCTGCTTAAGAATGGCTGTCGTCCAACGACCTCGGAGATTCGTCCTTGTGCAACCCGACGAAGCATATCCATCTGAAAGAATCGATATCTTGCGTGGACAAAGCCTGCTGCGCGTGAGATGTCCTTGTCGTTGGCTGCAAAGATATGAGGGATACCGTACTTGTCCCATTGCACCCGAGCCTTTCCGTTCAAGCCTGGCAAGGCATGGGTTTGGTCTGTGTTGCGAGGATAATCCGGCGACAACCGGTACTTTGCAATCTGGTACAACGCTCGCAATGGACGGCGACCCAGCCAACCTACCACCCCAAGCACAAGCAGTAGGACAACCCAAATCCAGCCATGACTTCGACTCTTTGCCATCGTTCTTCCCTTCTTTTCTACCAACGTACACGTCGGCCTTGTTTCATTTGCCTATTTCGGACGTGGTCTTGTATCGCATTGTTGTTGAAAAATTGCACAACATTGTTGAATTGCGAATGAGGTTCATTTAACTAGCCGACGAATTTATTCGTCGGATGTTGTGGAATATTCGTCGGATGTGGTGAGAGAATCGCCGGATGTGGTGTGTTGTGGAGGATTATTTGACGTTGTAGAGGAGGGTGCGTCGGACGCCTTTGCGGATAACGTTGACGCGGATTTGTTTGGCGTAAGGGAGTTCGGAGTAGAGGCCGAGTGCTGTTCCGACAGAGAGGGTTTTGCCGTTGATTTGTTGGACGACATCCCCGCTCTTGAGTCCGATTTGGGAGTACAGAGACTTCTTGCGAACCCAGACGAGTCGCAGACCGCCGGGTTTGCCGTTCTCGTAGTGGGGCATAATTCGTGCGCTCATGGCGTGTTGCATGGGGTTAGCGAGCCATCCGTTGACGGTGGCCCGGCTGATGCTGAATTTGTCGCCGTCACGGACTTTAACTTCGCCAGGGCCTTTGGCTTTCTTTTCGCCGAGGCCCACACCGATGGAGCCGTAGTAGAGGGGCAGGCGTTTCTTTTTGGAGTCGAGGGTCATTCGTTCGAGTTTGTTGCGACGGAGCAAGATAATCTCACGAGGACCAATGACGCAGAGCTTGGCTCGCCGACGGGCGTCGCTGGGCATGATGATGTCGCCTGTGCGGTAGAACTCGACCTCCCAGACCATTCTGTAGCGGGGTGGGCGCGATTCATCTTTTTTGGTCTTGGGCGGGATGAGCCTACGGACTCGAACAAAGATGGCGGCCATGCTTACGCTGGGATCGTCGGAATAGCTGGTTCCTTTGAGACGCGCGCGCTTCAGCTTGGTCTCGGGGATCTCTTGTCCTTCTTCAATGGCAGGACAGCCGAACTCATCTTGGATCTTCTTCTTTTTCTTCTTCGTGGTTGCCTTGCGCTTGTCGGGTGGCTTGGGCGGAGGGACGACCATGCTGTTGTTGGGGTCCATCAGGTTGATACCGCTCAACACGCTTTTGGCTTTGGAGGTGGGGGAGTCGTCTTTCAGTTTGTTCCCGCCGGTTTGTTCGGGGTAGTCAAACTTGGTGATGGACAAACGCACAAGCTGGTTTACGCTCAGGGCTGTAAAGTAGCTGGACATCGCCAGGAAGCTGAGCACCCATGCCCAAAAGAATCGTCCAAATATGAGCTGTGCCATGGTGAATCTCGTTGTTTCTTCCGACTCCCGAAAGTCGAAGTTACCAGTCGTCTCTTGCCAGGTTTCTGTGGGGGGAGCAGGTTAGAGTTTGTTACCCCAAACGTTTCCGCTGTGTATCAGGTTAAGTCCCACAACGAAAAAATCCACCCACAGAGGTTGCCCACGCAATACAATCTTTAAGAAGAACAAGCAAGATGCGTTCCGTTTCTTCTTGGAATGCGCTCTCTTGCATTGAGGGGGTTTGGCGCAGCCCTGCTTTGCAGAACAGGCGACAAGGTATGACAGGGTTGGACGTTGCTTCGCGAAGGCTGTGACAATTTGTCATGGGGGCGGGGCTGGCGTTAACAGTTGGACGTGGTAGCTGTCTCGGCCCCAACTGGTCCATCCTTGCACAACGGTTTGGACAGGGAGGCGAGGATGCTTGAGTGGACGGGTGATCGAGATGACTCGCGTTCCTTCTGGCATAGCAAGGAGCTTGTCCAGGATTCGGGCGCGAGTTTCTGAAGTCCAGCAGGTTCCTGCCACCCATACGATGGTGGCGTGTTGGAGATCGACGTCCAGGAAGTTGTTTTGTTGGAAGCGGGCCAGAGGAAAGTCGTTGCCTTGAGCGTATTGCGCTCCCTTCACCAAGTGGTCAAGCAACTCGATGCCTTCAGCTGGGATTCCACGACATGCTGCGAGCAAGACCACTCTTCCTCGGCCGGAGCCCAGGTCGATCATACAGTCGTTGTGGTTGGCGTGGAGCAGGGTGAGGAGTTTGTCCACTGTGGGCAAGGCAATCTCGCCATAGGTAAACTCGTCAGAGGAGGGGCGACGACGGCTGTAGGGAGAGTGGAACAAAGACCACTCCCATGAGCGCCAGAGACCTGGAAGAAGAGTTGGGCGCTTCCACAGGATGTAGCTCCATTCCCAGAGAGCGAAGCCCAGCATAAACAGAGCGTGACCAGGAAGGCGGAGGATGCGAAGGACCCAGGAAGGCATTGTGAGCGTGTGTCCCTAAAACAAAACAACCCCCAACAAGTGGAGGTTGAAAAGGGTACGCCCCGTGAGGAGCATACCGCAACATGCGTTGCGCCAAAAATTAGCGGGTGGGCATGTTGTTGACGATGGCCATGGCCACGTTGTGCTGGTTCTGCATGATCTTGGAGACCAT
>SBHC01000016.1 GCA_006226375.1 Deltaproteobacteria bacterium | reverse complement strand
GCCCTTTTGCCGACGTGTTTGGGACATGGCGAATAAGAACACCTGCCACCTGCTTGGGATACAATCGACGAATGTGATCGTAGACGTTGGAGTCTTTCTCCCCGCTGTCACCCAACAGCAAGAATCGACGCTTTGGATAACGCCGAAAGATAGCTTGGATGGCGTTAATTTTGTACTTTGAAGACTTGTACCGGATGTAATGATGCACCCGAAACACTGGAGACAATGTCACCGATCCGATGGGAAAGCTCCGAGCAGCAAACATCCATTGGATCCGATCCAAGATAGCAAAGGGTGAGCCTGAAAGGTAGTGCAAGGTCCCCCCTCCTTTTCCATGAGGCGAAGCAAGAACCTCACGCAAAAACGTATGCGCGCCAGGAACAAGTTGGGTTTGGCTTGCATGGGTGTTCATAATTTTCTTGATCACCTTCCGCTTGCTGTACGCGTTGGAGACAATAAGTGTGTCATCCAAGTCACTGATGATGCTCAGACCTTTGGACGAGCGAGGGGCAACAACTGTTCCGCTTGCGACAGAGCGCTGATAACGTCCTTGTTTGGGGAAGGTAGCAGTCACACGAAAGACACCAGAACGCCCCCCCCACACAATCTTCCCTCCCCAATTTGCGACTTGGCGAGGGGTGTTACCTTGTATGTTTTTGGGGAACGGGAACCGAACGAAAAACAAGCCATGCTTGCCTGAGCGAACACGCTGCTGGTAAATCCCCATTCGCACGTCCACCCACTTTTTCTTCACGCTTCGGCGAAGAAACCGCCTGGACCCTGCAAGTTGGTTCCACTTTTTGGTTCGCTTTCGGTTGTTTTTTTCGATCGTTGTACTGTAGCGCACGAGGCGACCGCGAACGGTACACCCATGCTGTGGAGAACAAAAGCCTGGCATCAATTGCACCTCAACACGAACCTTTCCGAAGGCTCGCACAGGAGAAGGGAAGCTTACCAAAACAGCCCACAAAACTCCCATAAGAAAGCTATTGTGTATCCATCGATGCATTTGATGCTCCTTACCTTCAGGCAACAATCCACAGGAAGCCATTCAGGCCCGTCGTAGGAGAGTTAACCTGCCAAAGTGCTAGACAAGGACAAGTGATAGCCTGTCCGTGTTTGTTGACTCCACAAAAACAAGACCCCCTCGTCTCTTACCCTTGCTGAGAGAGGAGCTGAGCAGCTTCTGCCTGGGCATTGGCCGCAGCTTGTTGTGCGCGTTCTTCCAACATGGCCGCAATGCGGGGCCACAAACGTTGGACAATCTTCTTCTTGGGCTCCAACCAGGGGTCGTGGGGAACGATTCCCAACACCCGAACAGGAGCAAACTTCTCCTGGCTGAGATCAATGATGCGCTGCGGGATTTCCTTTCCTTTGGCGTCACGAACAAGAATAAGACGCGGACGCTCAAAGGTCTCGGGGGTGCCGTTATGCCCCATCGAAACAGCCACAGTCCCATCATCGATCGCCACGATGGTTCCTGGAGGATAGTGTCCCAAACGATTGACCAGCAGCTGAAGCAAAAGCCCATCGAACTGCCTCTCAATCCCACTCCTCATGTGCTCAAACGCTTCGGTGGGAGAGAGCGGCTTTCCACCACACAAGGCGCTTGTAAGAGTGTCATACACATCAGCAGTACGAATGATTCGGCTGAACAGCTTGGGCTCTGGTTGCTTGTTTGTCGGATGAGCGTTCAGGTGGTGCTCAGCGATCCCCAACAGGCGTCGAACCTTAGATTCATGAAAGCCTCGATGACGAAGCAACAACGCCATCCCTGCTTGCTGGTGATTTAAGGTTTGCCAACCATCCCCTCGGCGAACATCGGGGTCCACAAACACTGCGTGTCCGACATCGTGATAGAATGCAGCCATTCCCAGATCTGCGAGAGCACTTTTTTCAAAGCCCAACGAATGCCCAATGAGCATCGACAACAAGGACACCTGCAACCAGTGCGTTTTCATCGGCTCTGCAGGATCTTCAAAGGCCAAGACAGAGAAGTCTCGGATGTTGCCTTCCATCAACGAGTCTACGACGTCATTCACAAAACGACGAATGGGTACAGGGTTGGGTGCAAGACCGCGCACGGCAAAGAACCAGGCATCTTCCACAGCGTCGCATCCATCGATGAATACGTCGGAGAGAGGACGCGACGAGCGCTTGTCACGTTCACCAGAGAGGCGCGTTCGCAGCTCACCAAACACTTCGACTTTTCGATGAACATCGTGAGCAACCAACTCCGCGCTGATGTCACGCCAGTTGGCGCAGCGTTCTCCCAAGCCCTGGCGAGAGAGAAGGTCAACCAACAAGCGCCAATCGGACTCGTCCATGGGGAAGTTGAAGGTAACACCCCCCATGCCTAGACGTTGGAAGGTTTGGCTCAACTCTGCAAAGATATGTTGAACGCTGTCACTGGGAGCGCGAACGCGAACGTCGTTGATGTAGAACTGTCCGTCCATTCCAACCAACGTCACAGACATCATCACATCAAGAATTTTCTCCAGAGTGACTTGAATTTCACCCAAGGGCTTCGTGAAGATCTCATTGTTGGGATCGTACAAGCTACGGTTCTTCAACAGCATGTGAAGACCGATAACAAAGCTACCTCCCAGCTCACGAATTTGAGTGGAAAACTCATTCTCCGATTTCAAATCGATATGCTGCAACGACGTCGCGAGCATCTCCTGGATTTGGTTGACATCGCCCTCGTGGCCGTCCTCTTCTTGTGAGGCGCTGGAAGCTTGTTTTTTCGAGAGAGCTGCCGACTCTTCTTCGCGTCGAAGCAACTCCAGATCCTTCTCTCTTTGCTGCAAACGCTTGGGCAAGGAGCGTTGTTCGCGTCCTTGGTTCCGTCGCATCTCTCGCATCGCTTCCAAACAAGCTGCATGCAAAGGTCCGTCGGTTTTCTCCATCAAGACGCGGATGGCTTTCTCCGACCGAGGTCCTCCCAGCTGGCCCAAAGCACGGACGGAAGCCATACGCTGAAGCTTACGCCAGCCCCGCTCCACCGACAGCATCTTGGGAGGCTCGGCTCCTTCCAAGAACAAACGCAACGAACTGAGACCGTCCAAACGAGCAATCAAGCGGGCCAACTCTTCCATCTCGAGTTCCGAACGCTCAACTTTGGCTTCGTACGTTTTCTTCAGCATGGGCAGCCAGCGTTTGTCCTCACTCGCTTCAATTAACCCATACGCACGAATCCTCTCCTCTTCCAACTCAGACTCCACCAGCCGCCCCAGAATGCTGCGAATCGCTGCGAAGTTTTGGGGCCCTTCAAACAACGTCTCTGCCAGGCCAAGGACCTTGTCCTGAACCTTTGGATCCGCATCTTCCAGCAAGCTCGCGAGGATTTGGATGGCTTCAGGAGTGTTGAGTTGAACGAGGCAGTCAATGAGCTCCAGCGCAAGCTGTGTTTCAGCCTCGCGAAGCTGCTCCACATAAAACTCCATATCTTCGCCCACCAAGTCCATGAGAGCTTTGCGAAGAGTCTCTCGGACCCGCGGGTTCTTCTCCTCATTGAGAGCCTGAGCCAAGAGGCCGCGGCGATCAACGTCTCCCCAACAAAGGATATCAAAGACCCCATCCTGAAACTGACCAAACGCATTCACAATGTTCTTGGAGCCCAAAAACTTACGGAGCATATCGGGAGAGTCAAAGGAAGCCAGGAGATCTTCGGCGATGGGTGCCAACAAACGTCCGCGATGGTCCAACATGCGGGACCAACGTGTGGCTCGATTTAACAAGTCCACGATGCCTTTGGGGCGGCCGTCTGAGATCAAAAACCCAAGGAACTCTCGCAACAAATGACGGATACCATCCGCACCTGTCACCTCAGCCAGATTTAGAACAGACTTATCAATGTAGCTGAACAATTGCACCACGTGTTCGTGCAGTCGATCGGATTTGTTCTCGACCAGAAGGGGCTCTGTGTCCTCTTCGTCTTGCCGAATGTACTTGACAGGAACAGGGTTAAGCTCTCGGAGGAGACCTTGCGCGTTTTCTTCTCGGATCGCCGAAGAAAGCGACGAGCCAGCCCCAGAAATGGCCCCCAAAAACTGCTTCTGTTTGTTCGCCTCAGCGCCTTCAGCGTATTCTTCGGGAGAATGCGCCTCAATCCGCTCAAACAACATCTCAATGTTCGGTTTTCCGCCCTCCTTGAAGCGTTCAAAGCCGAAACCTTCCACAGCGATAACATCCAGAAATTTGAAATCAGCTTTCCAGAACAATGTAGCGATGTCATCTTCAAGCGAGTGCACACCGCTGTAACGCATACCAAAGATCTTGAGCAATTGCGCGAGCTCTTCCCAATGCAAGCCGCGCATTAAGCGCAAGCCTCGGATGCCATCTCGGTACAGCTTAAACGCAAGGCTGTATTCACGTTCGGGGTTGTTGTACACAACCTCGCCGTCCAATGTCATGGTGTACTTTTCGATAACAAGCGGGAGATCACCATAGCTCTGGAGAAAGGTCATCAGCTGTGTAAACAAAGACGACAGGGCTTCACGGACAGCTTTGTTGCTCGGCTCGTAAAGTTGAAAGGTTCGGGTCACGCGGTCAAAAGCCTTCGTAATGCTGCGCGCCAGAACCAACTTTTCCTTTTCATCCGCAGGTTCATTCTCGGCGTGTGCGGCCTCCCAGGCGGCCTCCACGAACACTTCTTTTTCATTGTCCTTAATTTCCAGAACAGTACCCTGTGTTTCATCCTCAGGGATCAGGGAGGTTGGGGCCGATTCTTCCCCCATACGGGAGTCCAAGATCCTTGATGCACCCTGCCCCACCACATGGATGGTTGTCGCACTCTCCTCGGGCATCAACATGCTACTCGCCCCAGGAATTCGCATCGTATGGTCGGCTTGTTCGGGTCGAGCCCCACTGTTTGCCCCTGGGATTCGCAGAGTCATATCTTCCGAAGCTTCCGACGAAGCACCAGCAATGTGAAGGGTATCCCGCGACTGAAACTGTGTCTGCCCGCCTGACTCTTCGCCAGCCTGTTCCATCGATTCACCGGGCTTGGGCCAGCGAAACCCACTGCTGGAAGCGTCTTTCTCGGCAGCCATTGACTCTCCAGGCTTGGGCCAACGACCGCTGCTCGCCCCTGGAATACGTAGAGAACTACCCGAAGAAGGCTGCGCGTTGGCCGCTCCTGGAATTCGTAAAGACCCACCCGTCGCTGTGGCAGTGGCGCGCGCCTGCGATGTTCGACCTGTAGCAGGCGTCGTTGAAGACGCCGCATTCATCGAAGGAATCGAAGCGCTGGAAGAAGCCCGTGGGATCGCTCCAGACGAAGGGGTGACAGTCGCCGTGGCAGGTCGCGCTGTAGGTGTCGCAGAGGGTCTCGCCGCCGGAGGTTGTCCAGTGATAACAGGCTGTCCTGATGCAGAAGGTCGTTGAATCGGTGATGTTGGCGCAGGGGTAGAGTCGTTCGAGTTTTGCACCACAGGCATAAACCCTTGACTCTTCGTAACAGGCATAAATCCATGGCTACGTGGGGAAAGAGAAGAGGAGCTTGGCAACGTGGCAGGAACCTCTTCCACAATCACAGCTTCGGAAACGTCTTCGTCTTCAATGACTTCAAGAAGCTCAACATCAAACTCTTCGACGTCGAACACTTCAGCTTCCACAACTGCCGGCTCAGCCTGGGACGACCACTGAATGAGACCACGAGATTCCCAAACGGTCAGGATTTGATGGACCACATCCAAAGGAAAGCCAATGGAGTCTGCTATCGATTGAACCGTATGTGTTCCATCACTCAACGACCACATGCTTCGTTCTTGTGGAGAGAAATCGGCTTCTACCTCAGGAGGAAGAGCCGCTTGAGTTTGTGTTGGAAGCCAGCTCCCAATGGGTGCATTCGATGACATGCCTTGCCTCATCCCTGTGTGTGATCGACAATCCTTTCGCTACGATGCTTAGCCAGCATAGCAAAAGCGTACTCGTCCAGCAATGGAGGTCTATCGTACAAACATCACGCTCGCGCAAAAACAGAAAGACAGAGAGCAAGCACCAAGAGCGAAAGAAACATAACCTGTGGGTTCAAGCAGGAGGAATCATTCATGAAGACGCAAAACCCCTTATACCGCGAGACCATCCAAGAGCTATTCACCAAGGCCAACTTTATCCAAGATTTGGGGGTTGAGTTGGTCGACTGCGGCCCAGGCTGGTGCGAGACAAAGCTCTCCCTGGAACCCCGGCATCTGCAACAAGATGGCCTTGCGCACGCAGGAGTGCAGTCAACCCTGGCGGACCATAGCGCCGGAGCGGCTGCAGGCACATGGATGTCAGCCGAACAGATCGTCTTGACCGTTGAGTTCAAGATCAACCTGCTTCGCCCTGCGCGAGGCACCTCCTTGTTCTGCCGTGCCGATGTTCTCAAACCTGGACGACGCCTTACCATTGTAGAATCCGAGGTTTTCGCGGTCCAAGAAGGCAGCCGAATTCTTACAGCAAAGGGGACCTTCACCCTTGCCTTGCTCCCCAAGGCTCACGCGACCTGAAACCGAAGAACCCTTCGTAACCTTGACGCTTCCATGTTCTTGGGTATGGTGAAAGAAGATCGACCTCGACGTCACAACATCGAACACTTGGCAAAGCCGAACACTTTCGACACTCTTTCTCTGTGGGGTTCTGTGGATGGGATTTTGGCAACAGTTAACAGAGCGAGCCGCGACCAAAACCTTGGATCGCATGGCAGAAGACGAAAATTACCGATTCCTCCGCGAGAACAGCATGTTTCACAACCTCAGCGACGGGGCGTTGTTGTTTCTCACGAAGCGCGTGATGGAGCGCTCGTACAGTCGCGGCGAGTTGGTTTGTCGACAAGGCAACCCTGGCGTTTGTATGCACTTGATCAAGCGTGGCAGCGTCGAGTTTTCGTACACCACCAACAAACAACGTATCGCAGTGGGAGAAGCTTGGCGAGACAGCCTGTTCGGTGAATTAAGCGTGCTTACAGGTTCGGAGCGCAACACCACAGTCAAGGCCACAGACAATGACACGGTCTTGCTCGCCGTATCACGATTTGATTTCGACACCTTCCGAGCGCGCTTTCCCAAAGATAGCTTTGTTGTCATCACGCGCATGCTGCACATGATTGTTGACCGACTGCTGCAAACCGTTCGACACTACAACAAGCTATGTGACAGCCTGGACGGTTGGGAGAAGACATCGTACTGGGAAGCCCCTACGGTTCCCCATCAAAGCCTGACAGAAGCGGTCCAAGGTGGTGCGACACAACGTCAGGTGCGAGCGTTTCAAGAGCCTCACCAGATGGTTTCGGTTCTTCAACAACAAACCCAATGTGAGTCATGGAAACCAAGCTCTCTCCAGGAGCTGGCCCGACGACTGGAGCCCAAAACACTGGAGGCCGGAGAGAGACTCATTGGACCCGAGCAATGCATCTATTTTGTTCACCAAGGAAAGTTAGAGCTCGCCTCGGAAACCCAAGAGGGCTGGAGCAGTGCAGGACACGTCGAAACCAACGAATTCTTCGGAGACCTCAACGTGTTGTTTGAATCCTGCACCCCCATCCACGTGAAGGCGTCCGAAGATTCACAACTTTGGGTTTTATCCCACAGCACCTTCCAACAGTTTGAACAATCCTATCCCAAAGCTGGCTACTCGTTACTCAACAGCATCTTGCATACTGTAGCTCGCAACCTCAGCGAGTACACAGAGCGCCGCCAAGAAGCCGAAGTTGCCATGCGTCAACGCCAAGGAGGAGCGCAGTGATGGAACGAGACAACTTCTATCGCAACCTGTTTGTGGTGATGATCGTGGTGTTGGGCCTGGGAGTGTTGTACGCAGCACGAAGCCTGCTCAGCCCTGTTGTTCTCGCCCTTGTCGTGGCCTACGTGCTGTTTCCTTTGGTGGAGCGAGCTTCTGAGGTAGGAATCTCCAAGGGCCTCACCATCTTTGCCATCTTTGTCGTCACCTCTGCCGCGACGCTCTACAGCGTATACCGTGCCGTTCCAACGATTCGACAGGAAATCGTCGCGTTCTCTGACCCAGGGCAAAAGCTCAACTCGAACTTGGTCCAAACGTACATCAAATTGCACAAACAGCTACAAGGATACGGGCTGGTCAAAAAGAAAGCCAACGCCAAGCAATTTGTCCGCCGCGTCAAAGCCTACTTATCATCCCAGAGTCAGTGGTTCTTCCGCAACCTCCGGGGCGCAGCGCAGCAAATGTTTCAGTTCTTCCTGATCTTTTTCTTTGTCTTGATCTTTGCGCTCAAAGACGGCGACAAGATGCACAAAACGATTGTAGGCTTTATCCCCAACTCTGTGTTTGAGCCTGGCTTGTATATGCTCAACAAGACAACAGAGCTATTCGGAAGCTATTTGCGGGGCCTGGTCATCGAGAACATCATACTCGGTGTGTTTGCGTTTGTGCTTCTCTTTGTACTGTCTTTGTTTACACCCCTTACCGTCGGGATGAGCTTGCTGATCGCCATCATCATCGCCCTAACCAATGTCATCCGAATCGTAGGACCAGCCATCGGCGGCATTGTAGGAATGGGCTTGGTGCTATTCAGCAGCGCCCATTTCCCCACAATTTTGGGTGTCATGGTCATCGCGATGATTGTCCAGTTGTTGGACAACGCGGTGGTTCTTCCGTTGGTGATGCAAGGTCAAATGGACCTTCACCCTGTCGTGTCATTGCTGAGTGTTCTGACTGGCGGAATCATCGCAGGGATCTTGGGTATGATGTTAGCCATTCCCATCGCAGGTGGAGTCAAAGCGATCTACCACATCGCTGCCGTTGAGATGAAGAAGTTTGACATGGAACCCGAGCCCTACGGAAGCTAGCTCAAACAAAGAGTTCAAACCGATCTAAGGTTGAATTCCATCCACTTCACACCGCCCCCCTCTACAAGTAAAGGTGATGCCACTTGGACAGAGTTTTCTGCAGTCAGAAGTGCTTGAGCATTGAACCTCTGTACCACCTTGAAAACTACAGATCTTGTTGGTGGTAGCGCAGCGATACGTAGACTGTACGCAAAACCCTCGATTGAAGGTATAGCATATTTCACTGCTGGGGAAGCTATCGACAAGACCGTCACAGTTGTTGTCAATGCCATCACCGCACTGCTCTACAGTGTTGTATCCAGCCGGCTGAAGGCAAGTTCCTGTAGTCGAACGTTTGCCCTTTGCACAAACTCCTTTGTTGTTGCCCTTGTAGTCGCAAGGACACCCTTCGTCGGCATAGCCATTGCAGTTGTTGTCGGCAAGGTCACCGCATATTTCGGTGCTGCTGTAAAGCTGAGGCGGAGTACATACACCTCCTGAGCCGATCCGACCAAAAGCACAAACCCCTTTGTTGTTGTTCTTGTAATCGCACAAGCAACCGTTATCGACAGTGCCATCGCAGTTGTTGTCCAAACCATCTTTGCAGGTATCGGAAGCTCTGTAGGTGGAAGGCTTCTGGCAAACACCGTTGACGTCCCGCAAAGACTTCGCGCAAACACCTTGGGATTTCCCCAAATAGTTGCAAGGACAGTTCTCGTCGGTTGCGCCGTTGCAGTTGTTGTCTTTTCCATCCCCACACTGTTCCGTGGATTTGTAGTCCGCAGGCTTCTCACATATCCCTTGGCTGTTGAGCTTGGCTGTGGCACAAACCCCTTGGTTCTTAGCAAGGTACGCACAAGGACAGTTTTCGTTGGACACCCCATTGCAGTTGTTATCAACGTTGTCATTGCAACGATCGGTGGTGCTGTAGGAAGAAGGCGCGACGCAATCTCCCTGGCTGTTCCGTTTGGCCAGACCGCATACACCTTGCGACTTGTTTAAGTAGCGACAGGGACAGAACTCGTCGATTTCTCCATCACAATTGTTGTCCTTGCCATCGCCACATTGCTCACTGGAGCTATAGTCGCTCGGAGCTTTGCATACACCGCTTCCGTTGGTCTGAGCGGTAGCACAAACCCCTTTGGATTTCCCCAAATAGTTGCAGGGACAGTTGTTGTCGGTTTTCCCATCGCAGTCGTTGTCCAGGTTGTCACCACACTTCTCGGTGCTGCTATATCCGGATGGTTCCAAACAAACCCCTTTGTTGTCGCGTTTGGCTCTGCCACAAACGCCATCATTGCGGCCCTTGTAATCGCAAGGGCAACCTTCGTCGATGACGCCATCACAGTCGTTGTCTTTTTTATCGCAAGCCTCAATGGTCGGTGAGACTTGCCCAATGCAAGCCCCCCATTTTCCTGAGTTGCTGCATGTTTGTGTACCTTTCTTGCACTCCCCCTTGTCGGAGCCGCAAGCCTGTGTCTCTCCTGCTTTGCAGGCACATCCTTCGTTCACTTGACCATCGCAGTTGTTGTCCAGGCTGTCTGCACAAGAGTCTGTGGTGCTGTAGTCTTTGGGTGCCAGACATTGGCCCTGAGCATCTCGTTGGGCCTGTGTGCAAACGCCCTCGTTTTTGCCCTGGTAATCGCAAGGACAGTTTTCGTCCACCACACCATCGCAGTCGTTGTCCTGACGGTCACCGCACTTTTCAGAACTGGGGTTCACGGCTCCAACACAGCTCCCCCAGGTTCCTTGTGCGGTGCAGGTCTGCTTTCCTGACTTGCAAACCCCTTGATCTTTCGGACCACACGATTGAGTGTCGCCCTCTTTGCATGTGCAGCCGTTGTCGACAACACCGTCGCAATCGTTGTCTTTCCCATCACAAGTTTCAGTCTTAGGCTCCACAGCGTCGCGACAGAACCCTTCCCACTGACCGTTGGAACAAACTTCTTTTCCAACTTTGCAAGGACCCTCACAAACAAACGAGTTGCCCTGTTTCACGCACCCGCTCACACCTTGAGGATAGCAAGGTCGAGAGCGGTCGTCTTCACAAACACCTTGCTCCGGCGGTCCTTCAGGCACGTTGTCAGCTTGTACTTCTGGATTGTCTCTATCCGATACGTTGTTTTCACCGGGTACGTCCGCATCGCTACCTTGGGGTTTCTCCCCAACGTCTTCGGGTGTCAATGCATCTGGTCCGCTGTCTTGGGTGACCAGTTCCTGGTTGGTTTCTCGCTGGGGCTCAAGCCTGGACTCTTGACCGCTTTCTGCCCCTGCAATGCCATCCTGAACAGTTTGTTCAAGAGGAACGCAGAGTCCAGCGACACAACGTTCGATCAAGGAACAGTCTCCAGGCTCTCGACAAGGACCGTCCAGTCCAGGCGGCGCACAACCAGGAGCAAGTCCGAACAAGACTCCAAAGGTGAACAAGAGAAACCAAGGACGGATCTTCATGGTGTGAACTCCTTGTTGCGATTCGTCCAAAGAAGAAGGGCGGAAGAAAAAGCAGCAGCTTTAGGTTTGGGTGGCGTTGGTTTCGCGCGACTGGCCCAAACCAAGAAGCCTATCGCGCCGACTGTAGCGACGCCCGTAAGGCAAAAGGCGACAATGGATGTTGTGTACATTGCGCTGCCTCGATCGTAATGCCCCAAGACCTCATCGTTGAGGTTTGGGTTTCCTCGCTTTTCCTCGTACGCTGAGAACTCTTGCTGAGACACAAAAAACAACGCAACTCCGGCACCCAACGACGCTGCTGCAACACCCACGCTGGTCCATCCCAAGACCTTTCCCCAACGACGTTGGGAAGGCTCAGGACGTACGTTACCAGAGAGAACGGCGCGGCGTTGCAGCGTCCACCGTCGGAAGACACGTTGCCCAGGCCGCAGTTGCACACGCTCGCTCTGGCTGGCGTATCCATCCAAACGAACCTGAACGTTGGCTCGCCCTGGAGGAAGGTTTTGCTGCCAGGGAGTCGTTCCGGTGTACGTTTGTTGGTTTTCGTGCAAAACAACAACGCGGGCACCTGTGGGTTGTGTTTGGAGCGAGATCCTCACAGGCTGCCCGCGCAAAACAACCCGTCGACGAACGGTTGTTCCCTGCACCACCGTAAGCAAACGCCGGAAGGAGCGGTAACCTGGAGCCGTCACCTGCAACGAACAACGCCCAGCTTGGATGATGGCAAGCAACGAGCCGGTGCCCTTGTGAACCTGGCCAGAGCGATCTCGCAAGACCACAGTTGCATGGGCAGGAGACACACGCATCACAACCCGCACCAGATAGGTATTTACCAGAGGACCCAGTCGTTGTTGCGTCAAGCGTTGCACCTTGACGGATGGTCGCGCGGCAAGACTCTCACGGTACCGACGGAATGCCTTGTACCATTGGCGATCGTATTCATACGTTCGTCCCAACACATACAAGAACGTGGACTGACTCTTGAGCAACGAAAGCTGCGACTCCCGATCTTGCACCTGAGACTTCAACCTTTGGAGGAGTCCAAGAGCCGTTTGAAATTTAATGATGGCTCGCTTGTATCGCTTCCGCTGTGTAAGCCTTCGGCCTTGACGGTACAACGAACGAAGCTCCGCTTTGTATCCCCCTAGATTTTGTGCGACAGGACGACCCACCCAGAACAAGCTGGCCAGCCCAGTCAACAACACCATCCACGCTCTCATCAGATAGGATCCTCGATGCCGCCAAATGGATCACTCTTCCGGCGTTTGGGGGGACGACGTCGATACACGCGGCGTCGAATCCGCCGACGATAACGACGCTTTCGCCACCGGCGCGGTGATGTCCGTCGACGCTTCCCTGTCCATCGTTTGCGAACCAAAGGACGACGTCGCACAGGAAGAAGCCTCACCGTAGGCCGAGGCAACATAGGTTTTCGCCGTTTCACACGAACGACCGGTGCAACGGCATTCCCAGTATGTGGCGCTTTGGGAAGAACCCGCCGTTGTCTCACAACGGGCTGTTGGTTCAGCGCGGGCAAGGAGTTGATGTTGTCGGATGGCGTCTCTTGGTTTCCACGACCCCAAATGCCCCACCAGAACAAGCTGACCATCAAGCCAAGAACAATCCCACCTGCAGCCCACTTCCACCAAGCCAACCCAGACTCTGCAGGCTTCATGATGGCTGAAGGAGCTTCAAGGATGTCGTCGTTGTTGAATGCTGGGGGAGATAGAGGAGCAGGGCCCGACGGAAAGTCCAACAAGGTGGAGGGCCGCAACGAAGCATTCGCCTCGCTCCATCCACCTGCCGATGGCAAATCGGCCTGAGTTTGTGCAAGCCCAGCAGGAGCGGGATGGGTCGCTTTGAGCCTCCGCGTTTCAGGCAACGACACACCGCCCAACGTGTGATGCCCTCCTGACATGGAGCCGCTCTCAGCTCCACCGTTTGTTTGGACCTGGCTCAACATAGGCTCAAGAGTATGCAAATACGACGAGCGGACAGAAGGCGTGTGGATGGTCTGTTCATTCTCTGCCAGACTCTCTCGCCGGGCCTCCAATTCATCCGCAGTGATCGGCATTTCGAGGGTAGCCGAGGGTGGAGGTGGAGGATAGACTTGCTCCGGCAAGAGCGCCTCTTGCTCTTCCAAAGCTACCTGCAAGTCAGCGACCATCGCCGAAGCATCGGGCCAACGGTCTTCAGGCTGCTTGCCCAGAGCCTTTTGAAGAAAGTCCTCCAACGACGTCGCCCAAGGAATATCGGGACAAACAAACGCGAGCGGGGGAGGAGGCTCTTGCAGCTGCTTGAGCAAGGTGGCCGTGAAATTTTCGCCGCGAAAAGGCGGACGCCCGGCCAACATCTGGTAAAGAATCACGCCCACCGAATAGAGGTCGGCCCGACCATCGACGTACTTGGACTGACCTCGTGCTTGCTCCGGCGACATGTAGACAGGTGAGCCAATAGTCTCACCGGAGGCTGTCAGGCTCTGACCGTTGGACATCACTGCGATGCCAAAATCAAGAATCTTGATGGTCTCAGGATAGTGAGGTTTGGAACGATGCAAAAAGAGGTTGGCTGGCTTGATGTCTCGATGGACGATACCTGACGAGTGAATGTAGTGGAGCGTCTCCAAAACATCCGTCAGCCACTGACGAATTTCTTTGAGGGAAAACCGACGCCCCGCCTTCATCGCCTCCTTCAGGCTCTTTCCGGACAGCAGCTCCATCGCAAGAAACTGGCCTCCGTCCGGCAGCGCACCAAAGTCCGTCACGCGCACAACATGAGGATTTTCCAGCATCGCGATGGTGTTCGCCTCTCTTCGGAAGCGCTCAATCATTCCATCGTCGGACTTCATGTCCACACGCAACACCTTGATCGCATACGGTGTTCCGATGTGTACATGCTCGGCACGATACACTGCACCAAAGCCGCCCTGCCCAATGCGTGCGACAATCCGCAAGTTCCCGACTTGCTGACCAATCAAGGCGTCTTTCACTGATTTGGATGGTGCGGCTGATACGCTCATGCTCTCTCGATTCCCAAAAACCTCTCGAACAAGCTGGATGAATTGTAAGCGAACTCCCTCATACAGACAAGTTGCATGAGCTTCTAACAAACACTTCATCCCACAATCCTCAAAGTCTCAAGATATAAGCCCCACGAGGCATCCACAAAAGAAAAACATTCATATACCAATTGAAACAAAATAAATAACCAAGCAAAAACAAAACACTAATCAATCAAAAAACATATCCTTCAAAACTTCTCTATACCCCCTGAAGAATAAGAACAAGAAGAGGGATGTTATCAACTCTAGGATGGGTGAGGTCCTCAAAACCTGGGTGATTTCAAAGCAAGAGGAATCGTACAATGATTCGTAACCGTTGGTATGTTGTGTTGGATGCAAACGAAGTGAAAAAGAAACCTTTGGGTGTAAAGCGCTTTGGCGAGCGGATGGTGTTTTGGCGAGACTCGGAAGGCCATGTCGCTTGCCAATTGGATCGTTGCTGCCATCGTGGCGCGCAGTTGAGCCTGGGGCGTGTTGTTGGTAACTGCATCGAATGTCCCTTTCATGGCTGGCAATTCAACAAAGATGGCGCGTGTACATTAGTCCCTTCCAACGGTAGCAAAGCGAAGGTACCCAAGAGTTTCCAGGTCAAGAGTTATCCTGTTCGAGAGGCTTATGGATGGATTTGGTTGTTCTGGGGAGAGGTCAAAGAAGGACAAGACCTACCTGCCATCGAATACTTCGAAGCATTCAAGGACGAGAATTGGAGCACCGCAACCTACCAAGAAGAATGGCCCGTCCACTACACACGTTCGGTTGAGAACCAATTGGATGTCACCCACCTTGCTTTTACACACAAAAAGACCATTGGCAACATCAACAAACCGATCGTGGATGGGCCGGTCTATATCTGGCTTGATGACAACACCATGAGGTTTCATCCAGTGATGAAGAAGGACAACGGTGACACCGCAAAGAAAGCCACGGAGATCACCGCAGAGCAGCTGGACGGATGCTTGGAGTTCCGTTTCCCCAACATCTGGCGCTTGCAAATCACGGAGAAGTTTCAGAACTTTGCAGCGTTTGTTCCGGTAGACGACAACACCTCCATCACGTACCTTCGTCTGTACCAAAAATTTCTTACGGTGCCCGTTTTGGGACAAGCCATTTCCAAACTCATGATGTGGTTCAACCAGCGAGTTCTTGGTGAAGATCGACCGATGGTCATCTCTCAAGAGCCCAACCGCTCAGAGCTCCACATGGAGGAGTTGTTGGTCCCTGGAGACAGTCCAATCATTGAATTCCGAAAACGTCGCCAGCAACTCCTTGCCGCAAACCAATCAGGCGAGACTCCCCCGACCATAAAAGGCCGAACGAATGCCTCCCCTCAACTGCTGCGCGATCTCGGTCTGGAACACCTTCTTGAACCATCACACGCCAAGCCTGCAACACCTGAACCCCAAAAACAATCTCACGCAGCCTAAAGCGCTGCCATCCCCTTCCATCGCTCCACATTTTTTCTGAGACTTTCCTTCCAACTGTCCATGAGACACGCAAGGTGATACACTCAAGGAAAGCACCCCAGGCATCGTTAATGTCTGATGTGCCGAGAGCTTTCTCCTGTATCCAAGGTCATCCTATCAGGTATACCGGCGAACGTTACTCATTTCTACGTCCCAGACAGGTAGGAGCCTCCCTTGTTTGCATTATCGTTCCATTCCCCTCGATCCTTGTTTGCTTTGCTGGTCGGCGTGCTTTTTTGCTCAGGATTGCTGTTCTCCGTGGGCTGCTCCGGAGAAGTGGATGTTACGCAACCGGGCTGTGTGCAGTGCCCCGATCGTTGCGCAACAGTCAACGGAAAAGCCCAATGCGTCACCTGCGTCAATGATGAACAATGTCGCAGTGATGTAAGCCCGACCAAACGTTGCGACACAGAACGATACCGATGCCTTTGTGGAAGCGACAAAGACTGCTCTCAAGGAACGTACTGCAACACGACAGGTTCCTGTGTGGAGTGTATGACCGACGAACATTGCACCACAGACTACCAACCCTTTTGCGTAAACAACAGCTGTGAGATCTGCAAAGCCAACACCACGCGCTCCTGCAAGTCTGACGACCCCAAAGCCTGCAAAGAAGGCACCCAATTGTGCACCAACAATCTGTCGTGGGGAGCGTGCGAAGGAGCTACAGTCTGCGCCGAAGGAGAACGTTGCGACAACGGAGCGTGTGTCGCCGACTGCTCCGAAGCCCCTTGCAAAGAAGGCCAAACCACATGCATGACCGACGCCAACACCATTCCTGGAGCCTTTAAAACCTGCAAGCGAAACGCCAAAGGCTGCTGGGAGTGGGACGATACGAAAGTCACAACGTGCCAAGCTGGAGAGTACTGCTTCGACGGCAAATGTGCCTCTGTCAGTTGCCCTCAAGGCCAAACCAAATGCGGTGAGTTTTGCGTCAGCCTGTCCAACAACCCAAGCCACTGCGGCGCCTGCAACAAAGCCTGCCAACAAGGCGAACTTTGCGTCCAGGGAGCATGCCAGTTCAGCTGCCCACCCGGCCAATCCAAGTGCGGCGCCACCTGCGTTGACTTGAAGACCAACCGCAACCACTGCGGTGCCTGCAACAAAGCTTGTGCTTCAGGAACCATTTGCACCGCCGGCGCCTGCAAGGCCTCTTGCCAAACAGGACTTACGCTTTGCTCAAGCCAATGTGTCAACCTGCAAAGCGACGTCGCTCACTGTGGAAAATGCAACAACCCATGTGCCAAACAACAAGTCTGTGGACGAGGCATCTGCACAGTCTCTTGCCCCTCTGGACAAACCAACTGCAGCGGAAGCTGTGTCAACCTTAGCAGCAGCGCCAAGCATTGTGGCAAGTGTGGAAACGCCTGCCCCGCTGGAAAAAGCTGCTTAAGTGGTACATGCATCACCTTCTGCCAACAAGGACAAACCAACTGCGGTGGAACTTGCATCAGCACGCAAACCAACGCCCAACACTGTGGCAAATGCAACAACGCGTGTCCTTCCGGAAAGTCTTGCAGCAACAGCGTCTGCCGCTGATTTAAAGTACCCCGCTTCCCAACCCAATCAAATCCAACATCTCTTCGTTGTCCCTCCTGACCAAGTCACCCCATCCCTTACCCACCCAACCTTTGAGAATACGATGCAAAGAACCAAACAAAAACGTCGGAGCCTCCGGAAGTTCCTGGTTTACACCGCTGGATTCATCGCGCTGTGGTTTGGAGTTCACGTAAGCTGGCTCCTTGTCGACGGCTTCACCGACGAACTTCACCGCGCGGATCTTGCTGTGGTCTTTGGCAACAAAGTTCACCCCAACGGGCAACCTTCCAAGAGACTCCGTATGCGCTTGGACCGTACCTTGCAGCTTTACAAGAAAGGATACTTCCCCACGATCCTCGTCAGCGGGGGAAAAGGTGTGGAAGGCTATGACGAAGCTGTCATCATGAAACGTTACCTCGTTGCGCAAGGGATTCCATCCCAAGCCATCCTGGTCGATAGCCTGGGTCTCACCACTCGACACACAGCCCTCCACGCAGCACAGCTTCTTCGCTCCCGCAACTGGCATTCGGTCCTTCTGATCTCCCAATACTTTCACATCAGCCGTGCCAAACTCGCAGCACGACGAGCAGGAATCCCCACAGCCTACTCCGCCCACGCCATCTACCACTTTGAATGGCGCGAGATCTACTCCACCGCACGAGAAGTCCTTGGCTTCTACGCCTACCTATTTGTGACTTTCAGGACATTTCGAGACATAAACTTGCAACATACTCTGGACGTATCGAACTGATTAACATACCCTATAACCAGCAGAGAGCAGTGGAGAGTATGTATGTTTGTTCGATTCTGTTTGCCCACCTTACTCATGGGCTTGCTGTGGGCGATTCCGATGGAAGGACGAGCCACAGCCCAAGACACTATTTTTGTACGTCTGGCACCAAAGCCCGCTCGTCGGGAGGATACAACGTCGCAATGGCTCAAGCAGTTTTTGCGTCATCGAGGGTTCCGGATTGCCCACCGACTCCAAAAAATCGAGGGAGCGTTGGCGATCCACATGGAGTGGCCCAATCCCAACCAGGTCCGTCTTCGTTGCCAGAAAACCAGCCGCTTGTTTCGTGTCTCTCCTGCGATGAGAGATCCCTGGCTTCGTGCACGCACCGTCTCCAATTACATTGACTTCTTTTTGGAGCAAGTGCTGGAGCAGTCCAGAGGTAAGATGCGCAAGCGTTGGGAAAAAGCAAAGGAGCAATTGCGAGACAGCCTCCCGACGCGGAGTCCCTTGCCGCGCTCCACATTTCAACCCAAAGAAGCCAACCTGGGCACAGTCTCCATGGTAGAAGCCCCAGTGGCTAGCCCCAAGCGAGAGGAGCCACCTCCACCACGTCGCATCGTAGCCAAACCCAAAAGGCCAGCACCCAAAGCGAAGCCTGCGCCCAGGCGCCCCACACCTCAGCCCCGAATGAGGACAGCGCCGAACCCACCCAAAGCGCTCGTAAGACGCTCTCCTCCACCCCCCGCGCGCAAACCCAAACGAGTTGCAGCCAAGCCAAAGGTGAGGCGAGCCAAGCCTGTGGTTGTAAGGCCACCTCCCAAACGAATCCGACGTGTTGCATTGGGTACAGGGATCGTAGGCACCATTCAGCCCCGTCCGACACCATCCGAGCGACAAGTTCGGCTCTTCGTGGATGTCGGCGCCAGCGTGGGAGGCCCCACAATTCCAGGTGTTCTGTTGGGTGGAGAGCTTGGCTTGGGTGTTAGCATCAAGGAATGGCGGATCGGGCTGCAAGGAAGCGTGGAAGGTTTTGTCGGCGGTGATGATCTTCAAGTCCTCGTAGTTCGTCCCACTGCAACGGTAGGGCTGCCTTATCTCAAGTTTGCCAACGCATTTCGACTCAGCCTTGATGCAGGTGGAGGTTTGGAGGCCATTCGAGCCGTCTTTGGGGAACAAGAGCAATGGCGCTTTCGTGGGGGCTTCCTCGCCCAGGCCCTCCTGCTGTGGAACGCAAACTCCTCCATTTCGGCCTATGCCAGACTCTCTTTCTTTATCTCCCCCCAATTCTACCTGTTTGAAGACGACACCGAGACGCTCGCCGATCTCGCCGCCTACAAGTTCTCTCTTCAGATAGGAATCCGCTTCTATGGCCTGTAAGAACCTCTTAACCTAACAAGTACACTCAGCGCAAAGAGAGCCTGTGAGAATGTAAAATGTGGGGACGACTTGCATCCATTCCTTACATCAGGCAAAACTTATTTATCTTGTGAGCAAGAAAAGTTTGAAGAGTTTTTGTTGGGGACCCCACACACCCAACAAATCGCCCAGTTGCGATCGACTCGACTCTTCTGCCTTCTCCCAGAGTCCGTGAGGCTCGTAAGAAACATTGGATTATCGTGGAAACGAACGTACTATCACCGCACGAAGACTTGGCTCTCGTGACACAGGTTCTCGAACACGGACGAGAATCTGCATACCGAGAGCTCTATCACCGCTATTCGCCTGAAATTCTTCGTCGGCTCCACAGGCTTCTGGGCCATCCAGAGAAAGCACGTGATGCATTGCAGCAAGTGTTTTTGGAAGCGTACCGTTCGTTGCACACCTACAGGGGAGAGAGTCGTTTTGGCAGTTGGCTACATAAGATTGCGGAGCGTGTGGTGATGGGTATACTCAACAAAGAATGGCGTTCTCGCTCCTTTTTGGAGCGGTGGGGTCTGTACGAAACGTACGAGAAAGTCGTCGGGACAGACCAAGATAGCCCGGAACGTGACATCGTCCGCGAAGAAATTCGTCAGTGGGTTCATCAATGCCTGGAACGTCTCAAGCCAAGCAAACGAATGGTTTTGCTCTTGTGCGATCTGGAAGGTAAGACTTATGATGAAGTTGCAGAGGTGATGGACATTTCAGCAGGAACGGTCGCCTCAAGACTTCATCATGCCCGCAAAGACGTCAAAAAAATGTTAACCTACCGTCTTCAGCAACAAGGCCTTAGTTGGGAGGAATTGCTCCATGAAAGATAAGCATCCCACAACTGGGCCTCCGCTTGGACAGAGCCTCCAAGAAACCATTCCGTTCTTCGAGCCTGAGCCACTCACTCCAGAGAAAGAGGATTTGATCCTCCAATCTGTGGAGCACGATTTGTTCGCCCAACTGCGTCGTGAATCCAAGAGTGCTCCTCAGCCCGTGAGACGTTGGAATTGGGCCTTGTTAACAGGTCTCTCTGGAGCCATGGCTGCCGCTGCCTTTTTGATGGTCGTTTGGATCTGGCCTGATGCTCCTCCACCGTTGCAGCTCAGCAGTATGGTAGCAGTACACGATGCATCGTCGCCGACTTCAAGCGATACAGTCAGCCTGAAAGCACGACCCAACCAACCCGGAGAGATCACAAGCCCCAAGCGCTGGAAGATCAAAACATCCCCAGGAGCATTCCTCGCCCTGCAACGCAGAGGATCAAGCCAAACCCACGTGAAGCTCCACCAAGGATTTGTGCAGGTGTCGGTGACCCCCAACACCATGAAACAATTCGCAGTACAGACAGGACCCATCCGGACTCTGGTTCGAGGTACGGTCTTCACTGTAGAGCGTGGCAAAACCTGGGTCCGTGTCGAAGTTCGACATGGAAAGGTCGAGGTCCAAGGTCATGGCAAAACATACAAGCTCAAAGCCGGCCAGGGATTGCGCCTCTCCTTGCGCAAAAAGCAAGAGAAGCTGCACCGGTACAGCGCTCCAAAACAAGAGAACATGACGCTGGCACAGCAGCTGGAGTGGCTCAAGACCAACGCCCCTGATGAGCTGCCCCAAAAGGCGCGTGATCTGGTTCACTCGAATCAGCTCTCTTTGCAACAACGTTGGCAGTTGTTGATGAGCCTCGTCGATCATCTTCAAGGTCGCCGAAAGTACAAACAACAATACTTGTTGCTGCAAAAAATTCTGGAGCTACCGCTCAAAAAGTTCCAGCGCCGCAGCGCCATGTTGGAAGCGGCCAAAGCTTGCCATCGTTGGGACCGCAAAGCTCTTGAATGTGTACCTGTGTACAAAGCCTTCCTCAAAGCCTATCCCAAAGACGACATTGCCAAGTACATCGAAACGTACCTGAAAAAAACGTTATCCAAACCGTGAGACATCAATGAACGGAAAACCTCGCCCTTGGCGTTGTTTTTTCGTTGTGTACGTCTGCCTGTTTGGATGTTTCCTCTCCTGCAACCAGGAGATTATTACCTTTCGAGGCAACAGCAACGATCAAGAACAACGCTCCAACAGTGAACGCCCGACAGATATCGTTGATTCTCTTGGGCAAGAACCAGGAAAAGAACCCACCGAAGAGTCCAACCAAGAAACCAACGGGAACCACGACTCTTCCAAAGAAACGACCTCTTTGGAAGAACCCGAGAAGGAGACTGTAGCTGAGCCGGCCCAAGAGCCTGCTCCAGAAGCCGGACCCGAACACCCCGAGGAACCCAACAAGCCTGAGCAGGGGAGCCAGAACGAGGAGAAAAACCCTGACTGGCAGCCCAAAGACAACAGCAAGTATGACGATGACTACGATGATGACGACGACTAGAATCACCCTCATGTCATAACAAAAGTGCCCCAATCACTCTTTTCACACGAAGTATTCTTACGCTGGAGGAGAATGCAGCATGAACGTTGAATGGATGATCGCCCTGGGATTCATGGGACTTGTGATCTTCTTTTCGCTCTACAAGACCAAAAAAGAGTCCGAAGAGGCGAAGCAGGTGCTGGAGGACTCTGTGGCGACAGGTCAGAACTTGCCACCATCCCTCCACCCTATCGTAGATCCCACGGATTGCATTGGCTGTGGAGCCTGCGTGGAAGCCTGCCCCGAAAAGAAGATCCTGGGCCTCATTTATGGACGCGCTTCACTCATCCAGGCCTCCTCCTGTGTAGGACATGGTGCTTGCAAAACAGCCTGCCCCGCCGAAGCCATCACGCTTGTCCTAGGAACCAAGAGCCATGGCGTCACCATCCCCAGCCTCGACGCCAAATACCAAACCACCGTACAAGGTCTTCATGTCGCCGGAGAGCTTGGTGGGATGGGCCTTATCCGAAACGCAACGCGCCAAGGAAAGCTGGCCGTCAGGTACATGGCAGAGGTACTGAAAGAGCGTCCTTCTCATGTCCCAGACAATGTGTATGACCTCTTGGTTGTGGGATTTGGACCTGCTGGAATCTCAGCCTCTCTCGCCGCGAAAGAGATGGGTGTCACCTGTATGGCAGTGGAACAAGGAGAAGAGTTTGGCGGCGCCATCGCCAGCTTTCCGCGCAAAAAGTTGGTCATGGGAACCGACGTGATTCTCCCACTGTATGGACGCATCCGCGCCAGAACCATGCAAAAAGAAGAGCTCTTGGACACGCTGTCCGATGTCGTCCAAAAGCACGATCTTCCCATCACCTATGGCTTTCAGGTGTCTGGGATCCAATACCATGAGGAAGGTTGGTTCACCGTAAGCAGCGACAAACAAGACATTCAGGCCCGACGTGTGCTCCTCGCCATTGGTCGACGTGGTTCTCCCCGAACCCTTGGAGTACCAGGCGAAGAGGCCGGCAAAGTCGCTTACAGCCTGCGCGGTCCTGAAGAATACCAGGGAGACAAATGCCTTGTGGTCGGAGGTGGAGACAGCGCACTGGAAGCCGCCACCATGCTCGCCGATGAACCAGGAACCCAAGTTACGCTGTGCTATCGACGAGATCGACTATGGCGAGCCAAACGCCCCAACATCGACAAAGTGATGCAATACGCCGAAGAAGGCAAAATCCAACTCCTCCTTGAAGCCTCACCTTTGGAGATCAAACCCAGCAGCGTTCGCATCCAAGTCAAAGACGAAGAAGTTGAGCTGATGAACGACTCTGTCTTTGTCTTTATTGGGGGCAAGCTTCCACTCGGTTTCCTCGAAGAATCCGGCGTTGAGATGCGAACCGTCTACGGTGAAGAGCTCCTCGCTATCTAATCCAGCCTCCTGCCAAAACCACCCCACCCTCTCCCCACAGATCTATAGGAAGAGTCTTCTATTTGCGCTGAAAACGCCAACCCAATTGGGAGAAGATAAAGATCCCCTGGTCAAAGTCACCAAAGCGGATCTGACCTGAGAGGTTGATGTAGAAACCGAGAGGGAGAGCAAAATCGATGTTGGCACGAGCGGTGTGCTCAATTTGCCAGGTTTCTTGGGGTAGGAGGTACACATCAGCCCGGTAACCCAGAGTCACCGACATCCACGATGGAAACGACGTACCGATCGAAACATTGGCCCGGTGCCCTTGCATAAAGTCTGGGCTACCTAAGTAAGAATAGCTCGCGTAAAGCCGCAACGGCTGGCGGAAGATCTCGTACCAATGGAACCAACCTGTCGCGACCCAGCGAGTGCCATCGTTTAAGAGCGCATCAAACGATGCCCCAGCACGAAAGGTTGCTTTGACGTGACTGAATTCCACGGCACCTCGAATGGAATGACGCGGTTCATCGCGGAAGTAAGCATCGTATCCTTCAGCAGGCAAGACCTCTTTCAAGTCCTGCATCCAGCTTAAGTTGAGGGCGGGACGAAAGTAGTCATACCGCACCGAAGCCTGAAACCAACGAACAGGGTACACACGGATATCGGCGGTCGCCGAAGAAACTTCGGGCGCTGTTCGAGCGAAGGTATTGGTGGGGATCAGCACCTCCACGACGCCACGACCAAAGACTTCCATCCACTTGATAGGTTGCAAGAACGTCTCAGCAAACAGCAGATGACGATCCATCTGCCCTTGATAGATCTGACCGGAGAACCCGAGCCTGGAGTAACGATGCCACCCCACTTCGTTGGCTTGCAACGTCAGGCCATACCGAAACTGATCGGTGCGAATCGAGAGATCGCGTTCATCCGGAGCCAAACCTCCATAAGCAATCAGGGTGAGCCATGACGTGGGATCCACTTGCAATCGGATGCCATCCACCAACCCCACCTCCGAAGGCACACGGGCGATACGACCGGCTCCAATGCCCCAGGATTGGAATCGATATCCTGCAGACAGTTGGTACACTTCCAGGTTGGGTCGAAACCGATCGCCCCAAGGGTATCGGTTGCGGCTGAAGTCGTAACGCAGTCGAACCAAGTGCCGGTGCCATACACCTGTTCCAAGGATTTGCTCCACGTTCATACGACTCTCCAACAGAGCCGTTTGCCAGGCACCACCGCGAGAAAACGAGCCCAGGTACTGCAATGTAATGGCGTAATCAATGCGAGTTTGATTGCGTGGATCTTTGAGCGCGTCTGGTTGTCCTCGAAACGAGATACGCTCTCCGATATCACGGGTTACAGACCGCCACAGCTGTCGCACCTGACGAAGAGTATAGGCGACCACTTCCAGGGGCTCTCTGGATTCCTCTTTCTCGACGAAAGAGCCCTTGCCTAGGGCTTGGTCACCAGCTTTTGCATCCTGTGAACCTTTGTGATGACGGGCAGAGAAAAATTGAGAGGACGCTGCAATGACCTTCCAAAACCCTAGCGGCTGTCGCTTGCGCATCAACTGAAAGACATCACCCGGACGAAAGCGATGGCCTGGGAACTTAACATAGATGGTCTTGATCGCTACGGATGTTACGGTCCCTGCGAACTTGGGCAGAGCTTGCCCCCACGCTGGGGATGCAAAATGTACGACGCCTGTCGCGAGTACGAACAGTCCAAGGAACCTGAACACCCGCTGCTTCCAACATAGATAATGGTTCATGGTTTTCGACCTAGTTCCCCTGTGGATGGCACTTGTAACACGCTTTGCTCTCGTACACGTAACCTGACACTTCCCCGATATGCTGAGCATCCATCTTGGGTTTGGAGTGTTCATGACAGTCCGTACATGTGAAGTCCTTGTAGCTTGCTGTATTCTTGTGGCAGGCGCCGCAGTCGTTTTGGTACTGTGAGTGATTGCCCTGCTTCAACGGGAAGAACCGCTCGTGGTCAAAGGTCGCTGGCTTCCACGCCGCCTGACCGTGGCAGGAAACACAATCCGTGGAGAACCCAGAGTTCTTGTGATTCGGATTCGAAGTGTTGTTGTAATCCGTTTGGTGACAACCCACACAGTTTCGGGGTGTCCCCTTGAACTGACCGTTCTGGTGACAACTCGTACACGATGTGGTCTTGTGCTTGCCTTCTAGCTTGTAAAACTTGTCGTGGTCAAAGGTCGCTGGCTTCCACGCCGCCTGGCTGTGACAGGAAACACAATCCGTCGAGAAGCCCGAGGTTTTGTGGTTGGGGCTGGAGGTTTTGTCGTACTCGGTCTGGTGACAACCTACGCAGGTACGAGGTGTTCCTTTGTATACGTTGTTCTTGTGGCAGCTCGTACACAACGCTGTCTTGTGCTTGCCTTCTAACTTAAAGAACTGATCATGGTCGAAGGTGGAAGGCTGCCAGGCCGTCGTGCTGTGACACGTTTCGCAGTTGGTTGCATAATTAACAGCGGCATGATCCGGGTTCTTGGTGTTTTTGTAGTCAGTTTCATGACACCCAAAGCAGTTGCGAGGTGTGCCCTTGTACACGTTGTTGATGTGACACTTTGCGCAATCGGTGTCCTTGTGTTTTCCGGTCAAAGGCCAAAACTTGTCGTGGTCCAAGGCAGCAGGTTTCCAACCCGTTTGAGAGTGACACTCGCTGCACTCTTTGGAATAGTTGGTTGCGACGTGGTCGGGGTTCTTCGCCTTTTCGTAGTCCGGTTGGTGACAGGTGTAACAAACTTGGGTCACTTTCTCGGGCGGGTCTTGTTTGTGGCACTCCGAGCAAAGCAGCGTGGTGTGTTTGCCTTTGAGCGTCGAGCCCTGGTGAGGAATCGCAGGCGCCCACTCGGTTTTGGTGTGGCACTGGCTGCAGTCGATATCCAGTGTCTTGTGGGAGGCGAGTTCTGCGCTCCGATCAAAGTGACAGTTGGCGCAGGTCATCCCCTGATGATGAGGCTTTTGCGTCAGCCCACAACCCATGGAAGTCACCGACACAAAGACAAAAACAACAAACAACAAGCCGCACCCCCAGAACAGTTGTTGCAATCGTTGGTTGGAGTGAAGGGGAACCTTTTGTTCCGTCTGGGTGGTGTTCATCATGTTAGTTTCCTTGTGGATGACAACTGAGACACTTTCGACTTTCGTAGACATAGCCAGCCACTTCACCTCGGTGCTCGTTGTCCATATCAGCCTGTTTGTGGCAAGGAGCCAAGCAGGTAAATTGACCTTTCTTGGCTACTGTAGGATGGCACTGAGAACACTTGAAGCCGCTGTGATTTCCTCGGGAGATGGGGAAGAATTGATCGTGGTTTTGGAAATTGGCAGGTTTCCAGGCAGTCATCGAGTGACAATCCAAACAATTGCTGCTGTAGGTCGGGGACGTATGACCGGCTCGGGTGAAGTCTTTTTGGTGACAGCTCATGCAGTCTTTGGGAGTTCCCTTGTAACGGTTCCCTGTGTGACACTGACTGCACTGCACCCGCAGGTGCGCTCCCAACAACGGCCAATACAGGTTGTGGTTCACCCGCGCAGGCTTCCACGCAAACGTGGCATGACACTGCCCACAGTTGGTCCCAAAGCCAGCCGTGCGGTGGTTCGGGTGTGTCACGGCGCTGGTGTACTCCTTGGCGTGACACGAAATACATTGTGTCGACACCTTTCGGAACTTGTTCATCTCTTTGTTGATGTGACAGGCCGTGCAATTCACAGAAGCATGAGCCCCTGTGAGCGGAAACTGTGTACGTTGGTGCGCAAGAAAGGCTTGGGTTTTCTTCCATGTCCGGGTGTTGTGACACTTTTGACAATCCCGGCTTACCGTTTGGTTGTGCGGAGACCGGTGGCAACTTTCACAGGACCGAACGCGCTTGGCTCCACGTGCCAAGTGACCTTGCACAGTACCACCCGATTTTGTCTTTTTTCCACGTGACATCGACTCGTTGTGACACTGGTTGCACAAGGCTTGCCGGTGTCGTCCTCGAAGTGGGAAGCCCGTCTTCGCGTGGTTGAACTTAACGTTCGGTTTAATCTCTTTCCATGACTTGGTGATGTGACAGTTTTCACAGTCGTTCCACATGGAGAGCTGAGACGGCGTGAACTTGCGAGGCTTGGTTCGCGATTGAGGCTTTCCAAGAACCACCAACACCCAACCCAAGAAGATCAGACCAAAGCAGAGAGAGAACGTATACACTTTGGGACGCATTATCGTTGCCCCCTTGTGTGAAAGTTCTTGTGACAATCGACGCATCGTTTGTGCGCAATGGGCCGGTACAAAGTGACCTCTTGTTGGTTGGGCAAGCGTCGCTTGGAGTGGCACTTCTCACACGCCACCTTCGAGTGCGCTCCTGTTAGCTTAAACTTGGCGTTGTTGTGGCTGAAGAGAACCGCCTTGGCCCACCCTTTCGTAGTGTGACAGGTCTGGCACTGCGCCTTCTTTCCAGCCTTGTTGAATTGGCCGTAGTGCACATCTTTGTGGCACCCTGCGCAATCTTTGGGCCGGGGTTTGTACAGCGGCAACACCCGGCCATTCGGGCGTCGCTTCAACATGTGGCACTTCTGACAATCCAGCGACTTGTGCTTGCCTGTTAATGCAAACTGAGTCAGGTCGTGCTGGAAGTCATGAATCTGTGCCCAGTCCTTGTCGTTGTGGCAGCCTTCGCAGCCCTTCTTCTTGATCACAGAATCGTACTGGCCTTTGTGAGGATCCTTGTGACAACCCTGACACGAGAGATTCGAGAAGTGGTAAGGCACCAAAGCATCCGCGGCTTTGACCTTCCCAGCGCTCGCGACCACCTTGGGCTTCTTGTGACAAGCTTCGCAAGGCGTAGCTAGGTGAGCACCTTTCAGCGGAAACTTGGTCTTGCTGTGAGCCTGTACCCCAAATAGCGAGGGTTTGAAGTGCTCCTCGTTGTGACAGGATGTACACAGACTTCCAGCCTTACGATTCTTAAACTGTCCTCCATGAACGTCCTTGTGGCATGGAGTGCAGTTGCTGAAATGGCTCTCCGGCATCTGGTAACGACTGCTACGTTTGGCCTTCACCGCAGCGGCCTTCATCTCGGGCGTATGACATTTGGAGCAAGCTACCTTCATGTGACTTCCCTTAAGAGGAAAACGAGTCTTCTGGTGCTGCTCACGTGAGAACTTTGTCTTCAACCAAGATGTGGTGTTGTGGCACGACTGGCACCGCTTTGAGAAGCTCGGTGGGTGCGGCGTTTTGTGGCAGCTCATGCAGGAAGACTGCACTGTATTCTTCTGATCCGCGCCATGACAGGCCGAACACTTTTGGCTTCGGTGAGCCCCAGTCAGAGGGAAACGATCCGGAGCATGAGAAGCCAACAAAAACGAGATGGGCTTCCAACCCGCGTCGCTGTGACAACGTTTGCAGTTGTTCGTCATCTTACCAGCGTGAGGATCTTTGTGACAGCTGCTGCACGTACCAGAGACCTTAAACTTCAACGCCCCCTTCTTCCCACCGGGAAGGGGTTTGTGACAGTCCACACAAGGAACTTTGGCGTGTTTGTGACGCAACAAAAAGCGGGTTTTGTCGTGGTCAAACCTGTGGGCTGGACGGAAGCCTTTTTCAGAGTGACACTTCTCGCAGTTCTTAGAGACTTGCCCTTGGTGAGGATCTTTGTGACAAGACTGGCAGGTGTCGGAGAGCCCTAGGAAGGTTTTGCGTAAGCTGTTCCAACGGCGATGATGTGACTTCACCTCCAGGTCCTTCATAAAGCGCGGCTGGTGGCACTTTCGACAGTCGATCCGGTGTTTGTGACGAAGCCAGTACCCTGTTTGCCAGTGTTTGAACTTCTTCATGCCACCGGGCCAATACACCACAGCAAAGTTCCGCCCTTTGTGCTCGACGTGGCAACTCTCGCACTTCTTCAGTTTGCTGCGCTTCATCCGACCGTGATAGCCGCGCTTCTTCTTGATCCGCTTGTCCAAGATCTTGTGACATTGCAAACAGCGCTTGCTGTCCACCACCCGGCTACCCTGGTGGCACTTTTTGCAGTTGCCCATCCCTTCCAGATGTTTGTGCGCCTTCGACAGCTTTCCCGGAGAAAACAATTGCGCCAACGCCAAAGGAATGGAGACAAAGCAAAGCAACCCTGCCAACCAACCCAAGCGTGTTTTCCAAAACCTATGTCGCATACGTTACGAGGCCTCATTCCAACAGAAACCGAAGAACAGAGAGTAAGCAGGAAGGCGAACGACGAGAAGAGGTCCCCTTAGAGAAGACCAAAGCCTACCGTGGCAACAAACGTGTGAACGATGGCGGTCATCAACATCACATAGGTTAATGACTTGTGGAGGTTCCGCCAGCTTGCAAACGCGCGCTTGTGACGCTCCAGCACCTCAATCACCACCATGAACTTTCGGCTCTTAAGCCACTGATCGGCGAGAGAAAAGGAGGCCTCTTTGTCGAGAGAGAACTCTTTCATCAAGCGTCGGCGACAGGCTCTCTTGCGAAAACCAAAGCTGACTCGCTCCCAAAACAATGCGCCAATCAACGACACCGCGTTTCTACCTTCGAGATGAGGTCGAGGATACCACAACGCGAGCTGTTGTCGCAGCTTTTGTTCCTCTCCCAGTTGCTGTTGGATCATCGCGGCGCTGGCTTGGAGTTCTCTCTCCAGTTCTTCGCGCCCCTGACTGTATCCTTTGATATCTCGGGGAATTGTCGCATACACAAATCGCCCAATAACCCCTGTGATGACGACGATCAACATCGAATAAAAGCTGACCTGGGCGAACAGATTCCGCATCACAAAGGCCGTATGATAGAAGATCAGAATCGGCCCTGTTAACCCAACAAAGACGTGGAAATGCATCCACGCTCGCATGCTTCCCATCCAATCGGCTCGTCGTCCCAGACGTTTCCGAAAGATGTAAAGGAAGTTAAGCAACATCAACACCGTTCCGATGTAGCCATACATGTGGCCGACGGCTCCGCCAGAACGGAACTCTTTTTGTTGCACCGTCATCCGAACGCGCTTTTCGACGGGTTGCGAATAAAATCCCCAGCCCCAGATCGCCGGAACGATCAGGGTCGCAATCCCAAGACCCACGAGAAACCATGCCCAAAGCCGAACCATACCCATACCTTTCTTGTTTCAAAGGTGTCGTGACGACGAAGAGATCGTTGTGCTGACCGAGATCTCTAACCTACGACGAGTTATGTGGAGGACCTTCTCCAAACCCTTCAAAAAAAATGGCCCTACACGGAATAAAAATAACTTGAAGGTTTTAGGTGTGATATCCCACACAGGTTGTGGAAGCGCAAGCACCACAATTCTTTACAGCGTGAGGAAACCATGGACCCCAGCAGTCAGCCAGACTCATACTCCTCGTTGGCATCGCAGGGACTGCCGCAGCCTGAACTGCCTTGGGTCGTTCCCAAACCACTGCCTTCGCACCGGGAAGCCACACTTTTAAAGTGGGCGGAAGAAGAGATCTTTGAGCAGATAAGGAAAGAAAAACGTCGGATATCCCAACCGGCGCTTCACATCCGTTGGCCAGGTTGGCTCGCCTTGGTAAGCATGGCGATGCTAGGCTTCGCTCTCTTGCAATGGCCTCCAGCAACCCAGCAGCCGCCTCCCCTCCGTATACATGGGCTGAACGCGGCTCACAGCCATTGGCCACCCCAAGCCCATCATCCACTTTGGTTGCAAAGTCATGAGAAAGCGGTGGGATTCATCCATCGACGACACCACTGGCATGCAGAAACCTCAGCAGATGCGCAGCTCAAGCTGCACCAAACATCCAGCAAACATGTGAAACTTCATCTGCACAAAGGCCACGTCCATGTGCAGGTAAAGCCCGGCTCAATGCATCACTTTGCCATACACAGCCACCCCTACCGGGTGATGATTCGAGGAACGTCTGTGTCTGTGATGCGTGACTCCACTTGGCTCCACATAGAGGTAACAAGTGGAAAGGTCCAATGGTTCGGCCCTCACACCCACCAGACTCTTGTCGCCGGAGAAGGTGTTCGGATTCACCTGAAACCAACAGCACGCACTCACCTCTCTCGTTACAAGTGGACTCGCAAAGCCCATAACCATCACATCCCTCTGCCCTCTCGCCAAACCCCCAGCGACCTGCACGAACACACACTCCCCCAGTAAGCACCATGTAAGCAACAGCATTGACTGTTACGACACGAACAACCGAACCAAGCCAGACCATCGACAACTGCGTCGATGCTGACAACAACTGCGACAACAAAGCAACACCACATAGCGACAACACCAGTACAGGCGAAAAGTGAGGCTGTACCTATCGTACGGACGGCAACGCGCCCAAGTGCGGCGACTCCGTTCAGCGCGCAGGCAACAGAGGAACAACAGGAAGCTGCGACGGTCGCTGTGACAAACCATGCAAGCACCGTATGAGCTGGAGTGTCTCTGCCGACAAAACAACGGCTGCACCAAACCCACGACCAACGTCACCCTCTTATGCCGTTCAGCACACACACGGAAACCAATCTCCTCCCACCTGCCCAACCAAGCTCTCTGGAAAGCTTCCTCTTTTCTTTGGAACATCTAAAAAGAAAACACCCACAACCAGCTCCAAGGCCAGTTGTGGGTGATAAGAAAAGTGAAGTTTGGGTTACGGAGTCCGGACGAGCTGGAGATTTCGCCGGACTCAAAAACGAATCCAAGGGGGGGTTGAGAAATATGTTTAGGGTCAGCGCCCTCCTCTACCGAAAGAGGAAAGCCAAACACATGTCTCGCCTTTGGAGTCGTACGCGACTCTTCTGACTCCATCCATGAAGCTATGGTAGAGTTTGTAACTCAAACTTCCAAACGGTTGCGACGAGTGTTGCTCGTCTTTAGGGGATCTGTAAGGTGACTTTCGGGCTCGCCACCTTTGCTCCCTTCTGGTCGTAGCATTGGGTCGTGGTCAACTTCAGCGACTTGACGCCGTCTTTGAGTTGAATCACAGCGACATACCGGGTGGCAGGCACCGCAGCATCTTTTTGAGCGATCCAGGCGACAGCCATACGTTTGTCTCTCGCCTTGGTACGACCCAAGACATCCGCATCAAACGAGACCTGAGGCTGGGCAAACGCCACATCGTTGGTCAGCAAGAATTCACACGAGCGAATGGAAGCGCCATCGACCTGGATGCAGGCCGTACCGGCTTTGCATTGTGTGATCTGCGTCTGCTGATCGGGAGGAGGTGTCGATGTATCCGGCGGAGTGGTGGTTCCCCCATCCGTGGGATTGGTGGGTGTGGAGGGGCATCCTGTAACAAGCAGAGACAAACCCAGCAAGCACGACAGCCAGCAGAACCTCCCCGCCCATATTGTGTTCGACTTCATCCAAAGACTCCTCTACAAAAGAGCAACTGACTGCCCATATATCGTTTTGCCGATTGATGCTGTGGAAGCACTCACCATCATCATGGAAAGTTCGCTGGTTATGTGGGAAGCGGTTCCGGTTCTCTTCAAAAAACTTTCCAATTCTTTTTTCCTTCTCTGAAAAAATACCGGCAATCGCAGACACCTCTTCAGACATAGCATTTAATAAGACGACGCTTTTTCTCACCTCCAAGGATTGCAACTTAAGCGTCTCCGGTTAATATTTACTTAATTGGACACATGGGTCATGGTTATCTTCGAAGCTTGTACTCGCTGGTGTACAATCCAGGCGACGGATCCACTTATACAAAGGCGACGGAATGAACAAACTCGACAGGAACCTGGGGTTGGGAAGTGTGGTGGCGATTGCGATAGGCTCCATGATCGGAGGCGGAATCTTCGTTCTCCCAGGCCTCGCTGCTGCCACAACAGGACCTTCCTTTTGGCTCGCATACGCTCTAGCTGGACTGTTTGTTGTACCGGCCGCTCTCAGCCAGTCCGAGATGGCCACAGCGATGCCCAAAGCAGGCGGCGTTTATATCTTTGTCGATCGCAGCTTAGGACCCCTCTATGGCACCATCGCTGGGATCGGCACCTGGTTGGCGATGCTGTTCAAGGCTTCCTTCGCCCTGGTTGGAATTAGCGTCTACCTGAGTATCTTCTCTACATTTTCGTACAAAGTGGTCGCCTTTGCTCTGCTTGTGCTGGTCGCCCTGCTCAACATCGTGGGGGTAAAAAAACTGGGCAAATTCCAGATGGTCGTTGTCGCCGCCTGCGGTATCACTCTTGGAATGCTCATCGTCAAAGGCTTTGTTCACCTCGAACCAAGCCGCTTTCAAAACTACTTCTCCAACGGTTGGTCGGGCTTGCTTGCAGCGACAGGCCTCGTCTTCATTTCGTACGCAGGTGTAACAAAGATCGCGAGCATCGCTGAAGAGATTGTCGATCCATCACGCAACCTGCCTCTCGCCATGCTGCTCTCTCTTGGCTTAATGATGCTGTTGTATTCATTGGTCGCATTCTGTCTCGTTGGAAACATCCCCATGACAGGAACCACAGCCGTCGCCGGCCTGGCCAAGAACGAGCGGGCGATTGCGTTGCTGGGCTCCGTTCTGTATGGGAAGTTCGGCCTGTACATGATGGCAGCGATCGCCATTGTGGCGTTGGCCTCGATGGCCAACGCAGGACTCCTCTCTGCCTCTCGTTACCCGTTTGCAATGAGCCGCGACGAGATGGTTCCTTCTTTCTTTCAGAGGGTCAGCGAGCGGTTCGTGACACCTGTGTACTCGATTGTCTTCACGGCCATTTGTATGGCCGCAGCTATCATGTTCTTGCCGGTAGTCAAGATCGCCAAACTTGCCAGCGGGATGCAGGTCATTTTGTTCATGGCGATCAACGTCGCCATCATCATTTTGCGTGAAAATCACCCCTCCTGGTACCAGCCGAAGTTTCGCTCTCCGCTCTACCCTGGCATGCAGATCTTTGGGATTCTGAGTTGTCTGTTGATGCTTGTCATGTTGGGCTCCTTTGTGCTCATTGGTACAGCCCTTCTCCTTCTCGCAGGCGCAGGTTGGTATTACATCTACGCTCGCCACAAGACGCGACGTCGAGGCGTTATCCAGAAGATCACCACGCGACCTGAGATCAAAGCTCCCAAAGTCAGCGACGAGATGGACAGCCCTCCCAAGGTACCCCCTTCGGACCTTGTGATTTCGCTGAGCGGAAAAGAGTTCTCTCCCGAATCGTTGCTTGCCATTGGCTCCGCGTTGGGCTCCCACAAGATCTCTGTGCTGAAACTACGAGAGATTCCAGACCAGCTCACGCTGCACGATCGAATCCTTGAGATGAACCCCCGGATGAAAGTGCTGGAACGGCGTGTCCAGCAGATGTCCAAGCGGCTCTCCCTCGAAACCAACATCGACTTCATCGCAACCCACGACCAGCGGCACGCCTTGTTTGACTACGTTAGCCAAAGCCAAAACCCCTGGACCCTTGTGGACATGGGTCAGCACGATCGTTTCTACCAAGCGCGACGTTATCTCGGCTGGCTGGTAACTCACCTTCCCAGCAACCTTGCCATCTACCAAAACGAAGGGTTCCGTATCACTGAAAACATTCTGGTGTTGTACGGACAGACCCCCTCCGATCAACTTGTTCTTGAAGTCGCCAACAACCTCGCTGAGATCTATGACGCCAGACTGCGGATTATGAGCGTCTTGCCCGAAGATAGCACGCAAGAAGAACGCGACGAGCGCAAGGCCTCCATGGAAGCCGCGGCCCTCCCCCGGCTCACCGTCCAAAACTATGAGATCAAAATGGTGATCGGGGACTTCCTAGAACAGGTGGTGCAGGAGTCGATTGAGCACGAGTTAATGGTCATGGGGTTGCCTCGGACTTCAACCCGACGAGGGTTTGTCAAAGGCTCTCCTCACGACCGACTGTTTGAGGACGTGGCCTGCTCCGTGCTCACAATCAAAGCGGCTCCAGGTCTCTCGTTGCCACCGCGCATCCCTTCCTCGTTGCCCGACTTGCTCGACGCACGCACCATTCGTCTTCACGACAACGTCAAAGACAAGGATGAATTGTTTGAGCACCTCGCTCAACTGTTCGCCAAGGTCACAGAGCAGCCGTTGCGCGTACTGCAAGAAGCACTGCAAGCGCCCAAGGTCTCGGAAGAAGCCAGGGTATTGCCCAGCGGAGTCGTACTCCTTCAAGCCTCTCACCCCTGCCTCAAGCGAACCCACGTCGGTATGGTGTTCCTGGACCAACCCTTCCCCACCAAGGACCCATCCACCACAGAAGCCAACCTTGTGGTTCTCACCATGAACCCAGAGACTGGCAGCCGCAACGAAGCCGTTCTCGAACAACTTCGCTTGCTCATGGCAGACAGTCACTGGATCTCACAGCTTCACGCTGCGCCCAACACAGACTATGTGATGCGGTTGATTCGGTCGAAATACGCGGAGTTGGTCTAAGAAAAGAACGTTGGCAGGGAAGGCAGGCAAGATAGCTCAAGAAGGACAAACGTGGTTTGCTTACTTGATAGCCTTGGGTGGCTTGAAGAAGTTTGAGGTGGTCTGTGTTTCTACTTTCTTGCTGTAAGCCTCCACATTCCCAGGGGCTTGACGCAAGCTCGAACCCAACTTCAGCTTCTGGTAGTAGAGCGTACGATACCCTCGCTTGTGGATCGCAATCTTCAGCTGGAACAAAGTCTTTTTGTCTTTGGTTTGGACCGCTTCCGGCTCGATCACATACAAGAAGTCAACCTTGAGGCGAGCAACAATTTGCTGCAGTCGGTCAAGGATGTCATCGCTGTGTTCAGCGCCCTGGTCAAACAGCGGAATGCCCGTAACGATCAAATTCTTGGGGTTAATTTTCAGAGGAATCTTGACGTTCAGGACCTTCCGCGAACCGAGCTTTTGGGGAGAGAGATTCGCCACTCGCTCCCACACTGTGTACTTCATCTTGCTCAAACGGATGGCATGTCGGCCAGCCACGAGTCCGCTCAGCGTCATGGGAGTACGACCCATGAACAGATTGTTGTGATAAACCTTAGCCCCCGAAGGAACCGAGCCAAGCTTCATCGAGTAGCGATGTTTGACGATAGGTCCTGCCACCGATGAATACACGGTAACGAAGTCTTGGGGCGCACGATGCTTGGCTGGCTCAAACGCAGGATCCATGCGAATCACTTTTCGCATGTACTTCATGGACTCTGTAGCGTTGCCAAGCCCCAGGTTGGCCAGAGCGTGATAGTAGTACAGCTCACGAAGCAGGTTGTGACGAACCTTTAGCAAGTCTGGACGGCCAAAGATCTTCTCCAACTCGGCAGCGTCCGTGTCGGCTTTTCGCAAGATTTTGAGGGAGTAACCGCTTCGCTTTTTCAGGGGAAAGAGCGTGACGTGGTAAAGCTTCTTGCCTTTCTTGAGAAACTTTTGGATGCGCTTCACTCGGTCCTGAAAGCTTGAAACAGCGCTGGCATCAACAGGCGTGGAATACAGCGTTTGTTCAATGGTAGCCAAGGGGGGAGAGCTGAGTTGAGGACGGCTCTCCAAGTATCGCTGAAGAACCACTTGCATCCAATTCACCTGTTTGGGGGTGAAGCCGTCAGCTGGACGCGCCATCACCGCAACCGTTACTTTTTTGGAAGCGGCTTGCGCCTCCGCTCCGGTCACAACACTCCAACCAGCCATCAACAAAGCTGGAAGCACCAAAGTACAGCAGAACATGGCAAATTTACGGGACATCGCGCTCTCCAGCTTGGGTTGTGTCTTCCAAACACCAAACATCGTCTTCAACCTCATGCAAGCTCACGGGGGTTAGAATCATCAACGTTATTCACAGGGATCCGTCTGTCGCTTTGACAACAGGCACCCATACCAATATGCGATCCATGCCCCAAAGCGCAACCGGCAACATCAAGAGATGTGTCACACACAGGAAACAAAGACAACACATATTAACTCTCTGGGAGTTTTTTTGTTCCAACAAGATACAGGACGACACTCGGTCCAGATTGAATCCGCTCGACCTCCCAATCGTAGGAATCTTTGTTCTCAAGAGAGTCGATTAACTCGTGCATTTCTTCCACAGAGTAGGTACGAAGGGAGGAGACGATCCCGTCCCACAGAATGAAAAACGGTAGAATCGGGATCAAATACGTAAAGAGGAGTCGCCCCCACCGAAAGGGTCGGATAAAAGGTGTCACGAAGAGCACGGACAAGGGAGAGAAGAACATGGACAGCAAGCTCTTAAAGCTGCGCTCTTGCCCCTCGAAGATCGCGATGGATTGACCGCTGTTAACGGCATTCTGCAGGATCTGCCTTGCGTCGTTGGGCCGAAAGTGGTGAAGAGAGAGAAACTGTGTTCGCACCCCTACCAGCTCTTGAGGGACGTCTCTCGCATCCACCGAATCGTTCCAAAAGTCGATGTTATCAGCCTGGCTTTTGGTGTATTCAAAAGCCGGTATGTTCGGGTAATAATCGGTTAGGGTAATCTCAACACCAGGAACAGACTCCTTCAACTTCTTGTTAATCCGCAACATACCACCGCCACCACCGGAGGCTAGATCCACGATGGTGGTTGTGTTGCCCTTCTTCAACGTTCGCTCCAACACCGGAATGATGGGATCAAACATCGGAGTATGATTGGCCAAAAACTGGAGGAAGTCGGTCCCGTAGTTCCTCAAGAACGTAGGAAACCACTCCTGATCTTCAAGCTCAAAGAGATGTACACGCTTCATATCACAACCATAGACGTTGCAGAGTGTGGTGAAACAGTCTCAATCCATGGAGTCTTGCGCAGGCAGAAGCAGGCTATTTCACGTCAATTTCAGGACATCAGAAGCAGGATGCTATCACCATAGATAGGGACCGTCAACAATACACAAGACACGCCTGCATATAGCGAACCCACCGCAACAATGACTGGCCATTGGGTGCTCGTGTCATCCAAAACGAGCACGAGAGTTTCACCAGCAAAAACCCAGCAGCCATCGCTTTTGCCCATGCAACGTCACAATCTCTACTCTTCATCCTTGTTGTATTCACCCGCTCGGACCCAGCCAATGATCACGTTGATGAAATGAAACTCCGCTTCCACTTCCCAACGAGCCACTGTGTCTTTGAGGGTCTTGCCGTCCGCTTGGAAGTACCGGTCTTTGACCTGCTTAAGGTACTCGTAACCCACAGAGAAGAACGTTGGCTCTGTTTGAAACAAACCTTCCATGTTGTTGGCCTTGGCGGCATAGTAAATCCGATGACTGCCCGGATCGACAACCTCCACGTAGCGGTTGGGATCTTTCTTCACGTCGTCGGGAACCTCTGGGCTATCGTCACGTCCACGCACGGAGATCTTGAGCGACTCGTTGAAGTATTGGTCGTTGAGGTCTCCAGAGAAGTAGACAGCCCCCAACAAACCCGCAAAATACTGCGCAGAGTATTGTTCGTTCGGATTCAGAGAGGCGCCTTTGTAGGTAGGTGCTGGATCAAAGACCTCTTGGCTTGCCCCCGCGATGCGGATGGGGTCACGGTACACAAGCTTGTTGTCCTCAATGGTTGGTCCATACAGTGAAGTTCGCCCCACAATGAACGCCCCAACCAGGTTGTTCACGTAGCGACCAAACATGGTGTTGAAGTTAATCATATAGTCATTGAAGTTGGACTCCGTATCAACACCGTAAAAGCTGGTGTAGGGGTCGCCCAAAGCCATCACTGCCATGTACTTATCCCACCAGGTTCCGATGCTGGTAGGCTTCCACGCGAACTCGTAGCCATACTTGTCGTAGTTAAAGGTGCTCACCATTTTCCGCCCCATCCCAAGAGGAACATTGACGTACTGGTAGCCATCCCGAACACCACTTTCACAAGCACCACTCGCCACATGTGTAAGCTGTGCTGTCGCATCGTTGGCCGCACGACGATAACATCCCACATCGGGTGTTTGGATGATTCGGGCGAAGAAGTTGAAGGCTGTCACTGCGGCCACAAATCCATTTTCGCCACATTCTGGTTTGATGTACCAGTCATCTGCTCCACAGCTAAACCCGGAGCCTGCGTACCACCAATCGTTGAGGAAGTGCTTGTACTGATCCGCAATGGGTGAGAAGTAACGGGCATAGATGGTGCCGATGTACGAGCCAACATCCCCAAAGGTTACGCGGCTACGCTTGAACGCATCAAAGATGTAGTAGTACCAGTACTTGTCGGCCAAGTTTCGGACGCGTTCGTAGTAGTCCGCCCCTTGGTCAAAAGCGTAACAGTTGGCAGCACCGCCGTGGTATTCGTCGCTGCAAAAGCGATAGGGGATCTCCACCAAATTGGCCTGGGAAGAGAGAGTTGATGCGAGAACCCACTTTCGATTGGTGTCTTTGAGAGACTGGGTCTGTTCTTCATACGAACTCTTTGGGCCAGCGATCAACACAGGAAGCTGCGTGTAATGCCATTCCTCAGGATACAACTTGGAAGACGCATCGCCACGCTGCAGTGCCGTCTGTTGAAAGACCTGAACCAGATTGCCATAACCATACATGATAGCGGCTTTGTCGTACTTGCCTAGACCCTGGATGTCACTGGAGAAGCTACCTCCATAATCCATGATGGAGCTATACTGGAACTCTCTCAGACCTTCCCGAATCGCGTTGTCCAGCAAACTTCGATTTTGCGGAGAGTACCGATATTCGGGCAGCGGCGTCTTGGCTCCAGGAGGAACCGTCTTGGCTTTTAGCTCCCAATATTTGTCGTGGTAGTTAAGAGCATCCGATGACCCTGCGAAGTTGTGACGCAAACCAAGAATGTGACCCACTTCATGCAACGAGGTTGAGATAAAGACTGCTTCTCGGATTTTCTTCCGGATCTTGTCGTAGTCCACCTGACCTTGCCCGCTGGCAAACTCTTTCTTGAGCTTCAGAGCCCTCGCGATGATGGAATCGTCGACAAAGTCAGCCATAAGGATCGAGCGACGTGCGAGCCGCTTCATCCGCATACGAGACCAGGCATAGAAGTTGCGATGGGTCAAACGATCGAAGCTATACAGCTGTCGAATCTTGGGGGTAATCGCGCCATTGGGAGAGAGGACATGAAGTCCCAAAGCTCGAAAGACCTCACCTTTGAGAATGTCTTCCAGGCCTGGAGCGTTCCGCATGTTACGAAGGTTGGCAGAGACCCAATCCCGCTTCCCAATACCCCGCTTGAGCCGTTGTTTGAACACAGCCTTACGCTTCTCTAGCCGAAACTGCCGGGCAAACTTCTGTGTGCCGTGGCTGTGCCAATGGATTCGATTCTGCGACTGTGTTTTCTGAAGATTCTGAAAATAGGTAGCGACATGGGTTGCGTTGATGACATCGTCTTGCTTGAGGTCACCGTTGAGGACGCGAACCAAGTCTGTCGCGTAGTTCGCGTAAGCGTCCAACTCAGCACCATACACATACGCAGTGGCTGAGATGATCTCCCCCGACTGAGGGTCCACGTTGGCAGGTCCATAACCAAGGGGCGCAGCGCGTCCAGGAGCATCCACCCAATACAGAAAGTTGTAGCGGATGTCACCAATTTGCGGGGCGGTTCCAACCTCACCACAAAGCTTGCTGTCGCCCTCTTTCACCGGGTTGTTGGGGCACAACACAAAGACAGGACCCTGGTCTTTGCCTGAAGCAATCTGGATCATTTCACGGAAGATCTTGTTCCACTCGGCAAGAACAGTGGACGCGGCGTTCTTAAGATCTTCGGGGAATTGTTGGTTCAGATAGATAGGGATCTGCTGCACCGTGCAGTTGGAGTAAGGAGTTGGAGAACCTTCGCGTTTGCACTCTCCCTCGTTCCGCCAGATCGACCAACGGTTGATGTAGAATTTGGTGTCTTGCTCTGTAACTCCATACCCTCGATCGTAGCTATACCGAGTGGTCCGAAAGTAACCAAACTTGTCCATTTTTTTCTGACTGTACTCAACGGGCTTGTAACCCCGCTTGTTGGTCGGAACAAACGAGGACCGAATCTTGATGGTTTGACCGAGACAGTCGTGTGTCAAATGAGTGTAAAGCCAGCAAACAGGGAAAGGTTCGCCGTAGTAATAGGTAAGATCCGGATCAACTTGGGGAGAGGCAAAGATCTTGTGAACGATGTCGATGTTGTTCTCTGTGATTCGCGCGCGGTCTTTGTTGTTTTTCTCGGTCTCTGGGATGTAGTAAGCCACGGGGTTTTGCGTAACATTCGCGGCCACAAACCGAAAGTCTGTGATTCGGTTGCGAGAGAAGTCCACGCGCATGTACTTGCGCTCATGCCAGGGACGGTCGGAGGTGTTTTCTACAATCACATTGGCTTGTTCACCGGTGGCTGCGTTGTAGGTCCGCTGGATATCAAAGTGTGACTCGATCGCAAAAGCTGCGACCGCGGCCCCTCGGTACCCGCCAGTTTCCGACCGCTGATGTTTCTGCTCTGTGTTCTTGATAAACTCGTAGGCACGGTAAGCATAGAGGAACTGCTCAGTGACCTCCCAGACAATCGTCTCGCCTTCCATCTGTTCACCGATGAAGGTCAGACCTGCACCAAAGGGCACGTCAATAACGGTCTGGAGGTAGTACCAAGTACGCAGAGAGCCATCTTCGTTGTGGGTCCGAAAGATACTCTTTTGGACAGCACGTGGCTGGGTTCTATCGATATCGGGAACATCTTGCGCGCAAGCCGCGGCTCCCAGAATGAGAAGAGCGACAAGAACGCCCAACCAAGAGCGTTTCCACAGGCGACGCCAACCAGAAAAAAGACGATCAGTCATGCTGAGGAACTTTCCATTCGTCGAGCGAGAGGTTGTACCGGCCCTCAAGAAGGTCGCAAAAAGCGTCGGTTTGCTCATCGTTGACGTGTGAATCAAACTGCTCAAAAATGGCGTACACATCTTTGGGATCCAGGTCGCCCAGCCCCATCTCTTTAAAGTACTCAGCCATCGTTTCCGAAGCAGTGTTCTCGTAGACATCGAGATAATAAATGGCCTGTGCGCCCGCAAGGACCGAGCGCATGGCCTCAAACGGTTCCAACTCACCAAAGGAATGTTCGGCGATGGCCATCATCGTATGAGCGGTGACCTTTCCAGCGTACAAGTCGCGGTTTCCACCCAAGTCATTGGGATCGGCCTGGACACGGTAGAAGGTCTCCGTTCGTCCACCAACCTTGCGCTCTACAGCTTCCACCCGAACCAGCTCGCCAGGCTCTGGGTCATCGATGGAACCATCCGGTATCACATGGTCAAAGTACTTTTTCCCATAGGTTGAGGAGCGACCCATCTCATGCTCCAACTCCCAATGGTAGTACAACTCCGTGTTCACGAAAGCGATCGCGCGGTTGAAATCGCTCAGATTCCGTCGTTTCTCAATGTTGAACAGAGGGTCTGAGCCAAGAACAGTTCGTTCGGTGCGACCGTCAGCGTCAAAGTCTGTGTAGCGAAAACGTCGTCTTTCATCGGGATAGATGTAGTTGTTGGCCTTCTCATCCCAAAATCGTACGCGGGTTTTGTTGCGCATCGACGCAAACGTGTCGCCGCCTGCGAGCATATCGTACATGGCACGAACGCGAAGTTGACCGCTGTCGGAGTAAGTTGGGTCCTCTGTCGCAATCAACATGGCGCGTGGGAACTTGTTTGCAAACTCCGCGTAATTGTCTTTGCCACGGCAATTGGAGATCAACACGGTTTTGGGCAAACCGCTGGCATGGCCAGCATCGTTGATCGCCTGTGAACCATTTCCACCTAAAGCCGAGTGGCCCGAATAAATGACCACATGATTGTCGGGGTCGCTCATACCCGAGAGGAAGTCCAGCTCTCCTTTGTTGACAGTCACACGTACTTTGAGGGGAGCTTTCTCGCCGTTGGGGTCAGGCAACTCACCTTCGTACACCCGGTGTGTGTCTTTGCTGTTTTGTTTAACAAGCTTCCAGCCCAGATCTTTGTAGAGGGAGATCTCTTCCTCCCAGAACTCTTCGTGAATGGTGTGCTCTACCACCAAAGGTTTGGTTCGTCCTGCGGTATACTCCTCTACAGGAGGAGCCTTGGGCAAGACCAAGTCCTTGATCTCCTTGAGCGCCACTTTCTGTGCAGGATCCATCTTCGACTTCAACGTCGAGAAAGCCTGAAAATAGAAGCTCTGAAGCTTGGGGTCGTCTTCCTCGTGGAGAGCTTGAAGCGCCCGGTCAATCACAGCTTCACGCAAGTCTCCTTGCTCTGCCGGGTCAAGGGTCTTGGCAAGATGGAGCAGCAGCGTCATCGAGCCCGCAAAGAGCCTCTCCCTGGAGATGGTACGACGGCCCGTCTGTGAGACATCAAGCGCATCGGATAACGTTCCAAACAAACGTCGTTGCGTAGCTTCGTTCAGGACGTCGGGTCCGAGAGAGTCAGCCCGCCTCGCAGCATGATAGATCGCGGTCCCTAACTCCTTGAGGTTGGTGGGAAGCTTGTCATTGTAGGCAACCCGCCCACCAGGAGTGATGGAGACCGAAAAGGTTTTCCCCAGCTCCGAGACAGTCCCGAGCGGCACTCGATTGCCACGACCGGACGTTGTTCGAGCGGCCATCCCAGCAACCCTACTTTGCCCAAGGATACGCTCCAAAGCTTCTTCCCTTGGAGGTTGCTCCGCAAAACGTCGCAGCTCCTCTCCAGAACGGGGAACAATACCAAAGGCTTCAAACGCTTCTCGTCTCCAGCTCCGGCGAGCGGAAACAAACGCAGAAGCTTCAGAAGCTTCCACATCATCAATTTGACCGTCTCCGTTCCCAATTGAGCTTTGGTCTATCCGCTCAAGAAAGGAACGAATTTGCGGAGAAGTAGCATCCTTAATTGAAAAACTCATAGCACCCTTCACTCAGACTATGCCCCTGTTCCTCAGCAGCCTTCCACCACAGAACGAGTCAACAACCCGCACAGGAAAAGGAAGTCAACTCCAGTTCCATTGCACAGACAGCCGTGCAACCAATGGAATCATCCTGGTCCAAGACCAGCCACGCACTTCAGGGGAAAGTTGTTCTTTGCAACCTTCCAAGAATACGGTATGCTGCAAAGCCTGTCAAACACTGTTTTTGTTTATAGAGCAAGGACTTTCTCTCTGCTGAGATCGCCAGAAGAAGGTCCAGTACGGATGCCAAGAATGATGTGGTTTCGAATCAAATGTGTGGGGTGGATGGGCCTCCTTGTGTTGTCACTGTTTGGCCCAGGATGTAGCGGGTCACAACCCTGCTCCATCACCAACGATTGCCCGCAAGGTCAGACATGTCTGAACCGCCAATGCCAGGAATCCAAAGACACAGCATGCCTGTCCAACGATGACTGTGGCGGAGAGACATTGGTCTGCGATCGACCCAACCAACGTTGCGTGGTCTGCTTGCAAGACTCGGACTGCAGCGATGGAAAGACCTGTCAAGCTCAGACGTGCCAGGAAGGGTTCCGCCCGGAATGCCAGGCCGACAAAGACTGTGCAAACCAACCCCAACGATTCTGCTCCGGCAATGGAAAATGTGAGTGGGAATGTTTGTTGCCAAGTGATTGCAAGGCAACAGAGATGTGTAGCAGCCATCGCTGCGTCAAAAAAGCCAACAACAACTTCTGTGTCACGGACGCTGACTGCGCCGAACAAGCCAAAACGTTCTGCTCTACAGCAGGAAACTGTGAATGGAGTTGCCGCTCCAACACAGATTGCGGGAACGGGCAGACCTGTGAAACCAACCAATGCAAGGGAGAAGTCCAAGGCTGCAAAGCAGACAACGACTGCCCCAGCACGCAGCCCAAGTGTGCAACCTCCGGTCAGTGTGTCGCCTGTCTCACCAACGCAGACTGTGGGAATGGACAGACCTGTGAAGGCAACCAATGCAAGAGCGTCACCAACCCCAACGACTGCAGCCAAGGATGCCCCCAAGGACAATTTTGCTTCCTTCAAAAGCGATGCATCAAAACCCCCACAGCGTGCACCGACAACGACGACTGCACCGACAACGACATCTGTATGGATCTTGGTAACAGCCAAACCGCCTGTTTGCCAGCCTGTGATCCCACCCAAAACAAGAGCGACAGTGACCTGACAAACACATCGTGCTGGAGCGATTTTGGTTGGTGCTACAGCATCTCGGATGAAGATCCCAAGCAAGGAGCTTGCTATCCTCCCCAAGCCAACACCCAGGCTCTGGGCCAGGCATGTGGGAATGATTCGCTGCTCGACAAGCCTTCGTACCACCTTTGTCAGACAGGGTTGCGTTGCATTGAAGAACAGAACGGGAAAACCTGTTGGAGAGAGTGCGACCCCAACAAGAATGTTGGTGGCGATCCAGCCCAGGCCGACAAAAACCCGGCTTGCTCTGGAGGCCAGGGACTCTGTTATCCCTTGGAAGGCGGCGGAGGGGCGTGTGAACCCACAAGCACGCAACCACCGAAGGCATCTCCACCCGCAGCTGGAGAGCTTACGATCAATGAGGTGCTCGCCGATCCACCAAGCGGTCAGGACGGCGACGCCAACAAAGACCAGACCCGTCACTCGTACAACGATGAGTTTGTAGAGATCGTCAATGTCTCTACCAAGGCACTGCAGCTGGATGGAGTCACTCTTGGCGATTCAACAGGAGGTGGGACCGTTCGCTACACCTTCCCTCAAGGAAGCGTGCTGCAGCCCCAAAAAGCGGTGGTTGTGTTTGGCGGCGGGATGACACAAGACGTCAACGTGAACACAGGCAAGCCCCACCCATCGTTTGGTGGCGCCCTTGTCTACACAGTTGTGCAAGGCAATGCTTCCAGTACCAACGGGCTGAACCTCGCCAACAGCGGGCGGACCCTGCAGCTGAAAGATACACAAGGGAAAGAGATCGCGACCTTTACCTACGGAGACAACAGCTGCCTGGGCAACAAAGATCAGTCTGTGACTCGCAGCCCTGATAACACAGGAACCTGCGCTCTCCACAAAGACACAGCTTCAGGAGCGGCCTTCTCCCCAGGCACCAAGACGGATGGAACCGCTTTTTAGCGACCCATCACAAGAGAGCTTCGACCTTCATCAGGTGAAGATAATCTGGGCACCTTCCGACATGTCGTAGAAGTCACCTGCGGTGATGACGTCGGCAACTTGGGGGATAAGGTCGTCCAAGGATCGCTTCATCATGTCCATGGCCAACTCACAGGCGTACAACTCAGCGCCAGCGTCGGTGAGGATTTCCATCATTTCACGAACCGTGGGCAACTCCATCTCTTCCATACGCGTCTTCATCATCTTGGCAGCAAACGATTCCATCCCTGGAAGCCCCGCAATCATAGTAGGGACCGGGCTGGTCGGGTTCCCCACCATGTTGACGTGAAGGTGATCAACTTTGCTCTCTGTGACAGCATCCAAACCATAGAAGGTAAAGAAAATGAACGCATCAATGCCGGCCATCCGAGCGGCGTTCGCAAGAATCAGCGCGGGATACACTTCATCGAGACCACCTTTGGAGCAGATAATCGCGACGCGACGTTGAGCGGTTTGCACGGTTGATTGCTGGCCAGCAGCGGTAGGTACGGTGTTCATGTGATTTCTCCTATCTGGAGTGTCTTAGGGGAACATGCAGTGTGTCGTCGGAACGAAGGGGATGACCTAGAGACACCCGCCCGGTTTTGGGATCCCCGCGACCTTCGAGATCGTCCGACCTGGAGCTTGGGGAAACAGGGCGTAAATGTCTTTGGTCTTCACATCCATTCCCTGGGTGATTCTTCGGATGTTTGGAGACTTACCAACCTCCAGGTAATCCGAGCGAGCAAAGTCAACGACCTTCCAATGTTCCTCTGTGAGTTCGATGCCCAAAGACTGCGCGATCTGAGCACCCATGTCACGATTCCAGGTCTCTGGATTCAGCAAGTAACCGTCCGCAGAGAAGCCTTCCATCGCAGGAGCTGCAGCGGGAACGGCTGCTTGTCTTGGAGCGGGCCGTGCGGGCGCTGCTGCAGGAGCAGGTGCTGCCTCCACCGGTTGACTCATCCGACGCTTGGGAGCAAGGCGCGCTCGAACAGCGTCACGTTTGTTGCTCTTCTGAGCCACAAGACTTGTGGAAGACGAGCCGCCACGAAGACCTTGCACTCCACGCCCAACTTGCCGCAATACTTCCACCATGACGCCAAAACCTCGACGCACATCATCGTCGCGCGTAGCTTTCATCATCCCGTACATGCCGACAGGTTTGACGTTTTCGGGGTGATGAATCGGCTCAGTGGCCTCGTTGATCAGGTTGAGCATATCGGGCTGTGTCAGACCTTTGACAGTGTTCAAGATGCCCACAACGTTTTGGCCGAGCTGTTGGACATCGTCGGGAGAAAAGCCCGTTACGATCTGGTCGAGAACGCCGGTCATTTCACGTGCGAAGGCAAAGTAGCCCTTGTCTTCAAGCTCTTGAAGTTGTGTTGTACCAGCCGACATCACTTCCTTGAGGATGGGACTCATCTCAGCCATCATCTCAGAAAGATAGGTTTGACTTTGAACCAAGACCGCGAGCTGTTGGTTCATTTTGTCCATACGCTGGGACAGTTCGGTCACTGCGGTTTGCCATTCTTGGGTTTGCATCATGAGCTCCATTTTCCAGCCATCAACATACGATGGTCAAGGGGAAGTTCTTTGCCTTGCACAAGCAGGTTCCAGTACACCCACTTGAATCCCAGCTTGCCCCAGTGATTGATGTAACTCTCTTCCAAAAGCTTGAACGGCCCAACGCCAGGGAGTGGGAAGCGACCCGGAAGAGGCTCTGTGTCATAGTTAAAGTCGATCAAGATAGCTTTGCCGAAGCCTGTCTCGATGAAGCAGTTTGCGTGTCCATCGAAGTCGGGCAGAAGCTCCTGTCCCTTGATGAAGCGCAGCACGTTGTGAATCAACACGTCGGCCTGAAAGTGTGCCACGGAGCCCGCTTTGGAGGTCGGCAGGTCAGTTGCGTCGCCCAGAGCAAACACGTTTGAGAAGTTCTTCGCTTGCAAGGTGTGCTTGTCGGTGGGCAAGAAGTCAGAGGCGTCACCCATTTGCGACGCACCGATCGCTTCCGTACCAAAGTGTAGAGGCACAGTCACCAACAAGTCGTAGTCCAGCTGCCGACCGTCGTACGCTTCGATGTTTCTCTTTTCACCGTCAACTTTGGAGATAACAAAGTCACTCTCCACCTTGATGTTGCGTTGTTCCAACATGTTGCCGAGAACGCTCGCAGCGATGGGCTTGGTAAACGCGCCATCCAGCGGAGTCGCCATCACCAGCTCGACCTTGTCCCGGATCCCCTTCTGGGTAAAGAAAGAGTCCGCCAGGAACATAAATTCGAGAGGAGCGACAGGACACTTGATCGGCATCTCTGCGATATTTAGAACCAGCCGCCCCCCTTCCCAACTGCTGAGAAACTCTTCCAGCTTGCTGGCGCCATCCAATGTGTAGAAGTCAAAGGCTGTTTCTTGCCAACCGACACCTGTCAACCCTTCGGTCTCTTCGGGAGCAACACGTGTTCCTGTTGCCACAATCAAGATGTCGTAGGGAAGCACGATGTCATCTTGCAAGAAGACTTTCTGGTTGTCGGGCTCAATGCGTTCGATGGGGCTGAGAATCAGATTGACCCCAGAATCAAGCAGCGAGTCGCGAGGCTTTTCGATTTCGTCGCGGCTGTACGAACCAAACGGAAGAAACAAAAGGCCAGGTTGGTACACATGGACGTTATCCCGGTCGACTACGGTAACACTCCACTCCGATGGGGGAAGCGCGCGAACCAGCTTGTTCGCCATCATAGTCCCTGCAGTTCCGGCCCCCAAGATCACGAGGTTTTTCATTGGATTCTCCGTTCTCTACCATTCATCGAATGGAGTAGTTTCGCGACTGTTGCTCTCCGCTCGTATAGAGACGCTGGCTGCAAAACTGTTGCAAGATGAAGCAACGTTACGAAACCTATCAATAACAAAGTCCTAGGAAAGCCCCTTGATATTAATCAACCTAAGAACGCAGAAAGATCAACAGAGACAACACCGATCTTTCAAGCGTTCCAACGCTTGTTGACCACGATGAGGGGTTGCAGCATTGGCTTGCTTTTATTCCTCAACATACGCTCTAAACCACCTGGGAGCCTTCATTTCGCGTGTGCTTTGTGATACAAAACAACCACTCAGGAGCTACACAAGGTTCCGAGAAGAAAGCCTAGTACTTGCCGAGTTGGAGTTCCATCGATGAAGCTAAAATCCCCCTCTGTGTCGTCACAATCGCCTCTTCCGAAGGCACAAGAAACATCCCAGTCTGTGTCACAAGAGACGCTTGATGCATCGATGAACCTTCAAGAGGAGTGGCTCCAAACCGACCTCTCTGAGAACCTCCAACCTTCCCAACAACGTATGGTGGAGTTGGCAGGAACACACGTCCCAGAGCTTGCAGAGACATCTCTCAGCAACCCAAGAACACGTGTGGGTGCGCTGCAGCAAACAAGCGCGTTTGGTTTGTTGCAACAGGTGGCCCGCGTGGAAGAAGGACAGCAAGACTCTTCCGAATTGTTTGCAGCGATCGACTTGGGCAGCAACAGCGCCAAGATGCTGATTATTCGGGAGCAATCGGATGGCTCACTCTCCGTCGTTCGCGACCACAAAATAGGAACCCGCTTGGGCAAAGGCGTAACAGAAGGAGACCCATTGCCTGATGCCAACCAACAACGCACCATCGACGCGCTCAAGGTTTTTTTGGAAGAAGCGGATAGCCTCGGACTCGATCCGACCGAGATTGGCTTAATCTCGACAGCCGCCGTGCGTAACAGCTCCAATGGTAGCGACTTTATCCAGCGACTCAAGGACGAATTGGGGCTAACACAGGCTCGCATCTTGTCAGGTCCTCAAGAAGCAGAGATCGGCTACCTGGGGACTCTCGCAGCACTGCGTACACAATCGAACATCCCGGCCGATGCGCGCTTTGCCACCCTGGATCTGGGAGGAGGTAGCTTCCAGTTGGCTGTGGGAACACGCGACACCATGGAAGAAGGCAACTCCACGCAGTTGGGTAGCAACTACATCCTGGATGAGATCTTTCCCAGCAACGCACAGACCCTATCTGCCGAAGACTTTGCCCATGTCGACAAGGTCTTGCTTGAGAAAGCCCCCATGCCCCTGGATGCTGCCCTTCTCCAAGATCGAACTCTCGTAGCAACAGGCGGTGTGTCCAAGTTCTTGCGGGCTCACTTCCAGAAAGACACCATCACCCGCGATGACATTGACGCGTTACGGCGAGAAATGGGAGCCATCCCAGAAGGAGATCGTGTCGACATCATCCAACAAAACAAAGACGAAACAACACAGCGTGCTTTGGGTGTCGACAACGAAGCTGGCGCGCTCGATTATGGCAAAAAGCTACCTGCTTCCGCGTCGCTGCTTCTGCATATCATGAACCAACTGGGCTTGGAGGAAGTGACCGTCAGCGCAACAGACGCTCGCCACGCAGTGATCCATCAAATCCAGGTGGAAGAAGACGGCTTGGAATCAGCATAGAATATTGAGGAGGATGGGGAAAAAAAAGAGGGGAAAGGGAAGCGCCCTTGAAGGTGCTTTAGTGGTTGAACTCGTAGTATTCGACGCCGACATCTTGGAAGTCAGCGCCCATTTCGTTGCCCACTCGATCGATCTCGAAGCGCCCACGACGCTCGTAATCCAGCTCGGGAGATTGGTACTCGTCGTGCAGGGATTCGTACTGCTCCTGGTTGAGCACGACCTTGGAGGCAAGAGCGTCTCGGAACTGAATCCGCTGTGCCGCATCTCTCCAGGTTGGCATCACGTGAATAGGAATGGCTTCTGCCGCATCACCCGAACCGTAACCCACAATAACAAACTCTTTGTGATGCAGTTCAATGTCTTGTTCCAAGGCATCGGTAAAGCCAGCTGCCATCCATGAGAACAGGGACGCGGTGTACAGGTTACCCAGGTCCATCATTAAATCGGCACCCAGGCTCATTTTGTTCTGGACCACTTCCTTAAACTTGGGTGTGTTTCGGAAGAAGCGAACGACCTGCATACTCTCGGGGAAGATGTTCCCGTTCTTGTTCCCGCTGAGGACACTTTGGAAGAGATCGTGCTCTCCAAGCATCTCAGCCAGGACAAGATCGTAGTCCACGCCAGCAGCGTCACAGTACTCTCGCAACTCTCCTCGGTGGTCTTCGTTTCGACTGAGACCCCAGATATAGAGCGCCGCTGCAGCATTGACAGGCATACGGTGGTACGGTCGGTGAAGGAAGAGACCGTCCACTTTGTGATAGAAGGGTCGCGGGGCCATGCCGATCTTGCTCAACATGTCGTCAAGAGCCTGAATGGTCTCTTCGATGTAGCAAATCATGGAGTATTTGCCGCTAAAGACGGGGAAGTCGTGCATCCGACGCGCCTGAATCGCGTAGCCTTCCATAAAGTGACGCTGGAATGGCTTGCGGAAGTCAAAGCCACGGTAGTCTGAGGCGTTTCCTCCATTCCGCAACTCCAGGCTAAAGAGCTTGGGATCTTCTTCCACGAGCATAGCGATCGCGCCGGCGCCCTGAGTCGCTTCACCCGAAGAGCCTCGCTCGTACTCTGCTTTGTCGCCGCAGACAACAATCGCCTTTTTGCCCTGGCCATCAAAAGCGAGCCAACGGACAGCAGCCTTCAGCGCATACACACCGCCCAGGCAAGCTTGTTTGAACTCAGGCACCTCACAGTGTCGAGACAGCCGCGGCATGTCCATCGCCTCTAGGGCCTGGTTCACCATCCCCTTGAGAATGACTGTACCTGTAGCGTTGTCCGAGCTGGACTCGGTGCCGAATCCAAGAAAGCCCACTTCGCGAGGATCGATGTCATTCTGTAGAATCAAACGCAACACGGCATTCGCTGCCATAGTGTATATGTTTTCCTGGTGGTCGGGCATACGGAAGCTGCGACCAACCACAGAGTTGATCTTCCGCCAGGGGTTTCCTGTCCACTCACACCAGTCTTCCAGTTCGACACAAAGGGTGGGTACGTAGAGGGCCATCCCACTTACACCCCATTGGCTTTGTCCAAAACTCATACGACGATTCTCCCTAATTCATACTTACAATAAAAACCCACTCACAAGATGAACACCGCTACACTCCAAAGACTTCCCAACCACCCTCGATGATTGCAAGCACAAGCAAAGTACCCGAGACCACCGTGAAACGCAAGGCCGAAACCTCCGCGACGACAAGAAGAACACGTACAAGATCGGCGACTTCATCTTGGATACAGGGTCTACCCCTCTGATTTCGACCAAATTGTCGACAAGGAAGTTCCCGGCATCGACCATATTGTCGACCTCCACCCTCTTTGAGTTGCTCCCAATCGAGCAAACCCTAAGAATCAAAGAAAAACAAACCCAACGCAATGGTCTTGGAACAGGACATGCTTTGTCGTGGGGAGCGTCCCTGGTCGTTCCCACAGGGACACACTCATCCATGGGAACAAGCGACAAGGAGAAACCTTATGGAACAACGATGGAAGCGAATGTGGATGCCAGCCTGCGGCATGATGTTGTGTGCTGGGCTTGCCCTGGCTCCCCAACACCAAGCACAGGCCGCAGAGAAAGATTCGGGCTCACCCCAGCAAGAAACGCAAACGAAGAAGGAGAAAACCGATCGTCCCGAACGCCCAACCTCACCGGAGAAAGGAACCGAAAACAACTCCAAAGACAAGGAAGGCAAAGAAAGTCTGGAAGGCAAGGATCTTCACAAGATCAAACACAAGCTTCGCCGTCTCAAACGATTCCTTCGTCGGGTCAATCAAAACTCACAGCGTGGTTCCATGAACGGGCAAAACTCCAAGCAAGGTAGCCAGGGACAGCCACCACAAAAAGGCGAGCAAGGACAGCAAAGCGGCCCGCCCTCCGAACGTTCTCAGGGAAACCAAGCTCAGCGCGGTCCACAGGGCAACCAAGGCCAACAAGGCTCCAGAGACCAACAAGGAGCCGAAGGACAACGCGGCCCTCAAGGTAGTCAGCAAGGTGCGGAAGGCCAGCGCGGTCCCCAAGGCCAACAGGGAGAACAAGGCAAGCGTGGCTCACAGGGCGAGCAAGGCGCACAAGGACAGCAAGGAGCCCGAGGACAACAGGGAGAGTCTGGTCAAAGAGGTCCACAAGGCGGCACGGAAGGCCAACGCGGCCCACAAGGCCAACAAGGACAGCGTGGACCGCAAGGTCAGCAAGGTCAGTCCGGACAAGAAGGACCCCGTGGTGGACAAGGACAATCGCAAGGTAGTCAACGAGGAATGCAAGGTCCTCGCGGACAAATGGGACCCGGAGCTGGCTCCTCAGGGATGAGAGGTCCCCGATTCCGTGACGAAAACTGCGATGGTTTTGGAGAGTCCAACGGCCGCCAAGGAGCGGAAGGACAGCAAGGCCAACAAGGTCGTCAACGCAAAGGCAAGCAAGGAAACAGCAAGGACGGCCAGCAAGGTGCTCGTGGCCAACGCGGCGAACAAGGTGGTCAACAAGGTCAAGGTGGTCAACAAGGTGCGCAAGGGCAGCGCGGCCAGCAAGGAGCACAGGGTCAACAAGGTAACAACAGCAGAGGAAGCACAGGCTCTCGTCAGGGCCAACAAGGTCCCCGAGGTGGAATGCAAGGTACCTCCAACAGCCGCGGCGCCATGGGCAACAACAGCCGTGGGAGCCAGAACCAAATGCGCGGTCCCCGTGGAGGCATGATGATGCCTCCCTCAGGAAACACCAACAACCAACGTCCCCAACGCAAGCGATAACGTTTCACTTCAGGGTTCAGGTTGCTGAAGTTTCCCTCACTCTCTCCGGCAACCTGAACCCTCTCTCTGCTCGCTCCGGCGAGTTTTTTTGTGCCTGGCTCTTTCGACAAAGCCAAGAAGAAAAAAGCCTTCCCACAACCCAACGAGAACCGACCCAAGGAGGCTCCCGTGAATGCGTCCCTTCAGCCCGCAGTTCGTTGCCTTTTGATAGGATTGTTTTGCGTCTGGCCCCTGGCGTGGAGCCAGGCCGACACAACCAACAGCACGGCGACCGTAAGCAAGTCTGTATCCTCGCCAATCCGTTATGGCTTTGGCGTCTCCTTGGGAACTCGCACCACCGACAAAGCGTACTACAGCAGCACAGATGCTTTTGATGTTATCCAGGATGGGTTGTTGACAGGTTACCTCGAAGGCAAAGATTGGGGGATGTATTACCGTGGGCAGTGGGCCGTGAATTTCCTCAACACAGAGTTGGGCCAGCACGGGCACACTCTCAGCGGAGAGAAACTCTTCAAGCTTCCTGGACTGAAGGGGCTTTTGGGCGTGGGCGCGACCGCTTCCATCCAAGACTACTCCGACACCTACAGCGCGTACGAGCGACTCACAACAGGCGCATACCTTGGGCTGAAGCTCTACCCTCACAAGCGATGGATGTTGCACTTCACAGGGAGCGCAGGCTACGCTTACTACTACAACACCGCGGCTTTCAGCCACATGTACCACAAATGGAAAGCCCAGGCGACGACGTGGTTCCCAACCAAGACAACCCTTCGATTTAGCGCGACGTTCACACACAAATACTTTGCGCAAGACCCCACCAGCTTGTCGAGCAGCTCGTACATCAACCCGGATGTTGATAACTCGTTCAATTTGAAGCTGTATGTTCGGCTTGCCCAATCCATCAGCAACGAGACAGCCATTCGGGTCTGGGGTGCCTTTCAACCCAACTTGAACTCCGAGTTTCGCTTCAGCGACACCAACAGCAGCTCAACTGACCAAAACTTCGCGGACGATCTCAACGCTGTGTACGGAGGTTCGGCTGGGGTTGAGTTCGAATACCGACCCAAGTGGTTGCGGGGTTTTCGCGCCATACTGTTCAGCAAGTGGGCCTACAATCACTACGGCGGCCGCAAGGTTTACGACAGCAACGGCAACGCCATTGAACCCATCACAGAGCGGCAAGATCATGTGTTGGATACAGGACTTTCTCTCTCTTACAAGCTTCCTTGGAAAAAGTCGGGAGTGTGGGGGAACGGGCTATTTCTCAAAGCCTGGTATAACTTCCGGTATAACTACTCCAACGATGCAAACTATACGTACCCTCAACACATGTTCTTCCTGGGGCTCAGCACCCGACAGTGATGTGGCTTGCTTGCCCTCCCCGCCGATCCTTCGTACACTGTTCCTCCGAACGCCCAGAGGGAAGGAACAGCCGCAAACCATGACACTTCCAAAACAAGCCCAACACCGGATTTCAGAGACACTCGCTGTTGTTGAGGATGAACCTGTCCAGCGAGAAGTCCTCGCAGGATCTCTGGAAGACGAAGGCTACCAGGTCCAAACCTTCCCTTGCGCAGAAGACTGCTGGCGGGCGCTCCAACATGGCGAATGTTCACCCGACCTGGTCATCACTGACCTGTGCATGAAAGACATGTCAGGCATTGATCTTCTCGGTCATATCAAAGAGTTAAACCCAGAGATACCTGTCGTGGTCGTGTCTGCTTTTGCAGATGTACCACAAGCCGTGGACGCCGTTCGCGCGGGAGCTTTTCACTTTCTGACCAAGCCTCTTGAGCTTGACGCCGTCCACAACCTGATTCATGAAGCGCTGGCCAAGCGGCGCCTGGAGCATGAAGTAGACTCCCTACGTTCTCGCCTGACAGAAGAGTTGGGTCTGAAAGGACTGGTCGGCCAAAGTCAACATCTGACAGAGGTATTGACCCAGGCCAACCGCGTCGCTCGTACCGACGTCCCCGTCTTGTTGATGGGTGAAAGCGGCACAGGCAAAAACTTGTTGGCCAAAACCATTCACCTCGCCAGCTTGCGAGGCTCAGGCCCCCTTGTCACGTTGAACTGTTCGACATTGGGAGAAGGCGTTCTTGAGAGCGAGCTGTTTGGACACGAGAAGGGCTCTTTCACAGGCGCAGAGGAAACGCGACCGGGTTACTTTGAGCAAGCCGCAGAAGGTACGTTGTTGCTTGACGAGGTGGGCGAGATTCCACTTCATGTCCAGGTGAAGCTACTGAATGTGTTGCAAGACCGAACGTTTTTGCGAGTGGGCGGTAGCCAACCCATTCCGATGCAGGCTCGTATTCTGGCGGCGACCAACAAAGATCTGCAACAAGCTGTCTCCGAGGGAACCTTTCGTGAAGACCTGTACTATCGTCTCAACGTGTTCACCATCCAGCTCCCAACGTTACGGGAGCGAAAAGCTGACTTGCCTGCGCTGATCGAACGCCTGATGGAAACGATCGCTGACGAATACGGCTTGGAATGTCCCCCTCTTCAGAGAGATGCTCACGACGCCCTGCTCTCCTACAGCTTTCCAGGGAACGTTCGTGAACTCAAGAACATTTTGGCTCGTGCCATGGTGATGGCTTCGGGCTCTCCTGTCACACTGAATGACCTCCCTGTTGCCCTGCGCCCCACGCCAGAGCAGGGAGCCTCCTTGGCCAGAAACGAACCGGAAGACAACTCACTTCCAGAACAAGTCACACGGTTGGAGACCCGGTTGATTGAAGAAGCCCTTGACGCCCACAACAGAGTCAAGACGCGCGCAGCCGAATCACTCGGTATCTCCGAACGTTTGCTTCGTTACAAGATCAAGAAGTACAACCTGACTCCGAGGCCAAAAGACTCTTAGCGATGCTTTTGAAGCCAGGCTCGACACTTGAGAATCGCGTTGCGACCGGAGATTTGCACAGCGCTTCGTAGGGCATGGCGCAGTTTCTTTTTGGCGCAGGAACGGTAGATGGCTTTGGCTTTGCGCTTCTGCCCTTTCGCCCACAATGTGTCTGCATAGAAGAGCTGTGTGTTGGCGTCGTATGAAGACAAGATGTATGAGGTGCGCAGATGCTTGAGAGACTTCTTGAGGTTCCGCATCGGCCAGGGAAGCATGTAGTAGTACCGACCCAGGATGCGATGACCGATTCCCCCGTGAGCAACCGGGTTGATGCGAACCGAAGCCTTCGCCATATTTTCGATCTGGATGTGAAGCCCGCGGAAGAACACAGAAGCATGGCTGCTACCTTGTGCTACCAAGCCCACATGGATGGCTGCCCAGGTGTATCCTTCGGAGCTTTTCGGCCAGCGTCGTATCATCTGCTTGGAGATCTTCCAACCCCGCTCTCCCCAGTACCTCATTTTGGCCTTGCTCCGAGTCTCAAACCCTAGCAGCATACAAGCCCGACTTGCAGCCACCATCGTCGTGAACTTTCCAGGAGCCAACTGGTAAGCACGCAGCAAGATATTCGCGCCCTTTACGCGTTGGGAAGGAGAAGCACTCCGCGCCAGGTCGTCGCCTTGTTTCAACAACACCTTCCAGCGGGTTTGCGCTTCCACCTGAGGAAACTTGGCCTCTGCCGTCCCCATGATCACTCCCGACAACAAACAACCCAAGATGACTCGCTTCATGCTCGCTTCTCCTTCGCTCCGTAGCGCTGTCCCAGTGACGTTGCGCGGTATGCCCTTCTCTAGAGCAAAACCGAGACCACCTGAAGAGAGGACAAAAGAAACGAAGGAAACCAAGAACTTGAGAAAGAAACCTATCCATCCAGAGTTGCCGGCACAGGGATATCATTTTGTGGCATCCGCCAGCGCGAAACAGCACAACCCACTGATAAGAAAAGGACATCAAGACATTCTATTTCAAAATATAGAAGTCTATCAAAATGTTATAGTTTGGGAATGATGAAAAGAAAGGATGCAGAACGGCGATCGAGAGGAACTCTCTATCTCTGCAGAGGAATGGAAAGGGAAAAGAAAGAGGCTGCTACGCCCAAAGAAGCAACGCAGCAGAAAGGAAGGGTGTAGTTGGCTTATCAGCCACCGCGAGCGGCACGCTTCGAAGCCTTGAGGGGGTTGATGCTTCGTGGTGCTGCTTCTTCCACAACATCCCAGGGAGCCTTCAACTCGCCTTTTTCGTAGAGTTCAAGAGATTCTGCGCCTCGGAAAGCCAAGACGATTTCCCAGGAACCCATCTTTTGATCGGTGTGAACGTAGGGGATGGAGCTGCCGTCGAACTCTTCCTTGATTTCCTCAAGGGCGCGTACGTTTCGACAAACCATTCCGCTTTCGCACTGTATGGCAACTGCAAGTGACATTTTAAGCCTCCATGTTCGATCGTTTCGTTTCGTCGATCTATTAAGAAAGAGAACCACACACTGTAGAGGTTTGGACTTGCTTGTTGGATCCGATCGGGTGGGTTCAACAACCGAAACGCGCTCTACGCGTAAGTCCGAGACACTGTGCGGAAAACCTTTTGTTTTTTTCCGTCAAGATACGGCCCAAAGGAACCGGCCGTAAATTTCAGCCCGCGTATACTAAACCACAAACTCATACAAATCAACTACATTCTGAAAAAGATTAGAGTAGCAGGATGTTAAGCCCCTCAACCTCTCCCGCCACACGACTCTTCTCCACAACAATCGTTGCTCTCGTTGTGGAACCAGATCGCTCCATTCACGCTCTGAACCAGAGGACTTGGTTCAGAGGACCAGATCGAACGTTGGAAATTAAGAGGGAGCGTGTGTAACGTTGCACCACTGGAAGTAGTGGGGAAATTGTTCGAGCTCTAGCCAGAAGATGCCGTCGTTCTTGCCGTCGTTTCCGGGTTCGGAGTTGCCCCAAGGGTTGCGCAACTGAACGTAACGCTGTCCGTTTTCTTCTTTGGCTCCAAGAACGGAGTAAGCGTGGTCGGCGTAGATCCGAGAGCCTGAGTAACGAGAGCCCTCGGAAGAGTTCTTCGTGTAGGTGACTGCCGAACCGGGCCAACCGTTTTCCTGGGCTTCCATCAAGCTTGCAAACAGATCGTCGAGGTTCTTGTTGGGGAGAAAGTGCTCATCGTTCACGGTGGCACCGGTCAGCATCATCATGGCCTTGTGGGACCAGCCGCTTTCGATGTTTTGGTAGCTACCGTTGTTGAGCTGCGAGAAGGCTTTCTCCAAGATTGGAAACCACATCTCCATGGTTTCGCGGTTCCCAGAGTTTGTTGTCGAGCCACCGTAGGTTGGATTGTTGCCGTGGCTGACATAAAGTTCACCGTCAACAGTTACGGACTGAGGCTCATACGTTCCAGAGTCTGGGGGAGTCTCGACATTGAATGTGACCGTGTAGGTGCCGTCTCCGTTGTCGGTCATCATGTTTTCAATCACCTCAGGATGAACATGAGCGACAGCAGCGGCAGCAGCACAAAAGTAACAGTTGCCCAGGCTTCCCTGCTTCACATCCGACGACTTGGCGCCGTCCACAAACAAGGGGCCTTGAAAACGAACTTTCTTCAGGCTTGTTTGCCCACCACGCATGTAACGATCGCTAGCAACAGGGTCATCCAAATCAGACGAAGCGTCCTTGACCTGAACGGTGTTGACCAAGACAAGGTTGAAGTCGTTGTTGTTGACACCGTCATTAACGGCGATTTGGAAGTCGTCACCGACCTCACCGTTGAGGGTAACTCCAAGAGGAAGGTGGCCTTTGCCATCCAAACTTACATCGGTGTGTTCCCCTGTCCGAAGATTGGTAAAGCGCAACTGAGCGTTGGGTTCAGAGAGAGCGCCACCGCCCAGATGAACAGGCCGCAGGGTACCACCAGGGAAGGCTTTGATGCCCAGACCGCGTGGACCCATTTGTGCGTTCCGAGTGTCTTCTCCAATGCCGTTGGCTTGCACCGAAAGCCAGCTACTCACGCTACCGTTGGAGCTGCGGGTTCGCACTTGCAAGTAGTCACCTTCGTGCAGATTGGCCAACTCCCCTTTAAATTGCCCCGACTCATCCACTTCCAGAGTTACAGCATCGGCTTGGTGATACGCTGTTTCTGGAGCCTCCGAAACATTAATGACTTCGATACGATCGCCCGGTTGAGCGTTCTCTTGCACTTCCCGCAGGAACGGGTAAGGCTGGTTGGCGTTGTTGATAGAGCGAGGCATAAGAGCACCTTGAGTCGTCAAAAGGTAAGCGGGAACAAGCCCTGAGAATCAAAAAGATACAAGCAAAAGCCTATATATCACAAACGCATGGACAAGCAAAGCCCTTCTTCAAGCCCCTTACGTCGCGGAGTTGACAACCACACACTCATGTGATAGCTAGCGTCTGTTACGTGGGAAAAGCCTTTTCGTTTGAGAACGTTGAGCTTTGGCCTGCATTGAACAACGAGATCTGTGTGCTGTACCTTCTCTACAAAGAGAGAGAAGGTACAACCCACAAATTCGTCACAACCAGCAGAGAGCCTGAACCTAAGGTGTAGGACTGCACCCTTTGGAAGCGGGACACAAAAGCCTTCTTTTTGGACAAGTTGGAGCACCAACGTTTGTCGTCAAAGATGCTCGCTTTTCGTTCCGGTTCCTTCGAAAACAAGACTTATCTTCTCTACTTCTTCTCACCGTGCATCGGCAGAGGAGAAGTACAGGCGATAGCTCTTCTCAACCAACATAGACTCCCTATGTTTTTGCTATGTGCAAAGGCAGACCCTTGTCCTACAGCTACTTGGTTTTGGCTGCACTGCGTTACTGTCAACCGGGTGTCCCGCGCTAAGGATGCTTCCCTTGCAGAAGGCTAGTCCCTTACTGAAGGATATAGCTACATCTTTAGCAGCTCACCCTTGCCTCATCCGAGGTATCCTTGAAGGAGTGAAGATGTTTCGCAAAGCCTTTTTCGTGTTGAGCCTGTTGTGTGTGTCCAGCCTATTCACTGTATCCTGCGGTGGAGGAGGTGACGTGGACGCCAAAATGAAGGAGTTTGTCGCAACGTACGCCAAGCTTGTGTACGCCAACTACCAGGAAGTAGAGAAAGGGATCAAGGAGCTACAAACCGCCATTGATGCTCTGGTTGCCAGTCCCAGCGCAGAGACCTTGAAGACCGCCAAAGACAAGTGGTTGGCCGTTCGCAACCCCTACGGAGCCACCGAAGTCTACCGCTTTTACGGCGGCCCCATTGACGACGAACGCGGCCTCGAAGGGCGCATCAACGCATGGCCTTTGGACGAGAACTACATCGATTACGTCAAAGATGCCGAAGACTCGGGCATCGTCAACATGACCTCTGCCTTCCCCAACATTGAGGAGAAAGTCCTCTCCGACGCCAACGAGAAAGGCGGAGAAAAGAACGTTGCCCTCGGCTGGCACGCCATCGAGTTCCTGCTTTGGGGCCAAGACATGAGCGACACCGGCGCTGGCCAACGCCCCCACACCGACTATGTGACAGACGGCAACGGCACAGCGAAAAACCAAGACCGTCGCGGCGCGTACTTGAAGCTCGTCACCAGCATCCTGTTGAAAGACGTTCAAACCGTTATGAGCGACTGGGCCCCCGACAAAGCGGATAACTACGCGGGCAAAATGACCTCGGGCGATGCCAAGGCTGCGCTGACCAAGATTCTGACAGGAATGGGCAAGCTGAGCGGTGGAGAGCTGTCGGGTGAACGGATGACAACTCCCTACACGGAAAAGGATCAGGAAGAAGAGCACTCCTGCTTCAGCGACAACACCAAAAATGACATTTTGTACAACGCCAAAGGCATTCAGAATGTGTACCTTGGCAAGTACGGCTCGGTGAGTGGGACCAGCCTGGATGACTTGGTCCGCCTCAAGGATACTGCGTTGGCCGATAAGATGAAGCAACAACTGGAAGCCAGCGTCGCTGCGATAGAAGCTATCCCAGAGCCTTTCGACCAGGCGATCAAAGGTGACGAAAGCTCCGACGGCCGGAAGAAGGTGAAGGCAGCTATCGACGCGCTGCAAACGCAGGCCCAAACGATTGCTCAGATCGCCAAGCTGTTTGACATCACCATCAGCACCGAACTGGAAGAATAAAAGACAAGAGTCGGCTTACAAAAGGTCTGCACGATGAACAAGCCAACCCCCATTTCAAACTCACATCCCAAGAACAACACGCGAAGGTGGATCGTAGGATTGTGCTTCGTCGCCTTGTTGAGCGGTGGAATACTCCTCGGCTGTGGCAGTCCCTACTCCCAGCCGGAGCCTGGTGAACAGTACGCAGGAGGCTCAACGACAGTGTTCGACCTCACCCGCAACGCGTTTGCCAACACGCTCGCGAACATGAAAGCCGAGCACAAGGCCGACTTCTTTGTGGGCAACTCTTTCTTTAATAGCAGCTGGGTCACGGCCCCCGCGTCCACCGAAAAGCGCGATGGTCTTGGCCCTCTGTTCAACGCACATTCATGCTCAGGTTGTCACTTCAAGGATGGTCGAGGCCAACCTCCCACCGAGCCCAATGAGCCTCTCTTGTCGATGCTGCTGCGATTGAGCATTCCAGGAAAAGGCCCCAACGGTGGGCCGAACCCGGAGCCATCTTACGGCGGCCAGCTACAAACCCGCTCGATTCTTGGAGTCAAGCCTGAAGGAAACGTCTCTATCACTTACGAAGAGATCCCAGGAACGTTTGCAGACGGAGAGGCCTATTCTCTTCGCAAACCAACCTACACCTTCAAAAACCTAGCGTACGGTCCCATGCACAAAGACGTGCTGTTCTCCCCGAGAGTCGCACCTCCAGTGTTTGGTTTGGGTCTGTTGCAAGCGATCCCTGAGCAAGCACTCTTGGCCCAGGCAGACCCCGATGACAAAGACGGCGATGGCATCTCAGGGCGACCCAACCAAGTGTGGAACGCCAAACAAAAGAAAACCGTCATGGGACGGTTTGGGTGGAAGGCCAACCAACCCAACTTGGAGCAACAAACGTCGGGCGCCTTTCTCGGCGACATCGGCATCACATCCCCGATGTTTCCCAGCGAAAACTGCACCAAAAAGCAAACGCTGTGCAGCCAATCCAAGAGCGGAGGAACTCCCGAGGTTCCCGAGGAAAAGATTCGCCAGGTAGTCAACTACCAACGCCTGTTGGCACCTCCAGGACGTCGTGACTGGGAAGACCCTCAAGTGCTTCGCGGCAAGCAGATGTTTTACGAAGCCAAGTGCAACCGTTGCCACACCCCCAAGTTTACGACGGGAACGGTCACCGACTTGCCTGAATTGTCCAACCAAACCATCTACCCTTACACCGATCTGTTGCTTCACGATATGGGTGAAGGGCTCTCGGACAAGCGGCCTGACTTTGAAGCGACAGGCAGCGAATGGCGCACCCCACCCCTCTGGGGCATTGGTCTGACCAAGACGGTGAATCGTCATACCTTTTTCTTGCATGACGGCCGAGCCCGCAACGTCCAAGAGGCGATCTTATGGCATGGCGGTGAAGCCAAAGCTTCCCAAGAAACATTTGTAGCTATGCCCAAAGCAGACCGAGAAGCTCTGCTCGCCTTTCTGAAGTCGCTTTAATCTCCGTACATAGCGATTCCAAGCACAAGACCAACAACCCAAAAGGGGACAACGTGGCAACTTTCAACCCACCATACGCTATACCTCACAGGCTCAAGATGGTAGTGCTCTCCAGCCTTGTACTCCTTGGGTTAACGCTGAACTTCTACGCTTGCTCAGAGAGTAAGCCAGCCTTTGACCGCGAGAAGCTCTTCCAAGACACCACACAAAAGGTTGTCATTCCTGCGTATGAAGCCTTCACCCAACAAAGCAAAGCATTGCACCAAGAGCTTCAAGGGCTGTGTGGAGACGTCAGCGAAGCCAACCTGACCAAGGCTCAAACGGCTTGGCAAACAACGGTGCAAGCCTGGCAGCATGTCGCGTTGTATCGGTTTGGACCAGCCCTCGACAAAGAAACAGTCAGCCACATTCACTACTGGCCCACCAAGCCAGCCTCGGTGGAAGAAGAAGTCAAAGGCAGCACCACTTTGGATGTAGCGTATGTGAATCAGCTGGGAGCCAGCCGTCGCGGTTTGCCAGCTTTAGGTTACCTTCTCTTCGCCAAGAGCAGCGAAGACAAAGCACCCGTCGAAGCCCTCAAAGGAGAAGGAGACAAAGCTTCTCGCCGCTGTCAGTTGGCCACAGTCTTGGCCGAAGCGATTCTCAAACAAGCCGAGGTGATCGAAAAAAGCTGGAAGGATAAGACCTCCACAGAATGGGTGTCGTTTTACGATGACCCGGTGCTTGAGGGACAGGCGATTGGTCCTGCGTTCAAAGCCGTCAACAAGACTGTCAATGAGTTCATCTACCAACTCGCTGGAGTGATGGACAAAAAGCTCGGCAAACCCATGGGAACCCAGTCCGATGGAGAACCCAGACCCGAAAGTGTAGAGCTGCCATACAGTCGCTACTCCAAGGAATCGATCCTTGCGCTGCTGGAGGGATTGCAACGTTTCTACAAGAGTGGCGACTCCACACCAACAACAACATCGTTCAGCGCTCTCATCCAGAGTCGCAAACCCGACGCCGATACGCAAATTCAGAAAGAATTTACGGATGCCATCCAGGCCATCCAAGCGATCCCTGGAACACTGCAAGAGGCTGTGAGCCAGAACAAGGACAAAGTCCAGGCAGCGTACGACGCCATAAAGCAGCTACGAATCACATTTTCTACGGATGTTGTCGCCTTGTTGGGCGTCACAACAACCTTCAGTGACAACGACGGTGACTAACCAACATCCCTCTGTCTTCCTAACTTCGCACCATCCTCCCATAGCATTGTGACTTCCATGAACACAAAGCCTCACTCCTGGTGGTCGCGAGCGCAAGCCCCCATCGACACAGCCTCCTTGATCGTATTCCGAGTTGTCTTTGGCCTGTTGATGTGCGTGGCCGCGCTTCGCTTTTTGTGGAACGGCTGGGTCCATGAGTTTTACATCCAGCCCACCTACCATTTTACATTCTACGGCTTCGATTGGGTTCAGCCCTGGCCAGGTTGGGGGATGTATGTACACATCATTGCGCTAGCGCTCTTGGCCCTTTGCGTCGCGTTGGGTTTTTGGTATCGCTGGAGCATAGTGCTCTTTTTCTTCGGTTTTACCTATCTCGAATTGCTCGACAAGTCGTACTATCTGAATCACTACTACTTGATCAGTTTGCTCAGCGCGTTAATGATCTTTTTGCCCTTGCACCGGGCTGGTTCTTTCGACGCATGGCGCAACCCTTCCCTGCGCCGTTCATCCTACCCAGCCTGGACCGTCTGGATCTTACGATTGCAAATTGGCTTTGTTTATTTCTTTGCAGGTGTTGCCAAGATCAAGTCTGACTGGGTCTTTCATGCACAGCCACTCAAGACCTGGCTAGCAGCACGCTCAGACATCCCAGTGTTTGGTTTTCTCTTGGATCAATCCTGGTTGGCTTATGCCTTCAGTTGGGGAGGGCTGGTCTTTGATCTCACCGTTCCCTTCTGGTTGCTATGGCGCCGAACCCGCTTGCTTGCGTATCTTGCGATTGTTGGATTTCACGCCATCACCGGAAAGCTCTTTTTTCTGGGGATGTTTCCCTACATCATGGTGGGCCTGACCCTTGTTTTTTTTCCCCCGTCATGGCCTCGTCGATGGCTTCCTGCTTCGTGGTTTCCCCAAGCGCCAACGCTAAAGCACAAGATAGCTTCCTCAAAACCCTGGCCCAAGTTCGCTGTGGCAGCTTTGGGTCTGTTCTTCTTGGTGCAGGTCGCCCTACCCTTTCGTCACCATGGCTACGGGGGAAACGTTTGTTGGCATGAGCAAGGGTTCCGGTTTTCGTGGAAGGTTATGCTGATCGAAAAAACGGGCTATCTGGTATATCACCTCTCCGACCCAACCCGAGGGAAAAAGTGGAGCGTCTATCCGCGTCAGTTTTTGACTCCCATCCAAGCCACGATGACGCAAACCCAGCCCGATATGATTCTGCAGTTTGCCCATTGGCTGGTTCGTTATTACCAAAACAAAGGACACTCCAAGGTTAAAGTTCGCGCAGAGTCCTACGTCTCACTTAATGGACGACGTCGCAAGCGCTTCATTGACCCCAACGTGGATTTGGCAAAGCAACCCCGAGGATGGGCGCCAAAAACGTGGATACTTCCGAGCCCAACAGAAACTCCACCCTAAGAGAAAGGTGGAGTTGCACGAAAAAACAGGGGGGAAACAGAGAAAAAATGGGAAGTGTTAGGTCAAGACGTGGCCGACAGAACAACACCATGTACGTGGTTAGCGTACAACGAAAGGCTAGGGGTATAGAGCACTTCCTCACATGTTGTACTGCGAGTGTCTTGAGGAGTTGAGTTCGATGATGTGACCTAACACTTCCCACATGGGAAGATGAGTGTCTTGGGTTCAAACCAAATAGCGTTGCTCTAGCTTACTCTCTTACTAGCTACTGAACCCACACGCGTTGAAGTTGTGCAGCCTCATAAGCTTCAAGCAAACGCGGCGACGTTGCGAGTTTGATCATAGCGTGAAAGGCTTCTTGTTTCTTGGCGCGAGCTTCAAGAGAACCGAAGGATGCTGCGCCAAATCCACCACAGCCCGAGCACTGAAGCAAATGAACGGGAAATTGTTTGAGTTTGTTGTTTCCAGCGCACATAAGCGCCCAACCTTGATGTTCAGGAATGCGTATTTCAGGTGCACCAAACAGCACAACCAAGGACTGCTCCGTGTCCATCACAAACGGGGCGTAGAAGTCACGAATGCTATCTGAATCGTCGCGGTGACCGGCCGGACGTATTTCAACCCAAGTGTTGGCGTCAGGCAGAAAGAAATCGGGCAGGTCATCCCATTCTCCCGTTACCAGCCCTTCAGGGTTGTAACGAAACCGAACACCCCAACGTTGGAAGAAGGTAGCCCATTGTGCTTCCAGCGAAGACCGATACAGGCTGGTTTGAGGCGAAAGCCAAGGCTTCCATGGCGCAAAGGAAGAAACACGTTGGCACATAGCATAGCTCCTCGTTCACTTCCAAGCTATACAACCCTACCCTTCTCAAAGACGCAAGTCACCATTGTCATGGGGAGGGTCACCCTCTCCCAAGCAAGAAAAAGCAGCAAAGGATAGCTTCGAAGTAAAACCGTATGGACGCAGAGCATAACCAAGACAAGGGGATGCACGAGCACCAAGAGAGACAACATCTCAAAACCTTGGATAGCACTGCGCTTTTTTGATAGATAGTGCCAGAGGAAAGTACTTCATCTTACAGCAGAGATAGGTAGAGGAAGTAGTTTACTCTGTTACACTTTGATCGCGAGCTATCATAGGGGAAGCTATTTCTGCTTGTCAAGGATTATTCTGGACCTTTTTCTGTCACCTGCTCGCCACAAAGCGTCACGTTACTCCCACAGGAACTTGGGCAAGTTGTAACATCGTTCCTTGAAAGAAAGGGGTATAATCGCGCAGCAAAATGAGTTAATATCACGGCAACTTGTTCGACGTGCTTGGCAGCGGGGGCAAGAACACCTGGTCTCACAACAACTTGTGTGATGCTTTGGACTGGATGCCTGTGCCCGTACAGGACAAGCTACTCAAAGAGATCCTCCGAACCCGTCGCGACGGTGGGGTTGTACTTGTTCGCTCGGTCGAAGATCAGTGCATCGCAGAGAACACGAGCATGCAAAAACACTTCCAACTGATTAAGGAAGAGTCTGACTTGGCCAGTGAGCAGGCTCTCTCCCGACAGTACCGTCGTGTCAACTTCTACTGTGTGGTGCATTGATGCAGTCTACTGATTCTCTTCGTAACAACCGGCAAGAACATCGCGACTTCCTCAACAAGTTTTATGGGATTTCGCGTTCGTTCTACGACTTCACCCGGAAGTACTTCCTGTTTGGTCGAGAAACCTTGCACAACCAACTGCTCAAAGAACCTTGGGAGCGCCTGGTTGAAGTTGGGCCAGGAACAGGTTGGAATTTACGGAAGCTTCACAACGCCCGGCCTTCCTCAAGCTATGGAGGACTCGAAGCCTCCGACAAGATGCTAGAGTTTGCCAAAGAACGCTGTCCGTTTGCGGTGTTTCGACAGGGTTTCGCCGAAGAGACCCCGTACGAAGACCTTCTCGACGAAGCGCCCGACCGCATCCTGTTTTCGTATTGCCTCACAATGGTCCAGGACCCACACAAAGCCCTCGAACGATCGGTAGAACAGTTGGCTCCAGGAGGCCAAGTGGTGGTTGTCGATTTTGCCGACTTCCAAGGCGCGCCGTTCATTATGCGTGGAGGATTGCGCCGCTGGCTCAACGCTTTCCATGTCACCCCTCTGGACGTATCTCTCCTCACCCCCTTCACGGACGATATCACCTTTGGGCCCTGGCACTACTTCGTAATCGCTCGCATCCACAAACCTGCTTAATCTCCATCGGACTTATAGCTTCGGTTTCTGTTTCTTGTAGATTCGATAGGGCCTATGGGCTTTCAGGGTCGCAAGACTTGGTGGAGTCAAGAACTCTGTCAGGTAAGCTGGAATAGCGCTGTCGGTGTAATAGATAGAGCCGTCCTTTGCGATATGAACGCAGTCAGACCAGATCATGCGTTTGTCTTGCACAACGGTCTTTAACTTGCGGTCAGCAGTCACCACCGAGAGGCCCCGTCCATACTCCACATCCGTGAGATACACATTGTTCTTGTCGTCGATTTCAATACCATCGCTCAAAGGCTTCTTGCTGACAAACTCGACTTGCTTTGCCAACTCCCCATCGAACGATGCGTTTCCATGTCGCTACCTGCGCCATCCCAATCTCCTTTTACGCCGCTTTTGCGAGAACGTTTTCCAGTCCCACATGATGTTCACACCAGGACCATAGCATCTGTCGGGTCTCCTTCGACTCACGTGTCCAGGGCAACGGATAGGGAGATTGCACCTTTCGATCGAACCAGAACGCTCCGTTGGGTCCTTTCAGATGCTTGCGAGCCGCCAGCCAAATGACTGTATCAGCGCCTCCTTCAGCGTCACGCATCAAAGGTTGCATCAGCTTGTAAAAGCGAGGAAGCGACGATGCAACAGCCGGTGTATCCACCCACCCTGGATGCATACTTGCAAAGTGCAGGTGAGGGTACCGTTTGGCCCACAGCTGATTCAAGAGAACCATAGCGCGTTTGGTTTGCGCATATTGGACCACCCCATCAAAGGGCTCAGGAGGATTCTCCATCCACTCCAGGTTGAGCTTTTGGGTGTACATCCCTCCAGAGGAAACGTCGATCACACGAGCATGTTCGGCTTTTTCTAGGGCACCCAACAACAAACGAGTGAGCAAGAAAGGACCCAGCAAGTTGGTTGCCAGCGTAAGCTCCAGGCCGTCGTGGGTGATGTGCCGCTCGTCAGGCATCACGCCAGCGTTGTGCACAAGAATATCCACCACAGGCGGCGCTTCATGCAGAGCAAACTCTCGCACATTGTTTAAGTCAGACAGGTCCAACCTCGCACAATGAACTCTCGCGTTTCCTGTCTGCTTTACGATGTCTTGTTGGGCCGCGCTCGCACGCTCCATGTTTCGGCATAGCAACCAAACCTCTGCGTGACGTTCTGCCAGAGCCATCGCAGTCGCTTTGCCAATGCCAGAGTTCGCACCTGTGACGAGAGCGACTTTGTTGGACAAGTCAACGCGCAGATCCTCTTGTTCAAAGATTGTCTTGCGCAACGCAAACCCGGCCTGTCCATAAGATAAGGGCAGAAACGGCCGCATCAACCAGTCTGAACCCTGCGCCAACCATCGAGCCATGTTATGTTCCTTGTTTGTTCATGGTGTCAGTTCTGTTTTCTTTCGCCTCAAAAGAGGGTAGTCTTTTCTCTAGAACCCTCACACGTGGCGTTTTATTTGTTTGAATGTATAGAAAGAGAGGTTCCGCATGGAAACCAAAGTGAACCTTGCCGAGAAGTTTTCGCTCTTCCAAGAGCACTGGACCCCCAAAATTGTCGGAGAATTAAACAACCAGCAAGTCAAACTAGCGAAGCTATTGGGAGAGTTCGTATGGCACCAACACGAACACGAAGACGAGCTGTTCCTCGTCGTAAAGGGAACTCTCCACATACAATTTCGAGATCGAGAAGTGACTCTTCAAGAAGGGGAGTTTTTGATCGTACCGAAGGGGGTGGAGCACAAACCTGTCGCTCCCGAAGAGGTCCATGTTCTTCTGTTTGAGCCGGCTTCCACCCAACATACAGGAGAGGTGGAGTCAGACCTGACGGTCAAACACTTGGAACGATTGTAGCTTCCTCTGCGTCGGCGTAACCCTCTTGCCAAAGAGCTATGAGTTTTGCATGATGCCAAGGCACGTTGAAGCACCATACGGGACCAAGGAGAGCACGATGAGACCAGAGAAGTACAACGCTGTTGCCCAGATCGTTAGCACCCTGTTGGCCAAGAGTGGAGTTCCCGAGCAGGGAGCCCGCCCCAACCCAACCCTCAAAGCTGATGGTGTTTCCGTAAGGTTTGAAGAGGGAAAAGTGTATCTCTACGACGGTGACAACAACCGAATGACTCTCGAAGAGTTGATCCAATACGTCGATCGTTACCTGTCCTAAGCTTTCTCAAGCAACGTTATGATGGAACACCTGCCTCAACTTTCTCGCTCAGATTGTCACTACCAGGCTTATTACTGCGAAGAGAATGCTTGGCACCTCAGCCAGCATCCGGCCCTGGCGACCTGGGAGCGGTATGTGACATTCATCTCCAACCCAACCCAAACAGCTGTTCTATGGGGGCAACGAGCTGCAGAAGAGTTCCAGCCCATTTTATGGGATTACCACGTTATTGTGGTGGCCCAAACACCAACAGGCTCATCGTACATTTGGGACCTCGACACCGTCTTTGGGTTCCCACTCCCCGCTCAGGAATACCTTCAGCGCACCTTTTACGGATACGAAGGTTGGCCCGAAGAGTATCGACCGATGTTTCGGGTTGTTCCTGTGGGTCTATTTGTTGAGCACTTTGGTTCGGACCGCTCCCACATGCTGGATGAAAACGGAGAGTACCGACAACCGCCACCCCCCTGGCCTCTCATCCAGAACAAACAACAAAGCCATACCTTGGCTTCGTTCATCTCTATGCAAGAGCAAGGTGTCGGTGATGTGCTGAATGTAGAGGAAATGAAGCGGCGATTTGCCTGAGAACCTGGAACGAAAAGATGGGGGCGGGTTGAGTGGCAAGGCCAAGAGCGAGAACTACACAGTTCTTACGTAGAGGGGTGTCCGCCAACAAGTCCCTGGTCCCTTACTATGGGAAATCCTGACCCGCCGTTCAACCGCGACGCCCCCTACCAGAGCAACAGGCACGCCAAACCTCGCAAAACACTTGAAGCGCATAGATCTCCGGCACTTGTCAAATTCCAATACAACGCCCCTCAAAAAAGTCCTTGTGTTTTCATCGAAAAACCCTCAGATCTCTGAGGCGAACCCTCAAAGAATAGAGAGTGGGATGTCCGATAGTTTAAAAGACCAACTTCTCCAAGCAGGCCTCGTAACGCAAGAGCAAGCAAGCAAGGCCGAACGACAATCACGTTCCCCACAAAGACCACGCAATCCTCGGGGTCCAAGAGGTGACCAACGCTCTTCCAGAACATCGCCTCCGCAAGACCCAACCCAGGATAGGCTGCAAACGTTGCTCCGCAATCACCGGGTTGAAGTGCCCGTTCGCGGCCAACATCGTTGGTACTTTGAAACACAAGACGGGCGTCTCCCCTATCTTGCCATCTCTGAAGAATGTGGCGATTTGCTAGAACGTGGTGAAGCAGCGATTGTGGAGCCTAAGGCAGGTCTTTACCGGGTGGTCAACGCAGAGGGTGCGGAGAAGATTCAAACGCTGGGTGATTCGTTTGTGAGGTTCTGGAACAGGCCAGGTTCCTCAACATAGTTCTGCGCTTTGGCAAGCTCTTCCTCGTTGGAAGGCATCATACGAAGCCGAAGTTTGCCATGGGAATCACTCCCAGCAGCGCACACAAGAACTTCCTGATGGGGTTGAGGTTCACCCGAAAGTTCCTTCCATTGGGACAGTGGCACATGGCCCACATGATCGCCGATACGAACCTCCACGTGTTCTTCGGAACTCCCGACCACCACACCCAAATAGCGTTCGTCTTTGTGCAACGTCAACAAGAACGCCTTCACCTGATGTCGGGCTGCAAGGAGTGCCTCTTGAGAGTCGGAACGAAGGGCAATCACGCCTTCGTTGCTGGCCTTCACCTCCACTGGCAGAGCCGCCTCTACAGCTCGGATGTTGCGACCCCGAGAACCAATCACCCTCCCAACCATTGACGCATCCACTTGGTAGTCCAATTGCCAAGCGAACGCCGGCTCTTCAACTTTCTTCTCTTCGGGAGGCTTTCTCGACGAGGAAGAGTCAGACGAAGGAGCTTTGCCCTCATCCTGTGGCTTGGTTTCAGGCTTCCCTTGTTTTTTGGAGTCCTTGTTGCGTTGTGACTTGCCTCCTTTGCCTGAGGGCAAGGCAATCTCAACATCTCTTGGGGACTCGATCGTCTCTTCCAACCGAGTCAAGACACCCGCCAGTGTCTCGGAGCCCTGCGCGATCGCCTCCAAAAATGTGGAGAGAGGCAGCGGCTGGTTCTTCATGTCCAGCTGAATGGCAGTGATCCCTTGCCGAGTGGTTGTGAGCTTGAGATCCATATCCCCGAAGGTGTCTTCTTCTTCCGAGATATCGGACAAGATCACCGCTTGTCCCTCTTCGCGGACCAGCCCCACCGCCAGTCCGGCGACGTGCCCTGCGAGAGGAACTCCAGCGTCCATTAATGCCAGGCTCGCCCCACACACCGTCGCCATTGAAGATGAGCCCGATGATTCGGTAATGTCACTCACCACCCGAACGCTCTTTCCCCACTGGTACAAGTTTGGAAGCATTGGCAACAACGCACGTCGTGCCAGATGACCATGACCGTGTTCCCGAAAACCTGGAGGACGGAAGCGAGCAATGTGCCCTGTAGCGTACCCTGGGAAATTGTAGTGAACCAGGAAGTGGTTCACGTTCTGCCCCTCCAGAGTCTCCACGTTCTGGCCTTCTCCCAAACGGCCGACTGTGACACTGACCAGCGCCTGCGTTTCGCCCCGCGTCAGCAACGTAGAGCCGTGATTCATAGGCAAGAACCCCAACATCGCTTCGATGGGTCGGTGTTCTTTGCTCGAACGACCGTCCAGGCGAACCCCCTGACAAAGGTTCTCACGAACTGCCTTCTCCACAAGATGATCAAACAGGGCGCGAACCAGCTGAGGTTCCCAAACCTTCGCAGAATCGGAGACCTGGGACGATTCATCGGATTCTTCGGTAGAGTCGTCACTTTCGACCACGTCTTCTTCGTCAAGCACGTCGTCAACGGGCAGAGCTTCATCATCGTCCAAGGTACCACACAACGCTTCTACCGCTCGGCGCTTGGATTGCCCAAACTCAACTTCGCGAACTCTTCGCTTGGATGGATCTTCCAGGTTCTCAAACGTGCCGGAGACGTAAGGCTCAACCAGAGCAACCAGCTCGTCAGGAAAGGCAAGCGGGCTCCAAGGGAACACATCAGGTCGTAGCTCTTCACACCAAGCAGAGAGTTCCAGAAGAGCAGGATTTAAGAGCCGCTCCACAGCCTCCACCATGGATTGGACATCGTCTGAAGAGAGAGCATGACCGCCCCCTTCCACAGTCAGCAAGCCTTTCTCTGAGAGAGCGACAAACACATCCGACTCTACAGGGTTTTGCGTCCCTGGCACGCGAAGAGCGCTCCACTCCCCTTCCGACTGCACCAACCGCGCACCCAAGGCGACACCCAAGGTAGGAACAGGAGACAGCCCCATCGTGGCACAGGCTGCAAGGGTTGATAACGTCGCGATGTCGGACTCAGGGTCCGCGCTAAAGACGGTCACCTGAAGCTGGATGGAGCGATCGTAATAATGAGGAATCAGTGGCCGCAGGCAGCGGTCAATGGTCCGGTTCATCAAGATCTCATGCTCACCGGGACGAAGTTCCCGACGAAAATAATTGCCAGGGATTCGGCCCACAGCGGCCATCCGTTCGCGGTATTCCACGGTCAAATACGCGGAGCGAGAGAGCTGGCGCAGAGGCTCAGTCACGAGAGCCGCGAGAATCACAGTGCGCTTTTCACGAAGCACCACTGCAGCATCAGCCTGCCGAGCAACCTGGCCCGTTTCCAGTGCAATCGTCGCATCACCCAAGGAGAGGGTGGTCGAGTGGATAGGCCGTTCAGACGACAAAGTAACAGTCATACATATCCTCAATAGTTCAAGCACACCATCACTGATCGAAGAGAACAGGTTCCCCTTCAAACGTTCGCGCGCTGCATACCAACATGGTAGAGGGCAACGCGCTCAGGATGGAGTTGTATCGCTGGTAAAATTCAGGGATGGATTCGCCTTCTTCAGGCAGGCGCAAACCAATGATCGCAAGATCCGCCATTGAGCTTGCGCCACGCATAATGGACTCGATGGGATGATCGCCTTGAACAACAACGCGAACTTCCGCTTGAAGTCGGGCTTGTTCCAGTACGGTACGAAGGGTATCTTCCACATACGTGCGGGCTTCTTCGGATTGAATCACGACAAACAGGGTGACTTCAGCGTTGCGCCAGCGAACTTCCGCACAAAGCAGATAGGCCAGGAGCAAGATAAGCCCGCCATTTCCGCGAAGGCCGCCCCACCAGATGTGAATTTGTTTGTACTCGCCAAACGCCCGGTTTTCATCGTAGTTGAGCAACAAGAGAGAGCGGTCCAGCGAGCGTAGGTCGCGTAGCATCTGGACAAACTCAACGGACGGCTCAGGGTTGTTAGGCCACCCCAGCAACACCGTGTTGGCCTCAAAACTCCCGACCCCGTAAGACTGCACAACCGACACCGCTCCCGTGTATGTGTCGTCCACAATGTCGACACGATAGAAAATGTTGGGGTAGGTATCGGAGAGCTTCTTTTCAAGAACGCGCCCCAGATACTTGCGATGCTCGGACTGTTCATCGACAGAGCCGCTCAACAAATGGAAGTACGAGACAATCCCTTTCTGTTGAGCAATGGAGCTACCAATCTCCAGCAGATAACCCCGCTTGTTGGGGTTTCCACCGAGGATAATCATATTGGGTCGCCAGTTGATGGGGTGGTAATTGGAGCGGTGCAGTTGCAACAAGGCACTCCGCAAGAGCGCCGCCCAAATTCCATGACGAGCATCTCCCCATGTCGCATCCAGCTGCCGTCGCTGCGCGTAGGTAAAGAGCAAAGCTGAGATAGCAAGCGCCGCAAGCATCGCAGGAAAGTTGATGATGCTCATCACGTAGAAACAGGCCAACGCGCCCGCCATACTGACCCAGGCCGGTAGCTTAAAGGTGGGTCGGAAGCTTGGGCTGTCAGCCCATCGCTCCAGACCACACGCAAGGTTGGTCACACCGTACGTTGCCAAGAAAAACATCGTCAGAACCGGCGCGATCAAATCGAGGCTACCGATAAGAATTCCAACTTGAGCCAAAACAAAGGTGAGAATCAAACCGGCGCGAGGCTCGGCTGTCGGTCCATACCCTTTGGCAAAGATGGAAGGGGCGAGGCCGTCGATGGCGAGGGCCTGAAGCGTCCGTGGAGCACCCAGAATGCTTCCCACCGCGCTGGACAGGGTAGCTCCCCATACGCCAAGAAAAATCAACGAAGGAAACCACGACGTCTTCCACATGATGTACTTGTCACCTGACAAGGCATCCATGGGAGAACGCATCGCAAGAACGATCGGGATAGTGACGTAGATAAGCATGCCCACCGCAATGGCCAGCATCGTACCCGCGGGAATAGAGCGGCGCGGGTCTTTGAGATCACCAGACATACTGACCCCAGCCATAATCCCAGTGACCGCAGGGAAAAACACCGCAAACACTTGGGAGAAGGAGAGGCCTTTGCTGTTCCACCACACCACTGTGTGTTGACCGTTCGCAGCCGCGGTGGAAGCACTGGCTGTTCCTGCATTCCCCACAAAGAAGGAGATGAGGGACAACACAATCACCGTCATAATGATGTACTGGGCGCGAATGGCAAGGTCAGCACTACGGAGTGAGATCAGAGTAAGAATCAGGAGAACAACGGAGCTAATCAAGCGGGCGTTCAAATTGGGGTAGATCACAGACAGAGATTCAGTGAAACCCACAATGTAAAAGGTGACGCTGATGGCTTGGGCGAAGAACAGCGGAAAGCCAATTGCTGTACCTGCAGAGGCCCCCAACGACCGGCTGATCATGTAGTAGGCGCCGCCTGTCTTCACCATCCGATTCGTAGAGATGCTGGAGACCGACAAACCTGTCGCGATCGAGATGATATGGGCCAGAAGAATAATTAGTAACGCGCCGCCCAGACCGACCTGTCCAACCACCCAACCTGTGCGGAGGTACATAATAACGCCGAGAATTGTCAACACACTGGGCGTGAACACACCCCCAAAGAAACCAAACCGCTTCTGGCTTGGGCCTTGGGATGCTGTTGTGTTCTGCGTGGACATCAAACTCTCCTTTGCGGTACAACTCTTCTCTCGATGGCGCAGAAGAGTTATTCTTCTACCACAAAACGAAATCCAATGTGGGAAAACATTGCTCTGCAAGAAGCAACCTCTTTATTTCTCAGACCTTTCTCCTGCAAGCCTTAGGAAAGCAGCCCCACTCCTTTTCACAGTGGAACGAAGACAAACACAGACACAATGAGCACCCCCGTATCTCTCCCCATAGACTCGCTGTTGCCGGATGTAGTCGCATCCTTGAGGCAACAACCCAACCTGGTCCTCCAAGCCCCGACCGGTGCGGGAAAAACAACCCGTCTGCCGCTTGCGCTTTGGCGCTCGGGAGTAACCCAAGGCAAAACCATTGTTGTGTTGGAGCCACGTCGCCTTGCAGCCCGAACAGCCGCGATGCGGATGGCCTATGAGTGTGGAGAAGACGTAGGAGAAACGGTGGGCTACTGGGTTCGCTTTGACCGGAAGGTTGGGCCCAACACGCGAATACTCGTGGTCACCGAAGGCATCTTCATCACCCAACTGCAAGCCGACCCTTTTTTGGAAGATATCGCCGTGGTTGTGTTCGACGAATACCACGAGCGAAGCCTATCGGCCGACCTTGCCCTCGCCATGACACAGCGGGTTCAACAAGAGGCCAACCCTGATCTCCGCATCGTAGTCATGTCAGCCACGCTCTCGCCTGAGCCCATCGCCGCCTACCTGAGCCACTGTCCCACGTTGGTGAGCAAAGGGCGCAACGCTCCCGTCAGCATTGAATACCTGGAGCATCCCGATCGTCGAAATGTCGATGAGTTAGCAGCTTCCGGTGTCCGTCAAATGGCCTCACGGGCAGAGGGAGACATCTTGGTCTTCCTTCCAGGAGTGGGAGAGATCCAGAAAACCATGGAGGCGCTGGAGCCATGGGCAAGTTCTCACAGCTGCCTTCTGCTCCCACTTCATGGCGCACAAACCCCTGCAGACCAGGACAAAGCCCTCGCGCCCTCCCAACAACGGAAAGTTATCCTCGCAACCAATGTCGCAGAGACCTCTCTCACGATTGAGGGCATCCGAGTGGTTGTCGATACAGGCTTGGCCCGAGTTCTTCGGTACGATCCAAGCACAGGCTTGAACCGTCTCGTGCTGGAGCGAATCAGCCAGGCGTCTGCCACACAGCGGGCCGGACGAGCTGGACGAACCGCGCCAGGGCAGTGTCTCCGGCTGTGGACCGAAACCCAGCACCGCAAGCTTCCAGCGGAAGACGAGCCTGAGATAGGTAGAGTGGACCTCACCAACGCCATGTTGGAGTTGTACCATTGGGGAGAAACAGAGCCTGAGACGTTCCCCTGGTACCAACCCCCTCCGCCACATGCCGTAGAGCAGAGCCTCACTCTCCTACAACGACTGGGAGCCCTCGACGACGATCGACAACTGACTGCGCTGGGCAAAGTCATGGCTCAGTTTCCTGTCCATCCCCGGCTGGCGATGCTCTTGTTGGCCGGTCACATCTACGAATGCCTAGAGGCAACGGCAGGTCTTGCAGCGATGATGTCGGAGAGAGATGCGTTTCGCTCCCCAGAGCGCTCAGGGCCAGGTCCCAGCGAGGAAGAAAGCCTCGATATTCTCGATCGATGGCACGCCTTCCGAGCCTGGCTTCAACGAGATCAACCCACGCTCCTAAGCCACCGGCTCAAAAAATCCACAGCCCGGAATCTCTTGCGGGTAAAGAAACAGCTCCTTCGCACCGCTGAAAGCAAGATTGACAATGCTTTGCTCCAAAAGCTCCGACAGGCCCACCGCCCGAAAACGCTCCCTACAACCCACGACGCTCAGATCCGTTGTGCGCTGTTAATGGCCTACCCAGACCGGGTGGCCAAGCGAAGGCAGCCCAACAGCCCGCAAGCTCGAATGGTGGGAGGGAAAGGCGTTGTACTGGCTCGCTCCAAACTTCCCATCGAAGGAGACCTTCTGTTGTGTCCGGTCCTCTCTGCAGGAGCCCCTGGACAGCACGCGGACTGGCTGGTCCGGCAAGCAACGCCAGTGCAAGAAGAGTGGCTCCCCCAGCACGCCGTTCAAGAAAAAGTGGTCCTTGTTTTTGATGAAGGCGCAGAGAGGGTCTCTGCTTTTCGTCGACGGATGTACCAAGACCTCATCCTCCAGGAAGCCGTCACCGAGATCCCCAATCCAGCAGAAGCCTCCCGTGTGTTGGCCGAAGCCGCTCAAACACGATTGTCTCGGGCGCTTGACCTCACGGACCGGGAGACTCACGCATTCCTCACGCGCTTGCAATGTTTGGCCGAGTGGATGCCAGAGCTGGAGAGTCCTCGCTTTGATGAGGAAGAACTGGTCGCCATTTTGCCGATGCTTTGTAGCGGCAAACGTTCCTTTGCTGAGTTGCGAGCGACCTCGCTGGCGCACACGCTAAAGGGCTTACTCCCCTACCCGGTTCGCCAGACCCTTGATGACGAGATCCCCGAACGCCTGCAAGTACCAAGCGGAAGCCATATCAGACTGCAGTATGAAGAAGGTAGACCTCCCATCTTGCCTGTCCGCATCCAAGAGATGTTTGGTCTGCAAGAGACTCCACGCATCGCTGGAGGGCGCGTTCCCGTACTTCTTCATTTGTTGGCCCCCAACATGCGACCGCAGCAAGTCACACAAGATCTCGCCAACTTCTGGCGAGAGACCTACCAGGACGTCCGAAAAGAATTGCGCCAACGTTACCCCAAACACGCCTGGCCCGAAGATCCGACAGCCGCCTCACCAGAGCGCCGCCCCCAACGTCGCCGACGCTGACCGGAATCATGACTCGCGAGACAAAGAGAGGGGAATCAAGGCTTGATTTTGCCCCTCACACGAGACAATACATCCCCTTGCGAGGTAGTTCCCTTCTTGCTACTATGTTGGCTTGATAGACAGTGGCGACCATCGAGAAATTCCTGTGCTTTTGACCTCGTATTCTTTCAGCCGGATTCCGAGATTGTCTCTGTTTCGATGCCGCACACCCTAAAGACGACCATGAGGTTTACAGTCTATGGATGTTCGTTGTACGCAATGCAACTCCACGTATGAGTTAGATGAATCCCAAATGCCAAAAGACTCAGCGCGAGTGAAATGCTCGTCCTGTGGTCACGTGTTTCGGATATTCAAGCAAGGCGAAAGCCTGGATGCCACCATCGCAGTGGAGGAACAGCAGCCGTCTTTCACCTCTCTTCCCGAACAGGAAGCGGTGCAAGAATCGTCACCTCCACCGGCCTCGCCGAGTGCAACCCTCGATGCACCGATCATGGTTCGCTCCGAAAATGGCGTGTTGTTGCAGATCCCCGATCAGGCAACGCTGCAACGGATGATCGTACAACGCAAGCTGAGCCCCATAGATGAGCTGTCGTACGACAACGAAGCCTGGCATCGCTTGGGAACGCTGGAAGACTTGCAGCCTTTCTTTCAGTTGTTGATGCAAGCCACTCCATCACAAGCGTCGGTTTCAGGCCCTGTGATGATCGCTGGCCAGCTTGACCCAACCTCCACCTTGGAGTTTGGTCTGCCTTCCAGCTATGACCCTTCTCTGTTTCCGCCCAGCGGCCATGCCTCGAATCCGCCACAAGGAATTCGACACAACACTGCCCGGTACCAAGAAGCTGCGATGGGCTCTGCAGAGTATTCGCGTCCCCAACTTCCGGTGGGACATGCGGTCTCCTCCCCCAGCCACGACATGGTCAATCGAGAAGAGCTTCCGTTCACAACGGCTCCGCCCGCTCCCATTTTTACGTCCTCACAAGAGGGCATGTTTGCACCGGGAACGCCAGGTTCAAGTTCAACAGCTGCGTATGGAACGTCATTCTCTTCCTCTGATCGCAACGCTGTGGTCTCTCCCCCTCAAGAGGTGGCCTACCGAACTCTGGAGCCGCTACAACATGAGCCAATTCAAGGTTCCCCGCAGCCAAGCAACGGCAACGATCAACGCAAGATCCCCACACTGATAACGCGAAGCGCCGACGACTGGGCTTTGGGACCCATGAGCCTCCCTTCCCACGAGAGCATGTCTGGCCTACCTCGCTTGCCAGAAGACAACGTAGAGCGCCCTGCGTCTCGATCGTCGGTGGATTCCATCAGCGTACAACGCTCACCGTCCCTTTCTTCCCAAGACAAGCTTTCTGTCAGTCAGGACGACCTCTTCGCTGACAGTTCGTACACGCCATCAACATCCCGAAGTGGTCGTTGGCTTGTGCTCATCATCCTTCTGCTGGGCCTTGGGCTGGGTAGCTACTCGTTGTTCAATCCCAATGTGTTTGGCACCATTGCCTATATGGTTCGCTTGCAAGAAGCTCCACCTCAGGCGATGGAGAAGGTCTCCCAGGTACGCACCCAGATGCAGCAGGTATCCCCTGCTTCTTTCACAAACGCTCGCAAAAGTTTGCTCAAACTGGAGAGCGATCTGGGCCATCCTTTCACTGAATTGCTCGCGACCCAGGCCTCCTTGTCTTACCTTCAGATGGACGTGATCCGTTTGCGCTATCGCCTGATGGAAAAGAAGCAAGAGTACTGGGAAAAACAACGTCAACAGCTCGCATCCGCCAAGACCACTCCCACGGATGATGACGACAAAGACAACGACGATGATGACAAAGCCGGCGCCAAGAAGAAGCCGTCCTCGCTGAAGCAGTTGAAGCAAATTCTGGAGCAATGGACCCAGCAGAAGCAAAACCTCGACAAGAAGTACAAGAAGCTCTGGAAAAGCGCAGACGGCCTCGTGCGCAAAAGCCGTAAGCTCAACCCACAACATCCTTACACCCAGCTCGCTATTTTGCACCGTCAGAGCTTCAGCAGCAACCGCGCTGCCTCGAAGGATGCAGCGACCAAGAAGAGCAAGGACTCGACCTTCGAAAAGCGCGTGAAGCAAGCGCTGCAGAAGATCACCGACGGCTGCCACCAAGGATGGATTTATCTCAACTCTGCCAGTGTTCTGATTCGTCAAGGAAACTACAAGAAAGGCCTCAAGCATGTGCAGCTTGCGACGGAACGTTGCAACCACGATCGATGGTTGTACCCCCGCTTCCTGAAAGTGTTGGCTCATACCGAGTTGCAACAAAACAAACTGGCCCTCAAAGAGCTTGAGAGCATTCGGAAAGAACACCCAGAGCACCCTCTCCTCCAAGAGTTCAGCAATGTGCTGCAGCCAGGCAACCTCAAACTTCTCTTGGAGTTGCACCAAGAGAAGAAGCCTGAGACTCGCAAGCCTGCTCCACGCCGAGGGGAGCCCAAGGCCCCCGAAACGCGCAAGCCGGAGACTCGCAAGCCTGAGACTCGCCAACCAGAGGCTCGCAAGCCTGAAAACCGAATCATCAACAGCGGAATGGGCCCCCAAGCCCGGAACCAACCACCCCAAAGACGGAAAGGACGCGCCACGCCACCACGTCCTCGCAAGGTGGCGAAGAAGTCGTCCCGCAAGTCACGAAAGATTCGCAGCGCCAACCTCCGAGCCTGTGGAAGCTACCAGGCCAGCCGTGGAAGCAAACGCAAAGCTCTTCGCTACGCTCTGCAACGCATAAAGACACGCAAGAGTGGCTTCTTGTATAGCTCGATCGGCTGGTGTTACTTTGACCTTGGTAACTCGCGAAAAGCCGTCACCTGGTTCCGCAAGGCCACACGTGTCCGAGGGTTTCGCAATGACACCTACTACGGAATGGGGCTAGCGTTTAACAAGATGGGTCAACGCAAGTCAGCTTGCGACAGCCTTCGTCAACAGCTCCGACGCTACCCTCGGTACAAAGACAACATTGAGATTCGTGCTCTCTACAAAGACATCAAGTGCTCCAACTGAGTCAAACTCACCCTCCAAAGAGCAACCCCTTGTCTCATTTCCTTCAGAGCAAGGCCTTCACCATCCTCCTTCATCACTGAGAGACCCATGACACGATTGCTATTGATCTCCTGTTGGCTTGGCTGCTGTCTTCTAGCCAGCAGCTTGTTCGTAGGACATGACTCCTGGCTCTCGGTGCCAACAGCATCGGCAGCCAAACGCTCCTGGTCATCTCGCCACTACCACCGACTGCGAAGCACGATCTTCCGTCGCTACCGAGTGGCACGACGCAATCGCTACCGTGAACCCTGCGCTGCATGGCAAAGGTTGGGAGTGTTTAAGTCTTGGCTGGACAAGCTGAAGAAGCAAACACCGAACCTTGCGCTGCGAAAGCACCACCGCCGCTACTTGCTCGCACGCATCCGTCGTTACCAGCGATACACCCGAGCCCAACTTCGCTACACTTGGCGACGCTGCCGCCGATTTTGGAAAGGTGAGCTCAAACGCCTCAACCAGCGATGGAACAACAAATGCAGAAAGACGCTGGGCACGTCTCTGCGGCAAGAAGCCGCCGGACTGTGGGTAGGCGTCACCCCCTGGGCCTATGTTTACATCAACGGCCAGCTGTGTGGGACCGCTCCGTTCTACGCGAGAATTCGGCCAGGTACCTACAAGCTGCGTTTGGTGTATCCCCCTGGAAAAGACACCATCACTCGAACCGTAACATTGCGTGCCTCAGGCAAGCCCACCCTGATCGCTCACCAAATGCGAGCGCTTCCGCCTGCACCCAAGAAGTTTAAGAATCTGCTCGCGCCCAAGCAGTTGAAGTGGATTCTGAAGCGACATCGCTCGTCGATGGCATCTTGTGGGATTTATGCTCCTGCGGTAAAAAACGTGGCTCTGTCCTGGGAAATCAACACACAAGGTCGAGCCCAACAAATCAAGTGGGAGAGACCCAGTCAGGCTCCCTCACGCTTCCAAAAGTGCGTCATTCGAGCCTTGCAACGCATTCGCTTCCCCAGCGGCAACGGCGTCGCTCGGATTCAGTCGTACGAGATCAAGCTCCGCTCCGACGAGCCCTAACAAAGGTGAAGGTTGGATTTCATGTCCATGCAACAAGCTCCCTCAGCACAAAAAGTGGCCCGCTGGCTCGTTTGTGTTCTCTTCCTGATGTTTGCCAACTGCGCGTCGGTTAAGCAAAGCTGCAATGGCTGCCAACGCAAGCTCAACCCCAGAGTTGTGTTCTCCACCCCCAGCAACAAAGCTCTGACGGTGAACGTCGAGATGGCCTGCACACCCGACGAACGACAACGTGGCTTGATGTACCGAAAAGAGATGGCTGCCGACAAAGGAATGCTGTTTGTGTTCCCTCAAGCCACGGAGCAAAGCTTCTGGATGAAGAACACATACATCGCCTTGGATATGATTCACATCGACGCGAAGAAGAAGATTGTGGGCATCGTGGAAAACGCCAAGCCCCACACCACAACCTCCCGAACGGTAGGTAAGCCCGCGTTGTATGTTCTGGAAGTCAACGCTTTCTTTGCACGAAAGCATGGCATCAAGGCAGGTGATCAAGTAAAGTTTGTCGACATCCCCTACTGCGCTCAGTAGAAGAGGATGACTCTATAGAATGTATGGATTGGTATGCATTGGGTTGTTTGAGGTAAGGGTATGAGAATGAAAACCAACACGCTGCGCCGCTGGTTGCTGGGGTTCGCAGGATTGAGCTTTTGCTGTATGGCCGTGCTAAGTTGGATGGGTTGCCCCAGCAGCGGATGCAAGCAAGACAGCGACTGCACAGCCCCTCAAGTGTGTGTGGGTGGAACGTGTAGCGCTCCCACCGAGACGCCAACTAGCGAGCAGGGCGGAGAAAAAGCACCGACGGATGCTGGAGAAGCCACATCTGAACCTCCACCCCTTCCCGACACGGTCTGGAAAGAAGGACGGTTGCCCGCACCCGATACCCTGCAAAACAACCAACCTGTTCCCACCACAGGCACCAGGAAAGCTGGCGAAACCTGCAACCCACAGCAAACTTCGCTGCCCGAAGATCGATGCATCGACAAGCACCTCTGCGCCCCAACGTCTTCAGGCTCTACAGGCATTTGCTTGCCGACCTGTGATCCCAAAGGCACGAGCTGTGCGAAGGGTACACGTTGCGTCGAGATCCGCAGCATTGACCTCGGCACTGTCGTTGGCACGGTTTGCGCTCCCACCCAACCGCTCGGTTACCCTTGCAGCCAATCCAAACCTTGCGAAGACGCCCATGTTTGTATGGCTTATGGCTCATCCTACCAGGGACTTTGCCGCAAAGCCTGCACCCAAACCGCCGACTGTGGTGACCAATGGTGTTACTCTGCCAATGACGTCACAGGTCAGAAAGTAACAGGCTGCTCCAACTTCGGAACCAAGGCCGATGAGCCTTGCCCTCCCCAAACGGTTTGCGACAGTGGCCTCAACTGCTATGGCTCGACCGGCTCACGGTTGTGCCTGAAAAACTGCACCCAAGACAAAACATGCCCTGATACCCACACCTGCAAAGAGGTCAAAGACTCGCTTGGCAAGGTTCTCTACTCCCTGTGTTTTCGAAACGTCAAAGCGGGAGAGGCCTGCAACGCCACAACACAATGCGAGAAGGACCACCTTTGCCTGTCTCTGGCAAGCAACCCAACAGTGGCTCGCTGCGTTCGTGATTGCAGCCAGGATGATAAGGTCTGTGCCTCCGGCACGGTTTGCGACGCGGTGGGCAGCTCCAGCACAACGAAGGTTTGCTACAAAGAAGCCCAGGAAGGTCAACCTTGCGAAGGTGAAGTTCGCTGCGCACAAGGGCTGTCATGTCAGTCGATCGCTTCGAAAGGCCCGCGTCACTGTATGAAGGTCTGCGACAGCACGAACCCCTGCAGCGGAGGCAAAACATGTCTTCCTCTGAACGTAGGGAACGCACCACCCTCTCTTTGCTTGGCGAGCTGTGACCCCAAGGCAACCAACCCATGCCCCACCGGCCAGGTTTGTACCGAAGGACAGGCGTCTTCGCCGGTTTGCTTGCCGGACCCTAAAGGCTGGGCAGGTACCGTGACACGAGGAAACGCATGCTCTCCTCACTTTGCTGCATCTGCCGATCAACGCTGCCTTCCCACGCTGCAATGTGTCGAGTTGGCTGAAGGTTGGCGCTGCCTGCAGATCTGCGATCCGGCGAGTCCATCCTGCCCAACAGGGGAGTCTTGTGGCAAAGACCACCGCACAGGACTTCAACTCTGCGCCACAGCGGAAGCCGAAACCAAAGAATGCCATGTTGCCAACAGCAAACTTTGTGGTCAGGGGCTGCGCTGTCATCAAAAGTTGACCTCGTCCCAAGGAACCTGTCTCAAGCCAGCAGAAGTGACAGCCGGCGGATTCTGTCATCCAGAAGAGATGGACTGTACAGAGGCACAGCTGTGCAGCGGGGACCCCAAACGCCCCTTCCGTTGGATTTGTCGCGGACGCTGCCAAGAGGGAGGCAACCCGGCTTGTCCTTCGTCACAGACCTGCCTTCCCACGGTTGGAGGTAGCAACGCATGCTTCGCTCCGTGCGATTCCAAAGACGCATGTAGCAACAAACTGGAACAATGTACCGAAATACAAACCAAGAAAGTTTGTATGTAGTGTTTTTGCTTGGGAGGCGAAATATCATAGCGGCTCCCTTCCTAAGGTAGAGGAGCAACAGGAGCCATCGTGCGACAATGTAGGTTTTGTGGCCATATCAACGACAACGCCCTGATCTATTGCATCTCGTGCGATTCACCTCTTGACCCGACAACCCAGTCGCGGATTCCCGAAGAACTTCGCCGTGCGATTGAGCGCAACAAACAAGGTCTTCCTCCGGAAGCTTCCGCTTCTCCTGTCGCCGATGCGTCGCCAGCAGCGACCATTCAGGACATGCGCGCCTCTGACATTACACTGCCACCGCTCCGTTCGTCGACGCCTCCTCCCGCCAACCCAGGTATGTACAACCCAGGTCAATCGTACGAGATGACCTCGATACCGGTCATCCATCAATCTTCGGGAGAAGTAGTATCACCTTACTTTACTCCTGATTCAGCCGCCTCGCTCGATCCTTCGGTTCCGACCCAAGTACAGCCACCACCGGCTGAACCCGAGCCGCCCAGACAGCGAGCGTTTCAGGCTTCCATGCCTGCCATTCCAGAGCCACCACCCGCGCCGTCGGCGCCGCCGGTTCCGCATGTTCCTCCTTCCAACCCTTTTCAGCCGATTCCTTCGTCGCCAACACAATCTCTGCCTCCACAGGCGTCACCATCCCAGTCCCATTTGCCACCTCCCAACAAGGACTTCATCCCGGTCTCGCCCACGACAGAATACCGTTCACCGGGAAAAGAAGCGCCAGCCCAAGAAAGCTGGGAGGGGCTGCTTCCCAACGCAGCAAGGTCAGCCCCAAACCCACTACTTCCTCAGCAAACAGGACCTTCGCCTTACGAAGACATGTCCGTTCCTTCAGCATGGGAAAGCCAGGCGGAGCTGTCTCTCTCCTCCCATCAGGACGACATCTACAACCAGAGCGGAGTCCCTGGAGGCCTACGCTTTCTCTCCAACTTCCTGGTGATCGTGTTGATGGTAGTCAGCGGAGGCTTCATCTCCATCTTCGTGTACATGTACTGGTTCAGCGAGTCAGACAACAAAAACAAAGGCAAGGAAGTCTGGCGTCCGCTGGAGAGAACGCGCCTCCCCCCTCGACCACGGCGCCTTCGCCCCCAACCCCCACGCATCGACCCGTTGCCACCTTTGCGTCGAATGCTGGGCAAAGCACAAGGTGACATCAACGAACAAGAGTGGGAAGACGCTCGCAAAAAGCTGCAACTCATTCTCGCTTCCAAAGCAGGTACGCCCCTTCATCCACAAGCCCAGGTGTTGCTGGCCAAGGTGGACCGCGAAGAGAAAGCCGACCAGCTCTTGAAGAAGGCCCAAGATCTGGCCAAACGGAAGCGTTGGCGTCGGACCCTGCGACCGCTTTACCAAATCCCTTCGCAAACTCATGCCCACAGAAAGGCACAAGGTTTGCGCAAGCTGCTCGAACGCAAGTACCTCCGACGACGCATGCGCCGCATCCGACGGAATCAACGCAGACGTCGCTACAAGCGAGCGTTTCGAGGGTTGCGAAGTTTGCTTCTGGCAACGCCCCACTACACGCCTGCTCGAAAACGGTTTGTATCCCTGTCGAAGTACGTCGTGAGCAAGAGAAGCCGTTGCCTCTCGTACTGCTCACGTCGTTACCGTAGACAACGAAGAAAACGTGGATGGTGCCGTTACACATGCCGACGGCGAAACCCCAAGCCGCCTACGATTCCAGGCTTGGAGCAAGCAACCCAAGCTCAGCCTGTCGCTTCCTCTGTAGCCAAACAGCCAGAGAAACGTCCCGAAACATCGCCAAAAGCAAGCTGTGACAAACGCTGCTCTCGATCCAAGCGTCGCCAGGATGCATGTTTTCGTCGGTACCGTCGCCGCTTCCGCTATTGGTGTCGCCATCGATGTCGCAAAAGATACCGTGGAGGCAAGCGAAGACGTTGCTATCGAAGCTGCAACCGTAACGGCTACAACCGCATCGTTCAGCGGAAGTGCAGGCGCAGTCGACGTCGTTACCAACGCTGTCGTCGCAAGTGCAAATAGACACACAAGAGAAGAACACGTTGACGCATCTCACTTGAACCAAGCAAGCTTCACACCGTACCCGCTGTTGGCGGTTCGCTCCGTCCAAGCCACGACAAGGTTCCCGTTTCTGTAAGCTAGCGCTGGGCGATAGGGAGGAAGACTCCCCGAAGCCAACGAAGCAGAAAGCGGGGCCTTCAACTCCTCTCCAAGAACGTGGAGATGGAGTGTAGAGGTAGTACCTGAGCGAGTCATGGTAAGAACTCCCCAGGCTTTCTCAGGAAACAACGCCTCCACAGCAAGCTGAACGGTCAGGGATGCAGGTGGCAATGACAATGTTGTTGGGTTCGTTCCATCCGCAGCATACTGCTTGAGAGACGGTGTGGAGCCATTCCCTCGCAAGCCACCCACCACAAAAATGCCGGTGTCAGGCTGCATCGCAACAACAGCCCCTTTAAGAGAGAGACTCCCTGCTCCGCCTCCAAGGATCACTGGAGAGCCAGGAGCCTGTCCTTCCTTGGGATACAACCGAAACACAACGGTGTCTTTGCCATCCAGAGAGTCTTCGTAAGCAACAACGGCGGCTCCCATTGGACCGGCAGCGACTTCAGGATGTGCTTGCGTTCCAGCTGGCGCTGGGTTGACGTAGGTTGCCTTGTCTTTGGCTTTTCCATCCGCGTCAAAACGCTGCACAAACACACCGAAGGTTGTGTTGTCGGCATCCACTCGAACACCTGTAAAGACAAAGCCCCCATCTTCAGAGCAGGCTACATCCGCGAGCCAGTGATTGCCCACGACCTCCGTTTTGACCTGGACGGCTTCAGAATCCAACGTTTTGCCTGTGGCGTCCAAGCGCCGGAAGCGAACCTGCAAGTTACCTTCAGGGGTTCCCTGAACCTGAGTGTCCACAGACCAAACAGCAACAAACCCGCCTCCCTTCAACGCACATACAGACGGCTCATTCTTCAAGCCACCCTGGAATGTATCCAGTCGAACAGGGGTAGACGTTTTCCCGGCCTCATCCACAATCGAAGCGTAAATGTTGAGAGATTTGCTCTCATCGGAACCTGTCCAGACCAAAGCAAGCTTGCCGTCGTTTCCAAACGCGACAGCTGGCTGGATTTGAATCTTGGTCAACCCTTTTCCAGGTTCCAGAATGGTGGGATTCGACAATGCAGGCAGCCCCGCTGAAGCCTCAGGAGGGGCTGTCTCTTTGCCTTCTTCTTGGGCAACAGTCTCAGGAGAAGCCTCGCCATCGGAGACTGTGTTGGACTCCTGACTTCCTCCACCCTCCAGCGTTGTCTCTTGGTTGGAGACTCCATCCTGTGTGTTTGTACCTGGATCGGAGCAAGCTCCACCCCAAACACCAACGAGCAACATCCCCACGAAGAGAAGTCCCAGAAATCCAATACGTTTCATGTATTCCTCCACATCACAAACCATACAATCGCCGGCATTGTAGCAGAGGAAGACACAAGGAAAGAAGAGGTGTGTGGTGCATAACGAGGACCAAAGGGACTAGAATCGCTGCAAACCTCGGTACATCGACATCATGGGTTTGTGCGTCGTGAAAGGAGTGCAAGCAACGATGGCGCGATCCAGCGCAGCGCAAACGTCGGTGGCCATCTCCAATCGACGAGCAGCACGGAGCTTGGACAAGGCCTGCTCCGAACCAATCAAAGCAAGAGCCTCAGAGGCTGCAATACGAACTTGCTTGGAGGTGTGACGGAGTCGAGCCAACAGAACAGGCACTGCAGACTCTCCAAGGAACGCGAGGGAATCAATCGCAACTTCACGGCACACAGCATCTTCATCTTCAAGAGCGACCAGGAACAACGTCATGCCTGCCATGGGGTCAATGTTCCCCAGAACCTGGAGAAGCATCGCGCGGTTGCTGTTGTTCACGGAGAAGGTCTGGATGGGTGCCACAAGACGACGACCAAAACAGGCCAGAACATCCACAAAGAGAGAGATGGACCGACGACGCTTGCAGGTTCGAAGTTGACCCAACGCCCAAACCGCCAGCCAGGGAGCATGGGGCATATTCTGGAAGGTGTGGAGCGCAGCACCCCAGGCCTGGATGGAGGGAAGATACTTGGGACGCAAGGACATGGAGAGCGATACCATATCGCGCAGAGCGTGCTCAGGAGAGACAGGAAGAGTCCATTCACCACGAGCCCGGGCGATCCATTCGCGCTGAATCGCGAACCGATCTTCCTCTGACAACTCCGCCTTGAGGTTCGCGATGTCTTGCAACAGTCCTTGCACATCAAAGCTCTTGGACTCTGCACGCTGACGAGCCAGCAGTTGCTCCAACTCCAAACGAACGTGCTCAGGGAGACCTTCCATGTACAAGGCATCCGCGTTGTTGTTTTGGGTGGGAACATAACAGAGCATCTCAGGAGAACCTGCTTTCGCTTCCATCTTCGCACGGCGAGACTTGCTGCTCACTCGTTGGGTGTTGAAGGATTGGGCTTTTTGATTCTTGGTGACCTGCATCATGATGTTCTCCTTGAACCTACTCTATTCTCTTCTGGTAAATGTGCTTTGGGGTGATGTGGAGCCAACATCCCGTTGTTAGGGGAAGTGTGGTTGCTCCGAACACTTCCAAGGTTCGTCGGGTTTTCTGTCATAAGCCGACACACGTCTCGCAAACCCTTTCTGCGCAAGGATCTCCTGATGACTAGTTAGAAACCTTAGCAACTACGGCATGTTCCGTGCGCCAAACAACTGAACATTTGCCAGCACAACCTACACAAGTCCCTTTGCATAAAGAGATATCGCCCTCCTATCGGTCTGATAACTAGGAGCTCACTCTCAAGCTATTCAAGCCTATCGAGAACCCACCAAGTCCTTGCGCAGCAGACCCCTCAGAGCCAAACACTGAACAAAAGAAGTCACCCCAGAGAGCGCGCATAACTCCATTGCTCCAAACAGGGAGTGATCCTCGATGTGATCAAGACAGTGATCAAACCCTGATCATTCGGGGATCATACGCCTCCTCCTCCCTACGTTTGATAGCTTCTCAGGGAAAAGAAAGGGACAAGCTTTCGTGAAATTTTGCCGGCACAAGAGACGAGCAAACATATTTCATTTCAACAACATAGAAATGATTCCCGTCTTAACTATCAAAGCCGCTACCGCCTATAAACTCACGCAGCAAAGAGGTCTGAGGGACGTGATCGGGATAGATGGTCACGACATGTTCGATCAGTTGCCGGAGCCGAAAGGCCGTAGTGAAGGCTGGATGCTCACGATTCACCTCCATTAGGTAACGATCAGCAAAGACCTTAAGAACAGAGAGTTCGTAGACCAACGAAGAGTTAAACGTGACATCAGCCTGTTCAAGAAAGGGGTAAATATGCTTGCGTTCTCCGGCACGTACAGAAGGCCAGCGCAGGATGTTGTCTGCCGCATGAATGTCGCGGTGGTGACGGTCCCGAACAATACGTCGCAGCAAACGAATGTCAGAGACATGGACCCTGTTAAGGCGGTCCAAAGGCATAGCAGTCATGGGATTGATAAAGATCTTGTAGATCTGTTCGGGGTGAGTTTCTGCAGGAAGGATGGCCGGATTCAAGCCATGCAAACCTTCGATCAAAAGGACATTCTTTTCCAACAACTGGAAGGTGGGTCCGCCGTTGTGATGGTTGCATCCTGTAACAAAGTCATACCGGGCCGTTGCGACTTGTTCTCCAGCAAGCAAGCGTGAGAGATGGTCATGCCACAACGACAGGTTGATCGCTTCCAGGGCCTCAAAATCGTAGTCACCGTCAGGGGTTCGTGGCGTCTTTTCGCGGTCGATATAGTAATCATCCAGTGACAGCGAGTGAGGTACAATTCCGTTCACCCGGAGCTGTACCACCAGCCGCTGAATGAAGGTGGTTTTGCCCGAGGAGCTCGGCCCCGCAATGATCACAAAACGAGTCTCTGAACGTTCAGCGATGGCATCAGCAAGTTGGCTGATTCGCTTCTCGTGAAATCCTTCGCTGACCTGGATCAGCTGGGATACATTTCCTTGCACACAGTATTGATTAAACTCCCCAATGCTTCGAACCCCCAGAGCCTTCAGCCACTGCTGGTGTTCGCTTTCAGCTTCTTGGGTGCTCTTAATGGTGAGGTAGTTATGCCGGGGCTGCTGAAGCTGTTGCATCTTGAGGTGACTCAGGGCTTCAAACTGGACCGTTTGTAAGCCTCCAGGCTCCCCAAAATACAGGAGCATGTGACCTCGCTGCAACGAGAGGGAGAAGCGTTGTAGATACGAGGTATCGGGTAGAAAAGGTGCGCTTGAAGGTGCATAGATATCCCCACATGTCACCAAGGTGACGAACCCTTCTCGTCGGCTCTCCAAGGACATCGCGCCATAATCCCACCCTTGTCGGCGCAACAGCGCAATCGCTGCGTCCACAGGCCAGCGTTCGGCCAGAAACCGGCGATTTTCCTTAACCAACTGCTCCATCTGAGCCTGAAGTTCCTGGGCTAAACTCTCGGGGGAACGAGCGTCGTCGTGGTCCCAACCGACAAGTTGAGCAAACCCCATGGAAGGACCCAAATGACACTGCAAAGGAGGCTCCATACGATGGGCAGCTTCCAACAACAACAAACCCAAACTCAGACGATACAGGCGAAAGCCTTCCCAGTGTTCCATGGTTAAAGGAGACACTCTCACATCGGAAGTCACAACCGTGTGAAGAGACACAGGCTTGGCATGAAGCAAAGCCGCAACGATGGGCTTTCCATCTGAGGTTTTGGGAAGGATCTCAGAGAGCGGAGTGCCTGTTTTGACCCAACGTTCTCCACCGTTGATTTTCACACGGACTTCACTCTGGCGGGGCAGGAAACGATCCCGCAACAGCAACTCCAAGTTGTCTGTCACGTCCGTAATTCTCGAGCGTAGCGACTGCACGATGCAACGGACCATCGCAAGCACCCAATGGGAATGGGAAGCCGCCATAGCCAGCCACTGTTCCTCCTTCATTTCGGCCACGACCATCGGAGTACGGGCCTTCACAGTGGCAGCACGGGGCTCACCTGTGAGAAGCCCCAGCTCACCAAAGTGTTCACCTGCAACCATTGGACGCAGACGAACATGATTCCGAACGACTTCAGCTTCTCCCGCCAGAACCACGTACATGGAAGATGTCGTGTCTCCCTCCCGAACAATCACCTCACCGGCTGGAATCTCCTTGGTCTGGAAGAACTGCTGGCATGCCTCCCATTCATGGCCACGCACATGCTCCAGGATTCCGATAGAACCCTCCGATTCCAACCACAATGTGCGAAGCAAGTCCTCCGACGTCGCCATACAGCCTCACTTTCCCCAGGAACCCTTGTCCCTATTCGTCACCAAAGCAGATCCCGATATCACGAGCGGATAGGACGGTGTCGCAATCCATGGGAACCTTTTTCATTCGCTCCAAGGCTTCCTCCAAGGGAACATACTTCACCTGAGGAGGATCCAACGCGACCATGTGTCCAAACTGTTCTTTCTCGACGGCCCGTACCGCTGCTGCCCCAAAGCGAGTGGCAACAAGCCGGTCGAAGGTCGTGGGTGATCCACCTCGTTGCACATGGCCCAACACCACGCAACGAGTGTCTTTGCCTGTGCGCTCTTTGATTTCGTTAGCCACCCAATGTCCGATGCCACCAAGCCGAACTTCTTGGCGACCTTCCTTCGCCTCTTCGGTGTACATCATGCCTTGCCCAGCTGGAGTTGCACCTTCGGCGACCACAACAATGGCGTAGTGATGCTTTTGAAGTTCGCCTCCCTTGATGTGGTTGCAGACATGATCCATGTCGAAGGGGATCTCGGGAATTAAGATGGCATCGGCGGCGCCACTGACGCCCGCGTTCAGCGCGATCCACCCAGCATAACGCCCCATCACCTCAACAACCATCACACGGTCGTGGGCCTTTGCGGTGGTGTGGAGTTTGTCAATCGCCTCGGTCGCCGTCGTCACTGCGGTGTCAAAACCAAACGTGACAATGGTGGACGACAGGTCATTGTCGATGGTTTTGGGTACTCCAACAACGGGAATGCCTTTTTTATGGAGCCGAAGCGCGATGTCCATACTTCCATCACCGCCGACAGCGATCAGTGCGGAGAGCCCCAGCCGACGGAAGTTATCCACCAGACGGTCACTGACATCATAGTATTCCAACTCCCCGATCGCGTTCTTGACGGGCATCTCAAACGGATTCCCCTTGTTGGTGGTACCCAAAATGGTTCCACCTTGCGGGAGAATGTCGTTCACGTTGAGGGGAGTGAGATGTGTGATTTCTTCCAGATCCAACAATCCTTTGTAACCGTCGTGAATGCCGTAGACCTCCCACCCTCGATTGTATGCGCTCAACACCACAGCCCGAATGACTCCGTTTAAGCCAGGCGCGTCGCCTCCCCCAGTATTAATGGCAATCTTTTTCCGACCTTTGGACACTGGACTCTCCTTGTTGTCGCGAAAGCTCCAAAAGAGCAGCTCCCAGGATACTCAAGAACCTGGGATACATTGTGGATGAAACGTTCTCATCGTACCACACAAACCATCCCCTCCCAAGGCACCAAACAAGGCAGCGAAGAGAAAGCCTATCCTGGCTTCTTTGAGGTTACTCCTCCTTCTTCACCGCTTGTTTTATCTTGCGGATCGACTCGCGGGCAAACCTTCGCACGAGCGGGTAAGAGTCTTTTGTGAGTTGCTCCAGGACCGGCAGAGACGTATCCCCCCATGCTCCGGCCGCTCGCATCCAATACGCGGCATCAGCGCGGACTTCCCAGTGAGGGCTCATCAGATGCATATTTAATCCAACCACCGCTTGGATATTGTAAGGAGCGAGCCCACCCAAACCCGCTACAATGTCCCTTAGTAGACCTACATTCTGAGAGTTCTGGATCGACAGTTGGATGAGTTTCTTGGTTCCCTTCACTCCATATTTGCCCAGGTAACGAAACGAAGAGGCGGCGTAGGTGCGAATCATCTTTCTTGGATCATCAAGAAGTTTGATAAATGCCTTCGCCACGCGAGGGTCTTGCTTTCCTTTGCGCCGGAGAAAGCGCATGTACTGTCGCGTTTTGCCAATCGATGGTGTGTGATGAAGCACTCGAAGAATACGGCCAATGCGCGACGAGGAAGCACGGCGTGGAGGCAACCCTTTCCGTCTTCGGTCACGACGTTGCAGATATCGCAACATGGAGCGAGAGCGACGACGAACCCAAGAATGAGAATGCTTTGTCCCTCGCTGAATGTGGCCTCGCACAGCACGGAACTTCTTATCCAGGTAGATCACAGTCCCTGCGACAAGATCGCGAACACATGGGTCACGGTCCTTAAGCTGTTCCAACAAGGCAGGAACGGAACCAGGAAAGGTATCAGCAAGGTCCCGATAGACAGCCCGCAGCGCCCTTGTTTTGGAACGAATCAAACAAGCATCTCGCAACACTTGCTTCACCTTCACAGCCAGGCCGTTTGAGGCCCTTCGAGAAGGCACCTTTCGACGAGGTGGTTTCTCTCGTTCCAAAAGAAGAGAGAGCGTACCCAACCTGTTTTGCGTTTTTTTCCTCTTTGCTGAACGTTGTCTCTTGAGGACCCTCCTCCGAAACCGAGGAGGCCTCCTTCGGCGACGACGTTTTCGGTTTTGAGTCCGACGCTTTCGGGGCTGAGCCCGACGCTTGCGCAGAGGCGTTCGGCGCTTAACAGGGACGGATGGCCTTGTTCTTAGGGCAGGTGTTGATGGGTCAGAGTCCCCAAGGCCTTCCCCTGGCTGTCGCCCCAGAACCTTGGGCGTCTTTGCTGATGGAGGTTGAGTCTTCGCTGAACGTTTTGTAGCTCTTCGAAGGTTGAGGGCTTCCCTATGTTTTAATCTTTCGGGTGGTTGCTTTGTAGAAGCCCCACGCCATCGTTGCTCATACAAAGAAAGCGCATCCCACTTCCACCACACCCCTAGCAGACAAAGAACCACCACAAACAAGCTCGCCAAACGAGCAAAGTTGGCGGGTTTTGCGTAGCTGTCTTGGGAAGAAAATGCCTCAGGAGGAGAGGAAGACAAGCTCATTTGAAGAGCATGCAACAACTCCGACATCTCAGAGAATCGCTCTTCCGGTTTTTTGGCGAGACACTTGAGCAAAACAACTTCCAGAGAAGGAGGCAGTTCAGGCCGCAACGACCGGGGAGACGGCGGCGGCTCCCAGATGTGTGCGTATGTTAGATAGGACGCGCTACCTGAAAAAGGGAGCTGTCCGGTAAGGAGTTCAAAGAGAATCACGCCCAAACTGTAGATGTCGGCTCGATGGTCAACGCTGCGACTGTTATCGATCTGCTCGGGAGCCATGTATTGGAGAGTGCCCAACGTTTCTTGCGTGAGAGTGAGAGGCTGCTCTCCTTCTCCAAGCAGCTTGGCCATCCCAAAGTCCGCAACTTTGGGCACAAGCGTGCCTTGTTCCAGATGGAGAAGGATGTTCGACGGCTTGAGGTCTCGATGCACCACACCCTTCGCATGAGCGTACTGAACCCCCTGCAACACCGGCTCCATCACCCTCCACAGCTCTTCAGGTTGTAGCGGCTCTTTTCGATGCTGAAACCATTGCTGAAGATCTGTTCCTTCGACCCACTCCAGCACATACCCAAGCAATCCAGATTCATCGATATAGTCTGTCACCTGCACAATGTTGGGATGCTTGAGCTGAAACTGAATCCTCGCTTCCTGCAAGAAGCGCTCACGAAGAGGCAGGCTTTGAGACAGGTTGGGGCTCAGCAGCTTCACAGCCACGGGAAGTCCAAGCCCAGAATGCGTTGCGCGATACACTGTCGCCATCCCGCCCATGCCGACTTGGGCTTCAAGGCGATAGCACCCTTTCAGGATCGAGGAAGGCGTCCTTCTTTCGGGTGACATGTCGGGTTCATGGGTTGACATGACTAACGCAACACCCACACAGCAACGAAACCAACAACGAGAACGACAGCCACCACAAAGCCCCACACCCACCGAGACGAGGAAGGCCTTGCTGATTGTTTAGAGCTTCCAACCCAAGAGGAAACTTGAGGGTCAGGAACAACCGTTTGCACTTGCTCCGAACGCTCCAACTCTGCAACTACGGACTCGCTCGCCCCTTCGATGGAGCGACGCAACGCATCATCAATGCGAGACAAGTGTGCTTGTGGGCGCTCCACAAGAGTGGGAAGCAACGAAGGTACCGACTCTTCCCCATACCCAACGGTGCCCACAGAGGGGCCTGGAGGAGTGTCAAGCCTTGTAGCTTCCGCGGCATCACCAGCCATTAAGGAAGAACGCCCAGAAGGTGTGTTTGCAAAACCCTCTTGTCTTTCTGTCAGACTTTGGACAGAAGGTTGCGCCACAAACCCATGAGCTGAAAGGTCCTGTGATTCAACGCCCATCCAGCGCATACAATCGTTCCAGGCCGACAGCAGCGTGGCACATGAATCAAAGCGACGTTCAGGTTGCTTGGCCAGGCATTGACGAAGCAAAGCAACAAGCCGGTCATTGAGATGACTGGGGTAGACGGGCTCTTCGTTTATCACCTTCCAAAGAAGTTGGGAGTAGCTGCCTTGAAAAGGAAGGTGACCGACAAGAAGCCGGTACAGCAAGACACCCATGCTATAGACATCAGCCCGCGGATCCACATGTTTGCTGTCTACCCACTGCTCAGGAGGCATGTATTGTGGAGTTCCCATGCAAGCACCTGTGCGGGTGAGCCCTGCTTCGTTGAGAATCTTTGCGATGCCAAAGTCACTGATTTGCGGAATAAAAGAACCTTCCTGAACACACATCAAGATGTTGTCAGGTTTCAGGTCACGATGAATGATGCCCTTCTGATGAGCATACGATAGAGCATCCAGGAGTTGTGGAAGAAGCCAGGCCACTTCAGGCAAGGTCAGGTCGCGTTGGCCCAAGATATGTACCAGACTACCTTCAGCCCACGTCATCCACATTCCCACGAGGCCATGCGTTTCAACCTGGCCGAGAACCTGCACAATCCCAGGGTGCTGCAACTGCATTTGAATGTGGGCTTCTCGACGAAACCGCTCGTAGAGTTTGTGCCGCTGTGCCAACTCGGGGAGCAACACTTTCACAGCAATCTGCTGTTGTGTTTCGAGATCAAGCCCTTGAAAGACCCAAGCCATGCCACCCTCTCCTGCTTTGCGAAGAAGTTGGTAGCGGTCTTGTAGAACTTCACCCACCAAAGAGTCCAGCGAAAGCGGTTGTGCCTTCGCATCCATGTTGACCTCCACACCGACTGACATGTTCGTGAAAAGAACAGAAAAAGGCTAGCAGCCTCCCACAAACACGTCAAGGAAGTCCTGAAGGAAAGAATTCTTGATGAACGTTTCGATCCCAAACGGAGAAGGCACCCTGCTTGGCGTATCGCTCTCAAAGAGATGGTTCACGACTTTTCCGAAGAGGAGAACAAGCACTCCAAAATCAAAGAAACCCTCAAAGAACTTGTATTTTTTCTGAACCTGAAGCGCCTTCTTCCGTCCTTTCTAGAGGAAAGGCCCTTGACGTTTGGATGGATCTAGCATAAATCCGTCGATGGGCGGGTAGTCCAACGGCAGAGACAAGGGACTTAAAATCCCTCAAGTGTGGGTTCGAATCCCATCCCGCCTACTCTTTTCACCATCATACTTTCCTCTGATGCATCTAAGCCTTTCAGTATTTCTCCCCCTGCATACATGCCATACTCAACAATGAATGGTACTTCAATTCGAAGAGAACAGCTCCACCCTGACGACGAAAATCAGTTTCTGAAAATATTTGCAGAAACGTTTGCTTACGAGCCCATGTTTTCGTTCATGCTGGAAGGTCGTGATGACCTTGTGGAAGACACCCTGTGGATTGCCCGACGCAAATGGCTTTTGATGAAGAATTCCTATGCCATTTGGACCAACGATGGCCCCCACATTCATGGGTTCTCCTGGTGGCTTCCTCCACAAGCACAGTCTACCGTGAGTTTGTGGAAGCAGCTCAAGGTTGGGTTTGCTCTTGTGCCTCTTAAGTTTGGCTGGCGTCGGTTTCAGCGTATGCTTGAGTGCAGCGCCCACGAAAGAAAGATACTTCAAGCTGCCACACAAACACCGTGCTGGGTCTTGGATGTCATCGCAACAGAACCCTCCATGCAAGGACAAGGCCTTGGACATCAAATGATGGAGCCTGTCCTGGAACTGGCAGCGCAAGGTGGACATACTTGTTATGTCTTAACACACAACGAACGGAACGCCGGATTTTACGAAAAGACAGGCTTCCAGATGGAAACAGAAGAGCGCGTTTGTGCGAATGGACCGATGGCTTATGGCCTACGGTATACTCCCTGACGTTTTTGATGTATCCCATAAACTGTGCCTGTCGGAACTCAGAATAGTTGCCAGGCTTTATTGGACTCGCGCTGACTCTCCATTCACAATCCTCGCGAAGATAGACCCCAGAGAACGCTATTCAGTCTTGTGGTAAAGTAACGAAGACGGAAGGGAACCAGGCTTTCATCGTATACATGAAACAATGCACCCCAACCCACAAGGACCTTTCATGTACCAACGACTCTGTCTCCCGCTTTTGTGTTGTGTCTTTGCGAGTTGCTGGTTAGGTTGCAATCCTCCACCTGCAAGAAAGCTCAAACAGTGGAAACAGAGTAGAGATTTCCAACTACCCTTCAACCGCTTTGCGACCGCAAAGATCGAACCGACTCTGGTGGCAGAAATGAACCCAAAAGGAGTCTGGCTCGACAAGCGGTTTTGGCGACTTGGGCTTCCACCCTGGCTTCAACGCCAGAACCTAGAACAAACAACACGCGAGCACCTACCTGTTGCAATGGTAGACGGTATCATGTTTGCGAAATCACACCCTTCATACTATTTGATTCCGGTCATACAAAAACGAACCGCAGCGTTTGCAGCGTTAGCGAAGAAAGCTGCCCGAACCAAGAAACAGAAAGCGACATTTCCCTTCTTGCGTGGTTTCTTCGAAAAGAAATCCGCTCCCAACACGTATAAGTTTCGCGGTCGAAGCACTCTTTACTTCGATCGAAACATGACATTTCGTGCCGTCAGCGAAGTCCTCTATTCGATGAGACAAGCGGGATACTCCTCGTTTGCCTTCGCCGCCTGTACAAACCGAAGAAAAGATGGTCAATGTGATGTAAAGTCCTTTCCTCTTTACATACCACGGATGTATCATGGATATCGTAATATTTTCACCGTTCTTGTCCACAAGAATGGATTTATGGTAACGAAAGAAAACAGAATTCTATCTGTTCCTTTTCAAACCCAAGAGAGTAAGGGGATACCAAAGCAGAACGGGCGATACAATTATCGAGCCCTCAGCCTTTACTTGAAAAAGAAAGTCATTGCACAAAAGAAACTTCGGCATCGTTCATACTCGTGTGGTAAATATGTCGAAATGACAACAAAGGGCTCTGTTGGACCCCAAACATTATACTCCCCTTCAACCCTTCGGCTGTTAAACAATCCGCCTTTAGCCGACGCTGACCGATGTGTTATCATACAAGCAGAGGCGGAGATCCCTTATCACGTTCTTCTTTCCGTCTTTGCAGCAACCGAAAAGACTCCAGATGGGAAGTACTTGCTACCTGGACGTATACTAGACTATGCCATTCTCCCGCACAACGAATTCAACTACAGATACTTATCAACGATGGAACGATGGCTCACCCCATAACGAGCGAAAGTTCCGACTCACATCTCTACGGAAAAAAATGAGCACAGAGGAGCGAACGTTTCATCCAAGCCACAAAGGTCACACCAACCACCTTTTCGTAAGGTTAAAGTCAAGTCGAATGAAGCCTTGACTCCTTGTTGAGAAGAAATTCAGAACTTCTACAACGATTGCGGTTGAACAAGGAAGTCTCAACGCTTATTCTATTCGACTGAAACGCGCCGAAGTCGCAAGGATCCAGACTTTCGCGCTCCGTTCTGTTTTTCCATGGTTGAGAACACAAGGAGTTCACATTGAAAACGGTACTTTCCCGATGGATGCTTTTGCTAGCTGTCCCTGCTCTTGTTTGGAGCACTCCGATGACAGCGCAAGCCAAAGACACAAAGAAAGCGAAGGCCCAAGCGCACGCCAAGAAAAAGCTTCAACACAAAAAGAAGCTTCAAAAGCATAAGAAGATCCAGGCCAAGCGCAAAAGACTCCTAGCAAAGATCAAAAAGCATCATCGCAAAATGATGACAGCACGACGCGCAATGCTCAAGGCGCAGGCCCGTTACAACAAGGCCAAGGCGGCACTGTTGAAGCTCATTAACAGTTACAACACAACACCTGGAACGCTTCAAAAACGAGGTGGTCCTACCAGGAAATACAAACAACTTCCTGACAAATGGAACCCACCGAAAGAGAAGTAAGACAAGAAGCCAGAGAGAGCAGCGTAACTATTAGGCTATCGACCCTTGAGAGCACACGCGCTCTTCTGTTCCAGCTTTGGAGCCGACTTCTTCGTGAGCTCTGGCGTTCCGTTCATTCCATTTCAAGACACAACCAGTCTGCTCACCTTGCTCAGCCAATCCAAAAACGGGCTCAATCATGTTCCACTCAAGGCTCAGCCCTTGCATCGAATAAAGCACCTTCTTTCCTATCTTTCTATTATGGACTGCAGCCCCAACATCTACTGTTGACAAGATCGAACCCAATACCTACCCTCCCCTATTAAATGAATTGAGTTCAAACACCTCAATCCCCCCCTCACAAAGGTGTACACAACACATCGCAGGATCCCATGGTTCCCGCGACTCTGCTTCCGTGTATGCACTTTGCCCGATAGAAGGACGAATCGAGTATGAAAACGCAACACAGAGGGAGTCGCTCTCCTTGGTGGGCTACTTTTTCGATCAAATGGTCTGTTTTGGTTCTGGTGACCCTCACGTTGGGAATCTTCAGCCCTGGCTGTACCTGTGGACCTGTTGGTGAGGAGCCTGTTTCTGAACAATCTCAGACCCAAGGAGACGATGGTCAGAAGGCACAAGAGGTCACAACGGAGTTCCACACGGATTCCCATGATGGAGGAACCTCCGAAGAATCGACCCAAGACGATGTTCCAGAGGCAGGATGCCCCGAAGGTCAACACGACGATGGCCAAGGCAACTGCACCACTGACCCCTGCCTCCCCAACCCCTGCACACAGGGCAGCAAAACAACGTGTGTTGCGCAAGGTCAACAATCGGTTTGCCGGTGCCCCTCTGGAACCCATGAAGCGGGAGACCAATGCACCAAAGACGAAGAGTGCCGCCCCGACTCCTGCAAAGGACATGGACAATGTTCTGTCACAAAAGGAAAACTCTCTTGCGTCTGTAGCAAAGGCTATCTCGGAGACTACTGCGACAAATGCGACGACTCACAAGGGTACGTCCCCAGCCCTACCAGTCCAGGAACGTGCACCCAAAACCCCTGCGACCCCAACCCTTGCACCACCCAAGACCGCCAGCTGTGTCGGTTTGAAAATGGCAAGCACACTTGTGAATGCAACGCAGGCACACACGATGAGAAGGGACAGTGCGTCGCCGACCAGACCTGTCAAAAGAACACATGCAAAGGCCACGGTGTATGCCAACAACAAGGCAAAACCTTAACCTGCCGATGCAACGAAGGCTACATTGGAACCTTCTGTGAGCAATGTGACCAGAGCAAAGGCTACCATCCCGATGGAACGGGCGGATGCACCGACGATCCATGCCTCCCCAACCCCTGCAAAACGCCGCACCAAACCAGGTGCCTTGCGCAAAATGGCTCCACCCAATGCCAGTGTGATGCCGGATATCACCTGGAAAACGGAGCCTGCGCTCCAGACGAAAGCTGCCAACCCAACTCCTGCAACGGACACGGCGCCTGCAAGGTGTCCCAAGGCAAGGTAAGTTGTACCTGCACCACAGGCTACACAGGTGACTCCTGTGACAAGTGCGACCAAACCAACAACTACCACCCCGACGGAAAAGGCGGCTGCACCAACGACCCTTGCACACCCAACCCCTGCAAAGCTACCAACCAAACTCGTTGCAAGGCCAACGGACTCAAAGCGGAGTGTCTCTGTGACGTCGGTACGCACGACGAAAACGGCACCTGCGTGGCCGACAAGAAATGCCAAACCAACACCTGCAACCAACAAGGAAAATGTTCGGAGCAAAACGGACAGGTGTTTTGCAAGTGCGACACAGGTTACACGGGCACCTTCTGCAACAGCTGCGACAAAGCCAACAACTACCACGACGATGGCAAGGGCGGCTGCACCAACGATCCATGCACCCCCAACCCCTGCCAATCTCCCAACCAAGGGGTTTGTACAGCCTCCGGCGTGCAACACTCTTGTGCCTGCAATGTCGGCTACCACCTGGACACCAACGGCTGCGTGAAAGATGAGGTCTGTCAGTCAGGTACATGTTTAGGCCATGGAACTTGCAGCGTCGTCAAAGGCAAGACCGTTTGCCAATGCAACACGGGCTACCTGGGCAGCGATTGCTCCCAGTGTGACAAAGCCAAGAGCTACCACCCAGATGGAAAAGGCGGCTGCACCAACGATCCCTGCACGCCAAACCCCTGCAAAGACGCAAACAAGACGGTGTGCAAGGCGTCAGGACAACAATATGCTTGCTCCTGCGATACAGGCTATCATCCCGACGGCGTGGGCGGCTGCACCAACGATCCCTGTACGCCAGACCCCTGCATCGCCCAAAACAAGGCGTGTCGCGTCACCCAAGGCCAGGCCGAATGTTATGTTCCCCCTTGCAACGACAACAACCCCTGCACCGAGGACAAAGTGGTCCAAGGCAAATGCCAGTCCACCAGCTTGCCCAACGGAACATCGTGCACCACAAGCCTCTGCAAGACAGGACAGACTTGTCAGCAAGGCGTCTGTCAGACAGGACAGACGCGGGTTTGCAATGACAACAACCCCTGCACTCGTGACTCTTGCGACCCCAGCAAAGGCTGCCAATACACCAAAGATGACACCCTCGTCCCCAATGACAACATCGCATGCACCCAAGATGTCTGCAACCAGGGTATCGCAACCCATACACCCGATGACAACGTCTGCAACGACAACCTCTATTGCACAGGCGTAGAGACCTGCAATCCCAAGAGCGGCAGCGCCGACTCCCGAGGCTGTGTTCGCACCAACGTCCCGCAACCACCAGTAACACCCGGCCCATGTTATAGCTACGGTCCATGTAGCGAAAACAGCAAAAGCTTTCCCCTCGTCCAAAAGCAGCCAGGAACATCGTGCGACGATGGGATAGCTTGTACACAACAAGACAAATGCGACAGCAGCGGCGTCTGCAAAGGAACCCCCATCAGCAATTGCGGCGTGACTCTTTGCCAGTCGCCCAACACAGTCCAGTCGTACCTGAGCGTCCCTTCTGCCACATTGAAGGGTCAGTTCACCTTAAACGGCCAGCCCTTCCCTGCCACTGCTAGCTACTATGGGAACGGCACCTTCTATCTCCGCTCCCAAGACACGAACGCGCTTCACTTTGTGGGCACAGTCAAGTACTCCTCCAGCAGCGGCACCTACAAGCTATACGGGAACACTTATGACATCCGCATCGTACCGGGCATCTATGACTTGGTGTACCTGACCTACACAACGAGCAACAACCTCTATGTCTCCAAGGTGGACTCTCGCAACACCAACATCCCCGCTGGTTACCGTGTACTCAAAACAAACATCACCATCAGCCAAGGGGCCAACAACATCGACTTCAACGTCGATTC
>SBHC01000060.1 GCA_006226375.1 Deltaproteobacteria bacterium | reverse complement strand
ACAACACCCAGGGCAACAACAACACCCAGGGCAACAACAACACCCAGGGCAACAACAACACCCAGGGCAACAACAACACCCAGGGCAACAACAACCAGGGCAACACCAACAGCACCAACAACAACAACCCGGTGTGTACCAAGGACGCAGATTGCGCTGCGACCGAAGAGTGCAAAAACGGACAGTGTGTGAAGAAGAGCACCACTTGCACCAGCGATGCTGACTGTCCCGGCGGCCAGACCTGCAACACCTCCACCGGTCAGTGTGGAACCGCAACCCCCGGCAAGAAGTTGGGTGAAGAGTGTGGTCAGACCATCGGTGACTGTGAGAGCGGCCTGCAGTGTATCGGAACTCAGCTCTGGGGTAAGTTCTACTGCTTCCAGAACTGCGCGAACGACGCTGCGGTTTGTAAGAACGGAACCACCTGCATCCAGGCTTCTTCCACCATCTCCATCTGTGCCAAGCAAGCTGCCAAAGGCGAAGCTTGTGACTACGCTGGCGCGACCACCCAAGCGCTCTGTCAAGCTGGCCAGAAGCCTGCCCTTTACTGCAGCCCCCGCACCAAGACCTGCACCGAGTTCAAGCTCCTCAAAGAAGGCGACACTTGTGGCGGCGCTACCGACACCGATCCCATCGGAATCTGTGACAGCGACTCCAACCTCACCTGCTCCAATGGCAAGTGTGTGACCGTGAAGACTGTTGGAAAATACGATCCCTGTGGCGGCAACACTGCTGCTCAGTGTGGCGCAACCGAAACTTGTGTTAGCACCTCCCAAGACAGCGGTCACTGCTTCACCAAGTGTACCGTTAGCAGCCCGCAATGTGCGACCGGCGAAACCTGTCAAGCTCTCCAGCAGGGAAGCAGCGACGGCGTTTGCGTTCCCAGCGGTAACCTCGACTACGGAACCGCTTGTGGCGTTGAGCCCACCGAGAAGTACAATCCCGCGAAGCTTTGCAAGCAAGACCTCTCCTGCGTCAACTTCGGTCGTCGTATCTGTATCGAGTTGGCTTCCGGTAACTGCCAGAGCTACCAGTGTAAAACCACTGGCGCGACCTGTGTGGACTTGAGCGCTGGCTCCTCCACCTTCGCTGGTTGCTTCAAGCCCTGTACCGCAGACACCGACTGCACCTCCGAGACCTTCTGTCGTGACCTCCAGACCTCTGGTAAGGTTTGCTGGCCCAAGAACCCCCCGGGTGATGTCACCTACGGTGGTGTTTGCAAAGCTAGCGCGCAGAACCAAACCGAGCGTTGCAAAGAGCCCGGCACCTGCTTGACCACCAACCCCGAGTCCGGCTTCTGTACCACTCAGTGTAACGCTGATGGTGACTGTGGTGCTGCTCCCGGTGGTTCCGGCCTGACCGTAACCTGTGCTCCGATCAGCCAGACCAGCAAGCTCTGTGTCTTTGACTGCTCCGCTTCCGGCGCGACCTGCCCCACCGGTCTCCAGTGTGAAGACATCCAGGGCTCCAAGCTCTGTGTGCCCCCCACTCCGACGGGTCCGAATGCCTTCCAAAGCAAGTGTGATCGTAACCAACCGATCGCACAAGGTGGTTGTGCTGCAGGCCTGACCTGCTTCGGAACCTCCCAGCAATCAGGTGATGGACTCTGCTCCAAGACCTGTGCCCAAAACAGCGAGTGTACCGTGGGTAGCACCACCGCTTCCTGCGTGAAGGGTCTGTTCCAAGATCCCAACGTTGGCCTCTGCGTGGTTCCCTGTGGACAGCCCGGCCAAACTTGCCCCACTGGCCTCACCTGCCAGACCTTGGGTAGCAACTCCATCTGCTTGCCATAAGCGGAAACGTTCCTAGTTTCTCTTGAAGCATCCCAGTGTGCTGTTTGGCATCTGGGATGCTTCTGATTTCAGACCCCTACCTTATGGTGAAGGTCTGAACGCGCCACCTTCTTTGTTCTGCCCGCGCAGAAACAGGGTTGGTGGTCTTTTTGCAACTGCAACTTTCCTCTTCAGAGCGTGTTTAATACTGCGCTGGACTTTCTTTCCCGCCTTTCTTCCTCAAACATGCTCTGAGGTAGTGCCATGAGAACATCAGCCATTCACACGACAGATGTACTTGTGTTCTCATGACACTACCTTGTAAGTCCTGACGAGTGTTCCCATGAATCAGCCATCAACTCTTGTATCCTTCACCAACACTGGGTATCATCGTCACCCCTTAGTGAACCGCGAAACACCACCTGTATACATTGAGAAAGAGGTCCTTGTCTGATGGAACGTGTACCCATGACTCCCCTTGGCTATGAGAAACTCCAGCGCGAACTCCACCAACTGAAGCATGTGGAGCGGATGCAAAACGTCCGGGATATCGAAGAGGCTCGCGCCCACGGAGACTTGAGCGAAAACGCCGAGTACCATGCGGCAAAAGAGCGCCAGGGAATGATTGACGGTCAGATCAAACACCTCAACGACCAACTGTCTCGAGCGGATGTCATTAACCCCGCCAACATCAGCAGCGAAAAAGTGTTGTTTGGTGCAACGGTCGAAGTCCTTGACCTGGATAACGACAAAGAACTCACCTATGTAATCGTCGGCTCTCCCGAAGCCGACAGCAAGCTCAACCGCATCTCGGTGTTTTCACCGATTGCGCGAGCCCTGATTGGAAAAACTGAAGGAGACGAAGTCGAGGTCACCACTCCCCGTGGAGCACGCACCCTTGAGGTTCTCTCCGTCCGATACGAAGCCTTGAAACCTGCAGAAGGAGATGAAACAACATGATTCGCTCGCTACGATGGACCTTCGCGGTGATGCTTGTGCTTGTCGTCGCGGCCAACTTCCATATCGGTTGTGGCCCGGCTGATGAGTGCCAGAAGAACGGAGATTGTGCAGACAAGCCAGATCCCAAAAACCGTACCTTGGTGTGCAAAAAGGAAGAAGACGGCGTACGTCGCTGTGTCCCCAAAACCACCAACACAGGGCCGGTTTGCCCCGACACTTGTACGGAAGATCTGGATTGTTTGAGTTGCGACGGCAACCGCACAGCCTGCATTGATGGCCAATGTGCTGAACCGGGGACTCCTCCCCAATGTCCAGCAAGTTGCAGCAACGATGCCGACTGTACACAATGCACGGATGGCAAAACCTCCTGTTCTGGAGGAACATGCACCAAGCCTCTCGTTCAGTGTCCTTCGTCGTGTAGCGCAGACGGCGACTGCTCCAGTTGTGATGGCGGTCGTAGCGTTTGCACCAATGGGGTTTGTAGCGTTCCACAAAACGGAAACTGCCCCACCTCCTGCAGCAAAAATACCGAATGTGCCCAATGCAGCGGTGGAAACATCTACTGCGTGGGTGGAGCATGCGGAACACCTCCAGGAACCTGTCCCCAGTCTTGCCAGACCGAAGGGGATTGTTTGAACTGTCCTGCTGGGTTGAACAACTGTGTCAACGGACGCTGCACAAGCAGCACCCAACAATGTCCGACGCAATGTGCCGCAGACTCGCAGTGCGCACCTTGTGACGGAGGACGCACCTCCTGTGTCAATGGCACTTGCACCAATCCCAGCGGAAACTGCCCCAGTTCATGCATAAATAGCAGCCAGTGTGGTCTCTGTCCCAACGGGCAAACAGCCTGTGTCAACGGCACCTGCCAGACCGCGCCGCAGTGTCCTTCCAGTTGCATCAGTGACAGCGAGTGTTCCTCCTGCCCGAACAGCCGAACCTCTTGTGTGAGCGGAACTTGCAGCGTGAACAACAACCCAGGTTGTCCCTCAAACTGCACATCAGACAGCGAATGTGGTCTATGCACCGGCGGTCGAACCTCCTGTCGCAATGGCTCCTGCCAGGTTCCGGCTTGCCCCTCCTCCTGTCGAGCGGACTCGGATTGTCTGGGTTGCCCCTCAGGTAGCCAGTCGTGTACAGCAGGTGGTGTGTGTGGCCGTGCGGTCTGTCCCAGCTCTTGCACCACGGATACAGACTGTGGCTTGTGCCCCAACAACCAAACATCCTGCGTTAGCGGTACCTGCCAGCGCTCCCAGCAGACCTGTCCCAGCATTTGCATCCAGAATTCGGATTGCGCAAGCTGTACAGGTGGACGCACCTCCTGCATTGGCGCGACATGTACCACGCCCGGTGGAAGCTGCCCGTCCACTTGCATTGTAAGCTCCCAATGCGCGGGATGCTCCGGAGGGCGCACCTCCTGTGTTAGCGGTACCTGCCAGGCAGGCGGCCAATGTCCGGCCATCTGTTTGAGCGACTCAGAGTGTGCCAACTGTTCGGGTGGCCGAACAAAATGTTCCGGTCTGACCTGTACCACAGGCGGCTCCAGCACAGGAACCGTTGGTGCAGAGTGTAGTACAAGCAAGCCTTGTGGCACCGGACAGCTTTGCGTCACCATCACCGAATCACAGAAGTCGTACTGTTTTGAAACCTGCCAGAACAACTCCAATTGTTCCAGCAACACGGACGGCCGGACCTCTTGCATTCCCTTTGTCCGTGACTCCAACGGTCAGATCCAAAATGTGTGTCTTGCAGAGCGAGCCAAAGGCCAATCGTGTGGTTTCGCTGTAAGCAAACAAGAGATCTGTCAACGCAACCAGGATCCGGCTTTGTACTGCAACAAGAGCGGTTCCTGTGCGGCGGTAGTGGTTCAAACCACCGTAGGCGCTCGTTGCAACAAACCCAACGACACCACAGAGCCTATCGCGATCTGCGACACCAAGTCCTCGTTGTCTTGCAACGACACCACAGGCAAGTGTGTGAAGGCGACGCAAGTTGCCGAAGGGTTGCCCTGTGATCCTGGTGGTAGCTGGCTTGGTACGCCGACCATCTGCCAAACAGGCTTCACCTGCATCACGTTCGATGCCAACGGTAGCGTAGGACGTTGTCACAAGATCTGCCAGCCCCAACAAGCTGGACAATGTTCGCACAACTCAGCGACCACCTGCATGCAGGCGTTCTCCGATGGCCGAGGCATTTGCTTTGACCTGTCCTGCACCAGCGACGCCAACTGTGCGTTCAAGGATTATGTGTGCCAGGCGCCGCAAGGAAGCACCAGCAAACGCTGTATCCCCGGAACGGACTTTGCTCAAGTCTGTGGTGGAAACTTCCTCGCTTGCAAGACGGGCAACACCTGCATCACGGCACCCAACGCAGCGGAGAGCTTCTGCTCGAAGACCTGTACGTCCAACGCGAATTGTCCGACAGTACAGGGCAAAACCTTCACCTGCATCACCCAGGGAACCAGCCGCTTCTGTCTGATTCGCTGTACCTCCGATGCCAGTTGTCCCAAGCCTCTTACCTGCGAAACCGTCGGCACAAGCAGGTTCTGTGCGATGAAGTAGGTAGGTGGAGCCCCCAACTCCCCCTCCCCAATCTTCCTACCCTTGCTCCTGTTTCACACCCGCTCCACATCCAGTTCAGTCTTGTCTACATGGTTGAATTCCTTTCACAAGGGCACCTTGCTTGACACTGTGATCCGTCTGTGTTTTGATAGCGCGCCAAACGGGTCCAGACTTCAGCCTGTCGCACCGACAATCCAAACATAGTTCAGGCCCAAACGCCCATCCCTTCGAGAAAACCACCTTCAGAGAAAGGCAAAGGAGCAAGAGCAAGATGCTGTCCAAACTCTTTAAGCGAAAAGACGGAGAATCCCTGGAAAGTCGACTCAAGGACGGACGCAAGTTCTTGCCCTACATCCTCGGACATGCGACAGATTCCTGGATTCTGTGGGAAGAAACCATCAAGATCCAACCCGCCCTCGACTTCATCGACAAGTGGAACGAAGAGCACCCTGCCGAGCTGAAACTGACTCTGCACACGTTGTTGCTTCGGGCTTGCGCCAAGGCTTACCCCTTAAATCCACGGATGAACCGATTTGTCGCTGGGAATCGCTACTACCAACGCGATGGCATCCAGATCTCCTTCAGCGCCAAGAAAGAGTTCTCAGAGTCCGGCGGTCTGTTGATTTTCAAGCGTCGCTTTGAGCCCGAAGAGTCCCTGGAAGAGATGATTGTCGCGCTGCGCGGCATGATTAACAAAGACCGCAAGGTCAAGACCAGCGACCAAGAAAAAGAAACCTCCAGCATGCTCAAGCTGCCCCGCCCCATTCTTCAGGCTGGTATGTTGGGTGTCCGAACGCTCGACTACTTCAACTTGCTGCCCCAATCCTTCATTGAAGGCAACCCACTGTTTGCAGGGATGTTTATCTCCAACCTGGGTAGCCTCGGCATGGACTCCGGCTGGCACCACCTCTACAAGTTTGGCAACGTCTCCTTGTTCGGCGTGATGGGCTCTCCCAAGATGGTTCCTCTCGTAGAAGACGGTGAAGTCGTCGCTCGAAAAGTGTGCACCATCAAGTGGACCTTCGACGAGCGAATTGAAGACGGTCTCAACGCCGGACGCGCAGCCGGAACCGTCACCCGATTTTTGGAAAGCCCTGAGACTCTCCTGTAATCCGAACCTTCCACTGTTTGCTCCGCTCTCCCCCTCCCCCCACATCATTGGATCTTCCCCATGTTGCAGACACACTCCATCCCAACGGAGGATGGCTGGCACCTCCAGTTGCTTGAAGCCGTCCCCCAAGGACCGACGCTGGGACCTCCCATGCTCTGCATCCATGGGTTCTCACAAAGCCACCTGACCTTCACGTCCGGTGGTTTTGCACAACATCTTGCAGCCCAAGGCATCCACACGTATGTGCTGGATCTTCGAGGACATGGCGGCTCTGGCGTTACTCATCAGCGCCCGCCCTACCCCGTCGATATGCGCTATGGCTGGAACATCACAAGCTTCTTCCAACGCGACATTCCCGCAGCAATCCGCTTCATCCAAAAGCAGCATCCTGAAGAGAAAGTGGTGCTGTGTGGCCACTCCATGGGTGGGATCCTTTCGGTGGTCACCGCCCTCCAGAACCCTGCGTTTATCGCAGCTTTGGTCGTGTTGGCAGCCCCTCTCGACGCCCGCCACATTGGTCTCCACATTCGCTTGGCTGGACGCTTTCTCTCTGGCTTGCATCAACGAATGCCTCTCCTCCACAAACGCTGGAACGCCGTGCCCATGCACGCGTTCTTTCGGCTCTTGGACAGCGCATACCACAAAGTCCGTCCCGGTATGTCCACGCTGCTGCCGCTGTTGCTTCGCTACGACCAAAGACAAGTCTGGCCCCAGATCTGGCACCCAGACCTGACGCCAACGGCCGTTGTCCGTGAGATGTTCCAAGACTCTCACCCTGAAGCGATGGGTGTGGTTAAGGATCTGATGCGATGGGCTGCGAACGGCTTCATTGACCTGGGAGAGCCTCAAGGCGTCAACTACACCGCCCACTTCCACCGCATCACCCAGCCAGTGATTGGAGCCTGGGGCGAGCGTGACATCCTGGCCCCACCCCGAGCCGGCAATCACTTCTTTCGGACCATCCGCAGCACCTTTCAACAAAAGATCGTCCTCCCCGACACCCGGCACATCGACATCACCGCAGGCAAACCGTCCCACACTGTCCGAGAAGCCATCCTCAAACTCTACCAAAACCAGCTCGTTTAGAAAAAATGTGAACTACAGCGAAGACCCATTCGTAGTAGCACCACAAATGAAGAACACAACAACCTCATCAACACTCACCTCACATTCATTCCTAACAGCGACCAGCGTCCTCGCCTCATGCGAAGACAGATCACGAGTCGCCAATCACAAACAAACAAACGCTTCGACGGCAGCCTGGAGAGGCACGACACAAACAGGTCAACCCCTCTCCATACTCTCTCCGCTGCCCGCGCAATCTCGCTCCCGGTATCGCTCTTGTATCCGAGCCAACGGAGCTATCCTGGCGTGCATCAACAACAACTTGAACGCCGTGCGCAAGAAACGAAATGTAGACTCTATGTACTCGAAGCGTTATAGATGACGGCGCGGAACACGCCGCAAAGGATTTTTAGCAGTGAGAACATCTATGGCAAAAAAAACCCAGAAACCTCCCCACAAACGACGCGGTGGCAGTGGCGACCCCAAGAGCCCAGTGCGCCTGCCACGTGAAATGCGACAAAAGCTGTGGGACTACTTTCAATCGGTCGGACACCGCCCAGTCGGTGTCTCCGAAGTCGCGCGTGCTCTCCAACTCAACCAGGACGACCAACGCAAAGTTCGACGCTTTCTCAAGCAAGAAGAACGCGAAGGCAACCTCACAGCCTTTCGAGGCGGCCGCTTTTTGCTCAAGACGGAGCTCATTGACGCACCCCAAAACATTTGGGATCGACCCGCTCCGTCCTCCAAACCAACTCCCTCCTATGGAACGGTGCGAGAAGCCAACGACCATGAAGGGACCGCCACGTTTCGCGGCGTGCTGCACATGCACCCCAACGGCTTTGGCTTCCTGCAACGGGATGGCGAAGAGTCGATGTTTATCCCACCCCACTCCATCAACGGCGCGATCCACGGAGACGAGGTCATCGCAGTGGAACAGTGGGACAAGACCAAAGGCTCCAGCGCCAAGGTGATTCAGATCGCTCGACCCTTCTCAGGACGGCTTGTTGGACAGGTCTACAACAAAGACGGACAACTGTTTCTCCGCCCTGACAACGATCGCTACAACGACTTGCCGGCTGTCTGGCAAGGCAAGCGAGAAGAAGGCGCACCCGGTCAATGGGCGGTGTGTGAAGTCTGTCGCTCGGATTGGGATCCGTACCACATCTGGGCGGAGATCGAACGATGGCTCCCAGCCCAAGAAGGCCCAGCTCTGGACCGAGCGCGCAGCGCCGCCGTTCTGGAAGCAGACTTCTTCCCCCAAGAAGTCCTTGACGAAGCCGAAGCTGCGGCGGTTCAGCCCACCGAAGAGGACTGGGCCGGTCGCCTCGACCTTCGCGACGTTCCGCTGGTCACCATCGACGGCGCCGACGCCCGCGACTTCGATGACGCCGTCGCCATTGAGTTCCTCGACAATGGTTTGCGTCGGATCACCGTCGCGATCGCAGATGTCACTCACTATGTGAAAGAAGGCACACCCCTCGACGAAGAAGCCCTCCGACGTGGGACCAGTGTGTACTTCCCGGCAAGCTGCTTGCCGATGTTGCCCGAGGCTCTCTCCAACAACATCTGCTCGCTGCGACCCCATGAGAATCGTATGGTGATGGCCGCCATCATGGACTACAACGCACAAGGACAGCGTGTCCATGTTGCGCTGGAGACTGCCGTGATGAACAGTCACGCCCGGTTGACCTACTCGCAGGTGGCCGAGCTGCTCGACAACCCCAGCGAGATTGGGGAAGACCACCCCACATACGCGCTCAAAGACAACATCCTGGCCTTGAATGAGTTGTCCCAACAACTTCGAGCGCTTCGGATGAGTCGTGGTTCGATCGACCTGGATGTGCCGGAGCCTTACGTCGTACTCGATGAAGAAGGTGAGATCGCAGACGTTCGTCGCAGCCCTCGGCATGCTTCCAACCAGTTGATCGAAGAGTTCATGCTCCAGGCCAACGAGTCGGTCGCCCACTTCTTCCAGGAACACAACATCCCTGGCATCTATCGAGTTCACGAGGAGCCCGCAGCCGAGAAGATGCAGACGTATCTTGAGCTGCTCGATCGTTTGGGTCTCCGTCAGAAGCTCAAGGGTGCATACCCTGAAGATCCACAGAACAACTTGTGGGAGTTGGATCCCAAGTTCTTTGGACAAGTTCTGGAGCAAATCGAAGGACACCCGGCGCAGCGCCTGTTGCACCAGATGCTCCTTCGCTCGATGAAACAGGCGGCCTACCAGTCTGAAAACACCGGACACTTTGGTCTTGGCCTGGAAAACTACCTGCACTTCACGTCACCCATTCGGCGATACCCAGACCTTGTGGTTCACCGGATGTTGAAGCGCTACCTGAACGGTGAGCTGCCCCGGCAAGCCAAGCAGCTTCAGGACCTTGAAGTTCAGATGGATGAGATCGCAACCCACTGCAGCAGCCGCGAGCGTATGGCGATGAAAGCCGAACGTGAAGTGCTCGCTCGCTACCGCGCTCGCTTCATGCAAAAGCATGTCGGAGAAGAGTTTGATGGGCTGATCACATCCATTGCACCGTTCGGAATGTTCATCGAGATCGACGAGTACTTCATTGAAGGCCTCATCCATGTTCGTAACTTGCCCGGCGACTACCACTACGACGAGCACCTGATGGCTCTGGTTGGACCGCGCTCAGGTCACAGCTTCAACCTTGGTGACCGCGTCCGCATCGTGGTCGAAGAAGCCTCTCCTCTCCGTGGCGAAATCGACTTCAGCCTGATCACCACCCTGTAGAACCCCTCCCACTTTTTGGAAACCTATTGCGTCTGATGGTGTCTTGTGGCACAAGGGCGTCGTTCCTACATTGCGTTACAACGCCATTGAGGAATCACGTTGCACACCCACACCTCTCCCCCAGAGAACAGGTATGTGCAGGTGCTCTGCTGCCGTGAATCCACTCACAGCACTCTACCCGACAGAAGACCACAGGAAGCTCCATGACAGAGGAACGCCAATCCAAGGCCCCATCCGAAGACAAACCTGACGAGACAACTCCCTCCCCCGACAACGACGTTTCAACCAACTCCCAGGAGATGGCGTTTTTCAACGAGAAACCCGTAGACCCAGACCTCATTGAGTTGGAGTTGGACGAAGCGGAACGTGAGCTACTCTGGGAGAATCAGGAAGATGTCATCATCTCCCCGACCTGGAAGCCGATGATTCCGTTTGTCCTGGCTTTTGCCAGCCTGGCTCTGATGTTCTTCTTCCAGGACGAGTTTTGGTTTGCGCTCTCCACCAACAAACCCATCGAAATGGGCTCGCTGGTCAACGGCTGCAAGCCTGACTTCTACAAAAAGCTCCAACACAACAAAGTGATCCGGGTAAAGGGTGTGATTCCTCAGCCCAACCTGACCGCAGAAGCCCGTGTCCACTTTGCCAAGCGATTCTATATCGTGGCGCTGGGATGCGATCTGTTGGTCTCCCTGAACGAGAAGCGATACCGCAGACTCGTGAAAGCCCAGAAGGCCAAACGCCCTGGCCGCGAACTCAAGATCCCTGACAAGCTTCGCAAACGTTTGGGTTTGCAAGCCACAGTCATTGTCCGCTCCCCGGATGAAATGAGCGACACCAAGATGGTCATCACCGGTCGTGTGGTCCGAGCCAGCCGAAGCAGCGCAGCCGACAACCTGCGGCGTTTCTACGCAGTCACAGAGAGCATGCCCTTCACACCACGCACCCATATCTTGTTCGACGGCGAATCCCCCCGCCAACTGTGGTGGGCCATCGTTGGCTTCTTCTTCCTTGGCTCGTTTGTCCTCTACAACCTCTGGCGCTTCCTCAAAGAAGCCCGCATCAACTGGTTCACACGAAAAGAGAAGGACTCCCCAGAAACCTCCGCCTAACCCCTCTACCTGGAACAAGCCACCTTCTATCTTCAGTACACAGGTCCTTACGATTCGGCGCCTTTCTCAAAGAGCCGAGGCACAGAGCGGTCGTGGAATCGCTCGACGGCCTGGTCCAAAGCCGCCGACAAGCGAACGCGCCACTCTCGCAACTCGCTGAGTTCACGACGCAAATACACCCACCGCCACAACCCTCGCAGCGAGCGATACAACGCGGCCTGCCGTTCGAGCAACCTGACAGTAGCAAAACCCGACAAAGGCAACAGCACCGCCATCGTAATCACAGTGGTCCACGGCGTGACCTGGATCAGCAGCAGAAGCAAAAGTATGTACAGCAACGGAACCAACAAGATCGAAGAAATTAACTTGGTGGTAGCGACCACGTCTTTCCGCGCGGTCAGATAATCCCCAGCCACCACGGCGGTCATCATCACCGGAGCATGTAGAATGATGCCTGGGATTGCGAGGGGCAGCAGAAACAACAGAGTCACCAAACGCCACAGAAGACGACCCACCAAACGAATGGCAGACATATCGCTGCGCAGGTGATGGTCTTCCAGACCAAGAGCATCCAGTCGGCCCTGGTACTCTTCCAACTGCTGGCGGAGAGCCTGGATCTCGGGCTCATCTTCCGCCCGCATATAACCTTCGGCCAGTCGACGGGTAAGCTCGGCGTACACAGGCAGGTCGAGAAAGACGCCCGAAGGCTTGTAGAGACGGCGAGCGGTATGCAACACGCGAAGAACATCCCAGTCGGGGGCATTGACAGTCACCTTACGAAGTTCCAGGTTGAGCTGCTCTGTAAGTTCTACGACCGTCTCTTTGGAGGCTTGCTGGTACTTCTCCAACCACTCCGATGTAACTTCCAGAGGCTCCCCAAACTGAATCAACACCTGACTACGAAAACGTTGACGGTGCAGGTAGTTAAGACCCACAGGAACGATGTAGAGTGGGAGTTGGCCCTCGTGTTGTTCAAACCATTGCAAAGCAATTCGAGCTGCCCCTGTCTTTAAGCTGCTGAGTTGCGCCGCTGTGTGACTGATACCTTCGGGAAAGATTCCCATCGCGCGACCTTCCTCCAACACTTGGAAGAGAGCATCAAAGGCAGACGAGTTGTCGATGTTTCCTTTGTGGTCTTTGCGACGCTGGATGGGCACAGCACCGAGGCCTCGCAAAAAGAATCGTAAAAACCGACTCTTAAAGAGAATGTCCTTGGCGGCGAAGTGCACAACTCGACCACCATAGGCAATGACGAGCATTGGATCCATCAACGAGTTGGGATGATTCCCCGCAAAAATAACAGCCCCCGACTTGGGCACGTTTTCTTTGCCTATGATGGCAATATTGCGAAAAAAAACAGACGTAACAATCCGAAGAAAGCCTTGAAGAATTCGGTACATCCACATTGATGTCACCTCGCTGCACAGGACCGGGTCATATCACCAGATTCGAAACCCACCAGAAGTCACGAACCTGTTCGTCTCAGTATCGGGAACAATCGTATCGTACACGTCATCCCTCTCCGGAACAAGATTGTAAGAAAAAATGCACAAAAGACTTTAGACATCTGTGTTTTGGTTCGTTCTTATGCTATAACGTGTTTCGTTGCATATGCAAAAGAAGGGACCTGAAGACGTTCGACTCGTAGGCTGTAGAAGAGACCGTATCTACGGTGAGAGGAGACCGCCTCTACGGGGAAGAAGTGGATGACACAAGAAGCAGAACTGCGCAAAGCCTTAGAGCGGCTGGCGAGCCTATTTGCACGTGGAGAGATCGCGCCAGACGTGTATGCGCAGCAGCACAGAGATTTGTTGGCCCAGCTCACCCAGACGCTCGCGAACCCAGGCTTGCAACCGATGGAGGAGACCTACGAAGGTTGGCACATACCCTCCAACACTTCGACAGAAACATCGACCTCCGACAGCTGGCTGACGCCGTTATCCACCGACGCTGCCGTCTCCAAGATGCTGACCCCCCTTCCTCACATGGGCACCGAGGTTCTCAGCATCCCTGAAGACCTCACACCGACGTCATCCGCCCCGCTGGCACCTGGCACGCAGGGTTCGTGGAACCCACCCAACAAGCGCTGGACTCCACCGATCCACAGAGGTGACATCATCCGCGGCCGGTACCGAATCGAGGAGCAACTCAGCCAGGGAAGCATGGGTCCTCTGTTTCGGGTCAAGGACACCCGCTTCGGAGGCACATACGCCATCCGCATCTTGCACCCCAAGATCGCCAACGACACAGCCAGTATGGAGCGGTGGCTCTCCATTTTGCACAACCACCACACGCTGAATCACCCAGGACTCGCCCGCACCTACCTCGTGGATGATGACTCCCGACAAAACATCGTATTTTACTTGCGTGAGGATGTCCCCGGTCGAACCTTGGAGTCGTACCTCAACGAAGCGCAAGCCCAGCAACGCATTCCGTTCCCCTTGGAGCGAACGTTGGAGTTGTTCCAAGCGTTGGTTTCGACAGTCCAGTACGCACACCAACGAAAACACTTTCACCTCGATCTGGTCCCCAGCAACATCATCTTGACCGAAGGTTCCGAAGACACAATCCCCATCAAGCTCCTCGACTTCTTGTTTCAACCCGACGAAAACGTGCTGGCGTCGCGCTCTGCTTCCAGTGACAGCAAGCACCAGGACCTGTTCTATCGAGCGCCAGAGCAGCTTCTCCAAGCAAGCGAACCTGACGCAGCTGGACACTGTTTCGCTTTGGGTGTGTTGTTGTACCAGATGCTGACAGGCTCTCTTCCCATCGCAATGGCTTCCACTCCCAGTGAAAGCAACAAGGAGATCCCAGCCAAGCTGGATGAGGTTCTGCGCCGCGCGATGAGCCCTCGAGCGCAAGATCGACACGCTTCTGTCAAAGAGCTGTCCAAAGAGGTGCTTGCCCTTTTCCCCCAACGAAAGCTTGATGACATGCACCCGTCAAGCCAATCGTGGTCGTACCTCGACACGTCCCAAACCCCCATCACACGTAAGATTCAGCAGGTGGACTTCACAGACAGCCTGGATGACACCGATGAGACCGGGACACCGATGATGGCCGCCCCTGTGTCGTCCTCCGGCCCTTCAAGCAATGCCCAAAAAGCCGACAACCCTGTCCCCCGAGCGCAGCCAAGTCCACCTTCCCGTTCACCGCACCAAAACAACCTGCCCTCGTCGCCGGGCTCGTTCCACCCCCAACGCACGCAACCCAAGCCCCAGTCGTCAAAGGTTCCTCGACTGCCGGGAGTGTCGCCCTCTCGAAATGACTCGGCCCACCCCTACAAACAAAAGCGCACCAACGCAAGCACATACAAAGCCCCTCCCCTGCATGCGCCCCAGACCCCTCTCAGTTCACAATTCTCTCATCTCTCCAGCCCGCTGGCATCTCCCAGAACTCCCTTCGCTCAAGGGCACAAACGGGAAGTCTTGCGGACGCAAGAGACACAGGCCATTTCCAACGCCGATCGCATTGCTCGTTTGCGTGCAGGGCAAACCCCTTCTCCCAAGAAAGCTTCCAACGCAAAGAGTGAGCAGACTCCCCTTCCCACCTTGCCACCCTTGCACACGCTGGAGGGACACACCCAGGGAATCACAGCCATTGCCGCCCAACCGCGCGGGTTGTTCTTGGCCACGGCCTCTCTTGATGGAACGCTTCGCCTTTGGGATACACAGTCCTGGTACCCCTTGCATCAAGTCGAGGTGACCCAAGGAAGCCCCCGGACCCTGCAATGGAACGCCGCCGGCTCCTTGCTTCTGTACAGTACAAACGAAGGAGATCTTCACCTCCAAGACCTACAGAGCAGTCAGCCCATTTGGTCACATCCTGCCTCTGCAAGCTGTGTGGGTGCCCAGTGGCACGCCGAACACGACGTGTTCTATGCAGCGTTCTCCAACGGAGATATCGGATGCTGGGAATGGAACGGGAAGACCGCAGAGCAGCGATGGTTCTCAGAAACAGACGAAGCCCAAGCCTTGTACGCCATGTCCAACCACGACTGGCTTGTCACCTGCAACACCCAGCATGTTGAGATATGGGACAAATCCAACGGCCGTCACATACATCGGTCTGGGCTGCCTTCGCATGCGATGGACGTCTTGTGTTGTGCGCCTCGCAAACCTATTGTGTTGTTGGGAGGCCACACCGGAGAAATCATGTCATGGGACTGTGTTGATCACCGATTCCTTCGCCACTGGCACAGTCACCAGCAAGCACTTCGAGCCTTGGTGGTACCTTCCCACGGTCAGTGGTTTGCTTCGGCTGCCAACGATCAGCGTATCCATCTCTGGTCGTGGGAGAAAGACAAACCATTGTGCACCTTTGCACCTCAACAAGGAGCCATCCGCGCTCTCGCTGTAGAAAAGCAAGGAAAATGGCTCGCAACAGGAGGGACTGCTTCCAATGTGTGCATTTGGGATACTTCAATCTGGAACAGCCCATCCTCAGTGTAGGAAGTTGCATAAGTCGCCAGTTCCCGTTACTCTGAGACAGATGTCACGTGTGTCGGTAGCAAATGTACCCTAGAAAAGCGGCACAACTCCAGGACAACACCCACAAGCCTGGACCCATGACCCCATCCGTTCGCAGGATACCCAAAGGCTCTGTCAACATCTGGAAACAAGCCTGGGACGACTGTTCCCGTATACCCATGGAGTGGAACGACTCCCCACGAACTCTAGCTCGTGGAACACTGGCAACGAAATGAAAGAACAACAAGTCCAACAAGCCATCGCAAGACTGCATGAGTTGTTTCAACGCGGACAACTCCCGAAGGCCTTGTACGAAACCAAGCGCAAGGAGCTGCTGGCACAGTTGGATCAAGACGCAGAGCAGGAGTTGGAGCCAGCCCCACCCCGCCCCTTAGAGCCTTCACCGCTCACACCGCTCTCGACAGGGGGGCTCACCACGCGCAGATTCCCAACACCTCCAAGCCGAGTCCCCAAAGACAGGATCCACAACATGCTTCCCCGGCGAGGAACCTTGGGTGAGCAAACGATGGAAGAAGAACACCTCGCGAACCTGCCCATTCCAACACCAGGAGATCTGGACCAGGTCCGACAGCTCCGTGTAGGTGATTTGGTTCGAGGCCGCTACCGGCTCACCCAATTGTTGGGTAGTGGAGGAATGGGGCAAGTTTTCCTCGCCGAAGATCTACGCTTTTCAGGGAAGTATGCACTCAAAGTTCTGCACCCCTGGGTCGTCAGTCACGAACCAACCATCAGCCGCTTTGTTCAAGAGTTCAAGATCATGGAGCGGTTGAACCACCCCGGCATTGTCCGAACGTACTTGCTCGACGAAGACACCGCCCACGACAGCCTGTTCTACCTGATGGAGTATGTCAACGGCGAGACCCTCCAAACAGTCCTTGACCGCAACATCGCCAAGAAAGGTGCCCCGCCGTTTGACGGAGACGAAACCCTCGCGTTCCTGGAAAAGCTGACAGGCATCCTGCGCTATACCCACGACCGTCATATCTTGCACCGCGACCTCAAACCAACCAACATCATGATGGTCAACAAGAGCGACACCAGCGCGTTAAAGCTCCTCGACTTTGGCTTGGCCAAGAGGCTTACAGGTAGCAATGAGGAGGCTCTCCACACAGGACAGGCAGGCACCTTCTTCTACATTGCACCCGAGCAGTTGATGGGTGGCGAAACCGCAAAAGTAGCAGCCGATATCTTTTCGATGGGTGTGATTTTGTATCAAATGCTGACAGGCTCGTTGCCTGTCGCGATGGCGACCCCTCCCAGCGAGATCAACCCCACCCTTCCGAAACAAGTGGACCATGTGTTGCGACGAGCCATGGATGTTCATTGGCAAAATCGCTACCAGACCGTCGATGAATTCTTCGATGCGTTTGTGGAAGTCTTCCGCACCTCCACGCCTCCGAAATTTACGCCCCCCCACGGCGCGACACTTTATTCTCCAGACTCTCAATCACCTGCTGTGAGCGAAAGTTTTCCCTCACAGCAAGCCGCATCTCCTTCACCCGAGCCCTTTTCGGGCTCATTTGCGTCGAACCCAAGCTCTCCCTCGTCACAGCGTTGGTCAAGCCCGTCGAACCCTGGGCGTATGGCCTCGCACAGTCAGGAGTCTAGGAACCCTTCCGACTCGATGTCAGCAACACCTCCAGGGGCTTCAGGTTCCTGGAGCGTCTCACAGCGGAGCAACCCACCGCACCGCTCTTTGTCTGGAACCTACGCCAGCCCCAAACGCACAACCCCCAGCCAGGATGTAGTAAAACGTACGGGAGCAGGAGCCATTTCCAACGCCCAGCGCATCGCTCGGTTGCGCTCTGGCCCCTCCACCAAGAGAGAGACCCCCGCGCAAGCCACGCCCCTGGCGCCAGCACGTTCCCAGTACTTGCATGCGTTCCCCGCGCACAACAAAGATGTGAAGAAGCTCGCGCTCAATCCAGACGGTTCATTTCTCGCATCAGCTTCCATGGACGCCACAGTCAAGCTATGGGAGACTCGCTCCTGGTTCCCGCTCCACACTATCGAGATTGGCAACCGAGGCATTCTTGACCTGGCATGGCGCAACCAAGGCCAACAGCTTGTCATGCTTGAGCTGTCAGGAACAATCCACGTCTGGAACATCCTGACAATGGAGTCTTTGTTTAATTTTGAAACAGAGACGACTCCCCACTGCATGACGCTGGACACACAAGGACGTTACCTCTGTATCGGCTGTGAAGATGGCTCTGTGGAGATTTGGGACCTGGAGAGCCAACGCCGCCTGGATATCTTGAGCCATCACTCTTCGGGCGTCACGGCCATCCAGCTTCACCCCAAAAAACAGTTCATGGTATCCGGAGACGGCTCAGGCACTCTCCACTCCTGGGACATCCGAAACAAAACCAAGCTCTTTACGCTACAAACAAGCCCTCACGCCATCTCCGCGCTAGCCCTTGCTCCCACAGGCTCGAAGCTCCTGGCAGGCAATGCTGAAGGAGTCATCACGTATTGGGATTTGCAACGTCAAAAAGCGCAACAGGAGTGGCAAGCACACGATCGCGACGTCACCTCTCTGGCATTCAGTCCGCAAGGTTCATGGTTTGCCTCCTGCGGGAAAGAGCCATCCGTGAAGATGTGGAAGCTCCACCAAACCAACACCATCAACACATTCAATGACCCACAAAGCCCAGTACAAAGCCTCACCATCTCTACAGACGGTGGATGGCTGGCCTCTGCTGGGCGAGACCACATGATTAAGATCTGGGACACCTCGTCGTGGGGAGCATAGCCCACACCCATGTCCTCCACATCTCCCCCCCCTCCTTGGAAGAAACAACTCCAAAGCCTGCAACATGAGAACACACGGCTCAAGGCAGAGCTACGCTTTGCCAATGGCCTTATTGCCGCGCTGCTGGTTGTAGTCTTTTGGGGATATTGGCACCAGCCGGAACCTTCATCCGGTCAACCTCTTCCCAAACGCAAAGCACAACGAAAAACGTCAGCGCAACAGCCTGACTCAAAGAGGGCCTTGCCTGTTCCCCTTCGAAAGCGCTCTCACCCAACAATCCAAAGAACCTCCCTACGCCCCACACAACGTCTCCAACCACGTCGGTGGCCTACCTCTCCCCGGCAGGCCAAGCGCAAAGTCCTTAGAGCGCCGCGCTTTGGTGACCCACTTGCACCCGAAGAAGCACCAGCCCAATGGTGCAAGCCAAGTTACATTTACAGCTTCTTTTACCCTTGCTTGCAGCGCGGCTCCCAACGAAAATGCCTACGACGTTCACGCAGGAGACGATACACCTGCATCCCTCGCTCCTGGTGGAGACGACGCCAGAAGCGCTAAAGAAAGAATGCTCTAGGAAGTTTGGAGTGCCGTAGAGGGGAAGGATGAGGAGAGCCTGGGATAGGTTACTGAAGGCGACGACGGATCCGTCCATCCTCGGAACCCAAGACGCAGGGGAGGAATTTCCAGCGGGTGTCCCAATCTTTCCGGTAGATATCAGGAATGATGGTCTTGAAAGAGGGTAAGCCTTGCTTCTGTCTTTCCTGATCGACAGTGTCACAGTTGGGCAAACCTTCGATGAACTCGATCAGAGCATCACGAAGTTGAACTCTGGTGTTGAACTGTGTGGTGTTCCGCTGAAGCACATCAAAACCAGAACCGCCGTTGGCGATGTAGTCGTTGGCAGCGAGCTTGTACGAGGTAAACTCGTTGATGGGTGTTCCTGCGAGGCAAGCTTTGGGACCTGTTCGCTCCAAGGGGTCGAAGCATGGCAGCTTACCTCCATTGCGGCTACACAACGGATTGGGCTTGCTCCCCATGCAGATGGATTCGGCCTTGCGCTCTTTGCAGTTCATCACAAAGCTGATGCCTGACACCTGCGCTTGGGACTGACACCCGCGACCGGAGGAACGGTCCGTGACAAAGTCCAGCATCTCCTGCACCTCACGGCCCGACAAGAACAACGTTGTGATCGAGTTTTCAAAGGGAAAGATCTCATAGAACTGTTCCAGCGAGACAGGCCCAGCCTGCAGATCTGTACGAATCCCCAGAGAGTTGGTGAGAGAAAAGTCTGCCTCCACCCGCTGCCGGATCTTCATCGAGTCAGCCACCAGATTGCCCAGGGCAGAGTCTCCTGTTCCTCGACCAAACCGGGGCACCTGCAACGGTGCAAACGCAAACACTCGCGTGGTATCAATCTCTTGATTAAGCTTGAGCACATAAGGCTCCAACATCCGGAGCATGTCTGGGTCTTCAGGAATGTCACCGTTCACAGGAAGCGCACGGAATCGATACGAACGGACTTCTCCGTTGTGAATGACCAAGTCCAGACGCCCGACAAACTTGGCAAAGGCGCCAGAGTGTACAACGAGCACGTCTCGACCGTCCGGATCCTTGATCACCTTGGGAGGATTCAAAACAACGTGGTGGTGGCCTCCAATCACAACGTCTAGGCCACGAACCCCTTCCACCCACTTGCGCTCCAAGCCTTTGCCGTCTGCTTTGTTCACTTCACGATAATACCCAGACACAAGATGTTCATCTTCGGTTAGACCAATGTGTGTCAAGGCAACAAGCAGGTCGACCTGGCTGCGCAAGAGGTTAATGTAACGTTGGAGCACCTCATTGGGCTCCCTCGCCGTGATTCCAAGAGAGTTACCACCCTCTGCAAGACTGGTCAGGGTGCTTGTATTGGCCAGACCAATAACACCGATCTTGAGGCCTTGGGTTTGCAAGATGATGTAAGGCTGGGTCAGCTTGACCAACATATCTGCGGTGCGTCGGCGTGAGTCTGCCAGATAAATGTAGTTGGCGGACAACATGGGAAGAGACGACCACAACGCGATCTGCCGGCTAAGCACCAGACCCCCGTTGTCGAAGTCGTGGTTGCCCAAGACATACGCATCCAAACCAAGCAAAGAGAGCGACCGCAGCTCAGGCTCCCCACGGAATACGTTGAAGATCGGGGCACCTTGAAACAAGTCACCGGAATCCAGATGAATGGCCCGCTGGGACTTTGCTCGCTCACGGCGAAGAATCGTCATAATCCGAGCAAGCCCCCCAAATGGAGCCTTTTCAGGGTCCAGCCCTAACGACGTATCCGTACGAAGCGGAGTCAGTCGATACGAAAGAACTCGTGAGTGGATATCACTGGTATGTAGAATGGTCAAAGAGACATCTCGATCTTTGAGCTCTGGTGTAGGTGCACCGGGGCGGCCACAGGCCGACACCGCTGTCGCCAGACTCAACAAGATCAACATCAACCACCTTCTCCGAAGCCGAAGCGGGCTACGACGAAAGTTACTTCCGCGCATCAAATCACTCCCATTGTCGCTGTCAACTCATGTGTGACGGCGGTCCCAAAATCTAGCGTGAGGGGATTGGGTTGTTGTGAGGGTACGAAAAATCACTTAGGAACGCAGCGAATGGTTCCGAGGGTATCTTTGATGCACTCGTTTCCATCGCCACACATGTTATCGGTCTCTTTCAGGTCATCCACGCCATCACAGTCGTCGTCGAAACCGTTGCACTCTTCTTGTTTGGGCTTGGCACCTGTGCAGGTAGCAGGATCGAACTTACCATCCTTGCACTGCATGATGCCGTCTTTGCAAAGGCCTTTGAGTTCTTGGCCTGTTTTGGGGTCCTTGACCACACAGGCTTTCACCAAAAGATCTTCCTTGCCTTCAATGTTGTCGATAAAGCCATCGCAGTTGTCGTCTTTGCCGTTGCAAGTTTCAGGCTCTGCTTTGCGACCGGTACAATTGCGCCACTGACCTTTTTCGCAGGTTTCGACCCCTTCGTCTTTGCAGGGTTCGTTGTTGCATTTGCGAGTCAGGACATCATCTGTGCCTTTGATGTTGTCAACTTTGCCGTCACAGTCGTTGTCGAGTTGGTCGCACTTTTCATCGTAAGGAGTGGTGGACAAGCACTTGCCCCACTCACTACCGCCGCCGCCAGGCTTCTTGGCGCAAGCTTGGATCCCTGCGCAGCCGTTGTCGGCCTTGCAGTCGCGGCTTTCGCCGGGAGTACAGTCACAGCCTTCGTTGGCTTTCCCATCACAGTTGTCGTCCTGCTTGGTGCCACAGTTTTCGGGCACAGGAAGAATCTGCCCTTCGCATTGTCCCCAGCTTCCATCCGCGCCACAGGTTTCGGTTCCTGCCTTGCAGGGTCCAACGTCTTGGGTTCCTTCTGCGCCGGTGTAACAGGAGCGAGTTTGTCCTTGGGTGCAGGTGGTGCCGCAGTTGTTGTCGATGTTGCTATCACAGTCGTTGTCCTTGCCATCGCAGGACTCGCTTGTCGGTGTCACTTCGTCCTTGCACTCGCCCCACTTGCCTTCGTCTGAACAAGTTCGCTTTCCGGCTTTGCACTCGCCCACACCTTTGGTGCCGCTGGGGCCAGAATAACATTCTTCGATCGTGCCGGGCTGACACTCGCCTTGTGGCGTCTCAGGTGTTCCACCGTCTGGTTTCACGATACCGCCGCAGATCCCGTCCTTGCAGGTCAGGTTCAAGGATTTGCACTCCACATCATCCACACAGCGCTTGAGGCAAATCTTGTTGGCACAGGTGTAGCCTTGGTCGCAGTCACGACTGCTGGCGCAAGCCTTGGGTTGGTCTCCACCACAGCTCACAACACCGTTTGTCACCACTACCCACATACAAAGGAAGGTACAAACCATCCCCAACGATTTCGTGATTTTCATGCTTTCATCTCCAGTTTCCATGATACATACGTAAAGATGTCGCCATCTCCTGTCATTCAGTACCATAGAATGAGAGGATAGAACAAGAGGTTAGCCCCGAACCCATCAAGAAAAAACGACAAAGGTCAAAGGACAACCAGAGAGGGGCCGTCTTAAGACTGGAGAGGCCTGGAAGAACAGGCAAGACCCAGCTTGAAACGAACGGCTCAGAAAGGCCGACGTCCAAGTCTAGCCCGCAGTGCAGACATCTTGACGGCACGTTGCACGAAGGTTTATGCTCAACGCTCCAGGATCCTTCTTCCTTAAACGATACCTTGTGGATGCGAGAAAAAACGCACTCTTACGGTGCGAGTGACCAACATGTCCCTGATGCAGAACACAAAAACGTGGGACAACTGCCCCAATTGTGGGCACGACCTCCACAGCGCTCCTGAAGGAGAGAACACCGACTTTTGTCAAAAATGCCGGTTTCCCTTGATGGTGGTCGCAAACAAGTACCGGCTGGTGAACAAATTCACCGAAGGCGGCTTTGCGATCTTGTACAGCGCTGAACACATCCACCTGGAACGTGATGCACTTCGGGTGATTAAGGTTATTAAGCCCGAGTACCTCTCCAATGAGAACATGCGGACGCGATTTGTCCGTGAAGTTCAGGTGACCTCGGCCCTCTCCCAACGCAACAATCACATCGTCCGCATTTACGACGACTTTGGTGAGATCGCCAACCTCGGGTACTTCTACGTAATGGAGCACCTGGAGGGCCAGCCTCTCAACGAGATGCTTGATCAGGTCAACGGTCTGCTTCCTCTGGAGCTGTGCTACCACCTGTTCTTGCAACTGTGCGACGCCATGCGCGAAGCCCACAAAGCTTCAATTGTCCACCGCGATCTCAAGCCCCACAACATCTTTATCATTGAGCAAGGCCGCGACAGTCACTTTTTGAAGGTTATCGACTTTGGGATCGCCAAGCCTGTCGGGAACCAGGCCGATCAAGCTCAGGTCACTCAGGGAATCCTTGGCACACCGGCTTACATGTCGCCGGAGCAATGTGTGAACCGCAACGTCAGCGCTCGCTCTGACATCTACGCGATGGGTATCATTCTCTACGAACTTCTCTCCGGCGAGACACCGTTTGTACCGCGCGATCCGCTGAAGCAAGAAGATCTCTCTGTCATGGAGATCATGACCGCCCACCTCAACACCAAGCCTCCACCGGTGCAAAGCAACGCACCCCCACATCGCAACATTCCCTGGTCGATGGAGGCTGTGATCCAGCGCGCTCTCGCCAAACGACCCGAAGAGCGCTACGCCAGCGTTGAAGAGATGGAGCAAGCTTTCCTCCAGGCTCTTCCCGAATCACAGCAGCCCGGCAACTACCTGACTGGATTACACAAAGTACCCGATCTCACCCCACGGACTCCACCGCCAGTTTCCTCGTACCCTTCGATCCCGGAAGATGCGGGAGAGACCGTCCTGGAAATGCCCAGGATGTCCGACATTCCGATGCCGCTCCCTCCCCCACCACAGCCTGGCTCCGGCTCGATCGCTGACCTGTCACAGTTTAATCTGGCAGATGATCGCCTTCCTTCCCTGTTTGTGACTCACGAGCCAGACCAAAACGTTCCCCATGAAGCCAAGCAAACGGCAGCGTACGGCTACTTTGAGGACAACGGCGAAACCGAAATTGCGGTGGAGACGATTTCGGCGATGATGGAACGAAACGCCTCCTTGAGAGAAGAGGTGGACCTCGGAGCGATGCCACCTGGGCATTTCCCTTCAAGCCCACCGCAAAGTTCGTTGCACGCTCCGACCCACACACCGATTCCATCGCCAGGACCCCGTCGGCCGATAGCATCACCGAATCCAACGCCGCGGGACTTCCGCCGCAAGGTGATTGAGATCGATCGTCGCCAAGAACCCCAGCGCAACATCCCGCTGTCTACACCTCATCCGATGGCGAGCCCGTTTTACAGCAGCGACTCCTCTGGATCCGTGAGCAACCAACCTTCCCAGTCGCCTTCAGGGCAACGCTCCCAGCCTTGGGTCGAACGCAACCCGGTCCCCGCCGTCCAGCGCGCCTCAGATCCTATGTTGCCAATGCCATCATCTTCGCACTACTCCAACGCAGGCGATCATTCCAGCGTCTCCGGTGTGTCACAAGGACCACGGCAACCCCGTACGTCCATGCGCTCTGCCCTTAAACAGCCCACTCGCCGGAAGGGTCAAGGCATCAAGCTCCTTGTGTTTATTATCCTGATGACTGGGTTTGGCATCCTCGCCTTCGCGACCAAGGACAAGTGGCTCCCTCTGTTGTTGAACAAAAACCGCAAGACCAGCAACTCCATGGACCTGCCAGCCCCGCCCAAATCACAAGAGCGTAACGCCCCCAGGTCAACGAAGGCCAACACCAACGCCAACAGCAACAAGACAAAGCCCAGCACCAACTCAAACAGCAACGACAGCGATGACGATGACAAGGACGACGACGACGTCTTTTGAGGGTAGAGGGTGAGAACGTCAGGTTAGAGCCGATCGAGGAAGGGATTGTACTTTTCTTCGTGGGAGAGCGTGGTCGGTGGTCCATGACCAGGGAAAACCTGTCCGTCGCCCACCTCGCGCAACAAGCGCTTTATCGAGCCAAGCAGGACCTTCATACTCCCACCGGGCAAGTCGGTGCGTCCAATGCTTCCAGCGAACAAAACATCCCCTGCAAAGAGATACTTCTCCGCGATTTGAAAGGTCAGACTCCCAGGGGAGTGCCCTGGCGTCAGGTAGGCCTTGGCCTTCAACTCGCCAAATGCAATCTCTTCACCGTCTTCCATCCACTGATCCACAGGAGGCGGAGGAGGAAACGGGGGAAGTCCAAACATCCGACATTGTTGCTCGACGTTGTCGTAGAGCATCTTCTCATCGCGATGGAGAACAATCGGTGCATCGGGCCAAAGCTCTTTGAGTTCGGGCAAAGCAGCGACGTGATCAAGGTGAGCGTGAGTTTGCAAGAGATACTTGAGGTTTGCATCGTGCTTGTTGATCATGGCCTGCAACGTAGGGGCCCTGTCACAACCGTCAATTAAGACAGCCTCTTTCGTCGCCTTGCACACCACAAGATAGCTATTCGCAGCAAAAGGACCGACCTCTCGCCAGTCGATAATTAACGCGTCAGTTTCAATTGGACTTTGGACCATCAGGAAGCTCCCAACCCATAGGAATTACGAAGTCTTTCGCGAGCTTTACAGGTCGCGAGGGGCGTGGTAAAGTGCCTGCCGCCGAGCACACGAGCGGTCAGAACCAAGCACCATTCTTCACCGATTTGCTTCGCACTGCAACCCTCTGTGTCACTTCACACAAACTGAGAGAGCACAATGACACAAGACAAAGTCAATAAAATTCTGGGCACTGAACCTCCTGTGGCCTTGATTGTCGGCGCTTCCTCCGGGATGGGCAAGGAATTGGCCCGTCAAATGGTTCAAGAAGGGTATCATGTGGCGGTGGTCGCCCGACGCCAGAATCTGTTGGATGAGCTGGTCGAAGAACTCAACCACGACCGCGAAAAGCCAGTGGCCTTTGCCTTCGCACACGACGTCACTCACTACGACGAAGTCCCCGACCTGTTCGAGCGCATCACCAACACCATGCGGGGCATGGACGTGGTGGTGTTTGCCGCAGGAATCATGCCCGATGTCGGCCTGGAAAACTTCGACTTTGAAACCTACCGCAAGATCATCGACGTCAATGTGTTGGGAGCGATGGCCTGGCTCAACCAGGCAGCCTCTCGCTTTGTGCATACAGGACACGGCACGATCGTGGGCATCAGCTCAGTCGCAGGGGACCGAGGTCGCCAAGGGAACCCCCCTTACGCAACGAGCAAAGCCGCGCTGACAACCTACCTGGAGTCCCTGCGCAATCGCTTGGCCTCCCACGGTGTGCATGTTGTCACCATCAAGCCAGGGCCGGTTCACACCCCGATGACAGCCCATTTGCCGAAGCTCCCCTTGCCGATCCACGCCGACAAAGCGGCGCAATTGATAGTCAAAGCCATTGCCAAAAAGCGCGGAGAGGTTTATGTTCCAGGCCGATGGCGTCCTATCATGGCTATCATCCGCAACATCCCCAGCTTCATCTTTCGCAGGATGAAATTCTAAGAATCAATCACCTTTTGTGTAGCGCAGGGCACGATGAGCACCAATCCAACCCAACCCCAGGCATCTGACTCCCCCAAACCTGTCAATGGCACCCCATCCTCACCCTCTTCAAGCGCAGCCAAGGCAGACAAAACCACCTCCGCAGACAAAGCGAAGGGCTCATCCCTTAAAGACACTGAGGCACCTGTCGGTGTTCGAGTGAACGACGACGAAGGCACACCAAAAGAGTACGACCAGCTCCTGTCGTACTCCTTGATTGACACGCGGCGCTTGGTTCGCGTGGGCAGTTGGGGCATGGCTCATGCCGCGGATTCGTATGTGATTCGACCCAGCACCATCGAACAAGTGGAAGCTGTCTTTGCATACGCTCGTCGCCACAACCACCCTGTCACGTTGCGGGGAAGCGCACAAAGCTACGGTGACCCTCACATGGGACAAAACGCCATCGTACTCGACTGCACCCGGATGAACCGAATCTTGGATTGGGACCCGGTGCGCGGTGTGATCGAAGTAGAGCCCGGCGTACGTATCGCAGACATCTGGCGCTACACCCTGGAAGACGGCTGGTGGCCTCCCGTCGTGAGCGGAACGATGCGCCCGACCATGGCCGGTGCCGCGGCGATGAACATCCACGGCAAGAACAACTACAAAGTGGGCACCATCGGCGAATACATTGAGGAATTTGAACTTCTCACGCCCAAAGGAGAGCGGCTGGTTTGCAGCCCGGACAAGAACAGCGACATCTTCTACGCCACCATCGGCGGATTTGGAATGCTTGGGTTCTTCACCCGCCTTCGCCTCAAGATGAAGCGCATCTACAGCGGGAATGTCGAAGTCTCTGCGATTTCGACGCCTTCCCTCAAAGCCATGATCGATGCCTTTGAAGACAACCTGGACCAGGACTATCTTGTCGGTTGGGTAGACTGTACAGCGCGCGGCGTCGGCCTGGGACGTGGCCTGATTCACGCGGCTCGTCACCTCGCTCCTGGTGAGGATCCTGACCCTATCTCGTCCATGCGCGTGAGCCGCCAAGAGCTCCCCGACTCCTTCTTTGGTGTGGTCCCCAAATCTTCGATGTGGCTGGGAATGTGGTTCTCACGACCGTTCTGGCGGATGGTCAACGGTCTCAAATATTACATGGGCATCCGAGAGGCCAAGGCTCCTCCTTATCTCCAAGGGCACGCAGCGTTTAACTTCTTGCTGGACTACGTTCCCAACTGGAAGTGGGGCTACCGACCTCATGGCTTGATTCAGTACCAATCGTTTGTTCCCAAAGACAAAGCTCTTGAAGTCTTTGAGACCCAAATCAAGCTCGCACAAGAAGCTCGACTTACCCCGTATCTTGGCGTGTTTAAGAAGCACAAAGAAGATCCATTCTTGCTGACTCATGCCGTCGATGGCTACAGTTTTGCCCTGGATTTTTCGGCCAGCCCTCGCAACCGTCAGCGGCTCCAGAGCTTGGTTCGCAGCATGAATCAGTTGGTTCTCGCAGCCGGTGGACGCTTTTACTTCGCCAAGGATGGACTCCTGCAACCGCACGAAGTTCGTCAGGTCTGGCCAGACGAAGCGTTCGAGACCTTCCGCGACCTCAAAATGACCCACGATCCCGATGACATCCTGGAATCTGACTTGTCGCGTCGTATCGGCATTTTCGACAAAGACTTTATGAACCTCGGAACCAAGAAAACCTCATGACCATCCGGATCTTTCTCCTTCTGACAGCCTTGTTCATTGGAGTGATGTGGCTGTCGGCTGCGCTTCAACTCCCGGTGGACGGTTTTCTCGCTGCGCTCTTTGTTTCCGCCATGGGCATCGTTGTGGTGTTTGCTCACTACCGACACATTGGTCGACAGCGTGCGCGTGGCCTCACCGACAAAGCGTTGTGGAACCTTTCCTTGTGGCGATTTCTCCTTCCGCCCGAGACGTTCCACCAATTCCGTCTGCAAATCCTTGTGGAATCCGAAGACCCCCAGCGCGCTCGCCAGGCTTTGGAACAAGCCGAACAAGACAACCTGTTGGCTCCCGCCTTTTTGCTGGGGTTCCACGCGGAACTGGAGCGGCGACAAGGCAACTACAAGCGCGCCCGTCGCTTTCTCCAGGAAGGTATCCAAGAAACACCCCCTGGACTCTTGCTGGCAGGTCTTCATGCACAGCTGTCGCGTCTGTACATCCACAACCTTTGCTCTCCCGAGCGGCTGGAAGAAGTAAAAGAACTCCTCGATGAAGCCGAGGAATTTGTAGACACCCACATCCACGGATTGTTGATCAAGGCCGTACGAGGCGAGTATCACTTCGCCCGAGAAGAATACGAGGAAGCCATCGAGTTGCTACAAAGCAGCATGGACCAACTTCTTGCCGACCATCCACCACCACCGGGTGCCAAAGGCACATTCTTCCAATACTCGTACCACTTCTTGATGAATTTGTTTGCTCAACTGACCTACAGTCAGCAAGATGAGCACCAAAACCCCTTTTACGCTGAGCTGTGTCATACGTTGGGACGCGCCTATCTGGCCACCCAACAATACGACAAAGCCTCCCTCACGTTGAACAGCGCCCTTGCCCTCTGCCAGCAGCCGTTTGTCGCCGACCCCATTCAAAAAAGCCTGCGCAAACTCCCCTCTGCTTAAGCCTCTTTCACAACCTACTTCTTCGAAGCCTCTGCTTGGAAACGCAACACAGCCCGACGAAACGCTCGTCCGTCCGGGATGTCCAGCATTTGTTCACCCAGTTGTCGAAGAGTTTGCATATCCAACGTTTCCAAGAGTTCCAAGGTACTTTGCCCAAGGTAAGGGAAGCGCTTGGTTGCTTGCGACCGAACCACCCACAGAACAGCCTCTCGACCTTGCTCCAATCCTTGTTCCAAGCCTTGTTCTAAACCTTGTTCCAAGCCCTTTTTGATAAGGTATTCGGCCATAGGATTCTGTTCAAAAATTTCCATGCTGATGATCTCCACCACTTCTTCGATTCTAAATGTTCGGCAAGCAAAAAAGACAACCATGGCCAACAAGTCCTGTCGCTGCCCCTCTGGAAGCTCCAACCATGTTGTATCCGCTCACAGTTTCTGACAAGCGTCTTCAAACTCTTCGTGTGTGATTTGAAAATGGTTAAGCCTTCGCAGAAATTGTTTTCCGTTGGCCTGACCCACTCCAAGGATTTCGCCCACACGATGTCGCCGTTGGGTGGCTTGAGGATGTCCCACCAAGCCAGCCTCCACCAAGTCTGACATCACAAAGATCTCCACCGACTCCACATGTTGGCATCGAGCTTGTTCCAACGCCTCACGGATCACATGGGGTGCAGCATTTTCCACGCCGATGTTACCATCTGACTCTCGGGTTCCTGCCTCACGTGGAATGAAAGCATGTTTCACATCAGGGACATGATCGGTGATGGTCGACCGAATACGCTCGCCAGCCCAGTCGGGATCCGTCAAGACAATCACACCGGTACGCTCGTGTGCTTGCCGAATCTCCTCCAAGATTCGCTGGCGATGCACCCCAAACCCATGCACTGCAAAGACTTCGGCCTCCACCGCTCGCTTCACAGCCGTGATATCGTCACGCCCTTCCACAACAATCACTTCACGAACTCGCTTCAATCCTGTACCCTTTCCTTGAAAAGACAGAGAACCTTCAATGTTTCAAAAAACTTGCGCTTTCCAACGCAACAAACCTTGTTCGATTGCCGAAACTGTGTGATGACTATCACAGCTTTGCCGTGAATTCGACCAAAGGAACTCATTTGTTATGCGTGCTTTCGTACGAACGACCCTGATAGGATGGACTTTCTTCTTTGCTCTTGCCGGCTGCTCCAGCGGGACAGCGCCTGAACACTCCAAGTCCACGTTTTCCAAAAGCCAGCACACCATCATTGGAGGTGCGCCTGATATCCGTCACCCTGCGATTGGAGCGCTGACCCGCAACCGTGGGAAGTTCTGCACAGGAACCTTGATCACACCACAGCTTGTGATCTCAGCAGCTCACTGCATCAGCAGCGGCGCGATTCAGTTTCGGATCGACAAACCATCGGGCTCAGGGAATCAGTTCACCAGCACCTACCATGACGTGCAACAAGCCATCCGACACCCGCAATACAGCGGAAGTAGCTCGCTGCGCAATGACCTCGCGGTTCTCATTCTCAAGAACCCCATCACGGATGTCACTCCAATCCCTGCGAGCAACACAGTGATGGATAGCTCCTGGGTGGGCCGCAAGATCAAATACTGGGGGTATGGTGTGATCTCCACCAGCCCTCAACGCTCCACCAACACCAAGTACCATGTGGAGATCACTCTTCGCAACGTGCAGTCGGATCGGTTTGAAACCCGCGACACCGGGAAAAGCATCTGCTTTGGCGACTCCGGCGGCCCTGCCCTCTACGAGATCAACGGCCAGCTACAGGTGGTCGGAATCAACTCGTATGTCCCCAACCGGTCGTGCAATGGCGGTAGCTTTTGCTTCCGCGTCGATGCGTACTACGACTCTTTCTTTGGCCAGTACCTCCAAAAGTACGGCGGGAAATGCAAAAGCGACGCTGACTGTACCAAGTGTCAGCGTTGTGATGTGAGCTCTGGCAAATGTGTCCCACGAAGCATCGCTTCCCAACCCAAGCTATGCAAACCATGCGGAAGCGACGCTGACTGCGGGGGCAACGGCGCAACCTGTGTCCAACGCCCAGAAGGAAACCGCTGCACCCAGCCCTGTGATAGCAACGGATGCTGCCCGGCTGGATACGGTTGCCAAAACAACCAATGTACTCCTGATGCAGGTTCCTGCCCTGACGTTCCTTGCACTTCCGATAACGACTGTGGCTCGGGTGAAACCTGCCAATCCGGAGTCTGTCGACGCCCTGGCAAGGACCTCTTTGAGACCTGCAGCGCCTCAGCGCCTTGCAAACCTGGGCTCCTCTGTATTCTCAGTAACATCGGACGACGCTTGTGCTTCCGCAACTGCTCCAACGATAGCTCCTGCCAACCCGAAGGAGGAACATGCTACACCTCCAACGAGAACGCCAAGCTATGCTTGTGCAACTCCAACAGCCCCTGCAACTCGGGTTACACCTGCAAACTCACCACAACCAACGGCGTTTGCGTAAAAGACGGTGGAGGGAATTCCCCTCAATGCACCAACGATACAGACTGTCCTGTGGGTCAAGTCTGTCAGAATGGAACCTGCGTAAACCCACAGCAGCCACAGTGTACCAACGACACCGACTGTCCTTCCGGCCAAGTTTGTCGAAACGGAAAATGTGAAACTCCAGCTCCCCCCCAGTGTACACGTGACTCAGACTGCCCCTCGGGCCAGGTTTGTCGCAACAACAAATGTGAACAAGGTCCTCCCCCACCTCAGTGCACCAAAGACTCCGACTGTCCTTCGGGACAAGTTTGCCGCAACAACAAGTGTGAGCAAGCCCCGCAGTGCACCAAAGACTCCGACTGTCCTTCCGGTCAAGGTTGCGTCCAAGGCAGCTGCATCCCCCAACGACAGTGCAACCAGGACAGTGATTGCCCCACAGGCCAGGCCTGCTCTGCAGGAAAGTGCGTGACCAAACAAGCACAATGTCGAAGCGAAGCAGAATGTGACGTCGGCCAAACGTGCCTCAATGGTCTTTGTGTTCCCAAAGCACCGCCTGAATGCACAGAAGACATACACTGCCCTTCCGGTTACGTTTGCAAGAGCCTGCGCTGTGAAGCCTTGCCCAAAGAGTGCAACCAAGACAGCGATTGCCCCCCCGGAAACATCTGCATCAGCAACAGCTGTGTTCCCGTTGGCATCCTTCCAGGAGAAAACAACAGCTCTCCCGACACACCAGGACTCAACCCCGGCGCCCAAGATGCCGGTGGAAACAATTGGCAGAACCCGTTTGGACCACCGTCACCGGGCAACCCCAACGGCCCTCCCATCACCAAGGTGAGCGCCTGTGGCTGTCAGTCATCCCCCACCCAAATGCCGAAGAACCCGGCCTTCTGGATACTTGCGCTGTTCCCCATCATCCTCCTGCTGCGCCGCAAGTAACAGAACACAACCCGACGCCGATAGCAATCCGGTACCTTGGAAGCTATGTTTCGCGACTCTCTCAGGTTATCCCCGAAGGACAACGGAAGCGAAACTTACGGCTGACTCGGTCTCTTGTTCATCCCAGAAGTCATGACGAAGGACGTCGCCTTTGCAAGAAGGAAGCACCTCCATCATCACACTGAGGGATGAAAAGCCACACACATGATAGGCGTTATCCGTGCGCTGGACTTCCTCCCAAAAGCCGGGAGCATCCTGATCACACAACGCCTCCAGCAAGACCTCATCGTGGGCCTGAACCGTGTCCATCATGGCAGCCGCAGGCTCGTCATGTCCAAACTTGCGACCGATGTGAGAGAAATCGACGCCAGCAACCACAAGAGTGTTCTCTGTGAGAAGACCTCGGAGAGCATCCAAGAACTTCGAAACCCCCGTAATGTCAGACGCTCGCTTCGCTTCCTGCAGGTTGTTGTAGAAGCTACCACATAGGATGGGAACAATAGGAGTGTCGGGTCGGGCCAGAACTTCTTGGAGAAAGGGGACTTGGAACTCCAACGCATGTTCGTTACGGTGAGCCAAGTCATGGGAGGAGCACAGGTCGCCCCCGGCTTCTCGCAAGGCTTCCATCGCATCTCGATCGCACGGCATGGCCCCCAACGGCGTCACATAATCTTTGTGAGTCAGAGAAAACAAGCCATCGGAAATGTCATGACCAGTTCCCAGCAAGACAACGCGCTCAGGGTCCATCCCCCGGACCGCCTCGTAGGTTGTCGCGTAGGCTTCTTCCTCCACGCGAAGATCCAGATGTGGCGACACAACGGCCACAATGGAGCCGGCTTTGTTCTCCTGGTTGTGGTGGGGTGAAGCCAAGGCAAGAACGTCAGAGAGGTAACGTCGCAATTCGTCCGCATCATCCGGATAAGAGACACCGGCATGAGCTGGCGCGCGAGCCGAAGACTCCAGGTAAGCCTGACGCACAGGAACCCGCTCCACGCGGTAGGTATCGTCCTCCAACAGGATCAACGATTGAAATTGCATGACAAGCTGTTGAAGTTGCTCCATCGGCATGGACAAGCCACCCGTAAAGCGTCGCAACGATGCCTGGATCTGACGAAGAGAACGCTTGCCGTCCATCAATTGGAGCACAGCAAACGCGATGTCACTCAACACCCAGGGGTAACTATCTTCCGCCCATGGATCTGTCAACAACACCGAGGGTTCGTCGTCAATCGGAACAAACTGAATGTCCAGATCGCGCCGCATTCGAGGCAAGGGCACATCCACTCGCATCATCGCACAACCTCTTTGTCGCCTCAGGCCTCGACTTCCAGCCACAAGGTGCCGTGTTGTTGGAGCCGCTCTTCGTTGAGGTTTGCACCCAGGCCAGGCTCTTGGGGCACAGGCAACGTTCCATCTGCATTGAGAGAGAGGGGAGCTTCCAGGAGAACATCGCGCTGTTCAGGTTCCCATCGGCCAGGCTCCCAGGGATACTCAAAGACAAACTTACGCGGACAGGCCGCAAACAAATGCAAGTTAATCAAGAACGAGAAGCTGTTGTTTCCTGCACAGGGGGAGAAGTAGAGGTCTCGACGCAAGCAAGCGTCCATCACTTGCAACGCCGTTTTGACACCACCTGAGACGGTCGCATCTGGACGATAGATATCCAAGGAGCCCTGCTCCATCAGAACTTTGTACTCGTGCCAGCCCTGGTTGAGTCGTCCTCCAGCAACAGGAATCGCCGACTCACTTCGTAGCACCGAGAGGTCACCGTAGGCATACACACCGAGAGGGTTCTCCAACCACTCAATGCGGTACGGTTCGACCGCTGCAGCAAAATCAAGGGCGCTGGACAGCTTCCACTTGGGGATCTCGTTGTCGCCAACCCAAGCGCGATTGGCCTGACCACCGTCCAGGAGCAACAACGTGTCGTTGCCAACAGCTTCACGGACTCGTCGCACCAGCTCCAGATCGTTGTCCATATCGCCGGAGAGTCGCAGCCCCAAGGCTTGCAAGTTGCTGTCATTCAGGGCATCCAACGACGACAATCGTGTTTCAACGTCCTGAGCTTCCATCGTGGACGCGTACACATTAACGCTGTCGACCGTTTGGGGCTGCTCCATGAAAAGCTGGTAGAGGGGCTTGCCTTCCACCTTGCCGTGCAGGTCCCAGAACGCCGTCTCTACCCAGTGGTTGTTCCAACCCCAACGAGCGCGCTCTTTCAGCCGCTGTCGGACGGCTTCAATCGCGTCCGCCTCCAACCCCAACACCATCTCGGGGAGCCAATCTTTAAGTCCTTCTCGCTCCTGCCCCAAGGCCCAGCCAGCAGAGACTCCCTGGTGCCCATCGTTTGTGGTGAGCCTCAACAGCGTCATGACCTGTTTGTCCAGCTTGTACCCTCGGTACCACGAGGGATACAGGGCCTCAGCCAACGGGATTTCAACGTGGAACAGCTCAATTTTTTGCACGCGGCTCATCATCAACGCTCCATAATGAGGGAGTCATAAGGAAAACAGCGATCTTGTTTGTCCATCATAGACGATTGCCACTGAATAACAAGAGTAAACCCAAGGGTATCCTGTATCCACCCGGTTCTGGTTGCATATTGCGTCAGTTCCTCCTACATTGGCTTCGTGGCAAGTTGGAGAAATGTGCCTCTCTTTCAGGGAGGCGGAATACACAAAAGGCTCATCATTGTCGGACGAACTCTCCCTTCACTTGTTGGTGGATGGCAACATCCAGATACCTGCCGGTCCAGGCTTGGAGGCGCTCAAGGATTCGCTTCATCGCGCCCTTACGTTTGAGAACAACGCCTGGCGACGCAAGATGGAAAACGGCCTACCTGTCGATGATGTCGAGCGATACCGGCACGCCTACACCGTCAACAAGGACAAGAGCTGGAGCGTCGCCCGAGGTGCCTGGAAGATCCTGACCGACATCGCCAAAGCCCAGCAGGTCACCTTGCATTGGGATTCGCAGGCCACCCAAGCCACAGAGCGCCAAGCAGAGTATACCTTTGACGCGACGCTACGTCCCTACCAACAAGGCGCGGTGCAGGCACTTCTTCGCGCTCGTAGTGGTGTCATTGTTATCCCTACAGGTGGCGGAAAAACGATGGTAGCCATGGGTATCGCTCATGCTCTCCAAACCCAAACGTTGTTCGTGGTGCACACGCGCGAGCTTTTGAAACAAACGGCGGCTTCCATCGAGAGAATTCTGGGAGTGGAGCCAGGCATCATTGGTGGTGGAGAGTGGCGCCCTGCTCCTTTTACGGTGGCGCTGATCCAAACGCTGGCTCGCCGTGATCTGACGGAGCTATCCGACATGTTTGGTCTCGTCATTGTGGACGAGGCTCACCACGCTCCTGCGCAAAGCTACTGTCAGGTGCTGCCCAGCTTTCTTGCCCGATACCGGGTGGCGCTCACAGCCACGCCCTACCGCAAAGACGGCCTGCACGAGCTCTTGTGGTTGCAGTTTGGTGAGATTGTCTACCGCATCGGCAAGCGCGACCTGGAGCAACACGGGCGCTTGCTCAGCCCCCGAATCTTCCCGATCACGACCGAGTTCAATTACATCTACGACAACGATTTCACACCGATGATCTCGGCTCTCACGAGCAACTCTGAGAGACACAAGCTTGTCGTGGAGACCATCGTTGACACTCACCGGCCAGGTGGCTGCTCCCTTGTCGTGACCGAGCGAGTGAAGCATGCCCAGAGCCTGTACCAATCTCTCCGAGATCACAACCTCCCTGTGGTGCTTTTGCATGGTAAACTCACAGCCAAAGTCCGCGAGGAAGCGATGGAAAGGCTTCAATCGGGCGACGCTGAGATCCTGGTGGCCACGCTCTCCTTAATCGGTGAAGGATGGGACCACCCTCCCCTCGACACACTCTACCTGACCGTACCCAACGGCAACCGAACCAAAACAACACAGGCATTGGGCCGGGTGTTACGACCGTTTGAAGGCAAACCTGAGCCACGTGTCTATGACTTTGTCGATTACCAGATCGGTATTCTTCGTCACCACTGGATGATCCGAGCACGCGCCTATGGGCTAGATACAGCCGAGGTTCGCGCGGCGTTGAAGCTTCCTCCTGAGCAGCCACCGCCCCCACCGCAGCCAGAGATCCGTATGCCCAAAAACAAGCTCCTCGATATGATGCACGCGGTCCAGGAAGGCAACTTCGACACAGCCGAAACCATCCTTAACAATCATGCTCCCAAGAAGAAGTGATGGGGCTTCGTATTTTACAAAGGTAATCTTTCGCGAGAAAGCTAACTAGGAGTTCATACACTGAATCGCCTGTTCAAGAAGCTATTCTAGCTGCTCAGAGTTTTTTTTCTTTCGGCATAGTGTCCCGCATCTCGCCAAGCTTCTTCGCAATCAACCCGCTATCCTTAATCATGTCTTCAACTCGACGTAGCTGGAGTTCGTATATAACTTCAGACAGATGAAATAACTGTCCGTGAACTCTGTCCCACTCCAACAACCCTCTCAAATCCACAAGTGATTGATGGATCTCATCAAAACGTTCCGTAAAAAAGGTCCAGGCCGTTCGTTTATGCTCCAGCAGATGCACATCGCGATACAACTCAAAATTGGGTCCTGCTGAAAGAACACTAGATGGAGCATCAAGGCTGATTGGCAAGAGCGTAAGAAGCTCTCCAAGTGGTCGTAAAAGACCAGACATCAAAGGAGAAAACACCATGCGAGCTAGAAGTTTCGCTTCCTTTGCACCTTCTTCATAGAACGGACAATCAGGCTCAGGCTTGGCATCGAAGATACCTTGGTGACAAAACAAGCGCTGTAACATACGCAACATCACCTCATACACAGCATTGAAAGTTTGGGCGGCAAGCAAAGCCGCTGGATGTTCCAACAGTGTCATGGGAAATTGACTGCCATCTCCAATTCTACGTTGTACATTGTGAGGCTTGCGGGTCAACGGATTCGGAACAACCGGCCGAACTAGTAGCTCTAACTCAAACTTGTCCGCTTCCTTGAGTATTTCCAACAAACGAAGATAATGACCATTATTATTGAGCCAACCGTCTTGGTCCGTTTTTGGAGCAGAAAAAAACTCTCCCTCCCCTCCTTCAATCACTTTGAACAAACTGGAGAGAACCTCATCAAATTTGCGAACAGAGGGAATCACCATCTGCACACGAGCAAGATAGCTTGGATTGGTATCTTGTGTTGTGACTGCTTGAGGACGTAACAGTAAAAGGCCCTCATCCTGACCAAGCTTGTCATACAGTTCTATGATGCCCTGACGAATCTGTCGATACAACCTCCCAATAGTACGGTATTTGAGTTCACCAGGGACAGGACGCATGGGGGAAAGGCTTTTGTCAGGTAGCAAACGTTGGGGAAAGATGCTTTCCATCCATTCGTGGAGAGGGTTGCGAACTTTTGCCGCAAGATCGATCCATCGGAACGGAGAAAGCAGACCTTCAACGAGAGCAAGCTTTTCCCGGTCTTCCAAAGTTTTGTTTGTGATAGGATCACTCGAAGCACCCGAGGAATTATCCTCTTTTTGTTCGAGAACCGTACGATAGTACAAAACAAAGACAAGCCGCTGCGAACTATTCAAAGCCTTAAAGCCGAAAGCTGCACCTGTGTTAAGACCAGCCTCATCAAGTTTCTTCTCGAAAACAGGAGGATGAAATTGTTTCCGACGAAGGATCGGAACAAACTCACTCTTCCCCCAAGATTGAAGTAGATCCCACGCCAAGCTGTGTTGTAGCTTCTGAGGGTTATCTGCTATACTTTCCACATACCGACTTAAGGCCTCAAAGTGCGGGATACGCTCAGGTTGTGTAGGATGGTGTTTGGGGTGCCACGTGGAAAGCAAAGAGAGTGTGTTATCCGTTTGTACCAACCACACCTCACCAAACGGACTGTACGTTTCTAGACACAATTGTCCAAGCAAGGCTTGCAACAATCGGGTTACCCAGGCCCAAGAACCTTCCTGTTCAGGCATCTTGGGATCGTCGTTAATCGTTTTCCCATATCGTGACAGACCTGACTTCCATAGGTCTTGTAGTTCGTGTGCTTCAGGCCGCTCAAATCGCGCAAACCGCTTCAAAGTCTCAACGGAAAAAGGTCGCAATTCGAGAGCGGGCAACAGACCAAAAGCGCGGCTTCCTATCGGGAAATTGGGACGATGGAGATGAGGGGAAGCCCCCAATACAACTTGCAAGTTCCAGACAAGTCCCATATGCATCATCTCTTCCCGAGCAATGGATAACAACGAGGCCGTCCACTCGTGAACTTTCTGGACGACGTCCTCTGGAACACATTCCATCTCCTCCCGAAAACGACACAGCGAAAACGCTGCAAACAAGTACATGCAGCACAGCGACTGCTCTAGTTCAGCCGCTTCTGCTAACGCGTAATAGAGATCACGCCGGGTTAAGATCTCTGGAAGCCAAGTCTTTTCCTCAGGATCAAAATAAACATCATCCTCACCCACTTCAGGTAAGAATTTTTCAAGAGATTGCTTTGACAATGGACCGACCTTCATTGCGGGAGTTATGGGAGGCGGTAAGACGAGAGACTTGCTTCCAGAGAAAAGTAACGAAAGAAAGAAGGTAGAGTAGCTCACGTTCAAGGTAAGCTAATTACCAAATATATCCCTTAAAGAGCTGTTCCAACTCAGTTTCGAGAAACCCTCGTAGCCCACCGCGTTGCGTTTTTGGTTTCTGAAGGACATCGATATGACCGTCTGGGTCAGACGCATTCGCTTTTTGGGTCAATCCATAGGTTCCCTTTAGGAGGGTCACAGTATCTGAGTCTTTCCATACTTCCGAACCGCTAGCTCCAGGGATGTACAATTCACGAATGTGTTGAAAACGAACCCAGTCCGACAAAAAGTATGTGAGTGGACCATGTCCCGACGCCGTGGTGTCGATCGGAAGACAGAATGTAGCCTGCCCCGAAGAGCAGCTTCCAGAACTACCTACCGTGCTGGGCGGAGTGGCTAGATTTTCCTGCGCCACGTATGTCTTAATGGTGCTGTCATACTCCGTAAGAGTCTTACCTGTAAGATCCCGGGGAGTTGCAAAGTCTTTCTCTAACTCCCCAACAAACGCACTGCTTAACCCATACGTCGAGAGCACCCAAGCCTTAACCGTTTGTTCCCCAATATCGCCAGATTTCCACACACCACTCTGACTTTGACCGGCTAGATACAACTCGCGAATGTTCTCAAACCGTATCCAGTCTGCAACAAAGTACAAAAAGTGAGCGTGACCCGTGGCGCTCGCGTCTGGAGGAACGCAATACTTGTTCCGATTTGGGGCACAATCTCCATTATCGGGAGTCTTAACTGAAGGTGGATTGGTAGGATTTTCGTTTGTGATAGAGCTCATGACTTATCTCTCCTAGGTATGGGGTCATGTCCAAAACGATGCTCTTAAGGAGCATCAACAACACATTACATTGGGAGCAGGCTCAAGGAGCCCTGGATATACAAACAGAGAGCATCGGGATCCCAACAACAAAGCCAAAACTTTATATGCCATTGGGTGTATTCTTCCTGCACAAAGTTCGGCAAAGGGTCAGCAGAATCATCACAAAACAGAAAGGATGGCTCATTTAACGCAAATTGAAATCCCATAGACTCTGCTAAGTTCGAAACGCGGCTGATCTGCCACTGTTTTTGACGTCGAAAAACAGAAAGCCGCTTCTCCAACTCGACAGTGTTTGTTTCACTGTCACAAGAGTTTTTTTGGGTAATAGCCTGGCACAAATCGTCTATACGCTTCGTGATGTATTTCTTCGCAGCTGAATGCGGAAACAAGCTACGAGTCGGATCGATCCCGTTAATGTAGATAATTTTTCTTAGATCAGGATGACGCCCCTGCCCACCTCGGGCACGGACAGTTTGCTCCGAGACATCAAAGATGGTCACACTGGCGTCATCTGGATCCCACATGGCTTTACGGCGCAACTGAACAGTTCCATCCAAGCTTGAGATATGCATGTTGAACGGATCAATGCATTCCAGTCCAGGCTGTTCTACAATCAAGTTGTTTCGTCCCTCTAGTTTGGGCACCGAATGACTTTGCAGATAGGATCGAGAGACAGCAGGAGGTGCTTCCACTCCAACTCCTGAAGTAGCCACAGGGATACCTTTCTTTGCAGCTAGAGAATCTTGTCCACCCAAAGAAAACTGCGGATCAGGTAGTAAGTCGACTTTTCCACCACACAAAGCATGACAAGGCTTGCGCTCTCCATCAAGAATCACTTCTGTAACAAAGACACCCAGATCAGGGCCAGGCTTTCGCCACAAGGATCGGGGAGGATGGAACCGGATTGAACGATCTAAAAAGGCTCCTTGCTCAACTTCACTTTTCAAAGCAAAGGACTGTCCGCTGATCCCTAACGGTTCATTGTAAGAATCTGGATTGGTAGCAAGCCTGCACATAAACCATCCTTGAAACTTAATCTCCAAGCTACGTGATGATTGAGGCAATGCAAGGGACATAGCAAAATCTCTATATTGGAATGTTACGAAACCAAAAGGGAACAAACATACTAATTTATCAAAAGAGGAAAAAAGATTATCACAAGAAGACCAGCTTAGAGAACAGTTTTTTTGACTCCACATACTCTTTTCACTTGTTTGTCACACAGAAGCGATGGTTTGAGGCACAAAGATCCACAGTGACTAAGTTCTCCTTCCACGCACAAAAACACTTCAATACGACAACAGCGTAATCCGATGCGATAGCGTCATCGGAGTAGGAGCTTGCCCAATATGCAAGTAAAGAAGGGTTCGCCCCAAAGACTGGAGCTCTTGGTCCTTCTCCTCCAGAGAAACACGTATGTGGTACATGTGGTGTGCCTCTGTTGGATGAAGTTTGATTTTCCATGCCAAAAACTCAATGTCTCCATAGCTTGAAGGATAGGGAAACGTCGTAACAAGGGATTCTTCCATCGGCTGTTCACACAATGTCTGCCAACAAGAACGACGAGTCAATTGAACTGAAACCCGACTTTTGATCCGATTGGATTGGAAAGATATGGTTATTTGTTTGGTATTGGGATGCAACAAGAGAGGCTTGTCTTTTTGTATGACCATGAGAAATCCTATTCGTTTGATTTCTCACTCAGTATGCCCAGCGCTATAGAACCCTTCCAGGACATATATGTCCAAACATTGAGGAATGGAAAAAGTAGCCTTGTTCCGACTCAACGAGGCAACCAGATCCTTACAGTCGTTCCATAACCCGGCTCGGACTCAACATAAAGAGCACCATGATGCTCTTGGATAATACGGAGAGCGATGGTTAAGCCCAAACCTCGGCCTGAACCGACCTCACGGGTGGTGAAAAAAGGATCAAAGATCTGGTGTTGAACGTCTTCAGAAATGCCATCTCCGTTGTCAGAGATACAAACTCCTACTCTCTCGTCTTCCATAAAAAGTCGAACCCGTACCCACAGCCCTTCCGAGGTCGAACTCGTTCTCTTCTCTTCGATAGCTTGACAGGCATTGATCAAGACTTGTTCCAGCGCCTGGTTGATCTGAACAGCCTGACATTCGTACATGACAGAGTCAGGCACATCCCATTCAAGATCAACTTGCTGAAATTGGTTCTGGACAAGAATGCACGTGGATCGCACACACATAGAAAGATCAACCCGACTAAACTCCGCCTCTTGGAAACGCGAAAACGTTCGTAGATCGGTGACAATGGTTTGAATCCGTTCGACACCATCCAGAACGGAGGTCATATTATTATCCAGCGGCTCGTAGTATTCGTTGAGCAAAGAACGAAAACCTTCTGCCTCCTCACCGCCCACAAGTCCTTCAAGAAAGATACGAAGACGAAGCAAAGCACGTTGGATGTTTAAAGCCCCACCTTGAAGATAGTTGGCAGGATTATTCATCTCATGGGAAATCCCACCCACCAACGACATTAACGAAGCCATACGACCCGAACGAATCAACTCCACCTGGGTCTCAGTAAGATGTTCGAGACGTTGCTCTAACGCCTCGTTGATATCATGCAGTTGTTGGGTGCGTTCCAACACACGTTGCTCCAACTCTTCAAACAACTGGGCGTTGGAGAGCGAGACAGCGCTTTGTGTCGCCAAAGCTTGGACCAAAGTAACCCGTTCTTCAGAGAAAGCATCAGGAAGCCAACGATTTTCCAAATACACCAAACCAAACAGCTTGCCTTGCTGAAGGATAGGAACAACGAGCATTGAAGCCACAGGCCGGTCATTCAAGTAAGGATCTTTGGACCAGCGCTGATGAAGATGAGCGTTCTCCACCTTGAGCAGCATCTCAGTTCGCCAAACGTAGCGAAGAATGGAATGTGGAGCCTCTTGGAAGTTTGATAAAAACAAATGATGTTGGAGAGAGACTTCACTCTCGACATTGGGTAACACAGCAGCTACGCGCAACCGCTCATCGTGTAAGAGAAGCAACACACCTGAGGTTGCTCCTGCGCTACGAACCAAAAGCTTCATGAGCTTATCGAGAAGTTGTTCGACTGCAGAGATAGAAGCGATGCTTGCGGCAGCTTCTGTCACGGAATGAAGATCCAGGTCGGAATGTGTACGCCTTTGCTCTCCCAATGAGAATGAACCCCACCCAACACTTCCAGGAGCAGAAGCTACAGAAAAGGATAGCAATGAAGCAAAGCTTTGCATCAGCTGAGAGACCTTCGTCAGTGCTCCCCAGCGTCGGTACGCTTGCAGCGCTTCCTGAAGATACAAACGTGCCACCGATGTATGATGCCTGTTGTGATAATGTTGCAGTAACAGTTCATTGCTTAAGGCAAAGATGTCAAGAGCATCAATTGCCTTTGCCCCCATCGCTGCGTCATGATACGACTGCATCGCTACAGAAAAATCCCCGCGCAGCCTAGCGCTCTCTCCTTCGAGAAGATGCAACTTGTATTGAAAGTTTGTGGGGTTGCTTTGTGACCAAGACCGAAACATCCGGAAACAGCGATGAAGAACCCGGCGTTGTTTCCAAGACAGCCCTCCCTCCTTCTTACCACGAAGACACAACAAACTAAGACCTGTGTACAAAAAGAACTCAGGCCCATCCAAAGTGCCCAATGCAAGTTCGATGTAAGCCAAGCCCCGCTCTGAAAACTCCCATGCCCGCTCGGGTTGGTCGGCAAGATAATAGAGCGTCTGCTTGTAGGCACAATACATAAGCATCGCGCCTTCATCGTCCCCACACTTCTGAAGAAAATCTTCTTCAGAGAAGGCCACACTGGAGAGGCTGGTTGCTTCAAGAGTCCCGCCTTCCAAAGCCCGAATGTATTGTTCCATAAGCGTAAGACAAGAAGCCTGTACAGACGACAAAAAGGCTTTGCCACGAAACTGAAACGCGAAGCGGTATGCACGCTGCTGGCTAGCAAGAACATCAGCCAGGGGTTTTCCAAGAACGAGCTTCAGGCTGCTCTCTGCTCCCAAGCTATACTCTGCAAAGTTCAGATCGCCAACCTCCAAAGACTTGGTGTGAGCTTTCTGAAAAAAAGCATGATTGTTCTCAGCCGAAACACTCCAATGCTGGATAAGATTGGGATAAAGAAAAAGTAGCTTGTGTGACACCCCAGAACGAGGAAAACGGTTGTCCAACTCGAGGGCAACTTCTCCTAGCATGGTAGCCTGTTGTAACTTTCCACGCATGATTTGCAGCACCGCAACAATCATAAAACCATACGATGAAGTAGGTGCCAAGCCATAGCGCAGCGTGAGACGAAGCATCCAAATGGCGATCAAGATCGCATGTTGTTGAAACTCAATAAACGCCGATACGCTGAGTTCCATCAAGATCTCCATCCATCGCAAGGCATTGGGATCTTTCATCTCAGGGAGCGCAAACAACGAGTCATATGTCTGTTGAGAGAGAGACAACCGGAGGTGAAGCAAGGCCTTGATCATGCTCAAAGGCCCAGGCTCCATGGGTATGGATATCCCGATGCGCTTTAAGACATCAAGCCCCAAGGATAGAGCCTGTTTGTGGTTACCAAGACTGGTATGCAGGACGATTTGCAAACGCTCAATGCGCTCACACACCGAAGAATTTGTGCGATGCTCGTTGTAAAGTAGCCGAGAAAGCTCTTCGGCGCGTTCCACCTGACTCGACAAATACGAACCTTCAATCTCCAACAATGATAACTCAATGTTCAATTCTTCGTGCTCGGTCTGAGCATCCTTTTTAGAGAGAAAAGCCAATCCGATTTTCGCAAACGAGAGGCTATCCGCAAAGGCTCCAACCTTTCGAGCTTGTTGTGCAGCGCTCCGAAAGATGGTTGCTGCGGCTCGACAGTCATGAGAAGAAACAGAAGCCTTCAAAGCTTGAGCGCGGCTCCACTGCTCAGCGATCGCAAACACCAAAGAGCCTTCCGATTCACCCAAGTTGCACCACTCCAACTGCATAAATTGAGCGAGTCGGAGATGCCGTAAGCTTTGCTTATGGGGAGCAGAGATCTCGTAGATATGCTGCTGCAATGAATCGTGCAAAAAACGTAGCTGTGGAGATGAAAGAGGACTTGGAGAAGACTCCCTCTGCCAAAGATACAGAGAGCTACCATCGACAAGCGCTAAGATATCTTGCTGTATACACCGATGCAAGATAGCAACAATGTCTGCTCTTGATAGCTCCATTGCTTGCCACACATGATGGACAGAGAAAACTCGTCCAAGGCAGGCAGCCCAGGATAACAATTCCTGGTCGATGGGAGGTAGGGTCTCAACACGCCGAGCGACCAACGTAGCGACGTGCTCCGAAAGGTCCGTCATTTGTAATTGTTCAAGGTTCCACTCCCACCGACCAGGCGTCCCCTCTCCTGTCGTGAAGTCCACACTGGGGGGATGAAACTTCAGCCATCCATCCTCCAAACCACTCCGAAAAAGTTGCCACCAAACCAGAGGGTTTCCTCCAGCCTTACGGTAGATCAGCGGAGACAGTGGGGTGGTTGATGAGATCGGAAACAATACAGTCAGCCACTGGTCCAAAGCTTCCATGCAAAGAGGGGATAGCTTCAGGCTCTCCACATTGTGCGTCAGAAGCAGCGGTCCGAGGTGTGTGATTTGCTCGGACTCAAGAGAGGCATCGTCGTCTCGGTATGATAGCAAGATTCCAAGATTCGCAGGCCCATGCGAAAGCGTCCATTCTAACAGTTGTAGAGAGCTTTGGTCCGACCATTGCCAATCCTCCAAAACAAGCAACATCTGTTGATCGTGCTGGACCCAAAACCGAAACAACTTCTCCCAAAAGATAAGCCACTGGTTGACTGCATTCAGTGCCTGTGACTTAGGAGAAGCTGCTCTCTGTGCAAACAAAGGCCTTAACTCTGGGCACAAAACGAACAAGAGGGGCAAGGACTCCCCCATGTGTTTCTGAAGCACTCGTACCCATTCTTCCCAACGCTCAGAATCCTCGACAAACAGTTCCTGGATCCATCCTTGTACGGCCTGCCCCCACGCAAAGAAAGGCCTCTGGTGTTGCCCGGCTTCAAATTTACCGAAGAGAGTTTGAAATCGAACCGAACTTTCTGACTCCAGGAAAGATCGCAGCAACGTTGTCTTGCCGATACCTCCAGGTCCGCAAACACTCCAGCATGTTGGAGCCTTCTCTTTCCACCGCTTGGATTGATTCTCCCACCAAGTCAGTTCCTCTGACCGCCCAAACAAACCCAAAGGAGGAGAGAGCGAATGTGTTTGGTCGCATCGTCCCAAAGGAACGGTTGGAACCTTTTGAGAACGTTGCCAATGATGCAAGCAAAACAACAAGTCCGCTTGAAGCCCCAAGCATGTTTGGTACCGGTCTTCTTTACGTTTGCCAAGAAGCTTTTCGATCACTCGCCCCAACATAGCTGGAACAGATGGGTTGTCATCAAGGAGGGCTCTGGGCTGAAGTGCGACGTGGGCATGAAGCCATTGCAAGGCTGTATCCACAGTGAAAGGATAGCGTTGTGTTAAGAGCCGATAAAGCAACACCCCCAAGCTGTAGAAATTCGAACGCAAGTCCAAAGAGCCAGCAGTTCGCCCTACACCCTCAGGAGACAGATAAGGCAGCTCCTCTTCAACAAACGTATCAGAAAAACCTCCCACATCGTTGACAGGCTGGACATGTGACATACCAACCATTTGGATCTGATTGTCAGGTTGTAAAAGAATATGATGGGGCCCCCAACTAGAATGACACCAACCTCGCTCCTCGAGTGGATTTAGAGCTTCTACCAGCTGCAGCCCCAAACACAACGCCATCTCCACCGAGCAAGTGTGATGTTCCATCCACCGGGAAAGAGCGATGCTTTGTGTATCCGCCCAACAAAGATAGGGAAGCTCCCCCTTCTCCTCTATCTCCAGAATTTGAGCCCAATGCTTGTGTTGCAAATCTGTGGCAACAGAGTATTCATGAGCGAAGACAGATGGTTTCTCCACTTGGGAAGACAGAACTACCTTCAAAACAACAGGTTGTTCATCGCTTAGACGTACACCTCTCACAACCCCTGTGATTGGGCCTTTTGCGATCCACTCGTGGACTTGAAAGCCCTCCACAGATGGCAAGGGCAGCCTGTTCACGGCTTGTCCTCCTGTGTACGACGAAAGGGAAGCTTCAACCGCAATTTGGAAGAGGATGTCATCTCCTCCTGTACAAGCCATGCCTCGTCGCTGGACGCGAAACAGTGGTCACACAAATAGGTCACAACATCGGTAGACAACATGCTGTCTACAGGTTGCTTCATGGATGTGACAGGAAGGGGAGCCAGAACCTGAACGGCGGGCTCCAATCCTTGAGATGTTTGCAACGAAATCTCCACCCCTCCCGTCACATGTTTGGCTTGCACATGAATGGAATCGTCTGCCGAAGTCACCCTTCCAGTTCGCTCGTCTCGGAGGGTCTGAACTTCTTGACGTAAGGAATGATTGCGCCTCTCCAAGTGAAAGCGCTGCATAGCTTCGTCTACGACAACCTGCAGTTCATTAAAGTCGAAAGGCTTGTGAAAAAATTTGTACACGTGGGCTTCGTTGATCGAGCCGATGATTGCGTCGATATCAGTATAGGCTGTCATGACAATACGCTGTGCGTGCGGGACATATTCCTTTGAGCAACGCAGAAACTCAACTCCTGTCATTCGAGGCATCCTTTGATCGCTCACAATGACGCCAATATCCTTGGACTTTGATGCATCTTGCAACAAAGCCAAAGCTTCCATCCCATCCAGAGCAGTTTCGACCTGATAGCTATCACGAAAAAACTCTCTTAGTGTGGAAAGCATGTGAGGCTCATCATCCACAAACAAGATGGTGTCTTTGTGCTTTTGCTTCCGAAGAGACAAAGCTTTCTGAACAGCCACGAGGTCAATCACTTTTTTCCGTGGGTGTTCTTTGTTGAAGAGGTCAATGACTGCGTCAGGAACATCGTGCAACATTCGGACAAAGGAGAGAGCGTTTTGCCAGCGGTTGTTGTCCCATTCGGCCTCGTCCATATCGATCGAGTCAAATTGTTCCTCACTGCTAGGACGTTCGCCGGAAAAAACAGCAGAGAGCATCTCTGACAAAAACGTGTCCAAATGTTCTTCCGAGATCTCATGAAGCGCCCCAAGCCACATCGAAAGCGTACGTATGGTTGGGCTATTTTTTCCACTTTCTACGCGTTGGATGGTTTTCTCAGACAGCGCCTGGTATCCACTCTTGGACTGCTCCAAAAGAGTCGGATAGTTTGCATTGATCTGATCCACGAGTTGCTCTCGTGACCAAGCTTTCTCTTCGCGCCACTCCCGCAACAACAAACCCATCGCTCGACTCATCGTCTAGCAACCTCACACCCAGCGAAATTCATTTTGGACGTATTTGTCCTGGTGACGCCCGTTCCGATCGGTAGACTCCTCTACAACAACATCAGACAGAGATGAGTTGCAAACCAAAGCTCTCAAAAGCCCGTAGAAAGAGGAGACGACACCATGCGTTATTTGATCCTAGTTTTGGTATATCACTTTGTGCTCTTTGGAGCAATCCAGCCGACAAGAGCTGCACCAGCAGCTTCCCGCCCTGCACTCAAGACCCAAGGTGCGAGCATCACCATCATTGGCGGTGTACCTGACAACAAATCTAAGTTCTCCGGGGTCGTGATGGTCAACGGTAGCTGCTCGGGAACCCTGGTGAACCCCAAACTGGTTGTCACTGCCGCTCACTGTGTTTGTTGGGAGTACACTCCAGGCTCAGCGCATCCAGATGCAGACCGACGAATGGATACAAGCAAATGCGACACCATTGCGAGCGTGATGCTCCTGCGAGACGGCAAAAAGCAAACGTTGCAGGGTCAGGTCACCGTTCACCCGCGTTTTTTCATTAACATTGTCAACAAAAGCATTTCCTCAAGTGAAGCTGATTTGGCAGTGATCCATCTGGACAAGCCTGCTCACTCTCGTTACGCAACACATACCATGACGCGCGCTTTTCCAACGGTGGGGCAACCGCTCACCATCGTCGGGTTTGGACACAACAACTGCGGGAACACTGGCTTCGGAATACGACGCATCGGAACCAACAAGATTGCGGCAGTTTCCAGTGACATTATTGACGTTGACCGAAGTACCACAGGTAGCGCGATCACCTGGAAAGGCGATAGTGGTGGCCCATTGTTCGTCCAACGAGTCCAGGGTGGCATCACAAAATACATCCTGACAGGCGTAACAAGCTACGGTCGCTGCGGCATTGATGCAGGCTACACCAACGTCTTCACTTACTCTCGCTGGCTTAATTCCATGATTCCACAACCCCGAGGTGTCGCGATGCTAAGTCAATGCCGTCATGCCGTGGGAACAACAGGACCCAAAAGCTGGAGCTATTGCCAAAGCTTCTGCAGAGCACGCTCTGGAAAGGCCGTATGCATCCGACCAGGAGCACCACCTCCACGTGGCACCATGTTTGTGTCACCGCAATCTCCCTGTGTTTGCACAACACCCTGTCCATACGCAACCGAAGCCACCGGTCCACGTAGCTGGTCGTACTGCAAAACCAAGTGTCAAGCCAAAGGCCTTGTACCCCTTTGTGTACGTCCTGGCTCACCCACTCCGAACCACACCACGGCGCTCGCTCCCAACGCAGCCTGTGTGTGCAAATCACCCAAATCTTAAACACAGCAGTACACCCAACTCAAACAAAGTGTAACTTTCACATGAGGAGAATTTCAATGAGAAAAACAATCCTGAGTCTATTCTTGATCTTCGTACTGTTTTCCGCTTGCCACTCGGAGCTTGTTGTACGAAAGCTTCAAGATGTGAAAAAGCCCGAAGGTATCGCTTATTTTCTACCGAAGACAATGCTCAAGCTTTCCTTTAAGATTACATCATCCTATAGCTCAAAGGGATGCTATTGTCCCCCATGCACAGACAAACAATCGCACAAAGTAACCAACGCCAAAGTAGAGCCCATTTCTGTAGCAGACCCCCAAGCAGGATTCCTGATTCTCTCAACAACAGGGCTTTTGTCAGAAACGAGCCTTGGAACCGAACATACACCTCTCGGAGAACTCAAATCCCTCAATTTCAAAACAGAGGATAAGTCCGTAGAGGTGGTAACATCGACATTGGGACTCATTGCAGAAATTGCCAAAGCTACTTCAGGGACCAAAGCTCTTAGCAACAAAAAGACTTGCATCATACCCAACAACAGTACAACAAAACTTCCAATACACCCTTTGGAAATCTCTTTGCAAAAGCTAAGTCAAACGGAAGCAAACATGTTGGGGAACACAGCCCAAGGCAAACTCAAAATGGATAGCAAAGCTTTGGCAGGCTACCAACAAATGTTGGATGCAAGACGCAAGTATCTCAGTAACCAGCTTGCGGCGGTAAAGAGCGCGGAAGCTTTCAAAAAAGAAGTTGAAGTGGTTGTTTCTTGTATGATCGACCCGTCTAAAGTCGTAAACAACAGTAAGGGTAAGGGTAAGGGTAAGAGTAAGGAAGACCAAGGCGCAGGCACTTTGACAATCGATCCAACCAATGGGGCATGTCCAGCCTACGCTTTGGCTGTTTCCAAACTCAAGAAGGCTTTTCCCAAGGCACAAGAAGAGTTTCCTGTCTTCAAGGTCGCACTAAGAGATGTTTCTAAGCCCAAAACCCCTTGTGGACGACTGGCTCAACAAAACACATGGACGAAATTGTCAGAAGGCTCCGAGGGCTCCGATTGGGGAGTTCACGTCAAAGGGATCGTCTACCGTACACCTGCACCTTGTCGGCTGCATGTATCCCAAGCCGATCTTCCTGTGCAAACACAAATCCTTCCAATCCCACAACTTGGAGGACTTGCTGTTGTCAAAGTCAACAAAGGAGCCTTGGACAAGGAACGTACATTAACCCTTGCCCTTCATGAAAAGTTTGGCAGCCTCAAATCTGTAAAGATCGTTCGAAAGCCCATTGATGCCGAGGCCATCAAGAAGTTGCAAGAAGCCGTCAAAGGTTTGTCCAAAGCCAAACAAGATGGAGAACAAGAAAAGCTGGAAGCTCAGTTGAAGAAGCTTGAAACACAAAAGAAGATCAAAGAAACCAAGAAGGCCATCGAAGAGTTGGACACCAAAGACGACAAAGCAGACAAGTAACCTCACTCACGCAGCCTGCTGCAACACATCCTTCCGGTAGATGCTTGGAGATCGTCCTACGATACGTTTGAATGCCTTGCTGAACGAACTCTCCGAGTTGTAACCCACCTGAAACGCTACCTCCGCCAACGAAACCGAATCTTCCTTCAAAGCCTGTGTCGCAAGATGCATGCGCCATCGAGTTAAGTATTGACCCGGCGGCTCCCCTACCATCTCCGAGAAGCGAGAGAAGAAGGCGGATCGCGACATCCCGACCTTGGTTGCGAGAGAGCCAGCCGTCCATCGTTCATCAGGTTCATGATGAATATGCCCCAAGGCTTTCGAGAGTTGAGGGTCGCGCAATGCCCCCAACCAGCCTCCTTCTCCTGGTGGCAACGAGTCGATGTGTTTTCGCAAGGCATACACCAAGATCACGTCGGCCAATCGCGTCAACACAATCTCTGCACCAGGACCACTCTCCTGCAGTTCGTGTGACATCAGCTCCAAAGTACTCGCCAACCAAGAGGCCAGATCTCCCTCCTCCTTGCGAACCACAATCACAGACGGAAGGTTCGACAACAGCGGATGAATCTCACTTTGTTCAAAGGAGAAACTTCCGCAAATGATGGAGGTCGCCTCACCCCACCCTTCTATCTTTAAGGAACCCACCGACTGGCCTGGCTCCGTTTCCACAATATCCACAATAGGGACAGGCTCCGTGGATGGAGAGTCACACATCACGTGTGCGTCACCAAAAGGCAAGAACACCACATCCCCCTGCTTAAGATCATAGCGGCTGTTGTCTTCATCCAAGATCAACATACAAGACCCTCGTACCACCGCATGAAAGATCCCGCTGGGTAAACCCCGCGTGTGCACAGACCAGGGAGCTTCCACCTCCGCTGTACAAAAGACGGTTCCGGCCAATCGGACTGTTTTCATGATGCTTGTTAAGACGTCCACAGCATAGCACTCCTGGATGAATTCACAAAAATACAAGACAAGACATGTCTTATCGTACGAATCAAGCCTGCGCTTCGCAAGTCTTTTGTGTTGGATTCGATCCAGATGCTTGATCACGATCCGATGATCCTGATCCAGTTTTCGATCACTCTGATCATGATCAAAGATGATCATAGCTTCGATCGTTACGATCTTGTGAGTTACCTCACAGGTTCTCTGTAAAGCCCTCTCCTCCTCTGCCCCTCGCTGCGAAGAGCGAACAACAAAACACATACAAAATCAAAATGTTAACTTGTGTGACAGGAGTTGTCATACAGCCGAGGCATACTCCTTGGTGTCAAGAGGACAACACAACATCTCAAACAGAGATGCTAACCAAACACCTTTTTCTAAGCTATGAGGTAAGAGTCATGCAAACCACAACCAACCTTCGCAAAGTTTCCTTCTTCGGCCGTGAAATCGAAATGGATATGTCCCACAGCATCGATGAAATCCGTGAGGCATTGACCACCATGTTCCCACAGATCGAGAACGCTGTTCCCGAGTACGATGAGCATGGCAATGTGAAGTTTGTGGTCCGTGCTGGAACCAAGGGCTAACAAGCCAAACTTGAACCCAACACAAACTCCAACCGTAGTACCTGCGCACGACAAATTGTCGTGGGCTGGAGAGAATCCATCGCAAGGTGCGATGGGTTCCCTCAAGTCAACGACCTGAAACGAGGATAAAACGATGCAACCCGTAGAAACAGACAACAAGCTCTCGTTGGTCGAACGCTGTTTCGAGTCTCTCTTCAAGCTCGAACAAAAAGAGGTACTCTCTCCCGAATTGGAAGCTCTCTACGAGCGAATTGTAGAATGTGGAAAGCCCGAGGATTGGGACGAATCCAACTTTGACAACGAAGAATACCGTCAACTGTTGGTTCGCCTGCAACGCCTCGAAGAAGGTCGAAACAAGCTCTACGACATTCGCTACAAGTTGGAGCAATTGCGACCCGCAAAGTCGGCTGTTCTCGACTACATCTAACTTCTGAAATTCACACCAACGAAGCTATGCACGGAAACCAGGATCTTGATTCTGGACTTGGGCTACACCCCAAACACCACCAGTGCGTCGAGAGAACCGAATGCGATTGGTCCTACAACAAACCATTCAAATTCCAAGAAGGGAAGAGAACCTAAACATTCCTCCCATCGAGCCAAAAAGGAGCCACGAAGGAATGATATCGGCCTACGAACTCAGCGACCGCATCCAGTCGTTGCGACTCCATAGCTGGGCTTTGCAGCGCGAAGGACTGAAGCTGCCCAAAAACATCGACACGATGAGCGGCAGCGAGAAGTACCGGACCCTGGCTCAGGCAATTCTGGAGCACGACCTGAAAGCAAGCGGTTTTGAATACACACTGACCTACGACTGGGACTACTACTTGTTCCGAGTCGAACTCCCCACGGTTGCGAAGCTTGTAGACCAGGCTTGCGCACACAAGATCGACTTCCCCGCCACCTACTTTGCACCCCCACGGCGGGAGCGAGACATCGTCCAACTCTACCTCTACGACGAAGGGTTGTGGGTGTTGGACCAACAAGTTGATGAGCTGCGCAAAGACCTCGTCATCTATCGCAACCTGGAAGAGACCTTGACCGAACAGAAGGTCAAAGCGGCGTCCAACCCCGATGAGAACCTGGAACACGAGTTCATGCGAAACCTTCGCTGGAATCGTCAGGTCCGAATGGCTCGCACACCCCTCCAGATTCAACGAGTCAACATCCAAGAGATCATGGCGTCGTATGCGCCAGACCTTGAGGAACACGACGGAAGCCCTGTTCGTGTTGAAGTGACCGAAGGCCAGTCCCTGGAAGAAGCTATCTTTGTAGCACTCAACGCTCCAGCAGCCGGCTAACTATAACGTTCCAACACTTTGAGTTTCTAACGCGCCAGAAACCCAACGAGGATAGACAATCATGTTGAGCATTCACATGCACGATGACGGCCGTGTCCGCATGATCCGAGAAGAAACGGACCAGCCGCAGAAAGTCAAACACGTCGCACTGCAGGACTTGGTCGAGGCATTCCAAGATCAAACCATGTCCAGCCCGCTGTTGCCCCCCGGTGCGGTTCAGTACTGGCGAGGTAGCTCGAACGAAACCTTGGCTGTGTTTACTCCTGCGCACAAGCGAACCATGCTTCTCTGCGGTCGCGAATACAAAGACATGCCCGTTCCCCCCACGTTGTTTGTGTTCCAATTGTACCGTTACGAAGACTCCTTAAGCATCGGAAACTCTGCTGTGTTCGCACTGAAAGGTGATTTCCGAGGCGAAGGAACCTGGCTGCACAAGTTTCCCTACGGAAATGTGTTTGATGACAACCGCATCTGCTGGGGAGAAGTCAATCCTGGGTTGAAAAGTGTGTACCAGGTTGGAAGCCTTGTCGATATGTTTCTCGGCTCGGACTACAACCTCGACCTCAGCGGCCTCTACCGACAAGACCGCTGGGACGACGCAGAGCACGGTGTCGATCTTTACGGATTCTGGGACCGGATGTCCAAACTTGACCAAATCCCCGATGAGTTGCTGATTGATGTCGGAACCTATCGCGACATCGAAGACATTCTCTACTTTATCCGGAACTAAGTCACTTTTCGTAACATACAAGAATAGCTTCCAAGAAGCTATCAACCTCGAAACATAACGTTCGACGACATAAAGGAACACAACCATGATCAAGAGTTTGTTTGCAGCACTGACCGACCACCACATCGAACTTCCCGAAGACGACTTCACCAAACCCATCAACTATGTGATGGCGAAGAACGGATGCTTTGAAGTGCGCGACACCCCACTCGGCCGTATGACCGTTCGAGTGGAAGACGAGATCGCTGGCCTCAACACCGAAATGGACGAAGGCATTGAGCTGGACATCCCCTTGATCCCTGGTAAAATCCTGACCACCATTTTGGAGTTTTTCCGCGCGGTCTACCACGAGAAGAACGGCGCAGAAGCGTTCCTCCAGGTGTTCTACAACGAGGAAGAAGATGAGTTCTTCCTTCACTGCCCCAAGCAAGAAGTCTCGGGCGCTTTGGTGACCTTTGAGCGCGACCCTGAGTTGGAAGCTCGTCACGTCCTCGTGATGGACATCCACTCCCACAACAGCATGCCTGCGTTCTTCTCCACCATCGACGACGAAGATGAGCAAGAAGACCGACTCTACGGCGTCATCGGCTGTGTTCACCAGCGCTTGCCTCACATGTCCTTCCGACTCGGCGTCGCCGGTCGCTTTGTGGAAATGGAAGGCAAGTCTCTGTTTGGCGAAGCAGAACCCGCGATGAACTGGCCCCAAGCATGGCTCGACCAATGTGAGTACGCTCCGTTTGGTCACCACCGCCGCGCCGGAAAGAAAGAGCCCGAAGTCGACTCCACATACCTCCGCTGGGGTGGACCCGGCAAAGTGGAAGAGATTGAGAAAACCAAAGATGAGGACGAATCCACAACGTCTTTTGGCAAGTCCCCGGATAGTTTTGGCAGCTCCTTCTCCTCGCTGCCCCGACGCTCCAGCACCCGTAGCTCCTTCTCTTCGCGTCGTCGCCGTCGCGTAGAAAGCTGGGGCCCCGAGTGGGATGAAGTGCTCAGCAACGCCGGCGAATGGGTGGAAGATGTCCAACCCTACAAGCCGATGAGCCGACGCTTCAGCATCTAAAACCAACGCCCAGACAAGTCACAAGACTCTGACTTGTCTGGGCCATTGCATCCTTACACCCAACACACCAAGCTTCGGAACACCGGAGCCTGTGGTCGCGCCAGACCTGAGGAGACAAAACCATGACGACGCTATTTGAAATGCCCATCGCAATGAAAAACTACCAATCCTCTTACCGCAAACGCATCATCGTGGTGGGTTGCGGAGGAACAGGTGGTTACTTGGTCCCCAACCTCGCTCGCTTGGTAGCAAGCTGGAACAACGACAACATTGAGTTGATCTTGTTGGACGGTGACCGCGTCGAAGCCAAGAACCTGACCCGTCAAAACTTCATCACGCCCGACCTTGGTAGATACAAAGCGGAAGTGCTGGCCGAACGATACAGCGCAGCGTTCGGTATCCAGATCCAGTACATCCCTGAGTACCTGAAAAGCACCAAGGTGCTGACCCGGATGACTCTTGATGGCAACGGCTCCACGATTGTGATTGGCTGTGTCGACAACCACCGCACCCGTCGTGAGATCGGAAAGTGGTTCCGTCGTCGTCAGGGGCGCGTTTGGATCGATGCAGGTAACGAAGAGATGCATGGACAGGTCATCTGCGGCATCAACTTCGACGCCTACGATCCCAACAACACGGAGGCTGACCAACCCTTCGGTCTCCCCAGCGTAGCCGACTTGTTCCCTGAAGTAGACCGCGACCGCAAGGCTGTCTTCAACGATGAGTTGTCCTGTGCAGAGCGCGCCGAGTCGGCTCCCCAAAACATCGCCACCAACATCATGGCGGCCAACTACTTGCTCAACTTTACCCAGCAAGTGTTGATGGGTGAGCCTCTCTACACCCACGGCGTGTTCTTCTCGACGGACCGCTCCTCCACGGACAGCATGCTGAACCTGTCCACCCGACTGGATGCCGATCAATGGCCCGGTTACAAGCGACCCAAGAAGCGCAACCGTCGCGCGGCTTAAGGGAGCCGGAACCCTTTCCCTCTTACCGATCGCTCTGCGCTCTAGGGAGCGATCGTTCCAATGAAGCCTCGTCAGGCTTCTGGCGCGGGGCCCACACAAGTTCGATTTTCATTCGAGCGGGTGTGGGCTCTTCGCGTTAAAGAGCCCACCTTTAACTTTGGACGATTGGACAAGACAAGTGGACATTCAGAAATGCAATCGTCCATTCGGATACGTATTCTCCTTGGTGTAACGAAGACGAACACAACAAAGTCCTTCCCGAACCCAGAGGACTTTCCCTTCCCTGAGTTCACAACAAAACACTCAGGACAACACGACAAAGGAGAACGTCATGAAAAAGTGGATTGCAGCGCTCACCAACTTCTTTTTTCCAGGTTTGGGTTACTTGCTGGTAGGCGTCAAACGCATGGTTGGCCTGGGCTGGTTGCTCGGCTTTGTTGGACTGACCTATGTGGAATTCTCCATCCAAAAGCCACTCCCCCAGGTGTACTGGATCATGTTTGGATGCGTGTTCCTGATCAACACCATGTTTGCGATTGATAGTTACAGAGAGGTGAAGGAAGTCACAGAAGGAGCTTATGTCTCCTGAGGAAGGAGACAGACAGGAAGACTACCGCTCACGCAAGCCGGGAGAGATCTTCACCTGTTCGCTTTGGAACAGAGAGAAGTCCCAGTTGATCGCAGCCACAAATTCAAAGTTGGGTGCCATGGCTGGACCGGGTGCAGCAGGATCCGTCCGGATCAACCCAAGGTACCGGTCTAGTACCCAAAGCTTAAATTGGACAACAATGGTTGGCATCCCAACATGCTTGAGCGGGGTCCAGATCCCAATCAAGCCCAGCTTGTTGGTGGGGTCGCCCGTTTGACCGTTACGCTGGTAATTCACCGCGTTCACATACTCGTTGTAGAAACCGAGCCACAGCTTCCGACGATCCCCCTTCCCGTATCGCAACACCTCAAAAAACAGAAACGTATCGTTCATCAAAACAACGTCGTTGGCGTGGAGATGCTTGGTCGAGATGGGCTCGGCATAATACTGGCGAGGCGTTGGGTACGTGTTGTCATTGAAACCAAACATCGCAAAGAACTGCAAGGACACAGCGTTCAACAAGATGATCCGCCAAAACTTGAGCTTGAGCCGGGCACGCAGTCGCATGGACAAACCCAGCTTGGTCTCTACCACATCACCGTTCTCTTTTTGTTGGTTAAGGTTGTCGATGTAGTATTCGGAGTACTGTTCACTGCGGAGGACAGAGTTAAATTGTCCGTAGGTATGGAAGATCCCGGCCCGAAACTGAAAGTCGAGGATCGACAGAGGCTGGAATCCTACATAAAACCGGAATGTATTCTGCGAAGAGAAGAAGTGCTGTACGCCGATCGATAGGTACGAGTTAAGCAAAAAGTGATCGGTGCCCCACAGGTTGTTGATCTGCGCATCCAGCGTAAACGTGTGTGACAGACCAAAGTAGTTCCAACGAAATGCCAACAGTTCACTTGCGGTGATCACAGTCTGGCGACGACCTGAGGCCGACATCGATTGGTACCGGATACGCCCCGGTTTTTTTGGGGCAGGAACCTTAACTTCCTCTGTTTTCCCCTCTTTTTCTGTCTTGCCACTGTCTGCGACTTTGATCTCACCCCAGGCAGGGCTTGCCACCAACAACAAACACAACATCCACCAGAACTTCACAACACGCGTTGAGAACGAACTCATCGGTCACTCCCACAAGACCAGGGTTAACAAAGGTTACACACCGCTTTGAACCATAGCAGAGAAAAACGAATACCACTTTCGCAAACTGGAATGAATGACATCCCCTCATTGTTTCAGTTGGTTTGGTCGCGAGTCTACTCGATTCTCACCGACTTGGCAAACGCCCCCGTCTACAGGGCTGATGTTACGAAAAAAACAAGGAAAGAAAGCGATTAGGGAGTGGGAGGAAGGAAGATCGCGTGGGCGTTCACTGCACCAAACGCTTGCTTGGTAGCCCCACCTGGAATGTAAATCACATCACCCAAGCTGGCAGCACCTGTACCATGAACTGGAACAGCCATTGGCTCTAAGGAAGTCCACTCGTTCTTTGCTGGGTCGTACACTTCGGCCTGGTGGAACACGCCGCTAGAGCCTTGCGCTGGATTCCCCTCACCACCAAACACATACAGCTTCCCCTTGTGTACTGTGTAAGCGACACCACCCCGTGGAGTAGGCATTTTGGCAATCTCGCTCCACTTGTCTGTTGCAGGATCGTACACATACGAGAGCGGATGAATCGACTCAATCGTACCGTTGCGACCACCAGCCACATAGAACTTTCCGTCAATCACCCCACCGGCCAAATGATCCAAGGATGTGGGCAGATTGGCCTTGGTCTCCCAGGTCTCGGTTTTGGGGTCGTAAGCATCAAAGTCGACAACCGCTCCTCGTCGCAACCCTCCGGCTACATAGATTTTTTTGCCAATCACACCAAGCGCAGAGGCACCACGTATCCGGGCCTGAGGCATAGGCTTTTTCTCCGTCCAGGTGTTGGAGTCTGGGTTGTATTCGTACACATTGCCTTGCTCTCGAAAGTTCGGTGACAGCGAACCCACCACATAGATCCGGTCATTAAGAACGACGGCATTGGCATGATGCATGACAATCGGTAGGTCCGCGACCTTTCGCCACTTCTGCGTTTCTGGACTGTACGCCAGCACCGTTTTTACGGTAGCAATGGCTCCAGTGATACCGCCGATCACATAAATTTCTCCGCGAAAGGCCAACACCGCTGTCTCTTGTTGTGCATCCGGCAAGACCTCTGCTTTCTTCCACTCCCCTTTCGGATTGATCGGTGACTTTTCGTTCCCACCCGTCGTGTCGGACACCACCGACTGCTCAGGCACACTTTCTCCAGCGCTTGCATCTGTTCCAGCACCAGCATCGGACGAACCGCCGGTTTCGACGCTGCCGTTGGGCTCCGTCGTTGCTTCTGTACCAGGTGTTCCACCGCTGCATCCCAAGGCGAGAAACCACAAACCAACCATACTCGCTACAAACCAAAGTCTCATACTGCTTCCTACCTCCAGCCCGAAGTTTCATCAGGTTCCAGAGTTAACGATAGCAGCGATAACGGTTTTCAGGAAGATGGCATGACTTCAACAAGAGGGTTTGCCTTCAACAAAGCCGGTTCACCAAAGACGACATTGGAGCAGAAAGCCCCAGGGTGTGGATGTTGGAAATTGTACCCGACTTTCCTGGTTAAGATATACCTTGACCCAGCGACCTCCGCCCCCCAGATTTCTAAAGAAACAAGGGGATGGGCAAGGAGGACCAACAATTCCCCAGACAAATATTGCAGGCCGGTCGCAGCAAGCCGGTCCATCATCTCAGGCATGTGGGAGGTTCTCTATGTTATTCAGAGCAGCGATAGGAGCACTGGTAGGCGGTGCTCTGCTTTGTTTTGTCAGTCATCCAGCACAAGCATCCACACAAACATCATCGCGGCCTTTTTGTTCTCAGCAACCATCATCCCAACCTTCAACCTTGTCGCATCGTTCAGAAGAAGTCCAACGCAGAACCCTGACGCTTCACAACATTCCCTGGGACGGTTGGAAACGGGGAGGAGCCTGCCGCCCTCAGACAAAGCCACGCTCGACCAAGTTACCTGGACGTTTTCGCGTGGTTCGACCGTATCCTCGCCGCTGGTGGAGGTATTGCAAGTGGTTCGGCATTCGCAATCGGACCTGCTACAAAGCGTGGCGACGTCCTTCTGTACACAAGACCAAGCGCCTGGTGAAGCGTATGCTGTCCTGGCTACAAGATGAGCTACAGCGAGCCAACTCCCGGACCTGTCGAGTGATCGCAAAGCGCCGTCAGTACTACTTCATGGTGAAGAAGCCTCGACGTGTTCCACGCCGCTACCGATTTAGCTCTCGTCCCTGGTGGTGGGATCGATACAAAGGCCACAAGCACAAGCAATACATGATGGTCGACGCCGCCACCCGCCTGATACAAAGGAACATCAAGAAGTTCACCCAACGAGAGTACGAAACCTTACTCCGCAAATGGACGGCCTATCTCTACAACAAAGCGTTACCGATGGGCACTGAAGTTGCGATGGTTTCGAGGGTTTCGCGATGGCTTAAGTTACGACCGGCGCCAGTGTTTGCCCGCAAGCTATCCCGACGCCTCGCCAAGTTGATGCTCCGAAAACAGAAGTGCCCCTGGTGGTACATCGTTTTCATGGGAACGTACGCTCCTGACGAACTCAAAAAGCTCTCTCCCAAGCTGTCCACCGAGTGGTGTGAGTTAAAGAACGACTTCGACCAGACCAACTTTGTCACCGTGGCCCAGACCAATACGACCATCAAGAAGTGGGCCCGAGACCGACGGTTCCGTCGTATTTTTCGGCTCAAGCGCATAGGTTGCTCGGCAGAAGGTCGCCCGATTTGGGCCTACCGCATCGGCTACCCCACGCGGAACAAGCATCTGCCCACCGCAGTCTTTGTGGGAAGCCAACACGGCGACGAACACCTCGGAACAGACCTGCTTCTCCACTGGACTCAGAACCTGCTGAAGCGTTACCAACGCCGCGACCCTGTGGTCATGAAGTGGCTTCGTACCCGGCACTTTTGGTTCATCCCAGTGCTTAACCCGGATGGCAAAGCGTTTGACATGCTGGGTGGTGTCTTCAAGTGGTGGCGCTTTAACCGAGGCGTCCAGCACGACGGGCAGATCGGCGTGGATCTCAATCGCAACTTTTCGTTTAAGTGGCGACGCTTCACCTACTCCCGTTACAAACCTTTTAACCTGCCTGGCACCCACCCTTTCGCGGAGCCAGAAACCGCCGCGCTCCGTCGCTTTGTGTGGAACATCCGGAACCTAACGGCTCTCCTCGACATCCATCAAGCGGGCTCCATGTTGCTGTTGCCTTACGCCCACACCTGGCAAAAGATGGGCGGCCCTTACTACCAATGGTTCCGACGTATTGGTACATATTTCACAGAGCACAATCGCTACAAAGTGTGGCGAGCCCGACGCCTCTACTCTCACGCAGGAACGCTTGGCGATTGGGCGTTTGCTCGTCACAAGGCCCTCTCGTACGTGTTGGAGTTGGGTCGCTCCAAATACCTCAACCGCAAAGACAAACAACAAGTCATCGAAGACAACCAAGAGCTCCTCGAACGCTTCTCCGAGCTGGCAGACAGCCCCTTCCAAAACATCGATAAGATCTGGCCCAAATACCAGGCGTCCCGACGTCAACAACGCAACACCGCCGGAAACTAAAATCTCCCCACCGCAAAAAAGCCTTGCGAAATCAAGACTCAGCACGCTATCCTAACTCTGGAAGTTATCAACAAATGTGCGCGACAAGGTTGCGTACCAGAGAATGGAGGAGCACGTCATGAGAATTTCGCTGACGTCAGGAGTCGTCCTATTGTTGCTTTGTGCACTCGGGTGGGGGTGCACCGATTTTTGCAATGGAGATTGGCGCCAATGTAGCTATTCGGTCGAGGTCACCGACGAGAAGCGCGGACTTGGAACAGTCTATGGAACGTCGCGCTGTGAACCGGAGCTGCGAACATCACGGGGAACTAGCGGCACGCACACCTTTCGGTTGGCCCTGGTTGACGACAATCCAGGTTCCAAAGAAGCCATCGACCTCGACGGATTGACGCAATCACCGTTTTACTTTTCAGCCAAGAGCCTTCAGGTGATGCAAGGAGAGTCTGGGCCTCTGGTGGAAGTCCGCGACGCCAACACAGGCAAGCTTCTGCCAAAAGTAACCGCCACACTCTCTGTTGTCCGTGACGAAGGTAGCTTTGTCATACAACCGAACCCACGAAACCTTGCGCTTCGTCAGGGAAGCGACAATCGTCGTGTTCCTCTCGTACATGCCTTGTTGATGGATCTGAGTGAGCAGTCGGCCCTTACCGATCCCAAAGGTTCGCGCTTTGAGGGCACAGGTGCGTGGTTGGCCAAAGGCCCCTTCAACATGGATAGTATCCGGGGAGACTTCGATCTCTTCAGCATGATATTGCTGCGCAGCGATGAGCTATCGGTTAAGGATATCGTGTTCTATCAAGTATACGAAGAAGAAGACAAATACTACACAGGACAAAACCAATACAACGGGTTCATTTATCCGACCCATCAAAACATAGATATGATGTTGGAAAAGATCCTTGGATTGAGCAACGCATTGGCTTCAGGACTTGCGCCTATCTATGCAGGGATCTCTGCCTCCGCCAAGGATCTGCGTGCGTATGCCCGAGATGGTGGAACGCTGCTGTACAACCCGATTCTTACGACCGTTCTGCTGTCACGAGATGTAGCGGACGAAAATCCATCCAAACCAGACGCGTTCTCACAAGCCCAGCAACGGCTACGTGGTTCAGGTTGGTCTGACCAAGAGGACACGTCCTCAGCGGACTTTGTACCTCTTGGTGTCGTGTTGTATCCCAAACCTAAGGAACACACTCGCGAACAATGGAACCAGCATCTTAACAAGCTGTGCAAAGCGATCCAGGCCGGAGGTGCCAGCCCCAGCCTCTACTTTGGAGGGCTGTTTGAGCTAACCCCAGCGACCGAAGACAACCCATACAAAACCCAAATGAAGGACCTGTTGAACGCCTCGTTTCATACACAATCGAAGGGTTATGTTGAGACAAAGATCCGCTACCAGCTGCAGGGCGCAACACCGGGACAGCGGTACCATGTGCGCTTCAAGCTCCAAGCCGAGTTGCTCGATGTAAGAAACCAAGCCTCAGCAACACCCTATATGCACTTCACCGTGATTCCTTAAAGTGCGCTCTCATTCTTTGGGAGGAAGCTGCGCCTGAACTCGACGGGATTTCCCTGTGAGCCAGTTCCAGATCTTGCGAGGGAGATTGCGAGCCACGTAAAAGCCGATGTTAGGATTTTCCACGAGGCGACGTCGAGCGTAAGCGTACGCATGATTCCAGGTCGTTCCGTAGGGAACGTACAATCGGACAGGTGCGCCTGACGCCCGAAGTTCCTGCTGAATCACATGACGCGGAACGCCCAGAAGCATCTGAAACTCGTACCGGTCTTGCGGGATGTTCATCTCACGAGCGAGGTCGTGACAGCGACGGATCAGCGCCTCATCGTGGGTTGCAATCGCGACAAAGTGGCCTTCCTCCCATAGCTTGCGAGCCAACACATGGAAGTTATCCTTCATCTTCCGCTTGTCGGTGTATGCAATCTCAGCAGGCTCTCGGTAGATGCCAATGCACAACCGGATGTGTGCGTTGAGTCCCTTGAGGTACTTGTCGATATCATCGCTGGTTCGGAACAAACGCGACTGCAGCACCGTCCCGACGTTGTCGTACGATTGGCGGAGCGTTCGGTACAGCTTCAATGTCGCATCTGTGTAGTCAGACTCTTCCATGTCCAGGGTGATGTCGATGCCTTTGGCCTTGGCTGCCTGGACAATGGTTTCAATGTTGGACTGGCACAGTTCGGGATCGATGGCGAGGCCCATCTGTGTGGGTTTGAGGGAGATGGAGATGTAGGAGCCATCGTCAACGGCGTCGACAATGCGGAGGTATTCAGCGACTTCGGCGTCGATGTCGCCGCGCTCTTTGATACCCTCACCGAGCAGATCAAGGGTTGTCCGCAGTCCTCGGCGTTCCCACAACTCGCGGGCTTTTTCGAGCGCAATCTGCAGGGAGTTTCCCGCGATGTAGGGGCCGGCAAACAACCGAACCAGCGGATTGGGAATCAGAGACACCAACTTGTCGCGCCATCCCATGAGCGCTCTCCTTGTGATGAAAGAAAGAGAGGTGCGGCCGACCTACATGTGCAGCGATCGCTCTCCCCTCAGTTGAGCAAACCTTCCGACGGATCATTTTGCATGTGTACGTGATCATCTTCTTCGTCGTTGTAACCAGTGATGATCAGAGGTTGTTCAGGAGCCAACACGTCCAACACGCTCGCGTCGGTGAAGCCATAGCCCGACTCCGGAAAGTTCAGCGCGTTTTCGTAGGTGTCGCGGCTGGCCTGAAAGAAGATAGGCTCTGCGTCGCGGTTGTAGCCCAGCTGGACCAAGGTTTGTGCGGGCAACACGCCGTCGGTGACTTCCAACGGCTCGCGAAGAAAGTAAAAGCCCTGCTCGCGGAGAGGCTCCAAGGCGTCAATGAACGCATCGTCGTCTTCGATACCGGGTCCATATTCGTTGAAGGTCCAGACGTTGTGGGTGTTTTCTTCGGGCAGTTGGACAAAGGGGATGTTTCGGTTGGAGTGGTTGTGAAACATCACAAGGACACCTTTGGGCACACCTTCAGGGTTGCTCTTGAGCGCGCGCCCCGTCCGGTACAGTCCACAATCGGGCAACGATTCTTTCTTTCTCTTGGCCATCACAAAGTCTCCTGTTGTCGCTGAAAAAGAGTACGAGAAAAGCGAACCCACGTCAAAGGCCCCATCGCATGATGAACTCCAACGCAGGATTATTGGATGATGTTATGCAGTGATGCGGCTTTCAACGCAGCCAAAGGCGAGCAGTGGGCGCGGTGGTGAGCGGCAACAAATTCGGGTTGAGCAAAGCGAGCCAGGTAGCGCAAGCGACCTTGGGGGAAACCATTGACCTCCAGCAACCACCAACGATGCTCAGGGTCCAGCAGCAAGTCCATGCCCATTTCAACCACGGACCCGGAAGATAACGACGGCAGCGCAGCAAGCAAGGCATTAATCGCCTGACGTTCGAGCGCGGAGGCTGTTTTCTCCAACGCATCGGCCTCTTCGACGCCAAATTCTTGGACCAAGCACTCTCGCAGAGGCATGGCGCTGGCTCCCCGGTCGACATTGGCCACAGCGTCATCGTTGGAAACTCTCGCCACACGAGGATACGACTGCCATGCAAGCGTTTCGTCACGCTGCCACAACGTTCGCACCGCAAAGCCCTTCCGACCCTGGAGAGGAGGAGCGATGGCACATTGCACCACGATATCGTGTTCGACAAAGTGAGCCCCCAACCAATCCGTAAAAGCTTCGGTGGCAACGTGCTGAACGGCTCCTGCCGTAGGCCCCTCGATGTGGATGGAGGAATGATTTTCTTGGGTCAAGACATAAACATCTTCACCAAATGCACCGTATCTAGGTTTAAGAAAGGCACGACCCCAACGTTGAAGGGCGTCAGGCACATCCTTCCAGGCCAAAACGGTCTCGGGCACGGTCACGCCAGCGTCACGAAGAACCTGGACGGTCTGCCATTTGTCACGAGCAAGCGCCCGAAAATCCGGATGGTTTGCAAACGGGATGCCCAGTGTATCGCAAGATTGGGCGACCCGGTCTAGCCCTTCGGGATCACGGCGACGAGGAAAGCGATTGTACATCACATCCACAGGAATGCCTTCGTTCCACTCCCATGTGTTCTTACTTATGTCAGGGCACCAACCGTTGCAGAACAATCGACCTTCATGGAGATACACATCCGACGGCGAAGCATACACCAAAGCTCCGCGTGCGTTGTGGACCCATTCAGCGACCGGAAGGACCCCAGGAATGTCTTGGGGTGCTCCAGGTGTTTTCTCGTACGATTTGACCAAGATGACGAAGTTCACTGTGCTTCCCTCAAACTTCTCGTGTACACAAGTTGACCCGCTTTGCAATCTACCCTATGTTGATACATCGGTTAACACTCTCCCAACACGGCTCTGTGTGAGGTCCGAACATGCAATTTGAAGTTCAAATTCCCAAACGCTCCAACCCAGAACAACTTGAGACGTTTGTCATTGAAGGCCCGAACTGGCTGGTGGCTCTACAAGACAGCCTGAACCAGCTCGGCGAGTCTATGGAAACGCGCAATATCGTCTGCGACATTCTCGACGAAAACGTGGTGCAAGTCACGGAACCGACCAGCGGTCGCACATTCTCTGTGAAGCCCGCGGAAGAGAGAAGCAGCAACGACACCCGAGCCGAAGACCTGCCTGCGGCGATGAATCTTATCGAAGAACAGGCACCGGCTCCCTCGGCACCAGCAGGGGCAACCGAAGCGTTCTTGCCTCCGATCGACTTCTTCCAGCAGCAAACCGAAGGTCCCAGCCTTTCGCAAGAAGACCCTGGCGCCACCATGCAAACCCGGGAAGCCTTGGGCGAGGAAGCAGCGGGTGGTCAACCTGTGAATGTGGAAGTATCGGAAGTGCTTCAACCCACAACCATCTCCGATGCCGACGACGACGTGCCCTTCGCAGTCGCCAACGTTCCTTCCGAAGAACAACTTCCGGAAGAAGACCTCGACTTCGCTGCCCCGATCGCCATTGTGGCAGGGTCCTCTTCTTCTGCACCCGTAGAGCAACCAGCGATTGTCGACCCCGAGCCACCAGCTCCCGTAGCACCGCCTGCTCCCACTCCGGCTCCTGTTGCTGCAGAACCTCCCGTTCCAGCCGAGCCGTTGCCCCCTATCGAGCCCCCAGCTCCAGCGCCAGAGCCTGCCCCGGCAGCGCCCGAACCTGCAGCACCGATGCTTTCCATTTCTTCCGTGTCGGGAAGCAGCGGGAAGTACACGCCCGGTATGACCACCGAGATCCTCGCCGACGCTTTCATGCGCGCCATGGAGATCTACGATTACGGTGAAGACCGACACGCAGCCATGCAGTTCGTGCTGGATCTTGCTCTCAACAACGTCAACGCCGGCGGCGGAGCCGTCTTGCTGACCGATATCAACAGCCCCAACCAGGAGCTTTGGTTTGAGGTCGCCAGCGGTCCCAAAAGCGATGAGATGCTGAACTTCCGAATTCCCATGGGACAGGGCATCATTGGCTACTGCGCCCACGAAGGAGTCAGCCAACTTATCGCAGACCCCATGCAAGAGCCCCGCTTCCAAGAAGACGTCCTCAACCTTGTAAACCTCGCTCCCAGCTCCATCCTTGCTGTTCCCATCCAACACCAAAAACGGATGCTCGGCGCGATTGTCCTCTACAACCAACAAGGCGAACGACCCTTCACCCAAGGCGAACTTAGCATCGTCAACTACCTTGCCCACACAGCCGGCGAGTACCTGATCAACCTGGTCTAACACACCCGCAACGTTAGACTATCCAACCTGATCACTGCGCAACGATCGACCCCACGGATTCTTTTTCTGCTTTCCCTTCACAGTCCTCAAACTCTTTTCCCTTGATCCAAACGCACAATTCACACCTAATTAACACCTATTTTTATATCTTTTAAGCACATGTGTATTTTTTGTTACATAATTTTCTGTAATTTATTTTTATTTGAGACCAATGGATGCTAATTACACTTAACGAAAGCTTGTTAGACCAAAGAATCGGAAGTGATCGTTGTGGATGTTCTCTGCACGGCAAGCTGCTGCAGAATCTTGTGAGGTTATGATATGAGTGTGATCAATCACCTGAAAAAGGTGCGAGAAGACCGAATGATGAGCAAGGCGGAATTGGCGAGAAAAGCTGGGCTGTCAGTGTTGACGATTGATCGCATTGAAAAAGGCTACCCCTGTCGTCACTCCACCAAACGCAAGATTCTAGAGGCTCTGGAAATCCGCCTCGAAGACCGACGCATCGTCTTCCCAGACCCAGAAGAAACAGACGAGTAGAAGAGCTTCTCTTAACCTAACCTGAGAATTCACTCTCAGGACCCCAGGCCAGGAGAGAGCCCAGACTAGAAAAGCTCCCCTCTCTACCACCACCTACCCCTACGAAAACCTAACCTGAGACTTCACTCCCATGAGCCCAGGCCAGAGGAGGCCCCCTCTCTACTTCCCTTACTGCTGAACCTTCACAGGGCTGTTATCGTAGCCACCCCACACGACAGAGAGCGACAAGGACACGAGATCCAGCGCAGCGTTGTATTTTCCATTCCCGACAATGGAGCCGGTGGAGCCGGGAGGTGTGAGGATGATGTTGCGCTCTTCACTGTCTTTTACTTCGAGAGGCGTTTCAAAGGTGTGCATGTAACCGGCGTTGATCATAATCTGCACCGGCCCAGCGGGAATTCGCCCTTCCAAACCAGCGGTGATGCCGTGTCGTTCTCCGTTAAGCTCGGAGACGTTGAAGTTCTTTTGGGGGATGGCGCTGGTTTCGTAGAAGTATCCGGCCCGAATCATCAGGTATTTGGGGAGAATCGCAAACTGAATACCGACACGTGTGGACCAGGAGTCCACCCACTTTCGATTGATGTCGATGGGTTCCAGCACGCTCTCTGTTCCCAAGATGGAGAACTTCAGTTGGTTGGGGCCTTCCGGTGACGACAACACAATCTTGTCGAGCGAACTCCAGGCTTCGTAGACAAAGGCAAACTCCACCAAAAGACGGGGGAAGAAGGTGGGCTGCCAGGCAACGCCAGCGCGGAAGATCCAGGGGAGTTCGAGTTCCAGACGGGCAGCATCACCGCTGACTGTCACCAAGTTACCAAGGGCTTCAGGCAAAACATCGACCTTGAGGGTTCCGTTGGCTTGCACCGGAACTGGCAGCTTAAAGGCCCCTCCTATCGAAAAGCCCCCTGGCAGATCAATGGTAAGACCGAAGTTTCCGCTGGGCGTCAACGGACTTGTTGTATCGATCGAGATAATGGTGTCGAGGGACTCCAGGTCGGTGGCTTCTTCCAAAGCTTTCACGGCGAGAGTTTGCTCCACCCGCGTTTGAACCAGTTGGAACCCACCTCCAACGCGAAGCCCGACAGGTCCAAGCTTCACGCCGTATGCCAGCGCAAACGACAAGAACATCTGAAACGGCTTGCTGCGAATCAAGGAATACCGCTGCGGTCCTTGGGTTCCACAATGTAGATTGCTTTTGTTGTCGCCCTGACACTCAGGAAACGCTGAAGCATCACCGTAGTCGAGGTTTCCTCCGTTGGGACCCCACACTCCAAACGAAAGAACAAGGCTGTGCTGCTTTGGCACTTTGGCGTGAGACAACACATCGTAGCTGATCCCCAAGAATGGGATGATGTTAGGAGGTGCAATGTTATTGACCTTGGGAAAGCCTTTGCTTCCAAGAGGGTCGCGTTCAAACGAGAAGGCGTTGAACAACAGTGTTCCATCCAGTTGGAAGTGAAGACCTCGCAAGCGCGATAAATTTGCAGGGTTGTGCCAGTGCGACGTCAAGTCACGCCCTGACGCAGTTAATGCACCGCCCTGCCCCATCGCTCGTGTGCCCACACCAGGGGCGTAGAAGCCAGCAGCATTCACATCCAACGAAACGCACCACAACATAACGGCCATCCATCCACAGACAGCCCAACGCATCAACGAATTCCACACAGCACTTTCTCCCCAAACTGGAATGCACGCGCAAACCTTCCTTGCTTTCGCAATTTCAGGTGCAACGTGTTGCAACAACGGCGGCGAATGTCCTGAGTATTTCCGATCTGCTTTGAAGATGCAATGGTTGGAGCAAACAAAGGGAGGGGTTTGAGGAATCAGGGAGCGGAGCAAGCTTGGGGCACACAAACTTGCAAAACATACCGCGTGGAGCCACCTCCACAAGCGTCGCAAGGTCGAACAATCGCGAGCTTGGTGAAGCCAGGACTGCCGCAGCGGCTCTGTGAATACTTTCGCCAAAGCTCAGGAGGCTTGCATGAGGAAGAAGAACCCTCCAAGTACACCTCTGCCTTGCACTTAAGGCATTGGCGAACCATCCCATTGGAGCAGTGGGGTCGCCCAGTGGGACAGTCGGCGTCTGTTTGGCACTCTGGCGTTTGGTAAGGAGCACAAGATGGATACGTTCCCGCAGTGTCTGGAACAAGAGGAGGTTGGGGTGCCTTTTCAGGACCCGATGGAGTGGTCTTTCCCTGGCCAGATGACTCTGGCGTAGAAGCATCGGTCACAACTGGTTCTTTGGGTTGAGTTGGAACCACACCTTGTGACAAGCCACCCTGTCCGTCACCAAACCGCGACGAGATCTCAATGCAGCCCACAGAGCCGCACAACAAAGCACCCACAGCCAAAAGAAACGCCCACCATTTCATCACGACCATCCTTTCGCAAAGCAAGCAACCTTGCGTTTCCAAAACAATCCATTTGTCCCATACATCATACAGTGACTATGAAGAAACACCGCACAACTTGCCAGTTCGATTTTTGTCCCTGCGTCTTTTGGGGGAACAACTAACTCCCGCTTCAAAGAAGAACGCTGGGCAACCAACAACTGGGAAATCCTTGGAAGAAAGAGAACCAAGAAAAAAGAAAGGTTGGGAAGAAGACTGGGCATTGGGACGTATCGGAGAGAAAAGGGATGGAAGGATGCTTTAGTCGTTCATCCAGTGGGTATCGAGCCAATCGAGGGTGCTTTGGATGGACGGTTGGAAGTTGAACAAGTCGGAGGTAACAGGGTCAGCCCACAAGGCAGCGGCAAAGTCAGACAGCTTGATCAACAGATCCAGCTGGGTAAAACAGATACCCAGAATCGCTTCTCCCATACTCATAAGCCCGACAGGGGCGAGACGACAGACCTTGTCCTCTCCCAGCAACTGACGCGCTTGCATCGTGGAGCCCAGGCCAATGTTGTTGATGTAGACTTGGACAAAGAAACAAAGGTTACCAGGATACGCCAGCCAATGTTTCCATCCCCAGTTTTGGTTGCCAGGTTGTGGTGGATTGCTGAAGTCCCACTTCCACTCCCCTTCCAGAGCGTTTTTCAGGTCCTGCTGGAATTGGGTCAGCATCTCGCCGGCTTCTTCCAGGCTCTCGGGTATTGGGAATGGTGGTTTAAAGCCGGGTGGCAACTTGATGTCGGGCAAAGGAGGCTTGGGCGGCAGAGGATCACCCGGCACCACAAGATTGGACAGGTTGCTGGTTCCCGCGTCGCCACCGAGGGACAAGATCACGATGTCATCGAGGATATCGCGACCGTGCTCCTCTACCAACGTTGTGACGACGGTGGAAGCAGGGGAGTTGCAGTACACCGCACCATCGACACGACCTTCCCGGGCGGGCAGCCACATCGGATACGCCGAGCTGCGAATCGCCATGTTGATCAAGTCGTTGATGGGCTCTGGGTTGGGACCCCAGTTGCGATTGAGTTCAGGACCCCATGGCTCATCTTTGCGCCCCGCCAAGATCGTGACCTTGCACGCGGAGTCCCGATCGGGGTGATGCAAAGGCGTGGAAGAGAACGGCGTGATGTGTTTCTTCAAAAACTCAATCAGCGGTTCGTTCTGCACCATGGCCTCATCGCCCTTGAGCGCCGTGGCGTAGTTTTGAAGGCCTTCCGGTGCGTAGTATTCCAACAGCTCGTGCATGTACGACACAAAGCCATCGGCCGCTTCCTGCGCAGGTTCACCTGGAGCCAACGGCGTAATCTTGTCGGCAAGGTAGATGCTCGCCAGCGAACCGGCCGAAACCCCAGAGACCATATCAATCTTGCTAAGAAATCCAGGGCGTTCTTTTTCCAACGTCTGCAAACATCGACACCATGTGACCACGCTGGGACCGCCGTCCATCGCAAGAATACGCATCGGCATAGAAGCCTCCTTCGCTTGGGAACTGTAAATTGTAGGGCAACAAAGCGACACCTACGATACTGCGAAGTCAGCAAGACGTCTATATTTTCTAAGGCGACTCTGACGAAAGAGTTGCGGCTTTGAGGAGGGCAAGATACTCTTTTTCATCTCTTTCAAACACGGAGGACTCGATGAATCTTTTTACCTTCCGCAAGATCTGCACCTACCAATCGTGGATGGCCTGGGGCTTTGGCCTCGCCTTGTTGTTGGTTCCAACCAAATTAATCCAACTGATGGGGTTGCAACCAGCCCAGGGTCTCCTGCTGGTTGTACGACTCGCAGGTGCCATGATGTTTGCGTTGGGGTCTGTGCTTCATACAGTTCGCAATGATATCTCAGTCACCCACCGACAAACCATCTGCGGCAGCAACGGTAGCGTTGATCTTGCCATGGCGTTTCTCTTTGCCAAAGCTTCCTACAACGGAGTCACCAACAGTTGGGGCTATGCGTTCGCTGGCCTGTTCGCCCTCAGCACCGCTTCCTGGGCCATTGCCTACTTCCGCAAAAGTTAAGCCGAAGACACCAAACGACCCAAAAAATGGACAACAACCCACGCCTCGTTTGCAACCTTTCTGTTGGTAGAGTCTCCCTATGCACGCCACAAGAGAGGAAGGCTTTCTCCGAAGAAAGCGCCCTCTTTCTTCGTTTGATTCGACGACTACACAGCGGAGAAATGTTATGAGTTCGCAAGAGTCCAGTGACCAGGTCAGCCCGTGGAGCAACGTCACAATGGGGCTGTTCTTGAGCCTCACATTGGGCCTCGCCCCGTTTGTACCGGAGCCTCACATTTGGGGAAAGCTGAAGTGGGTTTGGGGCGGCGCTCACGGCATGAAGCTCATCGACTGGTGGGATCTACTCATGCATGGCGCTCCTTGGGTCTACTTTCTGGGAGCCCTGGTCTACGCCATCGCCTCGACCCTACGCAAAAGCACCCCTTTGCAACATTCCAGCAAATAGTTCACTTCCTTCACTCGCTCTTACCGGGTAAATTGAGTTACCGACTTGTATTCGGGGCTGCGCTTTCCGAGGCGTCGTTGAACCCACGCTTGGGTAGAGCGCCGCACCCACTTGTCGTGAAGTTCGTCGAGTGTAGCGCTGTTTCGCCGCGCCGTTTCCCAGGCAAACACAAACGGAAATTGAAGCAGCGGATGCAAGCGCCAGATCCCCGCGCCAGGAAGATTGTAACGTTTGTGGGTATTTGGCGGTAGAAACAGGCGGACATAACCCAGTTGCAATCGATACTCCCAGTGCTTGACCAAAGCATCCCAACCCACGTCGTCTTCACCAGGAGCGTAGGACTCCAGGTACGAGCGGGCCAACTCCTCACCGTCACGCCCGGATCGGTGCACCGATTTGATCTGTGAGGTGTACATCAAGCCCAGCGCTTCCTGGATGGTCGAAGGATACCAACGTGGCTGGACCCCCAACAAATGACCAACATACCGCCAGAAGTGCATCATCGCGAGGATCTCATCCCGGGTGGTGCGGTATCCCAAGGTTCGGAGACCAAAGCCTGGAATGAGACTGCCACCCATCAGCGTCAGCAGCGCATCCCCCTGACTGATCGGAACGCCCCACCCTTCCAGGTCCCACTCGGGATGACGGAGCAGCCGCTTGCGCACAAACACATGCATCACCCGCACCCTCATGCAGGTTTCGACCCCTTTTCTTCCATGAAGAAGGTTTCCAGGTTCGGACACATCCACCCAAAACCCGGCGGTCTCCAGGAACCGTCGCTGCGCGGACTCACCGTTGTAAGCCCCCGTGAAAGCAAGAGGCTTGGCCACAGAGTTTTCCAGGTACCCTTCCAAGGTGATTGCCCCTGCAAAACTATACATGTGAGTACCAAAACGCCGGAACACTCGGGCTCCTAATTCCACTTGTTCCCAGTCAACCCAATCCGGGATTTGCTCCACCTCCGCAAACAACGTCTTCATGGAGGAAGGTGCATTTGGGACAGCGTCCACGCCTGCACGCAACGCCAGATCCAACATCGCTCGTCCCTTCTTTTGACCGTGCTTAAGGTACACGTCTTCCACGAAGGCTTCGGCTACAGGATCGGCGTCGTAGTAGGAGTGTGCGTACTTCACAACGGCAGCATCAGGCAAACAAGGATCTTCACCAAACACCCAGCGAATGCCACGACGCAGCCACGTTGCGTACCTGGAGTTACGCTGTTCCCAGTAACGAAACTCTCCTGGTATCCGCTCGGATAACGTTTGACCCTTGTCTGTTTCGTTCACCCCGACTCCTTTCCTCTACGAATGGAACAATGCAAACGAGTATACCATCATTGAGGTAGAACCTACCTGCGAACCCAGGAAGCCGTCCAATCTTCGGAGCCCACGGCACCCACAAACGAGACTCTCTGAAAGAAGGACGCTTCATGGGGTCCGACAAAGCGAGCACCAGAGAGGACGTTGGCGTTGGGCTTTGGCACCCAACGCGCTCCCACTGTCTGAAGCTGCGGGACATCCAAACGATTCCCAGGATTCAGGGTTTCAACAAATTGCTTCACCGAAAAAGGAACACTCTCTCCATCAAACAATTCAGGCTCCTGGGTTACAGCACCGCACGAAAGAACGGAGTGAGACAACGTCAGGGAGCCACTGAGCGCGTCATTGTTCCAGGCATGAGCAAAGGTTTCAGACTGCCCCAAGGTAACACAAGCGTCTTGCCATCCTTGAACAACCATGTTGGCCAGGTTCGCCCCGGTACCATACCGAAGGGCGACACCCCAGCGAGAGTTGCTTGCATCCGAAGGACCCAACACAGTGACATTGGAAAGAGTGGGCTGGGAGCGAGGCGACTCATTCGGCAGCCCTGGATTGTTTTGACCGTCGATCCCCATTGCATTGGTTCCTGGCTCGGCTTCAATGATCAAGAACTGGCCGGCTCCTCGCCAGCCAAACCGCCAGTGCAGATGACTTGTCTTGGCACCCGTGACCACCACATACTTCCAGGACGCTGTCCCTCCCAACAAGGTCAAGCCCGCCTGCAAGCTTTGGTGGATGTGAACATGAGAGAGCTGCGTCCCTCGCCCGACGCCCTGCAAGACCAAGCCGTTATCGCGAGAAACGTCCGTCGGCGGACGTCCAGCAAACTCCACTCGCACATACTGCAAGACGCCGCTGTTGTCGTCGTTGTTGGTTCCACCGTAGAAGCCCCGTGGAGAGACACTTTGGCAGGTTGGCGTGCCCGAACCGCAGTCGCTGATCCGGGCTTGACCACTGACAAACAAACCACCCCAATCGCCCGGCTTTCGTTGGCTGGGCAGCCGGGACGACGTAAACACAATAGGCCGCTCCTTCGTTCCCAACGCATAGATCTGGGAGGACCGGTGGATCACAAGAGCGCCTTGGGTCTGGTAGTCACCTTGTACGGTGGCGCCTGGCTCGATAACCAACACTCCTGGCTGGTTGGGAGTCTCTGGATCTTCGACAAGGTTGCGGTCTTCACCAACATGGACCAAGCCCTTGAGCAACCATGTCGTGTTGGCAGTGAGGTATTGTGTACCGGTGTATGTTCCTTCCAACACACAAACGCGTTGTCCATCGCTGGTGGTACAAGCCTCTGCAACATCCCTTGGACCTTTGGGGACATCCGGTAGCGTCGTTCCTTTGGGAAATGGCAAGCGACGCGGGTCCAGAACGCTGGCATCAGGCTCTGTGGAGGTGGTACCATCGATGGCAAGATTGTAAGCGCATCCAGCCAGCAAACACAGACTCACAAGCAACAAACGATTCAATACACTGGACACAAATCCAACCTCCTTAACACACGAAGAAACAAGGTGGAGATTCTCCTCTAGAAACGTAAGCTTTTCGTTTCCCATTCCTCGACACTTCCCGTGATATTCGTCACGAACGAACCAAGAATTCAACCATCCTGAAGAAACATCCTCGTAGGATCGTAAGCCACCTCACAGAGTTTGTTGTCCATTCATCGATCGTGGAAGTGAGAAACGTGAGGTCTTTCACAGATCGATTTCCCCCCGTGATCCTGCTCACAGCCCAACACCATCAATCCTTGAAAGATAGTCTTGAAACCTGGACAGATTCCTTCCCTTGTCCTCGACCCCGCACCCACAAAAACACCAACACAATAAAATTATTGAACATTTCGACCTAGTTTTTTGATTGGCGCGTGATCTGCTTTGTGAGGGGGCAACACGTTCGAAGCACAACAAGAACTTAGGAGACATTACCATGAACTACAAAAGCTATATGACACTCGCAACGACGGCGACCATGGCACTCTGCATGATGGTAATGACCTACTGGTTGTCCCTGGCTTCGGATGCCTACTACGTGGTCAAGCACAAGCCCGCTCGTGAACGCATCATCCTCTACGTGCAGAAGCCTGAGAAGCCCTCGATGAAGGCACAAAAGCAAGCCAGCCAAAACACTCAGGCCACACAAACGACGCGAGTGGCCGCAGCCAAAGCCGACAGCAAGCCCAAAGGCTAAATCTCTTCTCTCCCTTTCTGACTCCATCCATATTTGAGTCCTCTCTGCTCTGGACTGAAGCAAGGGTCATGCTTCGGTCAGGAGTCTTTCCTTTTTGCTTTCACGCCTCTCCACTTTTTTTCTTACTCCTTCAAAACTTTTCCAACCCTCTGGCGTTGAACTGCAACATGAACAAAACGTGTTGTTTTGAAGAATGCTTGTCTTCATATAGGAGTTGGAAAATGAAAGCATTTTCGGTGTATCTTTGCAAGTTGGGTTGGGGTGGTTTCCTGGTGTCTTTGTTGTGTGGAGGTTCAATCCGTGCCGAAGCGCAGAGCAAGCCCACACCTCATCGCTGCATTCGTCTGGTTCCAGGTCAATCGTTGGGACCAATTCGCCTGGGCATGAACGTCGCTGAGCTGAAGGCGTTGAAGCTGGGATTCTCTTACACCTCCCCACAATACAGAACAGTGGCCAAGGTTGGTTCGTACCGCGTGGTCTTTGATGCAAAACAGAACAAGCGCACCGTCCGGCTGATCCAACACAACCTCAAGAAAGTGTCATGCCTCAAGGTTGGAGAGCGCACCATTGATGCATCACGAGGCGCATACGGCATTGCCAGCCAGTTGGGCCGCTGCCTTCCCGAAGAACGACGCATCGGCGGCAACGTCATTCAATGTCACAACCAAAGCGTGTGGCTGAGTTACAAGCAATTCCGCGGGACTTCCTGGAAGTCGCTCAGCGTAGAAAAGATGAAGCCCCTCTCGCTTCCCACAACACACTGCGCCAACTACCTTGTCCCAGGTTCCCACGTTGCCACACCCAACAAAGACTGGAAGACCACCGCCAAACGCTCGGTCCGCACCTGGATCAAGCCACAACGAACCTACTGTGTTCGCGGGATCGCCCTGACCACCAAGACAACCATGAGCACCATTCCCAAGATTTTCTGGGGGGAATGCAGCGAAAACAAGGTCAACGGTGGCTGGGTTGTGCATTGCAACCACACACGAATCCAATTCTTCTTTGGCACCAACAAACGTTTGCTGGGTTGGTACATGTCTCGCTACAACCGAAAGCCGCAAACCTCATCGTTTGAAACGTTCGTCAAAACCCACCCCACCTGCAAACAAATCCCTCAGAAACGACAGAGCCCTGAAGTCGCTTACCAGTAAGGCCCCGCAAGCTCCCCCCTCTCAACGCACCACATGGAACCTCTACCGGCTCCTATTCACAAGCAGTCTACCTGCCTGTGCAATCCGCGCAATCTGCGGACGCCCCCCTGCAAAAACGCAAGCAATCCGCGCAATCTGTGGACTCGTTTCCCATAGCCACCTCTTATCCATCAAGGGGTCGTTGCAGCCACAGCAGGATCTCAACGTTGCCTTTGGGTCCGTGTACGGGAGAGTCGATCCGGCCTTTTTCCACCCATCCAAACTCTGCGGCGGCATCGCGGACACCATCGGCGGCGCTTTGTCGGAGGGCGTCATCGGTGACCACGCCTCCTTTTTCTAGATGTTCTCGACCTACTTCAAACTGAGGTTTCACCAGGAGCAGCGCATCTCCTCCTGGAGCCAGAAACGGCGCAGCAGCAGGCAGGACAAGGCGAAGCGAGATAAACGACAGATCTGCCGAGATGATCCCAATGTGCTCCCCCTCTTCCAGCGGCAGCATGTCTTCGGTCAGATGACGAGCGTTGGTCCGCTCAAACATGTGGACTCGTTCATCGCCTTGGAGCTTGTTGTGCAGCTGCCCGTATCCCACGTCAATACCGATCACCTTGCGAGAACCGTGTTGCAGCAAACAATCGCAGAAGCCTCCAGTGGACGTTCCCAGATCCAGGACCACTCGATCTGTCACGTTGATGGAGAAGTGATCCAACAGCGCCTCCAGCTTGAGCCCACCTCGCGAGACGTACGGCATTCGCTCGCCTCGCAAACGGACGGCAGCGTCAACGTCGATCAACGCTCCAACTTTGTCGATGCACTCATCGTTGACCAGCACCTGACCGGCCAAGATGTAGCCCTTTGCCTTCTGGCGAGACTCACAGATCCCTTGCTGCACAAGGACCTTGTCCAATCGATCCTTGCCTTCGGGTGGGGGTTTGGTGGGAACGGGAGCTTTGGGCTGGGCTGCTTTGCGACGTTTTCGGGCCATGGGTTCTCACATGCAAAAGGGGAAACAAGAACACAACAAGTGATGCGCATTCTCTTTAAGTTGGGGCGCGTTTTCAAGCCACTTGCTTGTTTGATGAGGTTACAACCGTGGAGAAGGATTGTTGTACAGGGTGGGATTGTGTACGATGCAGAGGGAGTCTGGGCAGAAAGAATGAACCGAACCAGGACTGATCCGTCATAGGAGAGATCAGATCCAGGCAGTGGTTGGCTCACAAGCCACCTCAAACCGTTCCTTTCTTGCAGGATTCACCAGACCCCAAACCTAGCTTTCTCTTTTTCTTTTTGCTGACATGAGCTGTTGTTGAACCATGAGTGACTACAAACAGAAATCGGATCTTGAGCTGGTGGAAGCCTGTCGCCAAGACGGTGATCAGAGAGCCTTTGGTGTTTTGATCAAACGTTACGAGCGGCCCCTGTACAACTTCATTCTTCGGATGATTGGCAATCCGGCGGAAGCAGAGGAGTTGTTTCAGGAGACTTTTTTGAGGATCTACAAGAACCTGGAGAACTTTCGAGGGGGGGCATCCTTTTCGCCGTGGGCGTATCGGATCGCACACAACCTCTGCATCGACTCGCTCCGCCGCCCGGGCAAGCGAATTTTTGTCGAACTCGAAAAAGACGATGACAACGAGGTTTCCGTCCTGGATCGGCAGGAGAACGAGCAATCGCCGAACCCGGAAAACGAACTTTATCGTCGTCAGATCGGTCAATCTATTCAGGAGGCGGTGGATCAATTACCTCCCAAGCTGCGCTCGGTGTTCGTGATGTACCAATACGATCACTTTGCGTACGAAGAGATCGCCGAGGTCTTGGAGATTCCCTTGGGCACCGTCAAATCAAGAATGCACTCTGCACTCAAGCAGCTGAGCAACAAACTCAAGCACTTAACGCCGGCGGGCAAGCCCCGCGGACACAACAGGAGCTAGAAGCCATGTCGCAGCAAAACAACAAGACCCAGAGCACCACCCAACAAGCATCTACATCAAAGAAGGATGGGGCCATGACCTCGACAGCCAATTACGAGGGAAGTGGTAGTACGACAAGCGACACCCAAACCCAAGCGATAGCCTACCTCTTTGGCCTCCTGCCAACCCCAGACTCCCAAGAATTTGAACACCGATGTCAAGAGAATCCGTCCTGTCACAGCGTCGTAGAAGACACACGCGGCTTTCAGGACATGCTGAATTATTGGACCGATGTCCCCGCCCCCTCTGGTTTGGGCGATCGCACTTTAGCAAGGATTCAAAAGCAAATCGAAGACGACAAAGCAGGGAGACAACATGCAGAAGAAATGGCAGGTCCATCCGCCTAATCCCGATTCCTTTTTCTCCACCTCACCTTTTCCTTCTCTTCGTCCCATTCTCTACAAATTCAGAACACCACAAGAAAAAAATAGTTCAACATCCCACAAGGCTTTTTTGCGCGAGCCTGTACGGAATTTACGCGATATGCCGTTTCCTTAGACCGGACAAGGTGTTCGGGTTATTTTGCAACCCTGGATAGACTGCTGTATACTTGGCCCTCCAGAGACAGGGTAGCCTAGCCACAGGTCAGGTCTCATGGTGCATCAGAAGAAACAGCAACTCATGGTGCCAAACAAGGAACGATGGCCTTTGGGTGTTGTCATTCCATGCAGAAATCCCCATGATGGGTAAGGCAATCCATGTTGTCCGTGGCGAGCGATGGAAAAGCGGGTAAACGAATATGAATGATCGGCCAGAGAGTCGCAGGACCGGTGCGGTACAATGCCGGGCTGGCGTTTTCCGGACACTCACAGGGGGAAACCTTTCCTCCGAACGCTACCAATCTTTAGTTCTGCCGCAATTGTTGCCTTCTGACCAACAACGGGTCAGTCAATTGTTCACACCCCTCCGCCTCCTGTTTCCCGATCTTGAGTGGGATGACTGGGGCGTCGAAGTTGTGGAAGGCCACGATTGTTTGGTAGAAATCCTCCATGAGGAATGCACTGTGGTGATCGACCGCAGCATACTCTCCGACTGGCCTCTCCTGGCCTGGGAAACCTTCCGCGTGTTTGTGGAAGACAACCTCATCAGCGGATACAGCAAGTATTTGGAAGGTCCTGAGTGTCAGCTCCTTGCGCTGTCGCTGCAGCTGTCTTGGTTTGCCCATGAAGGCGAAGCCTGGCAGCTGGATGTCCTCACAAGCCTGCAAAAGCACGCGGTGAACCACCACCAACTGCAAGATGTCTTGCTCGCTCTGGTCTCTCCGGATCGCGCGCACAACCTGGGCGCATCCAGCCATCACGAGACACCCGAGCTGTCCTCCGATGAGCCGCCGTTTTGGGGCCTCCTGCAAGAGCACTTCCCCTTTGAATTCTCACAACGCTCTGTCGACGCCGAGAGCACATGGCCCTCACGCTGGGACCGTTTCCTCCGAGCGTTTGGAGTTCGCTCGCCGATGCCTTGGCGTGGTCTCTGTGGCACCGTGCCTGGAAGCCTCTTCCGCTACGCCAACGAAGTCGATCCCAAGTCCAACAGCACCACACGACGCCTCAGCTTGTTCCGGATCGTGGTGGAGCAGCAGCACACCTTGGACGACCCCTACTGGCGCGTGTCTGCCTTCGACTGGGCGCAAAGCTCTCTTTTGATCTTAAATCCCCAGCGCCACCCCAAGATCTCCTGTGCGCTGCATCAGTTTTTGGAGACGGTGGAAGAAGAATCAACCGCTGTACTGTGGCCGATCAACGCTGATGAATGCCGGCTGGGTCAACTCGCCTCCCACAATCGACTGAGCGAAGAAGACGATCGGTTCTTCCGTCAGGCCACGCACCTCCAGGCGATCTGGCGCGATATACTTCATCGCAACAGCTCGCAAGATTGGGCCGCAACCCTTCTCTTTGATGCGCTGGAGCGGACCACACGCTGCCTTCGCGCTGAACCTGAGTTGATCTTTGTCGCGCTGATCTGCAACCGCTCCATGTGGGAACACTCCGCAGCCGCGCAGAGTCCATTGTTGCGCAACCTCCGAGAGTTACTCTGGATTCTCTCCCAGGCCCCTCTCAGCGTGCTGCGACAGCTCTTTCCTCGCGATCTCAAAGAAAGTGAAGAAGCCCAGCAATCATGGCCGATGATCCGTCGTTATATCAAACGGTTCTTGCACCTGGCTCCACCGATCCTGTCTCGATCGTTTGAGCAGCTCGATGAGGTTCGTTCTACCCGCGCGATTCCAGCATCGACAGGCCAACAATTCCATCTGGACACAGATCCCGACATTCCCCACCAGGAGCTGCACGGGCGCATTGTTCCCCTGCTCTCTCGGCCCGAACTCCGCGACTACCACCAACTCAATATGGATGATGTTGCGGTTCTCCGGATTGTGAGCCTGGACAAACACCTGTCCCAAGGCAGCGGACTCTGGCGTGATCAACGTTTCTTCCGCAGCTTCCTGTTGCTGTTCAAAACCGAAGACAACCTCTTTGAAGGCAACTGGTTCCACCTCGCCCTGTGGATCGACAAAGAGATCGATCTGATTAAGCTGTCGCAGAAAGAAGAGCTGCCCAGCACGGTCTCTGGCTTGATGCAAGAAGAAGGCATTTGGGAGCAAACCTATCGCTACCAATTCCTTACCGTGGATCAACTGATGCACCGGCTCAAGACCAACACAACGCAGTGGACCAATGTGTTGCGCCTCCTCGGTGATGAGTACGAAGATCTTTTGGTCCAGCGTCTCCGAGAGATCTTGGACTACCACTTCTATCTTCACTACTTCCAGCAGAACCAGGAACCGGCAGCAGCGACATCGCATCCCTTCTGGCATCTCTCGATGGAAACCTTTGAAACGCAGAAGCACGATATTGTCCGCGAGGCCACACAGCTGATCCTCGCAGAGTTTTATCGGATGCACCTGCAAGACAAGTGTTCCTGGCTCACTGCCGAGCAAAACATCAACCACCTGATGGACGAAGTGAACGAGCTGTTCACCATTCCCATCCAAGAGATGACCGTTCCACCCGAACATGCTTCGCTGCTTCATCGCAGCCTCGCCAGCGTGTTCCAGTCCTGGCACGAAGACTCCGAAGATGTGGAAGACTTCGATCTCAACGACATGGAAGAAGCCTGGCTCATGGACAAGCGGTCCCTCCTTCAAAGAATGGAGCGACATCATCCGGAACAGGCTGTGCATTGGGTCCGTTGCTTGCTTGAACAATTCAACCAGAACTACCGGGTGATGGAGTTGTTGCTTCCAACTCCGTTGGCTGACGCCGACGAGCCCACTCTGTTCAAGCCTTTGGGCAACTTGCAGCACCAAGGAGAGAGCACCCGCGAGATGGTGCCCTTCCTGTGTGACGCCGCAGGACACTTGGTCTCACCGCTCTTCCTGCGAGCCCTTAGCCATGTCCCCATTCCTTTGCTGCGTAAGGCAATGGAAGTACACCCTACTCTGTTCCCTTCCCTCCAACACGCCACAAAGCTGCTTCGAGAGCTTGATCGTGACAGCGATCAGCATGTTCAACTCTGGAACACACTCGAAGACCTCCGACAGGCTCGGCAAAGATCCCAACAGACCGCCAAGAAAAAGCTCACGACCGAAACCGAGCCACTGAAAGAGACCAGCACCCCTGATTAAGCCCATTCCAGTACTCTATGTATTTGGCCGTACAGATAGCTTGACCCCAAGCACATAGCCTCGTATGCTTGCATTTTAGATCCATTGAAGTTCCTATTCGAGCATCTTCCAAAGAGGATATCCTTGCGATGAGCGAAAATCAGCAAATGATCGATTACTCGAACTATGACGGCGACTACCAGGAAGGGGAGTTGCTGGGAGAAGAAGGTCAAACCATCGACCTCGACGAGCTGAAACAACAACAAGGGCCTCCGAAGGTACCCTTGGTGATCAAACTGGTCATCGTTTTGATTTGTGGTGGTTTGGGCGCCTTCGCCTACATGACCCTGTCAAAAGAAGCCAAAAAGGCACCACCTCCCCCTCCTCCCCGTGTGGAACGAAGCAAAGTCTTCTCTGATGCTCTCAGCCACATGAACGACTCACGCAACAAGACCTACCGCGCTTTGGCTGTGTGTTGGGAGTTGCTGTCCCGCGCAGAAGCCAAGAAAGTCGAGCTGACCGACGGCCTTCTTACCAAGCATTGCCCAGCTCACAAGGGCGAAGATGTTAGCTACGAGCCACGCTGCAACGACGACTGCAAAAAAGTGGTCCTTCGCAAGTGTGTGAAGGGCAAGTGCGAGGAAGTCGAAAAAACCAAGTATCTCGACTTCCTCTACCTGCTGATGGAGCGCGTCTCCGACGGCCACCATATCTTGCAAGCTCACGTTCGCTTGTACCAACGCGCCCTCGCCAAGCAAAAGCGCTTGGAGAAGAAGTGGAACAAGCGCAAAGCAGCCATGGGCAGCAAGAAAGCGAAGTTGCCAACTGACTTAACCGAAGCCAGAGCTGCCACCAAGATCCAGGAAGAAACCCTCGATCGCATCCTCAAGGGCAAGTACGCTTCCAAGACCCTCTGGACGACACCCTACCTTGGTTTGTCGGCAGATACGTACCTCAATCAAACCATGACCCGCCTGGAGAATATCCAGAAAAGCCCAGAAGCTGATGACGACAACAAGAAAGCACGCCGCCGTCGTCGTCGAAGAAGAAGACGTCGTCGCCGTCGTCGTCGCCGCAAGGCAAAAGGACCATCCCTGGTGCGTGGCGGAAGCCTGGTCGGTTACGGCAAGTGGCCTCGCACTGTCTTGGAGAACCGAAACTCATTCCGAGCCGTGCAGAAGTTTCGCTTTGAAGCCTACGATGATATCCCGTTCCGCCTTTTGAGCCGCGCGGATGATCACAACTACATTCAATACACCCCGGCTGCGCTCAACTTCTGGACCCACCTGTTACTACAGTTTGACTTGCACGAATGTGCCGCCAAGGTCAAAGATGGTGGTGGAGTGAAAGCAACTGTGAAAGCGACTGTAGAGGTCAACTCCGGTCAGTTCGCGGAAGACTCCCTGGAAGTTAAAATGGACAAAGAAGGCGAAGACGCTGCGTTGTCCTGCCTGAAAGCCGCGCTGTCACGAAAAAGCATGGTCTACCGAGGCTTCCCCGAAGACTGGAAGAAGGTACCCATCACCTACACCATCCACCTGTATCCCAAATCTCCCTCCGCGAACCCCTGAGCATCTCTCCCCCAACCTCCAACATCAACGAAAGCGAACGCATGAGTTTGCTGCTTCACATCACAACACCACAGGCCTGGGAAGAAGCTCAGGCTCAGGGCGAATACAAGGCTCCTTCGCTAGAGTCCGAAGGATTCATCCACTGCTCTGCGATTGAACAGCTTGTAGAGACCGCCAACATCCACTTCAAAGGCCAGTCCGCGCTGGTGGTGCTGGTGGTGGATCCAACGCTGGTGACCGCCCCCATTCGCTACGAAGAGCCCGCCGGCTCCAACCGCAGCACCAACCTCCGTTTTCCCCACGTATACGGACCGATCCCCTCGCAAGCTGTCGTTGAGTGTGTCGAACTACCGGTGGACAACGACGGACGCTTTCACATGCCTGCCCTCTCTCACCTTTTCCCTCTCCAAGGATAAAACAAGACAACGTATTCACATCGAAATGGCGGAAGTGTCATAGAAGAATGTGGAAGGAAAGAAACGTGGTCTCAAGACTCGAACGGTGGGTCTGTAACTTAAGCTTGGGTTTAGGCGGCAGGCATCAGCTCGGACGCAATTTGCTCCAACATCTGGGGCAAAGCAGGGTCTTGGATTTGCGTGTTGCCACCGGTTGCGCAAAGAAAGAGCGAGTGGCCGTCTCGATGAACATCAAAGACTTTCATCCCCAGGCCTTGTTCTTGTAACTTTGCTTGGTAGCGAGAGAGGGTTTCGTTTTGCTGCTGAACCAATGGACTCACCGCAGCCATGATTTCAGCTTCCACGTTGGCAGCTCCACAGGCCGCGATCACCAAACCGTCTTCGTTCGCGAGGGTGAGGCCTCTCAGACCAATACGTTGGAGCAGGGTGTGCATACTTTGTTGAACGGAATTCCACAAAAAACTCATCGTAACCTCCAGCAAAGCCGGTTCGAAGATTCATACAAGGAGCTGCAATACTTCCAAGGATGCAAACTCCTCGCCCTACGCTCAGCAAACGAACGTAGGGGCATTCTCACATGTATAGAGATCGAAGTCGCCCCCTGTCAAAAAACCTGCACTTCTAAAAAAGAGAATAAAAACAGGGAACGAGATCCACCCCACCAGAAAAGATGCGTCGATTCTGACGCTGGCTCCGGAGAACTTATCGCCCCAGGACTTGCCACTGAGACATCCCTACCCTACACTAAGTAGGGATGTTGATCACAGCACAACACCAACCGGGTAGGGGGCTTTTTGCTGCCGATAAAGATATCTACTTTGACCTGCACAAAATCGTTGCGCGAACCGTATCGTAAGTAGGAAAGAGATCCACGTTGTGGAGAGGGTGCGTGTTGTACCAACTCGCTCGAATGCATCCAACTGAACGTATGACAAAGGGACAAGTAGTATGGAACTGAAACAACAAGAAACCTCGAAGATTGTCGAAGAGGTTTTGCAAGACGACTACATCAAGTTTCAATTGGTGTCGTACTCCATAGAAGAAGATGTAGAAGAACGAAGCAGCCGCGTGCTGGCTCGTGTTCAACGCTCTGATCAAGACCAACCTTTCGTGGTAGAAGGCAGCGGCGTGGGCGCTCTGGATGCGTTCTTTGCTGCCGTCCGAATGCGCCTCGGGGAGGAATACCCCTCTGTCCGCGCCATCATCTTTTCGTCGCTGGCTGCCAAAGACGTCCCAGGCTCCGACCAGGACCACCCCACCGACGCCGAAGCCGAAGTCAACATTCGAATCCAAAACAGCTACGGTGACTCCTTCGAATTCGTCAACCGTTCCCGTAGCTTGCTCCGCGCCAGCCTCCACGGTTTGCTCGAAACCGTGGAATACTTTGTCAACAGTGAGCGTACTTATGTTCGTCTGCTGCAGGCCCTCGAACATTACCGGCAAGAAGGTCGCTCCGACCTGATTGACAAATACACCTCTTTGCTGAGTATTGTGGTTCGCAACACCTCGTACGAGGAAGTCAGCGAACGCCTCAAAAAAGGCGACAACTAACACAACAGGCGCATCGACCTCCACATCCAAAGGATGCAGAACGAAAAACGTCGACAGCTTTGGGGTATGTTCCATGCACCCAAGAGTCAGCTCGCTTCGTCCCTCATCCCCAAGAGCCCACCGCAGCGACTGTTCCAACATCAACCCTTACCCACAAGAGCGGGCGCCCCATTCGCACGTTCTCAACCAAACCACACAACGTCATGCATACTCAGTCGTACCGTGAAGGACATTTTGAAGCCCGTGATGGTCTACGCCTCTATCGACGCTCCTGGGGAGATGGAGAGCGAGCCACTGTCGCATTGGTCCATGGATTTGGCGAGCACGTCGGTCGTCACAACTATCTCGTCCAAACTCTGCAGAGTCTAGACATTCGTGTCGAAGGCATGGACTGTCGAGGGCATGGTCGAAGTCAAGGCAAGCGCGGATACATCGACCGATTCGACCAGTACATCCAAGACCTCAACACCTTCCTCCAAATTGTACAAAGCAACCATCCGCCCGATCGTCCCCTGTTTTTGTTGGGCCATAGCCAAGGTGGACATGTCGTGCTTCGTTATATGCTGGAGCATCCACGCGCACCGATCGATGGTGTGGTGGTGTCCTCCCCTTTCCTTGGCATGACCATCAAGGTCAACCCGGCGCTTCATACTGCGGCACATCTGTTGAGCCGAACGTGGCCAACGTTTGCACAGGCCACACCTTTCGGCGAAGAGGATCTCACACACAACCAAGAGATGGTGGAGAAAACCCGACGCGACCCCCATTACATACAGGCCACCACGACCCGCTGGTACACCGAAACACTCAAAGCGCAAAAGCACACGATGAGTCGTGCTACGGAGTTCACAGCACCTCTGTTGATGCAACAAGCCGGACAAGATCGACTGGTCAACAAGCACACAGCCCAACAATTTTTCGAAGCAACAGCCAGTTCGGACCGGCAACGGTTTGAATACTCTGACTCATTTCATGAAATTTACAACGAAAGCGAAGACCGGCGGGAGCAAGCGTTTGAACACCTCAAAGGCTGGTTAAACGAACACATTGAAAACGGATAACATCATGCGCGCCTTTCTACTTTGGAGCCTCACCTTTTTTTGGATGGCCTGTTACAGCATTGGGATGCCTTCGGTCGTTCATGCGGGAAACAAGGTCAAAGCCGCAGCAAAAGCCAAGAAGCCTCTCAGCCCCCACGATCGCAAACTCCAACGAGAGGCTGCTCAAGAGCTGGTAGACTGGCTCGCCCCGCTCAGCACGGGAGGTTCGCAGGACTTGGGACTGCGTACAGTGCGACAATGGATCCGAACCTGGATCGCCAGCCGTTGGGGCATCCGCGCCACCCGCAAGTCGTGGAAGCGTTGGGTCGCGTTGATGCAGTATCTTCGGATCTGGCAACCTGCCCAACTTTACAGAAACCTCCGGTTTAAGCGCGTTACCCCCCGCCTGGATTATGTGCTCAAAGGCTCCTACTTCCGGATGATCGCTCCCAAGCCCAAGGCTCCTTGGAAGGCCAAGATCGGCGACGGTCAGATGACCATGGAGATGAGCCCTCTCAAGCGCAAAAACCCCAAGGATCGTCGCCCTTACCGCCTCACCATTCGGACCCAAGCTCGGATGATGCCGCTTCGGGCCACGCAGTTGGACACAGCACTCAAGAGCATTCTGGAGCGCTTCACCGATTCCAAACTGTCAGTGCCCCTGACCCAACAGCAAAAAAAATACCTCAAGAGCATGCCCAAAGGTCACTCGCGAAAGATCGCGCGCTGGCTGAACAGTCGGGTCCCCTATACGGCTGCGCTGATTCGCAAGTACATGAATGTGATCAACATCATGGAACCCATCGGCAAAGGCCTGTACAAGCTCGACATCCGCGCTCGGTGGAAGCTCAAGCCGTTTAAGAAAGATTACCCACGCGCGGCCCGTGCGCTGACCCGCAGCAACACCGATTTCTCCCTGGTCACCGAGTTTCGCGACGCTCAAAAACATCTCTGGTTTGTTTGGAGTTACACCCGCAAGAACATGGAGATGCGCTACCAGGCCGTAGTCAGCAAAGATGGGCTGTGGATGTGTGACAACAACTGGAAGCCCATCTCAGGCCCCTGGCGCTTTACGCAGATGGGAGCGACCTGGACCACACACACTCACATCCGCTATATGTCCAACAACATCCGGATGAGCATGCGCGACTTCAAGTTGCTCTGGAAGGTTCGTAAAACATCCACAGGAGCCACGTTCTCTACCGAGCTGCTGAAAAACCCGACCATCAAGCTCAAAGGCGGACAGCTACTTCGCTTGCTCGCTCGCATCCTAATTTCGGGAGGAATCAGCGGCCTCGTCAAACGATTCCTTTACAACCTTGCAACAGGTGACAAAGGTCGTGGGCTTCGCTGGAAGTGGGAGTTGGTGGAAGGCAAACGCAGAGCCCTCGTCAAGCTCAAGGTTATCCTACCAATCGTGCCAGACAGCACCCTCACAACCTTACTTCGTCTCGGTCCGGGAATGGTACGACGCACTCAGAGCCAATCCAAGAGCAAACGCAAGTACAAATACAAAAAAGGCAAACGACGTCGTCGACGCCGAAAGCCGCCCATGTGGAACCGACTGTTCAGCGCCCTCTACAAAGATCTGGGCGTCGCTCAGAAAGTCTACGCCAACCGCAAATAGACCTACCCGACCCCACTCATTCCACACCCATCATCACTTAGAACAAGGAGGCAAGCTCTTGGATTGTTTGGCTCTCGTGTCGATGTAGCCTTCAGGATGCTTGCGAGCAATCACCCGAGTGCGATGGTAAAAGCGGTAGATCGCGTTCTTCCAGATCTTGCCCTTCACCTTGACCAACCGGAAACCGTACGACGCACCGGCACCCTGACCAAACTTCAGCCCAACCTGCAGCAAACCGCCGGAACGCAGGGGTTGGTGCTTGGTCGCAGCCTGGGTCGAGACAAGCAGCGGTGAACGCCAGATCGGCAGCCTGTACCAACAAGGAAGAGTGCCCATCATCGGGTAACGCCGTTTGATCCGGAGAAAACGACACACTTTGTCGTGCACCGGACGACCGTACAAGTCGTTCCAATGCGTGTGACCATGAAGGAACACCAGAGGACGAGGCCGTTGCTTGTACGAAGCGCGAAGGACCTTCTCAAACTCCACCCGACGCTTCAGAAACACCCCATGTCGCCCCATTCCACAACCTTTGGCGTTGTGACCCAAGTGAGCGCGTGGCGAACCGTGCGCAAACAGAACGTGACCTCGGGGTGCTGGAGTCTTTAAGAACGTCTGAATGTCCTGGAGTTGGGCAGCCCCAAGCCCCTGCAACGTCACCCACTTCATCTTGAACCAGGTGCCCTTGGTCGCTGACGAGCCCGTATCCACCGAGAGCCAGTGATAACCACCCAAGCGAAAGCGATACGCCAGGAACGGGTGGAAGGCTCGAACAAACTCGTGCAGCCCCTCTTCTTCTCGCAACAAACCTGGACGTCGCGGAGGCTGCCCCCAATGGACCCGGTAGTAGTCGTGGTTCCCAATCATCACAAACAAAGGAAGCTTCAACCGAAGCAACGCCTTCACGCATTGCTTCCAGAGTTCACGCCTGTTGCCGTACTCTACAATGTCGCCGGTCAACATCACGAAAGTGGGACGAGGACGCAAGGTATTCAAGTAATCAATCACATGCTTGAGCCGCTTGTGGATGCCCTTGCGCAGGTGAAAGTCTGTGAGGTGTACAAACGTAAACTTGTTCAACGCAGACGGTGACGTTGCGATCACCGCAACAGCCCGTCGAATACGCTTTACATAAGCCGGCCCCTTCCGCTTGGGCAAAACCAAAGCTGCTGAACGAGCCGGACGAGACGCAGGCTTCCCACTCGTTGGAACGTCATAAAATCCCAAAGGAAAAGACGTTCCTTTCGGAAGAGCTGGAATGGTGTCAGCCCCTTTGGACTGTTTGGGGATGCTGTGCAACAGGTCGTAGAATCCGGGTTTGGCACCCTGCGGAATACGAGCGGTGACGGTCACCCAGGCAACCTTGCCATGTTGCTTTTTGATTTTATGGTGTTCGATACGACCCAGACGGATGCAACCCGACGTCTTGCAGCTAGCCTGCTTGGAAGGAATCAGCCAATACGATGTTCCTGCAGTGAGACGTTGGTATGCTTTGGAATGCCCCAGGTATTCAATATGAAGAAGCTGGCCTGGAGACACAAAGGATGGCACACCCAGCCGCGGACGAATGGGTTGCAACCCTCCCAGTTGTTGAGGCGTTTGACCGTAGATGGCAGAGAAGTGTCGGGCAACATAAGGAAGAGAGCCGACCGCACCGGCCCGGAAAGGGGCCAGTCGCCGGAACGCTTTGGAGGGCTCGAAGCCAAGTGCGACAGAAGGCAGAAGAAGCAAACTCAGAAAAAACAACCAGCACAACTTGAGGGGTGGAAGCTTCACTTAGTCCACCTCTGCTGCGTTCATGAGGTCAATCCAGGCGCCTCCTTTGTTGAAGTAGCCCACGGCAGCAAAGAGAAGCGAACACGTCGCAGTGCTACCCAAAACCAGCATAATCCAGGTGTACGCACTGGCTTCCAACAAGTGCGTGTGACCGATGTAGCTGCCAATGGTCGCACCCGCAAACGAGCCAAGCAATGTCCCGTAACGAGCGAACTTCATGGCTTTCTCCAGAGTTCGCCACGGAGCCAGGCGACGCACAAACAGAAGCGCCCCTGCGCCACCACAGAGAACTCCACCAATCACAGAGCCCATCAACACGCCGGCAGCAGTTCCAACCGACACCTTGCCCATCAACATCAAGACGAGGCTTAGGCCGGCTCCTGCGACAGTTCCCCCACCGATGACCAACAAGCGCTGTTGGAACACTCCACGACCCAAGGCCCATACAACAGAGAAGGTCATCACCAGCCCGAGGATCGCTCCCCAGGCACCCGCGCTAAGATACGACGGTTGCTTGAGCGAAATACCGCGGGCAAACAACCACCACCCCAACGCCAAGCCAGCAACGATACCAAACAAGGAGCCCACGGTGCCAAAGCTGATGGCCGAACGTAGGATCTGGGCGCGACGTTCCCGCTCCAAGACCATCCATTGTTCCTTGGCTTCGACCAGTTCTTGGACTTTCACAAGACCCCGACGCACCAAGGTGAGGCGTTTGTCGAGGGGCTTTCGCAGGCCATCTTCTTCGGTGTACAAGTCAGCGACCTGTGACGACCATTTGTCTTTGATCTTGCGCTGCTCGTCAAAGTGCTTGTGGATGTTCTTGAGCCGCTGCCGCAACAAGCGACCTTCTTCAACCAACCGCTCACGCTCTCCCGCCTTGGCTTCCAGCGTTCGCTTGTTCTGGCCGATCTGCTGTTCAACCTGACTCAGCCCTTTCAAAAGCTCTTCCTGACGGCTGCTCTCGTAGGGAAGCTCGTTCAATTCAAGGGAAGCCATTTGGACAAAGTCGAGCAACGACGTGACCTCTTCCTCCATCTGCTTCCAGCGAGGCTTCACATCATCCAGGCTCGCCTCCAACGCATCGATGTGGGACTCTGCCTGCTCCAACGAGGCCTCTACGTCCCCAAAGAACTGGTCGGCTTTTTCCAACACATTGCGACTCTCACCAAGCTTAATCCGCGACTGGTTCAACTCTTCTTCCAGTCGGGTTAACTCCTCTTTGAGTTCGCCGAAGGTTTTGTCGGAGAGACGAAGAACTTCTTCCGTTTCCAGAAGCTTCTCTTCCACGCCACGAAGTTGGTTGTTCTTGTGAGCTTCCTTGAGCTCCCGGATGATACCTTCCACACGTTGGATATCTCCGTCGGTTTCTTCTGCGGGCTTCCGGGTAGTGCTCAGAGGCTTGGAAGCTTGCTCCACAATTCGCGCAGCTTCCTGGTTCCAAGATTCAGAATCCTTCAACGGATGCTGTACTTCATGGCATCCTTCGTCAGCGGCTTGCAGAGGCTGTTGAATCCCACTCAGCCATCCTTCCACTCCCGATCGGGACGAAACAGACGGCGGAGGATTGGGGATCAACGTCTTCATGGTCTCTGTCATCTGCCCCAACCGACGTTGCGCGCTGGTTAAGGATTGATGAGCCGCTTCCAATCGCTGGGCTGTGAGCTGTTCGTGCAAACGATCCCGGAGTTCCTTAACGTCCGCATCTTGGGTTTTCGGAGGAAACGCCTTCAAGCGCTCCAACGCATCCAGGATACGACCTTCGTCTGCGTACAACTTGGCTTCGTTTAAGATCGCCTGTCGAACCTGCGGGTGAAGTTTGCCGAAGTCACCTTTCGCGCGCTCCACCAACTCCTTCCAACTGTTTCGGATGTCGTTCAGGATGGAGGTTTGAATCGCCCGACGTGCCGGGGCTAGCGCTTCCATACAGCGTTCGTGGTAGAGACCAAAGTTCACCTTGTCGCTGATCGACTGGGCGAGATGCTCTCCCACCACCAACAACGTGATGGCCGCTTCGTCGCAGCGGTTGGTTTGAAGCGCCATCTGGACGGTCTTGTTGTAAGCCGCCTCAATCTTGGAAGCACGGTTAAAGGTCGAGGTGCACTCTGGGTCCTGGCATTGGCCCGCAAAGAATGAGTTGGTCACGCCCTTACCCAGTCGGGAGCACGACACAAACAAGTCCTGGCAACCCAACCGCCAGGATGTGCTGCACGAAGGACAGGTCTGCAGTCCCTGACGATAAGGCTCACGACACAGCAAGTTGGGACACACTTGAAGCAAGGGATCCCAAGGCTCCATCTCTTTCACAAGGGCTGTGAGTTGTTCGCGATTTTCTTTGATCTTCTGATGGACGCGTTCCACCACCAGAGCTTCCGCCTGCTCCGACTCTTCGGTCTTGAGCAGGTTCGCTTCTTCAGCTTTCAGCGTGGCCTGAAACTGACTGCGGATCTCTGTAATTTTTTCCTGAAGGAGTTGGTCTTCGTCAAAACCCTGACGACACAGCTGCTCGATCATCGGTTGCATCTGATCGTAGTTGACCCGGAAGGCGCGAAGGTGTCGCAACACCAAAGCCAACTCACGAAGCGTTGGACGCTGCGCAGGTTCTCTCTCAATGCATCGAACCACGAGGGCATCCAGCCAGTCAGGCATGGCCCCTTGGGTCAAATCAGAAGGTCGCGCACGAAGAGGCTGAAACAGAGCAATCCGGATGTCCATCTCGGACTGAACTTCATCACCAAACGGGGAACGACCCGTGAACATCTCAAACAAGGAGATGCCCATGCCGTACACGTCGGTTTTGGGCGACAATGTACCGTACAGAGAGTCCATTTGCTCGGGTGCCTGGTAGCGAGGTCCGCCCACACTTTGGGTGGCACTGATCGCCTGAGACGCCGTCAACTCCTTGACGTCGCGGATCGACTCAATGATTCCAAAGTCGAGGAGTTTGATCTCGTTGTCTTCGGTCACAAAGAAGTTGTAAGGATTCACATCGCAGTGGATGAAACCTCGGCTGTGAAGGAAGTCGAGCGCCTCAATCATCTGCGCCACCATATCCAGGTGGGGCTCAAAGGCGTTACCGCTGTAAGGGTAGTTTTGAATCCACTCGGACAACGTCGAGCCTTCCAACAGCTCGCACGCGATGTAGTACTGGCCTTTGTGTTGGTGGGGATCAAGGAAACCGCCAAAGTCAAGAATACGGACCAGTCGCTCGTGATGCAGGTGGTTCTTCCCCACGCTGCCCTCAATCAAGAAGCGTTGCAACAAGGCGCTGCGGCTGTGTGCGTCCAGCACTTTGAGCGCGTAACGCTTGTCGTCCTTCTTGGAGCGAGCCATGTAGATCATGCTCTGGCCACCCCGATTGAGAGGTCTCTCCAGAACGTAACGATCTTGCAACGAGCCCGAGCAGGAGAGGTGCATTAAGATATCGTGTTGACGCTTGTCATCGAGAGCGGAGTGACGATCCAGGTAGCTCCACTGCTGCTGGAGGGCTTTGAGTCCCGAAGCTAACGTCTGCGCGCGCTCCTGCAACTCGTTCAAGCTCTCGCGGTTCTCTTCCACGAAAAACTGGGTGAACAGACTGTCTTTGACGCCGCTTTCACGGTCATCCTGAGACAGCGACTCGGATGCAGCCCAAGTCCTCCATTCGTCTTCCACGAGTTCAAAGACGATCTCGCGTAACCCTTCGAGCTCTACGTCGCGGCTATGCATCGCAAGGTCACGAATCAAAGGCTCTTGGTGCTTCAGAAAATCGAGCAAGACCACGCGGCGAATTCGCTCCACAATGGCTTGTTGGCTCGACGAAGAGGTCGCCAGGCTCGATTTTTCTTGGTATGTGAAGGACTGTTCGGACATCTTCCAACTCCAGGACATCTCTAACGTTCAACGTGTGACAAAACAGGCTAGTTATAGCCTTTCAGCCGCTTGGAGTCTACGGTTGGATTGTGAACAGCCTGAAAATATTGACCCAGGCCGCACACACTGTCGCGTGGTTTGGAAGTTTTGGAGGAATGAAGCGGGAGAGAAGGGAGTCGAACCCTCAAGGGCTATGAACCTCGTCCAATTTCAAATCGGGTGCCGTCGCCAGTCGGCTTGCTCTCCCCAAAACGTACCCACCTTCGCATGCAACCAACGCACACGAAAGGTAGAAACAACGGGAGAAGGGGGAGTCGAACCCCCAAGGGCTATGAACCTCGTCCAGTTTCGAACCGGGTGCCGTCACCCATCGGCTTGTTCTCCCAGAAACAGTCCAGGCCTTACCTGCCAACGCAAGGCCCAGACAAGCGGAAGGGAAGGGAGTCGAACCCTCAAGAGCTTTTACACTTCGTTCGGTTAGCAACCGAGTGCCGTCACCTATCGGCTTGCCCTTCCAAAAAGAAACTCATTAAGATTAGCGGTTCACCACACACAGACGTACAGAGCGGAAGAAGAGGGAGTCGAACCCTCAAGGGACACATGTAGGTCCTCGCTTGGTTAGCAACCAAGTGCCGTCACCCATCGGCTTGTTCTTCCCAAGGTCGGCAACCACAACAACGCTGTGATGACCAACTTAAGCGGAAGGGAAGGGAGTCGAACCCTCAAGGGATTTGCACCTCGCTCGGCTTCCAACCGAGTGCCGTCGCCCATCGGCTTGCCCTTCCGAAAGATCTGTCTGTGATGAAAAAGAGGGGATTGCTCTGACCAGGAAGGCATAAAAAAACCCCCGCCGGCCGAGGCCAACGAGGGTTCAGAACTTCAGCATGTGCTGTTGTTCACGCCCCGGTAGGCCTCCATGCGTCCACGCTAGAAGACACACTGCTACTGGATGACGAAGAACAACTCGAAGACACAGCACACACAGCACACGTTGTGGTGTGAAAGGTGGGATGAAGTTGTTGGGTGTGTACCTGTGTCATTGTTCTTGTTCTCTTTTTGAGAGGGTGGAAAGCAAGACATCACATTGCGTCTTGCTGTGATGTGGAGTGATACGAGGCTTCACCACAAAGGTTCAAACTTTTTTTGCAAGAAGACACAAACCCACCGAACCGCTCCTCTCCATCATCGCAATCTCCTGTGCAGTCGGGCGAATCGAGCTTTTACAGAACTATGACAGACGCTTGGGATGAATCGTCCTACACTGTGTCCATCGGATTGGAACCCAGCGCGCTTTGGGGTGGCATCGCGACTTTAGCCTCCCCTATCTTCCTGTCCCTATCCCAGAAACGTGACCACCCAACAAAAGGAATTGAGAGTGAGCACTACAAATGCGCCCAGCAGTCCGCTGGAGTTTTATGCCCGAGTTGCACCCTTTACGTTGCTGCATGTTGTTTGTCTTGGCGCCATCTGGACCGGTGTATCGACCACATCCCTGATTCTGTGTGCTGTTCTGTTTTGGATCCGAATGTTTGGCATCACAGCAGGTTACCACCGTTATTTTTCCCATCGTTCGTACAAGATGGGCCGCATCATGCAGTTTCTGATGTCCTTCCTTGCCGCCTCATCGGCCCAACGTGGCGTGCTTTGGTGGGCCGGTCATCACCGCCATCACCACAAGCACTCGGACGACCCTGAAGATCTCCACTCTCCCTTGCAGCGAGGGTTTTGGATGTCACACCTGGGCTGGTTTTTGATTGACCCCAAAAGCGACCCGACCTGCCCCAAGATGCTCCGCGAGTACAAGAACTACCCAGAGATCCTCTGGACGGAAAAGTACCACGCCGTGCCTGTCTTGTTTCTCGTTGCACTGGCTTACCTGATCGACGGAATGACCGGTGCTATCGTTGGCTTCTTATGGAGCACCGTGCTGCTTTGGCATGCCACATACACCATTAACTCACTGTGTCATGTGTTTGGTTCACGACGCTACGAAACCACCGACACCAGCCGCAACAACGTATGGTTGGCGCTGCTCACCCTCGGAGAAGGCTGGCACAACAACCACCACTACTACCAGGCCAGCGTTCGACAAGGATTCTACTGGTGGGAGATCGACATCACCTACTACGTCCTCAAGATGATGAGTTGGGTAGGACTGGTCTGGGACCTACGAGAGCCACCCGCCCGAGTCAAAGAACCCAACCCTCGGCCACAGCTACCACGTGGAGTCAAGCAGCCTGTGCTTACGGCAACAACGCCAGCGCTCACCCAAGAGTCTGTAGAGACGCAAACCACAACAACAGAAGCTCCGCCACAAGAGCCACCCAAAGCGCTGCTGCCAGCGTTGCAGCCTCGACTGGAGAAAGCAGCGGCTTCCATGAGTCGAGCGGCGGAGTCCATGAGTAAGGCAGCCGAAACTGTCGGGAAGGCTGCAGAGTCTGTCTCGACAGTAGCCTGGAACGTCACGTCCCATGCGGCAACAGGAAGCGCGACAGTTCCCAAACCACCTCAACCGTAGCGACAAAGCTTCCCACCAGACCATTTGGGAAGAGGAGACCTTGGTGTAGGATGACCCCTTTGTAGGTTGCTGGATGAGTTACTCAGAAGAACGAGAGTTATGATGCGTCAGAATCGCCCGCTGTGGGTTCCCATTCTCCTTGTTGTGATGGCCATTGTCTTTGCGATCACAATCCTGGTGGGTTGGAGTGTCATCTTTACCCATTATTACCTGCTGTACACCAAGGCAGAGCGGGCAGATCTCGGCGTTGGATACTGGTTCTTGTTAGCCATTGGCTGCCTCTTCTTGTTGGCCATTATGCTCACTCTTGTGCTGCTGCTGATTAGCAACGTAAGGCAGACCTTAAAGGTCCGGCAACAGAACGCTTTCATCGACAGCGTCACTCACGAATTGAAGTCGCCTTTGGCGAGCCTTCGCTTGTGCTTGGAGACCATGGAGATGAGAGCGGTTTCACCAGAGATGCAGACCCGCTTTGTTTCCATGATGAAGAAAGACGTGGAGCGTTTGGGAGACTTCGTAGAGCACATCTTGGAAGCCGGTCGCATGGAACACCAGGAGCGAACCCTTCGCTACGAGTGGGTCACCCTTCCGGACATTCTTCAACACTGCATCCAGCGTGTGTCACGACGTTACTCCCAACACCACAACATCGTGTTGCGCAGTGTCTCGGAAGACGCTGACCCTCACGAGATTAAGACCGACGCCATCGCCCTAGAGACCATCCTTATAAACTTGCTCGACAACGCTATCAAATACTCCACAGCACCGGCCGATGTAGACGTCTCTATCATTTACCACAAAGACCACACAGAGATTGCTGTTTCGGACCAGGGTCGAGGTCTTACGCAGCGACAAAGCAAACGTGTGTTCCAACGGTTTTATCGGGTGAACCGGAGCGACCTTCCCACCCCTCGGGGTACCGGCCTGGGTTTGTACGTTGTAGCCTCCCTGGTCCAACAATTGGGAGGTCGCATCAAAGCCCACAGCGAAGGGGAAAACAAAGGCTCCACGTTCACCGTAACATTGCCTCGCAAGACAATCCAAACCAACTCATCACCACCCACGCGAGAAGCCGATGAACCTTGACAAACACCCTCATGACACTCTTTTTCTTACCCACTGTCACTCTTTTCAAGGAACGTGTCGGATGGAACCGAAGCGATTGTTGTTGGTCGAAGATGAAGAACACCTGGGCTTTACCCTGCAATTTAATCTGCAGGAAGAGCACTACCACGTAGATTGGGCGCCCACCTTGGCCGACGCTCGCAACCACCTCTCTACTGGATACGATCTTATCCTATTGGATGTCATGTTGCCTGATGGGACAGGCTTTGAGCTATGCAAGGAGATCCGCGCCCAAGGCAACCACACCCCTGTCTTGTTCCTCACGGCGAAAGGCTCCTCCGAAGACATTGTCACAGGGCTGGAAGCCGGCGCCGACGATTACATGACAAAGCCGTTTGTCTTGGGCGAGCTGTTGGCCCGAATCAAAGCCATGCTCCGGCGCAGCAGCTGGCAGAGCAACGAAGCCTCCATCGCGCTCCCCCTGGAGACCTTCTCGTTTGGCCATGTAAACATTGACTTTCGCTCACACGAAGTCACCATGGAGGGAAAACCTGTCGAACTCACACACCTTGAGTTTCGCTTGCTCCGCTTCTTCATCGAACACCAAAACCAAGTGGTGTCCCGTGAACTCCTCCTCGAAAGTGTGTGGGAAGTGCACGCGACCAGTTACACCCGCACCGTCGACAACTTCCTCGTTCGTCTCCGCCGCCTCTTTGAGAAAGACCCTTCTCAACCCAAACACTTCCTCACCGTGCGTGGTGCAGGCTACAAGTTTGCACCCTAGAAAAAGTATAGCTACGCTTAAATAGAACTACCGAAGCTAGTTATCCTCAAACAAAAGTGGGTAGTCATCCGCTAAGAAGGCTTCCCGAAGGGCGTCTTTGTCTTTCGCAAAGAAAGCCTGAACGATGGCCTGGTACGCACCGGCAACATTGTTTCCAACGGCATCAGTGGGGCGACGACGCGCACCGTTCTTGTACTCCACGTTGAGCATACCAAAACGGGGGGTAAAGCTACCCCACTCGTAGTTATCGCAGATGGTCCAGTAGAAGAACGCTTCCAAGGGGACACCCTTGTTCCGCGCCCGAATGCACTCAAACAAATGAGCTTTCAGCACATCGATGCGATTGGCCCCGTCACGTCGGAGCTGGGCATCGTCATCTTTCTGCGCGTAAGCCATGCCATTTTCAAGGATATGGATCGGCCTATCTTTGACAGCTTGTTGGTACAAGCCCAAGAAGCCTCCCAAACAATCGGGAGAGACGCCCCAATCCCACGGTTCCATGTTGAAACGAAAGCGGAACCACCCCGTCTCCAGGTAGTTTCCGGGGAAGGGGTCGTAGAAATCAAACGACATCACATCCAACCAGGGAGCGAGCTTGTCTTCTCTGGAATAGACCGTTTCAATCAGGTTGGGAAACGGCTGTCGACCAAAAATGCGATGGGCCACTCCCTTAAACATCCACTCCATCATCTTTTGGGTGGGCCCTTGTCTCCCTCGGTAAGGGAATGTGTTGGTGTTCTGGTAAAACTCATTTTGTCGGTAGTTTAAGTAGCTATACAGAGAGTCTTGTTCAACACCTTCATAAGGAGCAGAAAGAATATCCAGCAGCATCAGGTCCGACGAATACACCCCACTCGCCCAGGGATTTAACGTAATTGTTGGACGCTCCCAGCCATGTTGTCGGTACAGTTCGTGAACCTTCTCGTAGGCCATAACATGAGCCAACAAAAGATTTTCAAACACGGTTAGAAAGTCGCGCCGCCCTCCCCTGCCTTTTCCATAGGGAAACACACGCCCCAGATAGGTAGCCATCGGCATCGCAGCCGGCTCGTTCATCGTAATGAAGTACGGAATCGGCTCGGTGTGATGGACATTCACCAACCGCTGGTTGATCCCCACGACAGCGCGTTCAATGTATTGAAGAAAGCCATCGATAGCCTGGTGACGGTCAAGCCAGGGGTCTGTTCCCAACCACAACGGCGAGGTCCAATGGAACAGCGTAATCGCAGGCATCATCCCACGCTGCTGACACAAGGCAATCATGTCAGCGTACTTGTCGATGGCGGTTGAATCAAAAGGAGGTGGTGTTCGAGCTTCGGGATCTGCCACAGGCTGGATGCGACTCCACTCCAGCCCCATACGAAAGGCGTTGCAGCCCATCATCGCAGCGTATTCAATGTCTTCCTTGTACAAGTCCCAAAATCGTGTGCCGTCCCCTGTTGCCTCCACACGACCGTCTTGCTCTGCGTAATACCAGTTGTTCTTCGGATCGTCTGGACCGTTATGACCCCCTTCCGACTGGTATCCTGACGTCGACGTACCAAACCAAAACCGCTCTGGAAACTCAAACTTCTCCAGCTCTTCCAACAAATCATCCGTGGAATAGTGTGGACGCCAACTCATCGTCATCACCTCTTACCGCAACGTACCAGCCACAACACAAACGTAACGCTCAAAGTCCAGCTTCTATTCAATGTAGTCCAGGCTTCTCCACAAGGAAAGGGAGAACATGTTCTACCTCATTCATCTTGGTGCTGCTTCTCATTCCCTTCCCCATCGGTCCATGCTATCCTTTCGCTCAACACTTAACGATGAATCTACGTAGGGAAGAAACCACCCATCATGCAAGAACGGCTGAACAAAGTTCGTAACGAGATCGACTCCATTGACCAAAAGCTGCTTCGCTTGTTGGAAGAGCGCTTGTTGCTAGCAGAGGAAGTGGCTCGCATCAAGGAACGTCAGGACGACGTGGCTCTCACCGATCCCCAACGAGAGAAAGAGATCTTTGCCAAGCTGCGCCAGTCCACGGGGCACAAGGTTCTACAAGCTGAAGTGGAGAACATCTTTTCCATCTGCATGGGCATGAGCAAACGAGTCCGAATCATCCGGCACCAACAGGAGAAAAACCGGTACCTTCCAAGCTTGTCGATTGGAATCGTCGGTCACGGTCACTTTGGCGCCTTGCTTTCGCAGATCTTCCAGATGCACTGGGGGCAATCAAAGCTTCGTGTTTATGCGCCGGAGCAAACACCGGACCAAGCCACCTTCTTTGAGTTGGCGGACGTCTGCCAGTCGGACTTGCTGTTCCTTTGTGTTCCCATTTCATCCATGACCCATGTCCTGCAAACCGTTGCCACTCTTTTGGGCGAACAAACAACGGTTCTGGATGTTTGCTCGGTGAAAATGTTTGCGGTGGAGCAGATGAAAGCGATCCTGGGTGAAGAGCGCCGAATGATCGCGACACACCCGATGTTTGGGCCGCAAAGTACCAAGCAAGGCACCGACTTCTATGACTTGAACATGGTGATGCACAACCTCTCTGCCCCAGCGTTTGTGTACGATGTGGTGATGCAATTCTGGCGCAACCTGGGCGTGAATGTGGTCGAGATGACCCCCGAGGACCACGACCGCTACGCAGCCTACTCCATCAACTACAACCACCTCATGGGCCGTGTGGGAGAGAGCATCGGACTCCAGACCACCCCCATCGACACCAAAGGGTTCCGGGTGATCTACGACGCCCTACAATACGTGACAAACGACACCTGGGAGTTGTTCCGCGATATGCAACAACACAACCCCTTTGCCCAAGAGATGCGGGAGAAAGTGAAAGTGGCCATGGCACAAATCGAAGGCAAGCTGACCGCACCATCGGACGAATAACGCCACACCAGCTAGCCTTTTCCTCTGTTAACTCTAAGGCTTCTTGGTACAAGGATGACCCATGTTCTCTCCCCAACGAACCATGCCACCTTCCCTGACAGTGTCTTTTCATGCCCAGGCTCACCAGATGAAGGAAAAGGGGCAAACTGTCTATGATCTCACAGCAGGCGAGGCCAAGCTCCCGACCCATCCGTTGTTGTTGGAAGCCCTCCAAGAACAACTAAGCCAACAGCCTGTGTACTACGCTTCTTCGGCGGGTTTGTCAGCGCTGCGAGAACAAACAACCTCATGGCTCAACCGAACCTATCAAACAAGCTATGCACCTTCCGAATGCCTCGTCACAGCGGGGGGGAAATTTGGCCTGTACCTGGTCTTCGCAACCTACCTGAAGCCTGGCTCGGAAGTCATTGTGCCCTCCCCCTATTGGGTCACCTACCCTTCGCTGGTGTCGTACTTTGGTGGCCAACCTGTGATTGTACCCACGCAAGAAGAGCAAGGCTTCAAGTTCACTCCTGAAGCTCTCCAGGCCAGCATCACAGACAACACCCAGATGCTTGTGCTGAACAACGCGGGTAACCCAACCGGTGCCCTCTACACTCACGACGAGATCGCCGCGCTGCTTGACGTCGCCGCTGCCCACGACTTGTTGGTTGTGTCCGATGAAGTCTACAGCGCTCTTGTGTACGAAGGGAGCTACGCATCGTGTGGTTCCTTTGACCAACACAAAGCGCGTGTCTTTGTGATCCAGAGCTGCTCCAAAAGCTTCGCGATGACGGGCTGGCGCGTAGGCTTCTTGCTTGGACCTCAAGAAGCCATGCCGCCTCTCCAAGGACTCCAAAGTCAAAGCCTCACCTCCACATCCACAGCAAGCCAGTGGGCTGCCCAGATCGCCTTGTCCCACGCCGACACCATCACCACCTGGGTTCGAGATGAGATGCGACAACGCCGAGACGCCTTTGTTTCCGCATGCTCCGACATTTTTAATATCTCACTTCGCCCTCCTGCCTCTGCCTTGTATGCTTTTCTGCCCCTCTCCCTCCTGGGCTTTCATGAAGAGCTAGCCTCCAACTCCATGCGAGCTTGCCAGCACTTGTTGGAACAAGCTCAGGTCGTTACTGTTCCAGGTGTAGGCTTTGGCTACGAAGGTTATGTTCGCTGCTCGTTTGCAGGCAACCCCGAACAGAACACCGAAGCCCTTCAACGTATCCACCAAACCCTCCAACCGTAGCACCCACCCACTCGAAGTCTGAACCTATAACGTTTGAACGCCCTCGCCTCCCACAACTCCGCGAGAGAGAGCACCACTCCCCCTACCCAACAGCCTTGTCTCCAAGTGGGATCTATGACAAGTTAGGCGGCATTTGTTACCCAGAGTTAGCTATGAGCCCTGGGGGAGCTTACCTTGTGCCAGCTTCCCCCTTTCCATTCAGACCCATACAATGCAGAGGAGTGAACATGGAGTGGTTGCAACAGAACCAGGCAGCCATTGAGGTATTGCTCGCTGCCACCACATTGCTCGCCATGTCGGTGGTAATTTACCTCAATTACAAAGCTGAGATGCTCTCCGAGCTAGCGATTCAAGAAACGCGCCGTGCCCGTGAGCAAGAATACCGTCCTTATGTTTATTTTCAGGTGTACACCGACAACCGCACCCGAGCCGTTAACTTTCGCTTGGTCAATCGGGGTCGCAGCGTCGCGCGAAACATCCAACTGAACCTGGATCATCCGGTGTATGTGGAAGCAGACAAAACCGTCGATGATCTCGCCGTGTTCCAAGGACTCTCCTTCCTCGCGCCCCAAGGAGAATTTGAAGAGTACGCAGGCTTCCCCAACAGCTTCTTCCGCGCCAACGAAGATCTGAAGGTCATCACAGGCATCGTCTCCTACGAAGACACCAGCGGCAACCAGTTTAAGTCCAGCGTGCGGGTTCCGCTGCAAGTCTTGCATCAACGAATGAGCTTTGAAGCAGCAGACTTCCACGCCCTCGTGGAGAGTGTCGAAGACATTGAACGTGTGATGCAGCGCAAAGCCATCGCCAACATGAGGAAATAACAACATGATGTCCTTTTTGAATGACGTGGCTCCCCTGCTTCAATTGATGCTTGCGATTTTCTCGGTGGTTGTGACGTTTGTGTTGCTCTTCTTTAACGTTCGTGCCATGCGAAACGCGCAACGATCAGTCAACGAGCTTCGCCTGTCGCGAGAGCAAGAAAACCGACCGTATGTGTTCTTCGACTTTGAGTTGGAAGGCAACGAGATGTACATGGTGCTTCGCAACGACGGACGCACCGAAGCGCTCGACATTTCGCTCTCGTTTGAAGGTGACTTTAAGGTATGGAACGCGCTGGTCGGAAGCAACGTCTATCACTTCGATGATATGGCCATCTCCACACCCCTTGAATTTCTTGCACCTGGCGACGCATTTCGCGAGTGGATGGACTTTCGCCCCATGTTCTTCCGCAACAACGAAACACGCCGCATGAAAGGCAAGCTATCCTACCGCGACGTTCAGGGAGACACTCACACCATTGACCTCGACATCAACCTTGAACCCTACTACCGACAGTCGCAGCTAGTTCGCAAAGACATCGGCGAGTTGATCAAGGTGGTGAAGCAGATCCAACGCCACATCGAGCGCGCTCCCTGAACACCCCGTTAAGACCCCCCTACTGCCTTCCTTAGGCCAAGTCGAAGATCAGAACCTCAGCACTTTGGCCATCCGACAAGACCAAATGTTCCTCGTTGTCTGTGGCGATGGCATCCCCAGCGTTCAACGTCTCGCCGTTGACCTGAAGCGAACCTTTCGCGACGTGCAGCCAAGTGTATCGACCTTCGGGAACCTCGTAGGTGACGAGATCATCACCATCAAGGGCTGACGCATACAGGTTGACATCCTGGTGAATCACAACAGAACCATCGCGTCCATCCCGAGAGCCAACCAAGCGAAGCTTCCCTTGCTTTTCTCCCTTGGGATAGGTTTTTTGCTCATAGCTAGGCTCTATCCCTTTGGCTTCGGGCTCAATCCAGATCTGAAGAAAGTGGACCGAGTCGCTCTTGGAGTGGTTGTACTCACTGTGACGAACGCCTGTCCCTGCTGACATTCTCTGCACATCGCCAGGACGAATGACCGAACCTGTGCCCATACTGTCGGCGTGCTCCAACGCACCGTCCAACACATAAGAGATGATCTCCATGTCTCGGTGAGGGTGTGTTCCAAAGCCACGCCCTGGCTCCACCTGGTCTTCGTTGATCACGCGGAGAGAGCGGAACCCCATGTGTTCAGGGTCATAGTATCCAGCGAAGGAGAAGGTGTGACGGGAATGCAGCCAACCATGGTCACCCAATCCTCGATCGTTGCTTCGTCGTAGCTGCTTCATATCAAGCTCCTTTCTGCTTGTCCTAAGACATATCGCCCACCCGTTGGAGCGGCGCTTTGTGGTTTCGCCCTCCCTACAGCAACCTCTGTACCAATCTCACAAGCCCAACAGAAAACCCCGTAATTCATAAACAAAACAACCTACTGACATTCTTCCCTTGTCGGACGCATTATCAATATGATATTTCATTTTGAGCGACACAAAACAAAGACCCTATCATAATGATAGACACAAAGGAGTCATACAAGAATGCGATTCGAAGATCTCAAGCTGGAGGATTTGTTGGATTTGCCTTCACAGGGAGGGGTCTATCGCTTTGCAGGGCAACGAGTGCTGTTGCTAGACGCGGTCGCTCTGGGCATACTTCGCTCGACGCTCGTGAAAGAGTTTGGCTGGACCGCCGCCCGAGGAATTTTAACTCGTTTGGGTTATTCACACGGTTGGCGGGTCGCTGAGGCGATTCGCGACACCCTTCCTTGGGAGAACAAGCAAGAATGGCAACGCGCCGGGGGAAGGCTTCACCGCTTGCAGGGCTTGGTTGACTTTGAGCCTGTCCGCAACGAGTACCGCAAAGGCAAGGCTCCCTTTGCCGATGCGTTGTGGCGCAATTCGTACGAAGCTGAACAACACATCCTTCACTTTGGGCAGTCGGACGACTGCGTTTGTTGGAGCCTCTGTGGCTTTGCCAGCGGTTACCTCAGCGCCGTGCACGACATGGAAGTGTATTGCATTGAAGAAGCCTGTGTAGGTCGCGGAGACGCAGCCTGTCGCATGGTGGGACGGACCCGAGACGAGTGGGGAG
>SBHC01000063.1 GCA_006226375.1 Deltaproteobacteria bacterium | reverse complement strand
CTGACCGGGTTTTGCCGGTCATCTCCGCAAGGAGGTTTTCTTCGTTGACGCGCTCGCGATACGAGCGAACAGAAGAAAGGTCTTCCGCAAGTGTAAGGGAACAACCCCAGGATGTTCATTCAGAAGTGATTTTTTTCCCCATTGTTCATTGGCCTGGGTGGCCGAGCACGCCGTGGCCGGTGAGCAAGTTGCCGCCCATGAGGGTCTCCAGCTCGACGGCTACTCCGACAAGAACCGCCCCCGCAGATTGCGCAGCCAGACCGCCTGGGCGACCGTGGGGTTGCACTGTCCAGGCGAGCACTTTGATGGTTGTCTGTCGGGAAAGTGTAGTGAAGTCAGTGTTGTAGGTGTTTGTTGTTGCGCTCGGCGAAGGCCAGCAGCGTGGCAACGAGCAGACCCGCGACAAGGAACTTCGCTACCTTCGGACCGTCCGGCTGGTGCGGCACCGGCTGCGCCACGCTCTCTTGTTCATCGATCACCTTGCCCAGGTGTCTGACGTCGTCCCTGACTCGCTCGCCTAGTGCCTTCCACATGTGTTCTACGCTACCCTTGAACAGTTCTAGGTTCTTGATGACTCGAAGGAGGAACAGTGCTACGACCGTGGTGCCGCTTTGTCTGGGTGTGGTGTTTGCCTCTGCTCTGCTGGGTGGCGTTGAGTCACTGCAGTTCCCCTACATCTCCCACCAACAACAACACCAACAACAACCAACCACCTGACCGTCGAACGCCGTCGGTGGAGCCTGTTCGTGTGACATCCGAAGGCAAGGTTGCGGTGGTTCTTTCTTCTGCGCATGGGATTTCCATTAACGAGCTTGTGCTTCGTTATCGTGTGGAAACGACATGGTGGGATGCTTCTTCCTTGGATACACCCAAGGCAAGTCGAGAGGGCGATTCCATCACTGTGACGTGGGGGACAAAAGCCTCCTCTCCGCTATCCCAGATTCAGGCACGTTTTCAGGTGGGGCAGGTTAAACAACTGCGACTACAGCTGGTTGTGAGTCCACGTCAGGCTGGTGTGAAGCTTACGGGTTTTGTTGTTCGGATCCCTCAGGGACAGTGGAGTTTTCCGAAGGTTGGGTCGAAGCTGTATGGGTTGCATCATGGTCACCAGTCGTGGAGCTTTTCAGGTGCTGTGTTGCTGGAAGCTCCGTTTCTTTCGCCAGCTTTGGAGGACGAGGACCTTCTTGCGAAGGCCAGCAAGGGCGACCCTGTGGACGAAACCAAGGGGCTGAGTTGGTGGTTTGGGATGGCTTCCGCGACACCACAAGGTCCATCGGTTGTTATGGGTGCTACTCATGCCGAACGTTGGCGAACGGCGGTTTTGTCTTCTCTTGCGAAAGCCGGTGAGCCTTCTGTCGATATTCGGCTGGGTACCTCGGGAGATCCGCTTGTCTTGGACAAGGAAACCTCGCTCGAACCCTTGGCGATTGTGGTGGGTGCAAATCCAGGCGAGGCCATGCAGCGGTTTGCCAGCATCGTTGAAAAGGACAACCCACCTCTTCGTCAAGAGACACCGATCTCGCCCATGGGTTGGTGGTCATGGAATGTATTCTTTGATGGGGTGACGGCGCAGCAAGTCCTCGACAACGCCGACTTTGTGAAAGCCAACTTGCCCAACCTGGGATTCCAATTGATTGAGTTGGATGATGGCTACCAGACTAAGTGGGGCCTGTGGGAGTCGTACCAGACGGACAAGTTTCCTGGCGGACTTGTTTCTCTATCTGAGAAGCTCAAAGCCAAGGGGTTTCAACAAGGGCTTTGGTTGGCTCCGTTCCTCGTGGACACCACAACACAGCTTGCCAAAGACAACCCCTCCTGGTTCTTGAAGGATCTGGAAGGCAAGCTTGTGGAGCATCGCAACGCAGGGCAGTCTTTCTCTAGCTATATTTTGGACCCGACTCATCCTGAAGTGAAGACACACCTGACAGGCTTGTTCCAGCGGCTCGCCAAGCTGGGCTATGTTTGGTTCAAGCTCGACTTCCTCTTCACAGGGGCGTTTCAGGGCAAACGACATGACCCCAACGTGACAGGTGTGCAAGCGTTACGGCTGGGGCTGGAGATCATTCACAAGGCCGCTCCTCAGGCTCATATCAACCTCTGTGGCATGCCGATCTGGCCGGGTATTGGGCGCGGCCACTCCATCCGTTACGGCCCTGACATTGCGTTTAAGGGGCTCAATCCCGGCTTCAAGTTGATCGCTCACGAAGCAAGAAACTCCATGGTACGCAGCCCGTTTCATCGGATCTTAATCAACGATCCAGACCAGGTGTTGGTGCGCGAACCTCTCTCCATGGGGGAAGCTCGTGTTGCCGCTACGTTGGGGGCGTTGACGGGGTTCTATACGTTGGGTGACGACCTGACCAAGCTGTCCAAAGAGCGGTTTGCCCTTGTGTCGAACGCGACCTTGTTGGAGATTGCGAAGTTGGAGCAGTCTGCTGTTCCCCTGGATTGGTTTGGAGCCACCGGTGATGTGATTCTTTCTCCAGTGGTGGACCTGGGAGCAAACGGAACCCCAGCGACCGCGGTGCCCTCGCAGTATTTTCTTAAAGCCAGCGACAAGGTTGCCTATCTGGGGCTGTTCAATTGGACGGACAAGACCCAGTCGTTCTCTGTGAAACCTGCTGAGCTGTTGCCCAATGTGAAGACTGTCCAGGATGTGTGGAAGAGCCAATCTCTTCAACTCAACGACTCTTTGACATTGGAAGTTCCGACACATGATGTTATCTTGCTGAAGTTATCTGCTCCTTGAACATGAGAGCGTGTTGAGGGGCTTTTCTTTGTGACAAGAGAGGGTGCTGTGCGTCTATCACTTCCTTATGAAGGACAAATCTATCGACCGCCGTCTGAAGCAGACGCGTTCATTTTGCAAGCCACGGTGGGCTGCAGTCATAACTTGTGTGTGTACTGTGATATGTACCGGAGCAAGTCATTCCGGGTTCGCAAGCTAGATGAGACACTTGCGATGCTGCGAAAGGCTGGAAAGATCCTGGGTTCGCAGGTTGAAAAAGTGTTTGTGGCTGACGGCGACGCGCTGGTGATGGACCTCGACCACTGGGTCCCAATCCTGGAAACTGCACATGAGGTGTTCCCACGGTTGCGGCGTGTTTCATGTTATGCGATGGCATCCAATGTCTTGGAGAAGACTGACGAAGAGTTGCAAACCCTCCGTGATAAGGGGCTTTCGCTTCTGTACATTGGTCCCGAGAGCGGTGACCCTGAGACGTTGCGTCGTATCGTTAAAGGTGGAACCTACGAAGAACATGTCGAGGCTGCGCAGCGAGCTCATGCTGTAGGGATGGAAATCAGCGTCATTGCTTTGCTTGGAGCGGGTGGAATTGCACGCTCCACCGAGCATGCAGAAGCGACGGCACGTCTTGTGACCGACATGGATCCAGAGTACTTCGCCGCGCTCACCTTAACGGTGGTTCCTGGAACACCGATGGAGCGAATGGAAGCCAAAGGAAAGTTTGAGCTGCCCGATATCCTCGCGTTGTTGGGAGAGCTACGAACGATTGTGGCTGAGGCCCGACCTACCAATGCTTTGTTCCGGACCAACCACGCGTCGAACTACCTTCCCATTGGTGGACGACTTCCTCGTGACCGCGACTCGATCCTGGAAGTCTTGGACGCTGCGTTATCGGGGGAAATCCCACTACGACCGGAGTGGTCTCGGGGTCTGTAGGGTGCTATCGCTTTCTACGCTTTTTGCGCGAGCGGCTTGTCTTGGTTTCTGAGGATGTTGGGGCTTTTTCCGAGGAAGAAGAGGCTTTCCCGAACAAACGGGTCTCCATGGACTTCCAGTTGGGGCGATGGAGGCTGAGGAAGATCAATTCGTCCTTGGGCAAGAGGACAGTGTCGCGGGGTGGATTGAGTTCGACTTCTCCATCTCGCCGGAAACCGACAGGCAAGTAGGGCTCGTTGTGATCGAGCAGGGCCTGGAGCAACTAACTCTTGGAAGGTTCTTCCTTCTGTGGAAGAGCCGATGGGTGTGCTGTAAAACTCGTTGCCTTCGGGGTCCAGCAGCCGAGTGACGGCGCGGGCTGCTCCTTCGTCTTCGGCCTCCTGGACGAGCAACTTCACCAGAATGTCCCCCGTGTATACGATCTGGTCGCACTGGACGTGTTGGAACAGCATAAAGTGACTCTCAAACAAACACTCTGCGATCGTGTGGACGTCAGGGTTGAGGCTCTCTATCACGGAGATGGCTGCGGCGGTGAGCGCGTCAGAGTGGGGGTTTTCGTTGTCTTGGGCTAGCACAATCGCGCGCTTGGCTTTCGCAATACCCGCTCGCTTGTAGGTATCTGGGTCTGTTACGCTGCCCCGAACAAAGTGGATCTCATCGTCATCGGGAAAGGGCAGCGCTTCGTATTCGTTGGTAATGACCACCAAAGGAGCGATGAGGGGCTTTTCCACCTCACGCAATCGCTCGATCAACAGGCGAACTTTCTGGGGGCTGGGGATGTTGATCAACAACGTATGGTTCTTGAGTTTGAGAGGAACCATGCCACGTCTCCGAAGGTCGGTGCGTTCAAGGAGTCGGCTGGCCAGGGTGCTTGCCAGCCAGGCAAACAGGCTTAATCCTGCGACATAGCCAAAGACAATGGTGGTCCATCGTCCTTCTACGGTTTTGGCGTAGATGTCGCCGTATCCCACGGTGGTAAAGGTCGTGAGAGTGAGCCACAAGCTATCAAACCAGGTAAAGGCTGGTTTGTGGTGGCCTTGTTCAAAATGATAGAGCAAATAGGAGTGAAGGCCGAACACGGTCAGGAGCATCAACGACCCGCGAAACAGCGAACGTTTCTTGCGAAACTGTCGCCACCAACGCATCCCCCAGACCAGCTTCATCCAGCGAAACAACAAGCCCATTGAATCTCTCCTTATGGGATTGCCGTGAAAGGGCATTGTCTTTGTTGTCGTGCGCCATTGTAACGAGGTTCTTGCTCTACAGCAAACGGGAGTAGGCGAATGCCAAGAGAGGTGGTAACGTACCCACAACAAAAAGGGATGGATTCATCGAAGGAGGCTGGGATGAATTACCGGGAGCACTTGCTGATGATGGCGCGCTATCATCATTGGGCAACCACCACACTGGGCGAGCATGTCCAGCGAGTCAGTGATGCAGATTATCGTCAGGCATGTGGTTTGTTCTTTACCAGCATTCACGGAACGCTCAACCATTTGCTGGTGGCGGAACGGATCTGGTGGGGACGGTTTCGACAACAGCCCTACGTGGTGGATGGATTGGATGCGGAGGTTGAGGAAGAACGGAAGAATCTGGCTGATGCTGTGCAGAAACAAGCGTCCATGTGGGAAACGTTGATGGAAGAGCTTTCGTTGGAAGAGTTGGAAGCCGAGTTCTCCTACCACAACACCCGAAACGAGCCGATGTCAGCCGTTCGAGGTCCGATTCTCGCTCACGTGTTTAACCATGGAACCCATCATCGCGGTCAAATCGGCGCTGCCCTCACATCTCTGGGTTACGACGCACCAGAAATTGACCTGTTGTACTTCCTCAATCCAGGTGCCTGAATCAACACTTGCAACGTTCTTGACCCACAGAGACACCTTCGCGATGGATGTTTGAAGCACATTGGCCTGGATTGGAAGAGGGATAGAAGCAGGAACGTTCGCTGGGGAAGGTGAGGAAGGTTAGAAATTGTCGAGGGCTTCTTCAGCAGCTTCTTCGTGGGCAGGGTCTTTGAGCAGCGCTTGCATAATGGGCTTGGCTTGCTTCACGCGAAGTTCGCCCAGCACATACATGGCGTTGTTTTTGACGTGAACCGAAGAGTTCGGGCTCTGCAACGCTTCCATCAACTGTGGGATGGTCTTGCGAGCGCGGATACGACCGAGGGCTTCGGCTGCAGAGCGACCGACATCTTCACCCCACATATCGTCAGCCCACTCCTCTTCGTCCCACATGGGATTCTCGTCATCATCTTCATCGTCATCGTCGTCATCATCGTCGTCATCGTCGTCATCGTCATCGTCGACGCCGGTGGATGTTGTTTCATCGTCGTCATCATCGTCATCGTCGTCGTCTTCTTCCCAGTCGTCGTAGTCGTCTTCCAGGAGAGCTTTCAATAGCGCAGGAATGGCTTCTTGGGAGCGAATCAGGCCGAGGGCTTCGGCGGCATACGCTTTGACATCCTCTTCAGTTTCGTTCTCAAGCATCGCAAGGAGCAGGGGCACGGCGGCTTTCTCATGCATCATCCCAAGGGCCATGGCGACCTGGGAGCGTGCTTTGTTGGACCGTTCGTATTCAGGTGCTTCGGGCTGAAGCGCTCTCAGCAGCATGGGGATGGCTTGCTTGGCACGGATGTGACCCAGCGCTCGGACGATGACGACCCGCACATCTTCGGCGGGATCGTACTCTGGCGATCCCACACGGAAGCACTTCATCAAGGTGGGGACGGCTTCCCATGCGCCGAGGTAACCCAACGCACGAATGACATTGATTCGAAGCAACCTGGACTGCGCGTAGTTGGGAGAGTCTGGTTGGATCAGCGGGAGCATGAAGGGAATCGCTTCTTTGGCCTTCAACGCTGCGAGAGCGCGCACCGAAACCACACGAATGGCTTCGTTGGGGTGGGTGCGGAACAAACGCAAGAACGTGGGAATGGCCTTGCGACCCATCACACGCAGCTCTTCTTCTACGTCATGTTCACCCAGCTCAAGCAAAGCAACGGCGGCTTCGTACGCGGTGTCCATCGACACATCGTCATCAATCACATCCCAGCACAGCTGCACAACGCGCTTCTTTCGCTCTGCGCCAAGGGCGGCTTCTCCCAAGCGACTCAACGCACGAGAGGAGTCCGCGCGAACTTCTTCGGGAGCGTCTTCGTCTTCGAGGGCTGCAAACAGCGCGCTGATGGCGGCTTCGGTGTTGGGACCCAACACGGCAGGGCCCATTTTTCCAACGGCCCAGGCCGCGTGGCTTCGCATGTCAATGGCGTCAGGGTCGAGGTCGTAGTTGGGAGCCTCGTTGAGCACCACAAGTACTGTGTCTACACCTTCCCGAGCCTGCAACTTCCCAAGGGAACGCAGCGCTTGAGCGCGCGCATCTTCGTGCTGATTGGGATCTTTGGCAATGTCTCGAAGCTGCGAAAGGACAGGCACTTCCGGTTCTTTGTCGATGACATCGCGACCCATCTCACCCAGAGCAAACGCTGCGCTAGCTTGGACCGAAGGTTCTCTTCTGTTTTGCAGGACATTCACCAAGCCTTCGATCGAGTAAGGGTCTTTGATGAGTCCCAACACTTCAGCGACTTTGGCTCGCACTCGCCAGGGGGCTTCGCTCTCCAGCACTTCGAGAAGACGGGGAACAGCGCGCTTGCCCATTCGAACCAGGGTTTCGCTGGCGTTGGAGCGAATCCGTTCGTACTCCAGGGCGCGAACGGTCTCTTTGATGATCACACGGCGTTGCCACCAGGAGCGCAACTTCGAGATCAAGATGATGTCGTAAAATGCCTTAAACACAAAGACAAAGAGACCCGGCACAAAGCCTGAGTGGTGAATGACTGGCGGTATCACATCAAAGGTGGGGAGGGTATCGAACACATCCACCGCGCGAAAGATGTTGAGTACGGTGTACAACAGCCATCCAATCAATGTGGGGGTTTGCCCATCTGTCTTGTACCAGCTTGTAAAGCCGAGGTTGTACTGCGCCTGGCTGAACAGAGCAAAGCCGATGGCCATACCCAAACAAGCGACAATCAGGGCTCCCAGAGTAATCTGTCCTTCCAGGTGTGCGTAGCGTGCGACAGGTACGGACAGGTCTTGCTTGCTCTCGTCTTTGGATGGGCGGTACAAGAATCCGTTGGTGATACCTTCTAAGTCTTGTTCCACGAGGAAATAGACCGTAGCAACGGCGAGGCCACATGCGATCATGCCCAGGCTCCAAAACACCTGGACAAACGCAGATACGCTCTGGCCTAAGATGCTTTGCAAGCCCAAGGGTACCATGCCCAAAATAACGAAGATTCCCAACAGCGAAAGGGACGAGGCTATCGGGTTCTCGACGCTTTTGAGCACCCGCAAAAAGGGGCGTGAGAGCCATAAGGAAGCGGACTTAAATCCGCTCCAGGCTGATTGAAAGAATTTTCGTATCGGTAACAGCATTCTTAAGTCCTTCTGCGTGGGGTTTTGGGGTGAAGTGGTTGCATGCAGAGCCCCATGTGTTGGTTTGGGGTTCGGCTCAAATGCAGTGTTTTTCTCGGTATAACCGGGGTTGTCATACGTGAATAGAAACACATTCTTCACAAGAAAACTACCCGCAAGACATAGGGTGGGTGAGCCCAAATTGCAAGCCCTGGAAACGTAGGTCTCTGTCTTGTGCGGTTTTGCTCGTCGGAGGGGGGCGGGGAAAATACTTATGGCTTGGGGGAGCTTTCTTTTTCGTTTTTGTCTGGGAGCCACAGGAGCGGAGTTCGGGCGTTGGGAATCTTGGTGAACAGACTTAGCCAACGAACCCACTCAATGGCATGAACTTGCTCGTTTGGAGCAAAGACACAAGACCTCTTGGGCTGGTTTTTACAGGCTGCGAAGGTTTGTGAGGTTAATGTCTTCCAGTTGCGATGTGAGGATTTCGCTTTGGGGGACTTGGTTGTTCCTTCTTTCTTCTTCTGGGTTGTGGCGTGGGGTTGCCCACCCGAAGGAAACTTGAACAACGGTTGGTTGGCTTGCGCGTGGTGGGTCCATCCAAAGGGGAGCAACCGGATAGGGCTGACAAAGGGAATCAAAAGCTCGTTGTATTGCCAAGTTTGCGGAGTGCCCAAGACCACAAATCCTTGGTGCAAACCTGCTTGCTTTGCTGCGGAAAGGGCTTGAAAGAGACGTCGCATCGGGGTGTCTGGGTGCAAGACCACCAAGAGTGGTGAATGGCCCTCTGGCATCGAGCGTTGTGTCGCCGCGAGGAACCGTCGAAAGTGCTGTTTCAGAGACTCCTTGGCTGAACGTTTCTTCTGGTTGGTACGGAAACTCCGCTGGTTTTGCGTGCGCGATCGGGGACGAGAAGAATCCAACATCGTCCAGACATACTTCTTAAGCTTCCATGCGCTTCCCAACACAAGATGATGAGGTGTGACGTGAGCAAGGATGCCTCGGTCTCCCAACTGGATCAAAGGCAAAGGAAAGAACGCGAGGTACGAAAGGCCTTGGTGAACCACGACACGAGAAGGACCTACCAACGCATCAAAGTGTTGGCTGTGGGTGTGATCTTTTCGATAGGTGCGAAGGCTTTGGCTGATGTTGTATAGGGTCCCTGGGTGACTGTTGTGCAACAGGCTTTGGCCTTTGGCGAGATAAGGGTACAGGCTCGCCGCCCACAGGATCAAGGCGACGGAGCCTACAAAAGCGGCTCGTTTGTAAATACCGAAGGAGCGGCGCAGTGCGCTTTGATGCCAAACCAGGAGAGCCCCACTTCCCAAACTGCAAAGCCCCACTGCAACTCCACTTGTCCAGCGAGCCTGGTGCAACGCGGCTTGGTAGGCCTGGTAAGCCTGTGCCTGGAACGTTGCAAGCTCTGTGAGTGGCAAGGTCGACGCGGTTTGAGCAAAACTACGGGGCAATTGATACACCAGGTACAGCTCGTAAGCGCCACTTGCACAGAGCAGAGCCAGCGGTGCTGCCGTTGCGACCAGGAAAAGCATGGGGGCCAGGGTGTTGGTGTCGTTTTCCTCGTCGATATCTTTCCAGCCAGGGCCGGGAACACTGAGCAACTTGGGCAAGGTGTAGGTTTGTGCGTTGGCTCCAGCCAGGAGCAAACAAGTGACTGCGAGGCTTACGCCCAAGACCATCCACCACGTGAGAGGAAGCGATGGAGACAGCAACCCACCCACTCCGAGGCACAGCCCTCCACCTCCAAGCGAAAACAAGAGGCGACGTTGTTGTCGTTGGCCCCGAACAAATCCCAAGAATGTTCCCAGCGTACACAAGAGCAACAAGAGAGTGGCCAATGCGGTCAGCGTTACCACCAAATGATACAGGCTGTCGCGGATGGTTTGGCGAACCAAGGGAATGTTCTCTGCGTACCATGACGCCGGATTTTGCAGATGGTACAGCCAACCCCAGGTGAACCCCAACGCACCACCCAGGCCCAGCGCCAGGAACATCCGACTTGCTTCCTCTGGCTCCAGGTAGCCTCGATGCCACAAGGCAGGGATGTGCCAGCCTAGGACTCCGTTGGTCACAATCCAAACGTACAACAAAGGGTGCTGAAGCCACTGGCTAGCGCTTTGAGGAAGGTAATACGAGAGCGCTCCTCCTGGTCCGAAGACTACACCCACGACAACGGCCTGAAGCAAAAGCAACATGAGGGTCCAGAGCAGCCCAGCCAGGTGGTCGGAGAGATTGTGCATTGCGATTGTCCTTGGGGTTGTGGCAGTGTTCGTTGTCTCGATGACGTTGGGTCATGCTGTCAGCCTTGAGCTTGGAGTCTTTGTAGAATGGGTGCCACTCTTTTTCAACCCGCTCGGTATCTGGCTGTGTCAGCACATTGCATAGAAGGAAGTACACGGAATGTCATCCTTACAGAAGGTCATGATTCATAAATCCGGTAGCTACGAACAATTGAGGGTTGAGGCGTTCTCCAAACAAGAGTTGATGCCTTCGGATGTACGGGTGTCTGTCCATGCCGTGGGAGTGAACTACGCCGACTGTGTGGTGCGGATGGGGCTGTATGAGCCTGCAAAAAAATACATGGGCTGGCCGATCACACCGGGCTTTGAAGTCGCCGGAGTTGTGACAGAGGTTGGGGACGAGGTTTCCTCCTTTGCCCCTGGCGACCGGGTGATTGCTGTGACTCGCTTTGGTGGGTACACCTCGGAGCTTGTTGTCTCCGAACATCAGGTGTTTGTTCTTCCTGATAACCTGTCGATGGAAGAGGGGGCAAGCATCATGACCGTGTTTCTCACGGCGTATTACGCGATCGCCAACCTTGCCGCCTGTCACAAAGGTCAGCGTGTGTTGATTCATTCGGCTGCGGGTGGCGTTGGAAGTGCTCTTGTTCAGCTGGCTCGGAACCTGGGCTGCTTTACGGTTGGGGTGGTCGGGGCGTCCCACAAGGTGGACTATCCTTTGGAGTTGGGCGCTGACCATGTCATTGACAAGTCGAAGGAAGACCTCTGGGGCAAGGCACGAACGCTTTCACCTGATGGCTATCATGCGATCTTTGATGCCAATGGCGTTTCAACCTTGCAGCAAAGCAAAGAACACCTTGCTTCCCCTGGACGTCTTGTGATCTATGGATTTCACTCGATGTTGCCCAAAGATCGAGGACGCCCCAACTGGCTGAAGTTGGCCTGGGACTACCTTCGGACTCCGCGGTTTAGCCCGCTGGAGCTTACAGGAAGCAACCACGCAGTGATGGGCTTCAACCTTGCGTATCTGTTTGAAGAGATTGAAATGATGCAAGAGTCAGTCTCGTATCTCTTGCAAGAGTTTGCCGAAGAACGTCTGGCTGCTCCACAAATCACGACCTATCCACTTCAACAGGTGGCAGAAGCTCACAAGGCTCTTGAGTCAGCGCAGACCATTGGTAAGCTGATTCTTGTGCCTTGAGCACGAGCCGGTGGGACTTGGCTCTGTTTTAAGACAGTGGGGTTTGTTCGCCGACTGTATCACAGCAAATGACAGCGATTTCTTCTTCAACAAGTTCAACGAGAGCTGCCGGTAGTATTTGCAATTGTGGCTTACGATCGGGGCTGTGGTGCCTGGCCTGACCTTCCAACTTGCGAGCAATGCTACGAACTCTTGAGTGCCGCTGCTCACGTCGTTGTGAATGCCGAGGTTGGGTGCTTTGCTTTCTTGGCATAGCGTTCCGCCTCTCTTCCCATACAAACGGTTTGGGTTCTTCTATTGATAAAACCGTTGGTTGGATCGATTGATTCCGTTTTTTGTCTAGATATATCATTAATGTCTATAGCATTTCCCTACTGGATAGGTCAACTATTTTGTTCGTGTTTGTTGTATGCTTGTGTTCGTATTCTTTGGTTGTTGCGAAAGCCTGGAGTCTCCTGGAATGAGTCCTTGCGCCTGGGTGTTTGGATGGAATGGAATCCATGTCTAAGAAAGTTTAGACATGGCTCTTCTCCCTTGTGGTGGGATGTGAAGAGTCATGTCGTTGTGCTTCCGCTGTGTAGGAGTTGGGTCATGACAAAGTTTTGGGAAGAGTGGGAGTTAAAGGAAGATGGCAGCCCGGCTGCTCCCATCCGCTTGGGAGCGAGCGCCTGTTTGTTGGGGGAGCAAGTCCGTTTTGACGGCGGACACAAACAGAACAAGTTCATGCTCCATGATCTGAAGCCCTATGTGGAGTGGGTGTCAGTCTGTCCAGAGGTTGAAATGGGCATGAGCATTCCTCGGGAAACCATCCGCTTGGTTGGCGAAATCGATGACCCGGAATTGATCGGTCCGAAGTCGGGCACCAATTACACGAGCGGGATGAAGTCGTGGTCTTCAGAGCGGCTATCGTTTCTTGCCAACCAGCAACTCCATGGGTTTGTCCTCAAGAAAGACTCCCCTAGCTGTGGGCTGTTTCGCGTTCGTGTCTACAATGACAAAGGGATGCCGACCCGAGCTGGGCGTGGTTTGTTTGCGAAGGCTCTTGTTGATGCGATGCCTCTTCTCCCCATTGAGGAAGAAGGCCGCTTGCGAGATACCTATCTTCGGGAAAACTTTATCACGCGGATCTTCACTCTCTACCGGTGGACCCAACTTCTCGCGACGGATCCGTCCCCTCGCGCTGTGGTGACGTTTCATGCTTCGCTGCGGATGTTGTTGCTGGCTCATAGTCCTGCCAAGGCAAAGGAGATGGGGCGGTGGGTGTCACAGGCTGGCAACTTAGAGTGGGACGAGCTTGCAACAGGCTACCATCGGATGATGATGGAATGTTTGTCGGTTCGGCCGAACCGAGGGCGCCAGTGCCACGTGTTGTCTCGCTTGATGGGGTTTCTTAAGCAGGCTCTCACAAGTGACGAAAAGCAAGAGCTGGCCGAGGTCATTCACGACTTCCGAAACGGCATGGTCCCGTTGCTTGTGCCGCTTACATTGCTACGTTCTCACTTCCGCAGGCACGCCGTTCCGGACTGGATTCACGAGCAGGTGTACCTGACTCCATACCCCAAAGAGTTGATGTTGCGAAGCTCGGTGTGAGCGACGTTCTTTCGTTGCAGTGCTTGTGAGGGGAAGAGGGAGCCGGAGAAGATGGAAGGGAGGTCCTAGGGGAGTTGCTCCAGCGCTCGCTCCAGATCGTCGAGTGAGCGGAGCACTTGGATGCCAGGATTGAGTCCTTCGAGGAACGCTGCACCTTGTCCGCCTACCCAAAGGAGGGTGGAGTTGGGAAGCATGCTTCGCAGGTGATTGATCTTGGCCGCTGTTTGGGTCGTGGCTGTGTAGGTCGAGACGCTGAGACCCACCGCGATGGGTTGCAGGCTCTCCGACGTCGCAAGGATATCGTCCATGGGGGTGTTCGAGCCCAGGATACGCAGCTGCCGCCCGTGCAACGCTACAGTGAGCGCGACCATCTGAATGCCCAGACCGTGGAGTTCGTTGGAGAGAGCGGCCAAAAGAATGGGCGGCCCTGACATGTTTGGCTCCAACGGCATACGGAGGGAGCGAAGAGTGTCTTCCAACAACTCAGAGATGAAGTGCTCGTGTCGAACGTCGATTCGACCTTCGCGCCATGCATCACCAATGGAGTCCAACAGAGGGGCAACTCGCTCACGGAGAAAGTTTCGGATGCCCATGTGAGCTGAACTGTAGAGAAGCTCGTCTGCGATGCTTTTTCGGTCAAAGACCGTGGCTTTTTCCAAGACGCCTTCGGACCAACTGGGTGGCCGTTTGCGCTGCTCGGGCTGAGGTTCTGTGATGGCAAGTAGCTCTTTTAATTTCTCAATATCCAGAGGTACAATGTCGCCTGCACGGTGTCCCAAGCGTAGGGCACGAGCAATCATTTGAAGGTGCTCTACCTGGTCTTGGGTGTAGCGACGGTGTCCCGAAGGTAGACGGGTGGGGACGGGCATGCCAAAGCGTCGTTCCCAGGCGCGTAATGTATGTTGACTCAAACGAGTCATACGACTCACTGCAGAGATCGACCAGATCGCATCTTGCCCCTTGCTCGATGCTTCTTCGCTTTGCAGAGCTTCGTTGTCGTGAGTCTCCTCCGTGTTGATGTTTTCTTTGTTGATCACTTCTCCAACTCCTTCGGTTGGGCAGTATGGAATGGGTATGTTTGCTGTGTGCGTCGGTTTTTCTCTATGGAACCGAACCCACAGCTATCCCCTCACCCCTATATATATAGGTTGTGTATAGATTTTGTCAAGGTCTTGGGCTGTGTTATATTTTCTATCAATACTTGCAACCTTAGAACCTATCTGCGCAAATCTAGGATATAGAAATCTACAGAATAGTAAACCGTTTTTTTTGATGTCGTGCAATTTCTTTACAATATTCCTAGGTTGTTCTGTACAAATGAGCAGGGCTAAGTGCGGTGTTTTCTTCAAATTGAAAGTCTAGGTTCACATCAGGCAATGTATAGAATCAACAGTTTTCTTTGTTTTTCTATTTGTTTTGGCTTGTTGAGTCTTTCTTGCTTTGGTTGTACATTTTAGCTCTTTGTCAGCGTTTGTCTTTGGGGCACATGGTAGTGATGAAACATTGGTTATGGGATGAGTTGCCGAGGGTTCAGAGAGTTTGGTCGGATCCTGTTCGACAAAGTGTTGACGCTTATCGTGAGAGTCTGGAGCGTCGCAGTGAGGTGTACCAGCAAGTCGATCGTGACTTTCCTGGCAAAATTAAATGCAGCCCGCTTTGCAATGAGTGTTGTTCGCAAACCTTCTTCGTTCGTTGGCTGGATCTTTTCGTCGTGCGCCTTGGTTTCCTTGAGATGTCTCCATCGGAACAAGAGCGAGTGCAAGGCGAGGCGCGGAGCTGGTACAAGAGATTGCCCGATGATGTCCCGCAGCTGGTGGCTGGCTCTACAAGAGAGGTAGGCTTCCTGGCCGAAATGGAGGACGCGCTGCCTTACAAGCATCTTCCTTGTCCTTTGGTTGTGCCTCTGGAAGGGTGCCAAATCTATCCTTGGCGGCCTGTTATTTGCCGGTCCTTTGGATATCCTTCCTTGCAACTGGACGGGCGGATGCAAAGCACCTGCGAGAAAAACCTGGAGGGGGTTTCTTCGGAGGAGTTGACGGCGTACAGCTTGCCCTATCGACGGTACAAGGAAGTGCTGCAATGCAAGGAGCAGTTGGGGGAATGTTTGGGGCTCTCAACGTGGGGGGGATTTGTGGCTTCGTTGGGCGTAGCGTTGGCGATCCTTGTGGATCCCATCACCATTGATTGGCACAAGGTTATTGAAGGAACAGAAGGACGTACGCCGTAGCCATCACAATCTGAATGGCCGCAAACGGTAGGGCTTGTTTCACAAAGCCTGCAAAAGACAGGTTCAGCTTGTATCGATGGATGATGGTCACGGCCACCAAGGTAGAAGCCGAGCCAATGGGGGTGAGGTTCCCGCCGAGGTTTCCTCCAAACACAACCGACCACCAGAGGGGGGAGTCAGGTGACGTTTTCAGTTGCTGCAAGATCTTGGCGAGCATCGCAGCAAGAGGAATGTTGTCTGTCACGGAGCTGAACACAGCAGTCATCACAAGGATCAGCCCGCTTCCTGTCAGCTTGCCCATGGCGATCACTTTGCCCAAACCCACGCCGATCATATCAAGTACCAAGGCGTGTTCCATCACATTGATGACCACAAACAACGCTGCAAAGAATCCGAGGAGATCCCAGTCGACGGCTGCATAGAATTTGTCGGCGGTGGCCTTGTACCGAATCATCATGATGGCGGCAAAGGACAGCGCGACGTAGCCCATCCCAAGTCCCTTGATGTAGGGCAGGAACGATGTGCTAGCCAGACACACGATAAACAAGATGGTCATGGTGGTGCCAAACCAGAAGAAGAAGGCGCTTTCGATGCCGTCGTTCTCATCAAATCCTTCGACTTGTTTGGCGGCGGCAGCTTTTTCTTCGTCACTTTGCAGGCGCTTGATCCCAAAGATGCGCGCTCCCAGCCAGATGGTGACCGCGGTGGCGACCAGCACATAGGGGCTGGCGACAAAGAAGAACTTCATAAAGCTGATCTTGGCGGCCTTTCCGACGATGATGTTGGGCACCGAACTAATCAGCGTGAGCAAGCCCCCAATGTTGGTTAGAAGCCCTTCCACAAGAAGAAAGCCCAAGAGCTTGTCGCTGCGTTGAAGTTTCTTGAGCGACACCCCAGTCAGCGAGCCCACGATAATCATGGCCGTGACGTTGTTCAGCACAGCAGAGAAGACGACAGTCATCACGCCGTAGAAGACCAGCAGCATCATCGGGTCGCCCTTGGATGCTTTGGTCAGCTTAATGGCGATCCAGGTGAACAAGCCCGATTTGGAGGTGATGTCCACAAACAGGCTGGAGCCTAGGATGATGGCAATCACACCCCAGTCTATCGCAGGAATGTAGACCGGCAGCTTGATGTGGTCGGTGACGCGAACGAAGTAGCTTCCGTCGGTCTCAGGCAGAATCCCGCAAAAGGCAGCCAACAACAGTGAGACCACCGCGAAGAGGCCGACAATCACAGACTTCTTGGCGTGGAGCTTCTCTTCAAGGGCGAGAGAAGCAATCATCGCCACCAGCAAACAGGCGAACAGCGCGGTGACGCCTGTTGAAACCTTGGCTGCATGGTGTCCATGACTGGCGGCTGCAATCCAACTTATCCACATAGCAAAACAACCCTTCTTGTTGTGTCGGGTAGAGGTGTAGCGTGTTCTTGTGGTTGTTGGTTATGCGGGTTTTTAGAGGAAGGGTCAACCGTCTTGGTAGGTTTGAGAGGAGGGAAGACGATTTTCTTAGTTGGGCCAGGTGCCGGGAGGAATCATGATCACGCCGCTGTTCCAGGGGAAGTCTTCCAAGGGACGCTCTTCAATGGCGTTGTCGTCATCGGGCTTTGCGGTCCAGTGAAACTCATTCACCTTGCCTTCACGGCCCACAAACGTGTGCATTCCACCCTTGGCCAAGCCAAAGAAGAAGGGCACTTCGCGGAGCTTTTCCACGCCGCTCATGTCGAGTTCGGTAGAGCCGCCCGAGGTGGGGCGGTAGTCCACAACGCGGTGGTCTACGTTGATGCCGTAGTAGGGCTTGCCGCGCTTGGTGATGGCTGCGGTGTAGGAGTGCTCCGCGTTTCCGTCATCGGGGTTGCGAGCGTCGGGGTTCCAGTAGACCGCTTCCCAGCCGTCTTTTTGGAGTTCTTGCGCAAGATCGGTGCCTTTGGTGCCTTTGGAGTAGACGATGCTTTTGATCTCACTCCAACGCTCTGCTTTTCCAGCTTGGATGTAAGCTGCTTCGACGTTCTCCATGGCCCACCCGATGCAGCTTGACTCTTTGAGTTGGCTGGCGCTGGGAGGGTTGGTGCCTTCCGTCGCGTTGTTGTCGATCCACTCTTGCTTCTCGCTCAAGGTTTTCCCTTTGAGGCTGGAGTGGTCGCCGTAGTAAATGCCCACGCCGGATTGTTCGATGTTCTCAAGGTGAGCGCCCATCTTGTCTGCGATGGACTGCGCGCCACCTGCTGCAAACTGCTGACCCAACTCGCGGAGGTTGTTGTCCCGAGCCACCGTGTCCACGCCACCGGTTTCTTGGAACAACAGGGAGAGTGCGCTGTACACTTTGCCCGAGTTGGTGGCCTGGCCGGTTTGTTGGTTTTGGGCAATAAAGCTGCGGCCGCTGCCGTTGCGGTCAAAGCTGTCCATGTGGCGGAACAAAGCGTTCAGCTCACGGGTGCCTTGGATCTTGCCGTCACCGTTGAGGTCGGCCTGGGCAACAGCCGCCCGGCTCGAACCTGCTTGTTCCAGCTTTTGTTGGGTGGCTTCGTCCACACGTTCCAGGTTCAAGGATTGGTTTTGGAACTGACGTTGAAAGTCGGAGCGGTTGATGGTGCTCATGAGAACCTCCTACGAGGAAAGTCGACTGTGTCGTACCTTCCTCAACGATCTAGCACAAACGTGCAAATAAGTATAAACAGCGTAAACGTCCGGTATCCCGGCGCTTGCGCTGGTGAAATCAATGTAGGAGCCTGACGATGAAAAGGTGTTTCCGTGAGGCAACGCTGCACTATACCAAAAAAATATCCATGTTTCAATAGGTTGAGCGGGTTCTTTCTTTGGTATTATTGATCTCCATCAAGAACCGTAGGTCTTTGTTGTATGTGCGAGCCATTTGTTGCTGCAGTTGGAGCATTCTTTGGTTCATCTGCACACCAACGACGAAGGAAGCTACCAATCCAACCAGAAGAACCCCTGTTCCTAGCGTCATGGCGGCGTACACTTTGCTGTTGTCTCCGGGGATCTGAGAGATGGGGATAAAGCTCAGGAGACCCAGAGGCACAACAATGCTAAGCGGGATGCCCAACCCATAGGCCAGGTCAGCCCGTCGCTTGGCCCGCTGGTACTTTCGAATCGTTCTGGCTGTGGACGACGATGTCATGACAACCGGCAACAAATCTCTTAAATCATGAATCTCTTCTCCACCATGGAGAACAAACACATCGCCCTGAAGGCGCTTGAACTTCAGCTTGTGGTAGGCGGCCCTACGCTCAGCAGGAGGTGCATCGTTGTGGGGCAACTCCAAAGCAACGCGAGGGTTGTGCGCACATCCAGTGTGCAGAAGAAGAAAGAAGGCAAAGAAGGAGGTGAGTGGATGGCGGACATTCATGTGGACGAACTACTCTTTGATTTGGATGACTACCTTCCCACGTGCTCGTTTGGTCTCAATGTGTCGGTGTCCTTCGGCGGATTCTTCCATGGTGAGCACCTTCTCAACGATGGGACGAAGCTGTTCGTTCTCCACCAGGTTGCGCAACACATCAAGGTCGGAGCGACGACTCTTGACCACCACCAGCGCAGCTCTGTGCAACCCCAAACGTCTTAAACTGCCACGAAGGATGGCTTTGGGTTTGGGAATTGCGGTGCAATACCGTCCGCCTTTTACCAAACAGTGGCGAGCTTTTTCCCAGGGTAGGCTGCCGAAGATATCGAAGACTGCGTCCAGGTTGCGGCGTTCTGCAGGGGACGTTTGCGTGTAATCGATGGTTTCAAATGCACCCAGCTCTTGAACCAACGACAGATTGCGCGACGAGCAGACCGCAATGCCCTTGCCTCCAAGAGCCCGACAAATCTGCACTGCGAGTGTTCCGACTCCTCCCGACGCGCCGTTCAACAAGACCGTTTGCCCTTCTTGTAAGAGCAACTCGTCGCGGAGGGCTTGGAGCGCGGTCATGCCTGCGAGAGGAAGAGAGGCTGCTTCCACCATGCTGAGGGTGTTTGGTTTGGCTCCAAGTTGAGCAAAGGGCAAGGAGACAACTTCTGCGCAACCTCCGCCGTGATTGGATTGAATCATCCCAAACACTTCGGTTCCTGCTGTCAAACCGTCAGCGTCGTCAAGCAAGACACCCGCAATGTCGTAGCCTGGGGTGCGTTGTCGTTCGCCGCCGACGAGCCAACGCATCTTCCCTTTTCGGACCAGCACATCTTTGGGGTTCAACGCTGTTGCGTGAACTTCCACTCGCGCCCATCCTTTGCGTGGAGCAGGGTCGGGGATCTCTTCGATGCGCAACACATCAGCGGAGCCGTAGGTCTCGTACACGACTGCTTTCATGTTCATTCCACATGGGTTTGGTTCTTGGATTCCAGGTTGTCTCGATGAAGGGCAACAGGGAAGGATCTTAAAGCATCAAGAGGGGGATGTCACGAAGCTCAACAGCGAGGGTGTAGGCGAGGTTGTGCATCGCGTTCTGGTTTTCATCCTTGGTGTTGAGAACCAGGAGGTTGATCTTGTGCTCTTGCAAAAGGAATTGGTACGTCGTGAGGGGATCGCCCAACGCAACAATGGGCTCCACTTCGATGGGCACCCGAGCTTCTTCCAGGACGTCCTGTGTGGACTCCACATAATCAGCCGGTTGTTTTAGGATCTGCTCTTGGAGCTCCTCACGTGCCACGTCCGTGTCGATGGCGGGAATCTTGGAAATCAGGTCAATGTAGGCCTCGAACGTGTCTTCTGGCTCTACATGAGTCAGGTACAGCGTTCCATCTTCCGCCGTGATGTGGACGGCCATGTTCACCAGATGATCATCACCGGAGAGATGGTCTGTGACTGCCATAACGGTGCCTGTGCCTTGCAGCAGTTCGTCGGGGAAGTCTTGGTCCGGGCGAGGCAACACCAGAACAGGAATGTTGGTGGCCTGGGTGAACACATGGAGGTGCTCGCCCAAGCTATAAGGCCAGCGCCAGGCTCCGCTGTGCAGGTTGCGGTAGGTGCAGATGAGATCCGGTTGCTGGTCTTCGATTTGTTGCAGCACGCCCTCCAGGTCCGCGGACTTCTCCCCATCAAACTCGATCCAGGTGAGGTCCTCTGCGTCGCCCAGACTACGGAGGAACTCACGGATCTGAAGAACAAACTGAGTGTGCTCGTAGCCGGTGAGATCCGTCACGACGCAAAGCGTTTCGATGCGTGGTGCATCAAAGCGAAACACGTCTTTGGTTGCAGCATTAAAGACACTTTCAAACTGGTCGATCTTGGTCATGGTCAATCCATTGAAGGTTTGCGCAAGGTGGTACGCTGTGCGTTGGACGAATGCCAAAACACATACCATGACCACGACCATCGAGCAATGGTTAGACGTTGTGGAGAAGAAACGTTAAGGAAGAGGAGGAGAGGGGGGAGCCGAGGGGGGAACGAGTCAGAACGAGCAAGCTACTCAAGCTTGACTGGCCTCCCCTTAGGGTTGGACGGTGACTTGAACCCGGTTGCTGGTCTGCTTGTCCGGATTGGTCACGAACGCGTTGGTGCGTTGCGCCGGGAAGGGGAAGGGTATGCGCGGGAACTGCGCGGTCATTACCAAGGTTTGCGAGTTGATGAAGTTGGTGGGCAGACCAATCGAGCCCACAAATGGAAGCTGGAAGCTCAGCAACGCGCCGTTTTGGAAGTTTCGGCCCAAAATGTAGACCGGGTTGCTTGCACCTGCCGAGCTGATCTTAATCGAGCTGGGCTTGATTTGTGTAATCACCGGAGCCGGAAGCTTCTGGGCTTGCACCGTAAAGTACACGATGTTGGAGTCTTTCTTGTCGGCGTTGGTGACGCTCAACGGATAGGTTCCTGCAGCGACACCGTTCAGATCCAACGACACACCCAAGGTGGAGGCGTTGAGGAACGTTGTCTTGATCTGCTTACCGTTGAAGTTGACCACAGCACCTGTGCTGAAGCGTGCGCCGTTGACAATCAGGCTCACCGTTGTGTTGGTTTGGCCTTCGCTGGGCAGCAAGCTGGTGATTTGCGGCCCTTGGGGCGCTTCCACTATGAAGGGAACCTTGTTGGACACCTGACCGTCTGCGTTTCGGACCCAAAGCTGGTAGGTTGCCGGGTTCAAAGAGTTGAGCGAGAGGGTCACGGTCAACTCTGTGGCGCTGACATAGGTGGTTGGTTGGGCACCACCTTGGAACAACACGCTGGATTGTTGCGTGAAGTTCTTACCAAGGACACGAACCGTCAGGACGCTTCCGCTTGTTCCTTTGTTGGGAACGAGGGAGCTGATCACAGGCGCGGGGGCCTGGAACACTTCCAACTTGACACTGTTGGACACCTGGTTGCCAGGGTTGAACACTCGCACATCGTAGGTTCCAGGGGGGAGGCTCGGCAACGACGCCTTTAACTCTGTGGCAGAGCCGAAGGTGGTGGTGACAAGGCGAGCACCAACTTGAACCTGCGCTCCGCTAACGAAGTTGCTTCCGGTGACCACAATGGTGTTGGTGGAGCCGGATGGAACACGGCTTGGGTTGATGCTTGTCACCACGGGCTTGGGCGGCGCTTGTGTCACCGTCAGGTTGAGCGAGTTGCTGGTCTGCTTGTCTGGGTTTTCCACCTGAACAGCGTAGGTGCCCACAGTCAGGGTGTTGGGCAAGGTGACTCGAAGCTCGCCCACGCTCACAAAGGAGGTGGGATAGGCTTTTCCGTCCACCGAGACGGTCGCGCCGTTGGCGAAATCGTTTCCTTGGACTGCGATAGTCACGGCAGTCTTTTCGGTGACAGAGGAAGGACGCAGCAAGGTGATAATAGGCTTGCTCAACCGCTGCTTCACTTCGATGACCACGCGGTTACTCTTGAGTCCGCCTGGATTCTCAACTTCCACAGGAATGTTGCCTGGAGTGGCGAGAGTTACGTTGGCCACACGCAAGATCTTATCGGAGCCAAACACGCTTTGGTACGTTTGGGTTCCGATGGTGACCTTGGCGCCTTGCTGGAATCGGTCCCCGTTCAAGACCAAGAGGAAGGTCTGACCGGCAAAGACGCTGTTGGGGCTGATGGTTGTCAGCACTGGTCCTTTCTTCACGGTGACCACACGCAAGGTGAGGACTGCGCTCTTCTGACCGTCTGGGTTGGACACCTGAACGTTGTAGATGCCCGCTGCCAGCGCCGTAATGGAGGCCGACATCGAGCGGCCATTGTTGACGACCGTTGCGTTGAAGGTGGTTGTGTTGATCAGCACTTCAGCGCCTGTCAGGAACTTTTCTCCAAACAGGTTCAATTGGAAGGCTTGGCCAGCGTCGACCTCTACCGGGGAGATCTGTCGAAGTACCGGTGGATCGTTGGGCTTCTTGATGATGTTGTAGTTGAGGGTCCGGCTCTTTTGGTTGTCAGGGTTCTGGACAAACACCGGATAGCTTCCTGCGCTCAAGCCTTGTGGCAAGGTCACAGTCAACTCCGTGTTGTTGACGAAGGTGGTGTTCAACAGGAGGTTGTTGAAGGACAACTTTGCGCCAGACTGGAAATTCAAACCAAAGATACGGACGGTCAGGTTGCTGGAGCCTTCCTGGAGATCTTTGGGGCTGAAGGTCGCGAGAACCGGAGCGGGGTTTGCCTGGTTGGTCGCGGTGATGGTGACCGATGCAGGCTTGCTGTCCACCTTGCCGTCGTTCACGATCAGAGCGATTTGGTAGTCACCGGGTCGATCGGGTACGAACGCCGGCTTCTCTGCGGAAGCGTCGTCGAAGTCGGTGAGGCTGCCAGCCGGCTTCTTGATGAAGCTCCAACGGAAGGTCAATGGGTCGTTGTCGGGGTCGGAACTCTTGGAGCCGTCCAGTTGAACTCGGTTGCCCACTTCCACTTTCTGGCTTTGTTCTGCGACTGCGGTCGGAGCGTCGTTTTTGGGTGGCTCTGCGCAAACACCGTTCAAGCATTGGTTGCGAGCACCGCAAGATTGAATCGCACAGTCGGCGTCTTCGGTGCATCCTTGGGGACATTGGGGCAACGTGTCACAGATACCGGCGTTGCAGCGAATGCGGCTTCCACATAAGGGAGTCTGGCAGTCGCTATCCGAGCGGCACGTGCGGGGGCAAGGAACTGCGGGGATGCTGCAGACTCCGTTGACACAGTCTCGTCGTTCTCCACAAGCGGGAACAGCGCGGCAGTCATCATGCCGACGGCAACGAGCGGGACATTGTTGATCGGGGGGCGGCTGGTCCGGTTGCTCAGGAAGCTGACAGATGCCTTCCTGGCAGTTCAGCTCTTGGCCGCTGCAAGATGGGTTGCAGGAACCGTTGGCGCCGCAGGGAGTTCCCAGGCTAAAGCAGGGTGGGTCGGTGTCGATTTGTTCTTCGGGTCCTTGCTCGTCGGGAGCGTCGGTGACCGTAACATCAGGGCGGATAACGCCGCCGTCAAATTGGCCTGTTCCGTCCAGTCGTCCCGGAGGAGAGCCACAGTCGCAGCCGAACATTGTGCCCGACAACAACAACACCAGGCTCAGACCGAGCCATACGAACATACGAGGTTGTTTCCAAATAATACCATTCATCCCAAACGATACTCCATGCTAAGTGTGGATGCTTCTTCTGGATGCACAATCTACTTTCTATCCATGTTGTAACAACAACATGTGATTCATCCTTCTTCCAAAACAGTGACCGGCATTCTAACGATTTTGACTTGGGAGAACAAGCGCTTGTTTCTTTCCAAGTTTGAACCCCGATGCGACCGTTACACACCAAGGACTATCGAGATCGAGGCCTTCGACCGATGCTGCTTTGCTTGAGCGAATTGGATTCACGAAGATGAGAAGGGCAGTGGGGGAGTCATGGCATTCCAAGGGAAAGACACAAGAGGGAGGTTAGGGTCCAGGAGACGGTGGTGGTTGGGTTCGCGGTTCTTGTTTGGAGGGGTTGGCTGGGTCTGGATCGTTGCACCCTCTGGGATCTTTCAAGCACTCAGGACTGTTGTTATTGTTGTTGGAGTTGCGATTGTAGATCTTGGTGGGCGCTGTTTGAGCAGGAGGCTCTTCTCTTTTGGGTTCTTCTCGGGTGATAGGAGGGCTTTGGTTTTGGTTCGCCAAATCGTCGGGCGATATCCCGCCACATCCTTGCCAGCTCCACAATAAACCTACACTTCCGAGGATGACAGCCGTTTTGTATAGCGCTCGTTGCATGGTTTTTCCTCTGTTTGTTGGGAGTCACTTTAATTCTATTCGTGCTTTTGGACCAAACACGTTCTTACCTACAGAGTACGAGGAGAGAGCTGGGCTTGTCGAGCCCTTTGTTGTAAAGAATTGTAAAGGATTCTTGTAAAGAAGTGTAAAGGTTCTAGACGTTTGCTCGCTTGCTGCTTGCGTTTGCATCGGCTAGAGTGACGACCAACGGATACAAACACGAAGGAGTTAGATATGGCTGGAAGAACAGGGTCGAAAGCGAACACGAGAAGCTGGTGGCTTGGGTTGGTCTTGGGATGCTTTGGTTTTCTTGCCGTGGGTTGCACGGCGAAAACTCGCGTGGAAGGTGTTGTCCTTGGCCTTAAAGGAAAGCCTGTTGTGGGGGCCACTGTGGTGCTTGGACATACAGCTGCCTTGCAAACCAAAGGAGCGACCAACGCCAAAGGCCAGTTTCGGTTGGTGCTTCGCGAGCGATGTTTTCCCATCTGTGGGGGAGGCAATCCTTCTCTCAAGGCGACCAAAGCTGGCCTTTCCTCGCAAGTTGAGTATGCACCGTGGGACAAAACAACGCGTTTTACTCTGCGCCTCAAGAAAGCTTCTGCCACAAAGAAGACGCCGTAAATGTGAATCTGGAGATGAAGAAGGTGGCTCGTTTATGATGTTTTCCAACTACGACTCTCTCGAACATGTGCGGGCGACATGTCTTCGCTGCCAACTTTGTCCTCTTCACGGGTCGCGAACGGAGGTCGTGTTTGGAGCAGGGGACGTGGACGCGTCCATTCTGTTGATTGGGCAAGGTCCTTCACTGACCGACAACGAGACGGGGTTGCCGTATTCGGGTCCTGCTGGAGAGCTGCTCGATACAGCGTTGGAGCAGGCTGGTTTGTCTCGTCACAACCTCTGGGTTACCAACATCCACAAGTGTCTGGCGACGCGGGTCAATCCCAAGACCAACGTGGAAGAGCAGCGACCTCCGAAGATGTCCGAAGTGAAAGCTTGCCGGTACTGGTTGGACGAGGAGCTGCATTGGATCAAGCCGGATGTTCTCGTTGTGATCGGTGGCTCTGCAGCCAAGGTGATGCTGGGGAAAGACTTCAAACTCTCAGAGCAGCGGGGGCAATGGATGGAGGGGCCTGGGCAACTTCCTCTGTTGGCGACCTACCAACCCACCTACCTGAAGCGGCTCAACGAATGGGATCGGCCTGCCGCCATTAAAGGGTGGCGAGAGTTGGTTCACGATCTCAAGCAAGTTCGTGAGCGGGTGGAGTCTCCGTCTTCCGCTTCCTCCTCAGAAGAGAGTGCATAGACAACGAGGAGTTGACTCGCTAGGATAAGGCCGGGCTTCAGGGGTTGCCCATTCCGACTCCCTTTTTGAATGTTGGTTGTTTGGTTGAGGTACGAATATGTTTCGTGGGTACCGTATCGGTCTTTGTCTGTCCTGGCTTAGCTTCTTGGTGGTTCTGGTGGGTTGCAGCCCAGGGTTTCAGCCTGCTTTGCCTGATTCCTGCACAACGTCAGCAGACTGTCCTGGCAGCATGGTGTGCCAAAGCAACCAATGCCAACTGGTGCAGGCCGTTGCAGAGAGTCCAAGCGTCTCTGAAGGGACCTCCGAAGGTCCCGACTCTACGGAAGCAGCTGGGCAAAATGGGGCACCCGATGGCTCTGTGGAAGTTGGACCCGAGAAGGTAGTGACTCCAGAAGAGCCGCAAGGGCAAGAAGAGCCTGCAGCGCCGGATGTTAAGGAAGAGACTGTGGGACCCGATACGTCCGAAGATGTCCCTGAGATCTCTCCGGAGGTCGCGCCTGAAAGTCCAGCGGACCAGGCCCCCACCTGCATCGACAATGACAAAGATGGATACTGCAAAAACATTCCTGGACCCAATGGCAAGCTGGACTGTGATGACAACGACAAGCAGTCCTTTCCTGGCAACCCTGAAGTGTGTGACGGAAAAGACAACGACTGTGACGGCAACATCGACAACGGGCTGACGCCTCCCAAATGCACCAAACAATTGGGGGTTTGTGGAGGTGCTCTGCAAACATGTGGCGGGACCAAGGGGTGGACGGATTGCTCTGACGCTGACTACACCAAACACAGCAGCGAATACGAAGCCAAAGAAACCAAGTGTGACGACAAGGACAACGACTGCGATGGAAGTCGTGATGTGGGTTGTGCCTGCAAAACCGGAGACACCCGTAGCTGCGGAACCAACGAAGGCGAGTGCAAGGCGGGAACGCAGTCGTGCAGCAACGGCTCTTGGAGCACCACCTGTACGGGAGAGGTGAAGCCGAAGGCCGAAGTCTGCGGTGATAACAAAGACAACAATTGTGATGGCGCTGTGGACGAGGGTTGTCCTTGCAACTACCTGAACAAAACGGCGGGCGTTTGCGGAACCGCGAAGCGCGACAGCAAAGGTTCTTGCGCAACTCCAACGGGCTACAACGCAACGGAGACGTGCGGCGACTCTCTCGACAACAACTGTGACGGAAACATCAACGAAAACTGCAAGTGCAACTACTTGGCCAAGTCCCAGGGGGTTTGTGGAGCTGCCGTCGAAGACAGCCGAGGCATTTGCTCCAAACCTGCCAAGTATGGAACAGAAGTCTGTGACAACCTGGACAACAACTGTGATGGCTATGTCGATGAAGGGTGTCCCTGTACGTACCAAAACAAGAACGCCGGTGTATGCAAAACAGCGAAACGTGACAGCAAGGGCGTTTGCACTCAGCCGACAGGCTACAGCGCAACCGAAGCCTGTGACGGGTTGGACAACGACTGCGACGGCTTGATCGATGAAGCCTTCGCCAAACAAGGCCAATCGTGCACCGTTTCTGGAAAGCTGGGAGAGTGTGCCAAAGGTACCTACACCAGCTGCGCTGGAGGCAAGCCTGTTTGTACAGGTCCCAATCCTACGACGGAGGTCTGTGACGGCAAAGACAACGACTGCGATGGCTCGGTGGACCGTGTCCCTGGCTCAGGGTTTCGTCTGCAGCAATGGTGTTCCAGCAGTCCCAATACAACAGGCGTGGGGATCTGCATTGGAGGCTACCAGCTCTGCCAAAACGGAACGTACGGTGCATGTACCCAAGAACAGGCTCCTTTGAGTCGCGAGATCTGCAACAACAACGGTCAGGACGACAACTGCAATGGCTCACACGTTGACAGCTGCTCCTGCGATGGTGGGATGTTGGTCCATCGTGACCGATTCATGACAGGGCATCGCTCCAACATCATGAGTATGGCCGTTGCACCCAACGGGACATGGTTTGCTGTGGGCTCCTCGGACCAGGTCGTGAAGATCTGGGACACCTCAGGAGTTCTGGTCCGCACCATCAAGACAGCAAGCTCGCCGTTTGCGCTTGCGTTCTCCCTGGACAGCAAACAAATCGCTATCAGCACCCCGACTTACCGGGTGAATGTCCACGACACATCGACCGGGAAGCTCATCCGCTCGATTTACGACTTCTCTGGATACAATTACGATCTGGTGTTTGTGTCGAAGAACGTTCTGGCGGGTGTTTCTTCCAAGTACATCCGGACTTTTGATGTGACCAACGGTCAGGCTCTCCGAACGGCCTCCTTAACCCAGGCCACTCGGCTGGCGTACAGTCCAACAGCCAAACAGTTCATGGTGGGGACGGATAGCACCGCGTATCTTATGGATGGAGCCGACTTCTCTACCAAGTTTAAGATTCAGGGACACACCAGCACCATCACCAGCGTGGCGTTCAGCCAGGATGGAAAGTGGGTCGCGACAGGCTCCAAAGACAAAACGGTCAACATTCGCTACGCCAACTCTGGGAAGCTCCTCAAAACGTTGAAAGGAGCCACGGACACACTGGCAGACCTGGACTTCAGCCCCGATGGAAAGTGGCTTGTCGCGGCTTGCGAAGACAACAATGTGTACGTTTGGGAGGTTGGGTCGAGCCTCACGTCGCCGTCCCTTACATTGAAGGACCACTCTCGCAAGGTGCTGCGGGCTCGGTTTATGAAAGACAGCGATACCATTGTCTCTGTCGGTGACTTCGGCGAACTTCGGGTTTGGCAGGTGTCGCAGCAAAAGTTAACTCTGTCTGTGCCTACGCGCTTCTCGGGTGTGATCAATGCAGCAGCGTTCAGCGACTCGGGAGAGTTTATGGTCGCCGCTGACTCCCAGGGAGAAATCTGGTTCTGGAACTACCTGGGGCGCAGCCGCATCAACACACGCAAGTACAGCACCGCGATGTTGACTGCGACGTACTTGTTCAAGAATAGCTTTGATTTCTTCGCAACAGGCGGCGTTGACGGTGCCATTCGGTTGTGGTCTCAAGCCGGCGTGTTGGTTCGTACGAGGAGCAAGGCTCATGCAGGCCAAGCCGTGAACTCGTTGGCTTACATGGCGAAAGGCTCCTATCTCATTTCTGGTGGAACAGACGGCAAAATCAATCTGTGGAGGGTGGCTTCTTCGACGAAACCCACGATCCCGACATCACCAGCGATCTCGTACAGCAGTCACTCGGGCACCGTCTCCTCTGTGTCTGTGGTGCCAGGGTCTTCTATCTTTGTCTCGGGAGGAAGCGATCAAGTCGTGCGTGTCTTCAACCCTGTGAGTTCAACATCACGCCCCATCCAAACCTTCACAGGGCATTCGGGTGTGGTCTACTCGGTGGCGACGACTACGTACAAGAACGTTAACTATGCTGCTTCGGGCTCAGCCGACAAAACCATCAAGATCTGGAATTTGGACACAGGCAAGCTTTACGCAACTCTCTCGCAGGGTGGGGTCGTTCATGATGTTGCCTTTGACCGGACCGGCGCTTACCTCTATGCTAACTCCATCACCGATCGCTTTCTCAATATATGGAGCGTTGCGAGGGGGAAGCTGGTTGCAACGCTGCCCACCGCGACTCGTTACTTTGCCTTGCCACATCCCAAGTTGGATGAGTTGCTCACCGGAAGCCGCGACGTCGAGGTATACACCTGTCCCTAGAAGCAGGTGTGAGCGGATGGCCGAGTGGAGCGTCTGTCGAGACATATCGTAGATTTTTACAGGAAATCCACAGAACAGGAGAAGTTGGATGCCATTGTTGGGGACTTGGATGCGAAACGCCGTTTGGATCGGGCTGGTTTGTTGTCTTGTTGCTTTGCCGACCCAGGCATGGGGTTCGTCCAAAAAAGACTTCTGCGCTGTCAGCGACTTCTTTGGACAAAACAAGGCGTTGAACACCACGCGAACCATCATGACCTACAGCATCACTGCCTTTGGGGGAACCCTTGCCGCGCTGATTAACATCGAGGCGCAAAGGAAGACCCTGGAGACTGGTCTGGATGGAAGCTCCAAGTCGCTTCGTGCGCTTAGCTGGGCAGGGCCTTTGAAGGCGTTTGGGCGCGTCGCTATCCCTCTTATGGACAACACCAACAAGGTGATCAAGTCGGCCAAGCTCGACTCTCGCACCGCTCAGATCTACAAAAAGGTCTATGTTCCGATGTCCTACGCTTGGTTGGGTGTGAACGCAGGGATGTATGCGGTGCAAGCTGCTGGTGTGTATGTCTGTGGTCGTGCCAAGATTATGGACCAAAACGTCACGCGGAGTGGTGTAAAGAGCAAGGCACAAAAGTTTGCGAAGCTTGCAAAACGATACAAACAACGCATCCAACAGAGTGTGGCCCGGCTGAGCAAAGTGAAGGGCATCATCGTGCAGTACAAGCCCACGTTTACGGGGATTCGGACGGCGCTTCGGCCCATACAGAAGCCTGTGAAGTTGCTGGAGAGCGGCTTGAAAAAGGTGAACTCTGCGATGAAGCCGGTCTTTTCTGCGGCGAAGCGTCTTGTCAAAGAGATGCAGAAGAAGCGTTGCGTGACCTACGGTGTGAAGGTCAAAGTGAAGGTCAAAAAGAAGGTGTGGAAGACCAAGGTCAAGACCAAAAAGGTCCGATTCTGCTTCCAGATCTCCAAGGTCGCCGGACGAATTAACAAGCTCGCAAAGGCTGCACAAAAGCCCGTGAATGACGTGATCAACAAAGTGATTAAGCCGTTGATGAAGAAGATCGAGAAAGGGCTGAAGAAGGGTCTTAAGATTGGGGCGCTGCGGCGGTACCAAAACAAGATCAGCGCGTTGGGTCGTAAGCTGGGCGCCATTCCTGGCAAACTTCGTGGATTCAAGGCTGCTTTCAACAGCGACAAGGTGATGCTACGTCAGGCAGGAAGCTCTCTCCGCTAAGCAGACATTGTGCTCGCCAAGAGGAACCCAACTTTCTTAATCCATGTCTTGAAGTTGGGCTTCCGTTTCCTGGTTGATGCATTCTTGAACGATGTTCCAGAAGGTTTGGACGCCGTATTCGATGATGTCATCGGGAAAGTCGTAGTCTGGGTTGTGAAGTTGGGGGCTTTGCTCACCGCTGCCCAGGCCAAACAAGGCGCCAGGAAATTGTTGGGTAAAGACCCCAAAGTCTTCCGACGCGCGTAGCGGATCGGGCATCTCGTGTACCGGAATTTGACTGTTTTGTGCCGCTTTTCGGACGAAGTCGGCGGCACTTGGGTCGTTGACGCTCAGCTCAAAGATATCGGACCAGTGCATCGTGTGTTCCAGGCCATGGATGGCAAGCCACTGTTCGATCAACAAGTTGCTTTGTTGAATCAGGAACTGGATGCCATCTTCGTGGTCGGAGCGCAGGGTTGCTGAGATGTTGGCCTCTCCAGGGACCGTTCCAAAGCCGTCACGTCCGAGGTTGGCTTGCACTACGCTTACCAGGTTGAAGCAGTGCTGGAGAGCAGGAGCATGAGGGAGCAAGGTCAGGCCCTCGATGATGCGACACATCGCAATCGCCGGGCTCTTCCCGTCTTCGGGCCAGGCGGCGTGGGAGGTCTTGCCTAGCAGGGTCAGGTGCATTCCGCGTGAGGCACAGGCCATCGCTCCGTTGCGGATCTGGAGCTGCCCTTTCGGGTAGCCAGGAAGATTATGGAGCGCAAACGCAAAGTCCGGACGAATCGACAGAAACGTCTCGTCGTGCAAGACAGCCTTCGCTCCTTCGCCATTCTCTTCTGCCGGTTGAAACAGCAACACCACCTGTCCGTGTGTAATCGGGTGTTCATGGAGCAATCGCGCCATTCCAATGAGGATGCTCATGTGCCCGTCATGACCGCACTTGTGAGACACCCCAGGGACAGTGGACCGATACCCAAAGGTGTTGATCTCTGTGATGGGCAGAGCGTCCAACTCACAGCGGAGCATGATGGTGGGTCCTGGGTGTTCTCCCTTGTAGCAGAAGGCCAGACCGTGGCCACCCAATCTTTCCAACACCCAATCGGGTTCGAACGGTTTCACGTAATTGAGTACTCGCTCGGCTGTGAGTCTTTCTTGGCCGGAGACCTCTGGGTGACGGTGGAGGTCGTGCCGAATGTCAATCAGGTTGGGAATGTACGATTGAATGGTTCGTGAGATCATGGTCTAACTCGTTTCTCCAATCATGACGGGGAACCTCACCCGCTCTGTGTGGTAGAGATGCTTTCATTTAGCCCGCATCATGGGACCAGGTAAAGCTCCGTCCCCACGATTTCTTCACGGCTTCTGTGACTTCGTTTACGATGTCATCAGGCACGGCATAGGCATCACCTTGCTCGTAGGGGTTGTAGTGGAAGGCGTAAATCCGGGACAGAAAGTCGGCAAACGGAAGGGACGATTCGCCCTCTTTCTCACCGTTCTCTGCAATGGAAGGTTTCACTCCAAACCCCCAATTCTGACGTCCCTCGTTGTTGGGGTTGTAGAAGTACGCCCGAAGCAAGCCTTTGGGGTCTTCGGCCACTCGTTGCAGAGAGATGGCGTGAGGGCCGATATAGTCGCCGTGGCTGTTGGTTAGACACAACCCCACAGGGTTGGGATACATCAACGGGTTGGAGTCGCTGTACGCAGGGTGGTGCGTTGCGTAGAAGCGACGCACAAACGCTTCGTAATCGTTGATGGTGGTCTGCGCGGGGTCGGCGAACACAGAGGAGAATCCTCGTTGAACCCAGCGTCCGTAGAGCGCGGGGTTGACCCACTTGTGGCTATCTTCCGAGCGAAGCGCGACCTTCACCATCATCAGATGGTACAAGTGATCCAGGTGAGGAACCAACACAATGGATACTCCGTCGAGGTGAAGGTCCAACTTGTTGTAGTTCTCTTCAGGGATCGAGTCGGAGCGGAACGTCGTGTCTTCCAATGACATCTCAATGAAGCCGTCACGGGCAGCGGAGATCAACAGCTTCAACAAGTAGCCAGGGGCGTGTTGTGACCACAAGCTAATCCCTCGCGCGGCCTGGCATGTTGGGTTGTTTCCTTGACCCACGCCCAGAGGCTGGCCCAAGACCGACAGCGTTCCAGCCAGAAGAATGGAGTTCGCGGTCGCGCCGTCTTTGCTGTCTCGTTGGTACATCAAGTTGCGACGTACCTTGCCGCTTATGTCGAGGAAAATCAGGTTTTCCAGACCCACCCGAATCTCATTGCGTGAAAACAACCCTCGCTCCAACATGCGGGCCAGACCATAGACCGACTGAGCCGTTGAGGGGAGGATGGCGACCTTGCATACCTGATGAACAAACTCACTGTTTTGGATGAGTTCAGCGGTACCCACGTCGTTCAATCCAAGGGTTAGAGGGAGCAACTCTGGAGCCTTGGAGGTTAGATAACGCAGCAACACTGCGTGATGTGGGCTGACCAACCCAGTCTCATTGATGGAGCGTGCAAACTGCTCGGCCTCGCTCTGAAGCTTCTCTGTGCTCAACTTCTGAAGGTTGGAGCGGTACGTTGCAAAGCTCGGATATTCTCGGCTCAATGGGGTGGGTCCTTGGAGCGCAAAACGGTATCGTTCCAGTTGCGACACATGTTTGGGTTCCATCTTGTCCTTCGGGATGCGTTCGGCCATCCGAATGATGGTGGTGACATGCTTCGTCACAATCGGTCGCTGCGCACAAATCGCCTCGATCTCTCGCAGCACCGTTTCGTGCAACGAGGCGAATCCTACCTCTTTGGCGATGAGAGCAAACATACGGACGCTTGCGTCGTAGTGTGGGACCAGCTCCACTGGCATCGCCTCGGCCTCTGAAGGGAACAGGAGGTCGAGGTTCAAGGCCATGGCTTCGTTGAGAAAGGCAAGCGCTTCTTCGGTGGATACCAGCTCGCTTTTGGCTTGGCCTTTTGCGATGGCGAGCATGCGTAGGTCGCTGAGGATTTCGATGATGGGGAACACGCCTTTGCCCTTCAAGCAGCCCGATACCAAGGGTGCAAGGAGCTTGGATGGGTCATGCCAGGGGCCACCGTAGAACAGGCCCACATCGTCGAACTGATCGGCATATTCGTAGAGCGCTTCCATGCCTTCCTGGCTCGCCATCATGGTTTCAGCGAGTTGGAAAGCGTCGGTCTGGTACGTGCTTTTGGCAAACTCTGTGGCTTCTCCGAGACGCTCCAGCGTCTCAGCGAGCTTGGTTTTGAGTATCGCCAAGGCATTCGCGGGACCCGACTCGCTGTTGGCGGTCGAGGGAGCCGTTGCTTGTGGGCTCCCGTTCTTGGATTTTCGGGGTTTTGCTACCATGTGCTGTTGTCTCCTTCCGCTTTGCGCTCAGGGCTTTCGTAGAAGCTCACTTCTTCGTATTCAAGAAGGAGTTTTCGCATCGTTTCAGGGTCGTTTCCCTTGAAGTAGATGGTGCCGTAGTGATTCCCGTAGGCCTCACGCTCCGCGACTTTCGGATTGGTTGGGACAAACAAGTTGTGTTTCTCGTAGTAGGGGTGGACCAACAACTCCGAAGGCATCTTGGCTCGCGTAATGATGGACTGTTTGGGGTAGACCATCAGGCAGCCTGCGTACTCGTCCGCTGCGCTCTCTTTGGGAAAGAACTTTTTGAGTTGGGCCTCGGTGGTTTCGGGGTCTGCGCACAACACGAAGCCCATGAACGGGTCGAACCCGTGCGCTTTTTTGATCAACTCAAAGATGTGTCCGCCAGGAACACGGGCTGCGACCTCACCGAAGTTGATCTTGTTGTCGGGCGTGATGAAGAACTCGGGGTGAATCATGCCGTACTCAATGTCAAACGCATCGATCAAATCTTGGACGGCCTGCTTGATGACTTTGCGTCGTTTCTCGAGTGTTGGCGACGCGGGAACAAAGTTGGAGTAGCCCAGGTGGATGTACTCTGTGATGTTCAGGAACCGAATCTTCTTGTTATGTACAAACACCTCGCACGAGAACTCTTGACCGTTGAGGTGCGTTTCCAACAAGCAGGGGAAGTTCTTCTCGGTCAGCGTTTCGATGTCTGCCAGGGTTCGGATCATCTTGTGACCCATGCTACCGGCAGCGTTGAGGGGCTTGAGGTGAATCGGATCTTCGACGTCCCCTTCAATTTTGGTGAGCGCGGTGTTGACGCGCTTAAAGAAGCGGTTCACGTCTTCTTTGTTGTCGGCTTCTTCAAACACACCGACTCGGATGCCGTGCATTTGAGCGCGGCGCTTCATCATCGCTTTGTCGCGAAACAGCAGGTAGCGGGTGAACAATCGGGGGTCATCTCGGAAGCGTCCGTTGAGAGCACCCGCCCACTCGACAGTCTCCTCATAAAGAGGAACAGCTACTTTGACTCCTCGCTCGGTTAACATCATCGCAAGGCGTTCGGATTGTTCGTTCAATCGACCAAAGTCCCACGATATATAGGGGATCTTATGCTCTTCCATGTACGCTGTGAACTCTTCAGGGACCACGGCTACAAAAGAATGATTGTGTGCGTGGAGGGCCTCCATCGCAGGGATGCAGAAGCCAAGCAAGGCTGTACGGATGGGATACTCGCTGTGGTCTCGGGATGAACTCATTAAGAGCCTCCTTCTGGGTAGAGAGGGGAGTGAATTCGGTAGAACAAAGAAAGGCCCAGCGTTGCATCAACAAGCGAAACGGATGGGACACAAGTTGACGGTGGCGCCGAGTAGTTGGGCACGTTCTCCAAAGAGACGTGTTGGGGCTTGAGGGAAAAGGATTGGGATCAGGTCGCAGCGGCCATCGACGAAAAGGCTGAAGGTTGTGTCGAGAGGGGCAAGTCTTTTCGGAAGGGATAGAGGTAAAGCTCAAACCCTTCTTCGTAGTGAGGCTTGAGTGCGCCGTTGTTCCAGGCTAGCACTTCCGATTTGGTTCGGGTTTTGCAGTGAAACCCATACTTGAGGTAGGCACGAACAGCCCACTCTGCTTCAGGATGAGCGATCAGCGCCATCCCCTTCATGCCTTTGCGCTTGGCTTGTGCTTCTCCAAAGCGCATCAGCTTGCGTCCGTATCCACGGCCTACGTAGTTGACATCAAGGTAGATGTAGCCGAGGTACGCGTACTCTCCAAAGTACTGCAATGAGATGGTGCCTACTGGAGTCTCGCCTACGAAAGCCAGATAAAAATCGCGTCGCTGGAAGTTGATCTCTGCCCATTCTTCGCCAACCTCGTGCTCGTCGAGATCCTTCTCGTCGATGAACTCGCGGTACCAGTCGGCAGAGGAGCTGACCAAGGCCGCTACTGTCATCATGTCTTCCTGGCGGGCCGGCCGGATCTCGAAGACTTCGGAAGCTTTTGTTGGCTTGAGTTGGGTTTGGTGATTTCGCATCATTCTCCCTTAAGGTTTGTCGTGGACTCGGTTGTTCAAAGTGTATGGTGTTTTTTTAGGTGGTGTATTCTGCGTTGATCTCGATGTAACCATGGGTAAGATCAATCGTGGACATGCTGCTTTTGTGAGGTCCTGCGCCGAGGTCGAGGACCACCGTGACGCGGCGCTCTGCGAACGTTTGATTCAGTAAGTCCTCATCCACTGGAATGGGGCGACCGTTCGCAAAGACGATGTGTTCGCCTAGCTGCAGTGTCAGATTCTCAGGGGAGAGCGGTACGTTCGCGTTGCCTGCCGCTGACATGATTCGACCCCAGTTTGGGTTTCCTCCTGCCAGCGCGGTTTTCACCAGAGGTGAGCACGCGATCGCAGTCGCCACTTGGTGAGCGTCGCTGTCCGAGCGAGCGCCTTGCACATGGACGTTCATCCAGCGTGTGGCCCCTTCGCCGTCGTTGACGATCTTTTGGGCGAGGGTGTGGGCCACGAACGTGAGGGCTTCCTGAAACGCTTCAAACAGTTCAGCGTCAACGTCCACATCGGCGGGAGGAGCAAGCAAGACAACCGTGTCGTTGGTGCTGGTGTCTCCGTCGACAGAGATGCGGTGGAACGACTGATCGACTGCGGTGCGGAGCGCGTGTCGAACGTGCTCTGCTGGCAAAGGCAAGTTTGTCGCCATGATGCCCAACATGGTCGCCATGTTCGGGTGAATCATGCCGGAGCCTTTGGCGATCCCACCGACCGTCCAGGTTCGATGAGGAGCTTCCCGTTCTACGATGTGAACCGCTGCGGTTTTTTCGCAGGTATCTGTTGTCAGGATGGCTTGCACCACTTCGTGCTGGTTCACGGAGAGGTCACGGCTTGCTTCACGAATTCCTGTGAGGACTTTCTCGGTGGGAAGGGGGACGCCAATGATGCCTGTGGAGAGGACCAAGCCAGGGCCACCACAGCTTTGTTCCAGCGTGTGGAGCATGGCTTCAGCGTCACGCATTCCTTGCGGTCCTGTCAGGGCGTTGGCGTTGCCGCTGTTGACTACAATCGAGCGAGTCCGTGGACTCTGCGCGAGTCTTGCTCGTGACACATGGACGGGGGCAGCAGCGCACGCGTTGGTTGTAAACATGGCCGCGCTGTTCATCTCTTGGTCAGCGACTATCACTGCAAGATCAGGGTTTCCTGAAGGCTTCACGCCTGTCCGTCGAGAGCCTCCGCGGATGCCAGGTACCGAGAACAGGGTGCCGTCAGTCAGGGGCTCAAGAACGTAAGGTTTGTTCGACATGATGGGTTGTTCCTTGAGGGTAACAAAGCATCGCAACACGCTGCGAAGGTTTGCGGTCCGGGCGGTGGCGCTGCCACGCGTGCTGCCATAAGTAAGTGGCTTGCTGAAAACCAAATCGTTCGAAGAAGTCGGGCTTTCCTGTGATGCAGACCAGCCGCTTGTTAAGGCTTTTGGCGTGGCGGACAAGCTGTTCGAGCAGCGAAGTGGCAATCCCACTGCCTCGCCACTCTGGCTTCACCACTATGCCTCGCAACTCGACGTCGCCTTCCTCTGTGTCTTGGAGTGAGCCTGCTGCGATGATGTCGTTGTTTTCGTCCCGAATGACGTGATAATTGACCCAATTCCAGGGCAACTCCCACACCGTGTGAGGAGCACAGTCAGGAACTACACTTCCCATCAGGCGGACCAGCTGGGGAACATCGTCGTGTCGGGCGCACTCCAACCGAAACTCGTTTGCTTTCTGCATGGTTTTGGGTGGTCTCTCTTGTATGGAGTTCAGTCGTCCAGACGTCGAAGGACGCGGCCAAAGCGTGCGACTGCTTCTTCCAGCACAGCTTGGGTGACGTTGAGGGACGGAATGAAGCGGATGACATTGTCTCCAGCACCCACAAGCAGAAGCTTTTCTTCTCGGGCCAAGGCCGTGACTTTGGCGAGGTCTTCGTGCAGACGGACGCCTACAAACAATCCTGGGCCGCGGATCTCATCGATGTGGGGCGAGTTCAACGCCTGCAACATCTCGACAAGTTTGCTGCCTTTCTTGCGAACTTCACTCAGGAATTCGGGTCGGGCGACCTCCTCAAAGACCGCAAGCGCGACGGAGGCGACTACAGGTCCGCCGCCGAAGGTTGTGGCGTGGCATCCGTACGTTACGGCTTCGGCGACCCGGTCTGTCATCAGGACAGCGCCCATCGGGAGCCCGCCAGCAAGAGGCTTGGCGAGAGTCATCAGGTCGGGTGTTACGTTGTAATGCTCATGGGCCCAGAGCTTTCCAGTGCGGCCGAGGCCGCCTTGGATCTCGTCAAAGATGAGGAGGGTTCCTGTGTCGTTGCAACGCTGGCGTAGGCTTCGCATCCAGGAGGGATTGGCCAGTCGAATGCCACCTTCTCCCTGGATTGGCTCAACAATGACAGCGGCTGTTTCTGTTGTCACTGCGTCCAACGCGGCTGGGTTGTTCCAAGGAGCCCGACTGTAACCTTGGGGAAGCGGCTTGAACGGGAGACGAATCTTCTCCCGATCTGTTGCGGAGAGTGCGCCCAAGGTGCGGCCATGGAACGATCCGTCCATGTACACAATCTCGTGTCGAGCTTCGCCACCGTAGAGGCGAGCGAACTTGATCGCGCCTTCGACAGATTCTGCGCCCGAATTGGCGAAAAAGACCTTGTCGGCGAACGAATGACGGACCAGAGCATCAGCCAGTTGGATGGCCGGCGCGGTGTGGAACAAGTTGGATGTATGGACCAGACCTTCTGCGGCGTCTCGCAAAGCCTTCATCACAACGGGAGAACGGTGACCCAACGCATTGACTGCAACCCCGCTGGTCATGTCGATGTATTCGTTGCCATGTGCATCGTAGAGGTGGCAGCCGTCTCCGCGAACGAACAGCGTGTCGGGACGTTTGTACGTCGGAGCGAGCACGTGCTCCGCGCGATGAAGGAGTGACGTTGAAGGGTCTTGTTTCAGTGCATTCATGCGAGAAATACCTCGGTAGCTGCGCCCTGTTGAAGGCTATTTAGATTGCCCACAAAGACATGATGGACGCCTCCGCGCAGGGCTGCGATGCCTGCGGTTAGCTTGGGTATCATGCCGCCTTGGACAATGGATTGTTCGATCAGTTGGGGAATTTCGTGGCTGGGAAGAGTGGACTCTTCGCCTTCGTCGGTGCGTACCGCTGGAACGTCTGTGACAAACTCCAGGTTCTCGGCTTTCAAAGCAACAGCGACCGCTTGTGCCGTCGTGTCCGCGTTGACATTGACAGGGTCACCGTCGGGACCTGCACAAACCGGAGCAAGCACGACGAGGTCACCAGCATCGAGCATGTGTTTGAGCGGCTCTACCTGTACGACAGGAGAATCGCCCACGCGACCGTATTCGCGTTCATCACGAAGCGGTGCTTGCAACATCCCAAAGTCGACACCGCTGACGCCCACTGCTTTCAGTCCCATGCGGTTCATGTGAGCGACTAGCCGCTTGTTCACGAGGCCACACAGGATCATGGTGACGAGGTCCATGCTTTCCGGCGGAGTCACACGAAGTCCCTCTTTCTTGTAGAAGGGGAGGTCCAATCGTTTGTGCCAGGCTGAGATCTCTTTACCACCGCCGTGTACCAGAACGACCTGATGCCCAGCGTTTTTACGGTAGGCGATGTAACCTGCAAGTGCGGTCAAATACTCGGTGTCTTCGAGGTGTGCGCCGCCTACTTTGATGATGCAAGTTGTTTTCATTGTGCGTTATCCTGCCATCCAATAAGGGCGGGGGGAGCGCCGATGAGCCCGGTCGTTTCTTCCAGTCCAAGCATCAGGTTCATGTTTTGCACGGCCTGACCGGCGGCACCTTTCTGCAAGTTGTCGATGGCGCAGGTCACCACGATACGGTCGCTGCCTGCTACAGAGTGCAGACCGATAGCCACGCGGTTGGTGCGTGTCACTGTCCGGATCTCTGCTGCTTCACCCTCAGGAAGTACTTCCACAAAGGGCTCCGACTGGTAAGTCTGCAGGAACAGCTCACGAACTTGCGGATAGCTCATCTTGGGTACCTGAACGACCATTGTCGCGAGCATTCCTCGTTCCACAGGTACAGTGTGTGGATTAAAGATGACTTGCGGTAACTCTGTGCCTTCTGGGGAGAGGATATGGAGGGTTTGTTCCATCTCCGGTACATGACGGTGAAGGCGTCCCGGCTTGTAGGGACGAACGTTCTCGGTCGCCATGCAGAAGTGGGTGTTGGGTCGGGCTTTGCGTCCGGCTCCGGAAATACCCGACACAGCCTGGATGACGACGTCGCCTTCGAGCAAACCCTCGCGAGCAAGCGGAGCCAGCCCAAGCATTGAGCACGTTGGATAACAGCCAGGGTTGCTCACCAGGTTGGCACCTGGCAAGAGGTGTCTTTGGAATTCAGTGAGACCGTACACCGCTTGCTGGCTTAAACCTTTGGACCGCGGTGTTCCATAGACTTTCTGGTGCAGCTTTTCGGAGCGCAGCCGAAGGTCTCCAGAGAGGTCAACGACTCGGGCGCCGGCTTCCAAGCATTCTTTTGTGATGGCAGCAGTTGTTCCATGGGGGAGGCAAACAAACACCACATCCACATCTTTGACCGAGACACTATCTGGCGGCTGCAGCATCAAGTTGGGCGCGGAGGGCTCAACCGCTCGTAGGCTCTGCCCTGCGTAGCTCCTTGAGGTCGCAAAAGCAATCTGAATCGCCGGGTGATGCTGCAAGATCTGTACAAGCTCTGTGCCTGTGTAGCCGCTTGCTCCCATGATTCCCACTCGGTATCTGGGAGTCTGAAGAATGTGCTCCTTGTTCTCTTCTTGGGTGTGTTGGGGTGTCGGTCTCATATCGCTCCATCCTCTGCTGTTCGTTGTTCTCGTGTCCGAAACAGCGGTTTCTGTGTGTCGTAACGTATTGTCAGGGAAGATGTTTGTAGATTGGTGAGGCGACGTTTTTTTCAGTCTTTCGGGAACTTCCATAAAGTTCGGCCTCTTTGGTCTCTGCCCATGAGCAAACACCATGCCAGCCCAACAAGCCTTGACTTTATTGGATCTTTTCCTCTACCGTTTGAGTCATGAGACAACCTTGTCATGTTTTGTTGAGTCATATTTGGCTCACTGATTTGTTTGAGCCAGAGTTGGCTCAGTTGTTAGAGGAGGATGGATGTCACCGGAAGAGTTGAGAGTGGTGTGGGGGTTGGGTTGCAGTCGTGTTGGAAAACAGCTTCGTGATGTGGGGATTCGGTTGTACCCTCTGCGTCGGTTTCAGCAGTTCTTTCAGTTTGCAGAGTCTACTCCTCCTCCCCGGTGTTTGCTTCTTCATCGAACGGCTGTGAAAGGTATGTCGATGGAAGTGGCCATTCGCTCATTGCGGCGACAGTGGCCACTCGTTGATGTTGTGCTATGGGCTCCGAAAGCAACAGCGTTGAATGTTCGCAAAGCGTTCCTTGCAGGTGCCAAAGATGTGTTGTTGTCGGAGCGACCACAAAGTGTTGTGGAGTCGGTGGAGCAAATTATTGATGAGCAGCGCTTCCTCCCCCGAATGAACGACATCACGGACGAGTTGACAGCCAGCTCTCGTTTTGAAGGGTTGGTGAGTCGAAGCCCCAAAATGTGGGACTTGTTCAACACATGCGACAACATCGCTGAAACGGATGCTACTGTCTTAATTTGGGGTGAAACAGGAACAGGAAAAGAACTGCTCGCTCGCGCGCTGCATCGACGCTCCAAGAGGAAGGGCGCGTTTGTTGTATTAAACTGTGGTGCTGTTCCTGAACATCTTATTGATTCGGAGCTGTTTGGGCACGTGAAGGGCTCATTCACAGGTGCAATGCGTGACAAAAAGGGACTGTTCCGGCACGCTGACGGAGGGACCCTGTTTCTGGATGAGATGAATCACGTCCCACTGGAAGTGCAGCAACGACTCCTCCGTACCCTTCAGGAACACACGATTCGCCCTGTGGGAGGACACGATGAGGTTCCTGTGGACGTCCGGGTGATCGCTGCGACCAACGAGCTTCTGGAAAAGAAAGTGAAAGAGGGTTCGTTTCGCGAGGACTTGATGTACCGACTGAGTGTGCTGTACTTGGTTGTTCCACCCTTGCGTCAACGACAAGAAGACGTGCTGTTTTTGTTCGCCTACTTCATGCGGAAATTTTCAGAACAGTACAACATGGATCGACCGCAGGTGGAAGACAGCTTCTTGGACGCTTTGGTGGAGTACGAATGGCCCGGGAACGTCCGTCAACTGGAGAACTTTGTCGAACGTTTGCTGTTGACGAACGCAAATCGAGTTCTATCCCGGGATGACTTCGATGTTGTGATGGAGCCCTTCAACCTTTCAGCCGGTTCCAACGTTCGACTTCAGCAGGCGGCGACGTCCCAATCTACTGAGCTTCCGTGGGCCTGGGATCAGGGGTTGTCCCCTTTCTTGGAACAGGCCGAACGACAATTTTTGTCGCACTGCTTGGAGCATTGCCACGGTCACGTCGGCAACAGCGCTGATTATGCAGGCATCAGTCGGCGCTCGTTCACTCGGAAGATGAAGCAACACGGTTTGCTTCGTGCGCAGTTTGTGAATGGACATGCAGAAGAACGTCAGGAAGGGTAGCGTTGGTTGGGGGAAGACCTGGTTAGGCTGGGCGAGTCCATTCGATCTTCGCGAAGGCGTTGTGGTTGTGGATGCTCTCCATATTGACTGCATGGACCTTGAACCACTGAACCCGTTCGTCTTGTTGCATGGCAGCTGTCACATTGCGGACCATGTCTTCGACGAACACTGGGTTGTCATAAGCCTGCATCGTTACATGTCTTTCGTCTGCTCTCTTGAGCAGCGGGTACACAGGGGCAGACGCTGAGCTTTCAGCAACCTCCACCAACTCTTCGATCCAAATCATGTGGGGCTCATCGTTGCTATCCCGAGTGGTACGGACTTCAAGTGTGATTGTGCCCCGTTGGTTGTGTGCTCCATAGTCGCTGATGGCTTTGCTGCATGGACAAAGGCTCGTGACTGGAACTTGGACGCCGAGGACAAAGTCGTCGCTGGAGCCGTTGGATTCGCCATGGAACCAGCAAGTGTAGTCCATCAAGGCTTTGGACCCAGTGGCAGGGGCGACGCGCTCCAGGAAGTAGGGGAAGTGAATCTCCACACGAGCACTCTCCGCGTCCAGACGCTCTTTCAGCGTATGGAGAATGCGAGGCAGCGTGTGCATGGTCATGTCGCCGCGGTGCTCTGTCAGTATCTCCACGAACCGGCTCATGTGTGTCCCCTTAAAATGATGGGGCAAACTCACCGACATGTTGATGGTCGCTACGGTCTCTTGCTTTTCGCGCTTTTGATCCAACACGACAATGGGATAGCGAAGGTCACTGACACCGACAAGGTCAATGGGGATCTCTCGATGGTCTTGCTGGTTTTGTATGTCAATCATGCTGCAACACGCCTATCTTACAGGTACTTTGGTGCGTGGGTAGCCAACTCCTGGGCTTCCCACGGAAGGAGAGGCCCCGTTGTACACGGAGATTCGCCTCTTGACAACCAGCCCTGCATCATAGAATACGTTCCACTCTTTCCAATTACAAAACTTCGTTTTGTGCTCATTGTTCGTCGCGAAGTCCCTGATTCTTGACGGATGATGAAAAATCAAGAGAATAAGTGTCACGCTTTCGGCTGTCACCGGTGTCTAGACAACAGGTGTCAGGCTTTCAGCAGCAACAGATGATTTGTTCGCTGTACGAACAAGAAGAAGGAGATGAGTTCATGTTCAAGCGTTTCTCGGTAGGTATTCTTTGTGCATGTTTGAGTGTATGGCTTTTTGCAGCTTGTGGTGGCGGTGGTGACAACAACAGCAACTCCAACACCAACGCCAATACCAACACAAACAGCAATGGAAATGAAAACAACAACGGTGGAACCGGTGACTGTAGCACCAACCCCACCTACAAAGCCTGTATCCAGCCCATCTTTCAAAAAAGCTGTGGTAAGGCTGGCGAGTGTCATGGTGAAGGAAGCAAGAGCGGAAACCTGACCCTCGCGGGGGCCAGCGCAGCTGACCTTCAGCGCGACGGTGAAGGCTTCAACACCAAAGACAAAGGCCTCAAAATTGTCGCTCCTGGCAAGCCCGACGAGAGCGTCCTGTACCAAAAGCTTCTCGCTCCTGAGAGCCGCGCTACAGGCTTCGATGCCATCGGTAGCAAAATGCCCCTCGGCGCCAACACCATCGAACAGTCCGATATCGACCAAATCAAAAAGTGGATCGAAAACGGCGCAAAAGACGACTAAACCTTCCTCTCTCTACCCCCTGACCACTCTTCCACTCCTCTCTTTCCTCTCGAAATATTCAACTCTTGGAATAAAAAATCCTTTGACAACATATCTCTTTTGTACTACTTCACGCTTTGTTTGAACAGTTGTTCGATAACAGATGCCTGGGTGTTCTGCTACAGGTCATGAAGTGCAGCATAGAGAGAGACTACGATGAATGTTTTGTTGCGATGGATGGTTGTTGTGTGTGCCGGCTTGGGGTTGATGTGGACGGCGATCGCTTGTGGCACAGAGGTTCCTGTCACGGAGTTTGGACTCCCTGATTCTTCTGGCTCTTCGGAAACAACGAGCGTTACCGAGAATCCAGCGGGTGAACAAGAACCGGCTGCCGGGAAAGAGGCTGGCCCTGAGTCCACTGTCGGGCCAGAACCTACAACAGGACCGGAACCAACCGTCGGACCAGAGCCTACCACAGGTCCAGAAGCAGGACCGGAGCCCACCGTCGGACCAGAAACAGGGCCGGAGCCTACTGTGGGACCAGAAGCAGGTCCAGAACCCGGCCCTGAGCCACAACCAGAGCCTCCTCCTGCTGCTGTTGATTACACGCAGCCAGGACCTCTACAGGTCAGTGACCTCTCCAAGATTACGCACAATGCACCTTCTTCCACAGGTTGTGGACCTCGGTTCTGCACCGTCTTTCTACAAGTTACCATCCCTGCTGCAGGACAGGGGACGCGTCAGGCACCTTATCCGTTGGCGATCATTTCCAATGGTTTTCAACTGAATGCAACACAGTACAAGAGCTACGCAACAGCGCTGGCCAAGTGGGGCTATGTTGTGGTGCGCTGGGATACGAACCAGGAGAGTGTCTTGTCGTACATCAAGCATGATGTTCTAGGTAAGATACTGGCGTCGTTGATCGACTGGGCAGACCTGGAGAACAAGGGCACAGGTGCGTTGAAAGGTTTGATTGACACCAGCAAGGTTGTGATGATTGGACACTCACGAGGCGGAAAGGCTGGTGCGCTCGCGGCACAGGCTGATGCCCGTGTGGTTGCCTATTTCGGGATTGATCCTGTGGACTCGAATCCCCCGTTTACGTCGGGTGGACCCTCGGCTGTGAAAGGTATGGCCAACACCAAAGCCGCCATCGCTGTGGTTGGGGCAGACAAGTCGGCAGGTGGGTTGCAACCTTGTGCACCAACAGCCGACAACTACGAGAAGTTTTACAACGCTTCGTCGTCCCCAGCCTGGGAGATCCTGCTCAAGGATGTGGGGCACATGCAATTCTTGGACAGCCGTCAGGGTTGTCTGACCTGCTTGGCTTGTGCTGCAGGTTCCGCCCCTGATGCGGAGGTTCGGACCATCACACAGACGGCGATGATTGCATGGTCGGAGCGGGCGACGCGCCAAGCGAATATCAGCACATATCTGACGGGCTCCTGGCTTCAAGGATGGCAGCAAAAGGGTCGCTTGCAATCCCGAAACAAGTAAAGTACCCTCGTCCTGATTCTCCCCGTATTGCAGGGGCAACACGTCTTTCTGGGTCTCTCTCGTGCCGCGCTGTTTCGAAGGGCGCCAATCGGGTCAGGCGCACGTGCAAGGAACAGGACAGCCAATCATGCCACAAACGTTTCCATCACCACACAAGATCAAAGCAGAGCGGGTTGCAGGCTTCGGAACCACCGTGTTTACGGTTTGGAGCCAGCTGGCTCGTGAGCACCAAGCTATCAACTTGGGACAGGGGTTCCCCGACTTTGCCCCTCCTGCGTTTGTGATGGTAGGCTTGAAGAACCAGCTGGATGGTTACCAGCAGTACTCCTTCCTGGCAGGAATGCCGACCTTGCGGGAAGCTTTGGCGGAACAATACCAACGAGATTGGGGTCGAGCCGTTGACCCAGCAACCGAAGTGACTGTCACCGTCGGAGCGACTGAAGGGATCTATGCGACCATTCAGGCTCTCATTGATCCAGGTGATGAAGTTGTCCTGATGGAGCCGTTCTACGATTCGTACCCTGCGTCGGTCACCATGGCTGGCGGAGTGTGTCGTTATGTTCCGCTGCGTCCCGACGACGAAGGCTCCTGGTACCTCGACATGGACGAGTTCAGAAGCGTTGTCTCTCCCAACACTCGAATGCTGGTGTTGAATACGCCCAACAACCCAACAGGGAAGTGCTTCACTCGTGAAGAGCTTCAGGCCATCGCCGACGTCTGTATCGAAAACGATGTCCTGGTGCTCGCTGATGAAGTGTACGACCACCTCTTGTTTGACGGTCGTGAACATTGTTCCATCGCCACTCTTGATGGGATGTGGGAGCGAACCATTACGTTGAGCAGCGTGGGGAAAACCTTCAGCGTGACAGGCTGGAAAATCGGCTGGGCCATCACCTCTCCTGCCCTCACCGACGCCTTGCAAATGGGTTTGCAGTGGGTCCGGTTTTCCGTCGCGACGCCGCTCCAACTCGCCTCTGCTGAAGCGATCCAAGCCTCTGCGACCAACGGCTACTACGATGAACTTACGGCAAGCTACCAAGGCAAACGCGACTTCCTTGTGGATGCTTTGAAGGCGGCTGGTTTGCGTCCTTTGATCCCGGAAGGAACATACTTTGTGATCGCCGATACCAGCGATTGGGGCTTTGAAAACGACGAGAGCTTCTGTCGTCACTTGGTGACAGAGGTTGGCGTGGTGGCCATTCCACCGTCGCATTTCTACTCCCCCGAACACAGGCATCTGGCCCACCATCTCGCTCGTTTTGCCTTCTGCAAAAAAGATGAAGTCCTTGAAGAAGCTGCCAGCCGATTGCGCAACGCTCGATAAGTTCTGTACGTACTCCAGATAGGAAGAAAAGACTATGGCAAAATTAGAGGTCATGCTTGTTCCACAACTCAGCGACAACTACTCGTATGTGATGCGGTGTGAGGACACAGGCGATGTTGGGATTGTCGATTGTCCTGACGCCGAAGATATGATTGCTTTCCTCAACAAGAAAGGCTGGACACCCAAAGCGATCTTCTTAACGCACCATCATTGGGACCATATCGACGGAACGAAGGGCCTGAAGGAGAAGTATCCAGGCCTCAAGGTCTACGGCTACATCCACGACCAGAAGCGCTTGCCTGATGCTACCGACTTTGTCGACGAAGGTGACACCGTTTCCTTGGGTGCTTGTGAAGCCAAGGTTCTGTTTACTCCAGGTCATACCATCGGACATATCGCGTATCACTTTGCCGGCTCTGACGCCGTGTTCTGTGGTGATACGATGTTTGCGGCAGGCTGTGGTCGTGTGTTCGAAGGGACCTTCGCGCAAATGCACGAGTCCATGCAGAAGTTGGCGGCCCTTCCACCGGAGACCAAGGTCTATTGTGGCCATGAGTATACAGCGTCCAACGTTCGCTTTGCCTTGGCTGTGGATCCTGAAAACCTGGAGTTGAAAGCGTTTGAGGTGGAAGTGAAGCAGCTGCGCGACGAAGGACAGCCCACCATCCCGACAACCATCGGAAAGGAACTCGCGGTTAACCCGTTCTTGCGAGTGGATGCTCCATCCATCCAACAAGCTGCCGCTGAAATGGGAAAAGACGCGTCCGATCCTGTGGCTGTGTTTGAAGCGACCCGCACTCGCAAAGACAACTTCTAACTTCGCATTGAAGAGGGGATGAAGAGGATTAGTCGTTGAGGGCGCTGTAGGCTACGCCTGTTTGTTCCACGGAGTAGTCCCAGAGTCGCTTGGCGTCTTCTTTGTTGCGGGAGCGTTTGGTGGACTTGGTCTTTCCTGGATGTCCTCGCAACTCAAACAACCCCTTGGGACCGACAAAGTCACCGCTTTCAATGTGGGGTGCTGTGCAGGCATACAAGTTGGTCCAGGCTCCTGCGGGAGTGCTTTGGGCAAACGTGCCGTTGAGCATCGCCCAGATGCGCTCCCAGAACTTGGAGCCTTTCATCTGGGAAGCGGCCAGTTGCAGGTTCGTCGATGTGTATCCTGGGTGGCTGGCAACACAGAGTGTGTCGCTTCCCCTCGCTTGTAACTTCCGGTGCAGCTCGTAGGTGAAGAGCAGGTTGGCCAGCTTGCTTTGGCAGTACGCCAGCCACTTGTTGTAGAACTTTGTGTGGTTGATGTCCTTGAATTTGATCTTGCCTGGGACATGGGCAAGGCTGCTCACATTGACGATGCGTGACTGAGGGGTCGCCAGCAGTGTATCGAGCAAAAGGCCGGTGAGCGCGAAGTGACCGATGTGGTTGGTGCCAAACTGCATCTCAAATCCATCGGCTGTCTTGCTGTAGGGAAGAGCCATCACTCCCGCGTTGTTACAAAGGATGTCGAGCTTGGTGTGTTGTTCTGTGAACGCCTCTGCAAAGGAGCGGACCGACTCCAAGCTCGCGAGATCCAGCGGCATGAACGTAAGCTTTGCATCCGGCACATCGGACTTGATGTCAGCGATGGCAGCTTCGGCCTTGCTGGCGGTTCGACAGGCCATAATGACTTGGGCTCCACGGCGAGCCATCTCCCGCGAGGTTTCCAGGCCCAGGCCGCTGTTGGCACCAGTCACTACGATGACTTTGCCAGTTTGGTCGGGGATGTGTTCAGCGGTCCACTTCTTGGGAACAGTGGCAGGGACGTTGTCGCTCATGGATCTCTCTCCTCCATCTCACAGTCACAGCAAAGGTTCTCGGTATGCTTGGAAAGGCTTTCTCTCTTGTGCAAACCATCACCACATTCGGTATGTTTGGGGTGATCTGGGTGATTCAACTGGTTCACTACCCAGCGTTTGCCTACATGGACTCGAATCGGTTTGTCCAACTGCACCAGCATCACACAACAGGAATCTCTCTCCTGGTGGTTCCCTTGATGTTGGGAGAGCTTATTGCTGCAGCAGGACTATGCTTTCTACCTGAACAAGTCTCTGTTTGGCAATGGGTGTTGCTTGGGTTGGTGGTGATGATCTGGCTCTCGACTTTCCTGTTGCAAGTGCCTCTTCACGGACAACTTGGACAAGGTCTTAACCAGGACGTGGCACAACGCTTGGTCTCCACCAACTGGATCCGAACCGTGCTGTGGTCGATCAAGGCTGCTATTGTTGCATGGATGTTGTGGAAGGTTGCATAACAGGGGAAAGGTTGGGGCGGAAGGCGGCTGTCGGAAGGACAGCTTTCCTTACTTTCGTTTGGGGAGGTAGAGGTCGGTGATGGTTCCCTCGAAGGCTTCGGCTGCCTGAGCGACCGTCTCCGAAAGGGTAGGGTGAGGGTGAATGGTCAGACCCACATCTTGTGCGTCGGCGCCCATCTCAATGGCGAGGGCCACTTCGGCGATCAAATCGCCTGCGTTGGTTCCGACAATGCCTGCGCCCAACACACGACCGCTCTCTTTGTCAAAGATGACTTTGGTGAGGCCTTCCTTCCGGCCCAGCGCGAGGGAGCGGCCTGACGCAGCCCATGGAAAGGTTCCTTTGCCGTAAGCAACGCCTTTCTCTTTGGCTTCGGTCTCGGTCAAGCCAACCCAGGCGACCTCTGGATCCGTGTACGCGACGCTGGGAATGACCTTGGCGTCCATGTACGAGGAATGTCCAGCGCAAACTTCAGCCGCTGTTTTCCCTTCGTGGATTGCTTTGTGAGCCAACATGGGCTGTCCCACGATGTCACCGATCGAGAAGATGTGGGGCACATTGGTGACCATGGTGCCATTTTCGACAGGGATAAAGCCTCGGTCATCCACAAACACGCCGGCTTTGTCTGCGTCGATCTTCTTGCCGTTGGGGGTTCGTCCAGCTGCAACAAGGATCATGTCGTAGTAGACGGGTTCTTCGGGAGCGTTCTTGCCCTCAAAGTGAACCTTCAAGCCCTTCTTGAGAGCTTCCACTTTGGTCACGCGGGTCTCCAACATGATGCTTTCGTATCGTTGCTGCACCCACTTTTGGTAGGGGCGGACGATGTCGCGGTCAGCGCCCATCATCAGGCCGTCCATCATCTCGACCACGGAGATCTTTGCGCCAAGTGCGTAATACACCGTAGCCATCTCCAAGCCGATGATACCACCGCCAATCACCAGCATGTTCTTCGGGATAAACCGAAGCTCAAGCGCTCCTGTGGAGTCGATGATTCGCTCATCTTCCGGGATAAACGGTAGCTTCACTGCCTGCGAACCTGCAGCGATGATGCACTGCTCGAACTTCACCACCTTTTTGTCGCCGTCGTTATCGACTTCGAGGTGGTAGGGGCTAAGGAAGCGACCGTAGCCTTGGACAACTTCGACCTTTCGCTGCTTGGACATACCTTGCAGTCCACCCGTCAGCTTGGTGACGACGCTGTCTTTCCAGTTGCGCAGGGCGTCGAGGTCTATTTTGGGAGCCGCAAACTGGATCCCATGACCCGCAAAACTCTGCGCATCTTCAATGACCTTGGCCGCGTGGAGCAGGGCTTTGGAAGGAATGCATCCAACGTTCAAGCACACACCGCCAAGGCTGGGGTAGCGTTCAACGAGGACGGTCTTCTTTCCAAGGTCAGAGGCGCGAAACGCTGCGGTATAGCCGCCAGGGCCAGAGCCAAGCACCAACACTTCGGCTTCGATATCGTGGGGACCGTCGTAGCTGGCCGCGTTGGGGATGGGTTTGGCTGGCTCGGACTTTTTCTCAGCCTTGGGTGCTTCCGCAGCCTTCGCTTCTTCTGTGGATGGTTTGGAGTCCGAAGATGCGCTTGCGCTTCCTGTGTCTGCGGCGTCTCCATCGCCTTCCACTTCAAGGACGAGGATATCGTCCCCTTCGTTAACTTTGTCGCCAAGCTTTATTTTCATCTCTTTGATGGTTCCAGCAGCGGTGGCTGGAAGATCGAGAGATGCTTTGTCGTTCTCAAGGGTTACAAGTGGATCGTCAATGGCGACGGTGTCGCCTTCTTTTACGTGAACTTCAATGACATCCACGTCCTGGAAATCCCCGATGTCGGGGACTTTGAGCGTTTGTTGGCCCATGGATTTCTCTCCTGTCTGGCTGAGGCGTCGTGCCTGGGAGTGGCCAGCGAGTGATAGGGGGAGGTCCGTTCGGTGTTGCTTTACAGCAGCAAGCGTCGGATGTCTTCCAGGGTGGTCGCAAGGAAGCGGCAGAACCGAGCAGCTTCGGCTCCATCGATGACACGGTGGTCGTACGAGAGAGACAGGGGCTGCATCAGCCGAGGTTCAAAGTCCTTGCCGTTCCAAACGGGCTGCATCTTGGCTCGTGTCATCCCCAAAATGGCAACTTCCGGTGAGTTGATGATCGGGGTGAACGTTGTGCCACCGATGCTTCCCAGGTTGGAGATGGTGAACGTTGCGCCTTGGATGTCGGCCAACTTGAGCTTGTTGTCACGGGCTTTGCCGCTGATGGTCATCAACTCTTCGCTGATCTCATACACGGACTTGGTGTCAACGCTCTTAATCACTGGAACGACCAGGCCGTTCGGTGTATCGACGGCAATTCCGATGTTGTAGTACTTCTTGAGGAAGAGCTTCTCACCGGAAGGATCAAGCGATGAGTTAAAGGTCGGGAACTCTTTGAGCGCCGCGACCACCGCTTTCATGGTGAAACCCAGCAACGTTACGCGAACGCCGCGCTTTTCCGCTTCAGCTTTGAGCGACTTGCGGAAGTCATTCAAAGAGGTGACGTCGGCTTCGTCGTTGTGAGTGACATGGGGAATGTTCAGCCAGGAACGCTGCATGGCGGCGGCGGTCAGCTTCTTGATGCGACCCAACTCCAGTTCTTCCACTTCGCCGAACTTGCTGAAGTCCACTGCGGGAATCGCTGGGATGCCGGAACCTGTCGCGGGTGCCGCTGACGATTTGGCTTTCTTCGCAGCAGGTGCCTTGCCTGAGAGGACGTTCTCCACGTCTTCTCGGGTGATTCGGCCTTTGCGTCCTGTTCCTTCCATCTTGGTCAGGTCCACACCCTTCTCGCGTGCGAATCGACGAATGGAGGGGCTTGCGTGGACACCCTCAAAGCTGGGGTACTCGTGTTCTCCAGGCTTAAGGGTTGTGTCTGTGTGATTGGAGCGAACCGGTGTCGCTGCTGTCGGAGGGGCTACCGGTTCGGACGGTTTGTCCTTCGAAGGAGCGGACTCTTTGGGCGCTTCCGACGAAGCCTTGGGTTCGCTTTCTTGCTTGGGTTCGCTCTCTTGTTTGGAGGAGCTGTCGCTGGAGCCACCTTCCACTTCGAGGAGGTAGATCAGGCTGCCCATGCTTACCTTGTCGCCGACCTGGACCTTCACTTCTTTGACCGTCCCAGACTCGGGTGCTGGCAAATCCATGGAGGCTTTGTCGTTTTCCAAGGTAATGGTGGGGTCGTCTGCGTTAATGGATTGTCCCTGACTGATATGGACTTCGATGACGTCTACATCGTCAAAGTCACCGATGTCGGGAACCTTAATCTCTTTGGTTGTCATGTACTGGGTTCTCCCTACAACTGGGGCTCATGGAACTGGAGCAGTGCGAAGAACGTTGTTACGCCAGACGCGGGTTCGGCTTTTCGGGATCGATGTTGTACTTCTTGATGGCTTCGCTGACTTTGGCCATCTCGATCTTCCCGTCGTTGGCGAGGGCTCGGAGCGCTGTCACGCAGATGTAGTGGCGGTCCACTTCAAAGTGGAAGCGCAGTCGTTGCCGACTGTCGGAGCGGCCAAAACCATCGGTGCCCAGCGTGTAATACGAGCGTGGAACGAAAGGTCGGATCTGCTCAGAGTACAGCTTGATGTAGTCGGTGCAGGCGACAACAGGGCCTTCTGTTCCTTCCAAACATTCGGTGACGTAGCTCTTTTTGGGTGCTTCTCCTGGGTGAAGAATGTTCCATCGCTCCACGTCGTTTCCTTCTCGGGAGAGCTCGTTGAAGCTTGTGACGCTCCAAATGTCAGCGGCGACGCCAAAGTCTTCTTCCAACAGCTTGGCGGCTTCGATGGATTCGCGGAGAATGGTACCGCTGCCGAGAAGTTGGACTCGGGGGCCTTTGGCTTCGCTTCGTTGGAGCGGATACATCCCCTTGACGATGCCTTCTTCCACGCCCTCAGGCATGGCTGGGTGGTGGTAGTTCTCATTCATCGTGGTGATGTAGTAGTAGACGTCTTCCTGGTTGACGTACATCCGCTTGAGGCCTTCGTAGAAGATCACAGCGACCTCGTACTGGAAGGTGGGGTCGTACGAGATGCAGTTGGGCACGCCATGAGCAAACAGGTGGCTGTGGCCGTCCTGGTGCTGGAGCCCTTCGCCGTTCAGGGTGGTTCGTCCAGAGGTGGCACCAATCAAGAAGCCACGAGCCCGGCTGTCTCCGGCTGCCCAGGCCAAGTCTCCGATCCGTTGAAAGCCAAACATCGAATAAAACAGATAGACTGGGATCGTCTGCACACCGTAGTTGCTGTACGATGTACCGGCGGCAATCCACGACGAGATGGAGCCGGCTTCGTTGATACCTTCTTGGAGGATCTGGCCCTTTTTGTCCTCGCGGTAGGGCATGATCTCTTTGGCATCAATCGGGGTGTACTTTTGGCCTTCGTGAGCGTAGATGCCAAGCTGACGGAACATCCCTTCCATACCGAAGGTTCGGGCTTCGTCTGCGATGATCGGAACCAGGCGAGGACCAACTTGTTTGTCACGTCCCAACGTCGCCAACATGCGGACCACCGCCATCGTGGTGGAGACCTCACGGTCGCCCGTGTCACGAAACAGCAGGTTGAACTTGTCCAATGGGGGGAGTTCCATTGGCTTTTCGGTTTGGGGTCGTCGAGAGGGAACGTAGCCACCCAACGCTTTACGTCGTTCGTGCAGGTACTCTTCTTCTGGGCTTCCTTTTTCGGGCTTGAGGAAGGGGGGATCCTTAAGCTGTTCGTCTGTGACGGGGATCTGGAAGCGGTCACGGAAGGCGCGGAGCTGGTCCTCTGCCATCGCCTTTTGTTGGTGGGTGATGTTCAACCCTTCTCCAGCGTCACCCATTCCATAACCTTTTACGGTCTTGACCAGAATCACCGTGGGCTGGGCTTCCGACTGGGTCGCCTGGAGGTACGCGTTGTAGACCTTGTCTCGGTCATGACCGCCGCGAAGCAGATCGTAGAAGATCTCATCGTCGGTGAGGTGTTCCACCATGCGTCGAAGGTCGGGGTATTTGCCGAAGAAGTGTTCCCGAATGAACGCGCCTCGGTGGGCACGGAAGCTTTGGTATTCGCCGTCCACGCACTCGTTGAAGCGTTTCTTCAGGTAGCCGTAGTAATCGCGGGCCAGGAGCTTGTCCCAGCCGGAACCCCACAGTGTTTTGATGACATTCCAACCTGCACCTCGGAAGTTACCTTCGAGCTCTTGTACGATGTTGCTGTTCCCTCGAACCGGACCGTCGAGTCGTTGGAGGTTGCAGTTCACAACAAAGATCAGGTTGTCGAGGTTCTCGCGTGCTGCGAGTCCAATGGCGCCCTGGGATTCGGGCTCGTCCATCTCTCCGTCGCCCAAGAACGCCCACACTTTGCGGTCGGACTTGGGAATCAACCCGCGATTTTCCAGGTAGCGCATAAAGCGTGCCTGGTACAACGCTGTGATGGGGCCCAAGCCCATGGAGACTGTGGGAAATTGCCAAAAGTCCGGCATCAACCAGGGGTGGGGGTAGGACGAGAGACCTTGCCCATCGGTTTCGCGACGGAAGTAGTGAAGCTGATCTTCGGTCAGGCGTCCTTCGACAAAGGCGCGGGCGTAGATTCCTGGGGACGCGTGTCCTTGGAAGTAGACCATGTCACCGGGAAGGTCGTCCGTTGGGGCGCGCCAGAAGTGATTGAATCCAATCTCGTACATGTGAGCCGATGACTGGTAGCTGGCGATGTGCCCGCCGGGTTTGGCCGGGAGTCGGTTGGCCCGAACAACCATGGCCATCGCGTTCCACCGGATGAGCGCTTGAAGCTTGGACTCCAACGCAACATTCCCAGGGTAGGGCTTCTGTTGGTGCGCTGGAATGGTGTTGAGATAGGGCGTCCGGTTGGTGTCGGGAAGCTTGGCCCCAGCGAGGTAGGCCGCTTCTACCGTTTGACGCAAAAGCCAGGTGGCGCGGTCGCGTCCGTCGCGCTCAATGACTGAATCTATCGCCTCTTTCCACTCCTGTGTTTCAAGAGGATCGGGATCCTTGTATCCGTTCTTCACGTTCATTATGTCTCCTCCAAGGGGGGCAGGGCTTTGGACTGAAAAAGACTTCTCATGCTGTGTGCGATTTACGTAACATTATGCGAAGTGGCTTGCAATCTATTCATACAATCGCACTCTTTGCTTGACCACCTTATGGTACCCAAATCCATGAAAAATCATTCCATGGAAGACGAGGAAAGAAGAGAGACTCATGGCTCGCCTTACGGAGTTCTGTTGCCCTGCGTCGTGGGGGAGTCTTGTGAAAGAATCTTCTAGGCGCTTGGTTTCACGAATTGTTTTGGTCGTAGATGGAAAAAGCCGGAAACGCTGGGCGTTTGGGCTGCAGGTGGTTGACACTGTATCTGTCGTTTTGTACTCTGCGGCCAGTTATGAGGAGGATCAGGCCCCAGAGCATTGGACACATTTCTCTGTGTATCATCAACTTCCCAACGCTGTAGGTTCTGCATAGCTCTCCTGTTCTTGTTCAGTTTGGTTCGTTTCTGATGGAGAAGACACGATGAAAAAGAGCCTTGCTTTGGTTGTTGTACTGTCCGTAATGATGTTGGCCTCCATGGCCCACGCTGGTGTGGCGGGTCGCTACGCTCTCGACAAAAAGCCCCTGATCGAGCGTATGAAAAAACGCATCGCCAAGCTTCCCCCGAAGCGTCGCGGCTTTGCGAATATGGCAATCATGATGATCACTGGAATGAAGATGTTCATTGACCTTGCGGCTGACAAGCAAGCCAGCATGAGCATGGACATGGCGTTCTTCGGTCGTCGTCGTAAAAACAACAGCATTGGTACCTGGAGCCAGAAGGGCAACGTTCTGACCATCAGCCTGGTCGCAACCAAGGCTCGCGGCAAGCGTCCTCCTCGCAAGCAAGTGTTGACCTGCAAGGTTACGGGCAAGCGTCTGGCTTGTGAGAACGATCGCTCCCGTCGCAAGGAAGTCATGTTCTTCGACCAGGTCTCTGACAAACCCCAAATCTACAAGTCCGCTGCGAAGCCGACGTCCCGAAAGGCTGCTGCAAAAGAGCCCGCGAAGAAGGCTGCTCCCAAATCCGCTGTGAAGCTTGTTGCTCCCGCTGCTCGTAAAGCGGCCAAGCCTGCGTCCCGCCCCGCCAAGTAAGTTTTCCCTCCCTCTGTTTCTTTCCTTTCTTTTTTACTTCCAATGCAAACTTCGAGAGACTGTTGCGTTTTGTGCAACAGACTGTTTCCTTGTGTCTTTGCGGATGGCTCTTAGATCCTTGGAATGTTCCTCAACAATCCAAGCCTCGCACTGCGGGGAAGGAGGTTTCTGATGCAACAGAAACAACCACCACGTGTATCCACCGCGACCTCGGCCTTTCACCTCCCTCGTTCGGAGTGGCCGAGTCATCCAAACTACCCTCAACAAGTCTTGTTGATGGGAGCCCACCAGAACTTTCGGGAAATCAGCCTGCATGTCGTGACTCTTGTGAAAGAGCAACGAGCTCCAAGAGCCAAGCGTTTGTTCTCATCGTGGATGATGGCGATGCGTGGGCACGAACATTACGAAGAGAGCAAGCTCTTTAAGTATCTTTCACAGCGTTATGGTCTTTCGATGAGCGCGTTGGAGGAAGGCCATGAGGAGCTTCATGAAAAAGAGGCGTGGGTCAACGATGGATTTGCGGCCTGTGCTCGTGAGGACTCACAGGAACATCGTGATGCTTTGGTGGAGGCCTTGCTTGCTTATCGTGATGTTCTTTGGGCGCATTTGAAGCTAGAGGAAGACACCGTTATTCCCCTCTTGCTTGCCATGACTCCGGAAGAGTTTCAGCGTTATTACAACGGGGATATACAGTCTTTGTTGGAGGAGCTTGAAGCGATGAAGGAAGAAGCTTAGGAAAAGAAAGAGGGGGGCAGGGGGTCTCTAGAGTTCGGGGATGGTGACTTTGTTAAGGTCAACTTCGTAGACTCCGAAGTGACCGGCAGCCAGGAGAGCTTTGTCGCCGCTGAACTCAATGTGAGTCAGCCAGCCCAGGGTCCGCTCAAAGTGGAGACCTTTGGCGTTCTTGGGGTCTTGCATATCAACAATCAACACACCGTCGCCTTGCAGGTTCAGGAACAAACGCTGCTGGTGGATGCCCATCAGTTGGACATTGTAGGTTTGGGTGTTCTGTGACATCAACTCTTTGAAGCGGTCACCAGACAAGTCAAAGGCGAACAGGTTGTCGCTTTGAGCGTACTTGTCGTCTTGGTGGGTTTCCATGTAGTACCAGTCACGTCGTCCTACGATGTAGAGCCGGTTTCCATCTTGCAGCATGCTGCGAAGTTGCCAACCGTTGAAGCTTTTGAAGTCTTGGAGGGTGGCTTTGTCGTTGCCTTGCTCCAAAAGGTAGAAGCGGAACACGTTTTGGTAACGGTAGTAGTTGTTGGCTTTGTGAGCGATGTAGCCGTAGTCACGGGTCAACAGCTTGACCTTGTTTCCATCGCGGAATGCACGTTGGAGGTAACCCGGAACGTTGATGGCTTTGCCTGCCTTCCAGCTTTCTCCCTGACGGAACCAGGGCTGAGCGTAGTACTTGTACACTGAGAACGTGTAGTTGTTCTGCTTGAAAGTACGAACCACTTTGCGATGGGTCAGGTAGAAGGTCTTGTCATCCAACTTCACCATCTGGAAGTACTGGGTGTTGTTGTTGGTCGACAAGGTCTCTGTGCGATAGGTCGGCTTGTCCGGGTTGCTCAAGTCAACAAACAACATCTTGGTCTCGTTTTGGCGAGTTTGGTTGTTGTATTGGTTGATGAGAGCTGCAATGCCGTTGTCGTTCAACACCCATCGGTTGTTCTGGCTGCCGCCGTAGTAGCCACCGTAGTAGCCGTAGGAGTCGAAGTCCATGGCGATGGAGGTTCCACAGAAGAACCGGTAGTAGGGGATGAAGTTGAACGGAATGTCGATGCTTCCACGAACCTTGGGTTTCTCGGGAGCGCTCATGTCGACAACAAGCAGCTGACTGGTGTTGTAGTCATAGTCGACATAAGAGTTGGAGCCGCTTTTGCGAAGCGTCATCTTGTAGCGGAAGAGCAAGAGGTACTTGCCGGTTCGCATGACGGTTCGGATCTGACCCACAAAGAAGTTGGCCACGGGTTTGGTGTCGTTGATGTTACCGGAGTTCAGCTTCTTGACGCGGAACTCGTTGTACTGCGCGTTGTAGTCGGAGGTCAGGTTCAACTGCTCGACCACGTAGTTGCCGAAGCGATAGATGGAACGAACGTAGGGTGCAATCTCCAACGTGGAGAGCATGGAGGGGTTCTTTTCATCGTTCAAATCCACCAACGACATGTGAGTGTCGGACAGGTTGGCCACCACGCGGTTGGTCTTCTGATCAGCCTGGGTCAGGTTGAAGATGATGGTTCGTTTGACGGAACCTTTGGGGTGAATCATGGTGCCCAGGTTTTCCAGAACGTTTTGCTGGGTGTGGTCCTTGGTGTCGTCGTACTTGCTGAGGTCCCACTTCATGATGCCGATGGCGCTCTTGTACTCGTACCACCACCAACGGAACTGGTTGTTCTCATTGCGGACGTAGTAGCTAACAGGCACCGTCAACAGGTTGGTGGTGCTGTCGCTGTACATGCCAATCATTTTGTGAGCCTGGTCAAGGTTCCAGTTGATCTCGGAGCTGGCCCACTTGGCGCCTTCGACTGCGATGCATTTGCGTTGGACAAGTCGGATCTTGTCGACGTTGCGAACGTCAATGATGCTGACAGCGAGGTTGGTGCCTACGCGGTCAGAGCCGAAGCCGGTGCAGGACGACGAGTTGTCTCGACCGATGGCCAGCAAGAACTTGCGGTCTTTGATGAAGCGAAACAGGTTGATGTCTCCGCTCAGGCCGTCAATCTCGCTGCGAATCTTGAGGTTCGAGGGGTCAGTGATGTCAATGGCGTAGAGGGGGTCCATCGCTTGTGCGGTGATGGCGTAAGCGATGCCACGGTCACGGTCGAACAAGCTTCCGCGAACGGTCTCGTTGGGCTTACCAAAGGCCAACTCGTCGAGGACCTTGGGGTTTTTGCCATCGCTGATGTCCAGAGAGACCAGGGTGTTCTTGACCAGACGCTCTCCCTGGCAATTGCTGGAGGACCACTCTTGGCGACGGAAGATTCCGAAGTAGGTACCCTTCTTGGTCTTCTCATCGTAGATATAGGTTTGCTTGAACTGGTCGGTCAGGTCGCCACGAACCGAGAACTTGGTGTGGACTCGAATCTTACCGGTGGCGTCGCTGATGTCGACTACGTGCATGACCAGCTCGTTGTAGCTTTCGTAGGAGCCACAGCGGGTGTTGGAGTTGTTGTAGCTCCAAACGTTCCAACGCTCTCCAACGAGCAAGGTGTTGGAGGTTGCAGAGATGGTCACTCCGCTGAAGTTGCGGGAGCCGTTTGCTGTGGTTCCGGGCTCAGCCACACCGCCACCAGGGGAGGTGGAGGTGCCAGTGCTTCCCGTTCCACCGCTGCCAGTGGTTCCCGAGTTGCTCTGGGTTTCAATCTTGATCAGGTCAATGTGTTGAACTTCACGGACAGCCTTGGGGTTGGCTACGTTGAAGGAGTACACAGTGGCCTGCTCGGAGGTCTGGTTGGAGCGGTTGTAGTACCAACCCCAGTAGTAGCTGCGCGGTGTGTAGGACACCACGTAAACGGTATTGTCAATCTTACGAGAGACACCTTCGCGAAGCTGACCTTTGATGTCGAACTTCTGGAGGACCTTCGGCTGTTTGGGGTCGGTAATATCGATGGTCACCAGCTGTGACACGTAACGTCGTTGGAACTGCAGCTTGCCGTTGACGCGGGAAAGATACAGAGCATCCCGGACCAGCGCATAGACCGTGTTTTGCTCCACGAACATCTCGATGGGATAACCATACACGGGGAGATTGTAGAGCTTCTTGGGGTTTTTGGGATCCTGAAGGTCAAACAGGGTCAGGCCCTTGTAGGTGTTCAGGTAGAACATCAAGTTGCCACGAACGCGGTAGAGGTCTGCCTCTTCCACGTCGCCGGTTCGACCGGAGGGTGCGCCTTCGTTCTTGGCACCTGCGTCTTGCGTGGATGGGGCCGAGGGAGAAGCTGTGTTTCCGTTGCCGCCTGCGCTGTCTTCCATGCCGCCGGCGCGAGCGTAGTCGGAGCCACCACCGGATTCAACGGTCTCGAAGTCCGATTGTCCTTTGGTAGGTGTGTTGTTAATCTCACCTGGGTTGGGGAATCCGGGACCGCCACATGCGCTCAATAGGAGAGCAGACCAGCCCAACACAATCACCCAAACCAAGCTCTTCCATGCTGGTGTTCGTTTGACTCTCATTCCCAAAGCTCCTTCGCTTGCATCCCTCAGGATGCTCTGTGTCACACAAAAAGACAAAACCATACTTGCTTACTCTATTAACCTAGAGCAAAGAATATACCATCTTTGTTAGGACGTCTATGGCTCGGAAATACAGAGGGAATGACAAGAAGAGGCTTGTGGATGGGGTGCCGTGAAGGTGGAAATAACCTCAGAATTTTGATGGATCGTGTGGGGTAGGTCACAGATTGTTGTGTTTTTCTGCCCTCTCAGAGGGCAAACACTTTCTCGAAACCTTGGGTGGATAACTGGTAGTTTTGGTAGGTGTCTTTGGGCTTGCAACATCGATCAAACGGGGAGGGAATGGGTCGTTCGATGGTCGTCATTTGAACCGGTTGGTACGGTTGTCGACGGAACTGAATCAGCCGCATCCTGTTGCCGATGGGATCCTGCTTGCGACCTGCAATCAAAATGGGGGGCCACTGCTTCTTGGTCACCAAGGTGTTCAGCACGCGAGGGTGTTGGGCTTGCTGAAGGGAAATCAGCGTTGTCTTCGTTTGTGTGCGCTGCTTGTCACCCGTGCCCCAGTTGGTTTGCCCTTGCACAAACAGAAGCGGCCATTGGGCGGTTTGTTTTGGTTCTTGCACCGTCGTTCCATACCAGGACCCGCTTTCGGGAGCGACATCGGTGCTGGCTGCGTTGAGGTCAATGAGTCGGACGCCTCGGTATTGAAACACGCATCCTGGCTTGGGTTGGGCTGAACACCGAACCGTTTGTAAGGTCAGGCAACGAAGCGGGCACCAGCCGGTTTTGCAACGTCGGTAGGAAAGCCACACCAGCGAGGTGTTGGCTCCCTTGGTTGCCTTTTTCACATGTCCCAAGGCGAACCCCGCCGTCTTTCCGGCCTTTTGCAACACGTAAGGCTTGGCCGACTTCACCGCGCTTCCCTTGGTTTTGCAGGTTTGTGCGATGTCGTGTTTCCAATTTCGTTTGGGCGGGGGGGTTGGTTTTCCCCAAGCAGACAAGGGAAGGAAGCAACCCACAACGAGGGCACATCCGATGATCCGCATATAGGGTAGGTAACGTGATGTTGGAAGGGGCATCGATGGGTCCTTAGCGTGGCAATTTATTGCCACGTTCTCGTATGTTATGCGAAGGCCACGTTCTCGTATGTTATTCGTTTCGTCGTATAAGAGTGACATGCACGCCGTGTTTGGGTCGCATGGTGATGAGGGGTTCCGGTACGATGGGAACCGACGGATCGAGTTTAACATGGTAGCGTTGGGCCATGGTCGCAAGGAGGAGTTGGGCTTCCATCATGGCGAAGTGCTTGCCGATGCAGAGGCGTGGGCCGCCACCGAAGGGGAAGTAGGCGTATTTGGGCCGCCCTTGGCTGTGTTCGGGTGCGAATCGTTCGGGCCAAAATCGTTCGGGGTCTTCCCAGAAGTCGGGGTGCCGGTGTGTGGTATAGGGGCAAACCAGGACGATGGAGCCTTTTGGGATTCGGAATCCGTTGAACTCGTCATCTTCACAGGCGTTGCGTGTTGTCGCCCAGGCGGGGGGGAACAATCGCATGGATTCTTCGATGATTTGTTGGTTGTAAGGAAGGTTGGGAAGGTCGGCGACTGTGGGCAAGCGGCCGTCCAGCACGCTGTCCAGCTCGTGGTGAAGCTTTTCGACAACATCAGGGTGTTGGGAGAGAAGGTACCAGGTCCAGGAGAGGGCGTTGGCTGTGGTTTCATGGCCCGCCAACATCAACGTAATGACTTCGTCACGAACTTGTTGGTTGGTCATGGTTTCGTTGGATTCTTCGTCCACGGCACGAATGAGAAACGTGAGCAAGTCCTCAGGGATCTCGTCTGAAGGTTGGGTGCTTATGTCCAGACGTCGTTGCTCGATCAGTCGGTGGACTGTGGAGTCCAGGGCGTGCAAGGCGTTCTGATAACGGCGGTTGCCTGCGCTGGGAAACCAGGAGGGCAGGTACACCCAGAGGTTGTAGGAGCCCAGGCGGCGTGACACTTCGATGAACGACTGGCTCACCGTTTCTGCGATGTCGCCCAGATCGGTTGTGAACAGCGCCTTCCCAACGATGCTGAGGGTTAGGCGCATCATCTCTTCGGCGATGTCGAAGGTGGTTTGTTCTTTTTGCAGCGAGGCCCAACGCTGCTCCAACATGTCTTGGGTGGTTTGCACCATCATGGTGCCAAACTCGTTGATCCGCTTGCGTTGAAAGATCGGCTGGATCATGCGCCGCTGTCGGAGCCAGAAGTCCCCGTCGCTGGTTAGCAATCCTTCTCCCGTGACCTGCTTGATGATTTTATAGTCCGCGTTTTGCTTGTTGTAGTTCTTGTTGTTGGTTTGCAGCACATGCTGGACCCCGTCGGGGTGGTTGAGGTAGACCACTTTCCATACCAGCAGAGGAAACTGAAATGCATCACCGTGTGTTTGGATGAGGCGTTGGAACATGTCGATAGGGTCGGCTGTTATGGCGTGAAGGTTCCGAAACAAGTGCCTATCTTTGGGCAAAGGGCGGACAGAACGGCTGTTCGGTTGAGGTTGGGGGGCCGAAGAACTTTCCATCATCGCTTTGCTCTCGGTTGGAAAGACGAAGAACTGATGTCCTTGTCGGTAGGACAACGGAACGGAATGTTGAGCACGAGGATGTCGGCAGTGATAAGCCTTGTCAAGGTTGTGTGATTGCGTAGAGGTTCTGGGGGAGAACAATCGATCGGTTGGTCTTCCTACAAGACAGTGCTAAGATAGCTCTCTGGTTTGGGTGTGAAGATCCATACCATCCATGTACAGCCAAGGTCGGGCCAAAGGACAGAGCGGATGAGTTCCAACGACAAGACACATATTCAACCCTCTCCAAAACAGAGCAAGAAAGAGGAAACTCTCAAGCTTCCAGGTCAGGCTCCACAGTCACCCTCGTCTCATGCTCAGGCGGCTCGACCAGGACATGTGCCTCCTCCTCGTACTCCACCTCCCCCCATGCCTTCGAACACGTCCGCTGAACAAGAGGCTTCTCCTGTTCTTCCCACAACGCCTCCACGAGTCCTCCCTGTGCGTCAGGGCGTTGCAGGGCAGGGAGATGGCAAAGCAGAGGAGAGCGTCAAGGAGCAGGCTCGACCGGTAACGCGAGATACGCCATTGGAAAAGAACTTTACAGAGCTGGTTGCAGCGCATCAGGCTCGTGTGCGTCAGAACAACTTCTTTTTGGAAGAGCCTGTGGACCTTTTGGGCGACACCATCGCATCTTCGGATAGCAATCCCATACCGTTGGAGGCTTTGCTCAACGCTGAATTCGAAGATGAAGTAGACCACACGGTTGAGTTGAAAGCTGGAGCCATCGATCTGGATTGGGGAACCGAAGAGGAACCTGAGGTCACATCGGTTAACAACGCGGCTGCACCGGACCCTGCAGAGTTTGGTGGCGTTCAAGACTTGCCCACCCAACAGTTGGAACTACCGGATACAGGGCCTGAACCTGGGACGTTGCCTCTGGATGAAACCATGGACTCCATTAGCTTAAACGCCGCCATCTCCGACATTCTGGACATGGAGCCGATCTCTACCGAACCTGAGAACCTGGACGACACCATGATGCTCCAGGAAGCTCCAATGTTGGAACCTGATGACAAAGACTGAGGTTGTAACAGCTCTTTACTGCGCCCGCTCTGCGTGAATCAAAAGGTTGCGAGGGGTCAGGCTTCGTTCGCAGAAAACACCCACTGTTGCATTGTATCCGTGTTCCTGGAGAAACAGCGCTCGATCCAGGACGAGCCAAAGCTCCAAGGGGCGGCGAAACAGGGAGCGGACCAGCTCGAATGCGTACGTTTCCTGGTATCGCTTGGCGCCCCATTGTTCGTACTTGTTGTAGTCGATGCCTTCAGGTAACTCTATGTTCTTGGTGTGAGCTATGTGACGACAGAACGCCTCAAAGGAGCCTTTGAGCATCTGCCGTTGAACGGAAGGAGCCGGCAGGTATTCATCCACGCCACGGACTTCACGTTGAAGCAAGTCGAATCCCATGCGCCATCGGTTGTTGTGATCCCGGTATCGGACTCGGCTGGGCCGGGCGGTTACCACTTCGCGGGTCGCGAGACGAAGGTTGTCCCTTGTGACTGAGAGGTCTGATTGCGCTGCATGTTGTGAAAAGGGTTGGTACTCTGTGGATTCACCGATGAAGTAGCAACATGGCGACAAACTCAACGCTTGCGGATGCTGTGCCACACAATGTTCCAGCAGTCTGCGGTGAAGGTGTCCACAGGCATGAAGCGCGACGGCATGGTGGTAAGGGTGCAGGTAGCTTCCCGCTTCGGGTTGGAGGCAGTCCACTTCATAGAATTCCAACTTGACTTGTTGTCGCTCTGCCAGAGCTGCGCCGTACTCGCAAAGATGGGGCTGGATTTCCAGGCAGTCGCCAGGTTGAGCAGAGAGCGTGGAAAGAATGCGAGACAGATGTCCTTTGCCTGAGCACCACTCCAGCAAGGGATGCTCGACAATCGACAAACACGAGGCAAACGCATGGATCTGCCCTACCTTCAGGGCCGGGACGCCGTAGTAGAGTCCTCTCTCTTGGCGAACCTCGGTTTGGTGGGGCCACGCGCCAATCTGTGCCAGATCGTAGAGTTCTTGAGCTTCCGGAAAATAGGGGGCGAACGCTTTGGCGGTGTCTTCAAGAGAGGCGTCGAAGCCATCCACCTCTTCTTGGGAGAGTGAGACGAGAAATTGCGTGAGGTCCGGATGCTGCTTGGTCCAAGGCAACACTGGATGCTGGAAGGGGGCGGGCTTCCACATATCCTGGTGACGGGCGAGGAGAGCCGACAATCGTTCAAATTGTGTTGAGAGAGTATCCCCGCTCCAAAGTTGGTTTGACGTGGGGATCATGGGGTTTCCTCTTGTGCCATGGAGTGGCTGTGTAGGACTCCCGATTGCACCCGCGCTCTCCAAGGACGAGAAGGGTCGCTGTAGATCTTGTTCAGGTCAATGGTGTTGACGCTCAAACTCTCAACATTTCGCTCTGCTTGCGCTTGCATTGTTCCATCTGGACGAACAAGGAAGCTAGCGAAGCTCGACTCCGGTTGACTTGTGTTGCTCGCGCTGATCCAGAGGTAGTTGTTGGCGGCGTTCCCACGAACCGTTCCTTGCACAAGACTTCCTTGGTTGCAGCCCTCGCTTTGGTATTCTTCGATGCTCAGCGTTCTGTCGTAAAACGAGTGGAACAACAACTCTGTGCCCAATCGTTGTTGCTCTCGGTACAGCTCAGGGTAGCGCCATTCATGGCAGATCAGAAGGCCACAACGTACCTGATTGCAGGTAAACTGAACCACCTCGGTGCCTGGGGTAAAAAACAGGTGTTCCAACTCGCCAGGATTTCCCGCACAGATTCTCTTGTCGTAACGACAGACCAACGTTCCCTCATCGTCGATGACCCAGAGGCAGTTGGTGGGCTTTGCTCCATCGTTGCTCTCGTGATGACCGCCAACAATGAGCCACAACTGCAGGGATGCGGCTTCTTCTTGGAGCGCTGCCAGAGCATCCATGACTTCGTTGGTGTCGAATGCTTCGTAACTTTCAAAGTCGACGCCTGGGTAGCCTGTGAGGCTGTTCTCCGAAAAATGGACGATGTCAGCCCCTGCTTTCTTTGCTTGGTGGGCCAACGATATGTGGGCTCTGAGGCTGTCTTGGATAGAGGGGTACACTGTGATCTGGGCTGTGGCTATGGTGAGGCAACGAGACATCCTTCCTTCTCCTCGTTGTGGGTTCTTGCATCACCTACCACAACTTCGCGCTCATGACCACTCTTTGGGAAGGTGGAAGGTCAAAAGAGGCGCAATACAAAACATGTAGGAGTGGGTGGGTGAAAAAAGGATCCAACTTCTCGTGCAGTGCTTTGGGATTTGACAGGAGAGGTTGGATCTTCATGGGGTAGAAGAAAGGGTTTGGAGAGGGCGGGGTGGGGTTAGAGTGCGGGGATGTTGACGTTCTTCAGGTTGAGGGTGTAGATGCCGAAGTGGCCAGCCGCCATAAAGGCTTTGTCACCGGAGAACTCGACATGAGTCACCCAACCCAAGGTGCGCTCAAAGTGAGTACCTTTGGGTTTGCTAGCATCTTGGGTGTCCACAACCAGGACGCCGTCGCCCTGAAGGTTGAGGAACAGTCGCTTGTTGTAAGCGCCCATGATCTGAAGGTTGTTGGCTCGTGTGTCACCCACGAAGCGTTGACGGAACGACGAGGTCGTCATGTCGTAGATGTGCAGGTGAGCGGTACGGTGCGAGTAGTCCAACTTGTTGGTGTGGAGGTAGTACCAGTCACGGTAGGTGGTCAGGTACATACGGTTTCCATCGGTCAACAGGTTGCCCATGTCCCAGCCCAAGAAGCTACGGAAGTCGCGGAGAATCGCTTTCTTTCCGTCGGTGCTTTGGTCGAGCAGGTAAATGCGGAAGAACCGTTGGTAGCGACTGCTCCACTGACCGGGGCTGTACTCATAACGCTTTTGGATGCTACCGTAGTCACGGGTCAAGAGGCGAACCTTGGAACCCACGCGGAAGGCTTTGATCAGCTGACCAGGAACGTTGATGTCGCTGCCTTTGAGCCAAGAACCGTTCACCCAACTCCACTGCTGAGCGAAGTAACGGTAGCGGTAGTAGGTGTAGTTGTTCTTCTTGTAGGACCCTGCTGCTTTGCGCAAGGTTACATAGAAGCTGCCATCGTCCAGCGAGACAAGACCGGTGAAGTATTGAGGCCACTGGTATTGGCTGGTGTTGTAGCTGTACTTGGCCAACTCTTTGGTGTTGAACGTCGGCTTGTCTGGGTTGCTGATGTCCACAAACAAGAGGTTTGACGTGTTCGTTCGGCTTGCGCTGTCGTAGCGAGTGAAGTAGTTCACAATGCCCGTTTTGGTTTTGACGAACTGCGAGCTGGAGTAGTAGTTGAAGTCATAGGGACGCCACAAACCACAGTAGAACGGGTAGTAGGGGTAGAAGCCGTAGGGAACCACCACAGAACCACGAGCGCGTGGGTTCAAGGGATCGCTCAGGTCGTACACCAGGAGTTCGGTCTTGTTGTAGTCGAAGTAGGGATACTGTTTGCCGTTGCTGGTGCGGTATTTGAGGATTCCTCGGAACAAGAGCAGGTAGTTGCCGTGGCGCATGACCTGACGAATCTGACCTACAATAAAGGCGGATACAGCCTTGGAGTCATTGACGTTGCCGGAGTCCAAGCGCTTGATGCGGAACTCGTTGTATTGGTCGTAGCTTTGGCCCAGGTTGACGCGCTCGACCACGTAGTTACCGAAGCGATACACCGAGCGGATGTAAGGTGCGATTTCGTACATGCTGAGAAGTGAGGGGTTCTTGAGGTCATCAAAATCCACCAGCGACATGTGAGTGTCGGACAGGTTAGCCACCACGCGACGCTTGTTCTGGGTGTCACCCAACTCCAGGATGATGGTTCGCTTGACGGAACCTTTGGGGTGAATCATGGTGCCCACATTTTCCAGAACGTTTTGCTGGGTGTGGTCTTTGGTGTCGTCGTATTTGGTCAGGTCCCACTTCATGATGCCGATGGCGCTCTTGTACTCGTACCACCACCAAGAGCCGCCGTTTTCGCTGCGGGAGTAGTAGCTGACAGGTACCGTCAACAGGTGGGTGGTGCCCATTTGGTGTTGACCAATCATCTTGTGAGCCTGGTCGAGGTTCCAGTTGATTTCCGAGTTGACCCACTTGGCTCCTTTGATGGCCACACATTTGCGCTGCACCAATCGGATCTTGCTGAGGTTACGAACGTCAATCAAGCTGACCGCGAGGTTGGTGCCGACGCGGTCAGAGCCAAAGCCTTCGCAGGACGAGGAGTTGTCACGGCCAATGGCCAACAAGAATTTGCGGTTTTCAACAAAGCGGAACAGGTTGATGTCACCGCTGAGTCCATCAATTTCGCTCATCACCTTGAGGTTTGAGGGGTCTTTGATGCTGATGGCGTAGAGGGGGTCGATGCGCTCTGCTGTAATGGCGTACGCGACACCACGGTCACGGTCGAACAAGCTGCCGCGAACGGTTTCGTTGGGCTTGCCGAACGCCAATTCATCGAGGACTTTGGGGTTGTTCCCATCGCTGATGTCCAGGGAGACCAGGGTGTTCTTGACCAGGCTGGAGCTGGAGCATCCGGAGCGTTGCCACTCTTGACGGCGGAAGATTCCGTAGTACACACCGCGGTTTTTGGCTTCGTCAAAGATGTAGGTTTGCTTGAACTGGTCGGTCAGGTCTCCTTTTACCTTGAAGCGGGTGTGGAGGTTGATCTTTCCGTTGACGTCGCTGATGTTCACCACGTTCATGATGGTGTATTGGCTGTTCTCGTACTCGTTGCAGCGCCAGTTGCTGTTGTACTTGTACTTGCGGTAGTACCATCGCTCTCCAACCAGCAATGCGTTGGCTGTGGCTGAGATGGTGATGCCGTTGAAGTTGCTGCTTTCGTACGAACCATCAGGCTGTCGGGTGTTGGGCTTGGGTGCATCTTTGATCAGGTCAAGGCTCTGAATCTTCTGTACATTCTTGGGGTTCTTGACGTTGAAGGAGTACACGGTTGCCTGGTCGTTGGCGCGTGGCTGGTAGCCGTAGTACCAACCCCAGTAGTAGTAACGGGGGGTGAACGAGACAACGTAGATGGTGTTGTCGATCTTGCGCGAGACACCTTCGCGAAGCTGACCTTTGATGTCAAAACGCTGAAGAATGCGGGGTTGCTTGGGGTTGGTGATGTCGATGGTTATAAGCTGTGAGACGTTGCGACGATGGAACTCAAACTTTCCGTTGGTTCGCATCATGTAGAGAGCGTCTCGGACCAGGGCGTAGACCGTGTTTTTCTCTACAAACATCTCAATGGGGTAGCCGTAGACGGGCAGGTTGTAGAGCTTCTTGGGATTCTTGGGGTCTTTGAGATCGAAGAGGGTGAGGCCTTTGTAGGTGTTCAAGTAGAACATCAGGTTGCCAAAGGTGCGATAGAGATCGGCCTCTTCCACGGTTCCAGTACGGCCAGAAGGTGCGCTTTTGTTTGCGCTGTCTTCGCGGGCACCGCTGTCTGTGTTGGGGGCGCTGGGGGCGGCTCCTGATTGGGGTCCACCTTCGCCAAAGTCGCCGCCGTTGCTGCTGGTGCCGTTACCGTCTTCGTCTGTGACAAAGTCGGTTTGTCCCTTCTCATGGGGAGAGTTTACTTCTGGGGGATTGGGTGGGATAAATGTTCCATCGCCACATCCTGTGACTGCGAGGAACAGTGCGAGCAGTCCCAAGACCACCCATCCTTTTTGGAAACCACGTCGTGCCCGATTCATTGCTTCATCCTTTTTGCTCTACAATCCAGCGGCCCGTTTTTTTCACATACATCCAAAGAGGGCCGCACCAACACGTTATCGTTTGTTTCTTTTCTAAGCAAGGATGGTGCCGGAGTCTGGCTCTCCCTCTTCCTGGAATAAAATTGATGGGTTATTGTTTGAAGGTTGAAAGCCTTCAAAATTCTGAGAGGTCCATCGATCCAAAAATTTGAGGGTTCTCGTAGGCAGTTGGCAAGAATTTGAGGGTTCTTCTCTTGCAAATTCTTGACCCCACTCTTAATCAATCTTAACCTATATGGCAAATTGAACGTGCTGTATGATATATACAAACGTATTCTCATCAGACAGTTGTGATTTGTGCCCGCAGCCATTGTTCACAACAACAATGGAAGGAGTATTCCGAATGAAGTTTCTGAGATCGTTTTTCTATGTGTTATGGCTCCCACTGATGTGCGCTGCCGTCCTTGGCGGTTCGTTGGCCTGTGGTCCAGGAGGTCCCCCCGATCCCCCCTCTGACATTGCAACCAATGTGGACGTCAATGTGGACGGTATCATTGTTCTAAACTGGACTCTCTCCCAAGATCTCAAAGATCGTGTCACCAAGTTTATTGTGTATCGTGATGAGCGAACCGATGGTGATTTCACCTCGAAGGTTGCTGAGATCAACCAGGCTGAGGGTACCCTCGACGAGCCGAATCGTATCTACAAGTACTCCTTCACTGACAACAACACCATCAAAGGTGGTCAGTATGAGATTCCTTACTACTACCGAATTACATCGGTGGGACAGGATGGCAAAGAAGGAAAGCCCAGCAACACCATCACCGCGAAGACCGCAAACTTTGATCCACCTGCGTTGATTGAGAACATCAAGGTCACCGGCGGTAACATTTACGATGATATCGAGCAAAAGCCCGACCCCAAAATCATCATCACCTGGAAAGCTGGAACTGACAACGACTTGGAAGGCTACTACGTTTTCCGAAGTGACTCCGATAGCCCCATCTCCACAGCTGATGTATCCAAAGCTCACTCCAAATTGATCTCTGCCAAGCCGGGACAAACTGAAGTGAGCTGGGCCGACCAGCTCAAGGAAGAAGAAATCGGTAAGCCCTACTGGTACACTGTTGTTGCCGTGGACAAAGGAAACTTGGTGGGACGCAACAAGCCCAGCAACCGTCTCCTTGGCATCGCGCTTCAGTCTGCTACCCTGCAAAATCCCCAGAAAGGCTCGCAAACGTCGAAGCCTGTGTTCAAGTGGGATGCTGTAGATTCTTCACTTGCCTACGTGGTGGTGCTCCAAAAGTCGACCCGTGGTGACGAAGTGTGGCGCTCCTCTGTTCTCAACAAGGACACCACTGAGATTACTCTGCCCAACTCTGTCAGCCTGACAAGCGGTCTCAAGTACTACTGGTATGTCACAGCTTACGCTGAGACTCCCACCAACAATGAGACCAACGGTAACTCGACCTCTCCCCTCTGGAACTTCACCGTCAGCGCTGACGACTAAGCCTTCCTCTTCTCTCCCGTTTCTTTCGCATTTCTCCTGAACTCTCTCCATCCTTTCAATCCAATCCTCCAATCTATCGCATTGACACATCTATCCCTGCATGCTAAACGTATGCTCAGCGATTTGGCTGTTCTCTTCATATTTATTTTCTGGCCAATCCGCGTTGATATTTTGGTTTGATGCTTGCTTAGAATTGTGAGAAGTCATGCGACAATTTGAGGACCGACTGGGGAAGTACCTGTTAAGTGCAATTTTTGATGAATGGGGTGGAGATCTCATCGTGCAGGTGGGAACGGATCTGTTGCCACATTCCTTTTATGCAGATGTCCTTCTGATTCCGAATGATCCGCTTCCGTTGGATGTTCCTGGAGTGGGCCTGTTGTCATTTTGGACCCAGAACAACCGCTGCCTTGTTGAGCCATTCAGCGGCACTGTCCATACAGAACGCCTGGAAGGGGCTCTCACAAAGATGCGCTTGTCTCTTCAACTGGCCCATCAAGACAAGTTGGGAAGCTCTCGTAACGGTTCTTTGTGGGTTGTTGTGACCTACTGGCCCCGTCAGGCGATCAAAGAGGTTTTTGTGGAAGAAGGTGAACTGCTAGAGCCAGGGGTCCTTTGTTGGCGCTATTCTACGAGGGAGACTGTGTATATGGTTCATGCCAATGAGGTCGAATTGCGGGACGACACTCTGCTGTTTCGACTTCTTGGTGAGGGTGGACAACGAAAGGAGGCTGTGACTAAACTGTTCCAAGACAACATCGAACCCTACGTAACTTTGTTAAACAACTTTGACATCAGGTTCAAAAAAATGTCGAGCACAAACTCATTGCAAAACATCGATCCAACTGAACTCAAAAACTTGGCAAGTCTCTCCGACACTCGACAAGAGGTTCTCATGGAGTTGGGGAAAGAACAAGGCTTAGAGCAAGGATTGGAGCAAGGATTGGAGCAAGGTCTAGAGAAGAGCCGTGTTACCCTTATCCAACTTGCCAAGACCCAAGCAAGACAACGTTTTCCTCGGATTCGAGAAACCTCTCTCCAGCCGATTGAAGAATTAAGTATGGAAGAACTCAGTCAATTCATGTCCAACGTTCTATTGTTTGAATCTTCCAAAGACATGCGTGAGTTTCTTCGTCAACTGCAAGAATAAAGAGCTTGTGGTGGGGCCATCTCATTGGGCAAGGTTCATGGGGTGGGACTAATCGTTGGAAGTCGTGTTCCAAGTCTGGCCCATTTGGAGGATTGTGCGGGATGCCGCAAAACGGCCCTGGTAGCGTTGGGTGTGATCCGCTTGAAGTGCTGCGGCTGAGTTGGCTTGGTAGGACTCTAAATCGTTGAGACTTTGGCAAGTGTAGCGAATTTGGTACGCCGAGCGGCCTTCCTCGGCGGGAGGCTCCAGTTGTTGAAAGATGGAAGCGTTCAGGAAGTAGCCTGTCGCAAGGACATCAGGGATGTGAACGTCTTCCATCCACTGTTTCCAGTCGGCTTCCACCTCTTTGTCGATGGCAACGGAAACGTTGTAAATGACCATCGTTACTTTTGCCTCATAAAGCGGACAAGTTGGTTAAGTTGGTTTTGTTTGATCCGCTTGACCTCTGCTTTTTGCAGGTCTGTCTTGGCTTTGCTCATTAAGGTGATGAGCAATTTCTCACGTTTTTTGTAGTGTTGTCCTTGTGATGAGAACCAGTTCTTCAGCACAAGCTGGCAGCGGGCCGGGTTGATCTTGCTGGCCTTGTTCGCAATGAAGCGGAAGACAGAGCAGTAGAAGGCTTTCTTGCCTAGCCCTCGACATGCCACTACAGCCAGCACTTTGCATGCCTTGGGATTGATCGGCTCTGTCGCCGACTTGCCTGCAGAGGTGGTGAGCATCGTGTTGATGGTCTTTTGAGCTAAGGACTCTTGGTATGTTTTGATTTGCGCCTTGCGTCCAGCGTTGCCTTTGGCAAGATTCTTCATCTTGTCCAGGATCTTTTCCTGGCGTTGAAGGGCTGCCAGCCGCAACTCCCAATTGTTGTTGAGGAAGTTGTGGCATCGTTTCTGGTCAGCTTTGTCATGGCGAGCGACCTTGACGTACACTTGGCAAAAGAACGCGTCAAAGCCCAGGGTGTTGCAGATTTTTTTGGCCATGTCGCTGCATGGTTTGGTGGTTTTGGCTTGGGCCATTGGAGTGGCAAAGAGTTGGAGTCCCAACCATATCGCAATCATTAGAAGGCTCCTTTGTTGGAGTCGAAAGGGTCCACGTTCGTCATGAGACACTATAGTACGAACATCTTCCCTCTGCAAAGGTGCCTTGGACTGGAAAACTCGACGACTTTGGAACGAAGGGACTCTTGGAAAAGAGACCATTGGAAGGCTTTGCAAGTCTCTTGTGGTTGAGCGTGCAGTGCATTATGTTACGACAGTGTTTTCTTTCGCTTTGGGTAGGGAGATTCCTTGATGTGTCGATTGTTTGGTTTTCGTTCTGTCATTCCCAGCCAGGTCCACCGCAGCTTGGTGAGCGCCGACAATGCGCTGATGATGCAGAGCAAAAAAACACAAAAACACCAGGACGGTTGGGGGGTTGCCTACTATGTCGCAGGGGCTCCGCATATCATTAAGTCTCCTGCCAATGTGATTGAAAGCTCTCTGTTTCGACGAGTGTCAGGGATTGTGTCCTCGGAAACAGTCTTGGCTCACCTTCGCCATGCGACACAAGGCAACAAGTCGATTGTAAACACCCACCCCTTTCAGTTTGGCAATTGGGTCTTTGCGCAGAATGGCAACATCAAAAACTTCCCTGACATCCGGGAGTTGTTGATTGGCCTAATCTCGCCACGCCTGCGACGCTTTATCTTGGGCGAAACGGACAGCGAAGTGTTGTTCTTTTTGATCTTGAGTCACATTGAGCGCCGCATTGAATTGCATCGTCCTGGAACAAGCATCGATGTGGTAGCGGAAGGGGCTCGGGACGCTATTCACGAGGTCTGCCGATTCACGGGAGGCTTTCATCCTCACGATGACGGTGACAACAGCGAGACCTATCTAACGTTTCTCCTCACCAACGGGACGACGATGGTCGCCCACCATGGCGGCAAAGACCTCTACTACAGCACGTACAAAGGCCATTGTCCCGAGCGAGAACTCTGCCCTAGTTTTGCGCCAGAGTGCGAAAGTCCCACGCAGTCCGGGTTTATCAACCACCTGATTCTTTCGAGTGAGCCGCTGCAAGGTGACAACATCTGGATCAAGCTGGAGCCTGGCGATATGGTAGGTATCGACTGGCGGATGCAGCTGCACCTGTACAACGACGAAGGCCCTGTTGCATTGCCCAAGCACCCCAATGTGGCTGAACCTACTGCTCCTGAGCCGCTTGTTTGCGGATGATTCCTTCCTACTTGGCCGTTAGCTTCAACAACACAGAGCCTTCCTGACCCACCTTGTCCGCATCAATGATGAGGAAGTACTTTCCAATCGGCACAGACTTAAACACAATCTTGCCTGAGGCTTTCCCTCCTGTTTTCTGGCAACCTTGCGGGGAGGCCGAGCAAGAGAGGCCGGTACCTTTGTCTGCGTACAATCCAATCACATGGTCACCAAACTGTGCATAGTCGACTTCAAGATCTGCTTGCTTGGCCATGGTAAAGCCAATCACGGCTTCTTCGCCGCTGCTGCTGGCGCAGGTGGTTTTGTACTTGTCGCCGTTGTTGCTCGTGGTGACTGCCGTGGAGAGGGTCTTTCCTCCTGGAGTGAGCGCGCCCACGACCTTATCGGGAGCGCATGTTTTGCCTGCACACAGTGGACTGGAGGTGCAGTTAAAGTCGGCGCAATCGATAAGCCCGTCGCCATCGTCATCCACTCCGTTGTTGCAGATCTCCTGGGCTTGTCCTGTGAAGGCCTGAAGGTTGAGGCTAAAGGTTCCTTCAGAGCCAGGCTGGAAGCCTTCTACAATTAAGTAGTATTTGCCGGGTTGAAGGTTGGGCCAGGCAAAGTTGCATCCAATCGGACTGCCCTTGATATCCACGCAAGACAGGGGATGTTGGTCGCAGGGGTCGCGAGGCTTGTGCGCCGAAAGAAGGGCGATGACGTGGTCGGCGTTGCTGCCCTGGTTGCACGACACTGCCAAACCTGAGACTGCCCCCAATGTTACGGAAATGACGGCTTCTTTGGCGTCACCCTTGGCACAGGTTGTGCGGTGGGCGTTGCTCTCTTTGCTGATGTCGAGGTTGAACTGTTTGCTGGGGCCGCCTGGGGTCAGTGTTCCTGCTGCATAGTCAGGCTTACAAACTGCGCCTGGGCAGGTGCCAACGCCTGCACAATCGGTGTCCAAACAATCGATAGCGCCGTCGCCGTCGTCGTCGATTCCGTTGTTGCACAGCTCGGTTCCGCGTTGACCAAACACACTTAAGGTTATGGAGAACGCGCCTTCGTTACCAGGTTTGGAGGCGTCAACAATCAGGTAGTAGTCGCCCGGCTTCATGTTGTTGAACAACACCCGGTAAGGATTTGTATTGACGATCGCGCAGTTGACCTGTCCAGCGTCGCATCGGGTTCCTGGCCCTGCAGAGGGGACGATTCCAATGCGGTGTCCCTGGAGGTTTTGGCCGCGAATGTCGAGGCCGCCCGGTACCAGGAAGGTAAAGGCGATGACGATGTCTTTTCCACCACCGGCCGAACAGTTCAGGTCGTACACGTTTTTGGCGGTGCGAGTGTCTGCACTCACTGTACGAGGCTGGCCGCCTGGAACCAACGCGCCCAATTGGTATTGAGGTTGGCACAAAAGGCTGCTGCAGAGTTGGGAGGAGGCACAGTCTCGGTCTTTGCAGTCGATGGCACCGTCGCCGTCGTCGTCGATTCCGTTGCCACAGTTTTCCTTGACCGTGGTGGAACCCGTGGTCAGCGTCATCGATACCTGACCTTCCAAACCTGTTCCGTAGGCTTCCACAATGATGTAGTAGCGGCCGGCTGGAACGTTCAGAAGCGACTCTTTGCCTGTTAACTTTGAGGAAGGATCAATGCAGCGGTAAGGGTTCTGGTTGCACGCTTGTCCGCTACCAGCACGGTACACAGAGAAGGCGTGGTCGCCGGTCTGGGTCCACGACACAAGGAGGTCGGAGGCGCCAGACAGTACGAACGTTCCAACGATATCACCGCCGCCACTTGGAACACACACAGACGATAAGGTGTCGCTTTTGCCCGTCGTTGTGAGGGTTTTTGTGCTGGTGCCACCGGATGAGGCGAGGGTTCCAAAGTCAACCTGAGCCACACAGCCGTTCGTCTGGCACGAGGGGTCATTGGCGCAGTCCGGGTCGGCGCAGTCTGTCGCGCCGTCTTTGTCGTCATCGACTTTGTTGTTGCAGACTTCCTTGAGTCCTGTGCTTTGGCAAACAGGGTTGGACTTGCAGTCCGGGTCGGCGCAGTCGATCTGGCCGTCTTTGTCGTCATCAATCTTGTTGTTGCAGATCTCTTGCCCCAACGTTTTGCAGACGGGATCTGTGAAGCAATCGGGATCTTTGCAGTCAACGAACCCATCGCCGTCATCGTCGGTTTGGTTGTTGCAGACCTCCTTGCTACCTCGGCAAATAGCGTTGCTGGCACAGTCAGGATCTTTGCAGTCGATCAAACCGTCGCCGTCATCGTCTTTTTGGTTGTTGCAGACTTCTTGGATGCTTTGACAGGCCGGATCTTGCTTGCAATCAGGATCATCACAATCCACGAGCTTGTTGTTGTTGTCGTCCACCTTGTTGGTGCAGTTTTCTTTGGGAGGTTTGCAAGCAGGCTCGTTTTGGCAATCGGGATCGTCACAGTCGATTTTGCCGTCGAAGTCATCGTCGACTTGGTTGGTGCAATTTTCCGGTGGCCGGAAACAAACGGGCTCGTTTTTGCAGTCAGGGTCGTCACAGTCAACGAGTCCATCGCCGTCATCGTCCCGGTTGTTGTTGCACACTTCCAACAATTTCTGACAGGCCGGCGTATTTTTGCAGTCAGAGTCGTCACAGTCGACTTTGCCGTCTCGGTCATCATCGATGTTGTTGTTACAAACTTCCTTGGGGACCAAACACTGGGGAGTTCCTTTGCAGTCGGGATCATCGCAGTCAACAAGTCCGTCGCCATCATCGTCCCGGTTGTTCCCGCAAAACTCCACTCTCGTGGTCTGGCAAGACCAGTGTCGTGTGCAGTCGGAGTCATCGCAATCGACCTTGCCGTCCTTGTCGTCGTCAACTTTGTTGTTGCAGATCTCAGGCGAAAACTGGCAGGACCAGTGTTGCTTGCAGTCAGGATCTTTGCAGTCGATGAGTCCGTCGCCGTCGTCATCTTTTTGGTTGGCGCAAATCTCTTGGATGCCCTGACAGTTGGCCGCTTTGGCGCAGTTCGGGTCGTTGCAATCAATCAGTCCGTCGCCGTCGTCGTCTACGCGGTTGGAGCAGTCTTCTTTTCCGGGGTTTTGGCAGGCTTGGTTGTTCTTGCAGTCGGGATCGTCGCAGTCAACGAGTCCATCACCGTCGTCGTCAAAGCGGTTGGTGCAGATCTCGACCCGGTTGTTGCAGGTTTTGTAGCCCACACAGTCAGGGTCGGCGCAGTCGATGAGGCCGTCGCCGTCATCATCGGCGCGGTTGGAGCAATTCTCCTGGTTGGTTTGGCAGTTGGGTGAGGCGTTGCAGTCGGGGTCTGCGCAGTCAACGAGTCCATCACCGTCATCGTCAAAGCGATTGGTGCAGATCTCTTGGCCCGTTTTGCAAGCGGGGTGTCCACCACAGTCGGGGTCGGCGCAGTCGATAAGTCCGTCGCCATCGTCGTCTTGGCGGTTGGTGCAAGATTCGAGCGGCGTGAATTGATCAGGGTTTGTCTGGTCGGGCTCGATGGAGACAACGTCACTACCTCCGGGCTTGTCATCCCCATTGGATTCCACGCCACCATCGCTGCTGTATTCGCTCTTGCCTGTGCCCCGTTCGGAGGAACTGCAAACCCCCTGGATGCAGAGGTCACCTGCAACACAGTCTATCGCAGTGGAACAACTTCGCCCAGGCGGGCCTCCACAGGTACAGTTGGTGAGGGTCACAACACAGAAGACAACAAACATCCATGAACACACACGCCTTGCAAACATAACAACATTCCTTTGTGCCCAACTCCTCTGGTGGGCTTGTCGAACGACAACGTGGGTCATGAAACGTTGTCGTATGGGTCTCTTCCAACTCTTTTATCTTGCACATGTTTTCGAGGAATGCAAACCCAACTCTTCTGGCTCCTTCCGCAAGGTGTATGGTACACACGCAGATGAGGTGCCAAGCCATCAGCATTTTGAAGGAGGCTCTTTATGTCCCGCACCATTCCTTTCTATTTCGACTTTATCTCTCCGTATGCTTACTTTGCAGCCGTACAACTTGAACCCTGGCTGGAGAAGCTGGAGGCGGACGTTTCGATTCGTTATGTACCGATTCTATTTGCTGGGACGCTGAATCATTGGGGGCACAAAGGGCCAGCGGAGATTCCACCCAAGAGGGAGTTTACCTACAAAGACTCCATTCGCCACGCCACCTCGTTGGGTTTGAAGCTAAAGTTTCCACCAGCCCACCCCTTCAACCCGCTTTTGGCGTTGCGAGTGGCGACGGCTTTGGAGGGCGATGAGCTGCAGGCCAAGGCTATTCTTGACTTGTTTCACGCAGCTTGGCGCGATGGGTTGGATTTGACGAACCCTGAGGTTCTTGGTCAACGCCTGGCTGGGATTGGTGTTGGCAATCCTCAAGGTGTGCTGGAGAAATGCAGCGATCCAGCAGTCAAACAAGCACTTCGTCAGCAAACCGAAGACGCTGTCGCCAGCGGAGTGTTTGGCGTCCCCACGTTTCTCATCGATGGTGAGCTGTTTTGGGGCTGTGACCAGTTTGATTTTATGGAAGACTGTTTACTGGGGCGTGATCCTATTCAGGATTATCCCAGCAACATTGGGTCTCATCCTGTTGGTGCTTCCAGGCTGGGATAAGGCTTGCAAGAGCGAGGGGCTCTTCTGTTCGGAAGTTAGGGGGCGGGGGTGTGCTCGTAGGTAACTTCGGTGTTGCCGTCCATCTGAACAAGGTACTTTTTGGTGCCTACGCTACCTCGCAACACAACGTTGAACAACGCGGTCGCGTAGTGGTTAATGATGCGGTGGGCTTCCTGGATGGGCGTGTTGTGATCGGCGCAGCCGTCGTTGAGGATGTTCTCGACGTTGCCGAAGCCAAGCCGAGCAGCGTACTTTTTCAGATCCAGGTCACAGATGTTGCTGTACGAGAAGTGACCGCCTCGTTCCAGGGTCACCAGATACCGATCGGCTCGGTTGAATTCTTTGGTGATAGCGCGGTCGTAGAAACCTTTTTGCTCCGCTTGGTACTTCAAGGTTTCATCTTTTTTGGCGGCGTGGACCATGATGATCTTATCGCGGATGTGGTGAGGTTCGACGCCCAACGCCGCAACCAACGAGGTGTGTGGAGCCTGAGGAATGCTTACCTTGATACCTTCAATTTGAGCCAACACCAGAATGGAGGTCATCCCTCCGAACGAGTGCCCTGTGACACCAATTTCCTTGGTGTTGAGAAGCTTGTGGAAGCGGCTGCTCGAGTCGTCGTTCCGTTTCTTCATCGCCTCCAACATAAACTTTACATCCTGGGGGCGGTAGATCGCTGCCTGAGCGAGGTTCTTGGTGCTTTGAGCTTGGTTGTCGAGGAACAGATCGTACAACGTGTTGCCTGTGTGATCGACAGAGACGACAACGTAGCCATGGCTGGCCAGGTGTACGGTTTGAAAGATCGACTGGAAGCGGATACCACCGCTACCGTGAGAGAATAGAATGATAGGGTAGGGGCCTTCGGTGCGAAGTGGATCAGCGTCGCGGTAAGCGTTCTGTTTGAGACTAGGGATGTTGATGTTCAACTGCTCTATCTTGTCCTTGACCGCTTGGGGCGCGTCATTCTTCACCACATACTCGTCTGTGGTGCCCCCTTTTGCCGAGTCTACGGCCGGATACCAGACTTCGATCACCATTTCCCGTGGTTTCTTTGTCTTCTCATCAATTCGATCGGGGTCGGTCAGTCGCAGTGTGGTGACCCCCACAGCGTAGGGACCTTCCTTGCCTGGGTCGAGCACCTTGTCTGGTCCTGAGGCGCGGATCTGAACCGGCTCCGTTTCAACCGCGCTGGTTCCTTCCGTCGTACCGCCATCGTTGTTGGTGCTGACTTCAGTCCCTGCATCGGCGTTCCCTGTGGATTCATCTCCGCTCGGGTTGTTTCCGCACGCACCAAAAGCAAACACAGCCACAAAAAGTGCAAGCCACAAGCCTGCCCAAGGTAACCAACGGTTCTGCCATCGTCTTGAATGTTCGTTCATACTTTTCTTTCCCTAAGATCTTCTGCTACATACATACAACAGCGTCCCACTTTAAGGAGAAAAGCGTGGCGACGCAAGGACACACAGTGTTTGCCCTGTGGTTCTGAATGTCTACGACTGCGAAAGTCGTTCACATTTGCAATGTAACACAATTCATTGTCCTGTTGCGATGATTTGCGCTAGGGAGACTCTTGGTGAGAGGTCGATGGCACGTTTCTTTGTTGGCTGGTTTGTTGCTCTGGGTTCTCGGTACGAGTTGCCAGCCGGGCCTTTGCTATTACTGCGGTGCCTATTACAACGAGGGAGAGTCTTTCCTTACCTTTGACAAATGCAACACATGCACCTGTGAGAAACAAAAAACCACTGGATTGGGGATTGTTCGCTGTCAAACAGTGAACCAGTGTGCTGGGTTTTGCTACTTTGGTGACAACAAATACTCGTCCAGCGCTGTGATTCGAGAGGAGGGGGTTTGTCGGGTGTGTGATTGCGCTGCCGACAACATCCGGAAGTTTGAGACATGCGGAGGCATCACATTTTGTCGAAGCACCAAGCCCTGTCCTCCGTCGGTGTCTCGGATAAAGTGAGCTGTCTTGTGCCATGGGTTTCGTTGTGTTGTGGTGAAAGGTCTACAGCTGGTGAAACAGGGTAATGCCCATGTAGCGATGGTTGGTATGGTCACGCAGTGCGTAGGCACCGTCGAGGGTATGAATGACAGCGGCCACACGCATCCGAAACCATCGGACTCTCCAGTCAAGTCCTGCTTCAAATCCTACGATGCCTGGGTAGCGCTCGGTCCTGGGGCTTGGGATAAAGGTCAGGCCGTCCACAAACATGTTGCGAATCACCACACGGGCGAAGGGGTGGAAAAAGAAGTAGACATCCCAATGACGACGGGGCAAAGGAGGTGCTTTGGTGGCTACCTTTCCTGATGTGGTTCCTGTGTGGAAGGTGAACGAAGCGTTGTCGTTGACTCGTTGAGGGAGCCAGCCAAAGTTCCAGAGCAGCTTAACCTCTGGGTGAACCCAGACGTTGCCCACGGCAAGTGTCGTTCGAAGAGACAAGTCCAGGTGTTTGCGCTGGTGACGAAGAACACGAAGGATGTGCCAGTCCCAGGATGCGATGGCTTGCACTGTAAACTCATGCTCCAACTGCCAGGCCCAACCACGGGAGGCTGAGGTTACCTCTGAGGTTAACTTGATGAGCTCGTGCCAGAATTGCATGAGGTGGGAAGCGAAGCTGTAGGGGCCGACGAGGCCCAAGCGCAACTCCAAAGACAGCGACCACACAGGAGCGCGGACCCGGTAACGAACTCCTGTGTAGAGCCACCCTGCAAACGGCCGCTCGTAAGGGACAAAGTCAGCGCGGTCTGTAATGAGCGGGGTGTACATCTCCTGGCCCACCAGGATCTCAAACGAAGAGAGGTGTGTTGTGGGCTTGGAGCCTGGAAACATCAGCTTGGTTAGACCCAGGGCTGCCTGACCCAAAGCGCCCCAGTTCGCGACGCGAACAAACAGACCGCTGGAGTAGTCTCGATCGGAGCCAAGGAAGAAATCGTTCTCCACCTGGAAGGAGACTTGGCGGGGCAACAAACCTGCTGTGGTTCGTGAGGTAGAGGTCTTTGTGACGGAGCTTGAGGAGGGAACTGCGTGGCTTGGGACTGTACACATGAGCCCAAGGTAGGCCAACCACAGGCAGAGCAAGCACAGCGTACGCACGGCCTAGCCCTTGTTTTTCTTGGAGGGCGTGGGGGTACTCACCTTGGTGGGTCCGTAGGAATCGATCTCGGGGAGGGGAGCGGAGCGGAACGTTGCGTCGTTCGGTTGAACAGACGACTCCATCATCGAAGGGAGGTGGTGACCCTTGGCTGGTGTGTTGACCTCTTGCAAGGGTTCTTGACGACGATGGATTGCTGAAATACGGGCTTGGACCTCTCGCTTTCGAGCGGGGTGATCCAGTACGTCCCATTGCTCCAAAGCAATTTGATAGGCTTCCTTGGCTTGTGGCAAGGCGTTGGCTTCTTCTGCTAGAGTTCCCGCGAGATACGCTGTCTCTGCGAGATCTACGTCGTAGAAGTTGGACGCTGACAGCAAGAACCGTGCAAGCCCAATGCGGTCTTGCCATTCGTCCCAATCGCCGGCGTGCGCCAAACACGGCAACAAGCTAAGGTAGCAGGCTCCTTCCAGCATCTTGCTGCCTTTGTTGGTGAAGGCTGCGCTGGCTTCGTTCAGTTGCTTTCGTGCTTCACCAAATTCGTGCTTATGGAGGAGGACCAGGCTCAGGTTAAGCTTGCAGATGGCCATGTCTCCGGCGCCGATGGTGCTGTAGATTCGCATGCTCTCTCGGTAATGCTCTGCGGCCGGCTCCAGTTGGTGGCGGATACGGCACAGGTCCCCAAGCATATTGAGACAGTCTGCGATGCCGCGCTGGCAGTGACAGGCTTCAAAGTGGCGCTGCGCTAACTCCAGGTGGTACTGGGCTTGTTCGAGCCGGTTGCTCTGCCTTGCGACGGTGGCGAGGCCGTAGTGAGAGCGTCCCATCCCGAGGGCGTCGCCGACCACAGCGAAGTTGTCGAAGGATTTTTGGAACAGCTTCTCTGCCTGAGACCACAGGCCACGCAAACAGAGAAACTCGCCGTGGGCCCACCGCGCCTCTGCGAGCAAGGCGTCGTCGTGAAGTTGCTTGGCCAGCGCTTCGGATTCGTTGAGCCATTGGGACAATTCGTCGGTCGCTTTGCCGCAGCGCATCCCACAGTGCGCCATCAACGTGAGAGACAGCGACAGAATTCGTGTCCAGTCAAAGCGGCGAGCGTCGTTCTGGGCGAATTGTGCCATCTCCATGGCTTTCTCGTAGTTCCCAAAACCTCTCGCCAACCGGGCGTTCAGCAGCCAGTACTCGCCCCAATGGGGGTGCTCGGAAGCAATGTCCAGCGACTGGAGGAGCGACTCCCATTGCGCAAGGAGAGGCTCGGCCAGCCGGTATTCACCTGCATTCTCTCTCTCGCGGATGCCTGCGAGAATGGGAGCCAACGCAGCGTGAGGCTTGCCTGCCTGTTGAAGGTGATGTCCCAGACGTTCTGCAATGCCTGGGCCTGGCTTTCGTTGCAGCATGGTGGCGCAAACCCAATGGTGGGTTTTCAGCCGATTGGCCTCGTGTGCATGGCGTTGGAGGCTCTCGCGCAGCATCGAGTGGGCGAAGCTCCAGTTCTCCGAGTAGGGAGAGGTGCGGAGAATCAGCTGGGCTTCCAACAAGAGCTCCATCAGATCTGTGGGGAGGGGCTCTCCAACAATTTGGCAGACCGCGCGCCACTCGTTCATGTCTACCTGATTCCCCAAGACCGCCGCGAGCTCCAAGACCATCGCCTCTTTGGGAGAGCGGTTCTCCAAGATTCGATGGACGCGAGTCATCCAGACCTGGTGGAGGTTGTCGGGGATCTCGATATGGACGCCTTCACGTAGGCGGAATCCTCGCTCAGTCCGTTCGAGGAGCCCTCGGGTTACCCAGTCGCCAACCAGTTGGACGGCGAACAGTGGATTGCCTGCTGTGCGCTTCTCGACTGCCTGGGCAAGCTCTCCTTGAAGGCCCAGCAAGGTCCGGACGAGCTCCGAATGATGTTGGGGAGGCAGCGGTCCGATGTGCAGGGGGGTTGCGTGTTGGCCGCGAATGATCTCATCCACAAGGCGCTTTTCGTCGGCGCGTTCGGCCAAAAGGTCGTCACGCACTGTAAGCACCAGGAGGATGGGGAAAGAGCTTCCTTGGTTGTGTTGCTGTAAGAGGTGCTGCACGAAGTACAGAGCGTCAGGGCTCCAATGCGCATCATCCATGTGCAGGATCACCGGGCGACGCAGCGAGAGCTTCTGTAGAAAACATTGCAAAAGCCCGTAGCGTTCGCTGGGGTCGCTTAATCGGGGGGTGATGCTTTCAGGTGGGAGGAAGTGGTTGATGTCATTCAACCAGGTCTCCTCGTTCATCCACAGGTCGGGTTCTTCGTAAGGCGGCTCTGTGGGAAGCTCTTCGATACAATGATCGTCGGCTGCCGGTGTCGTGTCGTGGATGGAGGCCACGTTGTTTTCAGACGGGCCTTCTAATTCTCCGCTCTCATACGGTTGGGGGTAGCTGATGTTATGAAGCGAGCCATCTGGATAGTCGTCGGAAAAGTACAGCGGTGGACTTGGCTCGTCTTGCATTGCCAGCACATCTTCCACCCTGAATTGGATGGTGTCACTGGGTTGTGGTGTGGCAGCGGTCCCGAGGGGAAGAGGAGAGAGCAAGCCGTCTGCTGTGGGCTCTGGGGGTTGCAGCCAGGACACGATGGCCTTGCATTCGTCGCGAGACAGACCAAGCCTGTGCCCTTCTCCCTGGTAAAAACGCTCAAAGAGTGCGTCGTGAGGAAGCTCCATGCCCCGGATATGCCGGAGAATGGCGTCTTCAAATCCATCATCCATACCCTGGTCAGGGCCAAAGGACGTAGACAAATAGGTGGCGGTTCCAACTTCGTGAGACCTCTCGCACAGCCACCGAGCCAAGCGGCTTTTGCCACAACCTGCAGGGCCATAAAGTACAACCACCTGAGGGCTACGTTGTCGGCAGGTCCGAAGTAACGCTTGCCACAGTTGGTCACGTTCCGACTCGCGGCCTACCCAGGGGATCGCACGAAGTCCGTACAGGCCTAACCCTACATTGTGGAGAGGTTGGTTGGGTTCTGTCTCTTCAGGACGTCGCCAGTCTTCCACAAGAGGCGGCTGGTGAAACAAGGGGCTTGGTGACTCGGAGAGCGCGAGGGCTTTGGCCGAGGTCGTTGGAGGTGCCGGCGTTAATCGCACGGTGGGCTGCCTGGGAATTTCGGGATAGGAGTCTGACGATGACAACTGCATCGTCGCATCCTCTCGCGGTGAGGCGGGCGGCCACGACGCCTTCCCTGCAGCAGCAGAAGGCTCATCGGGAAAGAAAGACCGAACGAGTGGTGTCGGTGGGGTCTCATACAAATGACGGAGCATGTGCAGGGTTGGAGAACCCGCCATATCCAACCCCGCTTTGGGGAGATAGCCCTTCGACAATGTGTGATGGGATGGATGTTGGGCTGGCGGCGCCGACCGTCGTGTTCGGGTCGGCTTCAGCGCGCGAGTGTTGGACTCGCGTAGGCTGGTTGCTGAGCGCTGAAACGTGCTGGATGCCGCCATCGGGGGAGGCGACCAGTCTCGTGATAACTCAATCAAGGCCCAGGCTGCATCTGCAGCCCGTTGGAAGCGAGCGGTTGGGGACTTGGCCAGGAGGCATCGCAGCCACAGCTCAAAGTTGGGAGGAAGTGTGAGGTGCCCCGGTAACGAAGGGATGGGGCGGTACAAATGGGAGCGCATCATATCCGAGAGGTCGTCCAGTCGTCCAAACGGAGGCTCTCCTGTAAGCAGCGCAAAGATCGTACAACCCATCGCGTACAGGTCCGTCCAGGGACCGTAGTCTCGCCAGCGTCGCTCAAACTGCTCCGGCGCCATGTAGGCAGGCGTTCCAAGGATCTCATCGGTTTCTTGCAAATCGACAAGGTTTTCCAAGGCGTGAGCAAGGCCAAAGTCTGTGAGTTTCACTCCTCTACCTTCGTTGCAGAGGAGGATGTTGCCAGGCTTGAGATCGCGATGGATAACACCTTGGGCATGGGCGTGAGAGAGCGCATCCAAGAGAGACAGGATCACTCGGTAGAGGTTGTTCCAGTCCAGGCTTCCGCTGCATTCCCGAAGGGTCCCGTTACCCAACTCCATCACAAGGTAGGGGCTGCCAGCGACCAAGTGGGGTGACGCTGCTTCTGGCCCGTCAGGCACTTGCCCGTAGTCGTATACTTTTACGATGGAGGGGTGCTGGAGCGCGGCGACTGCACGAACTTCGTCTCGGAAGGCCCTGATGTAACGTTCTTCTCGGGCGTGCCGGGCGAGGACCACTTTGATCGCAACAGGAGTGCCGTCACGGCGGTGCTTGCCGTGCCACACTTCACACATCCCACCGCGTCCGATGGGTTGGCTGAGTTCAAAGGGATCCAAAACGAACAAGGCCTTCTAACTCCTTGAGGGCGAAGACTTCTTTACAGGCTTGGGACGTTGATTTTTGCGGTGGAGGATAAGGGGAAGTGGGACATCCTTCGCGAGACTCCACCACTCTCAACATAACATAGTGAAGCATCAACTGCTACAAACTGACCAGATTCTTTGGATCTCTGGAACATTCCAATGGGGTGGGCAGAGGACAGAGTCAAGCCCTTGTCCCAATCCGAAACCCTCCCTACAATAGGACCCATCTCTAGAAACGTTCTCTTGTGATCCTTGCGCTTACTGATGAAGCGACACCCGAAAGGAACCTGCTATGTGGTATGTCCAAAAAGAAGATGGTTTTACACGTGAAGAACTGTTGAAGCTGTACACCCTTGTTGAGAATAGAGAAAAGAACTTTCGTGACGACCTGTACCGGTTCGTCAACTTCTACTCCGCTGTGTGCTACGCCGTGCTTGGTTTGACGCTCTCTGGTGTTTTCACGCTCTACGCCCAGAAGGGTCGCGTGTCCCTGTTGTTGCTCTTTGGACCCATCCTGGCCGTGTTGATCTGCTTTCTTGGCCTGCGAGTGGTGTCGCGTACCTACCGACGCATCATTGAAGAAATCGCCTACAAGGCCAAACTCGAACACTTGCTGGGGTTGGATGGAGTGATTCCTGTGCAAGAGTGCTTGGGAGAAGGGACTCCCTGGAAAGAGGATGCAGCGGTCATCTCTACACGTCACGCCAACCGGCGAAACGATGAGGTGAGCAGTGAAGCCTTCGTTAACGCAAGCTCGAAGCGTGGAATTGCCCGAGACCTTCGCCTGTACTTTGGCTTGATCGGCTTGTTCTCGTTCCTGCTGGTGGCTGTGATTATCGTGGTGCGGTTTGCTGGATAGGTCGGAAGGGGCTTGGAGCCCATGGATGGGGAAGGGTAGGTTTAGAGTCCTTTGACGATGTTCCGAATCATCGGAGCAATCGAGTGGCCAGGAGCCAAGCGGAGGAAGGCTTTGAGGTGCTTCTTCGCCTTGGGCTTGTTCTGCATCCGGAGGTAGGTCATTCCAAGCACCCGGTGCGCATCTGCAAACCGTGGGTTCGCACGAACAGCCGCCTTCAGCTTGCCTTCCGCTCCTTTGAGATTCCCGCCTACAAACGCCACCATGCCTTGTTGGTACAGCTTGCGAGCGTTCACTTTGGGCTTGCGTGGCTTGGGCCTTGGGCGTGCCTTGGCTACGCGACGGACCACTCGTCGTCTACGGACGGGGCGGCGTCGTCGAACGATTCGACGTCTGCGGCGAACCACACGTCGTCTTCGAACGGGACGTCTGCGACGACGAACAATGCGGCGACGGCGGCGAACCGGCCGAGGTGCTACACGTGGAGTGTCATCAGCCTGATCGTCGTTATCGTTGGAGTCATCCGATTCTTCGGAGTCATCCGAATCATCATCAGAGTCGTCATCGTCGTCGGTGTCTTTGCTCTTGGCTTCGTCATCGTCGTCTGTGGCTTTTTTCTTGTTTTCATCATCATCGTCGTCATTTCCCTTGGAGGGGTCATCACGACGATCCACAGGAGGAGTGACTCCACCATCGGGGTCGTCCACGCCAGGTGCAGTGCCCGGCTTGGTCACGTTGTCGTTGTCGTTGGCGTTGGTGTTGGCTTTGGCCAGAACAACTTTACGCCGTGGCTTGGGGCGCTTGCGCGCTTCCACCGTACGGTTTTCGGTTTTGTTGTCTCCACCGTCACCTTTTTGGGTCGCACGGTTGATGCCCCAGAACATCAAAATCACACCAACAATGACGAACGGTGCAACAACCAGGATGCGTCGGATGATCCGCTTGCTTTCTTCTTGTTGCTGCTTGAGCAGTCCGTACAGTTCTTCTTCGTACTCTGCTTCAGGGTCACGAGCTGGAGCGTCAAAGAATTCCTGGCTGAATTGGTCAAAGTCGATCATCCCACCGTCAGCGTGCTGCGTTGGGGCTGGTCTGGGTTCTGCGACCGGCTTGGGTTCGGGTTTCGCCTCTTTGACCGGCTCTGGCTTCTCTTCTTTGACCGGCTCGGCCTTGACTGGCTCAGGTTCGGGGACTTCCTCCACCTGATCGTTGATCTTGACCTGAACCGCCGCCGAAGAGATCTCCATGGTTGAGTTCATGGGAGTCTGGGGCTTTTTGGTCTTGGCCTTGGGACCTTCCATCTGGGGGCCAATCATGGATGACTGCTTTGGAAGGTCACCGTAGGAGACAGACTCCAGATCTTCCTTGGAGGCTACAATTGGTGTTGCCAACTCCAGGTCCATGTCGTCGTCGTCAGCTTCCACTGCGGGAGCTTCTGTTGACGGTGGAGCCAGCGAGAAGCTCGCCGATGGTGTTGGTTTGGCGCTGGGTGGGGGAGGTGGAGGCTTCGGCAGAGACGTGGGTTCGGGAGGAACCACCATATCATCTTGCGACAGGATCTCCACCGATTCGTCTTGGACAGATGCCTCTTCTGCAGCGATCCCGTCGGAAACGGTCAACGTTTCCATCGACATACCCTCACCGCCCAAAAGCGAGTCTTCTTCAGCGAAGAGATCGTCTTGGGTGAGAGGCGTGACCATCGAGATCTCACCTGGGTCCTGCTCTTCTTCTTCAGGAGGTGGAGCGACGGTTTTCGGCGCAGGAGGGGGCTCTGGCTTCGCTGGGCTGGAGCCTCCAAACAGAGGGTCATCCAGCAGCGACGTCTCAATCGCCGAGTCCAGCTGGCTGGCAAGAGCCATTAAAGCCGCGTCCATGCCCGACTTCTTGGGAGCAGGGGCTGGAGCAGGAGAGGGTTCTGGCGATGCAACAACGACAGGCTCCGGTTCGGGCTCTGGCTCTGGTTCGGGCTCAGCAGCCACTTCTACAGGCTCGGGCTCTGGCTCGGGTTCCGGTGCAGGAGAAGCGACTTCCACAGGCTCCGGTTCGGGCTCTGGAGTTGCTTCCTTTGCTTCCACAGGAAATGTGGGTTGTTCTGCGGTGTCCTTGGTGTCCAGGTCAGCAGACTCTACAGCTTCGAAGGGCGGGGCGGAAGCCAACGTGTCGACCTGCGAAGAGGATGTCTCGACTGTTTCAGGGGCGTCGCTTGCCTCCTCTTCAGGCGTTGCATCTTTCTTAACAGGCTTGAGAGCCTCAGTGAGTTGGTTGTCCACGCTCTGAAGATTGGGCAACGTCCGGGTCAGATCTTCGGGTTGGTGAAGCGCTGTTGAGCCGGGAGAGAGTGGGTCCAGATCCAGGCCGAGAGGCTGTGACGTGATAGAGCTGAGCAGGTCGTCAGCTCCTTTGGAGATGGACGAAGGAGGTCGGGTCTCAGGTGCTGAGGGTGGGACCGGCTCCGTTATCGTTGTACTTTCCATGAGCTGGTCCGGTGTGGTAACCGGAGCAGAAAGAATCGCCGCCCCTTCGTCGTCAGACATATCTGTGGGCATCGGCTTAAATAAGGTTTTGGAAGCGTTCGCAGCGGCCTCAGCCTCATCAAACAGGAGCACTCCCATTTGACAATTCGGACACTCGACCTGCGCCCCAGTGGGCACTGCCGAGATTCCTTCGACTCCGTACGCGCTTTCACAAACCAGGCAGATTGCATCCATGTGGTTTTCCTCTAGTTGTTTCCAACATCCAAAACAGGTTAAACAACCAAGACTGTCTTTTGTTGTGCAGTTGTGTTTTTATGTCACAAACTGCTGCGCTTGATTGCTAGATGTCTTGAACGCGCATCGCTCTCTCCGGTTGTATTCTTGTTGAGAGTATGTCTCCATCGTACCCCTCCGCGGGAATGTAGGCGAACGTTACTTGGGAAAGGGTCAAATGTCAAATGTCCATAGAAAAATGAGGAGGTCTCGTTGACGAAGCGTCTGATCTTGGGAACGGCGGGTCACATTGATCACGGGAAAAGCTCGCTGGTACTTGCTCTCACAGGTGTCGACCCTGACCGACTCAAGGAAGAGAAACAGCGCGGTATTACCATCGAACTTGGCTTCGCAGAGCTCAACCTCGGCGACCTGCAAGTCGGTGTCGTGGATGTGCCGGGCCACGAAAAGTTTGTCCGAATGATGGTGGCTGGTGCCACTGGAATTGATCTCGTTGTCTTGGTGATTGCTGCAGACGAAGGCGTGATGCCCCAGACCCGTGAGCACCTCGCGATTTGCTCCTTGTTGGGGGTCAAACAGGGACTCATCGCCATCAGCAAAGTGGATCTTGTGGATCCGGATTGGCTGGAGCTTGTCGAAGATGACATTCAAGGGGTCGTGGAAGGCTCCTTTCTGGAAGATGCTCCCATTCTTAAGGTGTCGGCTACTGAGGGGACTGGGCTGGAGGAACTCAAGCAAGAGCTGGTTCGTCTGGGCGAGTCGACAGAGAGCAAGGCCGTGGAAGGGCTCATGCGGCTTCCTGTGGACCGCGTGTTTGAGATGCGTGGCTTCGGCCCCGTTGTCACGGGAACCCTTGTGTCGGGCACCTTAAGGCGAGACGAGTTGGTGACGCTGCTTCCCGGTCATCACAACGGACGGGTTCGCGGGCTGCAGGTGCACGGCAGCGCCACGGAAGAAGCCCTTGCCGGGCAGCGCACTGCGGTGAACATTCAGGGCATCGACCTGGAGCACATTCATCGTGGGCAGGTTGTTGTTCACACCGACGCTCTCGACGAAACCTCCATGTTTGATGCCAAAATTCAGTGGCTCGCGCACATGCCCAAACCGCTGAAACACCGGGCGCCTCTGCTGTTGCACACTGGAACAGTACAGGTCCCTTGCCGGGTCTTAATCCACAACCGTGAGCCCCTTCAGCCCGGTGAGTCCACCTATGTTCGGATCCAGATCCAAGAACCCACCGTGCTGCTCCCTGGCGACCGCATTGTTTTGCGAGGGTTTCAGCGACTGGAAGGCCACGGCACAACCGTTGGGGGTGGTGTGGTTCTCGACCCGTTCCCTGTCTGGCGGCGCAAAGACCCAGGCCTGGCGGATCGTTTGGCCCGACTCGAAGAGGGAGAACTCGACGACCACATCGCGCTCCTCACCGAAGACGCCGGCCCAGCAGGCTTAAGCTTGAGCCAACTGAGTCAACGCACCGGCTTCACGCCGCGACGTTTGCAGAAGAGTCTGAAACTCTTGCTCAGTCGTACAACCCTCGTGATGTATGAGAAGGAGCCTCCTCGGTACATCCATCAGATCGCTCTCGACAACCTTGCCCAGGCCTTGCAAGACCGCTTGACGACGTACCACGAAGAATTTCCCTTGGAAGAGGGGATGCCTCGGGAGGCTCTCCGTGAACAATTGCGGATTGAGTCCTTGAAGTTGTTCAGTCAACTTCTCCAACGACTCACCAAGGACGAGTTGATTGCACAAGAGAACGAGCGTGTGCGGCTCGCCAGTCACAAGGTCCGCTTTGCTGAACAGGAAGCCGCGATGCAGGAGGGGATCCTGGCGCTGTATTCGGAGTCAGAGTACCAGCCGCCTCGCGCGCGTGATCTTTCAGAGCACATCGAAGGTGACCCTGAGGACATCCAGTCCATCCTGGAGTTACTGACTCGTCAACGTCAACTCATTCGTGTTCATGACGATTTGTTCTTTCACGCCGAAGCCCTTCTGCGTTTGAAAGACATCGTGATTCAGCACCTCTTGGAGAATGAGACCATCGACGCCCAGCAGTTTAAGTCCTTCACGGGGGCGTCGCGGAAGTTTACGATTCCTCTGGCTGAGTACTTTGACAAGGAGAAGATTACGGTCCGCTCGGGTGATGTGCGAAAGCTCCGTCGAACCTTCAAGGACAAGTACCTCGCAGAGCAGGGCGACGCCTAATGTCCTGGATCAAACTGTGGGTGGAGAACCTGGAGTCTAACGCCGAGCCTTTGGAGCCAGGGCTTTACATCTTGGCGACTCCCATCGGCAACCTGGAGGACATCTCGCTCCGCGCGTTGCGTGTGCTCCAACAAGCGGACTGGGTGGCGGCAGAAGACACACGCTCGGCCCAACACTTGCTCCGCCAGTATGGGTTGCAGCAGTCGATGGTGAGCCTGCATCGTGACAACGAGGCGCAGCGAATCCCCCGGTTGCTGCAGGCGTTGGAGGACGGACAGCGTGTTGCGTTGGTGAGCGAGGCGGGCACGCCTTGCATCTCAGACCCTGGCTACCTGACCGTCCAGGCTGCGGTAGAGGCTGGACATCCTGTGATTCCTGTTCCTGGCGCATCGGCGGTTACGGCGGCGTTGTGTGCGGCAGGGTTACCCACCCATCACTTTGTGTTCCTGGGCTTCTTGCCCCACAAACGCGGGAAACGACGCGCGACTCTCCAAACCTACCAACACCTCCCGGCTACGTTGGTGTTGTACGCTTCACCGCATAACATCGAAGACGTCCTCGACGACCTTCACGAAGTCGTGGGCAACCGACAGATCTGCATCGGTCGCGAGTTAACCAAGAAGTTTGAGGAGTTCTTGCGTGGCACGGTGTCGGAAGTTACGACCGAACTCCAACAGCGAGACAAGCTTCGTGGTGAGTTTGTGGTGATGGTTGATGCTTCCAGCAAAACCGAGGTCAACCTGGACGCCGAGAACGTCCTGGCTGCACAGGATTCCATCGCGACCGAGGAAGCTACCGAAGATCCAACCATGCTATCGGAGAAGGAGCGGATCTTGCTCGAAGCCAAGACCCTCCTCGAATCAGGCGGGCGACCAACCAAGCTGGCCCAAAAACTCGCACGTCAGTTTCCATCCTTATCTCGTAGACAGGCCTACCAGCTTCTGTTGCAGCTATCAGAAGGTGACGAAGGGTAAGAGTCATTGGTGGGCTTGCCTCATTCCTCCATGTTGTCCTTGCCCCACTTTTGCTCTACCAGCTTGGCTTTTTAGAAAAAAAATCAGGGGTGTACTCTTTCTTTGTTCATCCTGTATTGTGTGTACAGGGTTTATCTAAGAGAATTGCTTGCTGCTAGAATTGACAAGTAGAAAGAGTCTACAAGGGGTTACTTCCTATGCGAAAGTTTCGTTGGATGATACTGCTCACGGTGTTGATTGGCTTTGTGCAGTTACGTTGCGCCAACCAGGGACCTCCGCCTGTGACGCCACAGTGCTCAGGCGAAGAGGTCTTGTGCAACGAAACTTGCACCAGCACGAAAACCGACGTCAATCACTGCGGCGCATGCGGCACCTCTTGTTCGGCCAATGAGATCTGCAAGGATGGAGCATGCGAGCCGAAAACAACCTGCGCAACCGGTCAAGCCCAGTGCAAGAGTGGCTGTACTGATTTGCAGACCGACGCCAACCATTGTGGAACTTGCGGTACCGCCTGTTCTCCAGGACAGTCGTGTGTGAAAGGCCAGTGCAAGCTGGTGTGTCCTCCAGGCCAAACGAACTGCTCCGGTCAATGCATCGACTTGCAAACGGACACCCAACATTGTGGTGCTTGTGGAAAAGCATGTGGAGCGGGTCGGGTGTGCCTGCAGAGCAAGTGTGTTGTGGTATGTGCCACCGGTCAGTCGAACTGCTCGGGACAGTGTGTGGACACACAAACAAACACCAGTCATTGCGGTGGTTGCGGGAAAACCTGCTCCACCGGCCAGACCTGCAACCAGGGACAGTGCTCCTCTCCAACCCATCACAGCGGTAACTGCTTCACCATCCAATGCAAAGGCGTTTGCATCAACCAGAAACAAGACACCAAAAACTGCGGTGGTTGTGGCCTGGTTTGCAAGTCGGGAGAGCTTTGCTGTGGGGGAGAATGTGTGCCTGAAAACAACGACAATTGCGGCCGCTGTCAGAATCGATGCTTTGGTCATCAAGTGTGTCAGCAAGGCAAGTGTGTAACTCGCACCGACATCTGCCCCACAGGCCTCACCCTCTGCAAAGGAAGCAGCGGGACCCAGTGGCGTTGTGTGGACCTAAAGACGAACTCTGCACACTGTGGCTCTTGCAACAACGCATGTCCCAACTCGATAGGTTGCTCCAACGGGGTCTGTTCAGGCTTTCGCTATCCCGTTTGTGGAAACTCTCGATGTGACGAGGATGAAACCTGTCAAAGCAACAGCTGTCGGTCGTGCTCGTCTTCCTCTCAGTTTCGTAACTGCGGGAACAACAAGTGTGTGGATACCCTAAGCGACAACGCAAACTGTGGTGGTTGTGGGTTGCAGTGCCCCAACGGTCTTAAGTGTGGTTTGCTAGGACATTGTTACGATCCCACTCCTTCTCCAGGTTATGGTCCGACGTATTGCGAGGGAGCTTACATTCACATTGGCTCCAGCGAAAACTGCAGCCGCTGCCGCGACGCATGTTACTTCTGTGGAGAGTTGACCTACTGCAACAACAACGCATGTCTCCCCAACCAGACTTATTCGGCTTGTTGTGGCGGATTTCTTACCAACGTCTACAGCGACAGGAACAACTGCGGTGCATGCAACAACCAATGTGCCTCAGGTAAGGCCTGTGTTCAGGGGTCATGCATCACAAGTGGAGCCACCAATCCTTGGACATGGTGCACCAAACAATGGGCGGATGTTTCGAGAGATGTGTTCCATTGTGGCGCTTGTCACAATCGTTGTCCCGATGGACAGTATTGTGTTAACCGGACCTGTCAGGTGTGCCCAAAGGACCAGTATTTGTGGCAAGGCCGATGCTACCCTGTTGATAAGAACAACTGCTGGGGTCGTGGCGTTGTTTGTCCCAGCAACGCGTCCTGCAGCAACTCCCAGAAGGGCTGCCTCTGTAGTGACCGGAGTCTGTCGTACTGTCGGGGTTTCTGCATCGACTTCCAAAACGATCGCAACCACTGCGGTGGCTGTGGCAAGGCCTGCCCGGCAGACTCGTTGTGTAGCAGCGGTTCGTGCTTCAAGGTGTGCAACTCTGGACAAATCGTATGCAACAAGATCTGCGTGAACCCCAACACGGACACCAAAAACTGTGGCGGGTGTGGCCGTGCTTGCGGCACCGCACAGCTCTGTGTGAACGGTAACTGTCAATAGGTTGCTTGTCGGTGTAGCTCTTGTCGACGCCTCACAAGTTTCTTGCAACCCTTTTACAGCGCGTTGACCCTTTCGATTTTCAGGTTGGGTATAGCTATAGGTGTTCAGCCCAGTTCACTTATCCAACAGGAGAATCTCATGCGTGTTCTTTCTTATCTTGCTGCGGTGTGTGCGTTGACTTTCTTGGGTCGCTCGCCTGTGCTCTCGGCCCCTGCGAAGAGATACAAGAAGGTGAAGGATTCGTTCTCTTCGAAGAAAGCGAAGAAGGCCATTCCATCCAAGCTACCAACGTTAATGAAGGGCTACGAGTTGTACGCCTGGCAGTCGAAGAAGGCTTGGTTCTTTACTCTTCTTCCTGGAACCAACCGGAACAAACGCAAGAGTGAGATCCTGTCGTACAAGAGCTTTTGCCATGGGATGTTTTGCAAGCTGACAGTGAAAGGACTTCCTGCTCTGAAGGGCTTGTTGAAGCGACTTCCGAAGCGTTCGTTTGTTTCGATGGGGCGTGTGGACGTGGCTCATCCCAAGCGTACGGTTCCCATGCGCCGTTACCTCACATGGATCAAGGCGTGTCAGCGTGCAGGTCTACGTTGCCCTTAGGATGCGTTTCGTCTGTCTTACTAAAAGCGGCCCGCCATCGCAACACCAACGCCGTCCTCATGAAACCAAGGGGCTACCGAGAACTTTGGCTCTTCTCTGAAAGGTTCTGCTCTCGTATGACCCACGATGGCTGTGATTAAGCCGGCCAACTGCATGAGACCAACGGCTATCGCGATGACACCGCCCATGCCAAGGAAGACATTACCGACCCCAACAAAGAAGTCGGTCCATTGGCCGGAGTAGGGCTGGATAAGCATGAATGCTAGCACTCCATGGGAGATACTTCCAACAACAGGAACGACAGACAACCCAGCGATCAAAGGATTCGAGGAAAATGCGGCGAGACCAAAGGTCAGCTGTGAGCCATAACCCACAGCAAACATGGTCCATCCTGTAATGACAAGTGACAGGTTGACTCTGCGAGTGAAGGTACGGACTCTGTCGCTTTCTTCTCTTCGATAGGAGCGATAGGAGCGTCTCTCTTCGGGGGTGATGCTCTCCCAAAAGGAGGGGAGCTTCTTGTTGGGAGGTGGCTTGTTGAGCTTTCGCTCCAACTCGTGGCGTTGGGCGAGTAGCTGTTTGTGCTCCCAGACTCGGAAGCAGTGAGGTTGGGCCGTCTCTACTTTCTTGAGCTTGGAGAGGTAGAATTGAGCCGCTTCACGTTTCTTTGCTGCGATGTTCTGTTGGACGTCAACAAGGTTCATCTTGTACGCCGCATGAACACTCAGGCAGCGCTTCTCTAAGACCGAAGCTTTCGACTTGACCTGCTGAAGAAGCGCGAGACGCTTGGCTTTGAGTTGGGCGAACGTTGCACTTCGGATGCAGGGAGACTTGGCCTTTAATACCTCAAGGTTGGCAAGCTTAGAGAGACTTTGTTGGGCGCGTGTGAGCCGGTCCTTCTTTATCATTTGACTGGCCAACTTAAGGACCGCGCGATACGTGGCGTGAATCTCCTTGCATTCATGGTCCGCTGGGTTGCTATTGGCTGCCAACAGCACAAACGGTAGAAAAAGCCAGGTCGTCATAACATTACCTCTTCACATACATACTCAAAATATAAACAACAATGCTTTCTTCCGATGTTTCAATTCTCTTTCCATTCCGAGGCGAGTATAGTGTATTTTATGAACCAACGACAACGTGGTTGTGGTTCGTAAATTCATTGCATATCTGGCTTTGTACCCTCTCGAAGGAGAAAACATGCGTACCGTGCTGCGAACGATGCTCGCCCTGGGGTGGAGCGTTGTTCTTGGACTCGGCTTCGTGGTGGCCTGTTCCTCGGAGCCAGGCACCAACAACACAAACTCCAATACCAATGCCAACAATTCTTCCGATGCTGGAACGTCTTCTTCCTCGGTGGACCCGGCCATTCAGACTTGCCTCGCTAGCTTGCCAGAGGTCGCCAAACTTTCGGTGAGTGCTGAGTTACCGCTGTTGTTGCAGACATTCTGTGACCAGAAAGAGGCCAAGACTCCTGAAGAGTGGAGACGTCGCCGTCGGCCCGAAATTCTGGGCTTGTTTGATCATTATGTGTACGGTATGGCACCCCAAGTTCCCAAGGATATGAAGGTGGAGGTGGAGGTGAGTCCAAAGCCTGAGCTGGATGGAGCAGCCATTCGTAAAATCTACCGGATCCAACCGGATGCATCGAGTCCTGTGATTGAGCTTTTGGTGTACATTCCAACTGCCAATACGCCTGCGCCATTGTTTCTTGGGCTGAACTTTTTTGGCAACCACACGACCCTGGATGATCCTGCTATTCCTTTGGAGACAAGCTGGGTTCCCGATCGAGCCGAAGGGGCGGAGGAGAATCGTGCCACAGAGAAGTCGCGTGGGACTTCGGCCGGCCGCTGGGCCATTGCGCAGAACATCAAAGCGGGCTTTGCCGTGGCCACCTTGTATCATGGCGACCTCGACCTCGATCAACCCGACGGGAAAAATTGGGTGCACGAACGGTTTGGAGCGACCGAAGCGATTCGAAACAAACCGGAGTCAGGAGGGACCATCAACGCCTGGGCGTGGGGACTTTCACGAGCGCTGGATGTCTTGGTGAAAGACAAAGACGTCGATGCCACAAACATCTGGGTGATGGGACACTCTCGCAACGGAAAAGCCGCGCTGCTCGCGACCGCTCGTGACTCCCGCTTCGCTGGCGTCATCTCGAACCAGTCAGGCTCCATGGGAGCGGCTGTGAATCGCGGAAAGCAGGGCGAAACCATTAAGACCATCCAGCCGTTCTTTCCCCATTGGTTCCATGACCGCTTTGCAGGGTTTGTTGAAGAACCCAATCGCTTGCCTGTGGACCAACATCTGTTGCTCGCTCTGATCGCACCGCGGCCTCTGCTCGTTGCGACCGCTACTAGCGATGACTGGGCAGACCCTCCATCGGCGTGGCGCTCAGTGGTTGCAGCCCAGCCGATATGGCCCTTTCTTGGGAAACCGCAACCGGCTCTTAAGGATTATCCCAAAGAGAAAACCCTCACAGGCAAAGACATCGCCTTTCATCGACGACCCGGTGGACACAGCGTGACCCCTGATGATTGGGCTGTCTTCACCCAGTTTGCTGCGAGCCATTTTTCTCGATAGCTTCTGGCTTGTAACATCCTGAAAGCTATCTTTGCTTTTTCGTACCTACCTGTTCTTTGCTTCCCGGCTTCCTTGATGGGTGCGGTTCATTCCTGTTAGTAAGGACATGGCCTTCGTATTTGTGATGACGCGGAGCATCTGCGCGGCCCGAATGAGTAACTCCGCTAGCCATGCGGGATATAGACAAGGGAGAAGTGCCCACATCCGTGGGCACTCTCACGCCGAAAGCGATGAGACTGTTCTTGTTCCCACAAGACTCCTCCATCCAACAAGACCAATGAACCAACGGCCGGCGACCACACCCTTCCTTGACGAATCTCTCTCCAAACCCTAGCTTCCAAAACGTTCTTTCTCCAAAGACAAACATCCATTGACTCAACAATCTTAACCTCTCCCATTGTTGGAGAAGGTCGGACCCTGTCGAGTTTTGCAAAAGGAACTGTGATGTTAGTGTTGCAACGTTTGATTACTGTCGCTTTGCTAGGTGGTGCACTCTATGTGGGGTATGCCTTTGCCAAGAAGTCCAAGCAATCACCTTCGAAAGCGCAGGCTGTTGTGAACAAATTGAGAGCTTGGGCGAAGGGGATCCGCACCTACTCCATGGACACCCAGACCGTAATGCAACAGGGAAACAAAAAGCCCAAAACAATGGGACAAAGTAAGATCTGGGGAAAAGCGGGCTCGTTGATGCGCGTAAACATGACCATTCACTACAACCACTCATCACGTTTGGGAAAACAGTATCCGACCCACGCCCAAAGCACCATTGTGTATGCACCTCGTTGGCAATGGATCTTGCTTGAGTCGTACCAAGGGAAAAAGCTCGTATCGCAGCGAGGCTTTAAGGTGGACCGTTCCAAGCTTCGTGTGTCTGGACGACCGTTTGATACGGGCTATAACATCCGTGGCCTTGGGGTCTCCGAAGGACTGGACTATCCAGCGACCCTGCTTCAGTTGTTGGACGTGTACTCGTACAAGAAAATGAAGGTGACCTCACGCGGCAAGCGACGTCTGCTTGTTCTTGATGGGACTGTGGATGAAAAGAAGTTTCGTGAGCTATTGCTCCAGACCTCGCACAAGCATGTTCCTGCAAAGTATCGTGAGCGCTCTTTGAAAATGCTGCTCTCGATGGTTCGATACTCCCAACTCGTCGTCGATGCAAAGACTCTTGTGCCGATCGAGATTGCACAGTTTGGAGCACCACCCAATGCTTCGAAGAAGATGGAGAAGAAGCACGTTGCAGGTCCTTCGATGCGTGCTTTGCTGCGCTACTCCAACGTTAAAATAAACCAGCCATTGAAGCCTGCTTTGTTCCGGTTCCAACCTCCGAAAGGGGTTATCATTCGCGATCTGACACCTCGCTTGCTGCAACAACGTGAGATGCTCAAGAAGCGCTCAGAGAAAGCCAAGAGGGAGGGCGCTTCAACAAAGAGGTGAGAGTCTTCTACTGCGCGTCTATTCGCTACGATGAGTCGGTGAGATTGTTGGGGGGAGTCTCGGTTTAGGGGGTCCAAACTTCGATCTTTAACTCAGCGTGGAAGGGTGCTGTGGCGGGGGGCTTGTCTGGGTTGAAGTTCAGGATGGAGCCCAACGTTTGGTAGGCTCCTTTTTCGTCGAACCCTGCAAGCTTGATCAGGGCGTCCACCAAGTCCTTGAGCTCCAAGTTACCTTTCATGGTGATGGGGCTTTCGAGTCGTCCTTCACCATCCAACTTCCCGGACAACACCATGTTGCTCACGCCCAAGGTTAAGGCTAACTCTCCCGACGCTGGATCGGGTACAGGCATCCGGAAGGAGATGGGCTTGGTTTGGAACGCTCCATCCTTGGGTGCTTCAGCAAAGCTGGCGAGGCGGACGTCTGCGAAGGAGGCGACGCTGTCCTTGTCGAGGTCTGTTGCGAAGACGATGCCTTGCGTGGGGAAGGAACCCCACAACATAGAGGGAAACAGACTGACCAGAACATTCTGCGCAAGAGGAGAGCTTGGTTCAATCAGCTTGAGCCCTTTGGGAGGTGTTTTGGAGCCTCGTGTGAAGCGAGCGACACCGCCTGACACTTGCACCTGACGTCCTCCAATCTCAAGGGAACCCGTGACCTCCCAGAAGCCTTCGTCTTTGCCCAGATCGACTTGTTTGTCAGTGGTCTTCAGGTCTTTGTCTCCCAACTTCACCGACGCTTTCAATCCTTGAACCTCAGGCCATGTGACTTGCAAATTTTGGCCCGGAGCGGCGAAGGCAGGGTCCAGGCGAAGTGCGTTTTTGTCACCATCTTTGCCTTCCAAGAGCTGCTCTACCTGGTTGTGACGGTTGACCCAGTACGCCAGGGTGTGGGTCTTGGTGTGGACTCGCCAGGGGTAAGTGGTTCCGTTGGGGACGGCGGTCTCGGGAGTGTCGCCTCCTCCGTGGGTTTGGGCAGCCGGATACCGGTACATCTTCTCGCGTCGTCGGATGACTGTTTCGGCTTGCTTCAATGTGTCTGAGGCTTGCTTCCAGAAGGTCTCGGCCGCTTTCTTGGGGTCTTGGGTGGCGGCGTTGGGGTCTTTCTTCTTCGCTTCTTCGTTGGTCAACTGAGTCTCTCTGTAAGCCATAACAGCGTTGTACAAAGCGAGGGTTTGCCGGGCACGGAGCCAGTTGATTTCAATCCCATCGATGATCTCAGCGAGCCAGGGTTTGCCGGCTTCTGGAATGCTGGCGGTCAATGCATTGAGTCGGTCGAGCCACCCTTTGTTGGCGCTTTCCATGTCCTGCAGTGCTTTGATATCTGTGTCTCGGAAGGTCTTCAGTTGGGAGGCATCCCAGCGCGAGACTGTGCGAAACGCCACCTTCACCGGGCGGAACTCAAAGCCTGTGACTGCGGCGATCTCATCGGCTGGATCTTCACCCGCGAAGTAGGCGTAGAGGCCTCCTGCGAGTCCTTTCCAGTCTTTGCGATCCAGGAAGTATTCCTTCTGGTGCTGCATCAACTCCTGAAACACCTTGATGGCCTCGGTGCGCGCGCTACAGCCTGTCTTCCATTCGCTGGGTTTGCAGAGGGGGTCCATCATTTCACCGACGACCTGCTCCATGCTGGCGTCAGCGTTCCAATGCCACAACCCAACGGCGTAATCTTGTTGCCAGTAACCCCACTCATGACCGGAGTTAAACATTCTGTGACCGTAGAGCGTTCCTTGTCCACGTGCTTTCAGCAGGGGCTTGATAAGCTTGATGTCGATGCCACGAGCAAGGACATACAGCGGTAGATACACAGGGATCGGGTTGTCGAAGCTCAGCCACCAAGAACCTTCCGGGAAGTACTCAAGGGGTCGGCCTTCTGCAGAGGCTTTCTGCATCAAACAAAGCTTGTGGGCAAAGGTCTTCTGGTTGTAGACAAAGGCCGGTCCTTCCAAGGGGTAGAACATGACCGTGTGAACCTTCACAACGAACCGTTTGTCGGTGTGGAAAGCGAGATCGTAGTAGTCCACTTTGTTGTTGGAGTTGGTGCCAGTGGGGCAACCTTTGTCATCGAAGTTGTCGGCGGCTTGGGTGCCTGTGATGTGATTGTTGACGATGACCCGAAGCTTGGGGTTGATGGACAACGCTTTCTGTCCTGCCCAGTTGATCCAGTCCACCGTTTGTTTGTCGGGTGTTACGGTGAATTCGGTCGGTCCAAAGTGGACACCAAACTCCTCAGCAGAGGGGCTGTTTTGGAGCAGCTTCTCTACGTGCTCTTCAATCTGTTGTTTGGGAGACTTGGAGCTGTTGGGGTCAACCAGGCCGCTGGCGCCTTGTTGTTGGTTGTGCAGCGCAAGCCCTGTTCCTGTTGGAAAGCCCATCACTTTGCGGAGGTCGTCCAACTCTTTGACCCTCTTGTCGCGGTCTGCTCCTGTGACTGTCCCACGACCTGCGCCACGAAACCGGTTGCCCCGGTTTTTGACGATCCAATCGTTGACGTTGCGGGCCTCGTCGATGGGATGTTTGGCGTCGGAGAAGGACTCTTGGTGCTCCAGCGGGTGTGACCCATGGAAAGAGTACGAACGTGAGGAGAAGTCGGGGCTGTACACATCCGAAGGTTTGCCATCTTGGGTGCGTGCCATGATGGTTGGGGTCTTGGCGCGGTCTCGGAGTTGCTTAAGGTCGTTGGTGGGGACAAACTCTTCTTCAGGGTGGTAAAAGCGGGCTCCCAGCCGTCGAAGGAACTCATAAATCGCGAACTGACGAGCCAGCCGCGTTGCCCCAGTGGTGTAGACAAAGGTTGCTCCCTTGCTTCCGAGTCGATTGCCCCATTCGCCTTCGTCCTTGGTGGTCATTTGGTAGCTGCTGGCGTCCTCGCTGGGCTGTGCCTTCAGCGACAGGTCTTGCGCTAGATCCTGGGCTTGCACCACAAGGACCAGGCCGGCTCGTGCATCTTGAGCGGCTTTGACCACTTGGTCGTTGTTTCCTTTGGGTAGACTCACCCATTGAGGCTCCGAGCCTGAGAGCGTTTTGAGGTAAGCTTTGATGGAGTCCGTCAACCTGGTGAGGGCAGGGTCGGCTCCTTCCGGCATGACGACCAGAACGCCTCCATCTTCCAGGGTCGGCTCTGTGGAGGAATTCGAACATCCCCATGAACCCCACACCAAACTGATGCAGCACAACAGAGCCAGCGGCAAAAGGCTCTTTTTCAACAAGCTTGTCCAATGTCGATACATGCATTCATCTCCCAATACAGCGACACGCTTACTAGCTTCGGACCCGAACACAGAGTATCTTTGGTTTCAGTCTTCGTCGCTTGTAAACACTTGACCAGTTATCGCATAAAAAGAGCCACCCAACCCAAAAGCCGCCATCATGACGAGGGAGCGAATTTTCTTGAAGGTGGAGCCATTCTCTGGAAACCCTTGAAACAAGACAACCACCAAGCCTACAAGGCAGGCAACTCCGATCGTGCCAGCAAAGATCCGTAACATCACATGTTGAAGTCGGCCCGACGAGAAACAGATGACGGCAAGAAACAGAAAGGCAACCATGAGCGCGTAGTTCAGCCGCTGATCTTTGGAGTCAGGAATCAGGAGGTAGAATGTCGCGACACAAACAAGCGCGGCGACGCCAAGGAAGTAGCGAATGAGCGGGTGAAGACCGCCAAGATGTTGTTTCTTCTTCTCTGCAGATGACATTAACAAATCTCCATTTCTTACGTTGTTTCTGGGTGCAAAGTCCTCTCCTGCAGCTTGAGCAAGCGCTGCCTATTCAAAACGTCCGAGGGTGTGGGTGGCGGAAGGTTGTGGAGGTTCTTGCGCAAGGGAGCTGTCGTGGGGACGAGGTGGAAGAGAGGTTTGTTCTTCCAGTTGCTTTGCCTTTTGCCAGTTCTTGACGTTCATCCAGCCGACAATGTTGAGCCCAATGTGAATCGGTGCGCTGGCAATGAAACCCCACCCCATCGATAGCATCAGCTCGTCGGTGCCCAGCGCTGCAAGCAAAATTCCGGTCACAGTGATACCGCCTGCGACCACAGAACCCAGCGTGGCCATCCAGGCTTTGGGCTTTCGTCGCCACAACGCCGCCGAAACCGACGAGGACATCACAGACAGTCCTCCAAAGAACAGCACGCCCCAAGGCGTTGGGGAAGGGGGGGGTTCGGCTTGGCCTGCGGGCAGTGGGGCTTTTTCTGGCTCGCCGAGGGTTCCGATTAAGCCGATGGAGGTCAGCAAGAGGCCTCCTCCTCCAACGAGGTACATGGGCACTCGAGTGTCCAGCCGCCAGGGAAGGGGCTCGTCCTTCGTCACACGGCGCTTGGGTGGCTTGGTCCGGCGCGTCACCTCAGCGGAGGGAGCTTTCTTGTCCGCTTGGGGCTGGGCGGTTGGGGTTGTTGTTTGGGTTGGACTTGTCGGGGTTGTCCGGGCTATCGGAGCGGGGGGGACTCCATACGCAACTGGAGGACTGAACACAAGCATCCCCAACCATCCAAGCAGTACCACATTCCAACAAACACGATTCATCATCATTGATCCTTCTTTCGTTTTCCTTTCATCCGCCTCACCATAAAGGGTTGTGTTGGGCTTGGAAAGGTGCAACAGGTTGGAAGCGGGGAGATTCTTTGAAGCTCTTGTTGTTGGCCAGCCGCTCTTGTGTTAGGGTGCCTCACCGATTTCTGGTGTGAATCGTACGATGGAGTTTTCACCGATGAGCCGAATTCTTAACTTTCGCTTCCCTGTCATTCTCGGAGTCGTTTGTGTTCTCGTGGGCAGCGCCCTATCGATGGCCTGGGCTGATAAAGTCCCCCCTCCTCGCCGTGTCGAAACCCGAAAGCCGGCCCCTGCACGTCCTGCTGCTCGGCCTGCTGCTCGACCTGCGAAAGATGACGGCAAAGAGCTTGTTGATCTGTCCAAACGCAAACCAGCCGAAGGGTGGGATCGTCCTTATCTGCTCGCTGCATACGGGTTGACTTGGCTAATTCTCATGCTCTACCTCGTCAGCCTCGCAAGTCGAATGGCCTCAACCGAGAGCCGCTTGGAGAGTATGGAGCGACAGCTCAAAGACCAACTCTCCGAAGACTAATCAACACAATCCAGCTCCCTCTGTTGTCATTTCTAACCTTATGTGACACGACAAGTCACATAAGGAGGGTAGAGTTGCGTCCAGAGTTTTTGCTAAGGTTTCCTGTTGGTTTTCACTTGTAGATGGAGAGTGTTGTGATGGCTGAAAACAAAACCCAACCCACTGAGGCGAGCGTTCTTGCGTTTCTGGAGCAGGTGGAGCCAGAGAAAAAGCGGGACGACTCTTTGGAGATTCTGCGGCTGATGCAGGAGGTTTCGGGGTACGAACCCACCTTGTGGGGCTCTTCGATCGTGGGTTTTGGTCGGTACCATTACAAATACGAAAGCGGTCGTGAGGGAGACTTTCTTCGCATTGGGTTTTCCCCACGCAAACGTAACTTTGCGCTCTACATCATGGACGGCGTCTCGACCTACGATGACTTGCTCAACAAGCTGGGCAAATACAAACACGGCAAATCTTGTCTGTACATCAACAAGCTGGAGGATGTGGACAAAGAGGTTCTTCGAGAGCTGATGGAGCGCTCTTTGGAGGCGATGAAGGAGAGGTATCCTGAAGGAGCCTAGGGACTTTGTGGCTAAACGACAAACAACGTTGGCGAACACTCAGGACTTGTTGTCGTTGCCACCTTGTGACTTGTTTTTGCGCTTGCGTCGGCGACGTCGGCGCTTTCTCTTGTTTGCGTCGTCCGTGTTCTCGTTGTCGTTGCTGCTGGAGCTTCCTTGATTCTCCTGTTGCGGTGACGCGGCTTGTGCGTTGGAGTTGTCTCCGCCACCTTCTTTGGGCCGTTTGCGTCGCCGTCGTCGGTTGCGTCGCCGTGGTTTTTCTTTGTTTTCTTCCGCGTCGGATGTGGCTTCTTGCTGCGGTTGCAGTTCTGGTGTGTGAGCTTCGCTCTCTTCGTCTTCAGGGGCCACGTGTTCCACCACTTCTTCTGTGGATGGTTCGACAAAAGCCTGTTCCACCACAACCTTCTTCTCCGAAACCACCACCACTTCATCTTCGGTCGCTTTCACAACGGTGGTTTCTTGTTGTACAACAACCGTTTCTACAACAGAAACTTCTGCTGTGGATAGGGGAGGTGAGGCCACTTCTTGTTGTTCTTCAGGCACATTGGGTTGTGTGGTTGTGAGCGCTTGGTTGTCGCTATCTTCCTGGTCGTGGGTGAGTTCTGTTTCGTTCTCTTGTTCTCTGTGAGTGGGCCTGGCCTTTTTGCGCAGAGGCTTCTCTGGTTTGCCACGGCTGGGTTTGCTACGTCGCTTGTCTTCCTGACCCTGACCCTGACCCTGACCGCGTCGTGGCTCCATCAGGGGCTCAAGGCCACGTCGTTTTTTGCGTTTGCCTTTCTTCACGTTGTCGAATTGAACAGGCTCCGCTTCTGGCAAGGGGATGTCTCGGAACTCATGGAGGTCTCTGAGGTAAGCTTCTTCCTCCACTGGCGGCTCTTCGTCGAAGTAGACAAGTCGAACTTTCTCTTGCACAGGAAAGACATCCCGAACCTTGGCGACTCCTTTGTCGGTTTGGACATCTTGCCCAACCTTGGGAAGTCGCTTACGCATCTCCTTGTAGAGGCCTTGTTCGTAGGCAAGGCAACACATGAGACGACCGCAAACGCCCGACACCTTCTGCTGGTTGAGGGGGAGCCCTTGATCCTTCACCATACGAATCGAGACTGGGTGGAACTGGCGAAGGAACCGGCTGCAGCATAGCTCTTGGCCACATACGCCCACGCCTCCCACCAGCTTGGCGCTGTCTCGAACACCGATCTGGCGCATCTCAATGCGCTTCTGGAAATAGCGCGCGAGGTCGCGAACGAGGGTCCGGAAGTCCACACGTCCTTCGGCTGAAAAGTAAAACAACAGCTTGCTGCCATTAAAGAAATACTCCGCACGAATCAACTTCATGGGGAGGTTTAACTCTTCGATCTTTTGACGGCAGTATTCGTAGGCCTCGCGCTCTTTTTGACGGTGACGGGAGGCTCGCCGCAGGTCATCTTCGGTGGCGAGTCGCAAAACCTTAAACAGTTCAAAGCTTGGAGGGGCGCTGTTGGACTCGGGGTTCACCCGCTTGACTGTTCCGAGCGCGGGGCCATGCTCTGTATCCACGACAACGGAGTCGTTGGTGGAGAGAGCAAAATCGCCCGCTTCAAACAGGAACAATTCCCCTGCTTCACGAAACGAAATCTCGACGTAGGTGGCTTGGCTCATTCAGGGTTCTCTCTGTGTATGAAAAGCTCGATTCCGAGCAGTTGTTCGAACAAGGAGGGATGTCCCTCATCTATGTGGAGATTCTTTCTTGCGCTACATAAACTGCAGCGCCAGGAAGAGGTTCTCCAGGGTAAGCAGAGGCGCTGCTCTGCGTTGCAAGGCGTACGTCGCGTGCTCGATGGCTCGGATCGCGTCGTAAATTTGGTCGGTATGAAGCATCGCGCGGTGCCGCTCCAAAGCGGGTTGCAAGTCGCGATGGATGAGGTGCCGCGCGGGTTCCTCCAACTCTCGTAGAAAGAGCATATCACGATACCATGTCCGCAGGAGATCAAAGTACAGAGGGAGCTTGTCGCCTTTGTCTTTGAGCTGTTGGGCCAACTCCAGCGCGAGGGTGGTTCCTTTGGGTTGCCGGTGCAAACCCCACAGTCCTTGAAGAAAGAACCGGCGCTCCTCGTTGGTCAGGTTGGAGTCCAAGGCCAGGGCTCGCGCGACGCTACCCTCCGAAAGACCCGAAGCCAGCTCCGCTCGAACCTGGTCAAATCCATGGCGTTCGACCAACAGCTCTTGAAGGAGGTCCCGGTTGATTGGGGCAAAGGGGACACGTTGGCAACGTGACAAGATCGTGGGAAGGAGCATGCTCGGGTTGCTGGAAATCAGCACAAACAGGTTGCCTGGTGGAGGCTCTTCGAGGATCTTCAAGAAGGCGTTGGCTGCCTCCACATTGAGGTACTCCACACCATCGAGGGTTAAGACCCGCATCTTTCCTTCTTGAGGAGGAAACCGGAGCGCCCGATGAAGCTCTCGGATCTGCTTGATCTTGAAGGTGCTGTTGTCTGGCTCAAGGGTGGAGACGTCCATGTGGTTGTTGTGTTCAATCTTGCGACAAGATGCACAGACGTCACAGGGGTTGCTGTCCTGTCGTGGTCCCTCACAATTGATCAACTTAGCCAAAATGTTAGCGGTGGTCGCTTTGCCGACACCGGCAGGACCTGCAAACAGGTAGGCGTTGGGAATACGTCCTCGTGCAAACGCCTCTTGCAGCGCGCGAGTGGCCCGCGCTTGTCCCACAATTTGCTCAAAACCCACTGTGACTCTCTTCCTCCCTAAGCTGTTTTTTTCATCCTGAACCCACCTGCGTTGCCCGTAGTCTGGCGTGTCCCAGACCGGACAGGTTGGCTTTGATGGGCCAGGCAAACACCTTATCTGGCTCGCGGAATCCTGTCAATATCACGGGAATGAAGAGGTCAGAGGGCTCCACCAAAACAGTAGGGGGAGAGGTTCTTGCTTGTCGTTCGGGTTGATGTGCCAGGAGTACAGCAGGTTGTCTCCCAAGGTGACGCGACCCTGTGAGCTGCCCACCAGCACAAGGCGTCCTTGGGGATCCACATGGAGCGTGTGGGATACTGAACGGGAACGATCCGGTTGCTGGGTGGTTTTCACGCTGTGAAAGGCAAGCGGCGATTGGGTGAGAGAGGCTACAAACAGTTGGGATACGGAGGAAGTTTGGAATGAGAAGCTTCCCAGCGTCAAAGACTGTCGGAAGAAGCCGGCGAGGATGGGCTTGTTGGAAGGCGACAAGGCGATGGAAGTCACTGTATGTTCGCCTTCTCCCTGGCTGGACAGGCTCCACTCAAAACCCTGTTTGGGCTTCCAGGCCGACACCCACAGCGCTTGCTGTACGACGCTTGTTGAGGAGAGGGTGCTGGTCCCGAGGCTGATGGAGCCCTTGAAGTTGCCTGCTATGTAAGCGGTGCCGTCTTTTTCAAGTGTGATGGCGGTGCCTTCAGCGCTAGAGGACGTTGTGCTTGGGGAGGCTTTGCTGATGGAGGTGATTTGCCCTTGAGGATCTATCCAAGAGACAAACAGGGTGTTCTGGTCGGGCTGGCTTTGCTGTTGGTTGCCTCCTGTGAGAGTACCTTGAAAGGAGCCCGTTACGGCCAATCCCGTGGGATGACTTGCGATACCTCCACAGTGAATCCGAGACGTACTCGTCAAAGAGCTTAACCAAAGCGGCTGGCCGTCTTGGGTTCGCAATGCAGTGAGATACAAGTAGGGAGAGCGATGGGACAAGGTTTGTTCGTCCACCTGCATGGTGCCTGCGGCTGCGTAACCCACCAAGTACAGCAAGTTACCTTCGACTGCCAGCCCACAGGGGGTTGCTTCTTGGCCTGACAACGCGGCCACTCCCTTCAATCGCTTGGCCCAGGCAAACTTCCCTGTCGCAAGAAACTTCACCACAAAGACTGTGGGGTAGCGAGTGTTCTCATCCTCACTGATGGAGAGCACTGGGGATTCTTGCCCTTTCCATACAAGATCGTCTTGGTAGCGACCTGTTAGGTATAGATTGCCTTCCGTATCCACGGCACTTCGTACTGAACCTGCCTCGATCCGTCCAGAGAGTTGCGTGGACCGAGCGATCTCTCTCGGTGAAGAAAACCATCCCAGCCAAAGTGTTGAGCCTGACGGAAAAATAGGAAGAATGCTTGTGATTGGACCTGTTGTGATTCGGGTCTTCCCGCTTTGAACAATGTCGCGAAACGCCAGCCACCCCACCCATCCTTTGGTGGGGGAAGGCAGAGGGTGCAGTCCTCCGTGGCGCTTTCGTAATGCGGCTTGCCGGTCTTCTTCACTGTTGGGCGCAAACAAGGAGCGCAAATTCCACTGTAGATTCCACTCGCAATTGCCGGAAGGACAAGCTTTGCATCGCCACTTCTGGCAAACCTGATCGATGGGGCAATCGAAGTTGGACGTGCAGCTGTGGCAAACTCCATCCAGGCAGTGGGGATAATCGGTTGGGCAGTCTTGTTGGGTTTCGCAGCGAAATCCGGGGTCATCCAGAGGGATGTAACATCCACTCTCCAGACTTATCCAACAAACCAAAAGGAAGAAGCATCCAAGCATCCGCTTCACGGTGTTCCTCCTGGAGTGTCGTACCAGAGAAAGCCAAAGGAACGGGGCGTTGGAGATGCATCAGGTACACGGCTGTCAGGTTGGGTTGTTCGTGTGATGTCGCCTGAGCTGATGAACGCCTCCAGTCCACCAAAGAGCACCACATGGTTTCGTGATGCATCCCAGGCCAATCCTGTGATCGCGGCAAGTTTGCTGTTTTGCCATTCGTTGGTTTGCCGAAAGGAGTTGTCCACGTTCCACAGTACGGTTGTGTAGTTCTGAGGGCGGGCTTGTACGACAAGCTTCTTGTTGAAGGTCACATCCGCGTTGCCAGAGACTCCAATCAGAACCTGACCTGATGGGCTTAAGGTCCAATGCAATGAGTCGTTGAGGTTGAGGCTCTCTCGATTTCGATGAAGGAAAAGCTGTTGGGCTTTGCTTACCGTAAGGTTGTTGGTCAAGGTCACCAAGACCCAGAGCGTGTGGTTGATCTGTACCGCTTCGTATCCTTCGGGTGGGCGAAGAGTCTCCTTGCCTACTTGCAACGTTTGTGTTGGGAGAGGCCGCCAGGTTACGAGCAGATGCAGGCCGTCCAGGTTGTTGCTTGAGGTCGCAAGCCACTCCACAGAGGCTCCACTCTGGCTTTGTACAGCTCGTTTGGGAGTTCCATCGATGGTCATCTCCGCTACAAACAGTTGCTTGCCGTTGCTTGAGAGCGTTGTCTCTCCCCACTTGGCATCCCCTTGAAAGTGGCCTGTCAACTGCAACACATCTTTTTGCGTCATGATATGAAACACTTGGAGGTTGCTGGCTTCTATCTTCAAGGGAGCAGGTTTGTTGGCACCTCTTTGCAGAAGCACAAACAGGTGAGGCTCCGACGAGGACTCCATAAGGTTTTGGTCTTGGAGTTGGAGTCGGCCCTGAACACTTCCAGCAAGATAGAGGTTGCCTTGGGGGTCTCTTGTGGCTGTGAGGGTTGGCTCTACAAATCGTTCGTCATCGAGCACAAGGTGCCATTGCAATGCTCCTTGTTGTGTCAAACACAACGCAACGATCCCTCGTTTGTTTTGTAGCTTCCACTCTTGTTGTTTCCATCGTAGGCTGGGGCGTTCCTCCGAAGCTATGTTGGATTCTATCTCTGCGAGCCACACCAACGTTGTGGAAGAGGGAGCAAGCACTCGGCTGGCTTTCATGTTGCCCGTGTACGATAATGTCCGAACCCAGACGATCTTGGACGGTGGTTCGATCTTCGTGACAAACCAGTTGTTGGTTGGAGAGCCAGAGGTGTAGGTGTTCTCTAGCGTTAGGCCTGTCTGAAATTGGCCTGTGAGGTAGAGCATTCCGTTGGCATCGAACTGGGCTGAGTGAAGCTTCAACTGTTGCCCTGTTCCTGGGGACGATACGAGCAGGGTCCAATCGCAGTTGTCTCCACAAGGTTGACAAAGGTTCTGGCGGCATATCTCTTTGGACTTGCACTCCACAGAACTGTTGCATTGGACGCAAACTCCACCAACGCAGCGAAGGTTGGGGAGAGGACAGTCACCGTCTTGGGAGCATACAAAGGAAGGGGCTTCCAGGTTGATGTAACAGCCTGTTGGGTTCCATACGACGAGGAGAAGCAGGACCCCAAAACATTGAACCCATCGAGCCTTCATGGTGGAACGCTCCAGAATAACAGATGACCTGAAGAGCGTGACGGAGCCGGGCGTGACTTGGATGGGGGAGGTGGAGGTGTGAACCCACAAAGTAGGTACTTCGAGGACGTGGGGGTTATGGTCAACAATTGCCACAACCCAACGCCCATAGAGCCCGCAGCCAACCCCGTGCTTATGTGTCCGATGGTTCGGAAGGTGTTGCTTCGTTGACCTGATGCGAGGAAGGAGTCGGAGCGACCTTGCACCAGGTATTCATCGCGTGCCTGTTTGTACGACGACTCTGCGATAGAATACGAGGCCACCAGCGTCCCTACCAGAGCAACAGAGAGCCCCACCATGCTCCAGCCGAGGACTCGACGACGTGGGTTGGCCTTCTTGCTCTGTTGCCAACGGAGATAAGCAGAACCTCGCTTGAGGCTGGCGTTTAATGTGTAGGTCTGGTTGCGCCGCAGGTTGTGGGTTTGTGTCACTGTTCGATAGCATCGCTTTGTCCATGAGATCCGGTGCCGTCCCTCCGTTATTTTGAGACGTAGAGGTGCTTTACCCTTGTATTCACCGTTGAGGTAGATGCGAACACCCTTCGGTTGGCCTGCAACCTCAAGTGTCGCTTGTGCCTCCGCAAGCTTAAAGGAGAACAGCACCATTTTGGGCGCGTTGGGTGGGAGGAGTAATGTATCCTTCTCTCGTTGCTGAAGTCCTGGTACCTCAGCCGTCGCTTCGTATCTCCCTGCGACCACCTGAACCTGCCATCTCTGTCCCTCAAAACAGCGTAGCTTTCCAGCAGGTAACCTGCGAATGCAAAAACGTGTTCCTTCCATACGGGAGCGCAGCGTGAGTGTGACATTTCCCAGCAAGGGCTGGAGTTGAGCTTGGGTTTTGTTGAGCTGGTCTTTGGCCAGAGCGTCTTCGTAAAGCTGCTCTTGGAGGACCTGCTTCAGGCAATCGTAAGCTTGTCTACGAAGCTTGACCACACGGAGCCACCCTGGGCGCAGGTACACAGGCGTCTTGGATTGTTTGTCTTGCTGGGATTGAAGCAGGACCTGGGCTGCTTGTTGGTAGCTTTGGGCCGCATTTTGTAGCACGCGGCCTTTGGTGATGCGCTGCAACGCAGTGGTGGAAGGTAGCTTTTGCGCATGACGCTGAAAACACTGGCCGGCGCGGTTAAACTTCTGGTTCTTGTAGTGGGCGACACACTGGTTTAATGATGTCGCTGGTGCACTGCTCCATAGCCCCAACCCAAGCCACCAGAGCCAGCCCAGAACATTCATTCCTGTGTCTTTCCTTTCCTTCCACTACCTGGGTTTGCGAAGGCAGAGTTGGGGAGACAGTCCCAACAGTCCACCCTTTTGGCGTTTTCGCATGTACAGCCGGTAACGCTGGGTTCGGCGACGGGGCCGACGGCGTAGCGCAAACGTGCAGGTATCATACCCCCTGGCCCTGAGGCTTACCAAGGGGCTGCCTTGAAGTTCGAGGCAGGTTTGGCGGCGAACCTTACCCAGCGAGCGACCTTGCGCCGTCAGGTGAAAGGAACGTTGAGACGGGAAAATCCGCAGAACGTGAAAGGTCCGTCCGGGTCGGGGGCGCGCTTTGGTTTGGTCACATACAAGAGGTTGTGTTCCTTGGGAAGCGCAGCGCCATTGTCCTCGAAAGACACAAGTCCCTAGCTTGCGAGCGCAGCTTGTCCCTTTTTTGGGGAAGTCCTCGTCGATGCTGCCGTCACAATCGTCGTCTTTGTTGTTGCAACGTTCCGTCGTTGGGAGGATGGCTCCTTGGCAAGCACCCCAAGCGTTTTGGTTACAGGTTTGCTGTCCTGCTTTGCAGAGGCCGACGTTTCGGGTTGAATCCTCTCCAGGGTAGCAAGGTTGAGTGTCTCCCTCTTTGCAGAGCTGGCGTTTGCGCTCGGACGCTCTTGGTTTTGGTTTGGTTGTGCGTTTTCTCGTTCGTTGGAGGGGGCGGTTATGAAGCAAGGCTGTATCGATGTTCTTCTTTTTGGGAGGACGACCTGAGCGCCAAACCCAAAGAAGTCCCAACAATCCGAGCAGAACCACGAGAGAGAGCCGAAGCGCCAGTTGGGAGTTGGGTTGCTCTCCGCCGAGGAAAACGCGGGAGGATAGAGAGGGCGAGGGTTGCTGTGAAGAGGTCGCTACCCTTGTCTCCTGTGGTGTGCCGGGCAGCGTCCCTCGTGTGGGGAGGACTTGCATCTGGGCCGTATGTTCCATCGAGGTGTGGTAACTCTGCAGCACCTTGAGGTTGGGTAGCTTCACTTGGAGCTTGTCCAGGTCTTCACTGAGCGCCCAATCTCTGGTTGCCGCAACGAGAGATTCTCCCAAGGCTTTGGCTGTTGCAAAGCGCTGGTGTGGGTCTTTGTGGAGGGCCTTTTGGATGCATTCTTCCAGAGCAAGGGGCCAGGGCACTTCAGGCAGCAACTCATGCAACGTTGGAGCCTGTGTGTGCTTGTGAGCATCAAGCAAGGCTTGCACCCCCTGTTTGGGGTGAGTTGGGTGTTGCATGTAGGGGTGCCGCCCCGTCAGCATCTGCGAGAGAATTAACCCCATGGCGTAGATGTCGGAGCGTTGGTCCACGGAAGCGTGCAGGCATTGTTCGGGCGACATATAGGCAGGTGTACCCAACAAGCCTTGTGTCAGTTCTTCCCCATCGGAACCTTCAGCATCGAGAGGCTTGGCTGCGCCAAAGTCGAGCACTTTGACAAAGTGAGGGTCTTCGTTGACTTTCACCACAAAGATGTTGCTGGGCTTGAGGTCGCGGTGCACAATCTCGGCCTGATGGGCTGTCGTCATGGCCTGGCAAAGCTGGACAAAGATATGGATCGTGACAGACAAGGGGAGGCGAGAGCGATGCTGGAGTAAAAACTCATCCAAGGGGTGCCCTCGGAGATACTCCATTACGTAGAAATAGCCCAAGGTCGGATGCTCGCCAAAGTCGTCAAAGATCCGGACGATGTGAGGGTTGTACTGCGAAATGCTCGCGGTTAGCTCCACCTCGCGGCGAAACCGCTCTAACATTCGCGGTCGCTGAAACAATTCGGGCTTTACGAGCTTAATGGCGCGTTCGGCGTCTCGCTCCAGGTGGATGTTGCGGGCCAGAAAGACCTGACCAAACCCTCCGCTTGCGAGCTCACGTATCAGCCGGTATTTGCCAGCGATCAAGAGGAGAGGGAAACGACATTGAGGGCAGAAGTGCAACGAGACATGGGAGTCTTGCAACGGCGCAATGTTGGCGTGGCATTGGGGACACTCGGATAGAGGTGTCATAAAACAACTCGCTTGTGGTGGATGCAGGCTTGTCCCCTGGACTTCTTCAAGGTGGGGACAATCCGTTGCGATGTCCAGCTTTCACAGTCGGTCAACTCTTGTCAAGCTATTCTCTTGACGAAGCAGAGGTTCTTGTTGGCCTGTGACCTTCTGTGGAGATTCTCGCAACTGTCGCGACGTTTCGCCGATGATCTTCGCACGGCAACGTGGGTCACAGCGAAACCATTGTTGAGTTCGTCGTTGACCCGCCCAGTCGGGCTGTCGTACTATGGGAGCGACAACTGCGAAACCCTCAACCGCGTCAGGGTTGAAAGGACTACATTATGGCCCGGATCCACCAAAAACAAGGACCTCGAAGCGTCCAACGACCTGCTGCGAATGCTTTGTTGAAGAAGCTCCCTTCGCCTCCTCCTGCCAAGCCTTCCGTGCCATCCACATCGTACAGTCCAGGTGCGGAACTCCAACCTTCTGTGTCCAAAGGTTGGCCCGATTGGACGGCTGCCATCCAGCGGTTCTTGCAGGGAGGTCAGGCCCTCCAGATGGGGCAGACGAACGATGCTGTCCGTGAAATGCAGCAGCTTCTCAACCGTTGGGGGGTCCAACCTCCACTCGCAACAAGCGGTGTGTTTGATGCGATGACAGAGGCGGCAGTTCGGGCCTTTCAAGCAGCTCGTGGCGTGGAAGTCAACGGCGTGTTTGGACCTGAGATGCTACAGGCTCTTCGTGACGCTCTCCGCGAGCGGGACCCGTCCGGCCAATCCGACAACTTGGAAGATACACCCAAACATGACCTGCAATCGCTTCTTTCGGACCACACCGTCCAGGTCGCAGAGTTGGAAGAAGAACGAAAGCGAAACGAACACGAGTCTCCCATTCGTAACGTCCGAAACATGCCGACTCATGGCACGCTCAAGCCCATGATGGTAAGTCAGGCACGCCTTCCCTCCGACCCTCTTGCCAATCCTTCTTTTTCCTCAGGCTCATCTTCCAAGAAGTAATCCTGCGCTGCCCTCCTTGCCTTTTGAATATGAGACCTTCTTGATTCTTTTGTGTTTGTGTACACTAGACTGTGCATGTTTTGCTGTTTTGCCGAACAAGCATGGGAGACCCTGGCTTGCGCTTTTGGGTCTGGACGCAGGAGAAAGAGATGCTTGGTAGACAACGTTTGTGGATCTGTTGGGTCGGGTTCTTCGGGTTCTTCGCGGGGTGCTTGCAACCCTCGACACAGAGAGAGAACAGGACAACTTCTTCATCCCAGCCCATCATTTATGGGAAAGACGATCGCAAGGAAGCGGTAGAGCATCCAGACGCGAAGTTGCGCCAGCTTTCCGCCGCTGTTGGGGCTTTGGTTACCTCTTCGCGTGTTCAGATCAACAACAGCACAGGTGCCGTAACGCTTGCCTCAACAACCTTAACAGAGAAGGTCAAGGCAAGCCCTGATTACGACGGAAAAGATCTATGCAAGGAGGAGCCGTTTCGTGACGACCCTGCGCCTGCATCTTGTTCGGTCTTTCTGGTCGGTCCTCGTTTGGTCGCAACTGCGGGGCATTGCATCTCCACTGCGGCTTCTCTCTCGGAGTCTGCGGCGCAGGCGTGGTGTAGCTCACGTGTGGTTCTGTTTGGATTTGCGAAGAACAAGGAGGGTAAGCTTCCCTCGTTGACAGAGGCCAACGTATACCGTTGCAGTCGGGTGCTTCTGCACAAACTGACTCGCTCGGCTCCTGTCATTGATATTGGTATGTTTGAGTTGGACCGGGATGTCGCTGGGATTAAGCCTCTGGAGGTGGACTGGAACGCCAAGCTCTCCTCGGACGAACCTCTCGCTGTCATGGGCTACCCCAACGGTATCCCACTCAAAATTGCGGCAGGAGGGAAGGTCACAGACCCAAGAACACAAAACGGGGATTACTTTGTGACCAACCTGGATACCCTCCCTGGTAACTCGGGCTCGCCTGTGTTTTCGACCCAGTCGTACAAGGTGGTTGGGGTTCATGTCCGCGGCGATCGACCTGTGTACAAGCTCGACACGGAGGCCGACTGCAACCGCAGCAATGTCGTGCCTGAGAATCCTGGAAAACAAGCTGCGACCTACATGAAGCACGGCGCCTTGAAACGCTGCACCCAAAACGCGGATTGCGACACCGATCAAGCTTGTGTCAGAGAGCTGTGTTCTCCCAAGCAACCAGACTTGACGGTAACATCTCTTAAGGTAACGACCGCCAGCCCGTTGTTGGGGCTTCCTGTGAATGTGCAGGTGGAGGTGAAGAACATTGGAACCGCTGACATTGCACAAGGGTTTCGAGTGGGGCTGTGGTGGTCGCCCAATACTGGGATTTGCCCAGGCTGTGGTCAGGACAAAGAGGTTGCCTTTCTTGATGTTCCCAAAGGCTTAAAAGCGGGAGAGAGCTACACCGGTGCGTTTGGTTTTAAGGCGGAAGATCCAGTCCAAGCCGGGCGTCAGTACGTTGGCGCTTATGTGGACGACCACAACGGCGCTATCCCTCTGGCCAACGGTAAAATTCAAGAAAGCAACGAAGCAAACAACTTCCTCTCTGTGGCGTTGGATGTGAAACGGTGCGAGGCATCCTGTCCCAAAGAAGGGGATGTTCGTTGTCAGGGACAACGCGTCGATGTTTGTACCAAGGGAGCCTTGGGTTGCTTGCAGTGGGATGTGAGCGAGTTCTGCGAGGCTCCCGCGGTGTGCCAGGAAGGCAAGTGCGTGAAAACCTGCGAAGACACTTGCGATACAAACGGTCGCGCAGAGTGCAACGGAAACAAGGTACGGGAGTGCAAGCTTCAACCCTCTGGTTGTTTGGCCTGGATGGAGGGACAAACCTGTACCACCGAAGAGCTCTGCAGTAACGCCCAGTGCCTTCCCATCCCCAGACTGGATGACGGGCAACCCTGCAAAGAAGACAACGACTGCAAGTCCAAAGCTTGTGGTGGGACATCAACAGACAAGGTCTGTCTGCGTCCTTGCACGTCCAACAGCGACTGTACGGGGCTCTCCGGTCATCCTTTCTGCGACAAAGGGTTTTGCCAGCCCATCCCGAAAGGAGGTTGTTTGACTATCCGAGATTGTCTCCCCACACAGATATGTTCGGCCAACCAATGTCAGCCAGACCCCAAGCAGCAAGGTTGTGGCTGCTCGGCTTCCTCAGAGCCTTCGAACTCCATCCCTGTGGTTGGGTTCCTCCTCTTGCTTCTTCCCTTGCTTCGACGCTTTGGCTTGGCTGAAACCCATTGACATCTTCGGCTCTCCACTTCTACACTTTGCCTGTCACAAGGGCTCTACCTGGGTGTTGTGTTGGAACAGATCCACGTCCAACGACTGGGAGGGTACCGATGTGAGTGTGAAATCTATTTTCCCAACGTGAGGACATCTATGTACTTATCGAACAAAGAAAGCGCTGCCTGTGGGGTAGGGTTCTTAGCAAGCTTGCGAGGCACCTATCGGTTTGCGCATCTGCAGCAAGGTCTGCATGCTCTGCGATGCGTCGAGCACCGGGGTGCTTGTGGAGCAGACAAAGTCACTGGCGATGGCGCGGGGATTATGACGGATATTCCCTTCGACTTGCTGGGTTACGAACATGGCACCATTGCGCTGGCGACCTTGTTTTTGTCTTCTCATCCTGAGGAGCAACGAATTGCCCTCAAGATTCTATCGGAGACCTTTGCCTTTTATGGCCTCACGATCGTCGAGTACCGTGATGTTCCTGTGAATACGAAGATTTTGGGCGAAGAGGCTCTGCGTACCTTGCCTTACATTCTTCAGGCGATCATCCAGCGTCCCAAACATTGCCGAACGCGATCGTCGTTTGACCAGCTCTTGTACGCAGCCCATCGACACACACGAACCCGGCTCAAGCAAGACGTTGGGGCTGATGCGATGTACTTTACCTCGCTGTCGGCCAACACCGTGGTTTACAAAGCTCTGGTTCCTTCCAATCTGTTGGACCAGTTTTATCTGGACCTTCAAGACCGCAGGTACCGCACCCGGTTTGTCTTGTTTCACCGACGCTTTAGCACCAACACAAGGACGTCGTGGGACAAAGCGCAGCCGTGTCGTTTGATCGGACACAACGGAGAAATCAATACCATCCAAGGAAACCGCTCGTGGGCACATTCGAGAGAGAAGTCGTTGGGTGTGCGCAAGGATGAGCTGTTGACGCACAGCGGCATCAGCGACTCTGGAAGCCTCAACGAGCTGGTCGAAGCTTTGATGCACCGCAGCAGTATCCCGCACATTGAAGATGTGTTGGCGATTATGATTCCTCCTGCCATGCGTCGTCATGCGTTCTACCGATTCTGGAGCCGGGCTATGGAGCCGTGGGATGGTCCAGCCTTCATCAGCTATTCGGACGGAAAGAGCATCGGTGCCCGCCTGGATCGCAACGGCTTTCGTCCAGGGCGTTGGGCGATGACAAAGGACCACTTCTACCTGGCTTCCGAAGCTGGGGTGTTTGACCTGGATGAGTCCACCATCTTGAAAAAAGGAGCCTTGTTTGCAGGACGTGGTGTCAATGTTGACCTGGAAACCGGCGATGTCGCTTTCCGTGACCCAAGCCGTGCGCCGGAAAACAAGGGCGCTGTGCTGGAGCCTCGCCTGGAGCTGATGCCCCAAGAGCCAACACCGACTGCGCCCACAGTTCTCTCCAAAAAGCGGCTGTTTGGTTACACAACAGAGGACTTCTCCAAGATCCTGGTCCCGATGATGATGGAAGGCAAAGAGCCGATCGGCTCAATGGGAGACACTGCCCGTCTTGCGGTGTTTTCAGACCAACCTCGAACCTTCTTCGACTACTTCTACCAGCACTTTGCTCAGGTCACCAACCCACCGCTGGATTACATCCGGGAAGAGGTCGTCACCGATCTGGCGACGTATCTGGGGCGGAAACCCAACATCTTCTCTCCCAAAGAGCTGATTCCGCCGATGCCTGCGTTCGAATTGAAGAGTCCCATCCTTACACTGGAGCAGATGGCACACTTGCGCTCTCTGAAAACCGTGGAGCGGACAGAGTCGCTCCTTCGGGTGCGTGAGTTCTCCATGTGCTTTCCTCGTGTGCAGGGAGCGGTGGGTTTTCACTCCGTGCTTCGCTCCGTAGCCAAAGCTTCGGTGGAAGCTGCGGAAGAAGGGATTCCCATCCTTATCCTTTCCGACCGTGAGGCCACTCCAGAGCAACCGCCTGTTCCAAGCTTGTTGATGTTGCGCTCTGTTATCAACGCCCTGAACGAAGCCGGCGTTCGTTTGGAAACGTCAGTGGTTGTTGAGACGGCCGAAGCTCGCAGCACCCACCATGTTGCTACGTTGATAGGGTTCGGAGCTACGGCGGTTTGTCCTGTGATGCCTCTTGAAATGGCACGGTTTGATACGTCTCCCAAGTTACGCTCGCTAGAGCCCGAAGAGAAGACTCAAAACTTGGTAAAAGCGTTGGAGCAGGGACTGCTCAAAATCATGGCCAAAATGGGTATCTCTGTCGTTCGTAGTTATCACAGCGCCAAGCTATTCACAGCGATCGGCTTGGGGAACCAACTGGTCCGGGATTACTTCCCTGGTGTGATGAGTCCGATCGGTGGCTGGGAGCTGGAAGATATCGCTGACCATGTTACCCGTTATGCCCGTGATGTGCAGGGTTTGGAAGATGCGAGCAAGCTGGAGTCTTCGTACCTGTTCAAAGAGCACAATCGCGGCTTGTTGGGCGAAAAACACTCGATGACCAACACACGCTCCAAGCTGATTCACAAGCTTGTGCGTGATCATAACTTGTCGTTGCAGTCGTTGGAGCTATACCAGCAATACCTTCGTGTGGGTGAAGAGGATATGCCGATCAATCCTCGTCACTTGCTGCGGTACAAGAGATCCGAGTCCTCTCTGCCTCTCGACAAGGTCCAGTCGTTTGAGGATGTCATGAAGACCTTTGGCTCCGGGGCGATGTCGTTTGGTGCGATCAGCGCGGAGTCTCAGCGAGACCTGATTCTTGCGATGAAGCAAGTTGGAGGTCGAAGCAACAGCGGCGAGGGTGGCGAAAACCCCTTCTACTTTACAGAAGGGTTGTCGGCGTCCGTCAAACAGCTTGCTTCTGGGCGGTTTGGCGTCACTGCCGAATATCTGGTCGCTGGAGATGAAATTCAGATCAAGATTGCGCAAGGAGCAAAGCCTGGAGAAGGCGGCCAGTTGATGGCACCCAAGGTGAACGAAGAGATCGCAAGAGCCCGACACTCTCGGCCTCATGTCGATTTGATCTCTCCGCCTCCTCTGCATGACATCTATAGCATCGAAGACCTCAAGGAGCTTATCTACGAGCTTAAGCAGCTCAGCCCCGAAACTCCCATCAGCGTGAAGTTGGTGTCCGGTGCAAACATCGGTACCATCGCTGTGGGGGTTGTAAAGTCTGGAGCCGATGTCGTCCACATCGCCGGTGGGGACGGGGGAACCGGCGCCGCCTCGTTGTCTTCGATGAAGCATGCCGGGCTTCCCTGGGAGTTTGGGTTGATGGAGGTCCATCGTGCACTGGAAGAGAACGGCTTGCGTCAGCACGTTACTCTGCGCGTTGATGGTGGACTGAGCACCGGCAAAGACATTGTTATGGCGGCCTTGATGGGCGCTGAACAATACGATTTTGGCAAGCTACTCTTGATCGCTCAGGGCTGCGTTATGGCCCGGATCTGTGAGAAGAACACCTGTCCTACAGGTATCGCCACGCACGACCCCAAGTTCAAGGCGAAGTACAAAGGAACGGTCGAGCATATTGTCCGCTTGTTGGAGTTCTTGGCAGAAGATGTCCGACGTCATTTGTCTTCGATAGGTGTGGCTTCGTTGCATGAGTTGGTGGGTCGTACAGAGCTGCTGGAAGCTCACCCCGAACATCTTGCCTTAATCAACCGACACAAGCTTAACCTCTCGATGTTTCTAGAGCCAACGCTGGGCCAGGTCAAAGACAAGCCTGGTTTGTTTGTGGAAGGTGTGAGCCCCCTCAATCAGCAAATCCTGGATGACATCTTGCCGGCTGTGGAGGCTGGGGAAAGTGTCGCTCAATCCTACGAAATCCACTCCTACGAAAGGGCAGCCCTGGCGACCTTGTGCGGAGCGTTGGCGCATCGGAAGCAAGCCGAGCGTATGGCTACCCGAGAGGCTGAGGTTAAAGCATCGAAGAAGAAAACCAAAAAGTCCACCAAGTCCAAGAAGACAACGAAGAAAGAGGCCAGCGACAATGTCGTCGCGTTGTCTTCGTCTGACATCTCCTGCACGTTTACAGGAAGCGCCGGTCAGGGGTTTGGAGTCTTTCTTGTGGACGGTCTGACGGTACGTTTGTTTGGAGAAGCCAACGACTCTTTTGGGAAGGGCATGAGCGGTGGGACTCTCATTCTTCAGCCCCATCCTGAAGCTACGTTTGAGGCTGCGACCAACACCATCCTTGGTAACTGTGCCTTGTACGGTGCGACAGGTGGTGTCTGTTATGCCAACGGCCGGGCGGGGGACCGCTTTGCTGTTCGAAACAGCGGGGCTCTTGCCGTTGTTGAAGGAACAGGCTTTCACGCTTGTGAATACATGACCAACGGTACGGTGATTATTCTTGGCCCAGTTGCTCCCAACGTTGGCGCGGGAATGACTGGCGGAACACTCTATCTCTACGGTGAACAGAGCGAGTTCATTGACCATCGTTATTTGATGGTAGAGGCGATGAACAGCGATGAGCACGAGCAGCTGCGAAAGCACATTGCCAGCTATGGAGAAGCGACCCAGAGCCTTACAGCCAAGCGGCTTCTTGCTCAATGGGAGGAAGAGCGGCACCACTTCTGCAAGTACATTCCCAAACCCTCGAAAACCCAAGCGCAACCTGCGAAAGCACGCAAAACAAGCCAACCCAAGAAGGTGACGGCAGCCCGCCAGAAATCAACCTCTCCTCGAAAAGCCAGCGCATAACAAGTGCGTTCGTTTTTCTCCATTCAAGCTTCAACCAAGTCCGCTTGACACTTCTTGTTCCCTCCTCTAGGCTTTTTCTATAGTTATAAGCATACGAAGGGGGAACGCATGGCTCTGTCTCTTGAGGAAAAAAGCGCCCACATCGGACGGGTTCCCTTCTTTGAAGGTTTGCCATCGGAGGCGTTGCAAGCTCTGGCAGCCATTGCTCAAGAAAGGAACGTTGCGCAAGGAGACGTGTTGTGCGAACGGGGTGATGAAGGGAACGAGCTGTTCCTTATCACCGAAGGTTCCATTGAGGTGCGTCAAGGGGAGCGGCTGTTGGCCTTCATCGGAGAAGGGACTGTTGTCGGAGAGATGGCGGTTCTGGGTTCTCAGCCTCGAAGTGCGGACCTTGTCGCTGCAGAGGAAGGAAGCTACCTCGCCATTGCAGGTCAAACTGTGCGCGACCTGTTGGAAGCTTACCCCGCTTTTTCCCGAAACCTCTTGGTGACGATGACCCGGCGCTTTCGGGAAGCTGCGTCCCAGCAGTTGCAAGTGGACCAGCTTGTTCGAGCCTATCGTGAACGAGGTCACGTCATCGCAGCGCTTGACCCATTGGGTCTACGCCAACCCGAAGCCCACCCTGAACTGGAGCTTGAGTTTTACGGCTTGCACGAGGGCGATCTCGACACCCCCTTTACCTTTCTCTTGGGGCACACACCTGTTAGTTGGCCGCTGCGCCGGATTCTGGCTCGGCTCAAACGCATTTACTGCCAGGCGGTTGGCGTCCAGTTCATGCACATTGACGACCTTGAGGTCCAACGATGGCTTCGTGAGCGTCTTGAAAACCCCGACTACCACAAACGTTTGCCCCGCGAGGCCCAGCTTCGGATTCTCCGAAAGCTTACTGATGCGGAGGTGTTTGAGACGTTCTTGCAAGGGAACTTTGCTCGCGCCAAGCGCTTCTCTTTGGAAGGGACAGAAACCTTAATCCCACTTCTGGATCAGGCCATCGAACAAGCCGGCTCTTGGGGTGTGGAAGAGATTGTGATTGGTATGCCACACAGAGGGCGTTTGAATGTGTTGGCGAACATCATGGACTTTCCCGCAGGGAAGCTCTTTCAACGTTTTGAGAAGTTACAGTCGGAGACTCGCTCGGCCCTCGACAACGACGTCCGCTTTCACCTCGGCTTTGATAGCATTTTCACAACATCAGAGAACAAACCTGTGCGTTTGTCTCTGTGCTTTAATCCCAGTCACCTGGAGTTTGTGGGACCTGTGGTGCAAGGGCGGGTTCGGGCTCGTCAGGATTGTCGGCATGACACCGAACACTCTCACCTCTTGCCCTTCATTATCCATGGTGACGCTGCCTTTGCAGGTCAGGGCATTGTGCAGGAGAGTCTGAACCTGAGCCAGCTTGAGGGGTACTCCAACGGTGGTGCCATCCACATTGTGTTGAACAACCAAATTGGCTTCACCACGCCTCCCCATCAGAGTCGCTCGACGTTGTACGCAACGGACGTTGCGCGTATGCTCCAGGTCCCCATCTTTCATGTGAATGGGGAGAGACCGGAAGCTGTCGATCGGGTGATGCGTCTTGCCATGGCCTTCCGACAAACCTGGAAGCGCGATGTCGTCATTGATATGTATGGGTACCGTCGTCACGGGCACAACGAGGCTGACGACCCTACTTTTACGCAGCCTTGGTTGTACCATCAAATCGCCCAGCGGCCTCCGATTCGGGAGACCTACAGCGCCAACTTGATCAAGCTCGGGGAAGTCACACAAGAGGAAGCACAAACTATCGCGGAGACGTCGCGGCTGGCTCTTGAGAAGGCGCTCACTCGGGTTACCTCTCCGCCTCCTTCAAGGCCTTCTTCGCCGGAGCCGCAGCGTTTGGAAGACGCAGAGCCGAATGACTCCCCCGACTCCCAACGTCTCGTCTTCCAAACCGAACTCATAGGCTCCATCCAAACGTCCGTCCCTCGCGAGATCTTGGTGGACCACCTTGAGCGACTGACCTCTCTTCCTGAATCGTTTGCACCTCATCCTAAGATTGCTGTGATGTTTCGCCGTCGTCGAGCGGTAACACAAGGGAAACAACGTGTGGACTGGGCGACAGGTGAGATGCTGGCGTTCTCAACGTTGTTGGAAGAAGGTCATCCTATCCGAATCTCCGGGCAAGACAGTGAGCGGGGAACCTTTGGGCATCGTCACGCTGTCCTTCACGACCATCAATCTGGAGAACGATACACGCCACTGGATCATCTCTCGGCTGAACAAGCTTCGTTTGAAGTGTACAACAGCCCTCTCAGCGAGGCGGCTGTTCTTGGGTTTGAGTTTGGTTACAGTCTGGAACGTCCCGATGCTTTAGTCATTTGGGAAGCTCAGTTTGGTGACTTTGCGAACGGAGCCCAGGTGTTGATTGATCAGTTTGTGGTCAGCAGCTTTGAGAAGTGGGGACAGGCGACTCGTTTGTGTATGTTCCTTCCTCATGGTCTGGAAGGGGAAGGGCCTGAGCATTCCAGCGCAAGGCCTGAACGTTTCCTTCAGCTTGCGGCACAGAACAATCTAAGGCTTGTGTACCTATCCAATGCGGCTCAGGTGTTTCATGGGTTGCGTGAGCAGGTACTTCTGCCGGACCCTCGACCTTGCATTGCGCTCACTCCCAAACGTTTGTTGCAACACCCGGCTGCAAGCGTTCCGTTGGAGGAGTTGGCGGAAGGGAGCTTTCAAACAGTCTTGTCCGATCCAGAAGCTGAAACGCTTCTCGTGGGACCTTCCAAGGTCTCCCGAATACTACTTTGTTGTGGGCAGCTAGGGGCCATTCTCTTGCAGGAGCGAAAGAAGCGGGAAGCACACAATGTTGCGATTCTTCGAATCGAGCAGCTGTACCCGTTTCCAGCCGAAGAGGTTGCTCAAGCTTTGGACGCTTTTCCCGCAGATGTTTCGTTGTGTTGGGTTCAGGAGGAGCCTGAAAACATGGGAGGCTGGCGCTTTGTTCGACCTCACCTGGAACAACTCGTCGAGGAGCGTCGGATCGTCTCTGTTATCGCCCGAGCGGAGTCATCTGTCCCGGCCCATGGGAGTCGTCGTGCTCATGAGGTGGAGCATCAGCAGCTTCTCGATCGTATTTTTGCAGAACGCTAAAACGATGGGTCCTATGGGTTCTATCTGTTTAACGTACCTACAGCAGACAAGGTGGGTACGGAGTTCGCAGGTTGCGCGTACCTTTGAACATGGACAGCCTGGTTGGGAAGAAGGATGCTTTCACAAAAGGTGTATCCTCCTTCAGAGAGAAAGAGCCCTCGCTGACGAAGCCATTGCATCAAGGCGTCTTGGTCGGCGCAGAGCAGCTCGGGAGACAGTGGAGTAAGGGGCAAGTCAACCGCAACCTTGCCTTTCTCGAACGATGTTCCATTCAGAGAGAACGAGGTGGTTTTCTGTTCGTCGAGAAGCCAGGAGATGGGTTTGATGCCGACAGGCTCTTCCCGGAAAAGCGCAACCCGATACGCGAGGCATTTCCTTCCTGAAAAAGGGGCTTGCAAGAGGGAGTCTTCCTTGCTTGTTTGGCAGCGTCCTTCGATGTCTTCGACGATGGGTGACTCTTGGTTCGGTTGAGGGAAAGGGGCATGCCATCGCTCGGGTGATTCGGGTGCCCAACGTCGGGACAGCCATCGAACTAGCAGTCGGTGGCCCACCCACCAGGTTGCGCCTCCAACCAAGGCTCCTGCGACGAAGAAGCCAAAGAGGCCAAAGACTATCAAGATGTAGCTCAAGTACTTAAAGAACAATGAGTTCGCGCTCCACTCATAGGGCAACACAAACAGGCCCATCCCTTTGTAGCCTGTGTAAAGCGCAGGGATTGCAGGTGCCAAGTAGACCCATAAGGGGGTGTGTTGACGGCTTTCCTCTTCCATCTCGTAAATCTGGAAGGCATGGTTGACGTTTTGCAGGTCAATCAAGATCTGGCTTCCACAAGAGGGGCAAGCTTCCTCTTCTGAGCCTAAGTGTCCACACTTGTCGCACAAACGATAGCATTCAAATTCTTCAAAGAGGAGCGCCTGCAAGCGCTCTTGTTCAGCAGGATCTGCCTCCAACATGCGAAGGTTATATTCCTGTTTGGCCAGGAGTCGAGCGTTAAATCGAGCCAACGCATCGCCCATTGTGGCTCGCGTGATTTGCTTTTGCCTTGAAATGGCATCCAGTACCGCTCCTGCAGTTCCCATACCCATGCTCGATTCCTCCACATTGCGCCAACAAGACAATCGCTCGTTGTGCATTGTTTGTTATGGGTTTTTGGTAGGTCTTTGAAGCATGGGGACGTGGAACGACGTTGGCAACCCCTGGCCGTTCTTACATGGATAGAGAGAGTGTCGTTGAAGGAGGGAAAAGAGAAGCTAGGGAGTACCTGTTACCATCACGCAAACGCTGTTGGTGCACTTGGCTTGGGCTGGGAGGCAACTGGGGGTTGCATAGGGGCATTGGTCTTGTTGGTATGTCTCGCAAATTCCGTTGTTGATGTCTGTGATGGCTGCTTTCACCAAAGGCTCGCCTGTTTTGTTGACCACTCGTTGGCAGGCACCTGCGCATTTGGTTCCAGACCAGTAGAGCACACAGTCCGAGTCGACAGTGCAAGACAGATTTTGTTGCTCAATGGCGCGAACATCATCCGATGCTTTGGTTCTACGTTCGGTGCAGGTCATTAGCATGCAAGTCTTTTGGTAACACACGGGTGAGTTGGCGACACACTTGGGTGTCGCGTAAGGACACCCGTCCGCTTGGTAGCCTTTGCAGTAGGTTTGATTGATCTGTGTAATCAAAGACTCGACCTTGGTCTTCCCGCTGGTGCTTACTGCTTTGGGGCAAGCTCCCTGGCAGTCGGTTGAGGTGCCAACGTTTGTGCAGTCGGTGTTGGCTGCGCAGGTGAGATGCTTTACTCGTTCCGCTTCCACATCAGCGACGGCTTTTTGTGCTCGTTCGGTGCACGTCATGGGATCGGATTCTTGGACGGGCTCGGGTGTTGACTCCGGTGTGGGTTCCGATTCGGGTCCTGCTTCGGGTCCGTCTTCTGGGCCTGACGAGTCCTCTGGTGTGGCCTCTCCAGCATCGGGTGTCGAAGGCTCCGACGCGGGTTCGGTGGCTGGCTCTGCTGTGGGCTCGGAAGCAGGCTCTGAAGCAGGCTCTGAAGCAGGCTCGGTGTCACCACCTTCTTTTCCTTCGTCGGCAACGGTGGGTTCTTGGGATGCTTCACCGGTTGTTGGCTTCTCATCCGCTGTTGTCGCTTCCTGAGCGGCTTCGTTTTGCGATGCTCCATCCGGTGTTCCTGTTGTTGGGGAGCACCCAAACATCAAAACTACAAACACAATCCATAATCGTTTCATATCACATTCCTCATGTACAAAAGGTGTCAACCATACGGACACCGTTGCATCTTAAGGTTTTGCAAGACAAGACACAAGTTGATGGAGCAAATCTTGTAGGGGAGGGCGTCAATCACGAAGTCCGTACTTTTTGATACGGTTGTAAAGCCATGCGCCGGTGATACCCAGCCGAAGGGCTGCTTCCTGAACGTTGTCGTTGGAATATTCCAGCGCCTGAACAATGAGGGCTTTCTCGACTTCGCCCAGGAAGGACTTGAGCGCAAAGTCGCCTGGTTCCATGCGTGCGGGCGGAGTTGGATAGCTTGGGGAGATGGGCAGCGATGCAGGGAGGGAGTCAACAGAGGGTTCTTTTTTTGCTGGCTGCACGTCGGGGAACATGGAGAAGAGAGACGGTGTGGGAGCTGGTTCCTCTTCTTGGCCTGGAAGGTAGAGGTCTTTGACGTCGATGGTGTTGCCATCCAGGAAGGTCACCGCGCTTTCAAGGACGTTGTACAGCTGCCGGATGTTTCCGGGCCAGGAGTAGCCACACAACGTATCAAGGGCGGGGCGTGTGAATTGAAGGCTCTGGCTTGGTAAAAGTGATCGCAGCCAACGATCCAGTAGGAGAGGAATGTCCTTCTTGCGCTCGCGAAGAGGCGGAATTTCCAAGGTTACGGTAGCGCAACGAAAGAACAAGTCCTGTCGAAAGCGCTGCGCTGCAATTTCTTCGGTTAAGTCCTTGTGTGTCGCGGAGACCAGGCGGAAATCGACCCTGACTTCCCCCTCACTTCCCAAGCGGCGGATGCATTTGCGCTCCAAGACATCGAGCAGCTTGGGCTGCAGTGAAAGCGGGAGCTCTGCGATCTCATCAAGGAAGAGGGTGCCTCCGTTGGCCTGTTCAAAGTAGCCGTGATGACGCTTGGTTGCCCCTGTGAAGGCACCTTTTTCGTAGCCAAAGAGGGAGGCTTCAATCAGGTTGTGGGGAAGGGCTCCACAGTTAACAACAACGAACGGTCGCCCAGCACGTGGCCCTTGGTCATGAATGGCCCGAGCTACCGTTGTTTTGCCTGTTCCTGTTTCCCCTTGCAACAGCGTGGGGATGTTGCGTTGTGCTATTTTTCGAATCATGCCAAACAGCTTTCGCATCGCAGGGCTTTGTCCCACAATGGTCCCGCTGTCATCTTGGGTGATGATATGGATCTCTTGGGTGCTATGAAGATTCTTGAGCTTGAGACTGGAGTTCCCCACTTGGACGACAGTGCCGTCTGGCCAGTAGGCGTCGAAGACCTGACAACCTTGGAGGAATACACCGTTGCGACTGTTGAGATCCTTGATTCTTACGCCTTGGGGCTCCAGCCAGCATTCGCAGTGTAGGCTTGATGTTCGCCGGTCCAAAGGCAGAGACAAGTCGCACCATTCCGCCCGACCGATGCGGGAGACTTCCTCTTGTAACGATAGCTTCTGGCCTTGGTGAGGTCCCTCTACGACTTCGATGGTGTAGTCATCGACGGAGAGTCTGTTGTTGCGTAAATGACCCGTCGCGATCCAGGTGTCCATGGATGACATGGGGCTTGACTCCTTTGGGTAGGTACCTTTTCCAGGGGAAGCTATCCTTCATTCCGAAGCTATCGTTTTGGCTTGACCACAATGGCTTTGTTGACGCGACTGACGGTGATTGTATTGCCGGAGCTATCGGGTACCGCCGGTCCCAGGTTCTGATCCAAATGAAGGAGCAACAAGGTGTGCTTGTCGGTGGTGTATCGTTGGGAAGGGGTAAAGGGTTTGCCCTGGTACCTTGCGACGGTAGAGATTCGGATCTCATCCATCTCTCCAGGCAGGAACAGGTTGGGTTTGTCTCGCCGCTTGGGGTCAGCGCCGAGGTACAACGAGTAGCGGTTGGGTGTCCAGGCTCCTTGCGCAGGTGTTGAGCTATCGATCTTGCCATTCACATACGTACGTAGGGTCGTGCCGTCGTACTCCATCGCTACGTGGTACCACGTGTTGGGGAGCAGGCGATGCTTACCTCGGGCGTAACGGTATCGCCCGTTGATATGGAGGAATGCCCTCAGTCGCCCCCACTGTAGAAACAAGCCAAAGGCAGAGCCCTGAGCTTTGGAGAAGACCGCTCGCATTCCTCTTGTCTTCGTGGGCTTGATCCATCCTTCGATTGTGAACGGCTTCCTCTCCATGGCTTTGAGATACTTGCTTTGGATGCGAAGCGCGGACTTCTCACCCAAGGTGAGTACCCCATTCCTTCTAGGCTTTGGCGAACGGGACGTCGGCTTTGAGGTGCTGCTCGTTGGTCGTGAGGTCGGCTTGTCAAAGCGTGGCGCAACTTTGATCTCCATGGGGAAACGTTGTTCTGGAAAGGACAGCCGGAAGTCTTCGCCCAGGAAGTCAAACTTTACACGGAGAGAGGGCTGTGGGTAGGCTTTGTAAGGATCTTCAACCACGGCCTGGTAGCGAAAGGATAGGGTGTGTGTTTGGCCTGGCTCAATCCGGATGTGATAGTGGTCGGGAGTAAACTTGTAAGGAGACTTGGTGGCATCCGCGATCACATCCAATTCAAGAGGGCGACCCACCCTGTTCTTGAACTTGCACTCGTAGGTTCCGTGGATGTTACCCTTTTGCGAGATATAGAGTGGGCGAACACCCCTAGGTTTCATACGTGCGAGCACCTTCCAGGTGGCCATGTTCTTCTTCATGTTGACGGTTCGTGGGTCAAAGACTGCTCCCACGGGCACTGTGGCAACCTTAAACTGTTTGGTGCGCACTGTGACCACGTTGAGGTGATGAAGAAAGCCCGCTTCAGGAAGCTTGGTAAACAAACCTCCGCCTGTTGTCGCGAGGGAGTGGTAGGCTATACCGTCGCGTGCTCCGGCGTAATGAAGGTGGTGAATGTGGCCTGCAAACACGGCCCGGACGTTCCCTGCTGAGGCTAATAGCTTGTGTACCTTCTCCCAGTTGTTCTTGGGGTAGTACTCTTTGATCCAACGGGGATGGTGCAAGAACACGAAGGTGTGACGGTACGCTTTGGTTTTGGGGAGAACACTCTTGAGCCAGTTGATCTGGGTTTGGGACATCTGGATGTGACGGCTCTTGCTGAAGCCTTTGTCACCCACTTTGGGGTCGCCTTCGTCGGTGTACAGAACAATGAAGGCTGCGTTCTTGTGAGGGAACCAGTACCAGAGCGGACCGAAGTGTTTCTCGTAGTTGCTCTCATGGCCGTTGGGTGGGCGGTTGGGGCCTCGCCAGTAGACGTCATGATTGCCTGCGACAGGGAACCAGGGCATCTTTAATGCTGCCATAATGCCCTTAAACTCTTTCATCTCTTCCAACCAGGGACGGGTTGTATTGTAGCCCTGAATTAAGTCCCCCACGGTCATCACCAGATCCGGAGACAACAAGTTCGTGTCTTGGACCGCTTGCGCCAGAATCTTAAGTCCACTGCGAGGGCCACCTGTTCGGTCGCCATAAATTGCAAAGTGCCAGACCTTTTTGGAGGTGGGTAGCTTCAGCTTTTTGGCGTGCTTTCGCGAGGTGTAGACAAACCGAGATACAGGATGGGAAGTCGGCTGTGTCGGCTGAGACTGGGTGTTCCAGGCTGATACACAAAGTGCTCCGAACAGGATGATGGAAAACACGACTCTGACTCGTGTTCGTTGCATTCGTTTTCTCCGTAGGTTATGGGCCGATCGTCACGGACTTCCAAACATCGAAGTGCCGATGAACTCTCTTCTTAAGAGGGTTTCGGGACGTGCTACACTTTACCATGGCTCGCTTGTTTCTGTCATTCTGTATCGTTTGGGAACTCTCTTCGGAACGGTCCGGCCTTGATGTGTGTCAAAGCCATCTCTCCAACTTTCTATATACTGCTGACTTCTCGACGGCTTGAAGAGGCTGTGTCGGGTTGTCGATGACGTGTACAGGAGAGGAACCATGTACTATTTCTTAGGACCGAAGAGTGAGCAGCGGGCCTTTTTGGAGGACGTTCTCTCGTTGGTTGTGAACGACCATGTGTACTGGCGACGTAACTTCCATCCGAAAGACCCACCCACGCTGTCCTTTCCTGACTTAAAGAAAGCGGAAGCCGACCAGTTTCGCGAGACATTTTACCAAGAGTTGTTCTCTCTGATCTCCGACTTAAAGTTGGATGTTCCTTTCTTTTCTCCCCGGTACATGGCGCATATCATATCGGAGCCATCCCTCCCTGGCTTGGTCGCGTATATGGCGACGATGTTTTACAATCCCAACAACGTGAGCTATGAGGCGTCTACGGTTACCATTCAGTACGAACTGGAGGTCGGACAACAACTCGCAGCCTTGTTTGGTTTTGATTCCGAACGTAGCTTTGGCCACCTCACCTCCGGCGGAACCGTCGCCAACTACGAATCCTTGTGGTTTCACAAAGCAGCCAAGTTTTTGCCTGTTGCGATGCGCTTTGCCTACGAAGCCCACAGCCTCACGGTTCCTGATGACTTATCCGGCGATTACTGGGAGTTGATGAACGTTCTTCCCCAGCAACTCGAAGCTCTCTGGGAGTCGTTTGCCCAACAGATGATGTTGTTGGAACATCAACCTGTGGAAGAAATGCGGAAACATTCTCCCACAGGGATGGGAGAGCGTGCGTTTTGGGAGAAAGTGTCGTCTGTGTGGGGGCGTTGCACTCATGAACCTGTGGTGCTGTTACCCAAGACGGCTCATTACTCCTGGCAACGTGCAGCAGGAGTGTTTGGAATCGGTCAACAACGGTTTCTGTCTGTTCCTGTAGACCGTCGTTTTCGGATGTGTCCTGAGGGATACCAACAGATGTTGGAGCGTTGTCGAAGCGAACAAATTCCTGTGTTGGAGACGGTCTCTGTCGTTGGGACTACTGAGTTTGGAAGCCTGGACAATCTGGTGGATCTTGTGGCGGTTCGTGACGCTTCGGCCAAGCAGGGTCTTGTTTCTCCCATCCATGTGGACGCTGCCTTTGGTGGCTACTTTGCCACAATGTTTCAAGAAGGAGAGCAGCCTTTAGACCCTTCCTTGCAGGCGTTGTTGGACCAGCCTCACATGAAAGAAGGAGAGAAGGTTTTCTCCGCGATTCGCCATTGTGACTCAGTTACCGTGGATCCTCACAAGATGGGTTATGCTCCGTACGGCGCGGGCGCATTTGTCCTGCGGGACGGCTTCTTGCGTCACTTTGTCTCGCAATCAGCATCGTATTGTTTCGACCAGCGGACTGGGGAAGATGGGGCTCATCTAGGGCAGTACATTTTGGAAGGGTCCAAGCCTGGAGCAGCCGCCGCGGCCGTGTGGTTCAGCCACCGAATGATTCCCTTGAACACGGACGGTTATGGCAAGTTGATGTTGGGGCTTTGTGCGCAGGCTACGCAGTTTTACCAACTCATCAACAAGGTAAACGAGAGGCTGGAGGATGCACCGTTTTGCTTTGTTCCAGTTAACGCGCCCAGCATCAACGTGGTGGGCTTGTTGGTGCTCGACAAGGCTGCCTCCACAGTGTCGGGCAACAATGCCTTGAATACGTTTTTGATCCAACGTTTTGGTGTACGCGACGTCGAGAGCATCCAGCAGTATGATTATCTGGTGTCTCACACCTCACTGTCTGTCAACAGCGCTTTTGCTTCAGAGCATGCACAGATCGCAAAGCTCACTCAAGACAGCGAGGGCTTGGATGTTCTCCGCTTTGTGTTTATGAATCCCTGGACTGAGAAAGAGGCCCAGAACGGTGCCACTTACCAGGCCGACTTCTTGGAGCGACTAATCGAAGAGTGTTATCGCTTTCTTCAGAAGCCTCCATCTTAATCATGGGGTGCTTGTTTGGGGGTCCAGGCAAACTGTTGGCGCACGACTTCTTCGGTTAAACCAAAGTCTTCGAGGTTGTAGTGATGCTTCCCGTATTTCCCGGCCGTCCGATGTTGTAGCTCCGAATCAATGGCTGTCGTATAGCTATCATCCCATGGTAGAGAAGCCTCTGCATACACACGCTGAACGGTGTCCATCGGGGCGTGGATAAGCTCGTTGTAGTCGACATCAATGACGCGAAGGCTGCTGTCTTTCGCTCTTGCTTCGATCGCGCGCTGGCAAAGAGTGCTCCATAGCTTTAAGCTTGAGGAGCCTAGCTTGTGAAGATCGACGCGGTGGGTCGAGAGCCCATGCATGGTTTGGGATAGGCTTGCATAGCTGGGTACGCAAGACGCCGGGTCGCGGTGGGTTTGTACAAAGATCGCGTCGGGTAGAAGCTGGTGAAGTGTGTCAAGGAAGCCCACATGGTTCGGAGTCTTGAGGACGAGACGCGAGGCTGGCTCTGGGGCTGCTATCCAATGCAGCAAGTCCACGAAGATCCTGTAGGGCTCAGTGGCATCTTGTTCCAGCAGCCAGTCCAGGTAGCTATGACAGCCGCACAGCCTCCACAGAAAAGGATTCCACCCCATGCTTGCTTCAAACATGGTGACGGCTTCTTCGGGGGAGTCTAGCTCAAAGGCATGTTTGGTCATGACTTCGGGGGCAAAAGCACGCAGACCAGCGATGGCCCAAGCCATTAAGTCGCGGCGCTTGTCTTTCCCTTTTTGGTCAGCGATGGGTTGACGACTCTCCCACATCGGAATCCCCCGATGGTTCGGGATGGAGCACAACAGGCGGTGGAGAAATGTCGTGCCCGAACGTGGCAAGCCGACAACAAAGATGGGAGGACGCAAAGGAACGTGAAAACGCTTCGGGTCCGCTTGCTTGGCGTGGACATAACGAAGGCGGTTGCTCACAGCATCGACCAGGGCGTTGCGCACAGCCAAGCGGCCGAACGCACCCAGCCCTGCGTCACGCTCAGCCGACGCGCAGCCGAGAGAGAAGCCGTCGGGGTGGGCGACGTCGCCAAGGTCATGCAGACCTGTTCGCTTGCGTGCCCGGCGGATGATGTCATCGGGATCCAGGCGTGGCTCCAAGCCAACCCAAGAAGAGAGACTTCCCATCGCATCCACAGAACGACGAAGTCCTTTGAGAAGCAAGCGTGCTGCGGGAAACCGGACAAGCATGGCCGGTCCTGGGGGAAGGTCTGCTACCAACGAGGAGGCTGGTGGTCTTGCTTGTACCTTGGTCTCTTTCATTCGTTTGCCGATTGCATGGGGTGAGTCTTTGGAATGTGGATTTGAGCGGACAATGTCTTCGTTTCGTTGAGGAGAGTGGAAGGCTCCTTCTGTTTGATGGTTAGGCTTGTCCCTCTACATGCTGGCGCAAGAGCATCAACGTGTCCACACATTGGTTCAGCATCACTTCGATCTTGTCTGGCGGTAGCAGTGAAAAATCTGCGGTGGTCACGCCTGATTCGTCGATCTCTCCAGAGCGTGGATAGGTCGCGAAGAACGTTGTGAGAGCTTGTGACAGAGCTGCGCTTTGTTGCACAACATCTACGACTTCATAGCTTGAAGAATCAACAACAAAGTTGGAGCTACCTGAGCCAAGCTGTGCTGTGATAGAGAAAGGGCTGGGTGTTGGTGGTTCCCACAGCGCTTGGACGACAGTGAGCGACACATTCTCTTCGGAGGCGCCAAGCTTGGAAGGGTCGTACATGAGCTCTACCTGGATAGGTACGCCGCGCCAACGACCGGTCATCTTAGGGAACTCCTCAACGCCAAGGCCTGTGACTTCTAAACCATGAGCCTGGGCAAACTCTTGCCAATTGTCCCGTGCGTTGAAGAACAACCACTGGATCCCAAGGACCATGAGAAAGATCAGAACGGGAATCCCAACCATGAGTGGGAGCAGCCTCGTTCCTCTAAAGCCAAGGACAAGCAGGACCGGGACCATGATGATGGTAAGCCAGGGGGAGCGTTGCAGCGTGTCGATGGAGCCCAGCTTGGTGTTGAAGAACAAGTGGAGCAGACCAAACAATGCAACCGCTGCGACTGCCAGGCGAGGCAACATCGTCGTCGGAAGGAAGAGTAAGGGTGCAAGGACTGCAATGACAAACAGCATCACTAGGCAAGCGGCATTGCTCGCGAACAACAGCATCTTTTTCATCCAAGAGATCCTTTGGCGAACGGAATTGTAATGATTAGGGTTATCGTGCAAGACGAACGGAGCGTGTTCGTGTGTTTCGACCGTTGTGGGGTGGGTGATACCATATTTGGCTGTTGCAACCAAGGAGGTGTGTTGGGTCTCTATGATGTGGGAAAGGCGGGTTGTCCCGCCGGTAGACAAAACGATACATTGGTGTTGTGGGAACGATAGGAGAGCGACAATGAGCCAATCCAATTCCGTCATTTGGCGCTGTGATGATTGTGGACAAAAGAACCGGATCCGCCTGGAGCGGTGGTCCGAACAACCAACCTGTGGAAAATGCGATGCCGCTCTACAAACGGGCGTCCCCCAAGACGTCCGGGGCCTCAAAGACTTTCAACAGCGAATCTCGGAGAGCGGTCTTCCTGTGCTTGTGGACTTTTGGGCGGACTGGTGCGGTCCTTGTCACATGATCGCCCCTGCGCTCAAAGACATCGCCAAAGACTTGGACGGCGAATTGATTGTGCTGAAGGTGAACACCGAAGACAATCGCGCACTCTCAGCCCAGTTCCAGGTACAAAGTATCCCAACGCTGATGTTGTTCAAGCAGGGAGAATTGGCGGACCGACTGGCCGGCGCTCTGCCCAAGCCGCAATTGGAGAAGTGGGTGCGCCGTTTGTTGTAAGACTAGCATTGTTGGAACACTTCAACGCTTTTTCCCTGCATTTCTTTGACAACGACCTCCCTCTCTTGTCACACTTGACGTTTCCACATTCGATTCAGTGATGTCTTGTGTTGTAAACAGGGGATGAGCATGGATGCACAGGGTGAGCGGAGCTGGGGGTTGCTCCTGGAGCGGCTTGGAATTGCCGTTGTTGTGGTCGTGATCTACATGGGCTACTTCTGGATTAACCAATGGCTCGTGGCGAACAAAGTCAAAGCGTATGTTCCTATGACTTGGGTGGACCACAACGTTCCGTTTGTGGGAGAGTGGGTGTATGTCTACGCACTGGTCGTGATCTCAGGCTTCTGGCCGATGGTTGTGGTGCGGGATCGCTATCTCTTCCGTCGTGTGGCGCTTTCGTTCCTCTCCGTTCAATCGCTGGCCTGGGTTTGCTTTGTTTTGGTGCCTGTGCAAACGCTCCATCGCCCAACAGGTCTTGCCCCTACAAGCTTTGTGGAGTGGGGCCTTCTCCTCTGTTACTGGCTGGACCTTCCGTACTGTTGTTTTCCCTCTCTTCATGTGGGAATGGCGGCGATGGCTGCGCTGGCTTGTTGGAAAGTCGACCGCTGGATTGGAGGCGTTGCTATCGGGGTCGCTGTCTTGATTGGAGCCTCGACCTTGTTCGTAAAACAACACTACTTTGTAGATGTCGTCGGAGGCTTTGTTGTTGCGGGGCTGGCATACCGGTGGTGGGTTGCTCCGTATCCCATAGCTGGAAAGGAAAGCTCCACGTTGCGCTTTTCTCGCTGGTGGTCCTTGGCTGTGCCGATCTTGTATGTGACAGGTGTGGGAGTTGCTTATGGAGCCTACCTGTCGAAGTGGACGCCCTGGCAGCCCTAAGTTGTGACAGATATGGTGTTGAAAAGAGAAAAGAAGATACTGGAGGCGAGAGGACTCAGTGGTCGTTGAGTTGTAGCTTCAACATGGTGTCACTGCCGTCACAAGCTACAAACAAGGTGGAGCTATCAAGAAATGTGATGCCTTCGGGCTTTTGCTTCTTGTCGAGGGGAAGCTTGAATGTTCGGAGGGCTTCCAGGCCGTTGGTTTCGAGGAGTCCTCCAGGGCCAGCCGATAGCTTGGTGGTGAGGCTTAACTCTACAATGCTTTGGGATTCATCACTCAGGACAAAGAGGTGACCTGTTTCGGGATGAACAGCGATGTCGCTGATATCGTTGAGGTGTCCCAACGCAGATTCAGGAGGTCGAATGATGTCTACTTCCTCAAGGTCAGGCAAGGTAAAGATCCCGATACAGCGAGGATAGCCTTCATGTACCGTTACAATACAGTCTTCTTCAATGGGGGAGTGGGCAGCAGGAAGGACTGCAATGCCTTCCCACCCTTTGTTTGGGGCGCGTCCCAAAACTGGCAACTTCCCCAGCACCTCAGGCTCTCCCAATGAGGGTGTGCCTCCTTGGTCATTGAGAGAGAGAGAAACTACCTTGCGGGTGTTTTCCGAGACCGCATAGAGTGTGGTCCCATCCTTGGAAAGGCACAGCCCTTCGAGACCTCTAAGGGCCTTAAAATCCTTCGCGGAGGCCAGCGTTTTTACATCCCCGTCGGCTTGGCGATAGAGGATGCCTTTGGCGTCATCCGCGACGAGGAAACGTCCATCCCCAAGGGCAACGATTCCACTCGACTCTGGAACTTTTAATGAGGGGGTTTCCAGCAGGGTGAGAGGCAGAATGGCTTGTGCGTCCACGTTGAAGCTTGCCTGCAACTCGTGAGCAGCATCCAGAGTAAGCGCCTCAGGATGTTTCAGGGTGAAGCTGTCTACAAGGCCTCGTTCGGTTTCCGATACTTTGGGTCCTGCTGCTTCACGTAAGGATTCAATGTCACTCTTGGTGATGACTTCCTTGTTTGTAAGAGTTTGGAGAGTTTCTGATACTCGTCGTACCGACATCGTTTGCTTCCCAAGAGTGATCTTTCGTGATCCGAGATTGTTCATCTTTCTTTTTGCTGTAACGATTGTGTCACATTTCTGTCACAAAATCCACAGGATGGTTACAATTTCCCTTGACGTTTGGGAATCGAGCCTCGTATACTGCCTTGCTTTCTTTCCAAAAGCGCTCTGGCTTTTTGGTCTAGAGTTTCGAGATAGAGACGGTTTAATCTGTTGGCGTCACTGCCCATGAGTAGGGTGATGTGGTGTTACGGGTTGATGGTTTCGTGAGCAAGTTGAGGCGATGATGTCTACGATTCATGTAAAGCATGGTTTGGAATTCAAACCGGAGTTGTATCAGTCCCACAATCGTACAGGTTGGTTGGAGGCTGTAGGCCAAGAGTTGGAGAACAAAGAAATTGTGATCCAGCTTGCCGCCGGTGGTCAAACGCTGGAGATTGGTAACACCCAAGAGCTCAAGTCCTTCTACGAGCGATACGAAGCGCAGCCGGAACAAGTTGCCGCTGAGCTAGGACTGGAGCCCGGTCAGGAAATCCAGCGTTACGTTAGCGATCTGGTGCAGGCTTTGGACGACGTTGTGAAGTCAACGTCCACCATCAAAGCGGGCACCCGATTGGACCTGAGTCCGACCAGCGAAATGAGCAAAATGATGGGGCTGGATGACAGCTCCGTTCGATACGCTTCCTCGCGCTCTGCGTTTGCTGATGCCACAAAGGTAGAAGGCTCCACGAGCGTGTTGGGTGTGATGCTCAGCCGTGAGGCTGCACCTGTCGATCCTCTCGCCGGCCAAATGTTCATCGACGCCGCGACCTTTGATGGTCAGTCGATGAAGTCCGACCGCAACAACCATGAGTTTGAGGCGGTGCGTCGCTTGGGTGGGTTGGACAAAAACCAGCTCATTGAGTTGTTGCGCTCTGAGCGTGGTGGAAAGTCCATCCTCAAGCGTATCCGCAAGGCCAAGGACGCCGAAGCCTTTAGCGTCGGATACAGCGGTGTGTCTCTCGATGAAATGCGGTGGGACAGTCGCGCTCACAAGATTCGTGAAGAAATCCCCTTTGTCTCTTTGACTGTCGAGTCGGGCCGCCTCATACGGGACGAAGATAACGGCGAGCACGAAGTTGACTTGGGCACCGATTACAACGAAGACGCCTACTACGACACCGCTGACTATACATTGCTCGACAATGATATGACCGTTCGAGGCCGTATCCGACGCGATGATCCCGAACCTGGACACGATGCTGTACGACGTGTGTTGATTCAGTCGAAGATTGGCTCGTCGGTGGATGCTTCCGGTACCAAGTCGGCTGCCAAAGCGGATATTCGAAAAGACAGCCCAAGCGCTGATGATGTGAATGGTCTGGATGAAGATGTCAGAACAGGCATCAGCGGGTGGGGATGGGGTAGCAACAACGAACAGCCCATCGAAGCGATTGGCGTTGTTCACAAAGAGCTTGCTGCTCGCGGCAAACTCCCAACCATCGGCGAATACAAAGATGTTTTGCAGTTGGAAACGAAAGCCCACGTTCGCTCCACTCGAAGCCGCTTTCACTTCAACGAAACCAGCCGTAGCGCCAGCGAAACGTTGTTCAACAACGCTGGGGAGCCCAACATCCAAAGCACCTTGGACTTGTTGGAACAAAGCAGCGAACTGAGCCCTGCTGATGCAGAGGCGTTGAAGTCTTTGGGGCAAGGGCTGCTCGACAAGACCGCGATCTTGGAGCGTACCCAAGATGCGTTGATGGAGTTGGACCCTGCGCTCAAACAAGACGGCGTCACCGTTGATACTATCGCTTCGCTTTGGCCCGACCATCACGTGACCTCGGACAAGCTTGAGACCAAAAAACGCAGAGTCGTCGCTGACGCCATTAAGTCTGCGTACGATGAGTTTGCCGGCTTGGTGGATGACCACCGGGATGCCATCGCAGGAGCCTCCACAGATGCGGTGCAAGGGTTTGACATGACGGACGAAGTGATGGAGTTCTTCAAAGAGAAAGAGCCCACCATGCGGTCCAAAATGACAGTGAAGCCCTTCCTGGACGAGCTGGACAAGAAGCTGTCAGGTCCCGACAAGCAAGCGTTCCTCGACGAGTTTGCAGCCTGGGCCAAAGACAACGGCAAAGATGAACTTGCCAACGCAGCCAACAAAGACGAGGCTGTGGGGCACATCCGAAGCAACATGGTGAGTGAGCACCTCGAAATCGTTCATCGACAGATTGAAGCCGCTGGAACCACCGGGCAAAATCTGTGGTTTGACAGCGCTCGAAAAGCTTACGCGAATAGCTCGCGGTCTTACGGTAACTTCTTGATCGATACTTTCGACGTGAGCGAGTTTTACACTCCTGAAGTGTGGGAGAGCCTGACCGACGAGCAACGTGCTGGCGCTGAAGATGTGGGCGCTGACAAAATGTTCCACGCCATGGTCGTCAATGAGGTCCAAATTGAGCTTCGCTCGGAAGAGCCCTTTATGAAAGCCATCGCGACACACGAAGGCGCCATTCAAAACGGTAAGGCTGGCATTGTGATGGACTTTGCCTTGGCCCAAGGTGCAAACGTAGCAGCCGACAAGCCCGAGACCTTTTCGACTTGGTTGAACGAGTTGCAAGCTTTGCCCCAAGGTGAACTCGACGCGAAGTTGCAAGAGTTGAATCAGTTTGCAGCAGACAAAGGCTCTGTTCTGACCTTGGACTCTCAAGCTCTCGCAGGTTTGGATGCTTCCTTGTTTACAGTCGCAAACCAAGGCCAAGACTATGCAATCCACGGCCAACATGTCGATGACCTGGATATGGTCAACTTCGTGTGGGGCGAAATGTTGGGAGCGCAAGAGTACATCGCTGATCTTCGTGGCCGCCGTGTGAAAAACGAGGCCGAGCGCGCAGGCTTTGACGATGTTGAGTGGGAAAACTCGACGTTGAGCAAAGGCGACACGGCCTTGACCCTGCGTCGGGATGGCAGCCTCTAATCGGTTTCCTTGTTTCAAATTACTTTCAATGGATTCGACCCAATCGAAACAGAGCGTTGCGTGGCGCTCGTGAACCCAAGGAGTTTCTCTCATGGCTGTCAATGACATAAAAAACAAGATTCATGTTCTCACCCAAGATGGCGTCCTCGACCACAACGACCTCAAGGAAGTTGCGGAAGCGGCAGGTGGCTCCATCAATGTGGACGAGATGAACGCCATCCGTGACGCTGTGCTGGATGCGGACAATGTGAACATGGATAGCTTCGGTAGCGGCCCGACTGGCTATGTGACGACCATGGAAGCCTTCGATGAGGCCCAACGCACAGGTGTTCGGTTCCCGATCCTTGGCGGCTCCCTCGTCGCAGTTGAATCCTTGGAGGAAGCCACCTCTGTGCGCCCCGTAAGCTTCGGCGGCACCGAAGTCCCTGAGAAGGTCAAAGAGCTTCTACAAACGGCGTATGACAATGGCCTTGAGCCCTTCGATGTCAACGAAACCAAGCGCAAGGGTGACGGTGAAGTGAAGGGGATTTACACCAACTACCCCTCCAACTCCGCTCCTGTCGAGAACATGACCTTCGATTACACCGAGATTACACCGGAGAAGTTGAAGGCTGATCTGGAAGACACAACACTCGAATACCAAGTGATGGTTCCCAAGCGTGTGATGCGTCCCGGTGGAATCTCTGTCACAGAGATCCAATACGAAACCCGCGTGGGTGGAACCGGCAACATCACGTCCCATTACGATGAGTCCGCTCACTCCGACATTTACGCTCGGGGTAGCTCCGGTCAAAAGTGGGCCAACAACTTCGCCATCCTTTCGGACGGTAGCATCCACGCGTTGCCCGCCGCTCGTCGTGATGCAGAAGGTCGTGTCATCCTGACCAACCCAGCGCTGGCTCGCGGCAAACGTGTGCTGTATATGGGTCACCTTGATGTGCGTGGTGGTGTGGTGCAAGGCGTGGAAATGTCGGGTCGTCTCTGCAAACTTGCTGCGAGCGGAGACCAAAAGTTCATCGACCCCATCGCTCTTCTCGATGCATGGGGCTTTGAAATGTCGGATAGCCTGCGAAACTCGGCTGACCAAGGGAAGGGCGTCCGGTTCAGCAACACCGAAGATGGCACCCCTGTCCGCGACCTGGAAACTGGAGTCATCCGCAACGCAGAGCCCCAGCCCTAAGCCTTCCAATCTAGCTGGGTTGTCCATCCGTTCTGGATGGGCTAGCTTTGGACTTCTTCCCTTCCTCTTTCCCTTCTAAAGCCTTCACCATCCAAAAGCTGACGCTGTTGTGTCTGCCTATCGGTCTTTTTGCGCGCAATTCGGCGTTGAGCCTGTTACTTGGGCCAAGGAGCGAGTCGTTCGTTTCTGTTCGTTGAGTTTCGCCTCCCCTTGGGGATGCGTGGGCTTGCTGGAGGGAAGGGTCGGTGCGCTGGTTCTGGATCAGGGGTTGCTGGCGATGCGGCAGTACGAGGGGAATCCGGCGGGGAGGGGATCTGCTGCCATGGGACTTCCTTTGTTCGTGAACTCATGCTTGAACAGGAAGTCGATGGCAGGGGTGTAGATCTCCTGCGGGAACGTGTGACCGGCTGTGTGGTCGCATTGAATCACAAAGTGACTGTCTTGGACCATGGACTTACTGAACGCATCCGTGGCGACCTGGAAGTCGAATGAGACAAAGCTTGCCATGCTGACCACATCGTTGCTTCCGCCCGCTGTGAGCATCACAGGGACTTTGTGGCTGGGTGTGGTGTAGGGAATGTCAATCACCTTGACCTTGCTCTTGGAGCCGACGAACGGAATCGTGGAGAGGTCAAGCACTTTTTGCATGGTGCCCCCGCTCAGGATCAGGCTGGCTGCGAGATACTCAGAGCGGTGCATGGTCAGGTAGGTACTCCACAAAGCACCAGCGCTGAAGCCTGAGGTGTATACCTTCTTGCGATTGATCTTGTACTGGTCATTGAGGCAAGCCAGAACGTCGTCAAAGAGGGTCAAGTCAGCCGTCGGATCGCCGAAGAATGACCAGGTCTCAAAGAAGGCCTGTGCGTTGGCTTTGAGCAAACTCACAATTTGCGGGCTAACATCGTTCGGGATCTCTGGTCCAGAAATTCCTTTCGGTACAACAATGATGACTGTTCGGCTGGAGCTGAGTTGGCTTGCGCCGAAAGATCTTGCGAAGTTCTGTGGGTTGTCACCCAGACCGTGCCACATGAAGATAACAGGTGCACCTCCTGGAAGGGTGGGGAGGTACAGATCAAACGATCGGCTCTTGCCGCCGGATTGCATGGTGTTGGTGCCCGGCTTCAATGTGGGGCAAGTGCCTCCGCTGTAAGCTTTGGGGGCCGCGGGTTCGTCTTTGTTCCAAGGAGGCAGCGGCTCTGTGGGTGTCGCTTCTGGGCCAGCGCCTTCCGGTCCAACCTGTTGCTCTGGTCCCGTTGTGTTGTCGGGTTGGCTGGGTTCTGGGCCTGCTTCAGGTCCGTCGGCAGGTTCTTGGGGAGGGTTGGTTGTTTCCTCTCCTGTTGTCTCTGCTCCGCTTGTTCCTTCCGCCGTCGACTTCTCTGTGGAAGACGCTCCGTCTGTGACCTGTTCGTTGTCGAGAATCGGGTCACTTCCACACGCCACGGCTGCGACAACCATGCCCAGCATGAGCAACGCTACTACACCAAAACGAATCCAACGCTTCATATTCTTTCACTCCTACCCATGTAACTAAAGGCGAATCTCTCGTGTTGCAGAGCACCTTTCCTTGCGTTTGGTCTCAACTGAAGGAAGATTCACTGTATCACGTCTATCCAAAGAGTCCAACGAAATTGTAGGGATCAGGGTTTTTTTGAGGAGTTTTTGAAAAACGAAGGTAGCTTGAGGATGGGTTGGTTGTTTTGCAGGGGTGTTCCATCAAGAGAGAAGATGTCTTGGCGCGACAGTTGGACAGGGGGAGCAAACAAGTCGCGGTGTACCCTTGCGCTGAGCTGTTCAATGTACCACTGCGTCAGTTGCTCTGGGGAGTAGGTCTTGGGTTTGCTTTTCGCCTTGGGTTTGGAAGGTGCTTTGGTTTTTGACTTGGACTTGAGCTGTGCTTTGGGGGTGCTGCTGGGTATTTTGATCTGGTTGCGATGCATGGCAACGCGGCTGATGACGGTTCCGTTGCGCTGTGTTAGATAGACCATCATGAGCGGGCTTCGATCGTCGATCCGCAAGACAAAGCCTTTGGGGTCCGCCACAAATCGGGGGGAACGGAGCAACGTGTTGAGCACGCGACGAGCGAGCGGCGTTTGCGGGTTCATGGGAGCAATCGGAAGGGACAATCCCATTCGTCTGAAGACAGATCCGTCTTTCTGCAACGCAAACGCATAGGCTTCTCGCATATTGGACCAGCGGCCTTCGGAATAAGCGATCGCACCTTGGATGGCGTGCATTCGGACGCGCAATGGAATTAAGCTTCGAGGTAGCTTCGCAAGGACAGCAAACGAAAACGCTCTGGCCTTCTTGTATTCACCCCGAATGAAGGCGATTTCAGCTTCCAGCGCCTGCAAGAACACGTTGACTTTGGGAGATTGTTTCAACTCTTCCGCCCGCACATGCTCCAAGGCTTTGTGAACAATCGCAGGACCCATGACCTGGATCAGGTCGGCGCTGTACCAGTGAGGTACCGGGCTGTTGGGCATGCTAAAGCTTCCTGAGCGGTAGGGAGAGATGCAGTTGTGCAAGAACTCAGGTGCTGAGAGTTGACGGCGAAGCAGTGCGCCTTGTCGCCATGCACGAAAGCGATACCAGAGCGTCTTGGTCCAGGTGAACAACCGATGACCAAATCCTTTGGCGGCAGCTTTTTCCCGCGCTGTCTCTGTGTGCATCAACAGCGCATGACGACGGAGCAAGCGGGCACCTGCCACAAACTGGCGGGTTTCGGCGCTCATGTGACCGTGTCGGTCCGGTCGATCCCGGATTCGTTCCAAGACATCCAAGGCAATGTCAGGCTTGGCGATGCTGAGAAGGAAGCTCGCTTGAGCCAACTGGTTGCTGGCGTACACCGACTCCGCGAGTTTGGGAGCTTGCTTGTTGAACCAGGACTTCGCTCGCTTCAGTGCATTCCAGGCGTCGTTGAAGCGTCCTTGGTCGAGGTAGAGACCCAGGAGAAACTCCCAAGGGGTGCTGTGTAGATCTTTGTGAAAGTGCCGGGTCGCCTTGAACGCGTACTGCTCGGATTGGCCGAGGTCAAACACCGAGAGATACGCTTCTGCCAGGTTGATGCTATGCACCGAGCGGTTGTAGGTCGAACTTCGCTGGAGGTCTGCGGCGTATGCAGCGAGGCAATACTTGAGAGACTCTTTGCGGTAGTTGCGCTCAAAGCTAATGGCGCAGAGTGAGTTGAGGGCGGTGGTCTTGTACTTTTTCTTGGCGAGGAAGTCCAAGGCCTCTTTCCGAGCCTCTTTGTATCTCCGCATCTTCATCAAGATCCAGGGGCGATACTCTTCGTATTTGATCTGGTAGATGGAGTACAGTCTGTCGTGCTTCTCAATGAGCTTGAGGCTCTCTTTCTCACGACCCAGCTGACGTAGGACCGAGATTAACTCAATCAACATCATGTGGTGGCTGCGAGAGCGCGAGACACTCACCTGGCCCTTGTAGTGGCCGATCGCCTGACGAAGGTGCCACAGCGAGCGAATCAATTCACCTTCGTCGTTGCGCAACGTGAAATACATGAGGAAGTGTGCGACGTAGGAGTCGGGTCGCTTGCTCAGGATCTTTTCGGCGATGCTGCGGGCTTTGAGGGTTCGTCCAGGGCGAAACTCCTCCAACGCTACAAGCTCCTTGGCTGTGAGGCGTCCGCGCTCTGTGAAGAAGATCTGGGCGGTGTATCGATTGGGTATCGTTCCTGCGTGCAAGCTCTGCCAGGGCGGAGCAAACCAGAACGGGACCGTGAGAAGTATCATCAACGCCACCCAACGTCGTCGGTTACGACCGGGGGCGAGGGTTTGAGGGTTCCTGTCGAGAGAGGAGGTTGGATTCATGTGGGAGTCCTCCGGAACATCGGCAAGACGCGAACCATCACTGCACCCACCCGGTCCCAAAACGCGTTCCACTTAAGGAGGGCAGGGGGTGGATTGAAGCGCCAGTGTTGCCAGATATGACGAGACCAGGCAAACGGCCGAGGTATCTGTACAAGCTGTCTGTACCAGGGGTAAGCCGAGCGCATCTGACGACTGAGATCGCGCAACACGCTGGTGTCATCTTGGGGAAGCTGTGAGCCTAGAGAGACCGCAGTGATTTGTGATGTCAAGGTCTCCAAAGCAGGAAGCTTGTCGCGGAGTCTGTAGGCGTAGGCTTCAAGGGATTCGCCTGGCTCACGCAGGTCGCCCAACTCACTGAGGCGGTCCGTGATGCTCCTGTAGTAGTGCAAGTTGCGACGTGCTCCGGCCGGCACAAACAGGTAGCCAAAGCGACGAATCAACTTAAGCAGGTAACCAAGCGCAAGCAGCAACAAGGCGCTCATCCAGGCCAGGGTGAACACGACGTAAAAGGTGGTCTTGATGTACTTCAGCCAGGGCAGGGAACGTCGTGTCCCCATCATGTAGGGCGACTTTTTGCCCTTGAGCTTGTACTTGGGACGAGCTAGGTTGCTGTACAAACGTCGAAGATCGGGGTCGGGCGGTCGCGCGGTGGGATCGAGGGAGCGCTTGGGTTGGATGTCGAAGGGCACCCAACCAACACCGCGAACGTACACTTCCGGCCAGGCGTGGGCTTCGGCTGAGCGAAGCAAGAGAGCCGAGCTGTTGCCTCGGTAACGCATTGGAGCGGCGTAGCCTTCAGCGATTCGCGCGGGAACCCCGGTGAGACGAAGCAGGTACACCGCCGCATGGGAGAAGTGTACACAGTAGCCCACACGTGTCTTGAACAAGAAGTATCCGACATGATCCGTGACGGACTGAGGCGTGCGGATACGCATCGAGTAGGCAGCGTTCTTCTCTAGCCAGGTCTTGATGACGTAGGCCTTCGCCATGATGTTGTTTTCGTATTTGGTGTTCTTGAGACGTTCCAGAATCTTTTGTTGGAGGTCTTTGTAGCGTGGATCGGTGGGAGCCTGTGTGTAGTGCTTCCACACATTCTTAGGCCAGTACTCCTCGCCAAACTTGATGTCGAGCTTCCAGGGTCGGTTCCAGGCTTTGGAGCGAACTTCGTAGCTGCGGAGAAAGAGGCGATTGTTGGGGTTGGGCAAACCACGAAGGGCCTGCGCCGACACCAGGGCGAAGGGCCGTTGGTGTTTCTGGAGGAGCGACACTTGGGTCACCACCTCAGCGTAAATCTTCTTTTTCTTCTTGGACTTCTTGCCGTAGAAGAACTCCAGGTACGAGCGCGTTGCGTCTTTCTTTTTGTTCTTGCCCTGGTACTTCTTGGACTTCGCCTTCTTCTTGATTTTGTAGAGCGAAGGTGTTGGATCTTTCGGTCGCTGCGACCATTCGATCGAACGAGATATGGGCAGGGCTTTCTCGGAGCCTGGATAATATTCAGCCCGGTCTCTATCGTAGTTGAGGCTGTGACTCTCCACCATCCGTACGTCATTGAACTGGCTGAGCACCTGCTGACGGAAGTAGTACACACCTGTCACAGGCTTGTAGTCACTGCGAAACACTACCATCGCAACTGGGCGACGTCGCTGGTTTTGTTTCTGCTGCTTTTGGTTGGGTTGGAAGGGCATCTGTTGGTCTTTTTTGCGCCGTCGTTGCCCTCTCGACTGTCCTTGTCGGCGCGGCTTTGCTTTGGCCTTGCGTGGCTTCCGCTTCTTGGGTTTGCCTTGTCCACCCAGCATCTTTCGAACGCTTTGAGTTAGTTGGCGATAGGGAAGCTCAGCGAGGCCCCAGAAGGCAAAGGTGAACAACAAAGCAATGACCGCCAGGCCGCCAAACAGTTGGGAGCTACGTCGCAACCGAAGGAGTCCAAAGGCGAGGAAAAGCGCACCGGCCAAACCAAACAACAAGAGATACCAGGTAGGGTCTTGACCTTGCTCCAACGCCCAGTCGGCGAGCTGTTGGGGACGATGGATCTGCCCGTCCCTATGGGCCGAAAGCAAGGAGGCGGCTGCCACCACAGGAAGCAGCAATTCGATGCTGTTGAGGGCGGCATAGCGCCGGCCGTAAGCACGGAGCGTCGCTACAACAATCAGACTACCCCCACCCCAACGCAAGAACTCCGCGGTTTGCAGTGCGCCGCTCCAGCCAAAGAGTTGGCTTGGCCAATCCCAGTACACCCAGCTTTGGGTGAGCACATACAGACCGCCCAGGCCGAGGAGAGGTCCTACAAACAAGACCCAGCGACGAAGCCGTGAGCGCCCACTTTTTTCTCCCATCCATACGCCAAGAACGGCCCCAATCACTGCGGCCCAGCGTCCTCCGCTGGGAGTCAGCGGCCAGGCAATGGCGAGAGCCGCGCTGCCCATCAGCAGCATCCGAAGGACCATCGCTACGATGCTTGCGATGCGATCCTCGGCGGCGTTGGCGGTGGGAGTCGGCTGTTCAAGTGTTGTCATGATGATGAAACCTGAGGCAGATGAATGAACTGAATTTGCAGACCCTCACGATGGAGATGTTGGAGCTGTTCCCACCATCGCGGTGTGGCTTGGTTTTCTTCAGGTCCTGGAGTCACAAAGAATCGCTTCCATTGTGCCTCTTTTTTGGGTGTCTCTACGCTGTTCGCGGAGTACGACGGGTGGAAGATGTGGTCTTCGTCGATGTCGTCTTCGCTGGCCACAATGACCGATACCAACGCCGTGTGCTTCTTCAGAAACTCCATCACATTGGGCAACCAATAGTTGACGTGCCCTGAGACATACAAAAGGAGTCGGTGTTGGTCGGGCTTGAAATTAACAGCCTGAAGGAAGCTTTCCAGGTGTGCCCCACCTTTGTGAGGTTGGCTTCCTGAGGCGGCGAGCAGGCGGCGGGCAGAGCTCAGATCTGAAGCGACTTGTTCGCCTCCGTCCGTACCGAATTTCCAGTTGCTACCGAGATGGCCGTTCTCCAGATCCCACCGGGCTGCGCGAGCGGCAAGGCTGTCGTTGGGGTCTGTCGCCAGATAAGCCAGGATTTGATGCTCAAACGAAGCAGACGGCTCAGGCGTTCGAACAAAAGGCTCGTTGCTGCGGGCGAACAGCTTCCAGTGAATCAAGCGGACCGGGTCGCCTGGGGTGTAGGCTCGGGTGTCAACATAGTCCCCACGCCGAGGGCGGTTGGCGACAAATCGATCGCTGCCTTCGATGAAAGCGCGGGCAAACGGCGCCTGGTGTGGGTGCGTGTGAGGCCAAACCTCAACCGTGCGTTGCTCCTCCATCCGCCAGCGGACTTCAGCGAGACCAAACAAGTCGCTCAGGTAGAAGCGCCGGACGATGGTATGGTGGAACCCTCTGCGCTCAAACTTCACCTGCTCCGTTCTTTCGGAGGTGACCAGCAAGTCTGTGACTTGAGCTTCTGGCGACTCCCAGGTCGGGAGAAAGTCGAGGAACGGTAAGGTAAAGCGGGGTAGCTTAAAATCGGTGAGTGCCGAGTGAGCGGTGTCGGTTTGCAGCGGCCCATGCACTGTGTCTGCGTTGAGTTTTCGCAAGCTCCGACGCATCCACAGCGCAGCCAAACCCACGGAGATGGAACTGAGAATCGGCATCACAACGCCGAACATTCCGACCACAAGGAGAACCCAGTCTTCGGACATCACTCCCAGGTAGTACACCACAAGTCCGCTACCAACGAGCAACAAAAACCCTTGCCAGGTGAGTGGAATGATGTCTGCGAGCCGATGATAGCCTTTGCCTAACTTCTGTCGTATCATGAAAACCCGTATGGTCTATGGAACGATTCAGATGCAGAAAACGCGAGCGCTGCGTACCTACCGTGGCGGCATCGGAATGCTGCGTCGCGCTGCCTGATTCGGGTCCAACAGGTCCTGCACCAGTTGTTCAAACGGTTGACGAGCAGCCTCCAGGAAGATGGTCTCAGCATCGGGACTACCAGGAGCGCGTTCAATCCGGTGACTGAAGAGTTGGGGTCCGAGCATCCGGAGGTCTTCGGCGTTGACGTAGTCACGTCCGCGAATCGCGGCGTGAGCCTGGAGAGCTGGGAGTGCAACCACCAAACTTCGCGTGGAGACTCCTTGGAGGACGCGTGGGTCGTTCCGGATCTGCTGGGCTATCTCTACAAGCGCCCGGCGAATGGGCGGTGCTACCTGAACGGTTTCGGCGATTGCCTGACGACACTCCAAAATCTCTTCCCGTGAAATCGGGGTGAGCTTGGGCGGGTCTTGCTTGGCCAACCGAAGGTGCAGGTCAAGGACTTCCAACTCCGACTGGGCGTCGATGTAGTCCATCCGAATCTTGAACAAAAAACGGTCAAGTTGAGGTGTGGGGAGCGGGTAGGTTCCTGTCACATCCAGCGGGTTCTGCGTTGCGATAACGAAGAACAGCTTGTCCAGGGAGTACCGCTTGCCGTCAGCTGTCACCTGCTTCTCGGCCATGGCTTCCAACATCGCCGATTGGACTTTGGGAGGCGTCCGGTTGATCTCATCGGCCAGCACAATGTGGCTGAAGATGGGGCCGGGCGCGAACTGGAACTGTCCGGTCTGTGGGGAGAAGATGGAGACACCTGTGATATCGGTGGGCAACAAGTCCGGGGTGAACTGGATGCGCTGGAAGGTCTCCATTTGTGATTCATGAGACTGAATCGCATATCCCAAGGCTTTGGCCAAGGTGGTCTTTCCACTTCCAGGGTAGTCCTCTAGCAACACATGACCGTCCGCAAGGAGCGCCACAACCAAAAGGTCGATGACCTCATCACGTCCGACGATGGCTTGCCGCAGGTGAGCGCCAAGTCCGCCGACGATTCGACGTGTCATCTCCAAAGCTTGCACCGCCTGATTGGACGACGCTGGCGCCGGTGAATGCTGGACTTGCGGTGTTTGCTGGACTTGCGGTGCCTGTTGGGCAACGGGCTCTTGGTAGTGAGGTTGACTGGGAGGTGTCTCATAAGCTTGTGCAGCCGGTTGAGACGTGGACACCGGAGCCTGTGTTTCGAGTTTTTGGGATGCAGCAGGTGCTTCCATCCAGTTGGATGGGTTGGGCTGAGCTGGAGCGTTCCAGCCTTGACCTGTTGGTGCCGGTGTTGATTGAGCGTTGTCCCAGTTGCCTTGGGACGATTGATCCCAGGCGCCAGGATTGGAGAAAGGATTGTATTTTTTATCACTGCTCAAGAGATGGTGTCTCCCTTTTGTCGGTGGCCAATGTCGTCAGCAAACTCTGTTGGAAATATGGGCTGCCTACCACAGTACGTCAACTGGCTTTCTTTCGCAAAGCCTGGGACATCCAATGGGTTGGAATGCTCGATCTTCAGCGAAGAGTCTCCTTCTTTTACCAACGGATAGATCCACCGTTTGGATTCATGTTGCACTTCGGCAAGGGGAGAGAAAGCCCTTCTCTCTTACAAGATTCGGACTTCGCGTTTCCAACAAACAACGAACAAGTGTTGCGTTTTGTTCCATGTCGAGAACATGAGAATGAAATGGAGAACAGATTGGGGCAGGATAAGTATCAGGCTCGACGCGCGAACAGGATTCGATCCCGCCTCGCATAGTCTTGGACAATGGAGACTTCGCTCAGTTCCGGAACGGCTTCAGCCAGCTGTCGGATGGCTTCTCCTTGTGAGGCTCCAAACTCAACAGCAAGTAGGCCTCTTGGGGCAAGGTAGGTGGGGACCTGTCGAAGAATTTCACGGACAAAGTCGAGCCCGTCTTGGCCGCCGACGAGCGCCATGGCAGGCTCATAGTCGCGGACTTCGGGCTCCAACTCTTCCATTTCAGCCTGGGTGACATAAGGAGGGTTGGAGACAAGGATGTCGAAGGGAGGATCGGAGGGAACATTCTTGAACATATCGGTGTGCTTGAGAGTCACGCGGTCAACCAACTCCAGGCGTTTCACGTTCTCGTAGGCCACCATCAACGCATCTCGCGAGACATCTGTGGCCAGCACGGTGGATTCAGGGAGTTCTTTGGCCAGGGTGCAAGCGATGGCTCCGCTTCCAGTGCAGAGGTCGAGGATGCGGGGTTGGGCGGGGACAAAGCCGTCCTTCTCTGCGTTGACGACCTGCTCAATCAATACCTCAGTTTCAGGTCGAGGGATGAGCACGCGGGAATCGACGTAGAAGGGGAGGGACCAGAACTCCCACTCGCCCAGGATGTACTGGAGTGGTTCTCGCTGGCTCCGGCGTTTCAGCCGGGCCTTGTAAGCCGCCAACTCTTCGGGAAGCAAGGGCTGATCGTACCGAAAGAACAGATCCATGCGCGAGCAACTCAATGCATCCGCGAGCAGCCACTCCGCGGTGACCTTGGGGGAATCAATGCCTTTGTCCTGGAGGTAGGTGAGGCTCCAGTCGAGCAAGCGCCGGACGGTCCATTCCAGGGATTTGCCACGCTGGCTCATGAATTATTCCTCGTTGGCTGCTTGCAGGGCTTCACTTTGCATGCTGGCGATGAGGGGGTTGAGGATGGGGTTAATATCACCATCCAGGATGGAGTCCAATTGGTACAACGTGAGGTTGATCCGGTGGTCGGATACACGGCTTTGTGGGAAGTTGTAGGTCCGGATCTTCTCCGAACGGTCACCGCTTCCTACCTGGGAACGTCGCATCTCGGCTTCTTCCGCGTGCTTCTTCGCTTGTTCTTGTTCATACAAGCGGGAGCGAAGAACCTTAAGGGCCTTGGCTTTGTTCTTGTGCTGCGATTTCTCATCCTGGCAGGTCACCACAAGGTTGGTCGGCAAGTGAGTGATACGCACCGCCGAGTCTGTGGTGTTTACACTCTGGCCTCCAGGACCGCTTGCACGGTACACATCAATCTTGAGGTCACCCGGATCGATGTTGACGTCCAACTCTTCAGCTTCTGGCATCACCGCGACGGTGACTGCGGAGGTGTGAATACGACCTTGGGTCTCTGTGTCAGGGACACGCTGCACACGGTGCACGCCACTTTCGTACTTCAGGCGAGAGTACACGCGCTTTCCGTTGATTTGCACGATGACTTCTTTGTAGCCACCCAGCCCTGTTTCGTTGAACGAGATGATCTCACATTTCCAGCCTTCCCGTTCGGCGAAGCGGCGGTACATACGGAGGAGATCGGAAGCAAACAACGCGGCTTCATCTCCACCTGTTCCCGCTCGAATCTCCAAGAGGATGTCGCGCTCGTCGTTGGGATCTTTGGGCAACAGTAGGATCTGGAGCTTCTTCTCCAGCTCTTCGATACGGGTCTCTTGCTCTGCGAGCTCTTCTCGTACCATGGCTTTCATATCTTCGTCTTCTTCCATTTGAAGAAGCTCGCGGTTCTCTTCGAACGAAGCCTTGGTGGTTTTGTATTCGCGGAAACTCTCCACGATTTCCTTGAGATCAGCGTGTTCACGGCTGATCTGCTGAAACAGCTTTTGGTCAGAATAGACGCTGGGGTCGCCCAAACGAGACTCCAGGCCCTCAAACTGCATCTCCACGCCTTCTAACTTTTCAATGACAAAGGATTGCATGATTGCACCTCAAAGATAGGGTAAGACAGATTGTGTCAAAACGTTGGATGAACCTGGGCCAAAATGTGGGTGAACGTGTGGCCTGCATTCTCATCCATCAAAAGGGTTGAGAATGTTTTCAGGTTAAGGGGGAAAACGACGTTGCGTTGAGGGCGGAGCGGGGCGCTCCAGAGGGCGGGACTGCGGTAGCTAACGCTTGTAGCGTCGGTTGAATTTCTCGATCTGGCCAGCGCTCATCGCGACGCGGCTGTTGTCACCGGTGTATGCGGGGTGGCAGGCCGAGCAAATGGAGATTTTGTAATCGCCCTTGGTCGAACGAGTTTGGTACTCAGCACCACAGGCGCACTCAATTTTGCAGTCAACGTAATTGGGATGGATGTCGGCTTTCATGGCAAATGTCCTTCATGATCATGGTGGTCGTTAGAAAAGGGTGACAGAACATGTACAAAAAACAGTAGGTTCTGCCTGTTTCAAGTGAGCCCTTTTGGCTGACCACGGCAGCAGGCTCATCTTGGAGGCTAGTGATCTAACCATTTTTGCCTAAAAGGTCAAGCTCTTTTGTGTATTGCAAGGAGACCTATTATAGTAGACAGGGAGGAATGAGAAAAACGAGACCCTCTGACCTCGGCGGAGGTCCCTTCCATCAGTATACGGAGATGGATGAAGGATTGTTTGGAATGAAACGTTTTGTGTTTGGAGCTTGCCTGTTTGCCCTTGCATGGATTGTGGGGTTGGTGAGCTCGTGTGGCCCCCCTTCTTTCTCACTGGATATCTACTACTCACCCTCTGTAGAGAACACCACGCCCAATGGTTTTCAGCGTCCTACGCTGCAACAAATCCACTTTTTTGCGCGCGCCACACAAGATCAAAAGCAAGCAGGTTGGACCACGACTCTCAACACGGGTGATCTGTCGATTCCTTCGCTGCCTTGCTCGGAGAATCCACCCACTGTTTCCTTAGGGCTTGTCCAGGGCAACCTCAGCGCTCTGGCCCCCTTTGTTGAAATGTTGGGGTACGAGTCTGCTGTCACGCCGACAGATGGTGTGTTACCCGACGCCCGTGTGACCGGCCGTTTCCCCTTGGAGCAGGCTTGCCGGAACCCTTCCACGGGGCAGTCTGGCCGCAAGGTCGCCGTGTTTCTTTCTCCACCCGGCTCTATGATGCCCTGGAGCGGCTCCGACGGAAGCAACCTGTCTGCAGATTGGTCACAGCGAATCGGTCACCGTGTGACGAGGTTGGGAGACGGACGCTACCTGATTACAGGGGGAGCGGGGCAGCTGGCTCTACCTGGTTTGGGGCAAGGTGGGAAGTGGGAAATTACGTGGCAATCTGATTTGGTGGTGTACCAACCGTCTACAGGTCAACTGGAGCGGCAGCCTCTTGGCATCAAGCGAGCGTTTCACACCGCCATCTGGCGAAACAACCGGCTTTACCTTAGCGGTGGTCTGACAGAAGACTCCAACGGACAGGTGGTTCTGGCAGAGCGGATTAGCGTGCTGGACTACACTCCAGAGACCAACGTCTGGAAGCTTCGTAACCCCACTGCCGAAGAGGCCGTTGACGCATCTTCCTTTCCTCGGCGAGCGTTTCACAAAACGCTACAGCTTCCTGTTGCCGGTCAATCGGGCGTGTACCGGCATGTGTTTCTGGGTGGCTTGTCTGTCCTTCCTCCAGATCCTGTCGCTCAGGACGATGGCCTGCAAGTCATGTTTCATTCTGTCACAGAGGTTCCGGCAGGCCCCACCGGTGGTCAGGCTGTGCTGATGTTGGGGGGCGCATACCGACAGACCGATGGCAGCTTTGAAGCTTCACAAGCAGGCTTGGGCTTTGAGGTCAATCCAAACGGAACCTTGCAACCCCTTACAACCACCCCACAAATCCCGGCGGTTCTTCATAACCCAAGGGCAGGTCATACAGCGACAGCCTTGTCTCCTGACTTGGTTCTTGTGATCGGTGGCATCCGTGGAAAACTTCGCGGTGAACGACAATGGGTCAGCACCATGGAGTTCATCCGTCGTGATGGTTCGACATGGTCCCCTGTGGCTGAGTGCTCGACCAAGGTGCCCAATCTTGGAAGGCGTGTGTTTGCCACTGCCACTCGTTTGCGTGAGCGAGACGATCGAGTGGAAATTCTGGTGGCTGGAGGGGTTGGGCCCAACGGTCAGCCAGTTCCTTCCATGCTCGTCGTTTGGCAACGCAAGGACACCCTGGCTCTTTGTGACCAGCTAGAGGTGAACGTCCTCTCTGAGTCCTACAACCAAACCATGCACGGTTTGCACTCCGCTACCTTGTTGGAAACCGGTCAGGTGATGTTGTTGGGAGGTGCAGACTTTACCCAACGTTTTCCCATTCTTGGCGCCCAGCCTCTGTCTGCCTGGTTTAATCCTGGACCACAGTACGCTCTCCTTGCGATGGCGAGCACCACTGAACCTGGAGGTGGTGGCGATGGAAATCCAACGGAGACGCCTGTTGAGGGTCCTGCTCCTGATTCCATCGACGGAGGTCCGCCCGAAGACGGAGGTCCTCCAGAGCTTCCTGAGGTCCCTCCTCCTGATGAACCCACACCTTTGCCTCCTGCGATCTGTTCGTCCACAACGAATGGTTCTGCAACATCAACGTGCGGCTTGGTCCGTACGTTGCGAAACACGTCTCATCCCACGGACCCAACATTGGGTTCTAACGGAAGCGTGGCCTTGGATTCCTCTTCGCCGAACTCCCGGTATGTTGTTGCGAGTGCTCACACTGGTGTGTTTCAAGAGTGTCCTGCTCCGTTTCCCACATCCCGTGGCTTACGTGACGTCCTGGTCGCAAAGTTCAACAGCGATGGGTCATGCCTTTGGGCTGTCAACGCCGGAGGAACTGGGAACGATGAAGCTCTCAGCGTTACGGTCGACAAGGCTGGAAGTATCTATGTGACTGGGTACTTCACAGGCTCGGCCACCTTTGGAGCGTTTACGCTCGGTGACCCCAACGTCGATACGGTTTGCAAGAACGTCGATCCAAGGCGCTTGTGTTCGATGGAAATGTTCGTGGCCAAGCTCTCCGGTAATGGGCAGTGGCTGTGGGCCAAAGCGGTCACGGGCATCAGCTCCGATGTCGGACGCTCCATTGCAGTCGGCGTTAGCAACGATGTGTATGTCACGGGCTCGTTCAGCGGAGATGCCGAGCGAAAACTCAAGCTTCCTGGCGTCGCGAACACTCTCGAACATTCGGGGATTGTCGCTCTTTTTGTCGCAAAGTTGAACGCAACGACAGGGGCTTGGGAGTGGACCAACACAGCCTCTTCAGGTAACAGCACAAGTTACGGTTCCAAAGTTGTCGTCACTCCCGATTCCAACGTGGTTTACATCACAGGGGGCTTTTATGGAGCAGAGTGCCTTTTTGTGGTCCGTCCCTTAACTGGCGGTGGACTTGTCAAAGAGAACCTGAAAAACGTAGATGCGACACAGCAAAAGGAAGAGGGCTTTGTCGCTCGGCTGAATGAAAAAGGGGAGTTTTCCAGCGTTCATGGCATTCAGGGTACAGGTGACACGCGAGCATCCTCTCTCCACTTTGTTCCTTCTGGAATCAGGACAGCCAGCGCTGTTCTTGTGGTGGGGTCGTTTCAAGGCCAGGTGACTCTCGGGAGAAATACATACAAGAGCGATACGTCCCACTTTGACTCGTATGTTCTTCGCCTTACGGGTGCGTTGGAGCCGGTCTCCAATCTTCATCTTGCTGCAGTCAATAGCAAAGTGCAGCAAGGCACACCTGCTGTCTTGGCTACAGACGTGACGGTTCAAGGAGACGACATTCATGTGATGGGAACCTTCATCAACGCGTTCTCTGTGGGAGGCGCGAATGTGGCTGCTGGTAAGGATGGCGCTCACATCTTTTTGGCTCGCTTGAACGGCGAATCTGCGATGGAAGTCAACGAGGTTCGGCGAAGTGGAAGCCGGTTGGATGCAACGGCCTCCAATGAAATTGCTTTGGGCTTTCTGTTTGACCCTCGGGCCAACACCCCTGTGGTTCTCGGGTATCGACAAGGTAGCGCGATCTTTGGTGGGCAAGCTTGCACGCCTCCCACCTCCCAAGGTCCGTTGATCTTTTTCTGGAAGGTGCCTGAGAAGACATGCTCTTGGGGGCTTTCCTCTCGGGCTGAACCCAAGACCCTGTTTAAGAATGCACGCAGACTCTTTTCGTTTTTGGGTCGAGACGACAAAGGCAATCTCTACGTTGTGGGTTCCTTTGGTGAGAACCTCTCGTTTGAGGGCTCTCAACTTTCGTGCAAGTCTGCAGGAGCAGAGAGTGTGTTTGCTGCGAAGTGGGACAGCAAAGGAACTCTCGTGTGGCTTCGCTGTTGGGGAGGGGCAAGGTCCGTTCTTGCGAATGGTGCGGCTCTGGATCCCAACGGAGCCACACTGTGGATAGGGGGCTCCTTTCAGGGATCGATCCAAGCAACCATTCAGAACGGCGGAACGACGTCCCAGTTCTCCGAGCGTGCCCTTGGCAATCAGTTCGACAGGGATGTCTTCCTCGCCGCGATGGATACTTCCAACGGAAACATCAGTCAGATCCACACGGGAGGAAGCGCTCGAAACGATGAGATCAACGCTGTCGCTGTGAGCTCCAATCGTGTGTTTGTGGTGGGTACCTTTCAAGGGGTGCCTCCCTCAAGTTCCAGCTGGAACGTTGCCTTTGCTCCAACCATGCAGGACGGTCAATCCAATGCCGTCGTTGGGATTTTCAACAAGACCAACCTAAAGGCGCCGCTTCGTGTGGTTCCTATGGTGGCGACCAGTCGAGATTCCAGTCAGGGTCTCAAGGCCATTTGGTCTTCCAAAGGAAAAAAACAACTGTATGTCGCTGGCCAATTCACTGGCACCTTGCGAGGCAACAGCATCTTTACCTGGCTGGGAAACCAAGGCCGCTCTGCTGGGCGCAACGATATCTTTGTTGTGGCCATGGATGAGACCGGAACACCCTCGTGGTCTGTCACGTACGGAGGCTCCGGGGACGATGCTCCCAATGCACTCGCTACCTCCAACAGCGGAATGTTGATTCTGGGTGGTGAGTTTGAACACAGCATGGCGTGGGGTTCTCGGTCTTTGCAGTCACGTGGAGGGAAAGATGGGTTTGTTGCGTTCCTTTCTGCCGCGCAAGGCCAAATTCAGGGGCTCTTCAACCTCGGAGGCGCCAAAGATGACTCGATTTCAGCCCTTGCGACGGACAACGCCGACAACCTCTACATTGGGGGCACATTGACAGAGGCTCTTGAGCTGCAGGGGGTCCAAGGTGGCACGGTCACCTTCCCCACACCCACCAAGGAAAAGTTTGGGACTTACCTTCTTCGACTGACCTTGAAGCCCGAGTTCAAATGGATTTGGACGACGGGAGAGGCGATTCTTTTGAGCACATCCTTGAAAGGCTTGTTGGCCGACAGTACGTCGTTGTATTGGGGTGGAGTTGTGCGAGAAACAACGTACATCCCTTCAAGAGTGTACAGTCCCAATCCCTCTCTCTTTGATGGTATGATCTATCTCAACAAGATGCCCCTTCCTCAGCCTTAACGCTTCATCGTTAGACCGGAACCATCGCATGTTACAGACACAGTCGACTTCTACGTTGGACAGGAAAAGGGTCGCTCTCCGATGACTTGGTGGGAGGCGCTGCTCTTGGGAAGCAGCTTTCTTGTTGTGTTGGTGACTGTCGGTTATAGCCTGCAAGTGGGGATCTCTCCTATGCCATCGGGACGTTCGGTGGTCCATTCCCTGCTTGCCTTGCTTCCCAAAGACACACAGGGAACCATCGTTGATCTTGGCTCTGGCTGGGGCTCGTTGGTGTTTGCCGTTGCGCGTCGTTGTCCGCAAGCTCACGTGATGGGAATCGAGCTCTCGCCCTTGCCCTATGTTGTCTCTCGAATACGTGGTGCTTGGGTCGGCAACGAAAGGATCTCCTGGCGTCGTGAGGACTTTTTTCAAAGCTCCTTGGAAGATGCCTCAGTGGTTCTATGTTATCTGTACACCGGAGCCATGCAGCGGCTGCAACACACACTGCTGGAGAAGCTTCAGCCAGGAACTGTGGTCATCAGCCATACGTTTGCGCTGCCCAACTGGACTCCTAGCCAGGTTGTTCGTGTGAACGACCTGTACCGAACGCCGATCTATGTGTACCATGTCCCCCATCCCCACAACGACGAAGGAGACAAACATGAGCCAGGCCCTAACCCATGAGCAAGTCCAATCGGCCCTCGCCGAACTCTCTGGCTGGACACACGAAAACGACAAGCTCAAGAAAACCTTTGAGCGGCAAGACTTCAAAGATGCTCTGAGCTTTATTGTCCGTCTGGGTCTTCACGCCGAGTGCATGGACCATCACCCTGAGCTGTTCAACGTATACAACCGCGTCGTTATTGAACTGACCACCCACGACGCCGGGAACAAAGTCACCCAAAAAGACGTGAACCTCGCCAAGGCCATCGAATCCATCGCCTAGCTTTCGCGTCCTCTTTGGTTTTCTCTGCCCACTCTCCGTACTAGATACAGCTGCATTTCAGACCACAACAGAAGAATCCACCAGTGCATTTTTGGTGGGTTGACCAGCTTTTGCAGTCGCTGTTGCAGATCTCGATCTTGTCGACGTTGCAGCGCTTCGTTCCGGGAACACAAGCGCAGCAGTTGCCTTCATTGCAGACTGGGGTGCTGTCTTTGCATTGCAGTGAGCTCTTGATCCAGAACTGGCATTGCGTGGTGGAGTCTTTCCAGCACCACTGCCTCTCTGTGCCTTTGCATCGGTAACCATACAGCTTGGGGCAAGCGTTGAGGTTGGTGCACTTGCAGTCGCCGGAGAGGGTGCTGCAGTACTGACCTTTGTCAGGGTCACATGTTTTGGAGGCTTTCCAGGTGTTGCAGTCACTTTGACAAACCTGAAGCTCGTTGCCTACGCAACGTTTGCTGCCAACCTTACATGCACAGCATGCGTCGTTGATGGTGTTGGTTTTGCAGCCGTTGGGGCAGTTTTCTTCCTGGAGTTTGTAGCCCGTGATGACGCCACATCGTTGTCGCTTGTCGCGTTGGGTCGTGCATTTCCACAAGCTGCTGAGCCCGCTACATCCGTCTTGTTGGCACGTTCCGCTCTTGCACACTTGGTTGCTGGAGCAGCTACAGTCTTTGGTGCATGTGGAGCAGGTCTCTCCTTTGCTGGCTTCGCAGGTCCCATTGCCGCAAGTTGCTTGGCATGAGCCGTTTTTGCACTGCTGACCGGAGAGGCAGGTGCAGTCTTTGGAGCAGGTTCCGCAGTCTTCGCCCTTGCTGGGTTCGCAAAAGCCGTTCCCACACGTGGAGCGGCAGGCGTTGTTCTGACAGGATTGGTTGCCGGGGCAGGTGCAGTCTTTGGAGCATGTGCCGCAGTTCTCGCCTTTGCTGGACTCGCAGGTGCCATTGCCGCAGAAGTTAACGGCCTTGCAGGCCTCGTTGATGCATTGTTGGTTGGCAGCGCAGCCGCAGTCACCGTTGCAGTTGGCGCAGTTCTCACCCCGGTTGGTTTGGCAGAAACCATCGTTGTTGCAACCTGTCGTTGCCTGGCATTTGCCGTTGATGCAGAGCAGTCCGTTTTGGCAGGGGCAGTCTTTGGGGCAGGACGAGCAGTTCTCGCCTTGGGCTGCCTCACAAGAGCCATTGCCGCAGGGAGTGGGCTCTACACAGGAGCCACGCTGACAGACTTGCTTGGAGGGGCAGGGGCAATCTTGCACACACGTGGAGCAGTTCTCTCCTTTGGCAGTGTCGCATGTACCGTTCGGGCAAGAGTTGGGCTTAGTGATGCAGGCCTGACTTGCCGGATCGCAGACCTGTGTGGCGCTGCAAGTACAATCGTTGGAGCAGGTCGCGCAGTTTTCGCCTTCGTTGGCTTCGCAAGTGCCGTTGCCGCAGGGGTTGGGCTTCTCTTTGCAGGTGGCTGTGGCGACGTCGCAAATTCCCGGTGCGCAGGGACAATCCTTGGGGCAGCTTACGCAGTTCTCACCAAACTCACAGTTGTTGTTGCCACATTGGGCTTGGGTGCTGGAGTTGCAAGAGACTCCTTTGCAGCCTCGTCCTCCACAATCTTCGACGAGGGCTCCTCTGGTTCCACAGCTGTTCAGCCAATAGATGTTGTCGCCAACGCAGGCTTTGCTGGCTTGCGGAGTGCACACCGAGATCTCGCACCGGCCGGCCTGAACATTGCACTTGTGGTCCAGAGGACAGCTGTCATCGTCGGTGCATTCCTGAAAGCAAACGTTGGCTTTGCAGTGCTGGCCTTCGGGACATTCGGCGTCCACAAAGCAGCTGCTTTTGCCGGAGCAGCCCTGATGGAAGGTTGCTAAGGTAAGAAGACTCAGTCCAACAACGACAGACACATTAAAAGAGGCAACAATACGTTCTAACAGTCTCATGGGGATGATTCATCGGCTGTGACAACGAGGAACAAGCACTCTTGCAAAAAGAAGGTTTCATCTCGTTGTGTGTTGTAGAAACAGGAAACCCAAACGAATTTCCATCATCGCGTATTGTAATGTATCGGGTGGAAAAAGCAAAAGGTGCGGAAAACGAGCGTCGAGAAGAGGAGCCAAGGGGGATTAACGTTGGTAGACAATCTTGCCGCCAACGAGGGTTGCGATGGGCCAGCCGCAAAGGTCTTGGTTGGCCCAAGGGCTGTATTTGGCCTTGCTTTGGAAGGTTTGTGGGGCGACGTTTCTTGTTTGAGCCAGGTCGAGGATTGTGATGTCGGCCGGCTGTCCTTCTTGGAGGGAAGGTGCTTCCCAGCCCATCACCTGCGCAGGCTTCTCTTGCAGATGCGCAAGGAGGGACTCCAGAGAAAGCAAGTTCTCCTTCACAAGCTGCGTGTAAAGCAGCGGGAAGGCCACCTCCATACAAGCGATTCCTACCGGAGCAACGAGAAGATCGTGGTCTTTCTCTGCGATCGTATGAGGAGCGTGGTGTGTGGCGATGTTGTCCACGACACCGCGGGAGAGGGCGTCGCGGAGGTAGTCCACATCCTCTTGGGTGCGAAGCGGAGGCGACACCTTGTACACTGGGTCAAACAAGGTCATCGACTCGTCGGTGAGGGTCAGATGGTAAGGCGTCACTTCGGCGGTGACTGGGGCACCTTGCGCCTTAAACCACTCAATGACCTGCATGCCTCGCTTGGTGCTAACGGGTGACACATGGATGTGGCAGCCAGTCATGTGGGCGATCTCGCAGTCGCGGAAGATCATGGTTGTCTCTGCAGTCGCAGGAATCCCAGGTAGCCCCAACTCTTGGCTGACTCGACCTTCGTTCATCGCTCCGTCTTGGGCCAAAACAGGGTCATGAGGGTAGGTTTGGACCAGGAGTTTCAGCTCGTGGGCGTACTCACAGGCGTGGCGTTGAAGGTGAATGCTTGTGACCGGCTTGTCGTTGTTGGACAACATCACAGCACCCGCATCTTGCAGGGCTGCGAAGTCGGTCATGTGTTCTCCTTCCAACCCTCGACTGAGAGCGGCAGCGAGTCGCAGGCGGGTGAGGCCCAATCGCTTGGATTTCTCAATGAGCGCGGTGATGTTTCCCGGCTCATCGATCGGGGGAAGAGTGTTCGCCATGCCGACAACGGTGCCGAAACCACCGGCTGCAGCGGCGCGGAGACCTGACTCCAGGTTCTCTTTGACTTCGTGCCCCGGTTCCCGAAGGTGACAGTGCAGGTCCAAAAACGCGGGGGTGACAAGCGCTTGGTTGGCGTCGATGGTTTGGTCGACGTCGCCTCCCAAGTTCTTGCCTTCCACAATCCCGTGGTTTAGGTACAGATCGGCGATCCCATGATCCCCAGTGTGGTCCATGAGGTGGCCGTTTTTTATCACGATGCGCATCGGTAATCTCCAGTGGCACGCAGGGAGAGAATACAAGAGAACCGGGACAATTCGTTGATGAGGGTCACATAGCGGCTTTTTGGCGACCGCCTACCAGAAGTGTGTAAAGAACGGCCATGCGGACGGGGACACCGTTCGCCACCTGTTGCTCGATCACGCTACGTTCGCAATCCGCTAGAGCGCCCGATATCTCGACATCCCGGTTCATGGGGCCTGGGTGCATGACCAGCGCGTCGGGGTGGGCTTGCTTCATGATCTCTGGGGTTACTTGGTAGCGAGCCTGGTACTCGGCCAAAGAGGGGAACAGGCTGTTTTGCATCCGCTCGTGTTGAATACGGACAGCCATCACCGCGTGGGCTCCTTCTACCGCCTCAGCCAGGTTATGCGTGAGCGATACATTCGGTGTGTCGGCGAGGGAGGCCGGACACAAGGAGCGGGGTCCACAAAGAGTGACCTCTGCGCCAAGCTTGCTCCACAGTCGGATGTTGGAGCGGGCGACGCGGGAGTGCATCAAATCACCGACAATGGTGAGCTTCTTGCCTGCAAAACCGTCGAAGTTGGGGAACGTGTTTCGAAAGGTGAACGCGTCAAGCAAAGCCTGGGTGGGGTGGGCTCGACGGCCATCCCCAGCGTTGACAATGCAGGCGTCGGTCCAGCGTGTCAGCTGGTAAGGAACACCAGAGGCTCTGTGCCGCACGATGTAGAGGTCGGCTTGGTACGCCTCGATCGTGCGGAGCGTGTCTTTCAGCGACTCGCCCTTCGACAGACTCGATGATTTGGCCCGAAAGCTCAAAACATCGGCGCTGAGTGCTTTGGCAGCCCGCTCGAAGCTCATGCTCGTCCGGGTGCTGTTCTCAAAGAACAAGCTGCACACGGTGAAGCCTTGTAGCGCCGGGGCCTTTCGGACTCGGCGTTGAAGGATCTGGGCCATTTCATCCGCCGTGTTAAACACGGTATGAATTTCATCAGCGGTCCAGGCATTTAAATCGAGAAGGTGATGGTGAGTGATAGGAACGTTGGGGGGATTGAGGGGGGTCAGTTCCATGTCTTATCGCTCCAGCAGTTCGACACTTTCTTGGCCATCTACCGAGTGGAATTTGACCTTGACGACTTCCTCTCGGCTTGTAGAGATGTGACGTCCTACATAATCAGGACGTATGGGCAATTCACGGTGCCCGCGGTCAACCAGGACCGCAAGTTGAATCCCTGCCGGACGGCCCAGTTGAAGCAAGGCGTCCAGGGCAGCGCGTGTGGTGCGGCCTGTGTACAAGACGTCATCACAGAGCACGACGGTTTTGCCGTTGATGTCGAAGGGGATGTCGGTTCGACGCACGAAGGGCTGGAGACCGACTTCGGAAAGATCGTCTCGGTACATCGTGATGTCTAGCTGCCCAACCGGTGGTTCGATCCCCTCGATCTCTGCTAACTGTTGGGCCAGGTGGCGGGCCAGCGGAACCCCTCGGGTGTACACGCCAACCAGCGCAAGATTGCTTGCGCCGTTGTTCCGCTCCAGGATCTCGTGAGCCATACGACGCGTCGCCCGGTTGATATCTTGTTCATTCATCAACAGAGCTTTGAGTGTCAACGTCATTGCACGGTCCTTTTCCTTGTGTCCTCATCAAGCCGTGGGCGACCCCACTCTTGTGGAACGGAAGAATGGGTGGGTGTATGCGACGAATGACTCGCAATGTCAAGAAGTTTTTCTGTTTTATCGCTTTCGCGCCAGGGTTAGACCGTCGCCGATCGGGACCAAGCACATGGTTACTCTCTCGTCGGTGTGAATGTGTTGGTTGATGGCTCGGAGGGCTTCCGTCGAGCTCTTTTGGTTGTTGGGATCGGCCACGGCTCCCCCCCACAATGTGTTGTCGATTCCTACGAGGCCACCGGGGCGAAGGAGTTGAAGGGCTCGCTCGTAGTAATGGCTTGCGTTCTCTTTGTCGGCGTCGATGAATACAAAGTCCATCGTTTCTGCCGCCCCGTCTGCAAGCATGGCATCGAGGCTCTCCAGGGCAGGGCCCAAACGCAGCGTGATTCGGTCAGCCACACCGGCTTCTTCCCAGTAACGTCGGGCCATTTGGGTCCATTCGTCGTTCACGTCGCAGGCTGTGATGTGTCCATCGTCGTCCAAGGAGAGCGCCATTCGTAGGGAACTGTACCCTGTGAAGGTTCCGATCTCCACGATCCGTTTCATCCCCATTAGCTCGACCAACAGACCCATAAACTGTCCCTGCTCGGCGGAGATCTGCATTCCAGCTTCGGGCATGGCTGCTGTTTCTTCTCGCAGTCGTTGGAGGATGGTAGGCTCTCGAAAACCAACAGCCTGATAGTAAGAGTACAAAGCGTCGGTCATGTTGACAGTACGAAGAGACATCGAAACACTCCTTGTGTTGAGAGAGGGAGTCGGATGGGAGAATCTCGCCCTGGGTTGGGCTTGGTCCGTTGCTTGTCAGGCCCAAGTGTTTTTTGTACTATGCGTCAACCCAAGCCTGGCGTTCAATAGGGCTATTTTCCATTTGATACACTGTAGCTGAGCGCATTGTAGAACAGAACAGGACACAGAGTGAAATCGTGGCTTCCTTCCCTCGTTAAGAAGTTTCCAGCGTTTGTGGGTCGCAAGGTTCTTCGTTGGACTGCAATTTGTATGGGGGTTGGCTTTGGGCTGGCTCTCGTGGAGTACGGGCTCTCCGTTGTTATTCAACTGCTGCTCGTTGCGTTGGGTGTTGTAAAGCCTTCTGTGGTTCCCGAATGGCTACGTGCTCACTCTACCTTGTCCTCCTTTTCCACTGTGTTGCTCCTCCTAACAGCCATCGGCGTGATCCGGTTCCTTGGGTTTTGCGGGATTCAGTTTCTCACTCACTTTATCCGTGGGTTGTTTGGCCTGCGAGTTCGTCTGGTTGTCATTTACCATCTGCTCCACAATCCAAGCGGACATTATGTCAGCGCTGCAGATACGAACTATCGTCTGGGTGAGCTGCTGCCCAAGTCGGAGCTCTTCTTAATCTCTGTGCTCAACGTCATTATGTATGGCTTGATCGCTTGTTGTCTGTTTGCTGGCATGTTGTTCTTTGCTTTCAAAGAGACGCTGGTGTGTCTCCTTGGGCTGTTGTCTATTGCAGCCTTGCTTTCCATCGTGACAAAGACAGCCCGTCGGTTCTCGAAGCGCTCTTCTCGTTCTTACCGCGACCTTCAGCAAAACGTCGAACGCAGCAGCCGAAATTGGATGTTCTTGCGTATCGCGAAGATGCAACAGAGTGAATTCAACCACATGTTGAAGCACCTGTCTTCCTATTTCCTCAACTCCATGCGCTCCGGCTTCTGGACTGCGTTGAGTTCGAACATCCCTCCATCGTTTGGCATCTTGTTGCTTGTTGTCGTGCTCTGGTTGAGCAAGTCTGTGTTTGCCACTCCCTCCTTGTCTTTGTTGGCCTTTTTGTATCTCTTCGTTCGATTTATCCAACAGCTTCGGATTTGCAGCTTGCAGTTTGCGATCGCGAACGAAAACGCTCCACAGGTTCAAAGCTTGATGGAGTTGTTTCCTCAGGCAGGTGAATTGGAGAAGATGCCAATCCTAAAGGAATTGGATCGTCATTCGATTTGGAACGCAGAGTCTTTTCAGGCTCTCGGGAGCAAGGGGGATCCTGCCGAGCAGCTGCCGTTGTACGACAAGGCTCCCTCTGTGGAGTTTGATAACGTTTCCTTCCGCTACAACCCTGGCTCTGCTGAGATCTTGACGAACTTCTCCCTCGCGATCCCTGAGGGTTCACAGTTGGGAGTGATGGGTCCGAGTGGCAGCGGGAAGAGCACGTTGATGGGTCTGCTGCTTGCACTTCTGAAGCCTACACAAGGGAAAGTTCTCGTGGACGGAATGCCAGCGTCAACCCTCTTTGCAGAGCACTGGCTGCCCATGGGTTATGTTGGCCCCGAGCCATTCTTGGCGGAAGGCACGTTGCGAGAGAACCTGTTGTATGGGATTCGCAGAGAATGCAGTGACGAAGAGATCTGGGACGCGTTGAAAACCGTACAGCTGGCCCAAACGGTACAGGCTCTTCCTGGTGGTTTGGAGTTTGCCTTGGCTGAAAACCTGGAAGGGCTTTCCACAGGTCAAAAACAGCGACTTTCCTTGGCAAGAGCCTTGTTAAGCAAACCACGTTTGCTCCTTCTGGATGAGGTCTCGGCCAACATTGACACGGAAACGGAGTCATTGATTGCCGAAGCTCTGGCTCTCTTGAAAGGAACTTGTACTGTTTGCATCATTTCGCACCGTGAAGGTATCTTGCAGCACGCTGACTATATCGTTCGACTCTCTCCGTAGGAAAAAACTTGTCGTTCGGGGGAATGGATGTCACAAACAATCGTCCGTTGAAGTCGTTTCCTTCGTTTGTTGTCGTTTCTTTGGCTTCCGTTTTCAGGCTTCTTTCGGAGCTTGATTCTTCTATAGACCCTGTGGATTGGTGAATCGAGCAATCACAATGTCTCGCAACTTCCGTTTCTCTCTTTCGCTGTATCACATGATGACAGACGCCCTCCTTGTCGGGCTCTGTTGGTGCCTTGCTTTTGCGCTTCGCCAGCAGCTCTCCGGAGGGATCGGTTGGTCTCTCCCTTCGTTTGGCGTCTATCTTCAGGTCCTTCCTCTCATTGTGATGACCTGGCTGTTGTCTTGCTGGTTTTTTGGTTTGTACCGTCGAACCCGGCTGCGAACAGGCCTCGAACGTACCCGCGATCTGCTCAAAAGCTCGTTGTTGGGCTGGTTGCTGACAACAGCCATCGCTTTCTATCTGAAAGAATACAGCTTGGGGCGAACGGTCGTGCTGCTCAGTGGCGTGTTGAACTTGTTTGCTCTCTCTGGCAGTTGGTTTTTGTTCTTTCGCCTGGAGCGACGGGCAAAACAACTTCAAAAAGGACAAGTTCGTTCTTTGATCTTGGGCGCCAACACCAACGGGATACGTCTTCTGCAGAAGCTGGAAGAACACCCTGTTGTAGAGTACCAAACGGTGGGCTTTCTTGACCCCGATCCTGAACGGGTGCAGGCCAACTTTGGGAACCGTCCAGTGCTGGGCACCCTCGACGCTCTGCGGAACGTTGTGGAAGAGCACAAGGTTGATGAAGTGATGGTTGCGCTGCCCAACCAAGACCACAATCACGTTTTTCCTTTGGTCTTAAGTTGCGAAGATCTGGGCGTTGGATTCTGGATGCTCACCAACGATTTTGAAGCGCTCAATCGAGACCGTGACGATATCCCTCGGATCGACGGTCTACCTCTCAATTACATTGGCATCGAACAAACGTCCCCGTTGTACAATATCACCAAACGTTTGTTTGACGTTGTTACGGCTTCGACTCTTCTCATCCTCTCAGCACCGTTTTGGCTGTGGTGGTCTCTACGAATCAAGATGGACAGCAAAGGACCCGTGCTTTTTGTCCAAGACCGGGTGGGGTACGACGGTAAGTTGTTCCGGATGTACAAGTTCCGGACCATGAGCGTTGAGTCCAACCCCTACCAAGAGGCTCCCAGAGACCATCAAGACAATCGAATCACGCCCTACGGCCGCTTTATGCGACGAACAAGCATTGATGAAGTGCCACAGCTAATCAACGTCTTAAAGGGAGAGATGAGCTTGGTTGGTCCTCGACCTGAGATGCCATTCATTGTGGACACCTACGAAGACTGGCAACGTTGTCGATTGCGTGTGAAGCCCGGCCTGACGGGGTTATGGCAAGTCTTAGGTCGGAAGGACTTACCCATGCAAGACAACTTGCAGTACGACTTTTACTACATCCGAAACCAGTCGTTTCTCCTCGACTTGTCGATCTTGTTTCGCACGTTTTCGGCAGTGTTTGGTGGAAAAGGAGCTTACTGAACTGGCTTGCGGTTGGAAACTGGATCGCCAAGCTTGATAAGGAAGGGCTGTCGTTTGATGTGGTAGAACCACCAAGCCTGTCGGTTGGGAAAGTTCTTTCTCCAAAACGCTCTCATCATGGCGCGAGCATTGGGGGAGTAGGGGTGTCGCACAAAGATCACATCGTCTTTGAGGGTTGGGGAAGGGTTCGGGGTATGGTAGGCCCACGATGCATCGAAGGTTCTGGGGATCATGTAGTTGGCAAACACCAACACCTTTTTCTTGGCCTTCTGCTCTCGTAGCATCCGAAATGGGGTGTTCCATGTGCTACAGGACTCTTGAATGGTTTGGATGTGCAGGGGATAGAAAATGCTGATTGCGACCAGCGTGGAGCCGACCGAGAACGCTAGCAACCAGGACTTCCCACGTTCCCAGCCCCAATGTTTAAAGGTGTGGAGTAGGAAGGCAACCCCAGCTGCAGAGGCGAGGCACAGCAGCGGAACGGTTTCTGTCACATAAATAGGACCTGTTGTAGCCACGACCGTTTTGGGGACCAACACACGGTACGCGTAGTCCGCGGCAATCAATCCCCACAGCAAGCCAAGGTATTTCCCCTTGCGAGTAAAGAATGCGAAGAGAAGGGAAAGAGGCCATCCAAACAACCAGAAATTTTCCCGTAGGAAGGCTCCTCCCAGAGAGTTTCCCATCATCCCATCTTTGGTTGCAAAGAGGCCAAAGGTTGTATGGGCCGAGTGGTAGCCTGTTGAGCCTGCGCTCCCTGTTTGCATCCGATTCACCCACAGAAAGACAACGCCACACACAACAACAGGCAAGCTTGCAAAGAGCAACGGCTTGAGGCGTCGTACGATGTTCTGTGCCCAACCTCTCTGGTGCATCACATAGAGATAGTGGAATCCCACGAAGGCAAGGAACAACGCTCCTGGCAAGGGTCGAATCAACACGCCGTAGCCCCAGGCTATGCCTCCTACAATCGCCCATGCTGTGGACTCGTGCTCATACACTTGGAGCATCGCATAACAACCCAGCAACATAAAGGCCGTTGAGGCTGGCTGAGAGAGCAACGTCGCGCTGGTGAAGACGAAGTGTGGCGACAAAAGTAGAAAGACCACTCCAAGCGCCGCGATGTTCTTGGAGAACATGCGGACGCCGATCTGGTAGGTGAGGACCAGCGACAAACATGAGAGCAAGGGGTTGATAAGAAAGGCGGCGTGGACGCGCTCTCCTATTGCAAGCAAGGCCGGGAAGCCTATCGGGTACTTACCAAACCAACCGTTGCTGTTGAACACAACAAAGTTGTTGTAGAAGAAGCGCGAATCCGCAGGCAAAGGGTTAATGACCTGCCCTTGGTTCAGAGTCTGGGCGATGAATCGGTAGGTGTTCTCGTCGTCGGTGATTGGGGTTCCACCCAACAGAACAAACCACCACACCGCCAATACGCTGACCACAAACAGAGTCAGGATGCCTCCCAAAAACCAGCGATGAACCAGCAGATGTCGGAGTATCTGCTCCAGTCGTTCAGGCACTGCTGTGAGGAGCAAGGCGGAGGCGAAGAACAGTGCGGCAGGCAGGCCCAACGTCAGGTACCACAAGTACATGACAAGTTCGTTGGGGTGGACATTCAGCGAACCCAGGCCATAGACGAGTTGAAACCCTCCGTAGCCACGGGCGATGTCGTAAAACCCTACAATGCAAAGGACTCCAAGCAAAGCCCGAAGTACAATCGTTAGAGTGGGAGATGAAGAAGATGTTGTGGAACTTGGCTCTGTCACGGGTTCAACCTTTTGCATCTCTCAAATGGATGGGGAGTTTGGACGTTTGACTTTGAGAAGCGCTCTTTCGGTGTGTTCCTGGAGTGGGGAAGCTCTTTGGGTCCGAGTGATGCGATACCTTGCGCTCTTACAACGTTGAGGTGAAATCCTTCAAGGCTTCTTTCCAGTTGCGAAGTGTGAAGAATTGGGACGCAAGCTTGTCTTTGCTCAGTACGGAATACAAGGGGCGCTGAGCAGGGGTCGGGTAGTCATCGGTTGGAATGGGTTTGAGGTCGATCTCTACTTGGGCCTGGGTGAAGATCTCTTTGGCAAACTCGTACCAACTGCAAGTCCCTGCGTTGGTCGCATGATACACTCCATACTCTTCCGAAGGAAGCATGCGAACCAACACTTCAGCAAGGTCAGGTGTATAGGTCGGAGAGCCTACCTGGTCGGCGACCACAGACAAGGAGTCTCGCTCCTGACCAAGTCGAAGCATGGTCTTCACAAAGTTCGGGCCGTGGTGACCAAAGACCCATGAGGTCCGTATCACGAAGGCCTGCTCCACCATGTTTTGTACATGCAGCTCTCCTTCGTATTTGGAGGCGCCGTAGACATTGATAGGGTGGGGGGGATCTGTCTCGCGATAGGGCCTGTTTCCTGTCCCGTCAAACACGTAATCCGTGCTGATGTACAAGAGTTTGGCTCCAAGCTCTTGTGCTGCATGGGCCACATTTTTGGTTCCCTCTGCGTTGACGCGAAAGCAAAGCTCTTGCTCTGTTTCGGCCTTGTCTACAGCGGTATAGGCCGCACAGTGGATGATAGCGTCCGGTTGGATCTGGCTTGCCGTTGCGCGTACATCGGCTTCTTTTGTGATGTCACAACTGTGTAAGGTTGTTCCCTGCACGGAAATGCCTTGGCGTTCCAACCGCAACACGACATCTGTACCGAGTTGCCCCTCAGCTCCTGTTACCCACACGTTCATTTAGGAAACCTTCTCGCGGTTGCCGTACATGGTTTCGTAATAGTTTCGGTAGTCTCCGCTGAGAATGTCTTGCCACCAGTCGCGGTGTTCAAGGTACCACTGCACGGTTTTTTGGATGCCTTCTTTGAACGGAGTTTTTGGGGTCCAGCCCAACTCGTTGTGGATCTTGGTGGGATCGATGGCGTAACGCAGATCGTGGCCTGCGCGGTCTGTGACAAACTCAATTAAGGAGTGGGGCTTGCCCAACTCATCCAGGATGGTTTTCACCACATCGAGGTTGGTTTTTTCGTTGTGTCCTCCAACGTTGTATACCTCTCCAACGGTGCCATGTTCCAGTATCATCGCGATGGCGGCGCAGTGGTCCTCCACATAGAGCCAATCCCGTACGTTCAGACCGTTGCCATAGACGGGCAAAGGCTGGTCATGCAACGCTCGGGTGATCATCAACGGAATCAGTTTCTCTGGGAAATGGTAGGGTCCGTAGTTGTTGGAACAACGAGAGATTGTAATCGGAAGCTTGTAGGTTCTGTGGTAGGCCTGCGTGAGCAAGTCGGCGGACGCTTTGGAGGCGGAGTAGGGGCTGGAGGTGTGAATGGGGGTCTCTTCCGTGAACAGCAAGTCTGGGCGGTCCAAAGGGAGATCGCCATACACTTCATCGGTACCTACTTGATGAAAGCGTCCCACGTTGTATTGCCTGCAGGCGTCCATGAGAGTTTGGGTGCCCAAGATGTTCGTTGTGAGGAACACACCAGGGTTGTGGATGGAGCGATCCACGTGAGACTCCGCGGCGAAATTCACTACCGCGTCAAATGACTCTTCTTCAAAGAGCGCAAAGATCGCCTCACGGTCGGTGATGTCGCCCTTCACAAAGCGGAAGTTCGGGTGGTCGATCACGCTCTCCAGTGAGGACAAGTTGCCAGCGTAGGTGAGGAGGTCGAGAGCGACCAGGGATGTGCTCGGATTGTTTTGGAGCATATAGTGAACGAAGTTGCAGCCAATGAAGCCTGCTCCTCCTGTTACAAGTAGTTTCATCTGTACACATCCTTTGGGGGCTAGTAGCTAACATCTTTGAGGAAAGGAGCGTTGCGGTCCTTCTCCGAAAGGATCGGGTCGCTTACACCCCATTCGATCGACAGCTCGGGGTCATCAAAGCGAATGCTGCGGTCATGCTCGGGTGAGTAGTAGGTGTCTACTTTGTAGAGAACTTCGACATCGTTCGTGCGCGTGAGAAAGCCGTGCGCAAAGCCTTTGGGAATTAACAGCTGGGCCTTGTTTTCAGCGCTCAACTCTGAGCCAAACCACTGCTTGTAGGTGGGAGAGTCGGGTCTTAGGTCTACAGCAACATCAAAGATCGCACCTCGCGTGCAGCGGACAAGCTTGGCTTGCGCCATGGGAGGAAGCTGCAGGTGCAAACCCCGAAGGGTGTTTTGGCTTGCGGTGAACGAGTGGTTGTCTTGGACGAAGTCGTAATGGAGACCTCGCTCAGCTAACGCTCGGGTTGAGTGTGTCTCCATAAACCAGCCACGATGATCCCCAAACACACGGGGCTGAAGGACCCATACCCCTTCCAGAGGAGTGCTGATGAGTTCCATGAGCCGCTCCTTTCTCTAGTACCGTATCTTTTCTTCCGCGACGCTGCGGAGGTGCTTGCCGTAGGGTGACTTCCCGTACCTTTGGGCTGATTCAAGCAGCTTCTCCTTGGAGATCCATTCGTAGCGGTAGGCGATCTCTTCTGGGGCTGAGATTTTGATGCCCTGTCGTTTTTCTATCATGCTGACAAAGCTGCTTGCTTCGAGGAGAGAGTCCATTGTTCCTGTGTCAAGCCAGGCGAACCCTCGGCCCAGTAGCTGGACGTTGAGGTCACCTTTCTCCAGGTACAAACGGTTCAGGTCTGTAATCTCCAACTCTCCTCGCGCGCTGGGGTTGAGAGACTTGGCAAACTCCACGACGCGATGGTCATAGAAGTAAAGCCCTGTAATCGCATAGTTTGACTTCGGCTCTTTGGGTTTCTCTTCCACAGAAATGACCTTGCCAGAGCGATCGAACTCAACAACACCAAAGCGTTCGGGGTCGTCTACGTAGTACCCGAAGACTGTTGCTTTGTCGTGGCTTGACACCGCTTCTTTCAGCATGTGGGTGAGGCGGTTGCCATAGAAGATGTTGTCCCCCAGGATCATGGCAACGTTGGAGTCGCCGATGAACTCTTCGCCGATGATGAACGCTTGGGCCAGGCCATCGGGCGAAGGCTGCTCGGCATAGCTTAGGTTGATGCCAAACATGGAGCCATCTTCAAGCAGCTCTTGAAAACGAGGCAAGTCTTCGGGGGTGGAAATGATGAGTATATCGCGAATCCCCGCCAGCATCAGAGTGGACAAAGGATAGTAGATCATCGGCTTGTCGTAGATGGGGAGCAACTGTTTGCAAGTCACTTTGGTCAGTGGGTACAAGCGTGTCCCTGAACCGCCAGCGAGAATGATACCTTTCATTGTATGTCGAGACACGGCCGTGTGTCTCTGTCTCCTTCTTTCCAAAAGCTGTGAGAGGCTTAACCTCTTTCCCCCTACGCAGAGGAAAGCAATCTTGCTTGAGAGCGAGGTCCTACTTTAGCATGACTGTGGTGGATCATCTACCCTTCCATTTCGTGGAGCCTAAGGGCTCAGGAAGACTAAGACTCTCTCTTCTCAGAGGCATTGCTTCCATGGGTGACGTTCGTGTGCCATCAGACAAGCGTCCTTCACATCATTCAGAACGTGGCTTTCCTCTTCTTTCCCTTCTTGCGTGGTTGGGCTTTGCAACATCTTTGTTTCATCCCATGCTTCTCCTTCGGTGAGCCAAGAACAGAGGGTGAAAATGAGTCCTTCGCCTCACCGACTCGGACGGTGGGATTTAGTTGTCATTGGTAGTGAGATACACTAAGAATGGACGTCCAAGGTCTGTTGAAAGAGTGGAGCTCTTATGATGAAGCGTGTTGTAAAATACAGCAAGAAGTTGATGGTCGCGTTGATTAACGTCACGCTGTATTTGTTCTCTTTCTTAATCCCCAAATCGGACAAAATTATCATTGTTGGTGGTTGGTTTGGCAAACGCTTTGCCGACAACTCGAAATACTTCTTTCTCAATGTTCTTCATGAGAAGGAGAAGCTCAATGTGGATACGATTGTTTGGATAACAAGAGACGAGCAGATTCAAAACGAGCTACGAAACCATGGGTTTCTGGCGTACAAGACGTCGTCGTTGCTTGGGATCTGGTATCACTTTCGAGCAAAATATCATGTGATTGATCAAACAATGACAGACATCAATCCTTTCTTTTCGGTGAGGTCAAAGAGAATTAATCTTTGGCATGGGTTCCCGATGAAAAAGATTGGCATCTTTATGAAAGAGAACCATCACAGAAAGCCGCCTCATGGAACGATTGGATGGTTCCTACGTAAAGCATCGTACCGGGGGTTTTGGTTTGATCACTATTTGCTCGCAACTTCTGAGTACACCGCTGATGTTCTTGGGCGAGCCTTCGAGATCAAGGAAGACAGGGTTCTCATTTCGGGATACCCCAGAAATTTTTCTGCGTTTCGTGAAGACTCCTATGGTTACACTTCTGACAATGAAACAAAGTACCTGAGCGATATCCTCAACTTCATGGACAAAGGATACAACATCGTTGGCTATTTTCCGACGTTTCGAGATCACAAAGAAACACTTCTCTTTGGAGCAGAAGAGTCAGACGAAGTCCTTGAGTTTCTGGACTTCTGTGAAGAAAAGAAAATAAAAGTTGTTGGCAAGTATCACTTCGCTGGAAAAAACGACAAGTTTGAAGATGTTACGAGCCATGTCGCGTTTGTGAACCTACCTTCCGAAACTGACTTGTATACATTCATCAGCACCATAGACATTTTGATAACTGATTATTCATCACTGTACTACGATTTTCTGTTGTGGAAGAAACCAGTCATTTTCTTCCCCTATGATTTGGAGTACTTTATCCATCACGACAGAGGGTTTATCTATGACTTTGATGAGTTTACCTTTGGTGATAAGGTTGTGAATTGCACACAGTTAAGGAACCTCTTGAGCGATGGGGTCGAAGCTTACAGCGAGTCTTATCTCAGCAAGTATAGAGACCAGGCAGAAGGTGTTGCTAGGAAGATGTTTTCCGATTACGAAAACATGACGATAGGTCACTTGGTAGAACGCATTCGGCAACTCTAGAGAGGGATAGCAATATGTGCGGAATTAATGGAATATTTAGTGCTGTCGATATTCCAGATGTTAAGCAGCGGATGGAGAAAATGAACGACCTCATTGCTCACCGCGGTCCTGATGATAAGAGCTATAAAATTTTTGCAAACAAAGTGGCTCTGGGTCATCGAAGGCTATCCATTATTGATACGGATGCCAGAGCCAATCAACCCATGACTTCCAATTCAGGAAGGTGGACGATTCTCTTCAATGGTGAGATCTACAATCACCTCGAATTAAGAAGCACACTTCGCTATGATTTCAAGACAACATCTGACACTGAGGTGATCTTAGCCTACGTTGAGGAGCATGGCTTTCGTCGCTTTCTCGAACAATGCAATGGCATGTTTGCTATCGCGCTGTATGATCACATCGAAAACAGGCTGTTGTTGGCTAGAGATAGGCTTGGGATTAAGCCATTCTTTTACTATCTTGATGCAGAGAAGCTTATCTTTTCTTCTGAGGTGAAAGGTATTTTAGGTAGCGGCCTCGTGGAGGCTTGCTTCAATGAATCCGCAATTGATGAATATCTTGGTTATCGATATGTGAGAGAACCCTATACGTTCTTCCATCCCATTCTTCAATTGGAATCAGGTTCGTTGATGTCGATTGATCATGAGATGAACGTCGTGACCGAGAAGTTCTGGGAGCTGCCGACAGAGTTCAATCAAGAAAAGAATTACAATGAATCTGAATTGTTGAAGCAGTTCGATGCGCAAGTTACTGCTGCTATCCAGAGAAGATTAATGGCCGATGTTCCTCTTGGGACGTACCTCAGTGGGGGTGTTGATTCAAGCTTGATATCAGCGATTACAAGTTTGAACTCAACGTCCAGAGTGAATACATATACGATTGGATTTCCAGATTTAAATGAGTTTGAGTATGCGCGTATGGTCGCTGATAAGTATAACACTCTTCATCACGAGATAACGATTGACACCCATGATTATTTTGATACGATGAGCGAAGTAATTGGCTATAAAGATGCACCCTTAGGAGTGCCGAATGAAGTGCCTCTTGCTCTGATGTCAAACGTGCTGAAGGAAAAGATTACAGTGGTTCTCTCAGGCGAAGGCGCAGATGAGCTGATGGGTGGGTATGGACGAATTTATCGGTCACCTTTCGACTACGAAAATCATATCCCCCAAACCAAAACATTTTATGAGTACTTTACTGAACTCTATGAATATGTACCGAGAGCCACAAGAGACAACTACTTAACCGTCGACAAAAAGCTGAGACGTGAGTTCGATGAAGTCGTTGAGGCGGAGTTTCGAGACCGGACCAACGAAGAGAACGTGTTTAAGTTCTTTCACAAATATCATGTTAAGTCTCTCCTCAACAGAGTCGATAGTACGACAATGCTTGCGAGTGTTGAAGCGAGGGTTCCTTTCCTTGATCATGAGTTGGTCGAGTTTGCATACAAGACGATCCCCTACGATCTGAAGTTACGCTGGAAAAGTGATGCTTTGAGGGAAGAGTCCAAGGGTCTTACCTCTAACCAGTACAGCGAAGTCCACGATACTCCCAAATATCTGTTGAGAAAAATGGGATATGACTATTTGCAAGATGAGATCATCGAACGAAAGAAAGTTGGCTTTCCTGTTCCACTGAATGAATGGTTGCAGGAGCTGGAGAAGCAAGCCAAAGACATTCTGAAAGATGCCTACTGGCTTAAGAAAGACAAGCTCGAAGAGTTAATCGAAGAGAGCAAAGCGAACGCTAGAGCTGGGCAGATTATATGGATGTTCATCAACGTCGAACTGTTCCGGAAGAAATACTTTGAGCAAAGTTGGTTGTACTAAGAGCTATCATACGGGAGACGAACGTTGTGATCATTGGTTACACGACAGGGGTGTTTGACTTGTTCCACATTGGGCATTTGAATATGCTCAAAAATGCCAAATCCATGTGCGACAAATTGGTTGTAGGAGTTACAACAGATGAGCTTGTCTCCTACAAAAATAAAAAAGCTGTCATTCCGTTTGATGAAAGGCTGGAGATTGTAAGAAACATCAAGTATGTCGATGCTGCGATTGCTCAAGACAGTATGGACAAGTTTGAGGCTTGGAGACGGCTGAAGTTTGATGTGATGTTCGTTGGAGACGATTGGTACAACACGGAAAAGTGGAATAGCTTCGAGGAGCAGTTCAATGAAGTCGGTGTGCGAATTATTTATTTCCCTTATCACAAAGGAACTTCGTCCACATTGATTAATGAAACACTGCTGCATCTTCGCGGTGAAAAGTAAGAGGTTTGTTGTTGTGTACGTGATCGTTCCAACATTCTTCTTTCAAAGCTAAAGAGAACCTTTCTTTCTTAAGCGCTACGAAATGGTAGAGCAGATGTCTTGTCCCTCCATTGCTGCTGTGATTGTGACCTATCACCCAGAGCTCCCTTTGCTTGTGGATACGCTGAAGCGGATCGAAGGACACCTTGCGTCTGTGTTGATCGTTGATAACTCGGTCGATGCTAACGTTGGAGAGAAACTGCATCAGCTAGCAGAGGACAACCCGAAGGTTCATGTGCACCTGAATCCCGAGAATCTCGGACTTTCGGGTGGACTCAACCAAGGCGTCGCGTTCGCGCAAGAACAGGGGGCTGACTGGCTGCTGACATTGGACCAAGATTCTACGCCAGAGCACGACATGTTGGATGTTATGCTTAAGTGCTACGAATCTTTACCTGCCAATCTCCAACGTGTTGTCGCGAACATTTCGCCCGTAACCATCGATAAAAATACAGGGCACACCAACCGCAGCCAGAACTCCCATCTTCCTGGAGCTTCGTGGGTGTGGGGCGCGATCACTTCGGGAAGCTTGTATCCGGTAGAAGTGTTCACCACGGTCGGAAGGTTTGACCCCGATCTCTTCATTTATCATATTGATACAGACTTCTCCTGGAGGATTAACCAAGCTGGTTACCAGACGTTGCAGGTGCATGATGCCATCTTGCATCACAGCGATGGTGAACAATCTCATGTCGCTTGTATGGGTTTCTCATGGGTTGCCACGAATCATTCCCCCCTGTCCCGTTACTATACGTTTCGGAATGGGGTTTTTCTCGCCAGGAAATGTTGGCAGCAGCAACCGGGCTTTTCCCTTTCTCTCGCTCGTCAGCATTTGGTGATCTTGACCAAGATTCTGGCTCTGGAACACAACCGGACAGCCAAACTGAAAATGATTGGGCTTGGCTTGCGAGATGGGGTCTTTCAAAGGATGGGTCGGTGGCGAGGCTCTGGATAAAAGAACGCCCTCTCCGGTAGAGTTTTCTTGAACCTGAGCCTTCTTAGTTGCTTGGTGTGAGAGTCCTATGGTACACACCCTTGCAGTGTGACTCTTGTGCCCGCATTGGGTTTTCTTTTTTGGTTTGAGTCAGCCTTGTGAGACTTCGACAGCTATGGTGACTTCCCTCGAACAATCTTCTCTTTCTCCTTATCAGGTAACCGTGTCTATTGTTACCTTCAACGACGTGGGAACGATTGCTCCAACGTTGGAAGCCTTGTTGAGCCAAACAGGCTTTGTGTTGGGAAAGAACCTCAACGTTATCGTTCGTGACAACGCCTCCAATGACGGCTCGGCTGCTAAGGTGGAAGAGGGCTTTGGTGGTCAGGTTACCTTATTCCAACATGCTGAGAATGTTGGGTTCAGTCGGGCTCATAACTTGTCCATCCGAGAAGCGATGGAGGGGGATGCTGACTTTGTTTTTGTGCTGAACCCCGACCTGCGACTTGCTCCCGATTGTTTAAGCATGTTGTGCCATGCTCTACAGTTTGATTCCAGGGCTGGCTCCGTGTGTCCAAAGCTACTGCGAGCCGATGAAAATCTTCAGCCTGTCGAACCTCACTGCTTCGACTCCGCTGGGATTGTCTTTACCCCAAACATCCGCCACTTTGACCGAGGCTCTCAAGAACTGGATCAAGGCCAGTACGACCAAGAAGAGTATGTGTTTGGAGGAACGGGAGCGGCGTTGTTGCTCCGTCGTGAAGCCATTTGTGACGCAGCTTTCCCTCCACCTGTGGGTCAAGCAGACTCCCTTGAACTGTTTGATGAAGCATTTTTTGCCTATCGCGAAGATGCCGATCTCGCGTGGCGTTTGCAACGACTGGGGTGGAAGTGTCGGTATGTGCCGAAGGCTGTGGGGTATCACCAACGACACGTTCGTCCAGGGAAGCGGTCAGAGGTTAACCCCATTCTGAACCAGTTGGGGGTCCAAAATCGATTCTTTCTGCAAATCAACAATGCAACTTTAGGTTCCAACCTTCATGGCTTGGGTGCTGCAACGTTGCGGAACCTTCTTGTTCTTGGCGCGGTTTGCACCGTAGAACGCAGCTCGCTTCCTGCCCTGAAGAATGTCTTGCGTCAACTCCCCAAGGCTCTTGCCAAGCGTCGGTGGATTCAGAGGAAAGCCCGAGTCTCCTCGACTTCTCTCGCACATTGGTTTGCAAAGGAACCAGTCTCTGAAGCGGCGTTGTCTTCGGCATCTCTTGCATCAACGGATGCAGTGACGTCAGTACAAGCTGTCATTATTAACTACAACTCGGGAGACCGGGTGTTGCGTTGTCTGGAGCACCTCGCTCCATCGTTAGAGCGTTACCGTGGCGAGCTGGATGTTCATGTGCGTGTAGTGGATAACAACTCGCACGATGGAAGCGCAAAAAAAGCAGAGAGTAAGTTTGGAACACATCCCAACATCACCTTCGAGCACGTCGCCGAAAATCTCGGGTTTTCTGGTGGGGTGAATCGTGGTGCATTTGCCCGTGACGCCGATGTTTACTTGATCCTTAATCCTGACATTCTTGTGGACGTCGAAACCATCGAGGCTATGGCTCATGCGATGAGTCAACATCCTGACATCGCTGCTTTGAGTCCCATCTTGTACGGGACTGATGGAAACCCCCAGTATGGATTCACAGCGCGTCGGTTTCCAACCCTTGGTTCGACTCTCGCGGAAGCTTACTTTTTGCATCGTTTGTGGCCTAGCAATCCTTGGACCGCAACCTATCTCCTTGAAGATGAACCTTGCCTGCGAGCTTACATGCATCAGCAAGGAAGGGGGGACGGAGAGCCCCAAGAGAACTTGGAGTTACCTTTTGTTGCTCCCCAGCCAGCAGGTGCCTGCCTGATGCTGCGGGGGTCTGTGTTTCGTGAGTTGGGTGGCTTCGATGAGTCGTTTTGGCCAGCCTGGTTTGAAGACGTTGATTTTGCCAAGCGCTGCGTCGAAGCCGGGTATGTCTGTGCTATCTTGGGCTCTGCTTCCGCGCAACATGAAGGTGGATACAGTGTCTCCAAGCTGCCTGCCGGTCGTTTTGTTGAGATTTGGTACGAGAATATGCGGCTGTACTGGGAGAAACATGGCTCTCCTTCGGAGCGTACTTTGTTGCGTTTGGGGCTTTCCCCTGCATTGTTGCTGCGCTCGGGTGTAAGTCTGGTTCGTGCGATGGCTGCCTCTCCGCGAACGGAGAATGGAGCAGCTTCCTGGAAGGAAAGTACGACGCTGTTGCGCCTTGCCATGAAGTCATTTTTCTGAGCATCTAACTGGTGGAGTCGTTGTTTCGTATGCGCATTGCCCTGATTGGAAGTCGAGGAATCCCAGCTACCTACAGTGGGTTTGAAACCTTTTATGAACAGCTTGCGATCCGTCTCGTTGAGCGAGGTCATCAGGTGACGGTGTACAACCGAAGCCATCACTTTAAGGACGAGAAAGAGCGACGCAAAGAGTTCAAAGGTGTGCGGATTGTAACGCTGCCCTCGATCCCCACCAAGCATCTCGACACCCTCACGCATAGCTTCTTGTCTCTTTTGCATGCTATCGCTTCAGGGCATGATATCTTCTACCTTGTGATTGTTGGAAACAGCCCGCTGGTTTTGCTGGCGCAACGGTTTGGAAAAAAGATTATCCTCAACGTTGATGGGGCTGACTTTCACCGGGACAAGTGGCAAGGCTTCGCAAAAACGTACCTGAAGTGGGCCGAAGCTATCGCAGCGAAGTATGCGGATGTAGTGATCGCTGATTCCACGGTGATCCAACAACGATACCAAAAGCTGTTTCAACGAGAGACTGTGTTTGTGCCTTATGGGGCCAATCCTTGGCCTCGTGAGAAGGAAGCGGACCGTCACGACGTGCTGGACCGATTTGGCCTTGACTCTGGAGAGTACATCCTGTTTGTCAGCCGCATGACTCCAGAGAACTCAGCCCACATTCTGGTGGAAGCTTACCTCCAATCGGGTAGTCAACGGAAGCTCGTCTTGGTGGGAGATGCTCCCTATGTGGATGAGTACCAAACCCACCTCAAAGCGTTGGTTGCGCCGCATCCCAACATTGTGATGACAGGGTACCTGTTTGGTGATGAATACCGTCAAATCAGCGCACACTGTCGGTACTTTGTCTTACCTGCTGGGATTGATGGGACACGACCGGTTCTTCTGGACCAGATGGCGTTTGGGAACTGTGTTGTTGTTCGTGATACGCCAGCCAATATGGAAGTGATTGGTGATGCGGGTCTGTCCTTCTCCCATGACAACGACATCGCAACTCTTGCGAGCACCATCCAACAGCTTGAAGATGACGATGAACAGGTCGAATCGTTCCGCGACCTTGCCATGGACCGCGTTCAGCGTGTGTATTCCTGGGAAGCTGTAACTGATAAGTATGAGCAGCTGTTTCGAGAGATGCTTCGTTCGTAAGTCTTCTGGAGCTTTCTGTGTGCAATCGCGTCGTCAGTTGTTCCAGGTCAATGTGAACGTGTAGCTCTGGCCTTTCTTGAGAGTGAGGGGGAAGTTGGCCTGGTTGCTGTTGGGGGAAACATCTTTGCCATTCAAAGTGACTTTCCCAAGGAGCTTGCCTTTGGGAGGCGTAAGAAGCAGGTTGATGGACCCGTCGTTTTGGGCCCGGTATTCACCTTCAAGGCGGCCCTTTTCGACCTTCAACTTGAGCAAGGGAGTGTCGAGCGCGTACGACTCTGGAGTGCCATGAGGTTGGATGCGTAGCCCTTGAGCAGTGGGCTCTATCCCTGCTACTCGGATCGTTCCCAAGAGGAACATGGCGTGGGGGTTCATGTTCATGACAGGCCAGTCGGTCATCGGTGTGGCGACGCTGCTCCATGTTGTTCCTTTGACTGCGTCCAATCCATCGGGGGCGGACCAGATCCCAAACCACTGGTTGGGGAAGGCTTCTGCATGAGCGGCCAGGGTTTGGCGTTGGAGTGAGGCCCAGGCCCAGTCCGGTCGAACTCGGGTGTAAGCCCAGGTCATGAGTTGGGACACTGCCGGCCAGACCATGGTGTTGGGTTTCAGCGTCGGGCCAATCGGGGAGGGCTTGTCCAGCTGGTCCCATACTTGTTGGGCGAGGGTGTTTTGCTGTTCTTGGGAGAGTAGGTTTGCTATCAATCCCCAAGGCTGTGACTCCAGGTCAATCTCTTCTTTGCCCGCAGCGACGGGCTTGTTGCTAGAGTCACGCATCCAAGCACGAAGGAACCATTTTCCTGTAAACTGCTTGCGAGTGGGTTCTTTGAGTTCTTCGGCGAAGGTGCTCATCTTCTCGGACAGAGCTTTGTCTGTGGAAGCCAGCAGACCTGCTAGCCTAGGCAGTACGTATACGGCCATTTGTGAGTTGGGAATGGACTCCCCAAACTCAATGGTGAACTTGGAGCTATATTTCTCTGTGTTTTCCCATACGATACCGTCGGACCAGTCGCCGTCCCAAATCCTAATGAGACCGTTGGGTCCGCGCTTTACGAAGTTGATGAGGTGGTCCACTGCGACGCGAATGTGGTCCAGTACAGTATAGCTTGTCGCTGGTCCGGGAGGCTTCGCTGTTACGGGATGGTAGGGTACTTCTTCTTGGAGAAAGGCGTAGTCTCCCGTGGCGCCGAGGTATTCACTGATGGCCAGGAGAAAGAAGATGTCCAGGTCCGAAGGGTGGGTGTGAATCACCGCATCTTCGAGCATCCCAAACCCATGAAAGCTATAGCTGATGCTACCGTCTTTGGCTTGGGTCAGACCCATAATGAGGCGCAAGTTGGCCTTGGCAAGGTCCGGTCGAAGGTACGTGAGAGGTAGCGAATACAAAGACTGGTCTCGGGGTGCTCCATCAAAACCGTGGAGGTAGAGATAAGCCGAACCCTGCGAGGTGACAGACGTTTTGTAATAGTCCAATACGTTCGTGGCGGAGAGGAGATAGTAGCTGTGCCAGGGCACTTCTCTGGAGAGCAGTGGGGCGTCGGGGGCTGTGAAGTAGGCTGCTTGTTTCTTCCAATGTTCTTGGGTGGCTTGAAGTGGTTGGACGTCGGCCTTGCGCCAGGGTTCGACCATTGTCATGGTTTTCCCTTTGGGCAAGTAGCCAAAAGCAAAGCGCAATGACTTCGACTCCCCTGGTTGCAATGTGATGTCGTGTCGCATCACCAACATCGCGGGTTGGTTCATGGCCTTGTGCCTTGCCATAAACTGGCTTGTCTGCTTTGCCTTGGCACCGTCGGGTGAAGCGATGCCCCCCTTGCCCAGGAACTTTTGTTGGTCGGTGAAGATCTCTGTCGGACGCTCTCCCAACGCCGCCAAAAACACGGTGGCTGGGTGCTCATTGATGGTTGTGGTCTCCGACTTGTCTTTCTGGATGGTGTCGCCTCGCCAAATGTATCGGGCCTGAAGGATTCCATCTTTCCAGGAAAGCTGTTGGTCGAAGGGTTCGTTGTGGGCGTTGCGACCCAGGTCACTGTTGGGCGCGATCGCTCCTGAGCGAATGGGCTGGAAGGAGAGCTGGTGCCGGTTAAGGTCCCAGTATTCGTAATGACGGAGCGTGCGCGGCTTGTCACTGAGGTTTTGGATGGTGACGTCATCAATCACAAACGAGCCATCGCCGGGAGGTGCAATCCAACGGTGCGTCACACGAATGTCGTTGTGCTGTGTGACTTGCAAGGTGTAGCCCATCCCAAACACCCGCCGAGTCTTGGCGTCTTTGGGTTGCCAACGGAAGGCGGTGTTCCAGGCTTGCTGGCCTTCACCGATGATGCTGAATCCACCGGCGTAATTCTGATGCTCTGGATCGTAGCGGTTGTACAACGTCACGCCACGTTCTTGTCCCATGAGTTCCAGGTAGCCATCGTTGTAGGCGATACCGTTGATGCGGTCGTTGCCGACCTGATGAAAATGACTGCGGGCTTCCTTCTTGTAGGAATGGGGGTAGAGGGCCTTGGGGTCTGTCAGATGGTTGAGCGTGTATTCGTAAGCTGGGAGGCTGGCGTCGTCGTTGTGCCAGTACCCAAATGCGCCGTTGCCCTTGTGGCATAGGCCAGGTTCGCGAACGTTGTCCAACGTGATGGGGTTGCAGGTTGTCGGGCGCTCGGATAGCTTTAATGTCTTGTCGATGGGTGGAACGCGCCGGTCGGGTAGGGTGTTTCGGTTCTTGGGCGGAGGCTCTGTTGTTGTGGTGCAGGCGAGTCCTCCTGCCCAACAAAGGAACAAAACGAGTGGGAGTATCCAACGAAACATAGTCATACACTCTCCTTGTGTAAGGACAATCGTTGTGTTTTCCGAACACTTCTATGTTGAAGGGGCTTCCTTTTCGTTGCTCATGGGGGTGACGACGATCTCCATGTTCTCAACGCCCTTAAGTTCCACAGTGTAGAGGGCATCAAATCCTTCCTCTGGAGTTGGGGGCGTTAATTTTTTGATGGTGCTGTAGAGGGCGACGTCAGGTACTTTGGCTTTGCCTTCCCTGCGCTCGTTCCGGCGTCGGCTGTCTTCCAGTGTGGATTGAAAGTAGTACCCTACGATCGACGCCTGAAACTCTCGCGCCATCTCAATCACAGGAGCGCGGTCTTCGGGAGCAGGGTTTGTGTTGTCCACCACGACATCCTCTCCACGCTCCAATGCTTCTCGCAGCAATCGCATCTGCCGACGTTGTGGGCGTTTGTTGTTACGCAGCAAATCCTTGCTGATGAGAGTGTGTGACTCTGCGAAGTGTGTGCGGTAAAAGGTACTTTTGCCTGAAGCCTGTAACCCAACAAACAAAACAACTTCCATTGATGCTCCTCACATTGTTGTGGGTTGACGCAATCTTTTGGCGTCGTCACATCGTCCATGGTACATGGTTAGTGGTGGAAATGAAACGGAAAGATGGGTGCTGGACCCTGAAAACTGTGGACAAGAGGTTAATGACAAATGGGTAAGATTCGAGGGGTCGTGGGGTTGTGGGTCATTCTTTGGGCGCTGGGGGGCGTGACAACGTCCGGGGACGTTTGGGCTGATACAGCTTTGCGGAAGCCTTTGCGCATCTTGGGAACGGGCGATGTTAATTTGGACCCACGGTTCACCAAGATCATCCAAAAGTACGGATACGGTTGGGTGTGGCATGGACTCAATGGGATCTTTAAGAGAGACGATCTGACGGTGATTAACCTTGAATGTTCCATCACCACGCGGGGGAAGAAAGCACCCAAGTCATTTACGTTCCGTGCGCCCCATGAAGCCTTGAAGGCTGTGAAGGCGGCGGGCGTTGAAGTGGCCAACTTGGGGAACAATCACTCCCAAGACTACGGTGTTGTCGGTATGATGGACACCCTTAAGTACCTTAAACAATACGGTATCAAGCCTGTGGGCGTGGGCAAGAATCTGGCGCAAGCGATGAAGCCGGCCTTGTTCAATATTAAGGGGTGGCGCATTGCAGTGGTCGGGTTTGGCGGTGTGGTGCCTGGCAATCATTGGCTGGCAGGCCCGAACAAGCCGGGCATGGCGAGCGGTGACGACATCCCCACGATGGTGCGCTCCGTGAAAGCTGCCAAGAAGGTCGCAGACCTTGTGATTGTTACGATTCATTGGGGCATTGAGCTGACGAGGCGACCTCCCCCCGAAGATGTGGTGCGAGCCAAAGCGATGATTGATGCTGGGGCCGACATCATCTTCGGTCACCACGCTCATCGTCTCCAACCTCTCGAATATTACAAAGGCCGACCTATCTTTTGGAGCCTGGGAAACTTCATCTGGCCAAGGCGTCTTACCCCTGGTGCCAGGACTGCAATCGCTGAGGTGTTGGTGTCGCCGAACAAGACCTTTAAGGCTCGATTCATTCCCTCCAAACTTGTCTCTACTGGGCGTCCGGCTTTGTATGCCAAACGTCGTCGACTGTCCCGGCGTTTCCGCAAGAAGAAACGAACCTTCTGGACACCCACCCCACACAAGTCGTCGATGGCTTTAAAGGGAGCGACGTCTTCAGAGCCGTCGTTGTGCAAAGGGATCCCTCCTCGTTATGGGGTCTTTCGACGGTTGCGAATGCCTCGCAACGTACGGAGAGACAAAGCGCTGCGCAAACATTGGCTGTTTTGTCGAGACCCCTGGCGCGAGGTGTCTTCCCAAGAGCGTCATCTCCAAAGGTTTGTTCCGTACATGGCTCATTTGGGCGGCGGGTTTGTCGGTGTTGGAGGAGAGCACAACCTGACATTGATGGCGTGGGCCCAGCCTCGGTTGGCCTGGATCTTTGTCGACAACCCCGTGGCGTACGACGTGATGAGGCTGCAGCTGGCTTTGCTCCTTGCGTCGCCCGAGCGCAAACAATACTTGCGGCGTTGGTGGGGAGGCCGAGCCCGAAGGAAGACCCAGCGCTTGCTTCGTACGTTGTTCAACAACCCCAAAGAGCAGGACGCAATGGTGCGCTTGTATCAAACGGTGCGCTGGCGTGTCCGTCGAGTGTACCAGAGAGGCCGATGGATTTACCGGAAGCATCGGCACTTCCGTCACTGGCTTCAGACAGAGGATAGCTACCGTTACATCCGGGCGATGGTGAAAAACCGACGTTTGCATGTGCGTCGTGGTGATATCGCTTCGTCCACGTGGGGGCCTCGCATCGGTCGTCTCTTGAAGAAGGCCAAGTTGCCGCTGCGTGCGTTGTACTTGTCGGATCGGATGGACTCCTCCAAAGCATGTTCGGACTGTCTCGCGCGCAACGTTCTGGCGCTCCCTATGGACAAGCATTCCGTTGTGCTGCGTACCCACCGGTCAAGGCGTTATGGACGGTTGCTGTCGGGAGGTCATATCTATCTTGTGCAAGGAGGTCAGCATTGGCAGACGTTGATGCGTCAATCGCCTCGCTACCGAACGTTGCACAACCTTATGGCGCTGAGCCAATGGGCTCCCAAGGGCATGTTTGTGATTGCACCGCCGCCCCTGCCGACGTCTCGCTAGTCCGACGCCGAAGTCGTATGCAAAGGCTCAGGCTTTGGGCTTGGTTTCTTTGGGGGTGCCGTAGTGCTCTTGGATCCAGGTCGCGACAGGGTCTACGTCCTGGCGTTGTTCGGAGCTTTTGGACTCGTCGGGCTTGCTTCGCCGGAGTGTGATGCGAGGGAGGCCTCGAAACGCAATCAACAGAACCCAGAGAAGGGACAAAAGAAAGAGTATCTTTTGGATGGAGGGGTTCCTGTATTCAAAATGAATCCGATGAATCCCCTTGGGTAACATGACGGCCATAAAGTTTGGAGCCACTCTATAAATGGGTAGCTCAATGTTACCTCTGTAAGCCTGCCAATACGGAAAGTAGTTGACCTTGAGCAACAAGATGTCTTGGCGTTGCTTGACTTCTACAGTGGCGTGGTAGCTATGAAGCGTGGTTGCCTCAGAGATAACCTTGGAACGAATGGGGTTCTTCTGGTGACGAATCCATCGTTGAAGTTGAGCGCTTGTTGTCTGATGAAGAGGACGAGCTTTCCCAAAGAGAGATAGCGTTTCTTTTCCTTGGGAAGTTACATACAAATTGGCGCTGGTGAGAAGCGGCTGCGGTTTGAGTGGAGTGGGCTCCAAGTGTGACGTCAACCATCTCTTCCATCGGGATAAGGGTTCATGGAGAGATAGCAGGGGTAACATACGATGACGAAACAACTTGGGAGTTATTTCTTGTATCGCCTTGCGAATCGCTTTGGCTGACCCGTGCACCGTCAGCGGGGTATGCACAAAGTCAAAGTAACCGTACTTCTGACGTGCCTGGTACAGTCGATAGTGCCCTGAATGAAGTACGCTCTTGAAGATGCGACGGCGCTTCTGGGAGAGAACGGTGTTTTTGGTTAACAAATACCGGACATTGTACAGCCGACTGAGGGTGGCGTTGAAGTCGTAGCTGTCAAGGTAGTAGTTGCTGAGCGTTGCGTGGAACGTCATGCCAAAGGAGCGGAGGTGAGGGCGCTGGGAGAGGGCTGCCAACAAGTCTCGATTGAAGTGACTTGTCGTTCCCATCGAGCTGCTCGCTGCGTATCGTCCTCGACCCTTGCGCAGCGCCTGGGTCATGTCGTGAAAGGATGACTCCTGCACGGCAAACGTCTTGAGGCGTGAGTGCCAATGTTGTGTGCGGTGGTACAAGTAAAACCCACACAGAGGAATGACAAGGAACGCTGAGAACTTGCTCGTAAAGTCGGCAACCTTGGGGAAGAAAACCTGCTCTTGCGCCCACCGGAGGAGCGTTGCAAGGGTGAGCGCTGCCAGCATCAGTCCGCAAAAGTGAAGACCGCTGAGGTAGCGACCCACATTCAATTCTCGATGCAGAGGAATGTAGCTGTACCAACCTCCCCAAAAGGTCCGGCCTAGATACATCGCGCTTGTGACGATAGTTGTGAGCAAGATCCAGCGCGTCAGTCGATGTCGAATCCGAAGAATGGCAAGGACAAGGCCCACAGACACAAGAACGGTGAGCCAAGGCCATCGCTTCTCGTCAAAGAGCATGCCCTGGATAAAATGTTGGATCGTTGTTTTCCAGGGGTAGCCGTTTTGGATGTCTGTTTTCCAAGGAAGGCCACCTACGTGGTGGACATGATGCAACAAGGGAACAACCCAAAACAGAAGAAGCAAGAGGGTCACGCCGTAGACCAACAGCAGCTTCGCGAACCGACGTGGAGTTCCCTTCCACTTGATCCCAAGCATCAAGAAAGAAGCGATGCCCACATAAATTCCAAAGAACGCGTGGCTCAAGAATGTAAGCCAGAAGAGCACGATGGGGGTTCGTGAGGTGCCTTCTTCCAAGATGAGGTATCTATACAGACTGCCCAAGGTTAAGGGGAGGAAAAACATCCCGTACAGTTGGGCGTAAAGGCCCTTGTACAGAACACTTTGGATGGTTAGCCCGTAGTTGTGGAGATCTTGGACTCCCAGGCTTAGCAGTCCGAGAGCCAGAGCTTCGGTGCGTGACATCCCCATCCAGCGACCGCCGGTATACCAAGCGAGAGGCATCCCCATCCAAAGAACCACAATGGATCCCTTGAACAAGGTCATGGCATCGACAAGCGAAGCCGTCCCCCAGTGCAGCAGACCCATCAACAAGCCTGGCAGAGGATGGTACGATGCGAACATCGGAACACCCAGGTTTTGTTGACCAAAGTAGAAGTCAAAGCGGCCTGAGCGGAACACCTCTGTGATATGGAGCATCCAGGCAAGATGAGAGGAGTTGTCATCGCCGTAAGGGGCGCCACCCGATAGGTAGCCTTGTGCGGTTAGCCCCAAAATGACGGCGGCTAACCCAAGGAGTGTAAGGGATATGCTTTTGGGGATATCACGGGAGGGAGGGGCGTGGCTCATCGGCTCACTCGGTCAACGAGCGTCGTCGGAAAGCTAACAGGCCAAAGAAACCAAGCCAGAACAGCATCGAAAGGGGCATGGGCTGTGTTGGAGTGGACTCGCAACCGCAAGCCTGACCCGGCGCTTCCACTTCGGGAGTGGTTGTGGTTCCACCATCGTTCGTTGTGGAGCTGCCTTCGCTACTGCTGGGTGCGTCGGTTGTTGTGGAGCCGCCGTCGGTTGGAGCTGTGGGTTCCGGTCCTGGCTCTGGGCCTGGAGTGTCTTTGGCGACACACTTCTTGTCTTTGCATACAAAGTTGTCGGGGCAGGTCCCTTCTTTGCAGCCCGTGTCTGGAGGATCGGCGCAATACCCTATGTTTTGGGCGACGACCTGGCACTTCTGGCCAGTTTTGCACTCGCTGTCGTTGCTGCACAAACAGAATTGGTCCGGTCCGAGCAGGGAGCGGCAGGTTCCCCCGCCTTTGCAGGTTTGGCTGTCGCTGCAGCTCTCCAGGCATCGGTTGAGTCCAGGCGTGCAGGTGTTACCGTCTTTGCATCGGTTGAGGTTGTCGCAGGCCTGGCCAGGCTCACGATTGCCTGAGCCAGCTTTGACGCAGATGCTGGGTTGACCTGGTGACGAAGCACACTCTTCGCCGTCAGGGCAGGGGGTCTGTTTTCCGCTGCTACACACTCCGGCAAAACCTTGGATGATCATGTTGCATTTTGCGCCGTTCTGGCACTGGTCGGCGGACTGGCATGCGCAGATGTTGATTCCAGGGAAGCAGTTTCCGCCGCTGGTGCAGTCCGTGCTGCTTTGGCAGGGTCGAACGCAGAAGTTTCCGCCTCCCAAGGGATTCGCGAAGCACTGCAGGCCAGCGTCACATTGGTTGTTGGGGCGACAGGGGGCGCCAGCGCTTCCTGCTTGGAAACCGCAGGTCTGGTAGCATCGTGCGCCTGAGGAGCTGGGGGTGCATTGGAGGCCGTCTTTGCAGGGCATGGCGTTGCTGCAGGGCTCGCCCGCTGTTCCGCCACCTTCTCTGATGCAGGTGCCGTCTTTGCACTTCAGTCCACCGAGACAGTGCTCATCTTTGTTGCAGGGAGCCGTACAGGTGTTGTCACGACGAACGCATTGTTTCAAGCCTGTGAGCACTTCCTTGCAGGCAAAACCAAGAGGACACAGCTCGCCTGTTCCTTCGCAAGGTTGCAAACATCGGCCGCCTCGACCGTCCGGTGTTTCACAGTAGCCTCCTGAGCCACAGTCGCTGTTTTGGGTGCAGGGTTGGCAGGTTGTGGTGCGAAGCTTGGGGAGCTTTTGGCGGCAGACGTTGCTGACACATTCTTCGATGGAGCTACAGTCTTTGTCGGTTTGGCACGAGAGCGGAGGACAGACCATGGTCTCAGGCAGGCAGTAGCTTCGGTCGTTGGCGACCACGGTGCAGAAGTTACCGTTGGGACAGCAGTTGCCTTGGTCACACTGTTGTACACAGCGGAGTCCTGTGCCTACCTGGATGCAGTAACCACCGCCACAATCTGCGTCTTTCTCACAAACTTTGCAGGCGTTGGGGATGGCGGAGAATGTCTTGGGCTTGCAAGCTTTTCCGTCACATGATGCGCAGTTCCCACAGGTTGGGTTGGCACCTTCGCATGTCGAGTACTTGTCGATGAATCCTTGGATCCAGTCGGCGTAGGGATCGGTGCGGAACGAGTAGGAGGTTCCTGTGCAGTTGTAAGCGGTTCCGTGTGATGTGACCGCGACCACGTTCCATGTGCCTTGGATCTGGAGCAGCGCAGGGCCACCTGAGTCTCCCTGGCACACCGAGGTGTTGTTGCCAGAGTAGCCGATGGTGTTGGGCTTGGCTCCACCGCGCTGGGCGTCACGGTCGAGGTGAGTGATGGTCAAGTAGGTGGAGTACTTCCGCGGAGCAGGTTGGGTGTCAGCCGCGCTGAGGCGTCCGTAACCCATGAACAACGCTTTCTGGTTAATCCAGGCTTGGGTTGCCGCTGTTTTGTTCCAGGGCACCGTGGGTACGGAGAACACAGGCGTGGTCAAAATCACGATCGCGATGTCGTCGGTGATTCCCGTTTGGCTGTTGCTGTATTTGGGGTGCTTTGCAGTGTTGGCGATATCGATGCCAGGATAGATGGTGCGGTATTCGTTCTGGTTGACCGGAATGTCGATGCGAAACGCCAGGGTCTGCCCTTTGAGGCGATCGAAGGCGTCAATGCAGTGGGCAGCCGTCACGACCACCCGAGGGGCAATCAATGTTCCTGTGCAGAACGAGCTTTTGTTCGCGGTTAAAGAACCCACTGCTGGATGTGCCAGGTCCTTAACACCATTCACAATGTACTGGTCCATGGTGCTGTATTGTGGACGGCTGTCCTTGGATTTGGGGGTCTCTAAACTGCAACCGGGTCCCCACATCATCGACGACAACATACATACACAGACGATGCTGTACATCGTCACTTTCTTCCAAACCATGACTGATCTCCGTCTTTGCTTCATCAAAATCAAACGCACGTTATCGAAAACAACGTGGAATTGCAATGAGAAAACAGTCTAATCATGGACGGGGTGAAGTGGGGTTCAAAATGTGTTCGGTGGGGGGGAACCCTTCGAATACGGGCTTGTTTGTGCTTGACATTTGAAGGGAATGGCGTATGGTATGGGCGAATTGGAGTAGGGTAAGGCAGTGTATGCCTTTTCTGCTTCCAACTACGTGAACAAGCATGTCTGCTTGTATTTCCCTTCAATATGGAATTCAAACGCCATCGTGGAGGGAAACACAACCAGGGATTGTCTTTTCTATCCATACCCATAACAAACCGACACGGTTGCAACGTACATTCTTGGCCTGACCAAGCTCTGCTTCAATCTGTGTGCGGCTTGCTTTGCATTGTTTGGAGAGGTCGTTATGACGTTCTTGGGCAAACTTCTGCAGCAAGGTGGATGGGCCATGTGGCCGATTTACTTCTGCTCTCTGGTTGCACTTGTGGTGTTTATTCAACGCTGGATGTTGTTCCGCGAGATTCGCGCGAAGTCCTTGCCTTGGCTGGATGATGTACTTCTTTTGGTGCGTCGACGACAGTACAACGCCGCCATCTCTGAGTGTGAGAGTCATGAACACCCTGTAGCCCACGTGCTCTCTCGTGCGACGGATGTGTATCACGAAAGACCTGACCGTGTTGCTGCCGAAGCGGAGCGCGTTGGTCTCCTTGAGATTGAGCGCTACGAACGATTTCTTCCGCTGCTGTCCTTCATCGCCCAGGTTGCTCCGTTGTTGGGGCTGCTGGGGACTGTGATTGGGATGGTGAAAATGTTCCTCGGGTTGCAGAGCGCCGGTTTGGGAAATGTTAACGCGTCTCAGTTGGCTTCAGGGATCTGGCAGGCTCTCTTGACGACAGCCGCCGGACTGATTGTGGCAGCGCCGACCCTGGCCGCTCACCTGTATCTTTCGACGCGCGTGGACCACTTTCGAACCCAACTTCGCGACGCTGTTGAGCGCTTCCTCACAGCCTTGCCTTCACCCCTTGCACGTCAAGGTCGTCACGAAGCAGTCGCTGCTGCTGTGGTTCCGGTGAAGGCTGTTAAACCTGCGAAACCCGCGAACAAGCAGAGCCCTGCCAGTGGCTCCACATCCAACGCTCCCAACTACACAGCCAGCCAGGCTTTGCCCTCTGAGCAGGGTGAACTCGATGTTTGAGTCTCCCAAACGTGAAGCGCCAAGCATCGGGATGACGCCTCTGATCGACGTTGTCTTTATCCTCCTGATCTTTGTGGTTTTGGCTGCCAACTTCGATCGAATTCGGGGCCTGAAGGTGGACTTGCCTGAGGCCAGCAGTCAGTACAAGCCGCAAAAGCGGAAGGCGCTGGTGGTTACAATCACAGCGAAGGGTGTGATGCAGGTGGGCGACGACATTGTGAAGCCCGAGCAGCTCGAAGCTACGTTCAAGCGGCTGCGCAAGAAGCACGACGCTCTTCTGCTTCGTGGCGACGGCAAGAGCAACCTGAAGTTCACAGTGAAGGTTCTGGATGCTGCCTCCAACGTGGGCTTTACCTCGGTGTCCCTGGCTACACGGAGGACGCCGTGATGGTTCACTCTTCTGCTGTGACGAAGAGCGCTCCAATGAAGCTTCTTGGTTGGCTGTCTATTTGGGTGACGCACAAGTGGGCGGGCGCTACGCTTCTGGCCGTGGGTGCTCATCTTGCTGTGTGGTTTCTGCCTGTTAAGATGCCTGCCAACGAGCCGAAGAAACCTCGTGAAATTCGAATCCTTATCAAGAAGGTACAGCCTCCTCCTCGGCCTGAAGTGCAGCCCAAGAGGCAAGTGGTTCCCCCACCTCCAAGGCGAAGGAAGGTCAGGCGACGAAAGAAGCGCAGGGTGCGGCGTCCACGACGAAAGAGACGTCGTGTTGTCAAAAAACCAAGGCCGATCCCCAAGCCTGTGCCTCAGCCCAAGCCACGGAGAGAGGTGCCGCCACCGCCAAGGCCCGTGATTCCACCAAGAGCTGTCGCGAAGGCTTCTCCTCAACCGGCTCCTCGGCGACGGGTTGTTCCTCAGCCTGTGCCTCGTCAAGCTCCTGCCCGACGAGTCAACTTGAGGCCGTACGGTCGCGCTCTGTATCGCTCGATTATGCGACACAAACGCTACCCCCGGATGGCGGTTCGTATGGGTTACGAAGGCAAGGTGTTGTTGTTAATTCGGGTGACCCCCCGAGGGAAACTTTTGGGAGAGCCAAGGATTCTTCGGTCCAGCGGATACGCGATGCTCGACAAAGAGGCCGTCCGGATGATTAAAGCAGCTGCGCCTTGGCCCGCGATGCCCACAGGCTTTTCGCGACCCTACAAGTCATTCCGTCTTCCGGTTCGTTTTCGGCTGCGTCGTTAGAAAGCCTCACCAGAGGCTGAAAGCGTCTATCCCATCTTGTCTGTTTTTTTGCACGAGGAGTGCGAGTTCATTTTCACAACGGGAAAGCTGTGTGCAGCGGCTCCCACAACCAAAGGATAGAAGAATGTTGCGAACCTTTTGGCAAGGATCCATGATCGCCCTCCTGGCTGCTGGCCTTGTTGTCAGCGGATGCAAAAAGAAGTCGAAGACCGGAAATGACAACAGCTCTTCCGTGACCAAAAGATCGGTGAAACAAGCCGCTCTGCAGGTGTTTTCACACCGTCACTACCCGGCAGACAAGAAGCTGTTCAAGCTGTTCACCAAGAAGACGGGCATTCCTGTGGTGGTGACCCAGAACAAAGCCGATGAGTTGATGAAGCGGATGCAGATTCAAGGCAAAAACTCCAAGGCTGACGTGTTGATCACCGTGGATGCCGGGCGACTGGTTCGGGCCGAACAAAAAGGCCTGTTGCAGCCCGTTTCTTCCAAAACATTGGAAGAGCGCATCCCTGCCAACCTGCGTGACCCCAAAGGTCACTGGTTTGGTTTGACCCGTCGTGCTCGCGTGATCGTCTATGCTAAGGATCGCGTGAAGCCGAGTGAGCTTTCAACGTACGAAGCCTTGACCGACAAGAAGTGGAAGGGACGTGTGCTGATCCGTTCCTCGAACAACATTTACAACCAGTCGTTGCTGGCGTCGTTGATTGTGGCGTTGGGTGAAGAGAAAGCCAAAGCTTGGGCCAAAGGTATGGTGGCGAACTTTGCGCGCTCTCCCAAAGGGAACGACCGCGACCAGATGAAGGCCATCGCTGCGAAAAAAGGCGACGTGGCTGTGGTGAACACCTACTACGTGGGCAAGATGGTCAACTCCAAGAAGAAGGCATCCCGTGAGGTCGTGAAGTCGTTGGGTGTGTTCTTCCCCAACCAAAAGGACCGCGGCGCGCATGTGAACGTAAGCGGTGCTGGCGTGGCCAAGTACGCGCGCAACAAAGAAGCTGCGATCAAGTTCATCGAGTTCTTGGCGAGCGAAGAAGCCCAAAAAGTGTTCGCCAAAGCCAACTACGAATACCCGGTTAATCCCAAGGTGAAAGCTTCCAAGCTGGTGCAATCTTGGGGCTCGTTCAAAGGTCACAAGATCAACCTCCGTCTGCTTGGCGTGAACAACAAGAAAGCGGTCGCTCTCTTTGATGCTGTGGGCTGGCGATAGCTTCGATGCCCCGGTCTTGCCCCTTTTCTTCTCCTCTCCAAAGCTTCTCTGGGTAGGATGATTCTTTGATGAAACGTTGGCGTTACTGGCTCAACGGCTGGGTTATCCTTTCGACCTTGTTGGCTTTGGTTGTTCTGGTTCCTCTCCTCTTCTTAATCACCCAAGTGTGGAGCGGAGGCGGCTCTCTTTGGCAAAGCCTGAGCGCCCCTCCTGTGCGGCGTTACGCCTGGAACACCAGCTTGTTGCTGGTGGGAGTTGGCGGGGGAGTGCTGGTGTTTGGCGTCTTGCCTGCCTGGTTTGTCACCGTGTACGACTTCCCCGGTCGCAAGTGGCTGTCGAGCGCGATGGTCCTTCCTTTGGTGCTTCCCGCCTACATTCTTGCGTACACCTACGCCGGAATGACGGACTACACTGGGCCGATCGAAACGACCTTGCGCGCCTGGTTTGGGAAACCGGACCGGGGTAGCTATCTGCCTTTCTCGATCATGAACCCCTACGGTCTTATGTTTTTGTTGTCGGTGAACCTCTATCCTTATGTGTTTATGATCGCTCGGGCGTCGTTTGTCCGGCAGTCGCAGGGGGTGCTGGAGGTTGCCCGGAACCTGGGCGCGAACGCGTTCCAAACCTTCTTCCGTGTGGTGCTTCCGTTGGCTCGCCCCGCAATTGTGAGCGGCCTGACGTTGTGCTGGTTGGAGGTGGTGAACGACTACGGCGCTGCCGAATATTTTGGGGTGGATACCTTCGCGACAGCTATTTTTCGGGAATGGTTTGCGCGCGACAATGTTGTTATGGCTATACGCTTGGCTGCACTCTTAATGTTTGTAGTCGGGTTGCTCTTGCTGTTGGAACGGTGGCAACGAGGTAACGCTCGTTACGACGAGGCGGGGAAAAGTCATCGTCCTGTACAGCGCCAGACACTTCGCGGAGGCAAGGCCTGGGGTGTCACATTGTTTTGCTTGTTTCCTCTGTTCTTTGGGTTCCTCCTTCCGATGCTGCAGTTGGTGTCGTGGGCGGCTCTCAATATCCAGCAAGTGGTGCAAGGCGAGTCGTTTGGTCGGCTAATTCTGAGCAGCCTTGGTTTGGCAAGCGCTGCCGCTGTGTGCACGGTTGCGGCGGCGTTGCTGCTGGCTTACACGCTTCGGCTGTTTCCGATGTCGTGGATGGAGCGGCTGTCCCGCTTCGCCCTCATTGGCTATGCCGTTCCTGGAACAGTCATTGCGGTGGGAGTGATGGTTGTCGCTGCCCAATACGATCGCCTCATTCGCGCGTTGGCTCCAGCTTCCTTGGACCTTGCATGGCTCACTGTCAGCGGAACCTTTGTTCTGATGCTTGTGGCGTTTGTGGTGCGTTTTCTAATGGTTGCTCATTCCCCTATCGACGCGAGCTTTCAACGTCATGGCAAACACCTCAACGAGGCGTCCCGGCTGTTGGGACTTTCACCGCTGAAGACTCTCTGGAAGGTTGAGTTGCCTTTGATTCGCAACGGTTTGTTTGCAGCAGGATTGTTGGTGTTCATTGACGCCTTGAAAGAGTTACCCCTGACGTTGTTTCTGCGGTGGGGGAACTTCAACACGTTATCCACAGAGGTGTACAACCTCGCCAAGCAGATGGAGTCTGTCGATGAGTCTGCTGTTTACGCAGTGATGATTGCTTTGGCAGGTCTTGTCCCTGTCCTTGTTCTCAACAAGCTTTTGGGGGCACCCGCCAACGAAAGTACCCAGGCCAGTGAGTAACTGAACATGACCTTGTTAAGCATAGAGCAATGTTCCAAACGCTATCCTCAGGCAGGCACTCTCGCTGTCAATCGCGTCAGCTTTCGGGTGAAGCAGGGAGAGTCGGCCGTTCTTGTTGGGGAGAGCGGGAGCGGTAAAACTACGTTGCTTCGGATGATTGCTGGGTTTGAAGTTCCCACAGAGGGTTCCATCCAAATGAGGGAGCGGATCCTCGTCAACGACCAAACCTTTGTGACCCCTGAGAAGCGAAACATGGGAATGCTGTTCCAGGATTATGCGTTGTTCCCGCACCTGTCTGTCCTGGACAACGTGATGTTTGGCTTGCATGCGTTACCGGCCAAAGAGCGCGTGGAGGTGGCAACTGCAACCCTTGAGCAAGTACAGCTCGCGGACTACTCGGATCGTCACCCCCACCAACTCTCGGGTGGTCAGCAACAGCGTGTCGCTCTCGCTCGGGCGCTGGCTCCTCAGCCGGACTTGCTGCTCTTGGATGAGCCGTTCAGTAACTTGGATAACTTGGTCAAAGCAGAAGTTCGCGATGCTATCTTTGATGTTATCCGTGAGATGGGGATCTCTACCGTATCGGTGATGCACGATATGGATGACGCGATGCTTGTGGGCGATCGACTGCTTCTTTTGCAAGAGGGGAGGTTGCTGCAAGCCGGCACCCCCCGCGACTTGTACGAACTGCCCACCAACCCCTATGTGGCTCGGTTTATGGGAGCCACCAACTTGTTGGAAGGTCGGACTGTGGAAGGTGGGTTTGATACACCTTTTGGTTTCATCCGACACCTTCATGGCTCCCGAGGGGAAGAAGAGTTTGTCTTGTCGGTGCGGCCTGAGCATTGGGAGCTACTCTCCGAAGGAAAGAAAGCCGTGTCAGGCGTGGTGCATCACGTTGGATTTGTCGGGCGATACTGTGAGGTGAGCTTGCTACCTGAAGGAACAAAGGGCGCCAACGGGATGGAGCCGTTGCGATTGGCGCTGGAGGCTGAGAGTGAAATCAAGCCCGGCGACCGATTGTTCCTTCGGCCCAAAGCAGGTTGCATCCGGGTGTTTGATACTGACGCATAGCTTCACTTCTAGCTCTCCTCCTTCCTTCACGCTCCTTAATCCCGAACTCTCAAATCAAGGTAGCGCTCTAAGCTTTCAAGCCATCGAACGGAGTCTCTATCGCGCTGGTAGCTTTGGACTGCATCGTGTGAAATGCGTACACAGTGGTCCATGTTGCAATGAAGGAAGAGCCCTTGACGACCGATGGGATAGAAGTTCCTGTAGCTCTTGAGATGTTCGATGGCCTGTCGCCATTGCTGCAACCAGCCTCGACGGTACATTGGGTATACCCGCGGGAGGAAGGTCTGGCGGCAGTCCTCAATGGGAGCGTTGTTTTGAAGGATTCCAGCGTGTTGAAGCTGAAGCCGGATGGTCTCCAACTGTGGGACGAAGTCATGCTTGGGACCCCACTGGCCTTCCGGTATTTCAACACACAAGATCTGTTTCCCTGGAACGCTTAATTCAGGCGAGAACTTTTCCAGTTGTGAGACTCGACCAAACCAATACCTGCTTTCGGGAGTGTAGTACGTGTCATCGTCGCGGATGGAGCCATCGGGAAAGGCGAGATGAAGGAGATAGAGCCCACGATGGGAGAGTGACGTGTCAGGTACACAGTCCGTGAGGTGACCGCTGTAGAACACCGATGAGCCTTGGAGAGAGCTGAGATCGGACAGCGCAAAGCGTTGCCCGTAGCGAAACGTAACGCCCAACTCTTCTGCCATCAAGCGAAAGCGGTCGATCAGCGAAGCCATCCCCTTTTTGGGATACAGAAAGTGGGAAGGGGAAGACTTGGCTTTGTCGTGACGGAAGCTTGCCAGTACCGTTTGCCAGGGGCTTGATGTGGAGACACGTTGCTTGGCCACCGTTCTTGAGATCTGGCTGGGTGGTAGGCCCCACACTTTCTCGACGTAGGGACGATAGAATTGTTGGTACGCGGCTTGTCCCACTCTCTCCACCACAAACTGCTCAAAGCCTTCGTCGTGCTCTTGGATTGTGCTCCTGTCTTCTTCCCATTGAAGAAACTGGGACAACGCTGTGGGGCGGAAGAGAAAGCCCAAGCCCATCTGGAGAACTGTTGATGGTCCCAAGCCTTTGAGGAAGGGGAACAAGCGCAACGGGTAACCGATGTGACGCTGGTTAAGTACAAGCTTTCCTCTGCGAGGCATGGCCTGCCACTCTTCCCTTTGAGTCAACTCTAAGAGGAGTGGATCTGCGTTTGGATGGACGCGGTGGGAGCCTCGATCACAAGGGATCCCGTGGAAGGATATGGGCGCAAGGAGTCCTCCAGGATCTTCGGAAGCTTCCCACACCTCAATGGAATGGTTGGGTGCTGTGCGGGCCAAAAGGACGGCAGCACTAAGCCCCGCAATCCCTGCGCCCACCACAATGCTTTTGGGTGGCATGGTATTCAGTCGTAGTGATTCGTGGACGTGGGAGGCTGGGCTGGAGGAGGTTACGTTGCTTTGGTGTGGTTATTGGCATTCCACCACTTTTCCGCCGCCGCTTCCGTTGGCTCCTGAGCCACTGCCCGAGCCGCTTCCACTGCCTGAGCCACTTCCGCCGCCCGCACCTGAGGTGCTTGAGCCGCATCGACAAGGCTCGTAACCGTCACCTGTGGCTTTGCAGATTTGGGTTCCCTCATAGCAAATGCGTTTGCCTTGCTCGACAGGGCCAAGGCATTGGCAAGCTCTCGTCGACTCCGCCTGACAAGGGACGTTGTCAGGGCTGCTGGAACAAGCAGCTGCGATCGCCCAACTTAATAAAAACAAAACAATGTATGCAGACCCTTCTTTCCAGTTGGGTTTTTGCATTCCAAACTCCCTTGGCTGTGTGCCAATCCTACTTCTTGTATGTCATTGCGCTAGCCCAAAGTCCTGCACCTGATTTCAAAACATGAAATGAGGTGAAGTGATTTGTTGCCTCTTTTCTGTGTACTGGTTTAGTCGCTGCTACCCCTATTTGTCAAGCCATCTTCCTAAAGAAAACTGGACTCTAGATAGCTAGGACGAGGGCTTGGGTGGGTGGGGGTCGCCCTCACAGCTAACGATGGGGTCTGCTTTGGTAGTTCCTGTATCTTCAGGGATGCAACGGCACGGGATGTAGCCTGTGCCATCGGGCTTGCAGGTTTGCTGTCCCAGAATGCATTGGCGAACGTCGTTGACCCTCGGTCCGATGCACTTGCAAGTCCTGACGGTTTTGGCTTCGCAAGGTTCTGTCGGAGCTTCCCCGCAGGCGAACAAGCCAAAGCCAAGCCAAAGGAGCACGAAGTACTTGAGGATGTTGATTGGTTGTTTGTTCATCTTCTCTTCTCCTACAAGCTTCCGTGGATACCACCCACGATTTGGAGCGGTTCTCCAGGTTGGATGCCTTGAGGACGACGGGTCATAATGTAGGTCGTGTTGGTCAGGTTTTTGCCTGACACAAACACACCCAAGCTATACTTGCCTCGACGGAAGGTATAGCCCAATCGCGCGTTGAGAAGGAAGCGACCTTCGATCTCACCTGTCAGCCCATCTACGCTTGGTGTGATGGTGTTGCCTTTGTCTGCATACTGGCTGCTGATGTAGTTCATCGAGACACTGGCCGAGAAGCCGATGCGATGGAAAAAACGGAGTGTGGCTGAGAGCATGTGCTCGGGAGAGTAAGGGAGGCGATTGCCCCCAAATTGGCTCTCTGGATCTGAAAAGCGAGCCACAGGCACCCATGTGTAGGAGACAGAGAGGGGAAGGTTAAACCCTCCATTCAGCAGAGCCGGTAAGTCGAAGGTTGCGCTCACTTCCATGCCTGCATGCAAGCTTTGTCCCGCGTTGATCACTGATTGTCCCTGGTTGCTTGGATCGTTGGCGACAGCTCCGCTGGACTCAGAGGGTGGAATGACTTGGTTTTGGAAGTCCATCACAAATCCAGCAGCCTGGGCGAGGAAGTAGTTGTCAAGACGAACGCGCAAACCCAGTTCGTAGTTCCAAGAGTATTCCGGGTCAAGCTCCAGATCATCGCCGTCTGCGGTGATCGAGTCTTTGGTTCGGGGAGGGGCAAATCCACGGTGGACTCCGCCGAACAAGTTAAGGCCTTTCACAATCTCATACGACAATCCAATCCCTGGAATGGGCGCGTACATCAGGCTGTTCTCACGGATCTCCGTGTCGCGGATCTCACGACTTCCATTCGGTAGCAGAACGCGGGTTCGAGCCAGGTGACGGCTGGGGGCCATCAGCTCAAATCGAAACCCTGGGACGATCTTGAGTTTTCTGTTGAAGAACATAAAGCTGTGCTGAAGGTATGCAGCCATCGCCCAAGTCGTTCGGTTTTCGTCGTCTCGAATGGTTCCCGTGGGAGACTCACCGTTCTCACCAATGATGTACCTCTCATCACCTCGCTCGTAGTGGAACCGAATGCCTGCAATCAACTCGTTGTCGACAGGGCCATAGCTGTATTCCAGAGTGTACCTTGACTCGACTCCTGCTACCGTAAACGCGCGGTTTCGGTTCCCCGTGGAAGGCCGAAAAAAGATGCTGCTGCCGTCGGCAGGTGCGTTTAAGTCGGGGAGGTTCTTACCGTTGAGGATTCTCTCATACAGGTTACCGTTTCCGTTGCGGTCAAAGTCTTGACGTTGCCAGAAACGACTGATGGTGTGGGCATACATCGTGGTATGGAAAAAGCCAGCTTTGCCAAGCAGGTGCTTGTGGCTGATGCTCAAACCATACCGGCGGATGGGAAACCGGTCATTGATGGCGTGGTTTTGTGTGGGGTCGTTGATGTACTGTGGCGTGGTCAGACCCAGGTAGGTCGCGTTGGAGTGCTCGTCATAAAATTGAAGCTTGATCCCAAGGACCGAACGACGTGTCAGGCGAATCACCATCTTCCCGGATATGTCGGTGGCTCGAACATTGAGGTTGCGAAACCCGTCGTAGCGATGGTGCAACACTTGAAGTAGGTATCCAAAGTTACCGATCGTGTCGCCCACGCTGGCTTTGGCAAAAAAGTAGTTGTAGCTTCCGTAGCGTGCTTCTGCAGTGACTTGAAGCTCCTTGGGGGGATCCAGTGTGATGAAGTTCAACACACCACCAATGGTTTGAGGACCCCAGAGGATCGACCCGCTTCCCTTGACGACTTCCAGTCGCTGCATTCGCTCGATCTTTGGAGTGTAGTACATCTCGGGCTCACCGTAGGGAGCCATCGCAACTGGCACTCCATCTTCCAACACCAGAATCTTCCGGCTTCTGACAGGATCCAACCCGCGAATACCGATGTTCAAACGCAGCCCGGCCCCGTCTTCGTTGTAGAGGTGAACCCCTGTGACTTTGCGGAGCGCTTCCGTCGCGTTCAGAGGCATGTCCGCCTCCAGCTCTTTCTTGTCCACAACGTCCGCAGAGCCAGGAACACTGTCCAGCTCCGAAGGGCGACGACCAATGACGTTCACTCGTGGGAGCATGAGCGCATCAGCGTCATCCTTTTTTGGGTTGGGCTTTGGACTTGTTCGGTCTCGCGGCTTCAGCGAGAGAGGCTTCTTCCGAGGCTGTGGCTTGCCTTGTTGGGATGGCGCCTTTTTGGGGGAAGGCTCTTCTCCCAAGTCCATGGGCTCCTCTGCTTTGGGAGCAGGGCGCGGTGTGGGTTTTTTGTCTGTTTTCTTTGATGCTGGCTTGGACGAAGTTGTTTGGGCGAAACTGGGACTTGCCCATCCCCATGTTAGCAAAGCGACAAACCCACATAGCCACCAGCAAGGGGTACGTTGTATCAAAGTCATGGGTGTGATCCGTATGATGCAAAAGTGGAAGGAGGGGAGAACCCAAAGACTCCGGAACCCAAGGAGGAGAGCCTAAAAAATGGCTCTTCCCCTCTTGGTGTTGCGAGGCTTCTTTGGGTCTTTCGCTTCTTACTGTAGGGCTGTTCCGAAGTCTGCCTCTGTCATGCCCAGACCGGTGAGTGACTTCTTGACTGCGTCCTTGATAGTCGCGTGGAAGTCCTTCTCCACTTTTTTGCTAAAGAAAACGTCAGCAAAGGTGGTCTCTGCTGTGGTGTCAGCCTTGGCGATGGCGTGACCGATCGCCAACCAGTAGCCGAAGCCCATCCACCGAGCTGCGGCTCTGTCGTCTTCGGAGGACGCTGCGTCCATCTGTTTTGCTGCGTCGAGGGAAGCCAACACAAACAAGCGGATCAACTGCTTGCTGCCAGCGTCCGCGTGTGTTTGCGGAACGGTTTTGTCTTCCATTTGGGCTTTTAATCCGTCGATCAGAGCTTTGAAAAACGCGTCGTTGATCGACTCCGAGAGTTGGTAGTCGGTGGAGAGCTTTTTGGCGAAGGCATAGAGGCTGTGCTGACCGTCGGGGCCCCAGTAGAAAGCAAACGCTTCGTCCCAGTTGTGGGGGGCTCCCCCCAGCGGCTCGTAGTTGTTCTCTTTGGCTTTGCCGATGGCTTTCCCAAACTCCAAGCGAACCCAGTAGCTCATCAACACAAGCAAACCAGCTCGGACTGCTGCGGCGCGGGCTTTGTCTGGAGTGTCTGCGAAAGGTCCTGTTCCCTTGATGGCATAAAACTCTACAAACTCGTCGACAAACTTGCCTTCTGTGCACTCAAAGCCTTGTACAGGAGAAAGCTGGCAGATGCCTTTGGTCTTGAAGTAGGCGACGGCCTCAGGGGAGTATTTCTTGAAGTTATCAGGGGTGCTTGCGAAACCATTTAAGGTTCGGATGGAGCCGTCACTGTTGACGGAGTTCTTTCCCTTTTCGTAAAGCTCCTGAACTTTGGTCCAATCGATACTTGCGGTGGACAACATGTCGTTGATCTCACCGATGTCTTGGGGGACTTTGTTGTGGGCTGTCACATTGGACACTGTGGTGTAGCCATCTGCAGATAGCTTGGTGAACGAAGTACCGCCTTCGTTGCCACCTGTATTTCCACCATCACTGTTGGTGGTTTCTGAGGTGTTCGAGGGTCCAGAGCAGGCAGGTAGGGCGGACGCTGTCCAACCCAAAAAGGCTACAAAAACGACAAGGTGAAGGATACGCATCAGAATTCTCCTTGCACAACTCACCGATCCCATCGGTCATGGCAAGACCCTACAAGTCTGGGACCTACTGTGATGGAGTGCTTTTTTGATGCCAAACCAACACAACATGCACGAGCAGATACAACGTTGCTGTGTGCAGGGTGACGAGGTCAGACATCTGTTTTTTAAGAATGAATTCCTTTGTTTACATGGGGTAAGGCGTGTGTGCTACCCCATGTAAACAGAGAACTTCATGAGTACATGGGGCGCAATGTACTAAAAAGCATCTAGTTTGCAAAGTCTTTTTCGTAAAAAAAGGAAAGAGAAGGAGCAATGGAGGGGAGAAAGACACTCGAATTTCTTGTGCTTATCAATATGTCTTTTTGGATGGGGTTACAAACACTTCCTTGGTAAGCTTTGGATAGGGTTGGAACACAAAATTTTTTTTCGTATCGTTTGGATTGGAGTTATGCCGCCATGGCTTGCCGTTGTTCTTCCCGTCGTTGCTTATGGGCTTCACGCTTAGCGATGTCGTTTTGTTCTTGTTCTGTACCCACATAAGGTTCGCGAGTGCCCATCAACACATCGAACCAGGGACGTGTCACGCACCAGTTGGCGTCCTGGTTGGGACCCATGTGGTGGTCGTAGTGCCAGGGCAGGTTCTCTTTGGCCCACTCCGGATCCAGGTGCGACTTCTTGTGCACCCGGTAGTAGTTCACCATGGAGTACCACACCGTCGCTGTGAAGAACGGAGCCACCGGGAACAACGGGGCATGACCCAGCCCCAACGCCAACAAAGACGCGACCTCCTTGCCCTGTGCGTTCCACTGGAAGGGGCTGTCGTCGTACGCCTCATCGATGTGTTCGTTGCGGCGCACCTCTTTGTGGTGGTTGTGCCAATGAAAGCTCCAGAAGCTCTTCTTCCGTTTGCCCAATCCATGCAGCACATACTTGTGAAGAAGCCACTCTCCCGCGTTGGAATACAGCAAACCCAATGGAATTCCGATCATCGCCTTGGTTCCTTTTCTTTCGACATGGTCATCACTCCCCTGTATAGTCGGCTCAGCCCTGAAACAGGAGCTTGTGAAGCCCAAATGGTGAAAGTGTGACCGGTTGGTCACGTTTTTTTTGAATATGTCATTGAGGAAGAAGAATGTCAAGTCGGTTTGGCGAAGGGAGTGATGCATGGTTGGCTCGGGCTCCGAAGGAGAAGCCAGGGCCGGAGGGTGGGAAGCGTGCTGAGAACCGGCGAAAGCGGGTCAACGCGTTGTGCGAAGCTGGGGTCTTGTTGTTTTTGGAGCGGGGTGTGGAAGGTGTCACGGTCGAGGACATCACACGTGAGGCGGGCGTTGCGAAGGGTAGCTTTTATCGGTATTTCCAGGACAAACGTGAGCTTGTCGGCGCGGTGATGGAGTCGGTGGGTGGGCCTGTTTTTGAGGCCATGGACGAGTGTGGGGCTTTGCTGGAGGAGGCTCGCGACAACGAGGCCTTGGTTCAGGCTTACCATCACTTGGGGGTTACTTTAACCGTGGCAATGATGCCGTACCTTGATGTGGTGTTGCTGTATCTGCAGGAGTATCGGAGTCCTCCTGTGCAAGTCCGAGAGCCGATTCGCGCGTTGGCGGATTCGATCGCTGTGAAGGCCGTCGAACTTACAGAGGTTGCTCGTCGCCATCAATTGCTGCGACCGTTTCCTGCGAAGGTCAGCGCGATGGCTGTGGTGGGTGCTATCGAGCGTTTGACGTTTGCCTATCTTACCGGTGACCCTCCAGAAGAACCGGAAGTTATGGCTCAGTCGTTGATCTCTTTGGTGATGGACGGGCTGCGGCCTTCCAGTGAGAATGTGAAATAATGCGGTGGTGGTTGTGGTTTGCACATCCACTGGAGTGAGAAGACAATCGTTCAGGGATGTGGAGTTTCTCCTCGTCTCTCAGGCATGGGGATAGGGCACGATGGCATGGTTTCGACTCAAGGCTCCTGAGGTTCGTCCAGAGGTAATGGAGTTTCACCGGAAGCAGATCCTGGTCGACCTTCATGTGGATGTGATCCTCCAGCGTCGCTTGTTTGGATACAACATCCAGAAGAAGCACGAACCCTGGAAGCGACGTCAACCGCTGATCTGGCACGCTGACATTCCTCGCATGGTGGAAGGGGGTTACACCCTGGCAGCGCTGGGCTTGCACTACCTACAGAAAGAGTCGCCCAAAGGTTGGGGGGAGGTTCGCAAGCAAAAGGACATCGCCAAGTCCATCGCAGACAAAGATCCTCGCACGGTCTGGGTGGAGACAGCCGCCGACATTGAACAGGCCCATGAACAGGGCTTGTTGGCGATGATGCCTGGGGCAGAAGGAGCCCACATCCTCAATGGGAACCTGGAGCACCTCCACGAAGCAAGAGAGTGGGGCATGCTCTACTTAACCATCTCTCATTTCTGTAAGAACCAGGCTGCAACGCCGGGTATGGGTCGAGGAAGGAACCCACACGATGGCCTCACAGACTGGGGGCGGGAACTGGTCCGAACCCTCAACGCGCTTCAGATTGTGGTGGACGTCGCCCATGTGAACCCTGCGGGTGTTCTCGATATTTGTGAGGCCACAACCCAGCCTGTGATTGCATCACACACCTGCGCGATGGGTTTTTTCAACACGCGCCGTGGGATTCCTGACGATGGGATGCGAGCCATCGCTGAGACAGGCGGAGTCGTCGGGATCATCTTCTCGCCTCACTTTTTGTGTGGAAAGCTCAACGCCTCAACGTCTTGCATTGTGAATCAAGCGCGCTACCTCGCCGACTTGATTGGTCCTGAACACATCGCTCTCGGCAGCGACTTTGACGGTTGGATCCCCACCATCCCCAACGATATGAGAGATTGCCGGGACATGCCTATGTTAACCCAGCAGCTTCTCGACGCAGGCTTCTCCCATGATGAAGTCGCTGGGATTCTCGGACGAAACTTCCTTCGCGTCCTCCGTGCAGTGCGCGGCTAACTTCTACTTCTTGTACTCCCATGGTTTCCCCAACACGAGGATCGTATGACAGACTCGATCGAACGTTCACCCTTCAGGCGTCTTTTGCGTTACATGCGGCCACACCGCAGAGATGTGTGGTTGGCCACTCTCTACTCCATCCTCAATCGTCTCTTTGACTTGGCTCCTCCGGTGTTGATCGGTGCCGCTGTGGACGTTGTGGTAAAAAAGGAGCAATCGCTCCTTGCCCAATGGGGCATTGTGAATATCACCCATCAACTTTGGGTCTTGGTGATACTTACAGTGTTGATCTGGGGGTTTGAGTCGGTGTTTGAGTACCTCCACGCCTGGAAGTGGAGAAACCTGGCTCAAACGGTTCAGCACGACCTTCGCCTGGATGTGTACTCGCACATTCAACGCCTCGACATGGCCTACTTCGAGGACCAACGGACCGGCGAGCTGATGTCTATCCTCAACGACGACATCAACCAACTGGAGCGGTTTCTCGACGGGGGAGCCAACGATATCTTGCAAATCACGACGTCCGCGATTGTGATCGCTGGAGCCTTTCTCGTGATGTCGCCTCAGGTTGCCCTGTTTGCCGCTGCGCCGATGCCATTTGTCTTGTGGGGATCGTTCTGGTTTCAGCGGAAGCTCACACCACGCTACAAAGAAGTGCGGGAGAAGGTGGGTGTGCTCAACGCTCAACTGGCTAACAATCTCTCTGGGATTGAGACGATTAAGAGCTTCACCAAAGAAGGGTACGAACGAGAGCAAGTGTTCCAGGCCAGTGAAGCCTACCGACAGAGCAACCGCGAAGCGATTCGCTTGAGTTCGGCGTTTTCCCCCCTGATTCGTATGATCATTGTGGTGGGCTTCTCGGCGACTTTGTTGCTGGGAGGTTGGCTTACTGTCGACGGTCATCTTTCGGTCGGTGCCTACAGCGTGATGGTGTTTCTAACCCAACGCTTGCTCTGGCCCCTCACCCGTTTGGGAAGCACCTTTGACCTGTTCCAGCGTGCGATGGCTTCGACCCGACGCGCGCTCAACATGTTGGACACTCCCATCCATATCCACAGCGGTGGGACTGCTCTGCCCGCTGGTGACATTCGTGGTGAGATTGAGTTCTCCAACATTCAATTCGCTTACCCCGATCGTGAACCCATTCTGAGCGAGCTAAACCTTCGCCTGCCTGCGGGGAAAACGTTGGCCATTGTTGGCTCCACAGGTTCGGGCAAAAGCACTCTGGTTCGTATGCTGTTACGGTTTTATGAGCCGCAACAAGGTGAGGTTTTGCTGGACGGTCATAACATTCAGGACCTCCAACTGAGCGACCTGCGCGGCGCCATTGGTCTGGTGAGTCAGCATGTGTTCTTGTTCCATGGAACCGTACGGGACAACATTGTGTATGGGCTGGTCGAACAGGACGCCGTCTCCGATCTGGAACAAAAGATGGTGGACGCTGCCAAAGCCGCCGAAGCTCACGACTTTATTCAGGCTCTGCCACAAGGTTACGACACGGTGATTGGCGAGCGCGGGGTCAAGTTGTCGGGAGGGCAGCGGCAACGACTCTCTCTCGCCCGAGCTATCTTAAAGGACCCTCCCATCCTTGTGTTGGATGAAGCGACCTCTGCCGTTGACAACGAGACCGAGGCCGCGATCCAACGGTCGCTGGAAACCATCACTGTAGGACGAAGCACCCTGTTGATCGCTCACCGTTTGTCGACCATTCGAAACGCCGATGAGATCGTCGTGTTGGACCACGGCAACATTGTGGAACGCGGCAAACACGAGGAGCTTTTGGACCTCCGGGGTACATACCATCGATTGTGGAACGTTCAGACCGGTCAGCGAGACTACACAAGAGACCCGTCCTGAGGGACTAGAACACCTGTCGCGCAAAGGTTGATTGTCGGGCGGAGATGCTCTATCTTCATGACTCTTGGAGTTGGTGTGTGACACAACCTGCTGGGTTGTTCGCTTCTTTGGAAAGGGCGCTTCGACACAATGATTCGATGTCCTTCGTGCTCCTTTCGCAATCCGACAGGCACGTTGTATTGCGGAAGATGCAGGCTATACCTTCACCCGATCGGTGAATACACGCTGCTGCGCCTGGTGGGGAAGGGCGGCTTTGCGTCCGTGTACGAAGCCATCCACCGACGCACCCGAAAGCGTGCTGCCGTCAAAATTCTTCACAAGGAGTTGATGGGACATCAGGACGTTGAGCAACGCTTCCTTCGCGAGGCCAAAGTCCTTCTGGAGTTCGACTGTCGTCAGATCGTGAAGCTGTACGACTTTGGGATGATCGACTCCAACGACATGGGCATCTACCTCGTGATGGAGTGGTGCGATGGAATGACCCTGCGTGAGGCGTTGCAGTCCTTTCCTGAGCAACGCTTTGCACCTCATGATGTGTTGCATTTGTTTACCCAACTCTTGCAAGGCCTAGAGTACATCCACCAGAAACGCGTGGTGCATCGTGATCTCAAGCCTTCCAACTTGATGTTGGTGGAAGACAAGGGAGAGCAAGTCCTCAAGATCCTCGACTTTGGTCTCGCCTGGATCGACGAAGACACGCTCACCAAAACGGGAACCGTGATCGGTTCGTTGCGTTACATGGCACCGGAGCAGTTTCGCGGCGAGAAAGAAAAGTACGGACCTGCCACCGATGTATACGCCGCGGGATTGATCCTGGCCTGGATGCTAACGGGCAAGCACGTCTTCTCGGGCTCAACTGTGGACATGCTGGCGGTGCAGCACACCTTGGAAGCCCCTCCATCCTTAAAGACTCTTTGCCCTCAGGTCAGCTGGCCCCAAGATCTTGAAGACCTGGTCGCCAAAGCCTTACACAAAGAGCCGTCGCACCGGTTTGCATCGGCGACAGAGTTCCTTCAAACACTTCAACAAACCACCTTTCCTGACACAACTGGCAGTCATTTGGACCTGTCTTCCGTTTCTCCATACGAGGAGACGGTTGTTATGGGTTCGACACGTTCAAAAAAACCATACCGGCGATCCCGGTTCAGTTGGCTTCTTCCCCTTACATTGTTGGGGCTGACAGGGCTGTTTATCTATATGATCGCCATCGCCCCTACGAGTCTGAGGCCGAACGAAAAGCCTGTGGTGGCAAGGGGAGGTCCTGACGCAGGCAACAGCGTTGATGCTGGATCTTTGAATGGCGAGGATCCCCACACATCAAGGATGGAAGTGGTGATCCAGGATGGTGGTTCTGCAAAGGAAGAGGCTGAAAAGGCGCCGGAGTGGGTCCGTCGGCTGCTCGATGAATGGCGGATTGCCTGGGAAACGTTGGGTCGAAAGCCTCTACCTGTCGGCGCGATCGAACGCTACAAGTCGTTCTTTCATCCAGACTTCATGGATCGAGCAGGTAACCGAAACAAAGAGGCCTACACTTCCAAGCAGGTCCAGTTTGCGCAAAACCGTTCGTGGGTGCGGGTGCGGATTCGCTCCCTTGAGGTGGACCAGACCTCCCCCACAGATCTCACTGTGAAGTTTCACCAAACTCTCACCTTCTCCACGATCAAGGCGACCGGAGGACCCGACGCTGACATCATCGGCTCGGTGTTCCGCAAGGTTGGTATCAACCAATTGTACTGGCGCAAAGTCGGGAAACGTTGGCAGATCTGGCAACTCAATGTCTTTCCCTTGCTATCCAAAGACGTGCGTGAGTAGTCTTCTCCTTGGAGAGGATGAAGCGTTTGGTCCTATCCTTTGCTGGTGGGTCGCATTGTGTCCAGGGCTTTCTTCATGGAAGTAACAGCCTGGGTCAGCTCTTCCTCGTTCAGTCGAGCAAAACCGAGCCGAAGGAACGGCTGGGGGCTTTGATCAAACACGTACGATTCACCCGTTTCAAAGTGGACCCCTTGTTGTTTGGCTTTCTGGGACCATTGCACCGCATTCCAAGGCTCATGCACCCTGGCCCAAATCGCCAGTCCTCCTCGTGGAAGATCGTACGACAAATCTTTCGGCAGATGATGCTGTAGCGTTTGGTGTAGGTGGTCACGGCGAGCTTTGTAGATCTTTCGCATCTTACGGATGTGACGCTCGATCAAGCCTTCTTCAAACAAAGACGCGAGGGCGACTTCCTGGACTTGGTTGCCTTGTCGGTCAAGGTGACCTCGGAGAGCTACCATGGCCTCACAAAAGGGCGCTGGCGCGATCACAAAGCCAGCCCGTAGCCCTGGAGCCAACACTTTGGACAGTGTACCGATGTAAACCACCACTCCATGAGTGTCCGCGCTTGCCAAAGGTAAGACAGGCTGCCCCTCGTAATGGAACTCGTTGTCGTAGTCGTCTTCGATCAGGGCAAACCGATGCTGGCGGGCCAACTCCAGCAGCCGCATCCGTCGACTCGCGCCCATCACGGCAAGCGTTGGGAACTGATGGTGCGGTGTTAGGTACACGGCGCGAACAGGCATGCGTTGGAGCAGCCGTTCGAGAGAGTCGACGCAGAGCCCTTGCTCATCAACAGGGAGAGGTTCCAGGTGAGCTCCAGCTGTACGAAGGGCCGTCCATGCGGGTGGATAGCCAAAGCGTTCGACCGCCACGACATCTCCAGGGCGAACAAGAAGTTGGGCAGCCAGGAAGATCCCCATTTGAGCGCCGTGTGTCAGGACGACGTTGTCGGTTGTGACAGACAACCCTCGACGTTGGGCCACCATCCGAGCGAGTTCTTGCCTCAGCGCTGGGTGGCCTGCAGGATCACCGTAACTCAGAAGTGACTGCCCATGTCGGCCAAGAGCCCTGCGGTACGCCCTCGACAGCTCCGTGAGAGGAAGGTAGCGAACCTCCGGCCAACCACCCGCCATCACAAGCTCTCCTGGTGGGGTGTGAAACATCTGAGGTCGCCTTGCTGCGATGGGGTGGAACGCAAACCCCATACGTGTCGGGTACCCTGGCAGGGTCGCTGTCTGCTGCAACTGGACCTCTGGAAGCGTGTGGTTCACAAACGTGCCACTTCGTTCACTTTGCAACAGCCAACCTTGGGCAACAAGTTCGTCAAATGCCGCCAACACTGTGTTGCGGTGAACCCCCAAGCTCTTTGCCAGACGACGACTTCCAGGTAGCTTGTCTCCAGAGCCGAGCCTTCCTTGTTGGATCGCCTCTGTGATGCCCCGAACGATCTGCAGAAACAGTGGCTCGGCTGTGCTGCTGTGTAACGCAAGGTTCAATTCCAGCATCCGCTTTCTTCTCCGCATTCTTGTGAGCCAGTTTTGTTTGATCTGGTCTGTTTGAATTGTTTCTTTTGGCTCTAACAGAGAGTCCAGTTTTTGTCCACTCTTCTGTCCATCGTTGTGTGAATTGCACGAACAAAGGAGATGGACAATGAGACGACGTTTGTTTGCGATGTCACGAATGGAATCGATGCAGTTACTTCGAGAAGCTCGGACTGTTCATGTTGCGTTTCAGCCGAAGCATGGGCCTTTGGTCCTGCGTGCTCTGCATGCCGTCGTGTACGAGGGCTTTCTTGTGTTCCATGGAAGCACTGTTGGGGAGAAAACGGAGATGGTGGGTGCAGATGTTGTAGTGTCTGTGGAGGAAACGATTGCAGAGTTGCCCAGTTCGTTTTTTGACGCAGAGAGAGCCTGTCCAGCCACAACATGGTACCGAAGTGTCCAACTTAAGGGTCGCGTCGAGGCGGAAGGCGATCTTGGTCACAAAGCGGCCATTCTTCAGACCTTCATGGACAAATATCAGCCTCAAGGCGGTTATGTTCCCATTGATGCTGACAATCCGTTGTATCGTAAGCCTCTTGAGCAACTGTGGGTGGCAAAGGTGTCGTTGGAGAATCTGGTCGGTCGCAGCAAGTTGGGGCAACACAAGAAATCGGAAACCTTGACCCATGTGATGGAGCAGCTTTGGTCACGTGGCGACCTCGCAGATCCTGCTGCAATTGAATGGATCCGAAAGGCGAACCCAGACGCTTCACCTCCTGACATTCTTTCGCCAGGGGAGGATGTCACATGGCATTGTCACTTCCTGAGCCCTCGTGATGCATGGGAAGCCGGACGTCTTGTCGAAGATTGTTATTGGAATGCTTCCTTTCATGCGGAGGAGATTGGCCGAGCTTTTGCGCATTCCTCTGCCTTTGTGGGTGCTCGATGCATTCACTCTGGAGAGCTGGTGGCTGTCGCCCGTGCTGTATCCGACTCAGCCAAACATGCCTGGATCTATGACGTGTGTGTGAGAGAGGGTTCTCAGAGGATAGGAATGGGCAAACGATTGCTGCACATACTTCTTGAACATCCTGCTGTTCGAGCTACCCCAAAGATTCACCTCAGCACAAAGGATGCACAAGGCTTCTACCAACAATTTGGTTTTCAAGACATTCTTGAGTTACCTCCTCGACCCTGGCATCCAACCCGAATGATCCGCCAACGATCTTCGATGTGACCCATCCTTTCTTCCACTTCCACCACAGTCCACTGTGTTTCCAGCCTGCTCTTTTGCCTCATTCTACATTTCTTTTGCAGTTTCATTTTGCTATGGAATTGTATGAGTATGATCATTTTGTCACAGTTTTGTATAGGTTCTTTTGTTTTTTGTTTTCTTCTTCTGATTTTGTTCGTGTTGGGACTGAGGGTTGTCTTTTTGTGCCTGTTTTGTCTTGTTCTTCGTTGTGTTTGGTGTGACAGTTTTGTCATGGTTTGTTTGTGTTTCTTGTCTATTTAATTTCTAAATAAATTTGGAATATTGTTTGCCTTGTGCATGTATTGTCTATGTTGAGTCGATGTTGGCATGCATGTTGAAAATCGACCAACCCGGAAGTTGCAACCTCTCTCAATGGGAGTAGAGGTCGCGGAAACTAGAATGAACAAGAGTTGGTATCTCATGTTGAAAACAAAAGAGGGGAACCAGCTCCAAATGGATGAGGTAGCACCTATGTCTGTATTGAGGAAAGTCGGTATTGTTTGGCTTGTTGCTGTTGTGATGATGGGGTTCTGGGCGTGCGGTGGTGGTGGTGATACCAACAACAACAACAACAACCAAAACACCAATGCGAATTCGAATGGAAACACCAGTGCAAATGAAAACAACAACAGCTCAGGGAAGGCCACATTGCGTGTCCTCCACATGAGCTATGACGCTCCTGCTGTTGATGTTTACGTCGATGGTACCAAAGTGATCGACGGACTGGCTTACGGTATGGGTTCTGCTTATGCAGAAGTCGAAGCCGGAAGTCGCGCCATCAAGGTGACTGAGACAGGGAAGACCGAAGCGCTGATTGAGTCGACCCAGACTCTCGAAAGCAGCAAGAGCTATACAGTTGTGGCGTATGAGGCAGCAGCCAGTATCAAGCCGATCGTGCTAGGTTACGACCGCGCTGAAGACAGCACCAAAGCAAAGATCCGTGTGATTCACGCTGCTGAAGCTCCCGCGGTTGATATTAAGGTAGGTAGCGGCGACAGTGAACCTGTGTTTGGCAATCTCGCGAAGGGCGCGAGCACTGAATACAAGTCCGTGGATGCAGGTGACTATGAATTCGTAATCACCGCGGCTGGCGACAAAGCAGAAGTTGTGAAGTTCGAGACTGTCAAGCTGGAAGCTGGATCGATCTACACCGTCGTCGCACGAGGTACCTTGGATGGTTCCGATAGCTTTGACTTCTCCGTTCGCGTGTTTGTGGACAATGGCGACGGCAAGACCTTTGTGGACCTGAAAGCCGCACCCAAGGCTGAGATGAAAGCCAACGTCCGTGTTCTTCACATGAGCTACGATGCTCCAGCAGTGGACATCGCAGTGGACGGTGCGGTTGCAATCTCCAACCTCGCCTACGGTGATAGCTCTGGATACGCCAAGCTGGACGCTGGTGAGCGCGCCATTAAAGTGACTCCCACCGGCAAAGATACTCCCGTTGTGATTGATGCAAAAGCAACGGTGGAAGCAAACAAGAGTTACACCATCGTTGCGATCAATGATCTACAGAACATCGCGCCGTTGGTGCTCGCTGATGCTCGGGAAGTCAACGCTGGCAAAGCCAAGCTCCGTGTGATTCACGCTGCGGACGCTCCAACTGTAGACATCAAGGTCAACACCCCCGACAGTCAGCCTGTGATTCCTGCGCTCGAAAAAGGAAAAGCAACGGAGTATGCTGAGCTGGACGCTGGTGACTATTCTTTCGTGATTACCGCTGCTGGTGACAACAAAGCCGTCGTGTCCTTTGAGAAGGTCACTCTGGAAGCTGGCAAGGTCTACACTGTTGTTGCCCGCGGTACCCTTGATGCCGGTGACAACTACGACTTTGGCGTTCGTGTGTTTATTGACAACGACGAGGGCAAAGCCTCTGTGGACCTGAAGCCCATGGCAGCCAAGCCAATGGCAAAAGCGATGGTTGTTCATGCTTCGCCCGACGCTCCCGCAGTCAACCTGTTCGTGGATGGCAACAAAGTGAACCAGACTCCGCTGGCTTATCCCAACAACACGGGTTATCTGGACTTGGAAGCGAAAGAGCACAAGATCGAAGTGAAAGCGGATGGCTCTGACACCGCAGCGATCGACGCGACTCTTCCCTTTGATGCTAACAAAAACTACACCATCTTTGCCATCAACACTTTGGCCAACATTGAGCCCCTACGTGTGGAAGATGACCTGACTGCGCCGGCTTCGGGTAAAGCTCATGTCCGCTTCATCCACTTGTCGCCGGATGCTCCCGCTGTTGACATCGTTGTGAAGGGTGGACCCGAATTGTTCAACAACCAAAAGTTCAAAGACTTCACCGCGTTCACTCCCGTAGATGCAGGTACTTACACCATCGAAGTGAAGCTCAATGGGAGCGGTACAGTGGCTCTGACTCTGACCGACCTCAAGCTGGAAGACGGTAAGATCTATACCGTCTTTGCCAAAGGACTTGTTGCTGGATCTGGAGCACAGGCTCTTGGTGCAGAGATCATTGTCAACAATCCCTAAGGGACTTCTTTGAAGATCCTACTTGGAACAGACTCCCGCTTTTGAGCTTCTGCTCAAGCGGGAGTTTTGTTTTGTTGAGATTTTGAAAGGGAAAAGAGGTAGGTGCAACGCGGGTTCGCTGTCTTCCCAAACTTAAACAAAAATTAGACCTTGCGAATTGCCTATCTTTTTTGTATGTTTTTATGGCCTCTCAACGATTGACTTCTGAGACGCCTTAAAGGATCGTGATCCCTTCTTGTATGACTCTCTTGTGTCGATACTTCCTCCTACAACTTACGATTCTTTGTTCCCGTGAGGAGACACCAACATGCCAATGAAACGCGAAAATCTGACGTGGTTGCCTTTTGCATTCCTCGGTGCGCTGAATGTTGTTGGTTTTGTTGTCTTTTTCTGGGCTTGGGTCGCGATGCAGGTTGTGTCGCCGGAGTCACAGGCTGTCCGTAACGCAGCAAGCCATGCTTCCCAGCCTTGTTTGCTGGCGATTCACTGGGGATTGAAGAAGCCGCTCAAGAACATGCAAGCGCAGCGTGCTTTCAAAACATCGAAGCCAAGAACGTACCGCCAGAGCGGTCAGGCTCCTCGGCAGCCACAAAAACGCGACAACAAATTGTCCGTGAAGAAATCCAAGAAGCGCTCCTTCTTTATGGATCTTCTCAGCATCTAAGGTGGCTGCTCAAGCCCTTTGAACCAACTGAATGGGACCCGCGAACGCGTTTCCCGGTCAGCCCGCAAGAAAAACCCCGCACCGAAGTGTGTGGGGTTTTTTGCGTTTCGATACGCTGTGCTCTCTAAACAGACAGTTTGAGGAGAAGGGTGGTGGAACTCCAAGGGATGGTCTGGCCAGAGAGGCGTTGCGAGAAGAGCCGCTTCACGTGGGCAACCTGATCGTTGGAAAGGAAGGTCCGAAGCCGAGTTTCGTAGCTGCGGGGCTTGTACTCTTCCGGGAACCAACGTTGCAAGACCTGCTCTGTAAGACAAACCTCGGCCTCTTGAAGAACACTCTCCCAAGAGAGGGTGCCCTCCCAATCTTGCAAAGCATCCACAAGCTGCTCGACGTCCCAATTGGTTTTGGGGTCATTGGGGTCGTCGTAGATCGACTCTTCGGCTTTCTTCAACAGCTCCATCGTTTCTTCATCGAGCCAGTCGGGCGCAAGCAAGTCGTACAAACGTTGGGTTCGGCGAGGCACGGCCTCCGCCAATACCAGTGAACCTTGTGGCCGGAGCAGGCGTCGCAAAGGCAGAAGGAGAGAGGCTTTGTCTTTCTCTTGAACCAGCGCGTTGTACCCAACAATGGCGTCAAATCTTAAGCCGGGATGCTCTTCTTCCAAGAAGCCGAGTAGCTCGTGAAGTGGAGTCACGAGAGGTTGTGGGCGTTGCAACTCAGGAAGGATCTTGGCTTGTTTTCCAAGGTCTTCGGCCGCTTGTTCGCTGCCGACTCGGGCGTAGGTTCCGCCTTCTGGAGCCGAACGCAGGGCTTCCCAAGTGAGGAGTCCACTTTCGGCCCGAAGATCCAAGAATACATGGTGGCGCTGGAGTGGGAGCATTGCGAAGAGCTTGTCACGTACGCGACCCAGTCGCTCGCCGACCTGGCTTTGGGTTCGTTGGAACCATCGCTCCTGGATGGGATCTTGGGGTCCAAACGTAAGCACTTCAGGGGGAGCGACGCTGGCACCTTCCAGTTGGGCAGCAAGCTGAGCCTCCCGTCGCCGCGACACGGTCTGCTGAATGGACGCCTCATACCCTTGTGAAGAAGGCTGGTAAAACACCTGACCCTGTAGGTTTTCCGGGAGATACTGTTGGGCCACCCAGTGATCACGGAAGGCATGAGGGTAAAGATAGCCTTGTCCATGGCCAGCGGTGTCCTTGTCGCGGCTGCCGTCTTTGAGATGATTGGGGACTTCCCCTTCTCGCTCCTTCTTTACGCTCTCCAGCGCATCAAAAAAACCGAGGGTGCTGTTCGACTTGGGAGTGGTCGCGAGATGCAAGGTCGCTTGAGCCAAGGGGAACTGACCTTCTGGCATCCCCACACGATCGAACGCCGCAGCGCAGGACTCGACCACAGAGATGGCTTGCGGGTCAGCGAGTCCGATATCTTCGCTGGCGGCAATGAGCAAACGACGAAAAATGTAGCGGGGCTCTTCTCCGGCGTAGATCATCCGGGCCAGCCAGTACAGCGCTGCATCGGGGTCGGAACCTCGGATGCTCTTGATGAAGGCGCTGATCGTATCAAAGTGGGCGTCACCCTCTTTGTCGTAGAGCAAGGCGCGGCGTTGGATGGATTCTTCCGCCACAGAGAGACCAATCCGGATCACTCCAGAGTCGTCGGGTCGTGTTGTTTCAACGGCCAACTCCAGGGCATTAAGGAGAGTTCGCGCGTCACCGTTGGCAATGTTCACAAGATGATCGAGGGCATCGTCCTCCATCTCAATGTTGCGCTTACCATAGCCGCGATCTGGGTTGGAGAGCGCTTGTCGGGCCACCTTATAGAGGGCGGATTCGTCCAAGGATTTCAACTGAAAGATGCGGGAGCGGCTGACGAGGGCCTTGTTGACTTCAAAGTAAGGGTTCTCTGTCGTCGCGCCGATCAAGATAACGGTGCCGTTCTCAACCCAGGGAAGCAGCGCGTCTTGCTGGGCTTTGTTGAAGCGATGGACCTCGTCCACAAACAGGATCGTTCGTTCGGCCAGGTCTTTGCGTCGTTGCGTGGCTTCGTTGACAGAGGCCCGAATGTCTTTCACGCCAGACAACACGGCATTCAGCGCGATGAAATGGGCCTGCGTGGTGTTGGCGATGATCTGGGCCAGGGTGGTCTTGCCTGTTCCTGGCGGACCGTAAAACAAGAGGGAGGAGAGCTGGTCAGCCTGGATCGCCCGTCGCAAGAGGCGTCCGGGTCCAACGATCGCGTCCTGACCTACAAACTCATCCAGGGTTCGAGGTCGCATACGCGCAGCCAGCGGGGTTTGTTCTAGCTCTTTGGCTCGGTTTACATGTTCAAACAAATCCATGGCGTTCGTCCGATTCATGGTTCATCGTGTGTGGGCCATTGTATGCAAGGATCGGCAGGCAACAAAAAAGGCGAACCCTTGTGAGAGTTCGCCTTTGCTGCTCAGAGAGCAGTTGCAAGGTAAGAGTGTCTTACCTCATTCGATCGTCAGGCACAATTAGCGCCAGGGATCATTCCACTCGCCCCATCCGAAGCGGCAGCCCCAAGCGTTGTAGTTGGAGCGTGCTGCGCGGACTTTGCCATACCAGCGGTTCACAGAGCGACGGAGACGACGGCAGCGGCGGCTGTAACGGCCACGACGCCACTTGCAACGACGCCAGGAGCGGAGGTAGCTGGAGCGGATGCGCTTGTAGGAAGCCACGCGGCGAGCGAGGCTGCGGCACTTGGCTGCTTGGTAGCGAGCGCGGGAGCGACGGCGAGCGGCCCATGGATCACTCCACTCGTCCCATCCGAAGCGGCAACCCCAAGCGCTGTAGTTGGAGCGAGCTGTGCGGACTTTGGAGTACCAGCGGTTCACAGAGCGGCGAAGCCGACGGCAGCGGGGGGAGTAAGCACCACGACGCCACTTGCAGCGACGCCAGGAGCGGAGGTAGCTGGAGCGGATGCGCTTGTAGGAAGCCACGCGGCTAGCGAGACTACGGCACTTGGCGGCCTGGTAACGAGCGCGAGCGCGACGACGGGAAGCCCATGGATCATTCCACTCGTCCCAACCAAAGCGGCAGCCCCAAGCGCGGTAGTTGGAGCGAGCGCGGCGAACATTGGAGTACCAACGGTTGACTGCACGACGAAGTCGGCGGCAGCGGGGGGAGTAAGCACCACGACGTCGCTTGCATCGGCGCCAGGAGCGGAGGTAGCTGGAGCGAATGCGCTTGTAAGAGCGGACACGTCGCGCAAGGCTACGACATCGTGCACCTTGTGCTTCTGCTTGGCTGGTGGTTCCAATGGCGACAGGTGCGACGTAGACCATGGCTGCAGCCAGGCCCAACATGAGCAATCGTTTCATGGACAAGTCTCCTTTTTTGTGTGAAACGAATGAGAACAACAATCCAGCGAACTGCGGATTGAAGTGGATGGTTCTTTGCGGGCTGAAAGTATAGACGGACATATACCAAGAGTATTCACTTTTGTCGAAAAAGAGGAAAACAGTGATGGCAAGAAGTCCGGTGGTGGTTGTACACGGGGGGGCTGCGTCCACGCAGGTGGTAGGGAACGAGTGGCGTGAGATGATGGCTTGCATGCGGGAGTCTTGTGAGGCCGCCGCCGCTTTGCTAAAGGCTGGACAGTCCGCTGTCGAGGCGGCTGTCGCGGCTGTGCTTTGTATGGAGGAACACCCGCTTCTGGATGCAGGTTATGGGTCCCATCTGGACCAGCGGGGGCGGGTCACTTTGGATGCCTCCATCTTTCGTGGAGAAGACCTTGCGTTTGCAGGTGTGGTTGGGTTGGAGCACTATCGCAACCCGATCCTGGTCGTTCAGCATCTTCTGGATGATCCCAACCTCGTGCTTTTGCATGGTGAAGGCGCCGAAGCCTACGCTGCATCGTGTGGCCTGCCCAAGGTGGCCAACGAGACCCTGATCGTGGAGAGAGAGCAAGCCCGCTTTGACAAGCTCAAGCGAGAGGGCTTCTCTGGCACAATGACAGACTTCCTTGAAAAGCGACCCTTCAGTGACACCGTAGGCGTCATTGTTCAAGACGCGCAAGGTCGGCTGGTTGCCGCCAACTCCACAGGTGGTACGCCGTACAAGCGGTTGGGGCGGATTGGGGATACACCGCTACCTGGTTGTGGTGCGATGGCAGACGACGCAGTCGGTGCCGTTTGCTGCACAGGGTGGGGGGAAGCGATCACACGCGTGACTCTCGCCTCTCGTGTGTTTCATCACATGGAGCAGGGACTCTCTGCGGAGCAGGCCGTCCGTCAGGGAGTCCGTCTGCTCTGGGAGAAGACCCAAAGTGAATGCGGCGTGCTGAGCGTTTCTCATTCGGGTGAGTTGGGCGTTGCTTTCAACACGCCTTGCATGCCTTGGGCCGCCCTCACCCTGGATGGAGAGTGGAGAGACGCTGACACCCACAACGCACAGATGAGCTTTCCTTAAGGGACCTTAACTTTTGGGCTTTCCTTCTTGTTTGCTCTTGGACTCTGTCTTGTCTTGGTGTTCTTTGACCCAGGCCGCTACGCTCTTCCATTGTTCAAGGAGCCAATCCTCCTGGGCTTTTTCTTCCGTTGGGATCTCTGAGGCAGGGATACGCCACAGCTCGATCTTAATGTCGCGTTGGATTAGGCCACCGTTCCACACGTCCCAGATCGTTCGGACGTGTTCAAACCCTGTGTGGGCGAAAAACACGACATCAACGTCGGGAGCTTGTTGAAGAAGCGCCATCGCCCCGCCCAAACGAGGAGGAAGAACAACCTCCAGGTCTTTGGCGTATTCGTACGCTTCGTTGTCTCCTTTTTCCTGGAAGCGTTGGAGGAGCTTCGTTTGTTTGCGAGCGGTGAAGCGCGTTCCTTCTGGGTAAATGAGGACTCCATCCTGCGGGCCGAGGTTGGTGGCAAGTTGGGCGACGCGTTGGATCTCCTGATCTCGCTGGCTGGAACCACGACGGACAAACACATTGGGCAGACGTAGCCCGACAATATTAAGGCAGGGATCCCAGAGCAGTTCTTGCTTCATCACATAGCGCAGACAAACCTTGAAACGTCGGGAGAGGAACGCGGAGGCAAGCACTGTGTCGGCCATACTTGCGTGGCGAACAAAGAGCAGGTAGGGGCCTTGCTCTGCAGCTTCCAGGTTCTCGTGGGTCACTCGGAATTGGTACACCCAACACGTAAAGCCCCACAGCGCCGAGGTCCACATGCTTTGGAGCTGAAAGTTCCAATCGAGGTAACGGGAGCGACTCACTCCAGGCCAAAGGGTCTTTGCCAGCCAGAGAAGAAAGCTCACAGCAACCCCAACTCCTTCACACAAAAAGTACCATGTGAGGAAGAGGAGAGCGCGGACTGCAGCCCAGCGGGTTTGTTGGAGCAGGTCTCTTGCTCCTGCGAGGAGGAGCATGAAGGGGAGGGTGGCTAGGAACAACAACCCCAAGAGTGTGTAAGCTGGAATAGAGATCAGTCGGCGTTTCCAAATACCCTGGGCGTCGTTCGCAAAGTTAAGCGGTTCATTCATACGAGTGGGTCTACCTTCAAAAACTTTGTGTGGATGAGGTCTATGTCGTTAAAGCAAGGTTCTCTTGTGGGGTCAACGTTTTCGCTTGTTCTGTGAACGGTGCGCTTGTTGCAACTGTTTTGCACGTCAGAGCAAGGCTCCTCTTGCGTCCTTTTCGCTTCGTTCTTAGCCTTAATGAGCTTGGGGCACGAGAGAGCCAGGAAGCCTATGGAAGCCGGAGGGAGGCTCCAAGCTTTCAGCCCGTTCCTGTATCGAATACGCTAGTATTCTAGTGTTTTGTTCCCACTTTTTTGAAAAAAGTGATACGATCGTCCGTCTGTAGTGAAGAGAGAGTGAACGTTTGTTGTTCCTGTTTTGCATTGTTTTGTTGATAGATTCTTGTAGGGGAGAAGGTTGCTTTCATGCTAAAAAAGCGGAATCAACTCATCATTAAGCATCCTCCTGTTCACAGCATGTGGACGCTCTCGATGCTTCGAAGTCTTGGTGTTTGGTTGTTTGTTGTGCTGGCCGGAGTGGGGTTTGCTCGTTGCAGCTCGGGCAGCAAAAGCGGTCAATTGTGTCGAACAGATAACGAGTGTGGGTCGGGTTTCTTCTGTGATCAGGGACGTTGTGCTGGAATCGTAGCGCAAACCGAGACCGTTGGGGACGCCGGAGCATCCGATGGAGACTCGGGGGAGCAGAACGCTTCTTGCCCCGTGAATTGCCAGTTTGATAGCGACTGCTCGGGCTGTCCCGGTGGCTTCACTGCTTGCCGTTCTACGTCAGGTGGAAATGTCTGTGGGCTTCCTTCCACGACAGGCTGCAAGAGTGATTCCGAGTGCGGAGTTGGCCAACGGTGTAACACTGGCAAGTGTGAAACCGTCCCAGAAAAGACTGGCTGCCAAAGCAACCAGGATTGCCAACAGGGTGAACGTTGCAACAACGGAACATGCGAAAACAACGACCAAACGTGCACGAGCAAAGCCGACTGTGACAGCGGGCAGATCTGTCAAAATGGAAGCTGCCGTCAGCCTCCCAACCAGGAATGCGAGACATCCAACGACTGCAACCGAGGTGAACGCTGTGTTCGCGGTAAGTGTCAGGATGTGAACGCGTCATGTACGGTCAAGCGAGATTGCGGTACCAAGCAAGACTGCATCAACGGTACATGCCAAGACAGCGGGACCAACACAAACAGCAACAACTCGAATAGCAACAACACAAACGGCAACAACAACAGCACTTCTTGTACGAGTTCTAAGGATTGTCCTGAGGGCAAGTACTGCAACACCAACCTTGGCACTTGTCGGCCGAGCGTGACATCAAGCGCCTGTACAGAACAATCCGATTGTGGCGACACTTCTTGTGTCCACAGCGGGATGGGCTGCAAATGCTTGAACACTCCAGAAGGGATGCGATGTGTTGCCAATTGTCTCAAGGATGAGGACTGTCAGGCCGTTAATGGATTAACGATGACCTGTCATTCGACAGACAAAGTGTGCCAACCCACGCGAAACTGAACAGCCAGGGTGATCGCTTTGCCTGGACACCTTCTATTCTATCGGCTGATGTCAAAGACTTACAGGGTGTTGCATAGGAGTTGAAGAGTCCGGTTGTTCCGATAGGTTGGCGTGTTCAAGAAATCTGTATTGTCAAACCCTATCGAGTGTGTTATGTAGTGGGACTGTAAAGTGAAAGGAAGATCTGTCTGGTCTTCCTTCAACACCAGCGCAAGTCACTACAACTTGCCTGTCTGCAACGGCGGATTTCTCCTGGTTGTGGGAGTTCTCAACGCCGATGGCCCTTCTCAGGGCTTTCTCCTTGCACGCATTGTATGTTCATACCGTTTCTTTTCACAACATCGTTGCAAGCGATCGCGTTGTTTTCAGCCTTCGTTGCGTCCTCGTTGTTCCCGAGTTCATCGTACATGTGGAGTCCCATGAAGTACTTGAGATTCACACTTCCCTTTCTTCTGACCATGACTGTAGGGGTTACCCTCTTCGCGACACCAGCTCACGCGATCTGGCGAAGTATCGCGGTCACTCATTCGACCGCGGCTTTGATGCAGATTCTTCACTGGGGTCCGAACGTTGACCGTTGGAAGATCAAGCCCGCAAAAGTCTTGAACAAATCCCGCAAAGAGCGGCTCCTGGCCATGCGCCAGACCCAGGTTGACGGTCAACGAAGCGTTCAGCTCAGCGCTGCCATGCGTCGCAAAATCGTCCTAACCGTGGGAGCGATCGAGAGCAAGCTGGCGTTCGGTATCATCAACAATCGTCCTGCCGGTGGTGGGATTGCCTACGGTTACCTACAAGTCCTGTCGCGACACGGTGGTCTGCACCGCCTGATCAAGCTGTATGCGTCGACGAAAGGAAACTTGTACGGGAAAAAGCTGTTGGCTTTTGGTCACTCAGCCTCCGAACGAGTTAACCGCAATCGCCATTTTCAAGCGTATCTGCGCAAAGCAGGCAAAGACCCTGCGATGCGCCGAGCCCAAACCCGCTTCTTCTCCCGCGAATACTTCCAGCCCACACTCAACTTTGGGCGAAGCTTGGGAATTCAAGAGCCTGCCAGCTATCTTCTCCTGTTTGATGCTTTCATTCACTACGGCAACAAAAAGTGGTTGAAGACGATGTTGGCTCGCTGGGTCATGCGGGACGGCGAGCATCGTGCATTGCTTAAGTTTCTCCGTTGGATGCGTGCGAACCTGCACAAGGCCTACACTCGCTCGTACGGCCGCGGCTCCTTGCAAGTCCGTTACAACGCTTGGCGCGTCGACTTCCTGGAGTACATTTGGTTGTACCAGACACAGCTCTTGCAACCCATTCCTGTCAAAGCCCCCCAATGGTACAAGCCCCTGGTTATTCAGTAGTTCCTCCTCTTTCTCTCTTCTCTCCTCCCCGACAAAATCATCCCTTTGTTAAAGTCCTTCGTCTTTTGGGCGTTTGTTGTAAACTGTGTAAATTTGAGAAACCAGAAAACACAGTCGAACAAGGTTAATCTTGAGCCCCACATCAAGAGAACGGCCTTCGGTTCTTTCCGACCATTGCGCTCCCGTTACCCAGGATTGTTGTGAGGCTTGGGGTTCCAAGCGAGGCATTTTCACTATGGCTTCCTTGCCACGAAAGACCATCCTTGTGGTGGATGATATTCCTGAAAATATTGATGTTCTGGTCAGTGTTCTTCGTGAAGACTTCAACGTGAAAGTGGCTTTGAACGGGCCAAGAGCCCTGGACATTGCCAACCAAAAGCCGCAGCCGGATCTCATCCTCTTGGATGTGATGATGCCAGAGATGGATGGCTATGAGGTATGTCAGAAGCTCAAATCAAGCTTTGCCACACAGGACATCCCCGTTATCTTTGTGACGGCGAAAGGCGAGGCTATTAATGAGTCGAAAGGCTTTGAAGTGGGAGGCGTGGACTATGTCACCAAGCCCATTTTGCCCTTGACGTTGATGGCTCGGGTCAAAACACAGCTTTCTCTTTACGATCAGAAGCGATTGTTGGAAGAACAAGTTCGTCAGCGCACGCAGGAACTCGCAGACTCCCGGCTCAAGGCCTTACACTGTCTGGGTTTGGCTGCTGAGTACAAAGACAACGAAACGGGAATGCACGTGGTGCGAATGAGCTTGTCGTGCAAGCTCATTGCGCTTGCCGCTGGCCGGAGTGAAGAAGAGGCCGAGCGCTTGCTGCACGTGGCGCCCATGCATGATGTTGGAAAGATCGGCATCCCCGACCACATCTTGTTAAAGCCTGGAAAACTCACGCCCTCGGAGTGGGAGATCATGAAGAAGCACACCGTCATTGGGGCGAAGATTCTTGGCGCGCACGATGCTGATCTTTTGAACGAGGCCCAAGTGATTGCCTTAACCCATCACGAGCGGTGGGACGGGACAGGTTATCCTGGAGGTCTTCGTGGGGCTGACATTCCATTGTTCGGTCGGATTGCAGCGATTGCTGATGTCTTTGACGCGCTTGTCAGCGAGCGACCGTACAAAGAGGCCTGGCCCGTGGAAGATGCTTTGGAAGAGATACGTCGCTCCAGCGGCTCTCACTTTGACCCTGGGTTGGTGGAGGCCTTCTTTTTGGCCCTCCCTGATATCCTCCAACAAAGAGAGCTGTGTACGCCTTCCTACCATACCTGACAGCCAAGGACGTGAGTTCACACATGTCAAGCCACACTCCCAAACTGCGTTCTCCTTTGTCCAAGCCGAAGGAACATTCGGAGTCATCAACTCTGCCCCGTCTCTTGTATGTGGATGACGAGCAAGGAAATCTGCTCAGCTTCAAGTATATGTTTGAAGAAGACTTTCAGATCTGGACAGCGACTTCTGGCGAAGAAGGCTTGAAGATTGTTCACCAGGAAGACATTCAGTTGGTTCTCTCCGACCAAAGGATGCCCGGGATGCAAGGCGTTGAGTTCCTCAAGGCCGTTCGCAACTATGACCCCGAGATCATCCGCATTCTCGTGACAGGGTACAGCAGCACCCACACGGTTGTGGAGGCGATCAACGATGCACAAGTCTTCCATTTTATCGCCAAGCCTTGGAAGGAAGAGGAGATTCGGAATGTCTTGCAGCGAGGGCTGGAGGCCCAACATCTCAAGCAAGAGAAGTCTCGTCTGCTTGGGGAGCTTTTTGAAGCCAACGCCGATTTGCACAAAAAAACCAAACAACTGGAAGAGGAGATTCTGGAGCGAGAGCACGCCCAGGCCATGTTGCACCAACTCAACACCAACCTTGAGGAGCGAGTACGCCAGCGCACCGCAGAGTTGCGTGTGGCCAACGAAACGCTCGCGGAAAAAGAGCGAAACAGCCGATTGATCCGGGATGTTGCCAGCGAAACCCACGCCGCAAAATCTGTGGAGGACGCTTACAAAGTGGCACTCCAGCTTGTGGGAGCCAACCTGGGGCTTCACTGTGGATTTGTCTTCAGGGTTGCCCACGAACATGAGTCTGCCTCGTCCGATTGCCCCCAATGGGAGCTTGCTTGGTGTTGGGAGCGAGGTTGTCCAAAGGAAACTCAGTCACCCATCGGTGAATGCATCTCTCTCTCCACATGGCTGGGTGAGCATGCTTTGCATGGGCTGGCTGTGGCGCAAGGACGACCTGTGTGGGTGGATGACTTCTCTCAAAACCAAGGTTGGAGCCTGGGCACCTACGGACCGAAGATGAAGGCCCAAAGCGGGTTAGCCTTTCCGGTCGTTGTGGATGATGAACCTGTCGCTGTTGTCGAGCTTTTGGGCGCTGAGGTCCTGCGAGTGGACTCCACTGTGGAGACCATTCTGACGCAGGTCGCGAGCCAACTCCATCTTGTGGAGCGTCGGGAGCGAATCAAAGCCGATCAACGGATTGCCCGAGAATTGGCAGAGTCTGCGAGTCAGGCGAAGAGTACGTTTCTTGCCAGCATGAGCCACGAACTGCGGACACCTCTCAACGCGATTTTGGGCAAGAGCTACCGTCTGAAGAGCACCGCGCTCCAGCCTTTCCAGCGGAGAGAGATTCAAGACATTCGAGTCGCTGCCAAGAGCTTGCTAGGGCTGATCAATGAGGTCCTTGATCTGTCACGCATTGAAGCGGACAAGATGGATCTGGAGATGGTGCCGTTCTTCTTGAACGATGTGCTCAATCATGTCTCCAGCGTTCTTGCCTATGAGGCTTTTGTGAAGGGTTTGGAGTTGGTCTTTGACGTCTCCCCTGCGCTTCCTCAGGCCCTCTTGGGCGATCCGTATCGGCTCCAGCAAATCTTGATTAACTTAGTGCAAAACGCGATCAAGTTCACCACAGAAGGGGAGGTGGTCGTTCGCGTGGAGTGCAAGGCTGATCATGGGGACACCATCGAACTTCAATGGTGGGTTCAAGATACAGGCTCTGGAATGAGCCCCGAGCAATGCATCGCTCTCTTTGAACCTTTTGCGCAGGCTGATTCTTCCAGCAGCCGGGCGTTTGGGGGGGCTGGCTTGGGCCTTTCGATCTGCCAGCGTCTGGTGTTGCTGATGCATGGTTCGATCTGGGCGACCAGCGAACTGGAAAAGGGAACCACCTACCACATCTCGATGCCCATGCGTAAACAGAGCAATGCGCCGGAAACACTGGAGGCTTCTGAGCCTCTCTCTGGTCTTCACTGGGTCGTTGTCGAGTCACACCCCACTTGTCTGAGTGTCTTGACTTCCATGTTGAGGTCGCTGGCTTGTCAGGTCTCTTTCTTTGAACACTGGAAGGATGCTATCTCTTTTCTCAGTGAGGGAAATCATTCCAAGTCTATCGATGGTCTTATCCTGGATTGGAGCCTGGAGCAGGAAAGCAGCAGTGATGCCTTGTATTGGTTGCGCTCCAACCCTTCGCTTCAGTCTCTACCAGTGATTGTTCTGGGAAACCCTCTGGAACAAAGCAGTATATTGCCGCTGCTTGAGAGCAACATGGTGCAGACCTCACTGCAAAAGCCCCTGCTTCCCGACCAGATCGTGAACGCCATCGAGCGAACGCTTAACATCCGAAACGCAGACACTTACGATACCCTACGTAGCGCGGTAGCTTCCAACACCCTGAGAGAATACCTCAAGGGGGTTCGCGTGCTGGTTGTCGATGAACAAGAGTCTCACCTGCAGATCTCCCAAGACATTTTGTCGGGTTGGGGAATTGAGGTGGACACGGCCATTCACGGCTGGCTTGCTCTTGAGATGCTCAAGCACAAACCCTACAACGCTGTCCTTCTCGATCTGCAGATGTCGCGGATTGATGGCTACGAGACGTTTCGGCGCATCCGCCAACGAAGCGATCTCGACCATCTTGTTGTGATCGCGCTCTCGTCTAACGTCTCCTCAGGTGAACAAGAGCGAGCGCTTCAAGTGGGCATGACGGATTACGTTGGAAAGCCCATCGCACCCAACGAATTGTTGGGGGTTATCCTGAAATGGCTTCATACCGATATCGCGAACCCAGTCACTCCATTGCCCCAGAACTTGTTTGAATCCAGCGCCGAGATCCATACGCTCTCCCAGAAAGAAGACTCCATCCCTTATCGACAGGTTGTGCCCCGTAGGAGCACCGACACCACAGAAAAAGAGCTGCCTGATCTATCCAAGCTTGTGCCTTTGGCGTCTGTGTGGGAGCCGGTTGTTAAGAACAACGAGCTTCGTCACTTGTTTGGGGTGTTGCGGACGTTGCTACAAAGTGACGATAGCCAGGCTAGAGACTGCCTTGAAACCATCCTCCAGCACTTTCAAGACTCTCCACTGCCGGCGGAGTTGCAGCGGGTGGAGCGTTGGGTCCGTCGGTACGAGTTCTCCAAAGCCCTTGATGCGCTTCAGGAACTTCCTGTCTTTCTGGAGTCGAACGGTGAGGCCTTCTGAATTCACACAGAGTTCTAAGGCTTGGATTCATCAAGGTCGAGGTGGTCGAACAAGGGGAGAGGCGGATAGTCAGGTGGAGGTTCTTCGACAAAGTAGCCTTCGCGAACTCTCTTGATTCGCTTGCGCCAGCGTGGGTCTGGCGGACACTCCGACGAGACATCCAGCAGCGTTCCGATCGGGTCGCGAACCAGGGCGCGTCGTTGTCCATAGAACATATTGCGCGGCTCCTCCACGACGTCCACGCCGTGTTTTACGGCTTTCGCGAACCATACATCAATGTCGTCCACCACAAACGTAAGCATGATGTGAGGTGTTGGACCCGTATCCAGGTTCACGGAGTCTTCATGCCCCTCGCGTAAAATGCCCAACTCCAACCACTCGTTGTTTAAGGAACCAAGCTGAACAAACCAGTCACTGCAAAAGCGGATCTGCAACCCAAAGAGCTTCTGGTAAAAGGAAGCCGCCTCAACCGGATGTTTGGCGATCAGATTGGCAAACATGCGTCGCATGAGTCCTCCTCCAGGTTCGCAAAACGTAGGGGCACAGAGGTTCCCAGGAGCGATCTCTTTGCCGCTGAGAGCCGCTCTCTCTCTGGGACTGTCCTCCTTACTATCCCTTGTTTTGTTGGGAAGCGCAACATTTCTGAAGGCTTGGTGAAGGCTGGTCGATGTCTATCTTTGCTTCTTTGGCCTCTTGTTGAGGAGCAACAACCAGAACGTTGTGATGCTTGGACTCGATACAACGCGTTGCGATGAAGACCTGGATGGCCTAGGATAAGGAGTATGGAAGAGGTTAGGAACAATGATAGGTTTGAGCTTGCGTACAAGACTAGGACAAAAGATTTTTTGGGGACTTTGTGGAGCGCTCCTTGCTCTCGGATGGTGCTCGACCCACGCCTGGGCAGGAGAGGTCTTTGCCAACGGTGGCCCTGACATCACTGGGGTTTTGAACACTCCGATTCAGCTCAAGGGCGGCGGCGTTGACACCGATGGTGACCCCATCGTCTCCTACAAGTGGACGCAGTACAGCGGACCTTCAGCAGAGTTGAAAGACGCAGACAAAGCCACTGCGACTGTCGTTCTGAAGAGCGCTGAAGAACATATCTTCTTGTTGACAGTGTCGAACGGAACCAAAACCTCCGTCGCAGATACAGTTGCCATTCGATTTGCCAACACTCCCAACCAACATCCCACAGCGCTCGTCAAAGACAAGCTCTTGTGCGTCTCGGTTGGAGAGTCCGTTACTTTGGACGCCACTGCTTCGGTTGACCCTGATGGTGATTCGATGATTTACGAATGGCGTCAACTGGCCGGTCCTACCGTCCTGAAGGAGAGTGGTCGCCAACCGTCTGTTACGTTCACACCAACCCAGAATGGCCTCATCCTGATTAAGTTTACGGTGTCAGATACGAAGTTGTCCGATGCTCCGGTGCCTGTTCTCGTGTACGTTGGAGAACCCAACCGATGCCCGAAAGAGCCTGTTGCTGAGCCTTCCTTCGAGCCGAACGAGGAACCCTCTCCTGAACCTGGTGTGGAGTCGCAGCCTGATGCATCCGCTGAGCCCGTCATCAAAGAACAGATGCCAGGTACAGTGTTCAAAGATGGAGGAGAGGCATTTGATGCCCTCGCAACTGCGGGTCCTCAAGCTCCTGGCCGAGGCTGTGGATGTGAGTCTACCTTACCTTTGGGGGGAAGCTTGTGGTGGTTGTGTGGGGTGGTCTTGTTGGGAGTTATTGGTAGGCGTGGGAGGCTTCTGGGAACAGGCTCCGGTAACGCTTAAGTAGCGCTGCATGTTTCTTGTCCCAGCCATGCCACTCGTAACAAAACAACAGGAGCCGGATGGCTTCTTGGTAGGCGCTGCTTCGGCTGGAGTAGGTCTTGAGGAAGGCCTCAAGCATCTTGGTGGCTTTGGCGTAGCGATTGCGGCGAACAAGACAGCGAGCCACCCCATACATGCCCCAGGCTCCAAGGCCAAGAGCATTGTCGGGATCTGCCTTCCACAGCTTCTTGTAGAGCGTCGCAGAGAGACGACGCATTCTTCGCAAATACCCTCGACGCGCCAACTCCAGCTTCAATGTGAGATCGTTGGGCCGCTTCTTGGCAGCTTTCTTTAACTCGTCAAAAGTCCATCCTTGCCCAAGGCCCGCCAACAACACAGGTCTGTAGTGACGTGCGGGGTAGTACATGATCGTATGTTCCACCTGTTTTCCCTCAGGAGAAAACATAAAGTTGGCTGGCAAGTACACATTCTTTAACTGCTTCGTCAGTTTCTTGGCTTCTGCTGACTTTACGCCAAACTTGACCACCAGATAATGCTTGAGTATCGGCGCAATCGATGGATGCTTCAGCGTTTTCTTAAAGAATTGTTTGCAAGGCCAGCTCCAGGTCGCATGAACAATCACCAGCAGCGGTTTCTTTTGTCGCTTCGCCTCTGCTTTTGCGTCCTTCAATGTCGCAAACGTACGGAACACAGAAGTGACACGTTTGGCTTGACGTGTTGTGGGCTTGGACGAGGCTGCATGACTATCTCCCACACCCTGCCATCCGGATAGCAACAAACCTACCCACCATACCTTCCAGTGCTGCATCGCTCATCCTCCGCTTGGTTTTGGCTCATAGGAGCAGTTTGCCCATGAGCCCGTGGAACTTCTGGGAAAGGGAAATTCTTGGATGACTCTCCTCTCTTGTCAACCGAAATCTTCCATCCACTCTTCTCCTCCCTTGACTTCTGCTTCGTCCTATGATTTTAATGTGAACGTGTTCATTGAACATGAACATTGAACGTGTTCATGGCGTATTTTCTTTTTGGGATGATACAGGAGGTTGCTATGAGAAAGGTTGGAATCGGCTTGACGGTGGTGTTGGCGTTGGGGACGTTGATGAGTGGAGGAGCTTCTTTGGTGGGAGCGAAGCCTGTGGCGGATACGTTTGCTCGGTTGCACATCCCCACCCACTTGTTGCTGTTTTTGGGGGCAGCGAAGATCGCAGCAGGGCTTGGGTTGTTGGTCTTGTTGTGGAAGCCGGACTGGGTGAGGTTGCGAGAGTGGGTGTTTGCTGGGCTGGTCTTCAATTTTGCTGGTGCGTCTTGGTGGCATTTGTCGGGTGGCGATACGTTGGCTCAATCCATGCCACCGATGATGATGTTCGTGTTTACGTTGGTTGTGTATGGAGTGGGGCGAAAGCTGGAAGGGGAGGAACATGTCACGAGTTGAGCAAAAGGCTCAAACCCGAGCGAAGATCTTGAAGGTGGCGCGAGAGTTGTTTGTGGAGAAAGGATACGCCAAGACGAGCATTCGCGATGTGGCCAAAGAGGCGGGAGTCGCGATCGGCTCGATTCATGTTCACTTCAAGAGCAAGAAAGAGTTGTTGCTGTCTTGTTTCCACGATCAGCTTGCTGGGGCCGTGCAAGAAGGATTTGATACCCTCGACACCGAGGCTCCTTTGGTCAAGCAGTTAACTCACCTGTGCTTCTCCTTGTATCGGGCCTACGCCGAGCATCCGGAGTTGTCGAGGGTGATGTTTACAGCGAGCTTGTTTCCTGATGAGCCAGCGTCCGATCCCTTGCTCGCCTACTTCTTAAACGAAGTCTCTGGGCTCTTTCGTAACGCTCGGGAACGTGGGGAGATCCGTCTCCTTCCTGCAGAGGGATTGCGCGCCGCGCAGGGGTTCTTTGCTGCATACATGGCCGTATTGATTGGTGGATTGTCGGGGCATTGGGGGGAGACGAGTGGTGACAAGGCCGCCTTGGCTTGGGCCGCTCAACTGGAGCAAATGCTTCGGCTTCAACTTGTGGGTCTTGGAGCCGATGAAGGGCTCTTGGAGGAGGTCTCATGAAACGTGTCTTAGTTGTGGGAGGTGGCATTGGCGGCTTAACCACCGCCATTGGTTTGCGACAGGTGGGTGCAGAGGTTTCTTTGATTGAGAAGTCGTCGATGTTTTCTCCGGTCGGTGCTGGGATTACGATCCAGGCCAATGCCAACGCTGTGTTTCAAGCCCTGGGAATCTTTCTCAATCCAGAGGATGTGATTTCCATTGGGAAGTTTCAGATGGTCAATGGAAAGGGGCAGGTCTTGTTGCAAGGTGACTCCGAAGCTTTGCCCGTCGACTTTGCCAGCATGAACGTGCATCGGGCCGACCTGCATAACAACCTTCTCCGCATTGCGGATGGCATCCCTCTTCGTTTGGGTGTTGCGTTGGAGTCTCTTCAACTCACGGACGGTGGGGTTGAGGTTATGCTATCTAGTGGTGAAACCGAACATTGGGATGTCGTTGTTGGTGCCGATGGGATTCATTCCACAGTGCGTCAGGCTCTGCTCGGTGACCAAGCGTGTGTGGTGCGTTACTCCGGTCAAACCTGCTGGCGCTTTGCCTGTCATGCTCCTGGGCGAGTTCCTACCGTGACGACCGAACGTTGGCGGCCTGGACAGCGTGTGGGGGCTGTGCCTTTGTCGCGTGATCGAGTCTATGTGTACATGGTGGAGAGCGCTCCTGCTGGAACACCACAACCTGGAAGTGACCGTGTGGACGTTCTTCGCGAACACTTTGGAAACTGGCACAGCGAAGTGGACGCTATTCTCGAAGTGATGGACGACTCTGTTCCTGTGCACCATGGTGACCTCAACGAGCACAAAGAGATTCATTACGGCAAGGGAAGGGTGGTGTTGTTGGGAGATGCGGCCCACGCCATGACGCCGAACCTGGGGCAGGGTGCGGGCATGGCGATTGAAGATGCCGCGGCTCTGACCTTGCTTTGGCAAGAGCAACCCGAGAACCTGGCGGAGGCTCTTGCTACACAGCGATTGAAGCGGGTGAAGGCTGTGAAGACGATGTCATGGAGAATTGGGGCGATGGCGCATTGGCAGTGGTCGATGTCGCGGTGGCTTCGGGATCTTCTCTTGCGAAGTATGCCGACTTCTAGCTCCGAAAAACAGAGCCTGGCGCTGTGGGGACCTGGCTTTACATTGGCCCAACAACTTCAAGATACGCTGGATGGTTTGAGTTACGTCGAGTGAAGTCTTTCTAACACGTTAGTCAGCGATGAAGTAGCCCACGTTGACGCGCAACGTCATCTTGATCGCTCCGGGTTGAATCGGTCCGCCGCCGCTGGAAGAACGACGGTAAGCAAAGGAGTTGGACCAGCGTCCTCCGTAGCTCATTGGAGCGGTCTTGATGTAGTACAAGCGACCCACTTTGACGCCCATCACTTTGGCAAACCGCTCTACTTTCTTCTTGGCGGCTTTCAACGCCATCGCTTGTAGCTGAGCTTTGTGCTGGGGTACTTTCAAGCTACGAAAGCTTGTACCCAAAGAGTTGATTCCTGCCTTCGCGGCTGCGTCGATGTAATGGGCCAGCTTGGCAATGTTCTTGATGCAAGCGACCAGGCTCATGGAAGCACGGTAGCCTTTGAGTTCACTTCGGTAATACTTCGGGTAAATGGAGACATGTGACATCGACATGTCTTTGGATTGGAGCCCTGCTTCTTTCATCAGCGCAATGAGTTTGTCGCGCTTCTTGTTCAACGCGTTGACCGCTTGCTTGGGCATGGAGGCTTTGGTTTCCAGGCGCAAGGTCAGGTCCACCACATCCGGCGTAACTTCGAGTTGGGCTTGGGCCTGGACTTCAATGCTTCGAACCGGCGCTGTCGGGGTGGCTTGGACCCAAGCCGGTGAAACTGCCAGAAGCATCAGAGCCAACCATCCCATCCACAGACCCTTCCACATCTGACGGACTCGGTTGGGGTTCCAGCGCGACGTTTGTGTGGCGTTGACGTGAGGCTTACAGGTACAGCAGGTTGAGGTCGGATTCATTGGTCTCTCCTTGTATTGCGTTCCAAACAGGTTGCGGGCTGCACATAGCGTAGGAAGCGAGTGTCTTGTTGTTTCTGTTTGGAGTATAGCGCGTCTTGGAGAGGATGGGTGAGGGGCTTGTCAAAGGTTTGTAAAAGAATTGTCAGCCGTTCAAGGTCTCTTTGGATTGTGCCAGGGAGATCGTGGAGCGGTAACAACTTCTTTGATGTCCATATTCTTTGCACGCATGACACATACGAAATGCACACTGTGTTATAAAATCAAGATAGCATCGTGGGCAACCTTGCTCTTTCTTTCGACATCCTAAGATGTGAGAAAGAAGCACATGGATGAATCAAAGCCAAACTAAGCGCATGAATACACAAAAGAAGCGATTGTTCTTCAAATGGTTGGGTATGTTCTTTACGGGCGGTGTGCTGCTGTTGTTGGGCAGTTGTAGTCCTGCTCCCTGTTCAGATTCCAGCGATTGTCCGCCCTCGTATTACTGCGACACGCAGTTGTTTGCCTGCGTGTCGGGGGAAGGGGAGTGTCGGGTGGGCAGCATCCGACCTTGCTTCACTGGTCCGGAAAAAACCATCAACGTGGGTGAATGCAAGCCGGGACGTCAGACGTGTAACCCACAGCGTACCTGGGGTCCCTGCCTGGGCCAGGTCACACCCATCGCAGAAATATGCGACGACAACAAAGACAACGACTGCAACGGTGAAATCGACAACGACTGCGCCAACCCCAAGCAGTGTCGAGCCATTGATTTTCAGAAGATTGTGCAAGTCTATGCCCATCGCCACAAAGAAGAAGCGTACCAGATGCTGGTTCGTCTTACCCTGCCCAAAGAGCCGGTTCTGTATCACTGGAATTCAACGTTGCAAGTGCAGATCACCGCACAGGGCCGTTGGCAACTACTCAAACAAACCATCTCCTCCGAAAGCAAAAATACAGTGGAGCTTATTTTACAGGGAGATGGAAAGCTGTTTGCTGATGAACTGACTCTCCGACTAACAGGGCAGGTTCTGAACACAGAAAACGGAACCACATGCGATGTTGACTTTGTCAGCAGCACATTCTCCACACGTTGCTCGTCGGCGTTTCAGAGCTGTGACGGTTACTGCATCCCCAAAGATAGCTTCCTACATTGTGGACGATGCGACCTCAGGTGCAAACCAGGAGAAGAGTGCTGCCAAGAAAAGTGCCGCAAAATAGTTCCAGTCGAGCGACAGTGTACGTCGTGTGAAATTGTCTGCCAGCCAGGAGAGAGCTGTTGCAAAGATCTCAAGCGGTGCGTTGATTTGCAAATCGACGAGCAAAACTGTGGAGCGTGCGGTAGAGCCTGTGCCTCCGATCAGATTTGTTGCCAGGGGATCTGCATCAGAAATGGTCACAGCAACTGCGGAAAATGTGGTCGTTCTTGTAACTCCAACGAGTTTTGCTGTGAGAATGCATGCGTTAGCCCGTTCTCGAATCGCAACCATTGTGGACAGTGTGGGGATTCCTGTCCCGACAAGCAGATCTGCGTACAGGCCCAGTGTGAAGCCTGCCCCGCTGACAAAACATTCTGCTCCACCGGCGAAAAACAGGGGGATTGCTTTGATCTGAAATCCAACCCTAGCCACTGTGGCGCGTGCGGCAACGTTTGTGAGCAGGGTCAAGCGTGCCAGAACGGTCAATGCGGAGCTTGTTTGCACTCAGGTGTGTGCCAGGGCGACAATGTTTGCCGCAAGGGAGGACAATGTGTTCCGAGTGTCTTGCGGTCTAACGCCCACCAACTCGTATGGCACGGCATCAGCAGAGATTGGAACTTTGTAGCCAATAACCAGGGTGATATTTACATCACCGGGTCGTTCCAAGGGCGACTTAGCATTGGCAATCGAACCATCCAATCGCTCGGCGGTTGGGATATATTTGTGGGCCTGGTTCACTTCCGAAACGGACAAGACTTCGCGGTGCAATGGCTGGAACAAATCGGAGGCAAAGGCGACGAACACTCCCCCAGCATCCATCGCACCGCCAACTCCCGGTATCTGCTCTCTGGAATCTTTGGGGAAGGACAACAACCAGCCAAAGTGCTCGACGTCCTGAACCCTGCCGCCACTCAGATCTCTCCCCTGGCCAAAGACACAAACGGGATCTTCGTGCTTAGCCTCAACCCCGACGGAAGCAAACACTGGGTCAAAACTGTGGGTGGCACGATCACTCACAAAGCTCCCAAACTAAGCACGAATCCCACAACCGGTGATGCGCTGCTGCACTTTGAGACCAACGGAACATCACAGCTCCAGGCGCTCACCTGCGACAGCCAGAAGCTCTCGTTTCCCAGCACCGATTCTGGCTCCAACCAGACCCAGACGGTGGCGCTGCACATGGATGCAAAGGGTTCATGCCTGTGGGTACGACGGCTGGGTGGCGCAGGCGAAACGCTAAGCTTCTCCAGCAGTCGAGTGCTGGTGAGTGCCTCCCAGAGCACCCAGGCCTTTGCTTTGGTGGGCCAGCTCACAGGCAAGATGCAGTGGGGAGGAAAAACGCTGGAATCGTTTCAACAAGGAACAAAATCCAGCAGCATTCTCGCCTATCTATCAAAAACAGGAGCCGATACACACGCCAGCACCCAGGCGATTGTTGCGGAATCACAGCTGTTGGATGTGTTTCAATTCCCCACACAGGGCAATCATGTGGTGGGACAATTTCTCACGTCGGCATCCAACTATACAGCAGGCTTCTGGAGCTATGTGAACACCTGGAGTCAAAGCCCTCTGGGCTTTTCTCCCACGGTCACGTTTGCAGGCAGCGGCCACGTTACTCTTCAAAAGGTGCTCGAAACCGGAGGGTCCACTCCCAAAGTTTACATCGGCGGGACATTTGAAGGAGAGATCTTATTGCCCAACAACGTCAAGCTTAAGTCACACGGCAAGAGCGACATCTTTATTGTTCGACTGGACCGAGTCTCGGGCAAGGGCAGCAACGGCCTGGAATGGAGCCTTCAGGTTGGCGGAACAGGCGAAGAATCGTTGACCCATCTATCCTTTGACTCCAACACCAACTCTCTGTTGGTTGGTGGAAGCTCCGATGGTAAACGAATCTACCTCGACAAGCGGCTCAGCGTCCAAATGGGAGCTATCCAGGCCAGCGACACTCTGCACTTTTTGTGGCGACTGGAACCGTGACCTCTCCCTGTTGGGGTCCCACAGGTCAGTTGCACTTGCCCTGTTTTTCGATGGAAATGCCTGCTTTCGACGCCGTACATTTGTTGGTGTAGGTTTGACCGTTGCAACCACACACGGGTTGGTAGTCGGTGGAGCAGGTGGTGGGTTTTTCCTGGCAGGTTCCTGCGATACCGGAGAGGCCACAACCCGCAGGGAAGTCGCAGAATTCGTTAGCTCCCGAACAGTTTCCCGTGCCGCGTGTGCCGCACGACTTCTTTTCTTTGCACTGACCAAGCTGCGCTAACATGACGCCTGCTTGGGCCGAGAGACAGATGTTCTTGTAGGTTTTTCCATCACAGCCACAGACCTGGCTTTCAGCGTTCTCGTCACAAAGCTCTTTGCGACGACAAGAGAACTCTGTGTCCTTGTCGTTGCAGGTTCTCCCCACGCTGAAAAAGCAGTGGTACTCCTCGGGACAATTGGGTTTGTTTAAGCTACAAGTCCCGCAGGTCTCTTTCTTGGTGCAGGCCGTCACCTCGCCTGCTTCGCATCCACAGGTATTGCAACCATCCCCTACTGGGATAATTGCTCCGTCTTTGTAGGTCTTGCCTTTGTACTGACAGCTTGCACAGTTTTGGGCGGTGCACTTGACCTTGTCTCCGTCGCAACCGCAGTCACAGCCACCTTCGCCTTTAAAGACATCTCCTTCGCGATAGGTTTTTCCGTTGTAGGTGCAACAAAACTTTGTGACGGTCAGCTCGGTGTCGCTGCAGTAGTATTCGGTGCACTTGTCGTCGGATAATACTTTCTTTCCGTGGGGGTATGTCTTGCCGCCTTCGTTGCAGTCTCTTTCACAAGCCGGCTTGTTGCAGTTCATTTTGCCGTCGTCACAGGTGCAACGGATGTCGCACTCTTCGTTAACGGTGGCGGTGGTGCCGTGTTTGTAATCCTTGCCCTCATAGCTGCAATCTTTCTTGGCAGGAGGTGGGTCCGGGCAGGCTTTGTTTTCTCGAACGGTGATGCCCGCGAGCTCAGCCTGACAGGTGTTGTTGTAGGTTTGGCTGTCACATCCACACACAGGCTGCTTAAATTCCGAGCATGTGCCTATGGGCTTGCATACGCCCACATCGCTTTTGGTGGGTTCGCACACTCCAACCTTGTAAACGCACACTTCGTTAGCCTTGCAGGTGTCGTTGTTTTCTCCACCACAAAAGGAGATGCATGCTTTGTTGGTGCAGGCAACGCTACCGTCCTCTTCGCAACGACATGTGTTGCAGCCATCTTGAGAAGGAAAGGTCTGTCCCACCGTGTAGGATTGTGTGTCGACCTTACAAACCTGAGGTGAGCCTGCACAACTCCACCCTCCACAGGCCACACCCCACAACAAAACAACGATGACGATTCGCTTCATAAACAGGCTCTCCATGATGATGTTTCCAAACCTCCTTGGACCAAGGGTTGTCAGCAGAAGACTTTGCGATAGAGAGGACCAAGCCAGAAGGCCCTTAACCAGGCCCCGCTGATGTCAACGAGAATATCTCCCACAGGTTCGGCGAGGAACAAGCAAGTGTTATCCAACCGTACTGCTTTTCAACCGCCTCAACCTTGCAAAGCAGATTGGCTGGGTGTAGAGCAAAAGGACCAAGGATCTGTACCGTTCATTCCCCGCCCAACGGCCAACGCGCGGGCCCGGCATCCTCCACCGCAGCGGCTTAAGTTGGCACAACTGAAACAAGAGGAGTTCCCGTCCAGTTCACGCCAACGCTGGATTGTGGGAGCATGATGCCAACACTCTTGGAAGGAGTGCTTCTGAAGAAACCAATCGTTGGATGTTTCCACCGGCCCGCATCCCACCACGCGGCCTTTTGCATTCACTGTAACGCTAACGGTTCCGCCGGCACATCCGAAGGTTGGGATGATCTGAGTCCAATCCGGTGGACGGTTGGGGATACCATCACCAAACTCAGCAGGGCAGCTCCCAGAAGGCCACTCTTCCCGGACGCGCTCGATCGTTCGCAGATACACATCACGAGGGACCAACAAACGTCCTTCATTGCTGGCCTCACCCGTTTGACGAAACGCTTTAAAGACAACCTTCGCCACCCCCAATTCATCCGCAAGTGGAGCAAAGTCCGAAAGGTTGTGGAGGTTTTGGGTGGAAACAGTGACTCGAACCGTCACATCTCGCACGCCAGCTTGAACGAGAGCGCGAATGCCACGGCAAGCGTGCTCAAAGCGCTTGGGACCACGAATCGCATCGTGGGTTTCAGCGTCAGGGCCGTCCAGAGAAACTGAAACACCGCGCAAGGCCGATTGCGCCAGCTTGTCCGCTTGTTCTTCTTTGATAAGAGTTGCGTTGGTACAAAGCCACGCGTCTAACTCATACGACTTCAGAGCATCCACCAAGGTCCAAATGTCTCGACGCAACAGCGGCTCCCCTCCTGCAAGCACCACAACAGGGCTGCCCATCGCCTGAAGGTCTGCGAACATCGCAAGGAGCATCTCCGTCGATAACTCATCCGGTGGAGGCTTTGGGACTATGCTAACATAGCAATGAGAACACCGAAGGTTACAGCCATGGGTCAGTTGCAAGTGTGTTACCAGCGGACCAGATATCACACCTCGTGGCCCCTTCTTGTTAAGAATCCTGGCTTTGCAACGAAATGACTCATCCAGCCACCCGGCTTTCTGCCAACGAACAACCGTCTCCACGAGCTTTGTCTCGCTCATACCAAACGAGTCGGGCTTGCGTGCATACACCTCCAGCGCACTCTCCTGGCAGGACCCGACAAGCAGCCGTGTCAGGTGAGGAGGCAGAGCATGAAAGGAGCACCGACTTCGCTCGTAGTAGAGAGAGCCGAACGACTCAAGGCGCAGCAAATCAGGGGCAGAGAGAGCCGCTCCATGAGAAGGAGTCAGTGGAGCCATGTTGCAGAGCGCTGATGTTGTGGACATGATGCAAATTCCATAGCGAAAGAACAAAGCAAAGCAAAGAGAAGAGAAGATAGAGCGATGGGAGGTGGGGGAATGCGAATCGATTTAGGGAGTCGCATGGAAAGAAGCGTACATGTTTGGCACAGGTTGGAGAGTGCAGATGCAAGGAGGAAAGACGCTGCCCTGGCAGAGCCAAGGCAAGGACTGACAACGCTGCAGATACCCCTCCAGACAAGTCAAACGGTGCGATCATTTCCATCCGACTCCCTAACCGCACGAGGTGCTGATGGGGTGAAAATCAGGGTCATTGAGTTGTTCAATTTCAGGAAGGTCTTTGCCGTCCAAGTACGCTTCGTAATCTCCCACTTGACCTTCCACCACAGCCTTCATTTCTTCAATGAAGCCGGATAGGTTATCAGTATCCAGGTATTTGCGAATTTCGCGATCGCTGAGGTGGTCTTTTTTTCGCCCAACATCACGACCGACAAAGGGGATAAAGCGCAACCAGGAAGTCTCTGCATCCTCCAGTTGATCGCGATGGTCAATCAAGTCGAAGCGACCATCAGGATCGGTCGCTTTGGCTCGAAAAGCCCAGATTAAGGCTTCGGCACCTTCGTCGGTTTCGGCATGGAACTCAGAAAGGTCGAGGATGCGATCATCCAATCGTTCACGAGCTTTTTGGTCATGGAACGTTTCTGAGATGGTCTCGCGCCAGTCGCGAAGCTGGGTCTTGTAATCTTTCACGGAGCCATCAACCATCACTTCGGCCAATTCACCGGCGAAATCGGAGTCGAGGTTCCGGGCCGACTTTGCCTCATCTGGTGAGAGAACTCCATCCGCCCCCAGATGTTCCGAGACTTTTGACTTGGCTTCGATTAGGGCCGAAAACACCGACTTGACCTGCTCCGGGTCTAGAGACTCAGGCTCAATCGGACGATTGTAGGTGTAAGTCCCACCGCACGCTGTGTCCACGCGCTCCACAGGCTCATAGGTGGTGAATTTGTCCTTGATGACTTCCACACCATCGGCGAGTGCGACATCCCCCATTTCTCCAACAAGGTGCTCCAGACGTTCCATATCGACACTTGCCTGACCATCTGCACCTGTCACTGTCGCCTCGTTGACGACATCGCCAAGTTTGTCAATTTTGCTTTGCAAGTCACCCGTCGTCACGTTCGGGAATTTGGGTTTGATGGTCGACATCATAAGCTCCTGCAACAGAGTAGCATGAAAAAAAAGGTCCTGGATGAAGGCATCAAGTCCTGTGTTTCCAACTATGGGAAAGAGTTGACCAAAGTACCAGCGAGAGTACGCTCCGTCAAGCGGCATTCACGAAGGTCAACCGAAGACGATGCATCCCTCTCAAGGAGAGAGTACCAATTCTTTGGTGGCCATTACTGTGAAAGGTGTTTCGGGTCCGTCGGGGCTGGCTTTCCAGTTTCCTACGATCTTAAGAGTCAACGTGTAAGTGCCTGCGGGGAAGGCCGCTCCCTTTGGGTTGCCCGTATCAGAGGGGCCATTCCAGTTTTTCCCATCCCAGTCAAACGCTTCGGCAAACTCTCCTCCTTGGAGAGAGACAAAGTCGGAGTTTCCCTGGCACAATCCAGTGTCACAGATGCAGTAGTTTTGTCCGCCTCCTTGGATACGATAGAATACGCGCAACCCCGAAGAGCCGGGCTGTTGGCAGCCACCGCCGTCTTGTTGCTTGGAGTAAAATGTCAAGCCTTTGACTTGGGTCGCGCCTATCTTAACGAGGTAACTTAGCTTTTGCCCCTGAGCTATCTCTGCAAGAGTGAACCGGCAACGTGTGGAGGTCATATCGATGGACACACCCGACAGGTCACTGGAATGGGTCATCTTGCAATCGGTTAAGCTTGTTTGTTCTGGAACAACTTCTGTGTTGGAAGATTCCTGTGGAGTCGTGTCTTGCGCTACGTTTTCCGTGGTGGCTTCGACAGGATCAGCTTCTGTTGTCTGTTCTTCCGGGAGGTTGGGTTCAGGACGTTGGTTCTCATCTGTTGTGGGAGCAACCTCAAGGCTTTGCTCTACGCTTCCATCGTGCTCCAGGGCTTCTTGGGACACTTCTGCTTGTGTCGATCCATCCTTCGCAGTGTGTTCCTTTCCTGTGGACGTTCCGCATCCAACAACAAGTCCCCAGGCCAGCCATCCAAAAAGGACGATACCCATTCCAACTCTCATTTCCAAAGCTCTCCATGCTTATGAGCAACCCACATTGCATTCATGTTACGGGTAACTACCTACAAAAACAATGCCAGAGGGAGCAAGTGCGGCTCCAACCTTGTGAGGCAAGAACCTCCTCGTCTTGGGTACGAAAGCAGAGAATCCAGAGGCTCCAGAGATGGAGTGCCTTTTCACAATGGATGTTCAGAAATCTGAGGCTCGCTTGGGAGAACATACACCAGGTGAGGGTGCATGGGGTTATTTCATCGCGCCGATGAAGACGATGAGAAAGCCGCCCAACTCTCCTGCGATCAGGCCAAACATAAACAAATGAACAAGGAAGGTTGGAAGCTTTCCAGAGCCCAATTGGATCGGGCGACGAAGCTGGTTGTCGGTGTCCTTGAGGACTCCGTGGATGATGTAGGTCATCTCTGCTGCAGCGAAAAAGCCAACCGCCAATCCTACCCCTAGGAGGTTCCATCCTTCGGACCATTGGCTCAGAGCAGCAAAGTACGCGAGGACCAAACATGCAAACGAATACATCAACCCGGCACGATGGGCGATGTCGACATACACAGGCGCCTTTGCCTCTTCGCTTCTCATGATATGAATGTACTTCCAAACGCCTGTTAACAAACCCGTGATGAAAAAGAGACCACACGCATAGCGTGCCAAAGTAACAGCTGTCATTGCTTTCTCTCCTGAATGTTTTATGCTTTGTGATTGCGATGTCACCAATGTACGAGAGAAAGAGCAGGTGCGCTTGAACAAAACGGCTACAAAACAAATCTCCGAGTCTCCTTCCATTTGGGTGGGTAGAGACTTGCTTCTGTTTGAAGGCCAAATGGGGTTTCTGGAGTGGCACCAACACGGGTTTGCCTGCTTGTTAATGGGAACGGGTGGGGCGTTTGAAGTCGAGTTTGGGAGTCACAAGCTCTCTTGTGAGGTCTTTTTTGTACCTGCTGGCTTGCGTCATCAATTGGAGTTTCGTGGACAAGCGATGTGTTCCATGTACATTCCTCCCCATCATCCGGATTTCTTCTCCCTTCAGGCTCACTCCAGGGACGTTACGCTTCGCACGACATGGACAGAGTCCTGGCGAGATGCTCTGGAGCATTGGAGGTCGCAACGGGATCCTGGCGTTCTTATGCAGCAAGCGTTGTTGGAGTGGGGATGTGACGACATTGCCCTGGATGCGAGGGTGTTGCGCCTTGTACGGACCTTGGCAGAAGGAGAATTCCTCAACGCGGACAGAGAGCAACTGTCGGACGAACTGGGGCTTTCTGCTTCCCGCCTGACTCACCTTGTCAAAGATTCCTTGGGTGTGAACCTTCAACGCGTGAAGCGTGCGTATCGTTTCTCTCGGGCTGCGGTTGCTTTGGCATATGGAGCGTCGCTGACGGAAGCTGCCCATGTCGCAGGCTTTGCCGACGCTGCCCACTTCTCCCGCTCCTTTCGTGCTGCGTATGGCTTGCCTCCTTCTCATGCGATTCTTTCGTCCACGTCTTGGGAGTTGCTGGAAGGAGAGTAAGTTGCTTCAGGAGGGGGAAGAGAAGGTCATGGCAACTGTGGGAGCGATTTTTCTTGTGCAAGTCAGTCACGCAGCAGGTGTTGGAGCGATTTTTTCTGTGCAAATCGGTCACGCAGCAGGTGTGGAGACGATTTTTCGCGTGTCAATCGATTGCGCAGTGAGTGTGGGAGCGATGTTCCGTGTGCCAATCGCTCACGCAGTGGCTGCATTCACCCTTGGGCAGTAAAACATTCGTATGCGCAGCAGGTGCGGAGGTGTTGGACAAATGCAAAATCATGGTCGCAGTCGGTGCTGAGGTGTTTCGCGGGTGGAAAGGCTTGGCTGCAGTGGATGTTGAAGGGTGTGGCTGTTGAAAACACATGACCGCAGCCGATGCAAAGGTCTTTCACGTGTGGCACGCCCATCTTGTCTCAATGTCAAGCGGCTACCGGTAGTGCAGGATGGCAAACTCTACAGAGGCTCCCACGCCAAGAAGTTCTGAGATGCCACCGTGTGCAATAGCAGCGCCCAATGTTGCATAAGGTCGAACGCGAAGCATCACTCCCACATCACCCGTTTGCCATTCCACGCCCAGCTGCACGCCAGGCTGGAAGCCCAACGCGACAGACACCGGTCCAGCAAACTGTATCCCTGCGTTGAGCCAGGCTCCTGGTCCAACAAACCACCGGAAGTTCTTTTGTGGAAAGAACAGCGTGTAATGAATCCCCAGGCCCAGCGGCAGCGCTGGAAGCCCGGAAGCTGGATGCACCAGAGCAGCAAGCAGCAGGTCTCCGATGGGCAACTGAAAGTCAATGGAGTGTCCAGTGGCCAGGTACCGGCGGATCTCAAACGTGGGAAGCTGCAAATAGATCCCCGAACCGGACTCCAACAAACTTCCCGTCAGTCGACCAGTCGAAGGTGCATCCATACCCATGGCTGTCCCAATACCGATGTGATGAGATGTATGTCTCGATTCAGCGTGGACCAGCGATGTGCACAACAACATGCTCACGAAAGTTGCCACACAGCCTAGTGCTCGTAAGGTTTGCCCCATCGTATCGCTCCTCAATCCAGGTTGAAATGTTCGCAGGTGCTTGGAACTCTGCAAACCACATTCCATCCTTGATACCTTCTTGGCCTCCTTGCAGCGAAAGAGTGTGACGCCAATCTTCAGGTTCGATTGTTCCGACCACGGGACAGTGTCAGAGCAGATTGTGACCCCTGGAGAACAAAGCCTCTGTTCTTGTGTTCGCCTACCAAACTGCGGGGTGGGCTCTTGTTTGCACACCAAGGGGACATGAACCAGAAGGGAGGTAGCGAACGCAACGAGATCCATTCCGGCATGGGGATTGCTTTGTGTTGCCCCAACACCATGACCCATTGTTGGAGGAACCCTTTATGCTACGTCGCGTCACAAGATGGCTGCTTTGTTTGTTGCCCTTTGGACTGGGTTTGACTGGTTGTCAGTGCAACTGGACGAACCCATGGAACAAATGCACCGCCCTCGGCTTCTCGTTAGGCTCTGGGCAATGGGGACCTAGCATTAACCGGAAGTCGTCTCCTTGTGACCGCGATGGTCTGTGCACCTTAACCGTAGAGGGTACCTGCAAAGCTACCAGCAATTTGTCGTGTCGTATGTCATCTCAATGCGCGAACGCCGGTCGTTGCACGGCTCGTCATGGGGAGTGTGTGGCTTTGTCCGATGATGATTGCAAACGTTCAACAGCTTGTCAGCAACAGAGTCGCTGCTCTTTGGTCGGCAAAAACTGTGGCTATGGCAAACAAGAGGACTGTCAAAGCTCTCCAGGTTGTAAGCAAAATGGCCTTTGTAGTCTTCAAGAGGGAAAGTGTGTTGCTCTTAAGGACGAGGATTGTTTGCAAGCTATGATATGTACCAACGGAACGGGTTGGTGCAGCGCCTCCGATGGGACGTGCAAGATCGTTAAGGATGCTGACTGTCAAAAGACGTTACTGTGCAAAACCAACGGAATGTGCACAGTGGTAGAAGGTGCTTGCAAAGCGAGAACGGCCAAGGATTGCAAGGCATCGTCAAACTGCAAACAATACGGTCGATGCACCTATGAATCGTCAGGGTCTCTTGAGCAACCTGCTGGCAAATGTGTGGTGGGAAACAACGAAGACTGTGAGCAGTCGAGCTTGTGCCAAACCGAGGGGAGGTGTGACCATCGGGAAGGAGCATGCGTAAAAATAACGCGCACAGCTTTGGGTTGCATGAGGTCTGAGTTTTGCAAAAAGGAAGGTCGTTGTCACCTTCAAAAGAATCGATGTGTCGCACTTACCAACGACGACTGCCTCCCTCTTCCTCTCTGCAAAACGGAGGGGCTTTGTACTGCGCGAGACGGCCAGTGTCGCGCGGAAGACGCCAACGATTGTCTCAACGCTTCCAATTGCAAACGTACAGGGAAGTGCTCTCCTCTCAACGGCGTTTGTGCTGTTGTTGCAGACGAAGACTGTGCGCAAAGCAATCTTTGTGGTTCGCTGGGGAAATGTTCGGCTGTGGATGGACGTTGTGTCGTTGGGAAAGACGAGGACTGTCAACGTTCGCAACCATGTCGATTGCAAGGTATGTGTCACCATGTGGGCGGAAGGTGCCTCCCTAAAAGTGACAGCGATTGTCTTTCGTCACAATACTGTCGCAGCCAAGCGGCTTGTAGCCTAAAGGGGGAAACCTGTGCTCCTGGCAGTGATACAGATTGCAAGAGCAGCCTTCTGTGTGAATCCATGGGGCGCTGTCGCTACCAAGACGGTGCTTGCATCGCGACAAGCGAAGAGGACTGCCAACGTTCTTACAACTGCCAACGGTACCAACAATGCAAGCTCGAAAATGGGGTTTGTGTGCGGTAGTGAGCGAGTCACTACGATCTCCTGAAGATTATTCGATGATAGTAGATATTGTTTTGTTGGTCTTGGTGGGTGTCTTGCCCCGAACTTTTCTGTAGAAAAGTGTGACTCTTTGGAGTCGTTGTGGCTGAACACATTCTAGGAAGCTTGTTGAAACTGCTTGGCTTTCTTGTGGTTTCCAGTACGAAGGTAGTATCGAATCAGGATCGTCTTTATCGTATGGCGTTGGGTGAATTGGGGGTAGCGATTCCAGACTCTCTCGAAGAACTGAATGCCTTCCTTCCGATAAAGGGTTGGATGATGTGGACGAACAGGACACCGCTGTTTTGGATGTGCTTTGCACCAACGAATGATCCAAGTTGAGAGTATCGCGCTGTTGTAATGGACAGCACCCAGCCGAAACAAAAGGTAAGCTTTTTGTTCACGACCTTTGCGGGTGAACGACTCTTGTTGTCGAATAAGAAGTCGAAGCTTTTTGCTGATAGCTCTGTTGTATTGGAGGGTTTTTGAGTATCGAGCTTTCTGGTGAGTTGTTGGTAGCTTGCGCGTTGGCTTTCCTGCAAATGCAAAGCTCGGTATTGCAAAGAGAAGGCCAAGTCCAATCCAACACCATGTCCGATGGTTCAACATGATAGCATTCCTATGTGATAGAGTCGGTTCAATGGCCTGTTCTAAAGCAATGATCAGACCAACTTCTCTGAGAGGTTCCAGCAAAAAAGTATGAAGCTGCAAAGCAGGAAGGACGTGAACAAAATTAGGCTTGCAACCCCTGCCTCCAACTTGACCTTACGAATTGAGGTAGGTACCTTGTGGGTAGGGAGGGCTTGTTGAATGTTCCGAGTTTGTATCTTGTTGTTTGGCGCTTTTTTTCTGTGGGGATGCCAGTCGTTTTCTCCGGACTGGTCGGACTCTGCACAACTTCCAGAGTCTGGCGAACGGACAAATGTCTACCAACAGTCGCCTGATGACTTCAAGGCTTCTGTCGCCCGTGGGTTGCAGCATGCCTTGGTGTATCCTGTGACCAACACAGGACTCCTGCTCCCTCTCAAAACCTTCCAGAAAATTATCGACACCCCTGAGTACGACAAGTTTGAAGTGCTTATGATGGGGCAGAGCTTTAAAGACCTCCCTGAATTCTACAAGTGGTTGGGGCTGAGTCCGTTTCCCACAGAGGGAACATCGGGAAGTTCGGCCGTTCCTTTCCCTGAAGGGCAACCCAAAGACCTACTGATGGGCGCTGGCCTGATGCAGCGGGGCAATATGCAGGGTCTCACCTTTAGCTGCGCAGCCTGTCATGCGGGCTCGTTCTTTGGTGCCTCTGTGATGGGGATGGCGACCCGCCGACCCCGAGCCAACGAAGTGTTTGTGCTGGGCAAACAACTTGGGGAGCTTGGGTACGACTCCATCGTTGAGTTTCTTGGAGAGATCGACAAAGACGAATCCGGCGAACTCAAGGGACTCCTCAACAACCTGGGAGCCGTCGGAGTCCAACGTCCTCAAGTGCTAGGGCTGGATACAAGCCTGGCGCAGGTCGCTCTCTCGTTGGCCCGTCGTAACGAAGATCCTTACGCAACCAAGAGTGACGAGTTGGCCAAAAAACCCCGCACCTCCTGGCCCGCGAACTTTGTGGCCGACAGCAAGCCGATGGTCTGGTGGACCATGAAGTACAAAACGCGCTGGCTGGCGGATGGCTCCATCGTTCAGGGAAATCCGGTTCATACCAACTTTCTTTGGAACGAGTTAGGCCGCGGGTCTGACTTAAAGAAGCTGGAAGAATGGCTGCTCAACAACAAACAAGTGATTCGTGATCTTACGGCCGCCGTGTTCGCCACTCCAGCGCCACGATACGGCGACTTCTTTGGCTGGGACTCCATCAACCTCGACGACGCCAAAGCCGGGCAAGCTATCTTTAATGAGCGATGCTCTCGATGCCATGGTACCTACAAAAAGGGCTGGGATGATTCATCTCTGGCCCAAGGAAGCCTGGCCGACCAAATGAAAACGACAGAGGTTCGCTATCCTTCCCCCACGCCCGTCCATGATGTTGGCACCGACCCCAACCGTTACGAGGGGATGAAATACTTTGCCGAGAGCCTGAACCAGCTTGCGATTTCCAAGTCGATTAACACCGTGGTGAAGCCTCAAAAAGGATACGTTCCGCCCCCACTCAACGGGATCTTTGCACGTTATCCGTATCTTCACAACAACTCTATCCCCAACCTATGCGCCTTGTTAACGCCAGCTTCACAGCGTCCTATATCGTTCTACCAGGGACCAGCCGAGAACAAAGCAACCGACGTAGACCTGGATTGCATGGGTTATCCCACGGGCGACGCGATCCCCGAAGCCTGGAAAGAGAAGAAGGAGATCCTCTTTGATGCGACAAAGCCTGGACTCTCCAACCAGGGGCATGATGTGGGCATCTTCGTCGATGAACAGGGCAAGTCGCTCATCACCGACACGCAGAGGAAGCAACTGATCGCCTTCCTCAAGACTCTATAATTTTAATCTGTTTTGTCTCAGCCTTGTTTATGGTTTGAGTCATGACGTTGCTGGGGCTTCTCGAAGTTTATGATTTCGGAAGAGTTTCTGCGAGAGAGGCACTCTTCCAATGGGCAGGTTTGTAAGAAGTTTGTGAACCCTAAACCCAACATGGTGCGGCTGCGTTTCTCCTCTCTGTTGAATACAGAGCAAAACCCAAATCAAGGAGAGAAGAGATGTTGCAGAATCGTGGAAACTATCGACAACAAGGGTTCCTTTGGCTCGTTGCTACAATGGTGATGCTGGCTTTGGGTGGAGGGGCAAGTGCGTCCAAAAAGCCTATGACTTACAAGGGAAAGACACATCCCAAAAAGCAGGTGTCCTTAATGAAGCGTTTTCAGCGTGCTGATACTGTGTTGATTGGGGGCGTTGCAAAGATTACAGGTTACTCCGTGTTGGAGTCGATGCCACCCATTCATGTGTTGCGTTTTAAGTTGGGCGAGTGCCAAAGCATCAAAGGGCGCTTTGACTGCAACCAAGAGATCCATTACTCGACTCGAAACCCAAAGGCATTGCCGAAGAAAGGGCAGCGTTGGCTTCTGGCGTTGAAGATGCGTCAACAAACGTTACCAAAGAGTCGTGTGCGATATAGCTTGTTGTACAAAGCCCCTGTGACGAAGAAGTCCCTGCGTATCGCTCGAATTGCTGCAAAAACACCGTTGGTGTGGAAGAGTTGGAACCGCAAACCTTTGGGACAATACATTCGGTTGGATGTGGCGCAAGTGCAGCCGTTTTGGCAACACAAGTGGGTCAATCCTTATGGAGATGGTGTCTTCCGAATTACCATCACCAACACCGACTATCAGACACACAACGTTCCTGCGTTGAAGGTATTGGGTCGTGGCCCTGGCCGTCGGATCTTCTGGGAGCGAGCTTTGCTGGTCACCAAAGAAGGTCAACTGCACGAAGTACCCGGTGCAAGCAAGGTTTCCATTCCCAAAGAGGCTCGCACGTTGGTGTTGCGAGGTGGTGAAAGCGTTTCCGTCAATGTGAATGTTCTGCGGTTGGGGTGCAAGATCTGTCCTGGCGGTGGAGGTGCAGATTACACATTCCATCTGGGTGCCAAAAGTATCTCCAGCTTCTTCTACTACTCCCATAAATACCACTCGGGGTTGGCGAACTCCTCTCGTCTCAAGCGCAACAAGTAATGTTGTGGACCTGTATCGCTTGGTGCCTTGATAGCATTGCGGGATAGCTAGAAATAGTTTCTCCCTTAGTTTCCTACGAGGGTTCCACGGGTCCAGAGCCAGTTCATGCTGGCGATCGCGACGATGTTCCATCCAACGAAGAACACTTTGATGGCCCAAGATGGATAAGGGCGCTCTCGAAACACCAGGAACGCATCGACCAAAAAGATCAGGGCGCTGAGTCCCAAAAAGGCGGCTACTATTGTATCTCTTGGCCCAACGATTAAGGCTTCGACAACCAAGATGGTCACCAAGAGTAACTTTCCGGGAACTACGCCGATGACGCTGGCTGTTGTGCGTCGTCCGGCCTGGGTGTCCGCGTCGATATCCATAAGCTGGCCAAACAAGTGACTGTGCATCGCAAACAGCGCAGAGAAGACCATCACGGATGCAGGGAGCTGCGGAACGTGGTTGAGCCAGGAACTCAACACAAACACCAAGAGGTAGCCTGCCTGGTTGAGTAGATCGAGCCAGGGTCGGTTTTTCCAGCCCCAGCCGGGCGCGTTGTAGACTGCGTTGGTCGCAACCATCGCGACGAGCAGTAGGAGCATCTTGGGGCCTGCCAACCACACAAACAGCGGCCAGAAAGGAAGCTGGATGAGCACCATTTGCCAGATGACTTTGCTGCGATGGTGAGGCTCCAATCGGGCACCAAACAAGTAGCTATCTTTTCGCGGGTTGTGGCTGTCGGTCTGCATGTCCATCAAGTCATTCCAGCCGTACAGCATCAAACCCAAAGGCAGACACACATACACACAGCCCAGCCAGAAGACCCACGAACCAAACATGTTGCGTTGCCCAAAAGGCAGCAAGAAGAACCAGAGCGTTGTGGGGTAAAAGCCCGGCCGCGACACCTTTAAGGTGAACAAGATCTCATCCAGCAAGCGTCGCACGGTTTTCTCCGACCTGTAGAGCCATTGTAAGTATCGATAGGCCGGACGTTACTGGCGAACCTGCTCGGTGTCAAGGCTTTCCTGGTAGGGCAAGGTAGTTGTCGCTTGGTTCGTTGCAGGTGGACTACGTACCAATAAAACGGAATCGCAAAAGTACGCTGGGGTACGTTCACCCGACCTTCGGATTGAAATGCTTTGCAGGCTGCAATGTCCGACACTGTCGCGATGTCCACACGTGCCAACTCAGCAAGGTTGGCCGCTTTGGCTCCTATGCTTACGACATCCGCCACCGTCGCCCTGGACAAATCAACCAGGTCGCGTTGTTCGAGGTTTCGGGGAGGAACGAACGGTTTGCGTTGGGCTTCTCTCTGCGCCCAGAACGCTTCGGCTTCTTGTTGGGTGGCTTCCCGAAGGGAGTAACCTTCTTCGTTCACTTTCAGGCAGGCGGACCATCTTGTTACGAAGCTTCGCAACATCCGGGTGCTTCATCGGCTCACGAATGACGAGGTGTGGCGTGCCTCGGTTCCGACTCAGCACGTTGATATGGGAGAGTGTGGACTGAAACTGAGATGAGATGATGCCGCCGACAAAGTTAATGTCGTTGGGCACTTCTTGCAGCAAAGCTATCTCCCGCAGTCCCAAGGTTGCAGTTGCCAAGGAGGCGTTGGTGTAGGCTCGTAAGGTTCCAAAAGCTACACCGGGTGAGAGCAACTGCAGGGTGGCTCCTTGTTACGGGGCCGTCTCCTCAAGGATGGGAGGTTTGGGGTCTGGGATGGCTTGTATCGCGAGGGTGGACGAAAATGGGTCCTTATACCTCATCTTTTGACAACCCTCATTATGGAACTCTATCCAAAAAACGGTATGTTCGTATACGCAATCTGCGAAATCCGGGGACTCTTTCCCAACACCAACAAACCAACTGCCAGCGACCACACCTGTAAGTTTGCATTCCCCTGTCATCCGTGGAACAATGTGATTCCAAGGGGATAGGAGCTTGTCCTTCGCCATGAACTTTCCCAACGATGGGGGGCTTGAAGTATGTCGCGAAATCGTATGTTGGTTGTTTTGTGCTCATTGGGCTTGTTGGCCTGGGTTGGAATGGGAGGTTGCAGCGAGCCTGCTCCTTCGCTTCAATGCCAGGACGATTCTACTTGCAACGGTGGTCTTATTTGTTTGAACAACGTTTGCAGCAATCCACAGTGCAGCGATTCGCAACCTTGCTCGGGCGGTCAGGTCTGCAACACCGGTCGCTGCGGAGCTTGCAAAGACGACAAGGAATGCGCTTCGACAGAGGTGTGCCAGTCAGGTGCCTGCTCTACCGGTTGTTTGGGAGACGCTGAGTGCAAGAATGGCGAGATTTGTGAAGACAAGAAGTGCGTGGCAGGTTGCTCCGACGACGCGTCTTGTGGCGCAGACAAGATCTGTGAAAAAGGCCGATGCGCCGAAGGTTGTTCTCAAAGCCAGCCCTGTACAGGAGGTCAAGTCTGCAAAGCAGGTCGTTGTGCTGCGTGTGAAGCCAACACTGACTGCGCTCAAGGGCAGATCTGCAAAGCTGGGATTTGTCTCGAAGGGTGCGTTGACGATGCAGGTTGTTCCGGCGGAAAGATCTGCGAAAACGAGCGCTGTGTGGAACCTCTTTGTAGCCCGCAGAAGGTCTGTCCTGGTGGTCAGGTTTGCGACAAAGGACGCTGTGGAGCTTGCGCTGATGACGCCACGTGCGGTCAGGGAAAAATCTGTGTGGACGGCGGCTGCGTCGAAGGATGTCGCGATGACCAGGGGTGTTCCCAAGGCACCAAGTGCAACACACAACGTCGAGAGTGTGTGGCCTGTCTCTCCAACCAGGACTGTCAGAAGGGCCAAGTCTGTCGGGGTGATACATGCCAAGGCTGCCTTGCGGACAAAGAGTGCGATACAGGCCAACTTTGCTTGCAAGACTCTTGCACGGAAGCCAACTGTCGTCAGCCCGAGGATTGCACGGGAGGACAGGTTTGCACCAACAACAAATGCGCGGTCTGCAGCGAAGACAAGCAGTGCGGACCCGGTTTGATCTGTGAAGCGGGCGCCTGCAAAGCGGGCTGTCGTCAAAACGACCAGTGTCAATCGGGGCAGGTCTGTGATACGGCCGCGAAGATCTGCAAGGGATGTGTCCAAAGCACCGACTGCAAGGGTGGGTTGGTATGTGCCAACAACGTTTGCACGGCGTGCCAGGATGACAAAGCCTGTGGTGTTGGCCAGCTTTGCCTCAACGGTACCTGTCAGCCTGGGAATTGTCGCCAAACCTCCGAATGTTCGAATGGTCAGGTCTGTACCAGTAACAAGTGTGCGGCGTGTTCTGTTGACAGCGAATGCGGCACCGGAAAGCTCTGCGTGAACGGAGCCTGTTTGGCTGGCGATTGCAAAACCAGCCTCGACTGTTCGGGTGGAAAAGTGTGCATCAAAAACACCTGCAGCGCCTGCACCACCGACACCGACTGCCTCTCCGGTCAGCTTTGTCTGCAAGGTGTGTGCAAGGTCGCCAACTGTCGGACTTTGAGCGATTGTCAGCAAGGTCTTGTGTGCGAAAACAACCGTTGTGTTCTTTGCTCCAACGACAAGCAATGTGCGATGGGGCAGCTTTGCTTGCAGGGCGTGTGTCTGAAGGCCAATTGTCGCGTGCGCTCCGATTGTCAGGCTGGCCAAGTCTGCAAAAGCAACCAATGTGCAGCGTGTTCGGTCGATCGTGACTGCTCCACCGGCGAGCTGTGCCTCAGCGGGGCTTGCCAAAAGGCTGACTGCCGAACCAACACTGACTGCACCAACGGACGCTTGTGTCTGGCCAACATCTGCTCCACTTGCGCCAACGACAGCGAGTGCGGCGCTGGAAAACTCTGTATCAACGGAGGTTGCATCAGTGGACAGTGTCGAACCAGCAGCGATTGTCAGCCCGGTCAGTTGTGCAAAAACAACCAGTGCAGCGGCTGTGTGGGTGACAACGAGTGTGCGTCCGGCGAGCTTTGCATCAGCGGGACCTGCAAGAAAGCCGACTGTCGCGGTAACGGTGACTGTTCGGGTGGGCAGGTGTGTACCTCCAACCAATGTGTCTGTCCGCAAGGCCAAGTTACCTGTGGTGGCTCCTGTGTAGACCCACAAACTGACAAAGCCCACTGCGGTGGCTGCAACAAAGCTTGCCCAAGCGCTCAAACTTGCGTCAGTGGGACCTGTACGTTGATTTGTGCAACAGGCCAGACCGTGTGCAGCAATGCGTGCGTCAACGTTCAGACCGACGCCAAACACTGTGGTACCTGCAACAATGCGTGTGCTTCCGGTACCGTCTGTTGCTCCGGTGGATGCGCCGATTTGCAAACGTCTGCGTCGCACTGTGGTGCTTGTGGCAAGGCGTGTCAAAATGGTGCCGCTTGTGTGTCAGGCGCTTGCAAGTGTCCCTCAACCCAAGAGGTTTGCGGGAACCAAAAAGACGACGACTGCGACGGCACCGTTGACAACGGTTGTCCTGGTCAAACCTGTCAGTCCAACACGGACTGCATCTCCAAGTTCTGTGACCCCAACACGAAGAAGTGCTCGGAGCTTAACAGCTGCAAAGCTCTCCTCGCATCGGGAGTCACCCAAGATGGAACGTACACTCTCGACCTGGACGGTGCAGGTCCGCTGAAGCCCACACAGGTGTTCTGCGACATGACCACAAACGGCGGCGGCTGGACCGAAATCACCTTGTCGATGGCTCGCAACTTGTTGGGTGGTGCCATGGTGGTCGTCACGGCTGCAGGAACGGCAGGGATTGATTCGTCGCATCGACCCTTTACCCGCGACGGCTCTGGAGGCCACACTTACCACTACACGTTCCAATTTCCTGCAGGCTTTCAGGAGTTTTATCTTCATCAGTACAAAGCCAGGGCAAACGCAGGATCGAGTCACGTCACAGACCTGTACACGACCTTTAAGCAGACGTTATGGAGCCGGGCGTATGCTTCAGGGGGGCTTCCCCAAACGGGTGACGTCTCCTTCGGTAGCCCCGCGGACAACGGTCCCATCACCAGCTTTGCGAGACACATCACCCAAAATCAGGCCTGTCGAAACTGTGAATTCTCATGGGGTGCTGGCTCACGTATCTTCAAGCTGAGCAAGTCCTCCACTGGGTTCCGTATTGGGTGGGGTGAAGTCGGTGGTGAATCCGAGGGTTGGTATCCCTGGTGGAGCGGAACCATTCGGCTGCGGTAGAGCATCGCTTCCAACGAAGGAAAACTCACTCATCCACAAGCAAGAAGCTGTCGGTGGTGAGGGATCTCGTTCAGGTAGGTGGCGCGGCTCTGTGGGTCTTTGATCCGATTGGCTCGCTCTTGCAACAGCGAAACCGCTTCGGCGCATAGAGCCTTCGCTTGTTTGGGTTCTTTGTGTTCCAACACTTGCACAGCGGTGAGCACTATCAACATGGGCTCCAGCGTTTGTTGGAGATGTTCCGACAACGGCAGGGTGTGGCTTGATTCTGTGAACAAGTCCAGGAAGGGAGCGAGCGCCTTGTAAGCTTCGTCCGGTTGTCCAAGAGCGAGAAAGGAGCGCGCGATTCCAGCGCGGCTGTCGAGGGCTTCGCCTTTCATCTCGTTGTCTTCAAACAGCTGTGTTGCCTCCTTGAAGACATCACAGGCCGCGTCTGCTTGCTTCTGGCCCAAAAGCACGTTGCCTTGGGTGTACAGCGCGCTGGCTCGTAGGTGAGGATCTTGGAGCTTCTCGGCGACTGCCAAACACTCCTTCAGTGCCTTGTTGGCCCGGTGAAAGTCCCGTTGTGCACAGAGCACTTCCGCTTTCACTGCGAGGCCGTAGCCTTCAAAGAAGAGGTTCCCGATAGCCCGGCTGATGAGCACACTCGTCTCGATGGATTGCCGCGCACGGTTGTACTGGCCGAGGCGAACGTAACATTCTCCGAGAGTCATGGTGGCGAAGCTTTCGCTTGCTTTGTGGCCGATCTCACGACCGATGTTAAGGACTTGGAGGAGCGCAGATTGTGCGTTCTCAAAGTCGCCTAGCTTGATGGAGTAGTAGCCTACGTTGCCGAGTGCAACTCCAACGCCTCTGCGGCTGCCAAGGGTATGGAAGAGCTTGTGGGCGTGACGGAAGTGTTCGACAGCCTCCAGGATCTTGCCCTGGTCGGCCAGGACGAGCCCGATGTTGTTGAACGTTCCGGCTTCGTCGACCCCTTCGTTGAGTTGGTGACAAAGGAAGAGGGCGGCCTGGTAGCGGGCAAGAGCTTCGTCTAGCTGGCCTAGCGCGTGTTCGCAAGAGCCCAGGTTGCGGAGGGCGGCTGCCTCTGTGGTTTGGGCGTTGCATTCTTGGGCAAGACGAAGCGCATCGGTCAGTCGCTGCCGGGACTCGGGAAGTTTGCCCTGCAGGTACAGCGACCAACCCCAACGTCGCTCTGCTTCGGCCTGGTACTTGGGCAACTGATACGACTTGGCCTGGTTGGACGTGGCTTGCGCAAGCTCAATGGTCGGTTCGTAATCGTCCTTGGCAAGGGCGTGGTCCATTTGTCGTAAGGCGACTTCAAGCTCTCGTTCGCGGTTCCCTTGGGCCAGGGTTTGAAGCGCTTCAAGGTCAAGCTGCTGTTGGGTACGTTCCCCCAATCGGGCGTAGAGACCTTCCCTCTCTAAGTAAAGCTGGTAGCGCTTGGCTGTGTCGTGCTCTGGAGTTAGCGCGATGGCTCGGGTCAGGTATTCTACTGCTTCGGTGTTGGCGTACTGGGCTTTGGCTGCTTGAGCAGCCATTTGAACGTAGTGTCGTTCGCGTCGTTCCTCACCTGAACCTTGCCAATGTCGAGCAAGCACGCTGTACAAGGTGGAAGGTTGGGACACCCCATCGACAGGGAAGGGGATATCGGTCTGACTTTCTGTGGCTGCGATCAGGTCCATGTGGGAGTCTGTCGAGAAGGGGAGCGATGCGTTCTTCTCGTACCATTCGGCCAACGAGCGATGCAGCTTGCGCCGCTGTTGGTACAGCAACGAGCGATAGACGACCTTGTGCAAGATGTCGTTCTTGAACGTATACTTGCCTTCTTCGCCGTCGGCCGGTGCGAGGAAGTCGTCTTGCCGAAGCTTGTCGAGAGCGGCTTCCAACTGGTCAGCTTGTTCTTGGAACTGAGAGGAAAACGCGTAACGAAGCGCGCTTGAATCAACATCCTGCCCAATCACCGAAGCTATCTTGAGCACCAACTGACTTTGCGGAGGGATTTGGTCCAGGCGAGCCAGCAACACTCCTTCCAAAGAGCTAGGGAGAAGAGAGCTGACTTGCTCAAAGTCATGTGAGAGTTTGCAGGTGGTCTGCCCGCCTTCTTCGACGACCTCCAGCAGCTTTTGGTCCTGAAGGAGAATTAACATTTCTTCGACAATGAAGGGGTTTCCGTCGGACTTGCTGTAGATAAACTCTCGGACAGAGCCTGGGATCTGGGACGGTGCGAGCTGCAATCTCGCTGCGATCAAATCGGTGGTTTGTTCGAAGGAGAGGGGAAGAATTGCCACATGCTCCACTGGACCCAAGTGAGCCAACTTTTGAAGAAACTGAGAGGCTTCGGTTTCTTCGTTGTCGATGGGGCGCGATGACACCAGAAACAGGATCTGGGCTTCGTGGGTGGAGAAGCTTTGGGCAAACTGAAGCACCATGTCTCGTGAGACGCTGTCGAGCCAATGCGCGTCGTCAATGACAATGCACAGCGGCTGGGTTTGACTGCGTTTGCGCAAAAGAGACAGCAGCAAGAGGGTGAGGTTCTCCTTGCGCAGCTCGCTGTCCAGCGCTTGTGTGGTTTGGGTCTCTGGAAAGCTAACGTCCAACAGCCCGTTGAGCAGGGGAAGAAGGGCCTCTTTGTCGGGAGCGTATTCCCTGACAACCTCGCGAATGGATTCGTTGAAGTTGGCTTCGGTGTGTGAGCCGTGTGTGTCAAAGAAGGTTTGAAACAGGCGTCGCCAGGCCCAATATCCTGATTGTTGCTCCAGGCTACTTCCGCTTCCTTGCAGCCAGACAAAGGAGCGGGCTTCAAGGGTTTCTCGTAAGGCGCGAAGCAGTCGAGACTTTCCGGTTCCGGTCTCTCCCGTGACAAGTACTACCTCTCCCGCGCCGGATTGCACTGTGTCGGCATGAGCCAGGATTTGTTCCAAGGACTCCTGGAGACCGATCAAGTCATTGGGTTGCTCTTGAACGTTGACCTCTGCGACCAGGTCGTACGGTTGAAACAAGGGGACTGGCTCTGCTTTGCCTTTCAGTTGGGTGGCAGGCAGGCTGTGGAACAGGAACTGGTTCTTGGCGAGGGCGTGGGTTCGGGTGGAACAGAGGGTGGTGCCGGGGTCGGCTTTGGACATCAGCCGGGCTGCCATGTTCACCACATCGCCCATCACGGTGTACTCTCGTCGGTCCTGACCACCAACAGCGCCTGCAAACATGTGGCCCGTTGTAACCCCCGCTTTGATCTGCAGACCTTGGGCTTGTGCCGCTTGTTGCAGGTCGAGGGCGCAGCGAACGATGCGGATGGCGTCATCGGTGTGGGCAAACGGTGGAGTGCCAAACAAGATCAGAAAGTTGGTGCCTTTGTCGTCGACAGCGAGGCGGCACAGGCTTCCTTGGTACCGGTAGATGGTACGAAGCACGCGTCGGGTGAACGTGTGGAGTTGCTCGACGGCGCCTTCTTCCTGGTAGTCGAGGCCACGGACTCCGACGAACAACACGCTCATAGTGCGCAACACACCCATCCAATCGTGGATGCCTTCTTCAAACCCGGTCTGTGTGAGCCACCACTGCATGGACTTGGGGAGGTAGCGTCGAAGCCGGGTTTGCAGCGCTTCCTGGTGCTCCAGTGGAGGGAGTTGAAAGGCTTGGAGCACTCTGGAGGTCACCGGCTCACTGGCCATCACCTCTTGGGCTTCTGGGCTGAGGACGATATCGCCGCGTTCGGCTCGTCCTTCGGCTGCTGTTGCTTGCTCCAGTGCGTTGCCAGCGACAACGAAGGAGCATCGGTTGTAGACGCCGCCCACTCGCATGGTTCGGACCATCCCCGCGCCAATCCCAACCTTTAGCCCCAACGTGACTGGACCCACGCTGGTTTGCAAAGGGTTCAAATCGTGGAGGATGTTCTGCATGTTTTGGGCGGTTTGCCACGCTCGACGAACCGTTTGGCCCAGTGTTTCATGGTGTGGCTCAAAGAGGACCATGATGGAGTCCCCGCCAAACCCGATGACGTCGCCACCTTCTTTCTTGATAAGAGCGATGGTCTGTTGAAAGTAAAGGTTGACCACTCGGGTGATTTCTTCAGGTCCTTCGTCGCCTTCACGGTTCATCCGTTCGGTCAGGTTGGTAAAACCCGAGATGTCTGCAAACAAAAGGACGCCTTCGGAGCGCTGGGATGTGCTCTCTGAGGTGACCGGGGCAGCCAACTCCAACTCTTGCAACAGCTTGTTGGGAACGTAAGATAAGAACGTGGATAGCATTTGCTATGGCACCTGCTATGTGGAGGCCTAGGGGACCGTTTTGAGCGTAGGACCAATAAAATTCATCCTGGTGCGTCTAAACAGATCACGAAGGATGAGTTGTCGGTTCCATCTGTCTTTCCATGGGAAGAAACCCATGTGATGGGCAGCCTGGATCTCCTTGACGCAAAACCATCGGCTCTTCATAATTGGACAACATCTTATGTTAGTCCTTTCACTTTTTCCAGGATTATCTTATGCGCAATTGTCGACGTTTCTTGTTCCTTCTGCTCGGCCTGGGTCTGTTTTTGGGTCTTGATTTTTCCCCAGCTGAAGCGAGGCAGCGGCTTCGGTTTTCTTCTGCCTCACGTCTGGAGCCAGTGAAGGTTTCAGTGCGCGTTGACTTTCGACAGTTTCTTCGTCGGAAGCGGGCCCAACGTCAGTATGTTTTGTCGCTGTGGATTCGTGATGGCCGGACCTGGCGGATGATGCGCCAAACGGTCATGCGCTCCGCGTCTGCCAATGTGTTGCTGCCTCGTCCCCGGCGTTGTCGTGTGGGTGCCATCCACCTCCTCGCTCAGGTGGGAGTCCGCAAAGGCAACCTGTGGTGGAACAAGCGCACCCGTCGTTTCACCCGTCGTTATTCCAGCGTGTTGGAAGCCAAAGCGTACTACCCTTGTCGAGGGCAGCGGGGCGTGGTTCAACTGAACCATCGGAGCTACCTCAATCTTCAGCCTCAGCCGAAGGTGCGGCGCAAACGGAAACCCCGTCGTGGTCTTCAGCGAGCCCGACGTGGTCTTCATCGACGAACGCGCCCGATGATTCGCCGTGCGTCTCCTCGTCAGGCAGGTCGCCGATTGGGTCACTCGTTCCGAAAAGGTGCGGTGCGAAAAGCGTCTCCGTTGGGACGAACTCAAAAGGTGGAGCGTCGCCTGGGCCACTCCTGGAAGAAGGGGAAAGCCTTGCGTCGTGCTGCTCCTGCACGGACCCAAAAGGTAGAGCGGCGCTTGGGACACTCCTGGAAGAAAGGGAAATCCCTGGAAAAAGCAGCTCCCAAAGGCACAGCACAAGGTGGCCGTCGGCTGGGACACTCTTGGAAGAAAGGTAAGTCCTTGGAGAAGGCGGCTCCCAAGGGGACGACGCAAGGCGGTCGACGGCTGGGCCACTCCTGGAAAAAAGGCAAGGACGGGAAAGCGGTCTTGCGCAAGGGTGCTGTCAAAGGCAAAGCCAAGCTCAACAAAGGTGTTGTCAAAGGCAAAGTGAAGGGCAAGAAAAGTCTCGAAACATCCTCCAAAAAATAACCCTCCTCACCGCTCCAACCCTTTTTCTCCTTGTTACGATTTTTCACCAACTTCTCTCCAATCGGAGAATTCTCTCCGATCGAAGATTCCCTCTGTCTTGGAATAAAGAATACCCTTTTGTCTCGAAGTATGGGCCATGCAAGGGTATGAAGTTCAAGATGTTTTTTGTCTTGATTCAGGTGTCCCATAAGAGGGCTTCTCAAGGGAGAGGGGTGTCTTGTGTGTCGCAGAGGCGCGTTCCCATGTTTGCTTTGGATTGGAACCATCGCCATAGTTTTGTTGGTAGTTCTTGTACGAAAGTTTGTCCTGGTACGAATTATGCTTGTGTAGAAAGCTACCTTGACGTTGGGAGACGAGAATGGTGAAGCAAGGAACCTCTCTTCCAACTTGTGAAGCAAGGAAGTGCCAGAATCAGGAGGTGAACTGTGGCAGGTCATGCGAACTCGATATGGTGGAATGCACAACAAATGATCAACCGACTTCGTTTGCGTTTGGTTCGTGAGCGAGGTTCCCAAGAGTTACGCAACTATTTCAACCAGGGTCATGTTGTTAATGGCCTTCATGTTAAACTCATTCAGGCCAGCACTGCACCCACTCGGAAGCAAGCTTTGGACGAAGTTCAAGATTGGTTTGAAGAGCAGAAAAGCAACTGCCGACACGTGTATTTGTTTCGGCAACTTCAGTCGTTGATGATGTCTGTACTGGACGAAGCGAGCCCTGTCTCGTTGCGCTCTGCGTCTCAGGGTTCGTTGCCTCGTTCGGGTCCATCTCGCGATATTCCTCCCCGATCGTATTCGCGGGAGTATCGAGCACATACCTTAGACAGCATGGAGATTCCCCGAGGGACCACTCGAACGTCGATGCCAGCGATGCCTTCTGCTTCTGGTGATCGAGTGGCGCCGACGCGAAGTGGGTCGTTCTCTACAGAGTTACGGAGCGCCCGAACCGTAACGGAGATGCCTCGGCCTTCCCAAACTCTCTCCAAGGGGAGCTCGTTCAGTCACTCGGAAGATACCCTGGAGCAGCAAGACCTCCAGGCCTGGTGGAACAGCGAAACCGTAACCGAGAGCATGAAGCTTCGGCTGGAAAATCATCCTATGGGTGCTCCTCTCCGCCGTTTGCTTCTTGTGCCCGACTTCTTCGCTGCCCTGTTGCAGGTTTTGGAACAAACAGAGCGCATGCCAGACTTTAAGCAAGCCCGAGAGCACGTTGAGGAGCGCCTTCAGAGTTACTGTTCCAAGCTCAGCCAGCCGGTGCCATTTCGAGATCTGTGGGGCTTGTTGGAGCCCTTGTTGAAGCTTCGTAGAATTAGCTCTGCATCGATTCCTGCGATTGAGCTTCCCTGGCATCGACTGCGCGAGATAGAGGCTGAAGAACGCCCTACGCTGGAAAAACGTCGAAAGGAGAGGGAAGAGAAAGCCTCTCAATCCAGAGAAAACGACCTGTGGGACTGGGACGACGAAAACTCCGATTTCAAAAACTTTGCGACGGGTGCAGTGAGTCAAATCATTGAAGCAAGCCGCTCCAGCGACAGCCTTCCTGCGGCTCGTCCCTCCGACTCTTCCATCCCCAAAGCTCCCATCACCTCTTCCAAGTAATCTCTTACTTCATCCATTTCATCCCGTGAAGCCTCTGGATCTTTCTGGGGTCTCTGCAACTTTTTTTACAAACGATGATGCAAAAGCTGCAATGGCATACGATCTGTTGGGGAGCGCTCCTCTTGCAAAGGGATCACTGCATTGCAGATGGACCACACATTTGAATCTTACTATCATGAATACGAGGTGTTTGTGCGGGTGCTGTGCGCATCGCGAACCACCAATCCTGTCGACGCTGACGAGTTGATGGCGTTGGTTTGGTTTGATGTGTCACGGCAGTTCCAAGAACTTAAGCACATGGAACCCAGGCAGATGTTGGCCCGGCTTGTTCGCTGGCGTGCCTACGACTGGTTCCGTGCGCGAGCAGCATCCCGTTTGGTTGCTGTAGGAGAAGAGGCTCTCCTGGATCTTCTCGCCTGGGACGCCCAACAATCTCTCGGGCTGGATGCACGTCTCTCCCTGGAGCAAGCCTTGGCAGCAGAAGAACCCAAAGACCGCGCTATCTTGGTCGGCCGCTATGTGGAAGAACAAACCTGGGAAGAGCTAGCGGAGCAGCTACACATGCACCGAAACACGGTACACCGGAGAGCGATGGCTGCGCTCAAGCGAATGCGCCAACGTCTCCAAGAACCGGTGGAAGGGGAGGAGGAATCTTGAAGAAACAACGAGGGCTTACGCCTCCTCTTTCACAGCGTCACCGTCTCCAGTCGGACCAATGGACGCCTCCATCTTCTGAACACGAATGCATGGAGCCCTGGATGTTTGCGGCGCTTGTCAGCGGGCATGCCTCCTCCGAAGAGCGCAGGGTTTGGCAACACGCGATCGAGGAGTGCTCCCTCTGCAAGAGGCAATGGAGCGACTGGAAGAGACAACATGGGAAGGCGCTCAAGCGTCCTCCTTCATCATCCAAAGACGTCGTGTCGCAAGGGGAAGCTCTTCAAAAGAAGCTCGCCTCCCACTCCTCACGTGGAAGCTTCTTCCGAAAGCTCGCGAACCTCAGGACGCTCACCTGGGGCCTCGCCGTTGCTGCGGGAATTGCTTTGTTTTGGAATGTTGCAGCGCTGATGCCGGAGCTTTCGACAAACAACAGCCAGGGACTTCGTGCCAAGGGACATCCCCCTTCAAGGCGGACAACACGGAAGGGGAAGAAACCTGTTGTGGTCGTCAAACTCTATAGGAAGCAGGGAAGCGACATTCAATCGTGTGGATCTTCTCTGCAAATCCAGAGCGGGGATGAAGTGCGGTTTTCCTACCGTTTGATGGCGTCTCGGTCGTACCACGCTCTTGTGTTTGGGAGCGATACGAAAGGCAAGGTGGTGCCGCTCTATCCAACACAAACCAGCAAGACGTATCGTTGGTCGCCGACTGGAAAGCGGGACGTCTTTTTGCCCGGTGGCATTGTGTTGGAACCCAGCGCTTTCAACGAGAGACTGTATGTTTGTCTCTCTGCCCAACCGATTGCGTACTCTTTCGTGAAGAAGCAATTGCGACAAGGCTTGCAATCGCAATCCATCGATAGGTTGGAGCGTTTGCCTCTACCTTGTGTGTATCAAAAGAGTTGGCTGCTTCGGGCTCCAAAAGGTCAACAGACCAAGGGTGCTCAACGAGAGTAGAGAAGCTGGAGCGCGGGTCCCTCTTCACCTCCAGTCCTCTGGATTCTGCGATGGTACGAGGGTATGATGCCTTTCTGGATGGATGGAGGTTCCTGGTTAAAAAGGTCTTTGTATGCGACACCCCTTGCTTGAATCTTTGGTTGTAGGTGCTTCGACGGCTCTGGCTTGGTGCTTGCTCTGTGGGATGTTGTCGTGGGTTGGGGGGTTTGCATCTTGTGAGGCAGAGGCTTCACCTGCGACTTGGCAAGAAGAGAGGGTTGCCCTTGTTGTCGGTCACAACGATGGGGGAGAGGGGTTACCGAGGCTGCGATACGCCCAAACTGACGCGACCAAAGTCGCCAAGCTGTTGCGAGAAGTCGGCGGTTACAAGGCGCGAAATGTTGTGGTGCTGCAAAGCCCGAAGCTGCAAGAGGTTCGGTTGGCGATGAGACAGATCCGGCGGCGTTTGCAGGGCGCTCGCCGACGAGGCATGTTTGTTTTTTACTTTTCCGGCCACGCCAAAGAAGAGGCGATGCTTTTGGGCAAGGAGACTCTGCCGTTCAAGGTGGTGTACCGGTTTGCCAAGGCTCTTCCTGTTCGGGTCCGCTTGCTGTTTATCGACAGTTGTTACAGCGGCCGGTTCTTGCGCGTGAAGGGCATGCGTCGTGTGCCCTCGATTCGTTGGGCTCCGGGCGCGCAAATTCGCACCGAAGGGATGGCGATTCTTACGTCATCGGAGGCGAACGGTCGCTCGTACGAATCAGACCGAATCCGAGGGTCTCTCTTTACCTCAAGCTTGCTCGCCGGTTTGCGCGGTGCTGCCGACAAAAACAACGATCGTCTGGTGTCTTTGTCGGAGCTTCATCAATACGTGTACCACCAAACACTTGCCCGCTCTCTGACATCCCGCGCCGACATCCAGCGGCCGTCTCACCGGTTTCAATTAAGAGGGCAGGGGCCTTTGTTCCTGGCGAACCTGCAAATGGCTCCGGCTCGCCTCATCTTGGGCGCAGCCGTGGAAGGTCATGTCTTTGTGTACCAAAACAACTCGTTGGTGCAAGACTTTTACAAATCGAAGTCACGAAACGTTCAACTGGCCCTGCGTTCCGGGAGTTATCGCTTGATGGTTCGACACCAAGGGAAGCTGGCGACGGCGTCCTTCACCTTAACGCGATGGCGACCCTACCGACTTTCTTTGGCAAAGCTTCGTTGGTCTGCGCTGCGATCGCCTGGAGAAGAAAAAGGTCTGGTTCGGCAGAGCCCTCCACCTCCACGGTCTCTGGCTTTGGGCGTGTTGGGGTTGTACGAAACTCCGGCGCAGGTTGGGTCACATCGATTGGGTGTGGGGCTGCAACTGGACCTTCTTCCCTGGTTGCAGGTGGGCGCTGGATTTACGTCAGGATTGCTCAGTGAACAGTCCATCGAAACTCATCAGGTCTCGTTGTCGTTGGGGCTTGGGTATGGATGGTCTTGGCGTCAACTGCGTTGGTGGGTGGGTGGACGTTTGGAGCCGTTTCTCTGGTTGAGAGTGTCTGCCAACGACTCCTTCTGGAATCTGGGGCTTGCGATTCTCGGGCAGACCCATCTGGATTGGTTCTTTTCTAAGCGGTTGGCTCTACGTTTTCTGGTGGCTGGAGGCGCTCGAACTCTCGCGTTCACGGAGGGGCAATGGCAAGTGCGAGGGACGTTCTCTGCGGGCGTTGGAGTGATGTGGAAGTTGTGAGCTTCCCGTACAACACGACGGTTACTTCCAGGAGATAGTGACTTGTCCGTGGTGATCGGCATGTGAGCCACCGCCGCCTTGGGATTTTATGACAGAGACCCGAGAGGTCCAGCGGTTCATTCCTCCACCACCTCCGCCAGCTCCTGCACAGGCGTGTGTATTCCCATAGCTGGAGCCACCACCTCCTCCTATGAAGCCACCACCTCCACCACCGCCTGCTGAGCGCCATGAGTTAAGGTAATGGACGAAGGAACGTCCGCGACCACCTCCGCCGCCGCCTCCACCCCAGCCACCGTTTCCTCCTTGTCCGCCCTGGTATTTGAGGCCACCTTTTCCGGCGGTTACGCCATATCCGCCGCCACCGCCTCCTCCTGCAGCGCGACCGTTTGTGGAGTTGTAGTTTCCTCCATCTCCACCTTTGGACGTGCCTGTTTGTCCGTTGTTCCCGCCTTTTCCACCTGCGCCGCCAGCGAGTTGACTGCCCAAGCCTCCGCTTCCACCACCACCGCAGTTCCCACGCTTTCCGTATCCTCCACCTCCGCTTCCTCCGAGTCCGCGGTTGCTATCGGGGTAGTTTCCGTCTTCACCTCCTGCGCCTCCTGCACCACCGGCAGTAAAGATATGGGTGACGCCATCAGGTGCCATCAGCCCAGAGAAACCACCACCACCTCCTCCGTTTCCAGAGTGAGCCACTGGTTTTTCTCCTTTTCCACCCACCACCACTTTGAACACTTCGCCACCTGTGACGACGAGAGTTCCATGCACACGACCGCCGACACCGCCGGGGATTCGATTCGCGCTACCACCCCCTGCCCCTAAGGCTTCCACGGTGATCTCTTTGCAACCTGCAGGTACCGTGAAGGTTTGTAAACTTCCTGTGTATCCGAACGTTTGGCTTCCTGGGTTGCACAAGGTACAAGTTCCCTGGATACAAACAGCGGCAGAGGCGCAAGTGTTGCCACACGAACCACAGTTGTTCTTGTCGGTTTGCATATCGACGCAGGCGTTGTTGCAGTCGGTTTGCCCTGTCGGACAATCCAACTTGCAAGCTCCGTTCAGGCATTTGTAACCGGTGGTGCAGGCGTTTCCACATGAACCACAGTGCTGGTTGCTGGTGTTGAGGTCGTAACAGGCTGTGTTGCAGAAGGTTTTGCCTGGATCGCAAGCCAACTGACAGGCTCCCTGGTTGCAGACCTGATTCGACGCGCAAACCGTGCCGCACGAGCCGCAGTGGCTACGGTCGGTTTGGATGTCTACGCATTTTCCGTTGCAGTCTGTGAGTCCTGTCTGACAGGAGAGGGTGCATGCGCCTGCCTGGCAAATCTCACCAGCTTTGCAGGTGGTTCCACAGGTTCCACAGTGGCTCCGGTCGGTTTGTAGGTTCACACATTGTCCACTGCAGACGGAGAGGCCGGTGTTGCAGGCAAACGAGCACACTTTGTTCACACAGAGTTGTCCAGGGCTGCAGATGTTTCCACACGAGCCACAGTGGTTTCGGTCCGTGTTCAGGTTTACGCACTGTCCACCGCAAACGGTCTGGCCTGTGGGGCAAGAAATGACGCAAGCTCCCTGCGTGCAGACCGTTCCGTTGGTGCAGGCGTTTCCACACGAGCCACAGTTCTTGGAGTCGAGGTTGAGATTGGTGCATTGACCGCTGCATACGGACTGGCCTGTGGGGCAGCTGAGCTTGCATGTCCCTTGGGCGCAAACTTCGCTGGAACTACAGACCTTGCCGCAGGCTCCGCAGTGAATGCGGTCGGTGGAAAGGTCAACACAGCGCTGACTGCAGACGGTAAGTCCTGATGTGCACGATACTGCACAAGCTCCCTGTGTGCATCGTTGGCCAGAGGGGCAAACCGTCCCACAGCTTCCGCAATGGGCGGGATCGGTGTTGAGGTTCACACAGGTTCCACCGCAAAAGCTTTGACCCGGTTGGCAAGTCGTGGCGCAAGCACCTTGTTTGCACTGCTTGCCAGCGCTGCACGTTGCGTTGCAGGAGCCACAGTGGTTGTTGTCGGTCTGAAGGTCCACACATTTTCCAGCGCAGGGGCTTTGTCCTGTGGGGCAGGACAGCTTACAAACGCCATTTAAACAAGCTTCTCCAGGATTGCATCTCTTTCCACACGCTCCGCAGTGACTGCGGCTGGATAGTGTGTCAACGCAGCTTCCGGCGCAGGCGGTTTGTGTGCTGAGACAGCTAAGTTGGCATGTTCCCTGGCTGCATACGTTGCCGGAGGTGCATACCGTCCCGCATCCTCCACAGTGGTTGCGGTTGGATAGGGTGTCGATGCAAGCGCCAGCGCAGTTGGTTTGGCCGGCTACGCAGGAGACTTTGCAGGTGCTGTTGGTGCACACTTCGCCAGACTGACAGGCGTTTCCACACGACCCGCAGTGACTTCGGGTGGAGGACAGCGTGACACAGTTTCCGCTGCAGTTGGTTTGGCCTGTGGAGCACGATAGCTTGCAGGTGCCATTGTCACAAACCTGGCCTGACGCACAAACGGTTCCACATGTTCCGCAGTGCTTGCGGCTGGTCTGTGTGTCCACACAATTTCCGCTACAGTCGGTTTGTCCGGGCGCACAAGCGATCTGGCATGTTCCGTTGGAGCACACCTGGCTGTTGGAGCAGGCGTTGGCGCATTGACCGCAGTGTGAGGCGCTGGTGTTGAGGTCGACACAGCTGCTGTTACAGGCGGTCTGGCCTTTGGGGCAAATCAGTTTGCATTGCCCGTTGGCGCAAACTTGTCCTGTGGGGCAGGTGTTCCCGCAGATACCGCAATGTTGGGGGTTGACCTGTGTGTCTGTGCACGTGTTTTGGCACACCACCTGACCTTTGGGGCAAAGCTGCTGACATTGGCTGTTTAAGCAACTTTTTCCTTCAGGGCATGGGTTGTCACAAGCTCCACAATGTTCGTTGGTGTTGGCGAGGTTGAAACATCCACCCTGGCAGGCGGTCTGGCCTTGAGGACAGGTGGGAGCACATTGTCCTTGGGTACACACTTCGCCGGCTTGGCATGCGGTGTTGCATGCGCCACAGTGCTGTCCGTTGGTTTGTGGGGCGACGCAGTTACCGTCGCAAAGTTGTTGTCCTTTGGGGCATTTGGCTTCGACGCAAGCACCTTCAAAGCAGTAATGATTGGCCGGGCAACTCTTGATTTCTGTGCTGTACACGAAGCAGCGTCGGCTATTGGCGATACAGGTCTTGTATTGACCGGGGAGGGCCTCAGCGGAGGTTGTGCATTGTTTGCTGTTTTCGGTGCATGGGTCTTTGGGGCAGTCTGGGATGCACTTGTTTTCTTCGCAGCGTTCGAACTCTCCGCAGGTTTTCCAACCTTCGCACGAACTCCATGTTCCACCTTTGCAGGTTTGGGTTCCTCGGATGCAGGCGCTCTCACCTTCTGGCAAGCAATCCCGGCTTTGACCTGGGGAGCACTGGGCGCATTGATTGGACACACAGGCCGGTCGTTCGGGAGCTTTGCAGTCCTCGTTGGACAAACACTCCACGCAGCCACCTTTGCCGTTGCATTGTTGTCCTTCGGGGCAGTCTTTGCTGGAACCACAGACACACTTGTTGTCTTGGGTGCATTGTTTGGTTGAGTCGGATTCGGTGCGACAGTGTGCGTCGGTCAGGCAGGTTACACAGCGGCCTTGGGTGCTGCCTTCCGACAACAAACATCGTTCTGGGCAATTTTCGCACCCAGGGATCGAAACGGCAACTTCGCCGCCGCAACCGGCTAAGATTCCGGTCATTCCTATGGTTAGGATGATGCTGAACAGCACGATACGTATATGCGTCATGCAAGATGACTCCTCTGTTGGGGTTTGGCTTTTTGTATGCTTGGAGTGCCGTCGCTGCGTTGTGGGAGAGCCTACGCAACAGAGCTGGCATACATGGATCGAAGCCGCAGCCCACATTTGCACCATAAGGTCGAAAAAAAGTGACCTGCTGATGAAAGAGGGGTCAGGTATGACGTTGGGAAGCTTTTAGATGTGGGTAGGTTTGCTTGGGGGAGTGCGTTTCAGGCTAATTCGAGAGACTTTTCTTCGCCCTCGTCGGGGTTCTCGTCAGTCTTTTCGTCAAGAAGCGTGGACTTGAGTCCTTTGTTCTTTTGTGTGGTTAGAGAGGAGTCCAACTCTTCCAGCAGTTCTCGGCTGAACTGGTTCATGCTGACGATGCCGTTCGGTCGCTCCAACCGGAAGTTTCGGAAGAGCAAGAGGGCTTCGCCGTTGCACTCCAGGTGATAGATGTCGTGTGTCTCAAAGAAGTTGATGAGGTTGGGTGTGAAGAAGTCCTCAAGAGCCTTGAGTGACTTTCCTTTGACAACAAAGCGCTTGGAGAACTTCGTAAAGTACTGGTAGTCCAGGTCGTCGTGTCGGACCAGCTCCATCAGATTGTCAAAGAATTCGCGGCGCTCCACAATGAACTCAGGGAGCGGCTTGGGGAGATAGAGGACCTGCGCTGTTGTGTGGAATTCCTCAACCAAGAGCGCACCTTCGTCGAAGGTCAGGTCGGCGATCTCCCAGGTCACACGGTGCCCTTCGTAGCTTCCATAAATGACGTTTTCTTTGAACTCCATCAGACGGCGTTCAAAGAATTGGAAGTTTTGAAAATACGAGGCATCCCAGTTGATCTCGTGTTGGTACGTCCAGTCGTTGGCCTGGGCTAACTCCTTTAGCTCTCGTTGCCTTCGGCTTAATCGCGACGTGGTTTTGCGTTCGAGCATGGCGGGCAAACCGTACACGTGAAGGGCGCTGGGGTGCGTGGAAGATGCTTGCAAGAACTCAAGTCCAATGAGGCTGAACTTGCCACCTGCCCGGTCGTATTTCTCCGAAAAGTCTTGGAGGTACTCCAAGCTTGTGAGATCCACCAACTGGGCTTTGGCCAGATCGATCTCCACCGACTGTTTGGGGGGAAGGGTGTCCATCGTCTTGCGCAGCGAGAGGATGTTGGCAAAGCTGAGCAGGCCTTCAGGCTGCATCTTGTACTGCATCCCTTCTTGCTGGAATGCAAAGTTGGGTCGAAACAGGTTGCGAAGGAAAATGGTTGGCTCCGTGCCCAAACGAATGTTGTGGAACAAGTACGTGAAGAGAGTTCCTAACACCAAACCCCATACCAGGTTGGTGAGCAGTGTTGCGCCCAATGTAAACAACATAAACAGGAGCTGCTCCCACCCCCGTTTGTAGGCGTCTTTGAAGACTTTGGGTGCGGTTAACTTGTAACCTGTGTAGATCAGGATGGCTGCTAAGGCGGCCATGGGTACCATCTGAATGATGGGGTTCAATAGCAACAGAAACAGCAGCAGGAACGTACCTGTGAAGAAGTTGGACCAGTGGGTTTTGGCGTGGTTGTTTACGTTGACGGAGCTGCGCGCAATTACCGTGAATACAGGGAGCCCACCGATCAGACCGCTCAAGGCTGTGCTGACTCCAACACCAACCAATTCTTTGTTGCCATCTGTTTCACGCCGGTACGGGTCCAGTTTGTCGACGGCCTTCACGCTGATCAGTGTTTCGATGGAAGATATGATGGTGAGCGTAAACACCACGCTCCAAAACGCAGGGTCTCCAACTCGTGAAAAGTCCGGAAACAGAGGGTTACTGAACAACGATTTGGGGATGTGGACAAAGGATGACGTGTCCAACGCATAAAAGCTACCAAACAGAAAGCTCTCTTGTCCTGTTGTGGAAGGCAACCAAAGCCCTAGGGGAATTGCTACCATCAGCACCCACATCGGAGCCGGGATGAAGTGAATGAGTTTGTTCTCAAACTTGGGATACACCAGCAAAATGACGAGGCTGACGATCGAAACAAGCGCAATCGACGGATTGATCTGCAAGACGCTATGAGGAATGGTGAGCAAGATGCCGAGGGTGTCAGACGCTTGGGTTGTGCTCCCCAAGGCAACGTGAACCTGTTTGCCTAGGATGATGAGGCCAATGGCGGCAAGGATCCCATGAATCACGGAGGACGGAAAGATGTCTGCCAGCTTTCCCAGCTTGAGGAAGCCAATGCCCACCTGTAAAACGCCTGATATCACCACCGCCGCCAAGATATAGCGAAAGGTATGGCCTGTTCCATCATTGAGGCTGACCATGGCCATCACAATGACAGCGATTAACCCGTTCCCTGGGCCATTGATCGCAACGTGGCTGCCCCGCAAGAAGGTAGTGACAAAGCCCGCGACCAGGGCAGAAATCAAACCGGACATGGCCGGCGCGCCGGAAGCTAGAGCGATTCCCAATGAAAGTGGCAGCGCAACCATCGAGACGCTGAATGCTGCAAGGACGTCGTTGTGCCAGTTCTCTCGTAGACCTCGTAAACCTGTCGCTGGAAGCTGATGCTGGGGACGTGACATCCACGCTCCTCATTGTTCGTGTGAAAATCAGTAGTTCTGTCGTGATGTATATAGGTAGTATTGTATGAATATGACGATCTGTGCAACCTGCAAATGCAAATGGACCCCAAAATATTCCCTTCTTACCCTTGCGGGTGCCTCTGTTGCATCTTATCAATGCTGTGTTTCCCTTTTGATTTGTTTGCTTTCGTCTCTTCGTAGGCATGAGACAAATATGTCGATGGAGCATTTGACTTGATTCTGTCCAAGCGAACATCAAAATAGGCAGAACCTCGGCCTGAAATATTCGAAATTCGACTCGGCCTTAACTATCCATTCTTGGCATGGAGCTTTCGCCCTAGCCAGAGAAGTCCTTCTTGGCGTGGGGCTCAGTCCCATGCATTCGGGCCTTCGTACCCGTCCTGGGAGTGTCTGAGAGTTCTTTCTCAGGTTATAGGGTGGGTATGATCTTTCTTCTGGCCTGGAGTGCCTGAGAATGAATTCTCAGGTTATGGGATGAGTATGATCTCGGCTAGGATATAACTAGACTTAGACCTGGACTGGAAACTTCTCGTGGCCTGGAAGCTTCTGGCCTGGGAATTTATTCCCAGGTTTTAGGGGGGTTAGACCTCGCCTGGGAATTGATTCCCAGGTTAAGGAGTGGTTCGTTTGAGTCCGAGCTTGATGGTGAGGGGGAGCTTGATGCGGCCTTGGAGGTTGAGTTCGTATTTGAAGCCAAGCTTCATCTCCGTTTTGGTGAGCTTGTAGAAGAAGATGGTGGTGTCTTTGATGTCGTTGGGTACTTTGCAGTCAAACTCCAACGTGAATTGACCGGGCGTTTCGCGCGGTTTGGGCGTACCTGAGAACGAGATGGTGACGCTGTAGGGGTAGGTCGAACCTCCAAATTCAAGGGCGACATCCACCTTCAGGTCGACATGGATCTTGGAGCCTGTCTTGACTTGTCCTGTGGCAAATACGCCGTCCCTTTTGAGGTAGCTCGCAAAGGGTGTGGGTTCAAAGACGAGGTCGTAGGTGTCGAACTTCCAGACTGCGTCGAAGTTCTCGCCGCCATCGTAGCCTTTGAAGGGATCGCTTTCTTTCTCGAAGGTCACGGTGACGGGAACAGAGGGGGTGTCCTTGAGACCATCTTTCGGCGCGCACTTTCCGGGCTTGGTGGCCGCCTGACAGATGTCAGGGCTGGTGGGTTGCAAAATGTAGGTGAACAGCTCACAGGATTCTTCGTTGGCTTTCCAGCCGGAGCGGATGGTTTCGCTGGAGCGGTTGTACCAGTTGCAGTGGGCGAGGAGCTTGTCGCCTGGGTTCAAGACGTGGGGGAACGCAAACACCTTTAAGGGGGTGCCCGCTTTCCATTCGTCGTAACGAACCAACTCTTCGCGTGCGCCGTTCTGTCGGATGATCTCCGCGAGGTAGGAGCGACCTTGTGGACCAAGGTACGGAACACCCGCAACCATCGTCACTTTTTGACCCACCTCACAAGCCGAGGTGAGTGACGCTTCCTGGCCCGATTGCAAAGTTCCAGAGTTTGTCGCACGTGTCCAGAACATGTAGCGAGGGGCTTTGTCGGCGGGCTTTTCGTAGAACAGCTTCAACCCGCTTTTGTCTTTGACCGACTGACCGGTGGTGTTGTTGTACACGATGGTGAGTCGCAAACGCTGGTTGGGTTTGATCAAGATGCCGCCGTTCTCGGGGAATTGGAAGGCATCCGTGCCGGGAACCCACACATAAACGGGAGTCAGTCCTTGGCCAAAGCCAGGGTTGTCTTGTGCGGAGCAGTCCACTTCACCGGCTGCTGCATCCGTGTCCAGGCTAAGAACCATGCGACGAACGGTCTTGTCTTGATCCAACATCACCTCGAAGCGACGGAGCATTTGGTCGCTGGTGGAGGGGTTGTCTACCACGACACAATGAAGCTTGTCGGTCTCGGTTTCACCCAAAGCAACGTCGTTGGCCTGGATGGTCATCGACTTCAAACCTTCCGGTGCTTTCTCTGGGATAGGCAACGGTGTATTGGGAGTTGGCCCTTGGGGCTCCGGTTCGTAGGACGGATCCGGCTCCCATGTTGGAGTCGGCTCAGGTCCAGGTGTGGTTGAGGTGTCTGCTACGGAGGTTCCACCGCCGTCTGTGTCGGTGGCTTCCGTGGTTGTGTTTTCTTGGCCGGTGGGCGGCTCTTGCGAACCTCCACAGTTCCAGAAGGGTGCTCCTAGAAAGAGCACAAGGTTGAACACAACAACGAGAGAAAACTTACGCATAACGTGGTACTTCCTTTCGCCTTCTGGGTTAGGCTTTGCGCATCGCGCGCATGTCGGGCAGGCCGCTGCCGGAGGTGTCTACGCCCAAGGCCTGGAGGACTCCTGCGTAGATATGGGCTTCGGTCATGTGCGCGCCCTTGTCAGGCTCTCCCGTTTGCGGATTGAACCCGTAGGTCAACGCGGTGTTCGGGTCGACGCCACCCAACACGCGTCCTCCGTTGGCCAGAGGCGACAAGATGACAACGCCGTTGTTCAGGTGGTGACCGGTGCCAAAGTCGCTGGCATTGGCGGGTCGCTTTTTGGAGCGGCCAAAGTCGGTAGCGAAGTAGATCATGGAGCGGTCCCAGAAGCTCTGGCCGCCGCCGTATTCTTCGCCCTTGAGGAGGGTGATGAGGCCATCGGCAACTTTCAGGAGGCGGTGCCACATTAACGCCTGGGTCGCTCGGTTGGCGTTGTGCGAGAAGTCAAACGCGATAGGCGTGTTCACGATCGAACCTTCGGGCAACGCGCCGCCACCGCGGAGCTTGTCGAGGAGGTTGCCGTCGCCGTGGGTGACAAGGTCAAAGCGTGGACCAATGGTCACTGTCACGCTGAGTCGGAACTTCAGGAGCAAGAAGCCGAGGGCGGCTTGTGCTTCAAACGGGTCCTTCTCAAAGTTGGGGAACACTTCCCTGACTCGCTGCACTTGCTTCTGGACTTCCGGTGTGGGCTGCAACCCGTATTGTTTCAACGGGAAACGCTCTGAGTCCGGGTACAGCATCAACTTGGAGATCAGGTCCTGGTTTTCCAGGGCGCGTTGTGGCGTGCCCCGAACCGATCTCCAACGCTGGAGGGCGGGGCTGTTTCCGAAGGCTTGAAGGAAACGTGACTTCGCGTCAAGTTGGTCGTTTCGAAGAACTCGCATCTGCTGGATCAGCTCGCGGTCAATCGATGTGACACCTTTGGAGCCATCCAACGAAAGCGGCCACACTGCGGGGTTGGCGACCAACTCACCGAGGCAGTGGGGGGGAAGGCTCCTGTCCGTACCGTTCTCGATAAAGGATGTTCCTGTCGCGAGGAGAACGTTGGGCAAGGTGTAACCTTCGCCGTACTGCAGCGCCACACATTCTTGCATGGTGCGGCCCAGCCAGGCTTCGTTTCCGGTGATCGAACGGCGTTGTCCGACTTGGTGGGTGACGCTGCTTCCGGTCACGGTGGCGACCATCATATCGTCTTTGTACTTCTTCACGAAGTCGGACTGGTTGGCCTGAAACCCCGCAGGGATCGGACCGATGTCGCTCATCTTGGTGTCGACGGCGCGAAACTCCCCAAAGGTCTGAACCTGTTGGTCGGGGAAGGTGTTGAGCGTGGAGCTACGTTGGCTCTCCGACTCACGGACGGCGAGGAAGCTGTCGACGATGGACGCTCCACCTGCAGCCGACAAGACAATCAAGAAGCGGGGATCTTTGGCATCACCAGGGGCCGCTTGCAGCGACAGGTTGCCCCATTGCGAAGCAAGGCCCACGCCAGCGGCGGTCAATCCGGCGGCGCCGAGGCCGGCCAGAAATTGACGTCGTGATAAACCCTTTTTGCTGTGACTCATGCGATAGAAGCTCCTTAGCGGGAGTGGCTTTGGTATTCTCGATTCTTCAATGCGTAGCCAGGACGTTCTGCTCTCTTTAGTAGAACAAGAACTCCATGCTGGATGCGACGCCAAAGCAGGTCAGCGTGGCCCAGGTGACGAGGGGTTTGTCCTCACCTTTGGCTTTGACTTTGTCCCAGAACTGAACCAGGGCGTCTTGCTCTTGGGCTGTGGGCGGACGGAGCAGCAAGCGCTTGTACAGCGTATCAACTGCCTTCTTCATCGCCTCGGTGTCTTCTTTGTTTTGGCTCGCAAGCTCCTTAAAGATGACGGCCTTGCCTGCGTCGGCAAAGTCAGCCTTGGCGCGTTGCTCGCAAACGGCCAGGGCGACCCGGTCGACAGCAATGGGTGCCGTGACAGGAGCAAGCTCCCATGCCTCCATGATCGCAGCCTTGTAGGGCTCCACACCACCAAGAACAATTAAGTGTGCATCTTTGAAGCAGTCGAACTTGCCCAACTCCAAGCACATCTTCTCCTGCGCGAGGCCCAAAGCCTGGCTCAAATCGTTGGCGATGCGCTCTCCGCCTTTGAACTTTACGTTGGGGTTCTTCGACGCCGTCTGCGTTACCTGACGGGTCGGGGGCGGATTGCTGTTGGTGTTCGTATTGGTGTTCGAGTTGTTGTTGGTCGCCACTTCGGGGTTACAACCGACCAGTGATAGGGCGAGAAGCAAGCTGAACAGGCTCGCCATGAGGTGGTTCCATCGTGTTTTAAGGTGCACCGTAAGCCTCCGTTTGAATCAGCGCTTCCAGCATCTTTTCCACGCGGTAGTTGTAAGTTGTTTTGAAGTTACGCCAGAGTGTCTCGTAATCGCGCAGGGCTGTGGGCTGGATCGGCTTGTGACCGAACAACATCTTCCAATAGTCAAGCACTGTCGCACGAGCAAATTGGTCGCTGTTGGCCGCAACATCGGCCCACTCTACAAGGTTGGCGACGCGCTTGCCGAAGATGACTCCTGCTTCTGGAACGTATTGAATCCGCGACCCTTCGTTGGCAACAAACGCCTTCAAACGAGCGCCATCGTAACCTGCAAACGGCGCGCGAATGCCGTTGTACCGAGAGAAGGGATAGCTCAGAGGGTCCAAGGTGGAGTGGCAGGACGCACAACCAGCGGTCCGCACGTCCTTGTTGTCGTAGTCGGCGGGTTCGTTGCGTACCGGGAAGAGACCTTCCATCCGAGCGATATCGAGGCCGAGGTAGGCGCGGTAGGCTTGGGCTGCGGTGGCCCGAGGGACCGCATTGAACATGGTGAAGAAGACCAGGTTCCATCGCATCGTCAGGATACCGGCTCGTCGAGACTTGGCTGTGTTTTGACGGCTGTCGCCTTCGTCTCGGGTGTTACCACCCAACGAATCTACTTCAGTGTAACAGACTCCACCACCCTGAGAACCTTTGCACAAGGCGTCGTCTTTCAATGGGGCCATCGACACATAGTATTGTGCTTTAAGGATGTCGCGAGCGTCATGGTCGTCGATCTGGGAGTAGGTGAAGAGGTAGTAGTCGTGGTTGTAATCGGCGAGGGGAATGGGTCCTGCGCCAGGGCCTGACTTGATCGCAACCAGCGGACGGATCTTGCTGTGGGCCATTCGCCAGAGCGCGCCGTTCTCGCCCATCCAGTACTTGGAGTCGAGGCAGGCTTTGAACTTGGTCATGATGGCGGCTTTCTTGTCAGCGCTCTTGTCGAATTCTTCTATCGCCTCGTAGGTGGGCGACTTGCCGCAGAAGTCAAGGTTGACCTTCTTGAACACATAGCGAAGGTCCACGCCACAGGTGTCCCAGCCGTATTTGTCCACGGGCTTTTTGCAACTTCCGCTGCCTGTGTCGGGCTTGCTGCTGGCGTTGCCTGGGAGGGTCCCTGCCTTCAACTCGTCCAGGTTGGAGACGCCATCACCGTCGGCGTCCATCGACTCCACAGCTTTGAGGGCATCTTTCAACCCTTGTTCAAAGTCTGCGGACTTTAGCGGACGCGGTTGACCGGGCAACAGCTTCTCTTGGATCTGACGACCAAAGTCGTTGAGCGCTGGTGGCGTGCTGTGACACGTCGTACAAGCGACACTTCCGCTGCTGCACAGCGGTGACTCCGGATACAACTGACAAAGCGCTCCTGGGGCAGACGGCTGTGCCTGGGCGTGCTGCGGTGGCTTCCAAAGGAATACCAACGCGAGGAGGCTTCCTGCCGCCATCCCAAACGTGAGGCCCCAATGCCATCGGAATTTCATACAATGTCCCCCGTTCCAAACAAAATCAAAATGTATCTCTGCGTTCGGTAAACTCAGTCTCTTGTTCAAACACAACCAAGGGACCGATTGTTTCTACTCTTTTGCAGAACATCAGGTCTCGGTACTTTGCCAAGAAACCAAACCACTTGCGCGAACATTGTGACAAAAATCGTGTGAGCCTACAAGGATTTTTGTGAACCTTGTACACTTTCTGCACAATTGGAGAGTTGTGACACGGCAGGCTGATCTAGGATTGTCGGAGAAGCGCTTTGAGGGCGGGGCCTTGGATGGTGACAACGGAAGGCTTGGGAGCGTGGGTTCCGCCCAAGGGCCAGTGGCTGCTGGTGTCTTTGAGCGAACGAGAGCGGCTACCGACGCCCTGCACGGAGAGGAAGAGGGTGGAGCCATCGTTGGAGAACGAAAGCCCGGTCAACTCTGCCTCTACAGGGGCCGACGCGACCTGGAACGCTTTGCCTGCTTGTGGCCCGCGAAGGGGAATGTAAAACAGGCCGTTGTTGCCGTAAGGCCGGTAGGGATACTGATTGAGAGCGCTGCTGGATATGTCCGTCATGACCCACAAGTTGCCGGCGCGATCGAAGGAGAGGTTGTCGGGGCAAGCAAACCCTGATTTGGGTCCGCCAGGAAGAAAGGTAGAGGCTTTGAATTGCATCGCGAGGAAGTCATTGTTTTCCTCTTCCAGCTTGAGGATCGAGCCAAAGTAGTTGCCCTTGGATTTGTTGTTGGTCAGGCTCACATAGATATGTTTGGTTTTGGGATCGACCTCAATGTCTTCGGGCCGGTCCATCGGTGTGCCGCCGACAAGATGCGCCGCAGGACGAGCGTGGATCAGCACGTCCGTTTGATCCTTGTAACGTTTCTTGAGCACCGCTTGCTTTTGGATGTCGAGTGAGACCCAACGACCGCGGGCAACATCGGCCACAAACAACTCTCCTTCTTCAAGAGTCCCTGGGCGTGCGGCGATGAACTTGTAGATGCATTGGTTGTTGGTGTCGTCGCCCATGTACACGACGCAACGTCCGTCTTTGGCCTGAACAACGGTCGCGCCTTCGTGGGCAAAGCGGCCCAGCGCGGTCAGCTTCTTGGCCTGTCCAGTCAGCGGGTTGATCTCCACGACCCAGCCGTAATGCTCCGGTGGCATCGGGAATTGCGTCTCCCACCCAAAGTAGCTCACAGGATCTCGGTAGGTGCGTTTCCCTTTGTTGATGACGATCTCGTTGTAAAACTCATCGTAGTTTTCTTCACAGGTGAGGATGTTTCCCCAAGGGGTCTGGCCTCCTGAACAGTTGGCCAGAGTGCCCAACGCGACTCGCTTTCCAGCTATCGGTCGGGATGTGACAAGAGGTATGGGAGTGCGCGCATGCAAACGTCGGTTCAGCCGATGGTTGTGGACGATCTCCCAAGGAGCTTCCTGGTTCTTCCTCTGGATCCGCAGAATGGAGCCTCCCACCGAGTATTGCTCCTTGATGACTTGTTCTCGGGTGGGTCGTTGGGAGAATGTTCGCCCTCCCACAAAGATCGGGTGGGTGCTTTCGTGGTTGACCCAGAGCAACCCGTTGTTGTTGTCTTGGCCTTGGAGTGGGAGGAAGCGGGTGTAGTCGTTGTTGTATCCGAAGGAGTCGCCCCTCGAATGGATAGAGTCTCCCCAACTTGCGAGGAGCTTGTATTGAAATCCATCAGCAAGAACAAGCTCGTCTTTGGAAGTTGGTTGGATGGGAGTAAAGGGTAGCCCCGTGGCAGAGCGGCGCGGTGTCGGGCGGGAGGCTGGAGATGCTTCAGCCAAACCCAAGGGACGGAGCAAGGACGCCGCCGCAACGGCTGCCCCTCCGCGACCCAAAAAACGTAAAAAATTGCGACGCGAGAACTCGGGGGTTGTGGGAGAGTCTGCTTGGTTCATCAAGGCCACCTCTGTCTCAAAAACGAACGATTGGCAAAGCGATCTCGCATTGGGTGCGGTCGAGAGATGGATTGGTTGTACCAAGTTTTTCAGGCGGATGGGAGTGCTTTGAAAAACTTGCTGAACAATGTCACCGAGCTGTTGCAGAGAAAGTTGTGGACGAACCAAGAGTTACGTTGGAAGGGAGATGCTTGATATGTAAAGGGGAGTCTATGCGTTGTGGAGCGTGGCAGTTGGCGGTGTGTCGTGGGGGACAGGCTCTTCCACATCCCATGCTTCGGGGGGATTGGAGTCGATGGACTCCTGGGAGATGGACTGCATGGAGCTATGGGCTTGGAGCCAGCGGGGCTGCGCTGATGTCACATCGTTGTCGTTGGTTTCGCTGACCAAGGGACGGATCGTGTCGTGGCTACCGTCACTGTCTTGGTAACGCAAGAGGGTCTCTCCGTTGGTAAAGATGACCTCGGACAAATACTGGAAGTTCGTTTGCGGTAGGAGGCCCGCGTGGAGAAGTTGGGCCATGCGCATTTCGCCCAACAGCGCCATCTCTTGCAAACGGTCCTTTACAGTTTGGAGGGCGGATGCAAAGCAGTAGCCTGTTTCCAACGGTGTTTCATCCACAGGTTTGTGGAGGTTGGCTTCCAGTAACTCGATACGTCGATCGATACGTTGGAAGTAGTTGTCAATGACTTCTTGTTCCTGACGCGCGGGCACGGGAAGCAAGCTACCCAAGTTGCGCAAAACAGCCTTGAACTCGTCCAGGTTCTCCTGACGATACGACATTGGGTCTTCGGTGGCGTCTTTGGGCACCCACATCTCCCAAGAGCGCGAGGCTTGCCATAGCAACTCAAGCAGCCACTGGGCGATCCAATACTCCAGCTGAAGGAAGTCTCGTGAAATCTTTCCGGTCCATAACATGGCGTCGTTTTGAAGGATAGGGGAGCTTTCGTACTCTTCTTCTGAGTTTTCCACGAACGCGATCGATGGATGCTCACCCTGGAACAACACTTGGACCGTAACCGGGAGCTTCTCTTGATCCAGGCGAGGAATCTGAACCTGCAGGAAAAGGGTCAGAGGGGCGTTGTAAGAGAGGTCATCGCAAACGCTCAACAGCAACGACTCCAGTGTCTCTAGAGCGACGTCTTGTTCCTCTACTGTGACGGAATAGGAGCGGAAGAGTTGGCTCAGGCTCGCATCGTAGACTTTTTTGTACAGATCGATCCAGAATGTCATCTCTGGCGAGAAGTCACTTCCCTCGGAGAGCCAGTAGTAGGTGACTTCCTGCTCTTCTGGGGTCTGCCAGTGAAGGTTGAGCCATTCCCCATTCTCCGGTTCAAACTTGAGGTGGGTTTTGAGACCTGTAAGGATGTAAGCCAGGAGTTCTTGGTACAAACGCCGCTGCGCCTTCCACAGGGCATGTCGGTGCTTGTTCATCGCTTGGTTGAGGACGTGGTGCCTGCGATAGCTCAGGAGTCGGTGATTGGCTTGCTCCCGGTGAAGCTGCATGGGTGGGACGTACAGCTCATCCTGGTTCGCGTAGAGTCGGTCTTTGGCCTGTCGCAGAGTGTGGACTTCTTTGTAGCGCTGGGCCAAAGGAGTGGGCAAGCGCAGCAAGCGTTCGGTTCGCTCCCATACTGTAGAAACCAAGGAGGTTGCTGGCTCGTTGTACCAGTCTTCTCTGCCGTCAAACTCCTCACCGTCGTCGTGCTTGGGGATCTGGGAGCGGAGCCACTCTTCATCGTAGTCTGGGTCAAGCAGCCGAAGGAGCCGGAAGATCTCGCTTCGGTACTCCTGGCAAAGCTCTGGATCAAGGTTGGAGTTGGGGTCGGGCCGGAAGCTCTCAACGATGTACTCTTCCAACAGCGATTCCAGGTCTCCCAGCGTGGACTGCATCTCCAGGAGAGCGTAAGGAGGTGCTCCTCGCTCGTCACGCTCAAACAATGTCGGTTTGGACAGCCGAAGGACGCGTTCGAGGCATTCAAACACCAGCTTGGTATCGGGTGGTTCGTAGGGTGCCAACATCCCTCGTCGTTCCAGGTTGAACTGGTCGTGGAGGACAGAGCCCAACACGTCCAAAGCCTGGATGTAGAGCCAGGAGAGTTCTTCGGCAGGGTTGGTCAATTCTTCGGGAACGATGATGCTACCTTCACCCAACCAGAGGTGTGTGACGCGATCCAACTCGCGAGCTTCTTCCCGAAACCACTTCTCCGAACGAAGCGCTTGTTGGGTGCTCACCAACACCTCGACCAGGCCTTTGCAGAGAGCGTTGCGGGTGTAATGGTCGGTCCGGCCCCAGGTGTGAACCCTGTTGTAGACGCGACCCAACGCGTTGCTCTCCTGACGGTGCAGCGCTTCGATCCAAAGGTTCAGGCGAGAAGCCTTTTTCTTCTTGCTTTCAGGGTCGTCTTCGTTGGAATCGGAGGCGAGGCTGTTGCTGAGATGACGCCATGAAAAGTAGCTCAACCAGGGATAAAAGCAGAGCCAGCTTATACTCACGAGGAAGAGGGTTTGCAGCCAGCCGTTGGTTTGGTAGACCCAGGGAATCGTGAGGGCCGGTGCCAGAGTGAGCGCCGCCAAACTCCAAAACAATCGCTTGGTGGAGATGGGGTAGGCGTAGATCTTTTTCTTTTTCCAGAACTCGCAGAGGTAGCTTGTTAGTGCCAACACCAGGAGGGGAGTTACTGCGGCCAGTGTGGTGAGCCCCACCTGTGAAAAGATCGTCCCCACTTCTTTGGTGGTGTTGTAGGAGACGATGATCAAGGTGAGGAAGAACAACACGACAAAGTAGCCGGCGTTGACGACCAGGGAGAGGCCAAAGGAGCCAAAGACAAGAGCGCGTGTATCTTCCAGGCGTTCGATCCGAGCCCGCAGCCACTTGAAGAAACCGAGCTGGATCGATGGACCCATGTACCGGGCGCTCATCACTCGGCTGCGGCCGGGGTGGATGCGGTACGTCAGCGCGTCGAGAACCCATCGTCGGTGCTCAATGTAGAAGAACTGACGCAGGAAGGCGAGGCGTACTTGCCGTGAGTTTTTCCACTCGGTTTTGCGGATCTCTTTCTCGTCGGGGCCCATCATGCGCTCCCCCGAGAACCAGTACAGCACTGGGTAAATCACGATGATTGCGATGTTGAGTACAAACAGCGTCTGCAGGCTCACGTGGTTCACGTTGTGAACGCTGAGCGCGACAAAGAAGTAAATCAGCGAGAGCAGGATGTGAGAAGGGTACAGCCAGGGCAGCAGCCAGCTTCGAATGCGAGGTGGGTGAGGGTTGTACCATTCATGTGAGATGAACAGCGCGGCGCTAACAATCAAGGAAGGAAAGGCACAGAGGAAGTACGCCGAGTAGACTTCGTACACCAAAGCGAAGGGAAGCGTAATCAACGTAAGCAGGGTAAAGCCACCGACGATCGCGGCGTCCCAGCGGTATTTGCAGTAGCGATAAATCCGGTCCACTGTCTCGAGGAAGGCTGTGCCTGGATCGACGAACCACTTCCAGAGCAGTCCATCGTTGGGAGATGTCATCGCGTACATCATCACAACCCGCCAAAAGCCCCCGTAGTTGCGAAGGAGTGCTTGGATGTAAAGCTCCACCTCCCTCCACTGTTGCTCCAATTCGGGAGGAGCGTCCGGGTCTCCGGCTCCGTTGCGTGTGAGGTTGTACAAGCTGAGATAGCAGTTCTTAAACTGTGTCCAGATGTTCAACTGGTGGGTGAACAGCAAGAGGATAATCAAACTGAGAAGGATGCGGCCAAACGGCTTGATCCAGGCAGGGGCTGTGACTTCAGTTCCGTCTGCGTTTTTGGGAAAGACATAGGGCCGGAACGAAAAGTTCAACCAGGCCAGGAACCGGTAACCATTGCCCTTCTTGGCTTGCTTCTCTGGGACCTTGGTCGCCGGTTGGGTTTGAGTCTGACCCACAGCCGCTTTGTCTCTGACTTTGGCAGGAGTGGACGAGGAGTTCTTGGTCGTCGGCGAAGACGCTCGGTCTTTTGGCTTGGAGGACGTTGCTTTCTGCGATGCTGTCGGAGCCTGTCGGGCTGGACTGCGTTGCGTCTGCTCCACTTCGCTGGACTGGGTGACTCGGTAAACAACGGAGAACATCACAGCTTCCGAGATCATCAGGCAAGGCACCATAACGACCAGGAACATGGAACGAGGGATCAACAGCTCCAGGAGGTTTACGCTGTCTTCCGAGGGGTACTCTCCGACTCGCATGGCCCGGTAGTTCCGGATCGCATCCATCCAAAAGATTCGGATCAGAGCCAGGGTCAGGCAAATCACAAACGCCAGGACACAAAACAAGATGGACGCGGAAGATTCAAGGTGTTTGTTGTGCCAGAGTCGATAGTAGAAGATGGTGAGGAGAAGAATCGGCAGGTAGAGGACTCCAATCGCCCAGAGCACGCGAATGACTCCGCCGCGACGCTCCATCCCCCGGCGTCCTCGCTTGCGAAACACGAGATTGCCCGAGACCACCGACAAAATGATACCAATAAAGGTAAAGAAGATAAGCTGTCCGCTGTGAGCACCCAATTGAACGTACAGATGCCCCAGGAATACAACGATCCCGCCGATCATACTGAGCAAGAGTATGATGCTAAAGACCTTTTCCCATACGGTGTTGTGGTCACTCAGGAAGGCAAGGGGGAGGGCCAGACAGATTGCCGGGATCAGGTACCAAACGAGCGGTCCAGAAGGGTCGATGATCGCCATCACCCAGAACGAACCGAGCACTCCTGCAAAGATACAGTAACGTAAGAAGATACGCCATCCTGCTTGGATCAAGAAACTCAGGATGTTTTGGATGGTGCCGATCCCCAGATTTTGCAAAAAGGACTTGTCTGAGAATCGGTTGGGTGTTTGTTCCATGGCGTCGTTGTATCTGGGAGTAAGAAAAAGAGACAGACCAAAGTCTGCAACTTTTAACCGAATTGAGCGGGTTTGCCAACCTACAGATTAAAGGTCTCCCATGCCAAAGTGTCAAGATTCAGCCGGAGAAAGGGTGTGTCCGTAGGTTGTTGTGTTGGAGTGCCCACGGGTGTTCAAGGATGGGGTTCGTCGGGGCGTGTGTACCAACCGGCCCAGGCGAGAAACACAAACTGAAAGGCCAGGCGAGCCCACAACCCCCAGAGTGGAACATCAGAGTACCTATCGGCTTTTTGAATCATCCAAATGTGCACGGGAAAGAACACAAGTAGGTGAGCCACAATGGCCCAAGCTCCCCAGCGTCGCGTTTTGGGGATGAGAAGAAGCAGGCCTGCCAGGATCTCCGTGACTCCGCTGAGGTACACCATCAACGCGTGAGCAGGGATGTAATCGGGCATGATTCGGATATAGAAGTCGGGCGTTCGAAAGTGGTTGATACCTGCCAGTACAAACGCAACACCCAGCAAGTATTTGAGTCCTAGTTTTACGGTGTTCATGGGAAGAAACACTCCTGCTTCTTGTGTTAGGGGATGCTCTGTGGTTTGTGCGGACCACTCGAACTTTCTTTCTTGAGTCTTGTCGCTTGGTGGCGTCAAGGAGAGGACCGAGCTACTCATGGCTTCCATCGGCGATACAGTGACAGCAAACCCCGAACGTGGCAAGTCTTTGCTGGATTCAGGATACACCTGGATGGCGGGCGCAGCGTTTGCCTTCTCGTGCATGGGCGCAGTGACAAAGTGGGCTTCCAAAACTCTACCTTCCCACGAGATTGTGTTTTTTCGCGGCTTGTTGATTAGCCTTGTGATTCTTGGGTTGGCTCGTCGTCAGAGGGTGTCGCTACGAGGAACACGTAAGGGTCTTCTGCTTCTTCGTGGAGCTTTGGGTAGCGGTGCTTTGATCTGTTTTTACTATGCCATCGCGGAGATTCGTTTGGCTGATGCGATGACGCTCCAGCTCGCAAATCCGATCTTTGTGATGCTGTTTGCAACCTTGGCGTTGCGAGAGATCCCAACTGTGGTTGAAATCGTCTTGTTGGGGACTGCGTTGGTCGGGGCGATTCTTATTGTCCAGCCGGGTTCTTCGTTGTTTCAGTGGGCGTCGTGGATCGCGTTGCTGTCAGCTGTGTTCTCGGGGATGGCGTACACTCTTGTGCGGAAGCTATCCCAAACAGAGCACCGACTTACCATTATCTTTGTGTACTCCTGGATGTCTTGTGTGCTGGCTGTTCCGCTGATGTGGGACTCTTTCGTTGTGCCGTCCTGGCAATCTCTTGGGCTGGTGGTTGGATTGAGTTCTCTCGCATTTCTGGGGCAATGGCTGATGACAGCGGCCTACGAAAAAGAGAAAGCAGGGCCGGTTTCGAGCATGAATTATTTGGGGGTTGTGTTTGCTGGCTTGTGGGGCTACTTCATCTGGTCGGAGATTCCGAATGGTCTGGCCTTCCTCGGGATGGTGGTGCTGGTGGCTTCTTGTGTGGCGTTGTCAGTCTACCGTTGGTCCCAACAAAGAGCGGTTCGCTCCTGATTGTTTTCTTGGCTTGGGTTTGCTTTTTCGACGCGAGAGTTCCTGTTGCGATCAAGAGGCCTCCGACCTATAGTAAGGACAGCCCGTACAATCCCATAGCGTTCTGCCTGTATGTATCTTTTCTGGAGGTTGTGATGAAGTCCGTTTCTCGTCGTCGTTGGTTGCTGTTGGGTGTGTTGAGCGCAACCTTGCTTTCGCTGAATGCCTGTGGTGCGTTTTACTCTGCTACGGTGTGGCAGTGCTGGTGTACGTGGCGCTGTGTTGATGGCATTGCTCCTGATTTCTCGCAAAGCCAAGCCGCTTGTGCAGCTACATCTCTCGGAGCGGAGCGCGACTCTGCCCAACGCTGTGAAAATATCTTCCCCACGGTGCGCTCCTGTGCTCGCGCCGAATGCTCCTGCAACCAATGCAAAAACAACCCTGACGTGGGCTGTCTCCGCGAAGATCGAAGCGTGGAGGCCGACGAAAACCGAACCTACAACGAGCCCTAACTTTCGGTATACTTTTCCATCTGGTGATTCTTGGCGGCTTCGTGTACATTGCGCAACGTTTGTGATGTGGAATGTCTTGTCTGAAGCGAGCTGGAGCGCTGCGGCGTCAGACCAGGAATTGAGGATGGAGCATGAAAAGAACGTTGTTGTGGACCGGTGTGGTCATCTTGATCGTTGTGGTGTCTGTGGGTGGCTACCTTTGGGTGACCATGGGGCAGCCCCTGTACCAGCCGGGGATGGTCGCCCAAGGCAAAGGCCTGTCCGCAGCGTTGCAGCCTCCTGTGCAGAAGGAAGCGGGCTCGTTCTGGAACGTTGAGAAGGGCATCAAGCTGTTCCACTTTAACCAGGGCAAGGGCAAGCGACACGTTCTTTTTGTTCATGGAGGTCCTGGCATTCCTCCCACCGAGCCGATGATGGGGCTGGCCAAACTGGAGAGCCAGTACACCTTTCATTTCTACCATCAGCGAGGGTGTGGCAAGTCGACGCGACCGGTGCAGGCGTTTTCGTCCTCGAACTTCTACAGCAACATGGTCGCCCTGAATCGAAAGCTCGGTCTTGCTGCACAGATTGCCGATATCGAGCGCATCCGACGCATCCTCAAACAAGACAAACTCTTCCTGGTGGGGCATTCGTTTGGTGCTTTCTTGGCTGCAATGTACGCTGCGGAGTTTCCTCAGCGAGTGCGCGGTCTCATTTTGTTGGCGCCCGCTGATGTGTTGGTCTTCCCTGTTCCAGGTGGAGACTTGTTCAAGACCATCAGGAAAGCGCTGCCTGCATCCAAAGTTTCAGCGTACAATGCCTTCTTAAAGAAGTACTTTGCTTTTGGATCTATCTTTAAGCACACCGAGAAGCAGCTCTCCGCTCTCAACCAGACGTTTGGGGACTTTTACCGCATCGCCGCCAAGTCCAAAGGGTTTGATGTTCCCAAGGTGAAAGCCAGCGATGTGGGAGGTTGGATGGTGCAAGCCATGTACTTTGGGATGGGCCGAGAGCACGACTTCCGCCCAGCCTTGTCCAAGGTCAACGCCTTCACATGCATCATTCATGGAGCGAAAGACCTGCAGGGAGAGAACGCAGGCCGGCGTTATGTTGCAGCGTTCAAAGAGATCGGGGTGCGGTTTGCCGTGATGAAAGAGGCGGGCCACTTTATGTGGCTCGACAAGCCCGTGACCTTCGGCAAGTTAATGAAGGTCTTGCTCGAACGGCCCAAGTGGTAGACCTTCACAGCTCTTCTTTTCTATCGGTCGTTGCGAATCAATTGCATCAACTCCTCCGACGTCATCTTTCCTGACATCTCCGCTCCGCTAAGTAGACCTTCGGCCAGATCCCGTTTGCGGTGGTGAAGCTCGACAATCTTTTCTTCCAGAGTATCTTTGGTCACAAGCCTGTACACTGTGACGGGTCGTTGTTGCCCGATGCGGTGGGCTCGGTCTGAGGCTTGGTCTTCGACGGCAGGGTTCCACCAGGGATCCATGTGAATCACGTAGTCTGCTGCGGTCAGATTGATACCAAAACCGCCAGCTTTCAGGCTGAGCAGAAACACATCGCCTTCTCCGGCCTGGAACGCCTGGATGCTTTCCTTGCGTTGCTTTTGGGGAGTGCTTCCATCCAGGTATTGGTAGTGAACTCCCTGGTTGTCGAGATGGTCTCGGATGATGCCAAGGAACCGTACAAACTGGCTGAACACCAGCACCTTGTGACGATTGGCGAGGAGGTCGGAGATGACTTCCCCAAACACAGCCATCTTGGAGGAGGGGAAGGTCGTGTTGGGAAGCACCAGCTCCGGGTGACAGCAGGCCTGACGAAGCCGCATCAACTCAGCCAGGATCTTGATGGGTTGCTGTCCTTCGCTCTGCTCTAGGCTCGCGAGTTGTTTGAGAGCATTCTCGCGGAGGGCTTCGTACATTGCACGTTCTTCGGGCGATAGCTCCACATGCAACATCACATCGGTACGTGGAGGAAGTTCGTCCAGCACATCTTGCTTGCGGCGGCGAAGAAGGAACGGCTGAATCAGGCGCTTCAGACGATGCCGTGTGTCGGGGTTCTCGTGCTTTTCGATGGAGTGCGCAAAAGAAGCCTGGAAGTTTTCCCATGAACCCAGCAATCCTGGGTTGAGGAAACGGAACAAATTCCATAGCTCGCCAAGGTGGTTTTCGACGGGTGTTCCCGTTGTAATCAGGCGGAACTCTCCCTTTAACTTCATGGCGGCTTTGGAGCGTTGGGTTGCGGCGTTTTTGATCGCTTGCGCTTCGTCCAGAACGATGGTTTGCCAGTTCTTCTTGGTGAGGAGTTCGTTCTCCGACTGCAGCAAACCGTAGCTGCAAACCAACACATCAAAAGGACCGAGGCTTTCGAGCAGATCTTCTCGGTCTTTGGGGCCAAACGAGTGGGGTTCGAGGGTGGGAGCAAACCGGTTCATCTCATCGATCCAGTTGAAGCACACGGAAGCTGGGGCCAACACAAGAGTCGGACCCTCCGGTGCTCGCGACAAGATCATCGCCAACGATTGAATGGTTTTTCCCAGACCCATCTCGTCGGCGAGGCAGGCTCCAAAGCCCCACTGTGACAGGCGCATCATCCAGCGGAATCCCTCCAACTGGTAGTCTCGCAGTTCGGCCTGAAAGGTGGAGGGTACATTCACAGGCTGGGGTTCTTTTTGGGTCAGTCGGCGACGTAGGCGTTTCCAGGCTCTCTTTCCTTCCAATGAGCCAACGTTTTCCCAGAGAGAGTCCAACGCTAAGGTCGCGGAAGCGGCAAAGCGGCGTCCCTCTTCGCCTTCTGTGGAGTAGGTGCGGAGGTCGTCCAGGCTGCGACGCAACGACTGCGTCAGGGCCAAAAACTGGCCGTCGCTCAACCGCAAGAAACGCCCCGCTTGTTGCTTTGTCATCTCCATTAACTCTTGGAGAGAGACGGTGTAGTCTTCGTCGAGTTGGAGCTCTCCGCTAGCCTCGAACCATCCTTTCTCGCCGCTCACTCGCAACGAAAGCTGTGAGGTGGAAGCTTTCTGTCGAATCTTCAGGGTTTCACCTTCAGGCCACTGCAACTCCACAAATTCGCCCAATTCTCGGAGCTCTGTGAGAGCTTCCAGGCAATGATAGATGTCGCCGAGGACAAAGTCTTCGTCCACGTCTCCCATCTTTTCCAGGCTAGGGCACGAGGAGAGGACGTTGTGGGCGTGGCGCTTTTCCAACGGGAGGATGCGGCGCGTGTGCTTTTGCTGCTTTCCAATGCGGGCAAAGATTGACTCTCCGCCTGCGCCCGGTCGAAACATCGGTCCTTTTTCACCGAACGGCTGGACCCAGAAGGAGATCTTCATGCCTTGTTGGTAAGGTACAAGCTGAACAATCGGGCGGGCGATCGCCTGGACCTCTTCGATCTCCTCGCTGCCTCCCCCAATGTCCGAATGAACTGTAATCATCGGAGCGACTGCCTCGATGGCTTTGAGCACGGACTCTTTGGCTCGTTGCGGTACTTCCAACCCTTGGACACCCAGGGTTGAGGCAAGCTTGCGGTGGGCTTCTGTGATCTCCACCACTTGGGCGCGGGTCGGGCTCTCTCGCCACAACACTGCCCGTGATTCCTTCGTAAAGTGGGGATGAAGCGTGAGTTGAAGGCTGTCTTCTTCTTGGACGATATGCAGCTCGGGTGTGCCTGACTCTAGCTCAATCGGCACGTGATTTTTGTCGTTGTTCCAGAATACATGAGGATGGCCAACCATCGCGAGGAGCGCGCCCTCGTCGTCCCAAGAGTACTGGGAGGGACCGTAGTTGTAGTACTTTGCGGTCTGGCGATGGATGTTCTGGCAAATTGTGGTGTCTTGAACTGTCATGAAGGAGAGGGAGTGGGCTTCCTCACGCAGACGCTGGAGCGAGACCTTGCGTCCTTTGCTCCAGGTTCCCTTCTTGCTCCGGGTTTGATGACGTGCTTCCAGGATGACTTTGCTGCCCACCCCTTGAACAAACCAGGCCAGCCGTTCAGGCTTTTCTTCGGCGGCTTCTTCTTCCTTGTCCTTTTTGGTCTTGGGCTTGAGCGCGATCAGAGCATCAAGGGTTCTTTCCCAGGGCTCACGGGAGCGAACAAGGTCCACCAGACTCCTTGCCTGGGTTTCTTCCCAGAAAGCACTTGCCTGACTCTCAAGCGTCTTCTCTTTGGCACCCAATCGAAGAAGGATCTCTGCCATCTCAGCTTGCATCCAGCGGTAGCCGCAGATCCCGGCGCGTTCGTACATGCGCCGGAGGCCAACCCGCTGAGACTGTGCTGCGCCAGGATCGATCCAAACCACCGACCAGCCTTGCAACCAGACGGTAAAATGGTTCCAGGGTGTGGTGTCAAACACTTCATGAACAAACTGGAAGCTGTCTTGTCCAGGCTGAGTCAGGAAGCGGAGGAGCGTCTCAAACACCTTGTACATCTCGCGGACATCTTTGGGAGCGTTCTTTCGGGCTCGCTTGCTGTACGTTGCCGCTTGGTGAAGGACCTCATCGCGACCGTCCGAGAGCAGATGAAGCAAGGTAAACAAGTGGATGATGGTGTGGGTGAGAGAGCCTTCTTTGCTCTCTTGCCAGCTTGCTCCGGCTTCGTCCCACTTTTCGCCCGCTGTGTCGAAGTCGTACTTCATGATCGCAAGGCAAGCCAAAAGCCCGGCAGCGCGGTGGTCTTCTACACCAGAGAGGGTTCGCTCCATCGCGTCAAACTCGCCGCGAAAGAGCTGTTGCTCGGCCAACATGATCTGAAAGGGTGTTGGATCTTTGAGTGTGTTGGAAGCGCAGAGTTGCTCCAACAGCGAGAACATTCTTGAACTGGGAACCAACTGCAGAAGGGCTTGCGAGAGCCCATGGCGAAAACCATCAAACAAGAAGCTTGTGGGGCGATGGCACAGCCACCCTGCGTTTCGGACATTTTGAAGAATCATGCTGCTCGGATGCTGAACCCGGAGCCTGTCGGTGTACTGGAGCTTGAGGTTGGTCATGCAATCCTGGTAGGCCGCCAGGTTGTTTTGGTAGATCGCTATCCGAACTTCCCGAACTCCTTGCAGGAAGCCCTGGTAATGGTAGCTGCTTCGGCGTTCTCCAAGGGTGGGGTGCAAGTCGCGAACCGCGCGAACCCAATCCTGAAAGGTCCCGTTCTCGACGGACTGGCGGGTGCATTCCTCCACCAACGTAGGAGAGCAAATGTAGCCTCCGCTGTCCCGGTCAAGCATTCCTTCGATGGTCAGGTGATCAAGGAAGCTCTTTAACCGAAGCTGTGTCAAGCGCTCTCCCTTGGAGGGTGCAAGAGAAGCCCGTCGCAACAGCTGGAGCAGACTTTTGCGCTGTAGCGGCTCGTAGTGAACCGACAGCAACTGCAAGAGTTCTTGCTCAAACGAGGACAAGGACTCGTAGCGCTTCCATAACGTCGAAAAATTGGGTGGATTGGACAAGGTTCTTTACCCTGTGAAGGCAGAAGGAGCGTTGATGACTGCAACGCTCTCGCAGGTGGGAGCATGCTTAAGAGAATTGGGAGAAGTCAGGCTTGCGTCGTTCGGCAAAGGCTGTGAACGCTTCGATCGCTTCGGGGGAGCGCAAACGTTCCATGAAGTATCCACCCTCCACATCAATCACCTTTTCGATGGTGGCTTGTTCGTCTCTCTTCATCAGCGCCTTGGTTAAACGCACCGCTTCGGGAGGCAGCTCCGCAATCTGGCGTGCTTTTCCTTGGACAAGGTTGAGGACCGCGCTGTCGTCGCAAACTTCATTGAGAAAGCCACACTCTTGGGCTTTGGCAGCGTTGAACTTGTCACCCAACAACAACAGCTCCATCGCTCGAACATGACCCATGATGCGAGGCATGATGTAGCTGGATGCCGCTTCAGGGCACAGCCCCAGGCGAGCAAACGGAAGCTGGAAGACTGCGCTTTCCCCTGCATATACGAGGTCAAAGTGCAACAACATGGTCGTTCCAACGCCGATCGCTACACCTTGCACGGCAGCCACCAGCGGCTTGGGAAAAGTAACTAACTCGGCGAGAAAACGCGAAACGGGCGAGTCTGCGTCTGTCGGAGGATGGTTCATGAAGTCGCCAAGGTCGTTGCCTGATGTAAAGCTTCCTCCAGCGCCGGACACCAAGACCACGCGGACCTCATTGTCATCACGACTGGCCCGCAGCGTCTCTGCAATGGTGTCGTACATCTCCAAGGTCAACGCGTTCTTTTTCTCAGGACGGTTGAATTGCAAGTGCAAGACTCGGTCGCTCTTGTTCACCAGGATCGATGCGTTGCCCATTGCTGTCTCTCCTCCGCATGACAAACAAAATGCTCCAATGACCCATCACATTCCTATGGTTGGAAGCGAGGGAAGAGCAGTGAATCTCTGTTCAGTTCCTATGTATACCTGATCCTTCTTGATGACACCACCCCTTTTGTTCGGAGCAGGTGTTGGTACCTTCGAGAGGTGAAGTGATGTTTCAAGTTGTGTGATGGTTGTTTCAGTTTTGTTTCACTCTTGGCGCTTGTGGAACATGAGGACTTCTTTGATTTCTTTCGTTTCTCTGTCGAAGGCTTGGAAGGTTTGTGTTGGTTTTGTGGCATGGGACTTGTATGTGAGAAACACGTTGAAACATTTTACATCAAAGGAGAATGCCATGGTGCTCCAACGAACAATGCCTCCAAGCAGTCCATCTTCTTCGCGATACATGAGCCCTCAAGAGAGCCAGAGCTATGGTGTTTTCGAAGTGTCGTCCTCATGGGTTGCGAAACATGGAGAAGAGTGCTTGCTTGTCGACATTCGGAACCTGGACGATTTTCTCGGTGAGCATGGCCATATCCCAGGTGCAGAGCTGGTTCCTGTTTCCTCGTTGGAGCAGCAGTCACAAGAATGGAACATGGAAACACCCGTCGTGCTCATCAGCGATGATACCTCCGTTGCTGCCGAAGCTGCAGACATGTTGACTGCCATGGATTTCTCTCAGGTTCTGGTGATGAAAGGTGGTATGCAAGTCTGGCACCAACGCAATCTCCCCATCTCCCACTCCTGGTAAACCTCCCTTCATCCTCCCCCAACTCTCATTTGCACCATCCATTTGAGCTAAGTGTGCCTTCGTCCTTAATATTCGGAAGGGATAGAGGGGATTTCTTCATGTCTGCGTTCCTTGGCAATAAATTACCAGGCTTTTGTTGGATTTCTTTACCTCTGTGTATGCTCTGTTGTATGTCTGGAAGGGTGCAAGGAACCAAGGTTTGTGTTTGGGTTGTTTAAGGTTTTTCTGAAAAAGGCCATGGAATAGCTTGAACGCAGAGATGGTTCTCTCGGCGCGGTAGGAACGGTGCAAACGTCGTTGGGACGTGGCCTCTACTCTGCCGTGTTCAACCTTTCGGTGAAGGGGACTCAGGAGAGCTTTTATGTCTGAAGCAAAATCAACATCATCTACATCTCACATTCTTTTGTTTGTTTTGGTTGCAGCGATGATTGCTGGCGGTGTTTGGGCCAGTCGTGAGCAAAGCAAGGCAAAGAAAGCATGGGAGCGAGCAAGCAAGACCATCAAAGCGGCCGTGGATGCCAAGCAGAAGGCCCTCATCGCCGAGGATTCTCTTCGTAAGCGTGAAGCCAACGCCAAGACAACTCTGGCAACCTTTGACAGTACTTTGAAGGTTACGAAGTCCAAGGTCCAACAAGCCGAACAGGTCAAAGTGAAGGCTGAAGCTGCCGCGAACGCTGCGAACAAGCGCGTTGCCTCGCTGCAAAAACAAGCCCAAGAGCTTCAAGTCAAAGTGAGCGCGGCCCAGACCCAGCTTGCCTCCGTGAGCAAGTCTCTTGCTGAGAAAGAAGCTCGCCTGAAGAGCATAACGTCTGCGACCAACATTCTTCGACTCCACAACAAGCGGATGGTGGAGAAGAACAAGGTTGCAAAGGAAGCGTTGAAGCAAACAACCGAAAAAGCAAAGGCGACTGAAGCGAAAGCCAACGCTCGTGTCGCCAAGCTTCAGGCTTCGGAAAAAAGCCTCACCGCCAAGTTGGATGGGCTGAAGGAAAAAAACAAAGCGTTGGTGGCATCAAACAAAGAGCTCCAAATGACTGGAGTGAAGCTTAAGGCTGCGAACAAAGCGTTGCAGGTGTCCATCGCTGTGCAAGAGAACAAGAAGCTCTCTCTGACCAAAGAAATCAATGTGCTGGAACAGAAAAACAGCGTGCTGATGAAGCGGCAAAGTCTGTTGAAAGGTGCGATAGCCAAAGCGAAGAAAAAGCACTCTCAGCTGAAGGAGTCCAAGGAGAAGGTGGAGAAGCTCCTTAAGGCTTCGGCTCGTCAATACATCGTGCTGCTGTTGGAGATGGGCGACGCGAAGCGGAAGGCTGGCCAGCACAAAGACGCGCTGGTTTTGTACAAGAAGGCAAGAGACCGGATGTTGGAATCGCAGTATCCGGAACTTTGGAAGCGTGCGAACGAGTCCATCGACAAAGCTTCTGGAACATCCGCCCCAACTTCCCGACCGACCAACCGACTCTAAGGAGCTTTGTTTATGACGACCCCACAAACTGTCCTGGACTTTTGGTTCAGCGAAGAACACAGCAAAGAGTGGTTTCGCAAATCTGAGGCCTTTGACCAGTTAATCCGCTATAACTTCCTGGAAGCTTACGAACAAGCTATCGCTGGAACCTACGACGACTGGTCCAACAAGCCGGACTCCTGTCTGGCCCTTGTTATTCTCACCGATCAGTTTCCTCGCAACATGTTTCGTGGCTCGGGGCGGATGTACGAAGGTGACCCCAAATCTTTGGCGCTCACCAAGCTTGCGATTGAACGCGACTACCCCAACGAACTGGGGGATGCACAGCGCAAGTTTCTGCTCATGCCCCTGATGCACAGCGAGTCCTTGGAAGACCAGGAACTGGGCGTTGAGATGTTTGCCAAACACTGCGACGAGCGGACCGCAGAGTATGCTGTGAAACATCGTGATGTGGTCGCGGAGTTTGGTCGCTTTCCCCATCGCAACGACTTGCTGGACCGCGAGTGCACCGAAGCTGAGCTAGAGTACCTCGCAAAGCCAGGAAGTGGCTTCTAGCCAGGAAGTGGCTTCTGGCCAGGAAGTGGCTTCTTGCTTTCGCGTGGTGTGTTACTGGTACACCACACCTTCCAGGCACAACTCCACAGCTTTGAGGGCGAGGCTGGAGGATCCGTATTGCGCGGGATAAAGTCGATAACCCAGTAAGCCAGGTTTGTCGTTGACGCTCATTTTGTTGGTCCAGTCCACGCAGTACCAGCTGTGCGGATACACGGAGATGAGGCCTGACGTAACATCCCCATGAATCGGGCTCCAGGGGCGGAACTTTGCACTGGAGCCTGTGCTGTAGGACCGAGCGTAGATGCAGAGTCGGGCCTTGGTATACGAGCGGATGCCTTGGAAGCTCCATCGCACCCGAATGTACGACGACGCGCTCGACAAGTGCAGACTGGAGCGATTCTCCACAAACTTGGCCGAGGGGACTGGAACCACTTCCCACCAATCTTGTGACTTAAGCCCCCAGGCTTCCAACCGTGGCGACGAGCTGTTGCTGCTGTAGCGGAAGCGGTAGGCTGCGATGCCCGTCCCGTTTTGGCAGGGGGGGCCGGATGTCGTTTGGGTCTTGCAGACATACTGTTGACAGACTTGACCCGAGCTACAATTGGCGTTGGTGCGGCATTGTCCTGTGATGCACTTGCTTGCGACGCAGAGTTTCCCCGCGCCACATTGTGTGTCTGTGGTGCAAGCTACACAGGCTCCGGCGCTGCAGACCTGACCGTTGGAGCAGTTGGCGTTGGATGTGCAGCCACTTGAACCCTGGCAGGTGCCTGAAACGCAGCGTTGACCGGACGCACAGTCGCTATCGGTTGCGCAGATGACGCAGGCTCCGTTGCGGCAAACCTGTCCGTTCTTGCAGTCCTGGTCGGTGGTGCAGCCGCCCAAGCGACAGACTCCAGCGTCACAGCGTTGACCGGCTCCGCAGTCGGCGTTGGCTGTGCAAGGCTGACATGTTCCACCTTTGCAGGCCTGGCCGTTGGAGCAGTCGGCGTTGGACGTACAGCCTGTGGCGCTCGCACACTTCCCCGTTGTTTTGTTGCAAGTCTCTCCAGAAGCGCAGTCGCTGTCAGAGGTACAGCCGATGCATGTTTGGTTGTAGCAGAGCAGCAAGCCTTTGGTTTTGCAGTCTTGGTTTGTGGTGCATTCGGCTTTGACACACGCTCCATTCTTGCACTGGGCACCGGTGGAACAGTCGGTGTCTTGGGCGCAGGCGACGCATTGGCCTTGCTTGCAGATCTGCCCGTTGGAGCAGTCGGTGCTTTGCGTACAAGCTGTGAGGGCTTCGCATTTGCCCTGGTAGCAGCGGGCTTTGTCTCCGCAGTCCTTGTCGGCTTGGCAGGCGACGCATTGTTGCTGAAGGCAGACTTTTCCATCGTTGCAGTCTGTGTTGGAGGAGCAGCCGTTTTTGCATTGTTGTCCTGAGCCACAGTCGGTGTCGCTGACACAAGAGGTGCATCGTTGGTCTTTGCAGACTTGACCCACGGCACAATCGGAGTTCTCGGAGCATCCGATGCAGGCGCCTTCCTGGCAGGTCCACCCGTTGAGGCAGGGGCGGTCAGCGTCACAAGGTACACAGGACTTTTGGGCGCAGACTTTTCCATCGCGACAATCTTGAGGCGCGAGGCAGTCAACGCAGCGTTTCTCTTTGGGGTCACATCGTTGGCTGCTGGTGCAGTCGCCGTCTTGGCTACAACGTTGAAAGCAGCGGTTGTTTAAGCAGACTTTTCCCTCGCTGCACCCCTTGTCCGCTCCACACTCTGCAGGAACACAGTGGCCTCCATCACAGTAGCTACTGACGTCGCAGTCGTCGTTGTTTCGGCAGCTTCGGCATGAGCCTTCGATGCAAGCCCGTCGCTTTGGGCAGTCGGCCTGGCTCTGGCATTCTACAGGAGCCGAACAGTGAAGGATGCCTGTCAAAGGAAACAAAAAAAACACAAACCAAATCATACGTTTCATCGGAAAGCCTGATCGTCAAAGCAACCGTGATGTACCCCTGCTTTTCCCTCAAGGGATGTGGTCGCTAACCGTTGTTCATACAAATGCAGGCAAGATGGTGCATACGTTATGAAAATGCAAGGGGTAACTGTTCTTCAGGCTGTGGAGCGCGACTGCAGGTAATTGAGGCAAGCTTTGGAGAGGGCGCTGGCTGAGGAGTAACGGAACGTTCTATCGTGAGCGAGAGCTTTGCGACAGATCAGGTCGACCTCTTCCGGGACATCGGGATTGAGGTCGCGAGGGTAGGGGACTTCACCCGACATGATCTTGGTCATGGCGGCGATTCCATCGAAGCGAGCGAGAGGGTTGTGACCCACAAGCATTTCGTTGAGCACCAAGCCCAGGGAGAAGACATCAGAGCGGGCATCAATCTTCAGCGAGGGAGTGAGCTGCTCCGGTGACATGTAACACGGAGTGCCCGTCACGCAGCCTGCTTTGGTCAAACGCTTGGTATGCTCTACGGTGTCGAGGGCGAGCCCGAAGTCTGTGAGGACGGGTTCGCCGCGGCCGTCAAACAAGATGTTTCCGGCTTTGATGTCGCGATGCAAAATGCCGTGTTCATGGGAGTGTTGGAGCGCAGATGCTATCCTTGCCGTGATGTACAGCGCAGCCGTGGGGGGCAACGGTCCTGTTCGATGGAGTCGGTGGACCAGAGAGCAGCCGGGAAGGTAGTCCATGATGTAGAAGGGGATGCCTTTGTGGAAGTCTGCATCGTAAATCCGGATCAGGTGTGGGTGCTGCAGTTTAAACAACATGTCTGTTTCGCGCTTGAACCGAGCCATCGCTTTGGTGTCTTGGGTTTGCAACAGAGTGAGAGACTTTAGCGCATACAGTTGGTCTGTGGTTTGGTCCACGACAAGGTAGACAATGCCCATCCCACCGCGGGCCACCTCGCTGATGATCTCATACGAACCCTTGAGCACCAATCCTGGCTGCAACTCGCCCTTCATAAACACGGTGTGCTGGTGCTTTCTCTGCAACACCTGCTTGAGCTTCACAACCAAAACATTGGGGTTGAACGGTTTTAAGATGTAGTCCTCGGCGCCATGTTGGAAGGCTTCCAAGACTTTCTCTTCTTCTTCCCTCGGCATGGTGAATACATACGACGCATTCTCCATACCTGGTGTGACTTTCATGGTGTCATGCAACACCAGACTGTCGATGTCGTGCAAGTCAAAGGGGATCAGGACAAGGTCGGGCTTTTGTTTGGCGACTTTGACTTTTACCATGGCCTCCATTCCACTTGTCGCGCCCAGGAATGTCAGTCCATTGGTCGACAAGTAGAAGTCCATCAAGTCCAACAGTTCTTTGTCTTCGTCGACAACCAGGATGACTCCACGGTACCGATCGGGAACGGTCGCTGGAAGAATGGATGGAGGTTCCAACGAGACCGGATCTTCGGAGGCTGGCGCAATCTCATCCAAACTCGTGAACAGCCTTCTTAACTCTTTGTGCTGTTCTGGCGTGAATCGTCCTGGTTCTTGGGACCAAACCCGGAGAAGCTTGGCGATGGAGCTGGCGTCTTCCACGACCTGACGTAGCCCGCAGGTAATGCTGAGCCCAATGATATGCTGGATGAGCTGGTTGAGCTGCTGGAAACCTCGCCATGTATGGTCCGGCTTTCTTAAGAGTTGGTTCCAGAGCTGTGTGGCTTTTTGTATGTGTTGAGGGAGCTCCTCGATGTACGATTGCCGCAGCACCGTCAGCTTCTCGTGGGTCTCTCGACGTAGCGAATGCGCTCGACTGATCTGGAACGGAGGCAACTGGATCTCAGTGCTTTTGTAATTCGAGGAACTCACTACCTAGTCCTTTGTCTCACTTGCATTGAATTCGACAGATTCTTACGAAGTTTTCTCATTCGAGGCATGTCTTAGTAGGCATTCCTTCAATACTTCTTATACCCTTTTCTACGAACGGTTGCTACAGAACCTTTCTACAGGCTTTTTAAGAGAAATCTAAGCTTTCTTTGTTTTGTTGATCGGCAAGGAGGCCAGAGTTCTTTTGGAACCAGAGAATTGCCCCCAGAATCCACACGCCCAAGAGGCTTCCTGACGACGCTGAAACGTAGGTCCACTCGTGGTAGGGAAGGTAGTGTTGGATGCCAATCGCAGTGACCATCACCAACAAGGTCACAATGTAACTCCATCGCAGCCAAGCGGGTATCTTTGTTGTGGTGGCAAGGGAGAAGGCAAATCCCGCGAGGAAGGGTCCCAGCAAGGTTAAGTGGATGCCTGCAATCGCAACGACATGAACATTGGGGAGTAACTCCAATCCCAAGGCTGCAACGCCCACGGCCCACGTTAACCACAACGTTTGCTGGTCGAGAGGTACCTCTTCGTTTTGGAACATCCCCCAAAACACCCATGACGCCATACCAACCAAGCCCAGGCCCAGGATAGGATGAGGCACGACCCCAAGAAACAGCGCACCGCAGATACCACAAGTGAGCCAGTAGAGGGTCCAGGGGGCAACGACCTTGAGGCGAGAAAGAACCGCGGGTAAGGCCACCAAAAAGATAAGCAGGCTCAAAAAGGTTTGGACGAGCTGCAAAGCAAAGGTTGGATCTTTTCGTGTGAACACTGCAATGGGAGGAATCATACAACTCGCGAGCAGTATACCAAGAGGTGCTGACGATACCCAGCTCATGCTTTGCCACAGCTCTTTGCGTTGTTTCCAGGCGGACATCAGCCATACACCACAGACCAATGTTGAGCCGATGATGGAGTCGATGGCGTATCCTGCTCGCACAAAACCAACGGTGCTTAACACCACACCCGCAGCGTAAATGCTTAGCATGCCAGTGCTTAGTTGAAAGGTTCCACGTTGTCGCCAGGCCAGCCACACAACGGGGAACAACACACCGAAATACCCAAGGTGAGAGTGCGCATGCTTAAGGTTCTTAAACTGCAGTCCGAACGGTAGGTTTAGACCCGTGAGGACCCATCGCAAAAGAACCCCCAACAACAGAGTTCCTACCAAAGCGAGGAGGAAACCAGAAAACCATCGAGACGTAGAGCGAGTCACAACTCTTTCCTATGTGTTGTGAGGGACAGAAAGGAGGCACTTGTTGGGCTCTGTCTCTCCTTTAGGAGGGAAACAAGAACCACTGTGAAGACCAGGCTGAGAGCGTGGGCGGCCGGATTGCTTCCTCTTCTGTGGAGGCCTCGGACTCATCCTCGTTACGGGTTCGTAGCAGGCATCGTGTATGGGGTGGCATCGGCTCCAAGATCATATCCTCAGAGCCTGTGTAAAAGTAACCACGAAGTGTCGAGTGTGGGCTCACACGCTCCAACACCAACAACTGCTCCTTGGCGCGAACAAAGCGCAAGCATCGATGGTACATCGGCTCTAAGGTTCGACGCAGTTCCATCAAATGACGAAGCAACGTCTGGGTGTTGTTGTGGTGATCGTGGCGGTCTTCCATGGGCAATCGTTCGGGCCAGACCAGGTCTTCGGCTTCGGGAGAAACCTTGCTGGTAAAGTTTAACTCGGTACCGTAGGTGAGCCAAAGAGGCTCAGGTCGAAAGGCAAGATAGGCCAGCGCCAGATGAAGCTTGTGCTGCGACTGGGCTTCGGTCAAAAAACGCAAGGTGTCATGGTTGTCGAGAAAGGACAGCCGGAAGGTTGGCTCAAACGGACCCATCCGGAATTCATGGAAGGTCTGGCGTGTCCAGAAAGTCTCAGCGTCGATGGCTCCATGGGCGAAGAATTCGAGCATGGCTTCGCGGTGTTGGAAGTCCGTGATGGTATCCAGACCGCGATGCTCCGCAAGATGACCAGGCCGATCAGAGACCACCTCTCCCAAGAGCAACAGATCGGGGTTGATGTGTCGGGTGCGTCGGCGAAGTTCTTGCCAAAAGTCAGGGGGAGCCTCCTCCACAGCGTCGAGTCGAAGTCCATCCACGCCGAGCTTGACCCACTTCTCTACCGTCTCCAAAACATGCTCACGGGCGGGTCCTGGTCCGAGGTCAAGCCAGGGCAACTCAGGCCGTTTGGGGTAGTGGGAGAAGGTCGAAGCGTCTCTTGCTTTGACAGGGAAATCGCGCACAAAGAACCAGCGCTTGTACGACGACTCATGCTGCTTCTCAAGGAGGTCTTGGAAAGCTTCGTGCTGCTCGTTCACATGAGTGACAGAGATATCCATCACGACTTTGAGGTTGTGCTTGTGCGCAGCGTCCAACAGCCGGACAAAGGCGTCATCTCCACCCAGCAGCGGGTCGATGTCTGAAAGGTCAATGCTGTCGTAGCGATGGGGGGTTGGCGAACGGTGCAACGGGGAGAGGATGAGCCCTGTCACTCCGAGCCCTGCGATGTAGTCGATGTGCTCGGTCACGCCTTCCAGATCGCCTCCGTAGAAGGTCGTTGCGGTGGAAGGCTGAGTGCGTGAGGCAAACTGCTTTTGAGAGAGCGACTGGCTTCCTCGATGCCATCGATCGACAAAGATTGCGTAGAGCGAGGCGTTCTGGAGCCACTCTGGAGGTTGGCCCAAGGGAGTGCGCGGAGGTGGCAACAAGAACGTATGCTGAGGAGCGCCCTCGAAGTAGACGTGGGTCCAGGGCGGAGCTTTGGGAGGGCGACGCACTTCCGCCCTGTACAACGTACGGTTGCCTTGGGTCATCATCGGCAGCAGCGGGACCTTGTCAGGTTCCGGGTCTCTTTGGTGTACGGTGCCTTGGAGTGCGTCGGAGCGCAGCAAGCATATATGCTCAGGAGCGGCGGTGTTTGCGTAGGTCTCGGCCTGGATGACCAGACGTCCATCTTCCCATTGCGCCCAATGCTGACGATCGGGCGCGAACAATACGGGGGAGATGATTCCGCCCACCACAAGGACGGCGTTGGTGTAGCCTTCCGATTTGTCGACAACGAGGGCGTTGGGGTCGAGCTTCCACTTCGTTTGGTTGATCCGAAACTTGTAACGGTACAGGCCAGGCTGCAGGTGCAAGTGGCATTCGTAGTGTCCCGGTGCCCCCTCGAGCATCGCAACGGGATGGTTCCAATCAGGAAAGTCTCCCAGCAACTCGACTTGCTTTCCTGTCGGTCCTTTCCATTGAAGGGTGATGGACACCTGCGATGACTCGGCCATAGCTTCTCTCTTTCCTCCCGCATCCACATCCACCAGAGCGTCTATCGTTCCAGCGCGACCTAGCTTTCTCTACCAGTTGTCGTTGCCCCAGTCGTCCCCACCGCCGTCGTCCCAGCTATCACCGCCACCGTCGTTCCAGTCGTCTCCGCCGCCGTCGTCCCAACTTCCTCCATCATCAAGGTCGCTGCCCCAGTCGTCCACGGAAGCGTTGTAGACATCGTCGCTGTTGAAGTTGTCTGTGCTCCAACTGCTGTCGCTGTGATGGGTGTGGTAGCTGTCTCCTCCGTCGAAGCCGCCTCCGCCTCCGTCACCGCCGTCGAAGCCGCCTCCGTCTTCACCTACGCTTTCGTAGGCACCGTCTCCAACGCTGGTTCCGAGGGGGGCGTCATCCACGAAGGAGCTGTATTCCATGGGCTCGCTGTCCCAACCTGCCTCCACGAAAGTGCTGGAGCTTGGATCAAACACCTCCAGCGGTTGGAAGCCCCAGCTCGCGTCGTAGGCGGTGAAGTCATCGAAGCCTTCTTCGTAAGCGAACACAGGGATGCTGTCATCGATGATGAAGTCTTCGGCGTCGTCAAAGTGGAGGACATCGTAGCCGTCCCACTCGTCGGCAAACGCTACAAAGTCAAGCTCATGCGCGTAGCCGATGACGTCGCCCACTGGATCCACAAAGTAGAGGTAATCCATGTGCCAGGCCCACTCGATGGCTGCGCCAACAAAGACAAGCAGGGCAAAGTCGTAGAAGGGGTCGTAGTAGTATTGGTAGAAGGGGTCGTAGTGGGCACCACCGCGATAACGAGCAGGCGCAGAGCGATAGCGAGCAGCTTGGCTCCCGTCGAAGCGCAGATGGCGCATGCGTCCGATCTGTTCTTTGGAAGGTCGAACCAGTCGCATCTGGCTGGCTTCGGTGCGGAACCTTGCGCCAGGTAGAGTGCCTTGGAGGTCGGAAGCGAGTCGCGCCGTGATGCGGTCAAGGCTCTCTCGTGCTTCCTCTATGTTTCCTTTGTCTTTCGCATACTCTCGCAACCGACTTCGGTAACGGTAGGCGGATTCGTCGCGTTGGTGCTGTAGATCTTCGACGCGGGCGGAGAGGGTGATAATCAATTCTTCGTCACCGACCAGAACGTGGGGGCGGAGCAGCACATCCAGGATGATATGCAGACCTTCTTCGCGGTGTGAGAGCGCGATGTGCATCTCTCGGAATCGTCGGTTTAGCGCGCCAGAGCGAACGGCGACCTGATGCATGACGCCGAGATCATCAGGCTCTTCGTGGGAGTCGAGAAACACGGTTTTGTTGTCCACAACCAGGGAGATCACGTTGTTCATCCCAGCGCTGTCGAGGCCTCGAACAAGTCCTTCAAGCACTGCGTAGGCCGAGACCGTGAGGACCTCCCTGCCCGAACGAAGATCTGGACGTGAGCCAAACAACGAGGTAAACCACTCGCCGACTGTTCGTTGTCGCAGCGTCTCGCGGCTGGGGAGGTCTATGTACAATTTCGACTGAAACATCAGTGGCTCCTTGCTGGTGAGTTGACGTTGGACTGGACCTGCTCGCTGGATGCCTTTTTGGCCTTTTGGACGATGTCTAGGAATCTGGCATAGATTCTGCTTGAAAACAAATCAATCGATTGTTTTGTGCAGCGATGAGCGTTGTGCTTTTTGGTATACACCACGAACCGTGAGGATGGAATAGATAGATGGAGTGGGCGCGGTTTCTCCCCTTTCTTGATCTCAAAAACTACAGTTGGAACAAAGCGTACAAGGACTTTGTGGCAGCTCTTGCCGTAACATTCATGGGAGTCCCGCAGGGGATTGCTTACGCTGTGATTGCCGGGCTTCCGCCTGCGATGGGGCTTTACGCTTCGACCGTTCCAACCATCACAGGGTCCCTCTTTCGCAGCTCGCACCATGTTGTCACGGGTCCGACCAACGCTGTGAGTCTTCTTGTCGGCGGCGGAATCGCGCTGGTGGCAGGGAAAGACCCTGTCGTTGTGGCGATCACTCTGGCGCTGATGGTTGGAGTGTTTCAGTTTGTTGCAGGTGTGTTGCGCCTTGGGTCCATTGTGGATTACATCTCCAACCCCGTTGTGCTGGGCTACATCACTGGGGCCGGCTTGCTGATTGGGATCGGACAGTTGCCGAATGTTACGGCGACCAACCCCACGGCGATGAAGGTCCCGTTGTTCTCGTCCATCTGGTCCTCTGTGCAGGCGATGGGACCGATGGGGTGGCTGATCTGGGCGGCCTTGCTGGCTGTGATTCTTGGGCTGTTGTTGTGGCGGAAAACCCGCTCCTACGCGCCGAGCGTGTTGTTGGCTGCCGGGATATCCTTGCTGTTGGCGTTGCAGTTGTTTCCTTCGTACAACAACGCTTTCCAAAAGATCGTGGTGTGGGTGAAGAGCCTTAATCTGTCGAGCTACATGGCGCTGTCCATGGCGGGCGGTACTGCCTTGTTTATCCTTTTGCTGCGCAAGTTTCGGCGTTCCTGGCCGGGCGCTTTGCTTGCCATGGCGATTGCTACAGCGTTGTCTATGATCTTTGACCTGCACAGTCAGGGCATGAGGATTGTCTCCGATCTTCGGCCAGTCCCTGCAGGCTTTCCCCCTTTGACCTATCCTGACCTCTCTTTGATGGCTGCCTTGGCTCCGTTGGCCTTTGCAACGACGGTCCTTTCCCTTGTGGAGTCCAGCGCTGTGGCCCGGGCGATCGCGGCCCGGACCGGTCAACGTCTGGACATCTCTGCCGACTTCTCAGGACAAGGCATTGCAAACATTTCGGCCGCGTTCTTCGGTGGATACCCGACCAGCGGAAGCCTCTCCCGCTCGGCCTTCAATGAGCAAAGCGGCGCCGTCACTCGCCTGGCGGGGGTGATGTCTGGCTTTTTTATGATCGCAGTCCTTCTCATCCTAGGACCCCTGGCCAACTACACTCCGATTGCTAGCCTCGCAGGATTGTTGGTGGTGGTTGCGTTTGATCTGATCGATGTCAAGCGCATTCGAGCCACGATGAACAGCAACCTCTCCGATAAGATGGCTTTCCTCGTGACCGTGTTTGGAACCTGGATGATGCCCTTGGACAAAGCGATCTATCTGGGAGTCGGTGTCAGCCTCATCTTGTTCCTGCGACAGGCTCGCTTGCTCGTTGTGCGCGACCTCACTGTTGACAGCAACCAACGCTTGCGGGAAGTTGATGTCGCCCATACGCCTGATGACTGCAGCCGGTGCAAGTCCATCCACATTCTGCACCTCGAAGGGCGCCTGTTTTTTGGGGTGGAAGGGGAGCTTCAGTCCGCGATGGATCGGGTGATTCATGACCGTGATGTCAAGGTCCTTGTGGTCCGGTTGAAGCGAACGCAAGGCATGGACGTGACGACCGCCAACACCTTTGCTGCTGCGGCGGAGCGGATGCGTGAACAGGGTCGACTCTTGGTGTTGGCTGGCGTTCGGCAAGACGCCCTTCGTCACCTTGAAGAAGTCGGCACCTTGGATATCCTTGGGAAAGAGAATGTCTTCCCCAGCCGCACGCACTGGCTGGATTCCATGAAAGAGGCTATGATCTACGCGTGTCAGTTTGCGGGAGAGGCTCTTTATTGTGAAACCTGCCCACTCAAAGATTTCTTGCAAACGCACGACGAAAAGGCCTGGAAAGAGATTACCAAAGAGCTTCCCCCTGAAGACGAATATGTTGCAGATGTGAAATAGGGGTGAAACAACCCGCTTCATTTTGCAACATGTTGTTTTTCGAGTGAAGAATGGTCTTCTCGCGGTGATCGACGTTCCAAGAGCTTTGGAAAGCATGGCACACAAGTTGCTGTCTTATTAATCATTGCAATCAACAGCCTCGCCACCGCGAGAGCTTTTCTCATGTAGAGGGAGGTGCTCTGATGGAAATCAAAGCTTTTTTTGACACAAGAACGTACACCATGACCTATGTGGTCTTTGACCCGGCAACTCGTGATGCTGTCGTGATTGACCCGGTCCTCGACTACGAACCTGCAGGCTCCAAAATCTGGACGGAGTCTGTCGATGAAGTCTTGGACTTCCTGAAAGCCAAGGATCTCAACCTGCACTTTGTGCTGGAGACTCATGCACACGCAGACCACTTGTCGGGATCCCAGCGAATCAAAGAGCAGTATCCCAACGCAAAGACCGGTGTTGGTGAGAAGATCACCATGGTTCAGAGCGTGTTTAAGGATGTGTTCGACCTGCCCACAGACTTCCCCACAGACGGCCGTCAGTTCGATCGGTTGTTTCAAGACGGCGAAGAAGTTACTGCAGGGAGTCTGTCGTTCCAGGTTATCAACACGCCAGGGCACACACCAGCCTGTGTCACCTACAAGTTTGAAGACGCAATTTTCACAGGTGACACCATGTTCATGCCGGACCAGGGAACCGGTCGTTGCGACTTCCCTGCAGGGAGCGCCGACGATCTGTACGACTCGATCACTCGACGACTCTACGAACTTCCGGATGAGACCCGAGTGTTTGTCGGCCATGACTATCAACCTGGTGGACGTGAACTGGAATACGAAACCACCATCGCTGCTCAAAAAACTGCGAACATTCAGCTCCCCGCGGGTCGCTCTCGCGAAGAGTTCGTGCAGTTCCGAACCAGTCGTGACTCCAAGCTGAGTTCTCCCAAACTCTTGTTTCAAAGCGTGCAGGTGAATGTGGACGCGGGCAACCTTCCCAAACCTGCCGACAATCAGGTCCGCTATCTGCGTATTCCTTTGAATGTATTCCGCCCCGAAGGTGATGGCGACCTCGAACTTCGCAAGGTTTGAGCCGCTCGCATAGGAAAAAATCAGTCTTCGGATTTTTTTCTGTGTGATACCGAGTCACTCTCTCGGTAGTACTTAATGAGTTGGCTTCATTCCTCTGGAATGTGGTTTGCGGTTGATTGAAGAGTAGTTAGCTCTATTTCTTCAGCAGCTGCCTCTTCTCCTTTTTTGTGGGTCATTGTTGCAAGACTCATCTCTACTCCAAGAGATGAGTCTTCTTTTTTTAGGGGTGTTCGGGGAGAAAAGTTGGGGCGAGCTTGAGCCAGATCAAGGTTGTTGGGGGCTGATTTTGGCAACATTGTAGTGGGCTGCGAAGTCGTCGTTCCTGACGAGCAGAGCGGTGTGGTCTTACTTCCTCGCAAGTTGGAGATACTACGATGCGTCCTCTACTATCGAATTCTCGTTCGAGTCAATCGCTGCGTTGGACTCTTGGTTTTGGGTTGATGCTGTTGGTTGGTTTGAGTTCGTCCATGGTCTGGGCCTTTGCCGGTTCAGTTCCTGTGTGGACCCGACGGGCTGGGGACTACACCAACGCCCGACGGCCCTTGCCTTTGAACAAGCGCTCCATTCATGTTGCTACAACAGCGCAGGTGGCCCAGTCCTTGTACGATGTGCAGTACAAAAAAACGATGCATTACCGTGGCATCTTTTTGTCTCAGCTTTTGAAGAAGTACAAGATTCCCAAAGGGGTGGACACGGCTCTGTTGCGGTTCCGAAATGGAATGGTCGTTCCGTATCCGTTGATTATGCTGCGGGCTCCGATTCTGCCTGTTTTTGTGGCCTTCTCTCGATGGTCCAACAGCCAGAAACAATGGCTTAATACGTTTCCGTTGGTGTCCAAGAAAACACCCTATTTCTATCGAGATATCCGGCCGATCCGGTTCCGCGCGAACAAGGTTGTTGTGTCTCGGAGTTGGCACCCCAGCGTGAAGGGGAAACTCTCCAAAGAGTTCTCGGTGTGGCGTCATGTTGACTCTTTGCAAGGTATCGAGTTGGTCAATGGAGCGGCGTACGAGCGTCAGTTTGCTGTCGCCAATACCTCTCGGGAGAAGCGGGGCGCTGTTTGGTTTCGGCAATCTTGTCAGTTCTGCCATGGAGCCCGTGATGTCGGCGCTTCCTACGGTTGGGACTTTGTGACTCCCATGCCCATTTACAAGTACCGACGTAGCGCTCGTCTCTATCTTCACATCAAGTTTCGGACCAAAGACGCAGCGCGCAAAGGGTTGATGATGCCTGCTCTACGCTCCATGACTATGAAAGAGGCGTCCTTTCTTTGGAACTGGCTTCGGGCGATTGCGACGCGAAAGATGAACCCTTATCAGCCCAACGCCAAGAAGATTCCGAAGTCGCCTTCCCCTTGGTAAGCCACGTATACTCAGCCTTTTGTTGGCTTGTTATGCTCCTCCCCACATGACCTTCGCCCACCTGCCGTGACTTTTTCTCAAAACACGTCATAATAGGGAAGCTTATCAATCATCGCTTTGGAAATGCGAGAGGATGGATGTATGAAGCGCTTTGTTGGTGTGTTGTGTTTGTTGTGGCTTGTGGCTTGGGGAAGCACACACTGTGCACCACCCGGTGATACAGGTCAGGAGTCTACCGGGCAGACGGATGCAAACGGAGGCAACGACACGGCTGTTGCCAAGACTTGCTTTGACTCCACCGATTGCTTCAATGGCGGTCAGTGTGTGAACGGTCAGTGCCAAGGGGGAAACCTCGAACCGACGCCGGATCGAGCACCCCAGGATGTTCAACTGAAGGACCAAGCTACGCCGGAGCCCACCCAAGATGGGAGCGAGGCTGGCTCGCCGGAACCTCCGCGGCCAGATCTCACGCCTGGTCCTGAACCTCAAGGTCCTGAGGTTCAAGGTCCTGAGGCTACTGGTCCAGAGACTGGGCCTGAGCCTGGTCCTGAACAGGTTGTTATGCCTGAAGGTGGCGTTGTCCTCGGCTCGATTTCGCCCAAACAAGTCAGTGTTTGTAGCCGAACCACTGCGACGCTTTCATTGCAAGGAACGGGCTTTCAGCAAGGAGCCAAGGTTAAGGTTGGGACTGTCGAGTACGCCAGCATCTTCCAAAGCAGTCAATCCATCACTGCGCAGATTAGCTTGTTCGATCTGGATGAAGGCAAGCAGCCCGTTCAAGTGAGTAATCCTGATGGGTCCGTCTCTCAACCTCTTCTGTATCTGGACGTTGCTGTGACAGGAAAACGTCCCAAAATTACAGCATTGCAGCCTAATGAGGTTTGTGGTACCACAACGAAAACCATCGTGGTGACAGGCACTGGCTTTACGGCGAAGGCTCAGGCTCGCTTGCAAACGGTTCCTCTGCCGACCACGGTGAAAGGGTGCAACGAGCTCTCGTTTGTCTTTGACTTGAGCACCGCGCCCACAGGAACGTACAAGGTTGAGGTGTGCAACCCAGGGGACAAGTGCTCGTTGGAGGTTGACCTCAAAGTTCTTGATTCTTCTCAGTGTCCTTGAACTATCGTGTTGGTTTGTGTTTGAATGTCTTGTGTTGTATCGCACTCATTTGAGTTGGGAATCCCCCGTGATCTTGGGTGAATGGGTCCTTCCCTTTGGTTTGTGAGCGTTGTCCTATGATTCAAAGAACCACCGTTTTGCTTTGCTTGCTTGTTCTGGGCGTGGTGCTGTCCCAGACTGCTTGTGGAATTTCGATAAAGCCGCTGCAGGTTTGTGCGAGCAAGGATGACTGCACTTTGGGGCGTCTTTGCATTCGCAATGTATGCGTTTCCAACGCAACCTCTGAGGCGAGCGATGGTGGGAAAGAGGCTCCTCAAAGCGAGCCTTCGGGCGAGTCTGTAGGCGCTCAAGAATCCAACCCAAATCAAGAACCAACCCCAAACCAAGAAGGTGTCGTTGAAAGGCCACAAGATTCTTCAGGCGATGAGAAGCTTGTGTTGCCTCAAGATGAGCAGGGAGGCACTGGACCCGTGGGGAGTGAGCCTCGTCCTGGAGGTGAAGATAGTGACGGTGAAGGTCAGATTGTCATTAACGATGGGGGAGACGAGAAGGAAGACGGCCCCGAGTTCATCGATCCCAACCGGGAGCGGCTGTTCATTCCAGACCTGCGTGAACCCGACTTTGTGCCTCCTCCCATTCCCGACATGGACAATGACCCCGAAAGAGCGCCCTCTGTGGATGCACCCGCTGATGGCGGTGGCAAGCCCGACCACCACAACGGAAGAGAGCCTGGTGTAAGGCCAGAAACTGTCCCCGAACAAGCCCCTGTGGATCGGGCTCCATTCCCTGATGAAGACCAGGACAACACCAAATGCAACCCTGGCGAAACCCTCAAGTGTTACCCACCGGGTGCGCAAGGTTGTGATGTCAGTTCAGGTCAGTGCAAAGGAATCTGTGAGCTTGGAAAGCGAACTTGCACCAATGGGACCTGGAGCGCCTGTACTGGTGCCAGGGTCAACCAGCCAATCAAGTGCAACGGAAAAGACAACAACTGTGACGGCCACATTGATGGGCATGACGGCCGCTGCCCTCCTTGATTCCGTGTTCATCTGGTTATTGGATGGTCGCTTCCATCTCTGTAGCGATAAGGGGCATCTCCAGCACCGGGTCTTCGCCTGGAGCGAGCTGATCGGCAGGGATGGTTTGCAAGAATGTGCCTTCCCATTCTCCCATACTTTGGAGCAAAAACCAGGCAGCTTGGGCCGAAGAGGTATGACTGGAGACGTACGCGTAGCTTTGGCATGAACGCCAGGATTGTAGCTCAGCGCGGAGGTGGGGTTGAAGGCTCAGAGCAACAGCTTGGACGTCCCAAGGGCAGTCCATCGCAACAGGGACAATTTTCACAGACCCTTCCTGACGTAGGAGTCCTTGCGTGTTCAGTTGGTATTTCAACTGATGCGCTTGCTGCAATGCTTCCGGCTGGTCTGGAACGAACATGATGTACTGGTCGAAGAAATCGCGGAAGCGTGGGGATTGAAACAGGCGAAGCGTCGGACCTTCTTGTACGGCACGATTCGAGCGACGACGGTAATGAGGGTCGCGCTTGGCGTCGAGCCAGCCGAACAACAAACGTGGCTCTTCGGGAGGCTTTAACCAGGATGACGAATGGGTGGGCTCCGCAATCTGCCGAAGTGCCCGCATCACAGCCTTAATCGTGGGGTAACGATGTTGGGGCCGGCTGACGACCATTCGACGAAACACCCGCTCAATTTGCTGTACCAGGATCTCTTGGTCTCTGGTGGTTGCGCTGGGACAATGAAGCGGGGGAGGGGAGTCGGACTTCACCCATTGAAAGAACTCCCCAAGATTCAGTCGGGAAGGATGCTCTCCTGATATCATCTCGTACATCAGCATGCCAAGAGAGAAGATGTCGGTGCGCTCCGTGACGTGGCGTTCTTTCCCCAATTGTTCGGGCGCTGCGTAAAGAAGGGTTCCACCTGGAGCAGTGTCCACCGCCTGAACCCAAGCGATCTTTGCGATGCCAAAGTCCAGAATCTTCGGGCCATCGGAGGTTAAGTAGATGTTGCTGGGTTTAAGGTCTCTGTGCACGACACCCCGAGAGTGCGCGTAGTCGAGAATCGGACAAATCTGGAGGAGAAGTTTTAGCGCCTGGTTCGGTGTGAAGTGACCGTGCTTTTCCAAACGCTCCGCGAGGTCTTGCCCTTCAAAGTATTGTTGGGCCAAAGCGTAGGTGGGCTCGTTGTTTCGCCACTTAAACGGACCCAGGTACAAAACTCTCGGAATCCCTGGGTGTTCCAAGCGCGTCAACACCAGGGCTTCGCGGAAAAATTGTTGGACAACTTTGGGATTGGCAGCGTGCTCAGGATGAAGAATTTTCAGGGCAACTGTGCGATTGTGAGTTCTGTCCAAAGCTTTGAAAACAGTTCCAAAACTACCTTGTCCAAGGATGCGTTGGATATCAAAGTATCCTTTCATCAGCACTCCTTCCCTGGTGTGCGAGGCACCTTCAGGTGGTCTACGCTTCTTCAATTGTTAGGTGTGGGACGAGACACACACGATTTGGGGCCGTATTTGTCTCAAGTGTAAAAACGGATACATGACCCAGGATCTTTAGTTTTCTTGCGAAAATTGTTGGAGGAAGGGGATGACATGTTGGAGCCAGGTCTGTGGCGCTTCCCAGTGTACGTTGTGGCCTGCGCCCTCGACGATTGTGACCTGGCTTTGGGGAAGTTGGTGCTGCATCTGTTGCATTATGTTGGGGTACTTGGGGTCGAGTTGACCGGTCAACAGAAAAGTGGGAAGGGTGAGCTGTGGTAGCTGCTCCCACACCGGCTGTTGACGCCCTGGACTTAATTCTCGCAGCACCCTGGCGACATCTTCAGGACGGTTTGTGGCCCGTTCCTTGAGCATCTCTTTCAAACGTTCGGGGTGCTGGTGCAAGGAGCGGAACAACGGTGCGTTGTACCAGCGCTCTAAAAATTGCGGAAGTCCCTTGTCTACAAGTGTTTGGGCTCCTTTCTCATCGAGGTTTGCGCGCTGCCTGCGCTCATGAGGAGAGGTCAGGCCGGGTTGGCAGCTCTCCAGAACAAGTCCTCGCAGCGTGGATGGGTATTGCAGCGCATAACGCAGCGCCATCCGACCTCCCATGGAGTATCCAATCAGCGCAAAGGTCCGCTTTCCCAGAGCGCACCGCAACGTATCGTGAAGAGCTGGAGCCAGATTCAAAAAGTCGAGGCTCTCGGGTTGGTTCTCCAAGGAATGGGCGCCGTGTCCTGGAAGGTCTACGGTGATGCAATGGAATGATGGTTGCAGCGCTTTGATAACAACCCGCCAGTCGTTGCCTGAGCCCAACCAGCCGTGGAGTAACACACAGGCCGGCAGCGAGGGGTCTCCGTACGTTTGTGTTGGCCAGGGATTCATCATCACGCTACTTTTGAGTGCTTGGGGTTGAGGTGGCGCGCCGTGACTTCTTCAAGAAAACACCCCACATGCTGTCGAAGGGATGGACCTTTTGGGTTGGTTTCTCTCCCTTCACCAAGGGGCGGTCTTCGTTGGCCCACTGAAAGATGGAGCCCTCCAGGTTGTAGACGTTCTGAAAACCCGCTCTCTCCATACGTTGCGCTAGCTTGGACGAGCGATAACCCACCGAACAGTAAACCACCAAGAGTTGGTCTTTGTTGTAGTGCTTCTCTAGCTCTTTGGGGTCTGTGTTTGGAGCAACATGCTTGGCTCCTGGAAGATGGCTGATGTTGTATTCTTCAAGCTTGCGGACATCGAGCAGGGCAGGGCGTTTGCTCTTTGGTTGTTGCAAGGCTTTTGCTAGCTCGGATGTGGAGAGAGTCTTAACGTTGCTGAACTCCCAGGCCAACCAACGACGCAACAAACTCCATCGCAAGGACAACGACGTTCCCAGACTTGCAAGCAATACGCAAAGCAAACCGAGCGCACCGAGAAGCAGCGAACGCCAACGTTGGGAGAGAGTTTTCCGCATGGAATGGGAGGTTAGATTCCCGCGAAGTCGCGGTAGAAGGATTGGAGCTCTTCGGTGGATTGGAAGTCGGGGGTGCCTTCGATCTTGTCGGCTATTTCACGAAAACGTTCCAAAGTGAGGGGCTCAAAACGAAGAGAGGTTCCGTCTTCCTGGGTGAACGCGATCGCATCCTGGTTGGGTGGAGCAGCGTTACCTGTTACAGCACCCACCACTGCACGAACCCGGTTGGTGTCGAAGAACTCAACGGAGCCGTCTTCGTACGTGGGGCCAATCGCAAGTCTGGCTTGCGGAGTGGTGTCTGTTTCGAGCACCACCCTGTAAGCCATCGTAGGATTAAATGTAGGTGGGGTAGACATCTTCGTTGTTTTCGTCCTTTGGATACAACGTATCTTGCATCTTCACAAAGTCAGCGGCAGGAGCGCCGTTGATCTCGGTGACTCCTCGCTCTTCGAGCTTTGTGAGGATGCTCTCTCGCTGGCTCTCCGAGTTGACCACGATGAAGTTCATCATGGAAACAGGAATATGCCCCTGGAACATGGCTTCGTTCCGAAGGCTGCTGATGCCGTTGCCTGTGGTCTTTTCGTCGATCTCTTTGACCAACTTGCGGCCGGTGGGGCGCTCCCAGAAGCTGTTCGCTCCGTTGCCGCTGTCTTGCGCGTCACGCATCTTGTCGAGAAACGCGTCCGTGTTGGGATGCGTCCGTGATGTGATGGTCTTGAGCGCTTCGGAGATCTCGCTGTCACCCGCTTCAGCGTCCATGTACGTGGAGCCGTACTTGTCGCTGGGGTAGGCAAACCAGTCGGCTCGGTCGAGCAGATCCAAGTTGAAGGAGATGACAGCGCGGCTGCTCATGCTAGGGTTGGTGAGCTTTTCTGTGACGATTCGTGTAAACACGTAGTCTGCACCGCCTGATTTGAGGTCGGCCTCGCTGGACATCCCTTTGATGACATTGCGACTGGCGAGACGCTCTTGGGTACAAGAGAGCGCGCCGTCGGCGATGATGTCGACGATCTTGTCGGGGTTTTGGATGGTGTGGATCAAGGCTCGGACGCCAGCTTTGTAGTACGCTTCCGCCTGGCCTGGAACAATCACGGACACACGACCAGGAGCAACTTCTCCAAACCGGGCTTCGTCGATGAAATCGTCGGGCACTTTGGCTTCTTCCAGCGCGTCCTCAATCATCTCAATGTTCAGGTCGGGGTTTTTCGCCAGCTCTCCAGCAAGCTTCGGAGCGGCTTGCCACAAGATGCGCATCAACTTGAGCGTTTCGAGCGACTCATCCGTGGGTTGTTCTTTGACCTCGTCGTCCAAGGCAATGAGTTTCATCGCCTCTTCCAGGTTGGCCTTCTTCTCTTCTTCGTTGGCGCCAAAGGCTTCGATATGGACGGCTCCACGGAGGGCTTGCTTGGCGACTTCTTCTGGGAAGTAGTCGATGCGGAACTTGCCAGCTTCTTCAACCCGAACGCAGTGACCCAGGCTCATGCCGTCGTTGGAGGAACCGTAGCTGTAACTGGAGTAGCTGTTGACCCCAGAGAGCTTGTTCATTTCGGTTTCTGCCGTTTTGACTTCGGTCTTGAGTTCGGTTTGTTCTTTCTGGAGCTTCTCCAGATCGGCGCCGCTGGCGTTCTCAATCTCTTTCTCAAGCTCACCCAGGCGGTTGTTCATTTCGCCGAGTTTTTGGTTGAGTTCGAGCAGTTTGTTGGCCGTTACGTCTTCGGGAGAGTTGGGGTCGTCCCCTTCGTGGACGTTAATGGTTCCGTCCTCGTTCACGCCGTGGTTGCGGACCTTTTTCTCCACAATTCTGGAGTCTGGGTGCTTGGCGAGAATCTCTTCGATCTCATTCCCTGTTCCGCGGGCTACTTTGAAGCGTGCTTCCACGCCTTCGCCATGAACCGAGTGTTTGATCGGCCGGAGGTTCACTTCCATGTTGTCGATCTTGCGGCCTGCGCCAACCAGGTAGGCTGTTCCGTGAGGACCCTCTGCTTTCAGCGGCTCATCGGTACCCAGCGGGATTCCTTTGCGGACAGCTTCGGTGGAGTGAACGTCGGTGGTTTCGATCTGAGGTTCGGTCAACGTGTGGATGTGCATCCGAAGCGCAGATTGAAACGATTGGATGTTGCCAGAGTTGACAGCCAGCGCGGCCATTTCGGGGTTGGCTTCTGTGGCCAATTGGAACAAGGCCTTGGCGTCGTCCACCTGGCTGCTTTCGAAGCTATCGGTGTTTTCTTCCACTGCGTGGAGAATGACTTCGGCTTCCGCCTTGGTCACTTTGGCGTCGTGCGCGGCGTCGCTCAGAACTTCTGCAAAGTTATCGCGATGGATCTCTCGTCCTGGGACCACCGGCTTTGGATTGTTGTTGACAGGCATGGGATTACCCTACTTGTGCGTGCAGTCGTGTTGGAACACGAGATGACAAAGGTGAAAGGGCTACGAGGATGAGAGCGACTCTCAGTCTGCGTAGAGTACTTCCACGGATGCAACTTGAATCCCGTGGCCATTGATGTGGATCTTGCCGTCTTTGGCGACTTTTCCGTCAAGGGGAATCAGCTCGGTTTCTCCTGAGCCGACGTTGTACGAGCTGCTGCGGTGGCGGCCATGTTCGGTCTCAAACGAGACAGAGCCGCTGGAGGTTCCACCGTTGTCGGTCCACTTGACCATCACGCCCGCGATGGGACGGTTGGGATCTACGTCGTAACCTTCCGGGTTGATGTCTTTGAAGCCGTAGCCGTTGACGACGCTCACTCGCTCGGTGTGCTCTGGCATGTAGATGGGCTTCACCCAGGACAGGTCCGCAGCGATCTCACGGTCGGCTTCCCACTCTTTCTTGTCCATGAACATGGGAGTGAGGCGAAGGGTGCTGCCTTCCGGGAGTTTCCCGTGGGGAATGTTCTCGTAGGTTCGGTTGATGTTGTCCGTCTCGGGGTAACCGGAGCTATCAGCGCTGTGGGCGTCATGTACGTGGAAGTCGAGGAACTTCTTGCCCACGAGGTGGGTCTTTCCATCGGGATAGACAATCTCAACCTTGACGCGAACCGGGTTGTTAATCCAGGGCGAGTTGTGGTCGCGCTCGCGCTTGATCTGGACTTCACCGCGTTTCTCTTTGCCGAGCATCTCGTGGTATTCGTCACCACGGATGGTGCGCCAAGCGCCGCCGGGTTCACGCACGTTGAACTCCAGGTCGCGAAGCTTGCGAGTGTCCTGGTACTTCAGCTCAATCATGTGGATCTCACGGCCTTCCAAGGGAATCTCAACGGACTGACCGTCTGCGACTTGGCGGTCGGCAGAGGGGACGCGGAACATTCGCTCGGCGCTGCTGAGTTCTTGGAAGTCGGTGAGGGTGATGGTGTCATCAACCCATTCGGTCACCGGGGCAGGGTTGTCGGAGAAGTGGATGCTGAGAGGGGTGAAGGTCGCGCCGCCTGCTGGAGCCACTGTGTCGCTGGGGCCTTCCACTTCAGTACCAAAGCGTTCGACGTAGTCCTGCAGCTGACCCAGCTTCTCGAACGAGTGTTGCTCCAACACTTCATCCGGTTCGAGGTCTGCAGCTTTGGCCAATTCTTCTGTAGAAATCAGGCCATCCGCGTTACCCACGTTGGGGTTGTTGTCGATGCGTGTGGCGAGTTGGCGTGCGGCTGGATCTACCAGGGTGTCGATCTTTTTGAACTTCATGGTGAACCTCAAACGGTTGCAGGGTGCGAAATATAAAAAGAAAAGCAGCGATGGGGTGCTGCATTGGTGATGAGAGTTGAGGCATGAAAGCCAGGCTGGATTTTCTACCAGGAAATCTTCGCGAAGTCAAGCACAAAGCGTACTTGCATGGTCTTCCTCCCTTGACAGAACGTTGGTAGCAACGTACTCTCCAGGGTTCGCTAGCTTTGACATGTCATCGTGTGTGGTAGAAGGATGTAACGGTATGACAAGAGTGGGAGAACGGCCTGCAGTTCAGGGTCTTGTGGAGCGCCGGTTGTTGGCGGAAGCAGATCGCCTCGGGAACGCTGACGGGATCGCCTCAACCGAAGAGCTGGAAAACGTGGCAGAGGCGTTGCAAGAGACGCCATCGTTTGATGTGACCGGTCAGAGCCGTCGAGACAAGGTGGTGTCGTTGTTGGGACAGGCGAACGAAGTGCCCCCAGCCACCCTGGATCCTACGTTTCAATCCTTGCCCACTCCGTTGCGTCGCCTCGCTCTTGAAGTCGATGGTTTGTGGGGGGATGCCAATGGACAGATCTCTCCCGAAGAGTTTGGCCGCGTGGTTGAATTCACCCTCTCGGCTCTTCCGTTCTTCACGGACAAAGCCGACGCCCTGCTTGAACTCGCTCAGCATCTTGGCTTTGACCAACCTGACTCCAAGGTTGCCCCTTCGGTCATGAAGTTGCAGATGGCTCTGGCCCAAGTCGACGCCCAAGAGGTCGAGAACAATCGACCGTTCCGCCAATTGTTTGATGAAGCAGTGGAGGCTGGCGAACAAATCGGCGCTCCTGAGTTACTCCGCGATGCCCTGTTGCACAGCCCTCGCTGGCACCGATTCAGCATTCTGGACCACACAGCCAAAGCGGTAGAGGCTGTGCGTGACCTGTCTCAGACTGTGGGGATGGAGTGGGAAAATGCAGGCGCGTCGATGTTGTTGCACGATGTCGGCAAAATTCTTGAGCGCAACACCAAATCACCGGATGCTTCCGGACGTCCTCGGTTTCACTACTTTGACCATGAAGCGGCAGGTGCCGAATGGCTGGAGTCCCGAGGTCTGGATCCTGATATCGCCTTTCACGTCCGAAACCACGCAGAGATCCGAAACGTCTCCACCGATGAGATTGTCGAACTGGCAGAAGGAGATCCCGATCGCCTCGCCGAAATGGTGGTTGTCTATGTGGCTGACCAGGTCGCGAAGGGCAACACCGATGACCAGGTCGAGTCGTTCGAGTCGATGCGTCCGAAGCTCCTTGATCTGGCCCAGCAAGCTGGCCTTGATGGTGAGGCGTTGCTTGCGCGTGCTGCGACCTTGCGCGAAGACTTTGTGGAGCGGCATGAGGCCTTCTCCTAAGGGGCGTTTCGAACGTTCGCCTCCCTGACACGAGGATGGCATGCCTGAACTTGACCGATATCTCTCTCTGCTGCGCGAGAAAATGCAGCGCGAACTCAGGAAGGCTGGGCTCGAAGAAGAACTAGACGATGCCTGGTTTGATGCGCTTTTGCAGGCGACTCAGATCATCACCTTGCGCGATGGTCAGCATCTTCTGTATGAGGGAGAGGAAGGTTCCAAGTTGTATGTGGCCGTCGAGGGAACGCTGCTGTCGTACCGCAAGCTCCCATCGGGTCAACTGCTGAACTTGCGAAAGCTTCGCCCTGGCATGATGATCGGCGACATGCAGTTCTTCCTGGGTGGAAGGGCGCAGGCTTCGGTTGTGGCTACATCCGTCTGCGTGCTCGCCCAGATCTCTCGGGCTCAGTTTGAGGAGTTGGTTACACAGGCTCCAGTTCTTGCCCGTCATTTGTCGTTGATGGTGCAGCAACGCATCCAAGGTTCACAGATTGCGACCTTGCTCGCGGAGCACCTGGGCGATGCCTCTCCCCAGCTGGTACAAAACTTTCTGGAAGGGGCAACATGGGTCCGTTTGTTGAGCGGCGAACCTTTGTTTGCGATGGGGGACGAGGCTGATAGCCTTTACCTTGTGATGTCGGGGCGCTTAAACGTCGTCATCCCGGATGGTAGGGGAGGTCATCAGATCTTTTATCAGGTGGCCCAAGGGGACATTGTGGGGGAACTCTCGCTGTTTGCTGGGACTCCTCGGAGAGCGAGCGTGTTTGCCCAGCGGGACTCGATGCTTGTTCGTTACACCCGCGAAGGGTTTGAGTCGCTCGTCCAGCGGTATCCGAAAATCCTAACTTTGTTGGTGGGGCGCTTGGCCGAGCGGATTACGCCTCGGGCGCGTCGAACCAAAGGGCAACGGTACCGGACCAAGCACATCGCTCTGGTTCCTCTTCACGAAGATGTACCGATCGATTCGTTTGGGATGTTGCTTCAGCGAGAGCTAGAGTCGATGGGGCCTACCACGACCCTGAGCCCCAAGAAAATTGAAAAGCAGATGAACGTGTCTGCGGAAGATTTTCTGACTTCGGGAACTCCGCAGGCGATGTGGTTGGATCTGTGGTTGGAGAAGCAGGATACGGATCATCGGTTTGTGCTGTTGGAAGCCACGCCCCACCTCTCGATCTGGACCAAAAAGTGCCTTCGCCACGCAGACCTTGTCTTGTTGGTGTCTTGGGCCAACGGCTCTCCTTCGTTGACCCGTCTTGAGATGGAGCTTCAATCCACATCGGAGCTGTTCTCCGCGAACCGCCAAGAGCTGGTGTTGTTGCATCCTGCCAACACCTTGCTTCCTTCAGGGACTTTGAACTGGCTAGAGCCTCGTGATGTTCGAACGCACCACCACGTACGATGGGCCTTGTCTTCGGATATGGCGCGGGTGGCTCGACTGGTTGCGGACAAAGGGATTGGTCTTGTTCTGGGTGGAGGTGGCGCTCGTGGCGCTGCTCACATCGGGATCATTCGAGCGATGCAGGAGCTTGGAGTTCCCATCGACTTCGTTGGCGGGACCAGCGCAGGGGCGCTCGTTGGTGCACAGGCTGCGATGGGCTTCTCGGCTCCCCAGATTCTATCTCAAAACCAACTGATCCTCGACAAACGGAAGCCGTTCCGTGCGTTCACATTGCCTATCTTTGGGATGCTTAGCGACCGTCGTATCGAGAAGTCCTTGGATGAGTTGTTCGGCGACGTACGCATCGAGGACCTCTGGACCAATTACTTTTGTGTCTCGGTCGACCTCAAGCATGGGAACAAAGTGATTCATCGAAGGGGCTTGCTGCAACATGCGATCCAGGCGTCGAGTGCTGTGCCAGGTTTGATGCCTCCCAAGCTAGACAACGGAACAATGCTTGCTGATGGTGCTGTCCTCGACAATTTGCCTGGAGAGGTCATGCGCAACCTCAACTCGGGTCCTCTCATCGTTGTGGACATTGGTGACCTCGAATCTTTTTCTGTGGATGCTTCCTTCCAAAAGCTACCTTCTCCCTGGGAGGTGTTATGGAGTTGGCTGTGGCCCTGGAAACCTGCGATCCGCTTGCCGTCCCTCAACGTTATCTTGCTGCAAAGCTCAATGATTAGCAGCATCTCCAAGCGCAAAGAAGAAGTCGAGCGCGCCGATCTCTTCCTCCACCCACCTCTGGATGGGTTCTACTTTCTCGATTTCCACAAACTGCAAGGGATTGAAGAGGCGGGCTACCACTACGGTTTGGAGAAGTTCCAATCCTGGCAGCCTGGGGATATCGCCCGTTCGTTGGATGAACTGGAAGCAGTGAGGGTGGAATAAAGAGGGTCAGGGAGAGAGCTCCAGGGAGAGGGTTAGGGTGCAGAGATAAAGTAGAAGGTGAGGCACATCTCATCACCGGTTTTGTCGCCCCAACGGATGGTTTGGTCGGTGGGGTTGTTGTACGTGCATGTCATGAACGTCTTGTCGTTGGGGTTCATGATGACCCCCCCAGGGTTCTTGAAGAAATAGGTTTGTTGCCAATTGTAGTCCCACTTTGGAATGTCGATCAGGCACTTCTTCTCACCGCTGGCGAGGGTCCAATCGACAGAGAATTTGGAACCAAACTTGTGCATGTGTGGCATCATTCCCCACACGCGAATCTTGCTCGGAACGATACGATTGTTGGTGGCTTTGCTGTCTTTGCTGTTGGGTGGAATGTTGAGTTGGAATTGAAGCTGAAGCGACAAGCTCATTCGGTGCTTCACGGGCTGCTTCGCGTACTGGAGACGGATCGTGCTGCGGTCGGGTTGGGGTCCTTTGAGAGCGCTCAGGTTGTAGTGGATCTCCAGCACCAACTGGTCGCCGTCGTTCATGGGAATCCCTGTGTCTTGAGGGAATCGAACCACATCTGTACCTGGAACCCATACACCAATCAGGTTGGCTTTGCCAAAGCTTCCTTGGTTAATCAGAGCGCCTGTCGAACAAGGCCAATGTTTCTCAGGGTAACGACCTGCCAAGGTCTGGCTGTAGGACTTGTTCACGCTGTAAATCAAGACGTGGTGGACCATGCTTTTTACGCCAGGCAAGAACTGGAAGCCTGTGAGCTCTTTGCTCTTTCCGTCCGAGATGACGGGTTTGGTCAAGAAGCAATGGTAGTCATCGGGGGATTGTCCAGGTGGGGTGTAGTCTGTCTGGGTGTCGACCTCCGCGTCTATGGAATCCAGCGAGTCCACAACGGGTTTGTAGGGCTTCTCATCCTTGGGATCGCCCATCGGCATTTTTTTGTCGAACCACTCGGTGATGGTTTTGATCTCTGTGGGGGATAGCCTTCGTGCACCTTCCAACTCTTCACAGTCTTTCTTGTCGGTGTTTTGTGCGCTTGGACTCCAGGGGGGCATCTGGCCCGTCTCGATCGACCACTTGACCGCACCTGCGTTGGCTTTTACTTCGTCATAACTGGTCAGAGGGAAGGGTCCCACGCCGCCTTTGCTGTGGCATCCCAGGCAACTCTTTTGGATCAAGGGCTGGACGTCTTTGTACCAGGTCACTCCCCCTGTTGCGGGTTGGTCTGGAGCGGGGGTTACTGTGTCCGGCGTAGGCTGTGTGGTGTCGTCGGGGAGCACGGATGTTCCCTCTCCTGGTGCTGTGTCATTTCCACCGGATGTGTCGGCGACGCTCGCGTCGTTGCTGTTGTTCGTGCTAGGACCGGAGCAACCCACGCCGCTCACTCCCCACAACGCGAAGCTCAGCACGAAGGCTGCGCTCACCAGTCCTTGGAACCATCCTGTTGTTTTCATTCGCACTCTCCCTTGTACCTTATGATGCTTGCTCTCTCGAATCGTTTTCCCGCAGAGTTCTTCTTCTCTTTAGGACACCTGCCATGCCGCTAAGGTTGACAAGCTTTTTACCTTTTTGGCAAGGCGCTTCTTCTTTAAGGTGTGGTTTTCCAGACAAATATATCAGTGTCTCCCTTGGAGCGTAGAGGTATGTTGCTGAACAAGCCGGTGCCTCGGAAGAACCCCACAACAAACGCGCTGCCTGAGGAGTCCACTACGATGTCTTCGCCAGTGTAGTCACACGACGTTCCTGGCGTAGGCGCGGCTGCAACCCCTTGCCAGGTTCCTGCGCTGTTGAGCTTGGCCGCGAAGATGTGGCAGGCGTCAAACGTGGCGGATACTGAGAAACTACCGAACGTGGCTTCACGCTGAAACACTCCAGACACATACACATTGTTCTGCGCGTCGACTCGGATTCCGCTTGCCACACTGCCACCATTTCCCACCGTTTTGCTCCATTGCCAGACGCCTGTGTTCGAGAGTTTGGACACAAAGAGGAGGGTTCCGCCGACCCCTGTCGTTGTAAACGAGCCAAACGTTACGATCTCTCCAAAGGTGGGGGCGAGCACTCCGGCGATGTATAGGTTTCCTGATGTATCTGCGTCGATAGCATAGCCGCTGTCTTGGTTGGTGCTTCCTCCTGCTACAAACCAGCGTGGTGCGCCTGTGTTGGAAAGTTGGGCAACGAAGAGGTCAAGGCTGCCTCCGTTGGTGCTCAACGAGAGGCTGCCAAATGTGGGCTTGTCCATCGTAGCCCCGACCAAGTTGATGTAGCCGTTTTGATCCAAGGCTAGATCGTACACATAGTCGTTGAGTTGGCCTCCTAGCTTTTGAACCCACTGCCAGTTCCCCTGGGTGTTCAGCCGGGCGACAAAGGCGTCTTGGCCAGAACTTGCGGTAAATGTGGTTGTTCCAAACACAGCGCCGCTGCTGTTGGAAGAGAAGAATCCGCCGACGTACACGTTGCCAGAGGCGTCCGTTTTGACCGTGTAGCCTCGGTCGTTGGCGCTTCCACCTGCAGCTTTCGCCCAGGTCCAACTGCCTGCGCTGGAGAGTTTGGCAATGAAAATGTCATTGTTTCCCTTGGCTGTAAGCTTCAGGGTTCCAAACGTTCCGACGTTGGAAGAGCCTGACCCACCGAAGGTTCCAGTGACATAGACATTGTTGCTGGCGTCGGTCGTTACACCATAAGCTGTATCGGTTCCGAGGCTTCCAAACGCAACGGCCCACAACCATGAGCCTGTGTTGGAGAGCTTGGCGACAAACGCGTCCCGACCGCCTACGCTAGTGAGGTTGTTCGTGCCCAAAGCCATGGTGCCTTCAAAGAACCCTGCAACGTAGAGGTTACCTGCGCCGTCGAAGGCGATGGAGTAGCCGCGGTCGTCTTTGGAAGAGGTCCCGCCCAAGGTGGTGGTCGCGCTCACGTCACCGGTCGTCGAGAAAGAGGCAACAAAGATATCACTGCCACCGCTTGTGGAGAGGCTGGTGGAGCCAAACAGCGCGTTGTTGCTGGAGAACTCCCCGAGGATGTAGCTTGTTCCTGCTCCTGTGACTGCCATCGAAGCAGCCGATTCATTTTGGGTGCCACCGTAGGATCTGGACCACTTCCACTTTCCAGCTTTGTCGAGTTGGGCCAGGAACAACTCCGCTCCTCCCAACGTCGCAAACGAGGTGCTTCCAAAGGTTGCCGTGCTGCTGGTGATGGTTCCTGTCAGGTAAACATTGCCTGAGCTGTCCACGCCGAGTCCGCCGGCGCTGTCTCCGAGGCTTCCGCCTCCTGTGACTGCCCATTGCCACGCCCCCTGGTTGTTCAGTTGGGCTACAAACGGGTTTCGTGAGCTGGTGGATAAGGCTGTGCTCCCAAAGGTTGCTCCGGTGGAGAACGAGCCCGCCACCAACACATTGTCGCTGGTGTCGGTTGTGAGGAACAAGCGAGAGGTGATTGAGCCTGTCGCGCTTTTGGCCCACTTCCAGGCTCCTTTGCTGTCCAACTGAGCGACAAACAGGTTCTGGCGTTGACTGGTCAGCGCAGTGGAGCCAAGTGTGAGGGAGCCATTGAACAGACCTGCGAGTATGACGTTGCCTTTGCTATCGACGGCGATCGCGTTGGCTTCGTCATCGTTCGTCCCACCCGCAGCGACGGCCCATTGCCAGGCTCCTTTGGTGTCGAGCTTGGCGACGAGGAAGTCTTTGGAGCGGCTCTGGCTGGAGAACCGATAGGTGCCAAACGAGGCCGTCGGCGTTGTAAAACCGGTGCTAAAGAATCCCGAAAGGTACACGTTGCCAGACGAATCAACCGCCAAACTTGTGGCTTCGTCCTGGTTGTTACCTCCGCCTTGTACGGCCCAAAGCCACTTCCCTTGGGAGTCGAGTTTGGCCACAAAGATCTGGGAGTTGTGCGACGATACAATCGCGGGGTTGGTGAGTGTTGTGGTGCCGAACGTTGCGGTGGGCGTCGAGAAGGAGCCAGCGATGTAAACGTTGCCCTTGCTGTCTACGCCAATTCCTTTTCCTGCAAAGTCGCTCAATCCAGGAGATACAGCCCATTGAACCTTCATCTGGCTGTCCAACTTGGCGACAAGTAAACCTTGTCCTGCGCTGCTGAAGGAGCTGGTGCCAGCCGTTATTTCGGCGTTGAACTGCATCATAATGTAGGTGTTGCCTGATGCGTCAGCGGCGATCTCAATGCCTCGTTCGTTGGATTCTTGGAGGATACCTCCGGCTGAGACGGCAAAGGCCGGCTTACAAACGCCACGCTGGCAGGTCTCTGTTGCCTGGCAAGCTTTGCCACAGTTGCCACAGTTTTTCGAGTCGTTGTTGATGTTGGTGCAGGCGTTGCTGCAAAGGGTTTGACCTGTGGGGCACAAGCAACTTCCGCTCTGACAGGTTCGGCCATTTGCGCAGACTGTGCCGCACTTTCCGCAGTTTTTGTCGTCAATGTTGGGGTTGCTACAGCCACCGTTGCAGCAGTTGTTGCCGGTCAGGCACGAGTTGCCGCATTTGCCGCAGTGTCGGGTATCTGTAACGAGGTTACTGCAAGACCCAGCACAGTTGGTCTCGCCAGGGCGGCAAGCCGCTTCGCACTTCCCGCTCAAGCAACTTTGACCCAAGGGGCAAGAGGTCCCGCATGTTCCACAGTTGAGGTTGTCGTTTTGCAGATCCACGCAGTTGCCGGAGCAGTTGCTTAAGCTTTGGGGGCAACCGCAAGAACCTGCAGTGCACACATCGACAGGGCGACAGGCGTTGTTGCAGGTTCCACAGTGGGCTTCGCTGGTTTGGGTGTCAACGCAGCTGCTGCCGCACAGTGTTAAGCCTGTGGCGCAGAGCACACCACACTTCCCTTGGGAGCAGACTTCGCCAGTTTTGCAGGCCGTATCGCAGGCTCCACAGTGCGTTTGTGACGATTGAAGGTCAACGCACTTGTCCTTGCAAAGGTTCTGGCCTTGTGGACAGGTGTAGCTGCATTGACCAGCCACACAGCGTTGGCCTACAGCACAAGCCGTATCGCAAGCGCCGCAGTGAATGCGGCTGGTTTGGGTGTCGACGCATTGACCGTTGCAAAGGCTTTGGCTTTGCGGGCAAACGGAAACACAGGCTCCTGCTTTGCAGACCTCGCCGGCCTTGCAGGTCGTGCCGCATGCGCCACAGTGGGCCGGGTCGTTTTGTGTATCTTTGCATTGCCTGGAGCAGTCGGTTGTTCCTGCAGGACAGACTTGTTTGCAAGAGCCAGACTCACAGACCTCTCCGGCCTTGCACGATAGGTCACAAGCGCCGCAGTGTTGGGTGTTGGTTTGTGTGTCGATGCACTGCTTCCCACACGCGGTCTTGCCTTCTTCGCAAGTCAGCTTGCATGCGCCTTTTTCACAGACTTCACCCGTGCGGCAGAGGTTCCCACACTGGCCACAGTTCTTGACGTCGGTTTGGGTGTCAAAACATTGCGTGCCGCACTGGGTTTGGCTTGCTGTGCAGTCCTGAAAACAGGTTCCGTTTTTGCACGTCTCGCCGGCTTGGCAAGTGACATCTTTGCAGGGGTCAGGAGGGTCCGAACTGCATCCAAGCACGAGAGTCGCAAACCACAAAACACACAGGGTACGTTCAACAAAACGACGCAACATGACCTCTCCTTTTTGGGGCATGTTTGGGGCACTCAGCGGACGACTCATTGGCAAACTCCGCTGGTGCAGGTAGTGCCTCCCTTGCAGAGGTTGTTGCAGGCACCACAATGATTCGAGTTGGTTTGGGTGTCGATGCAAGAGCCCGCGCAGTTGGTCTCTCCAATCTTACAGCGGGTGGCGCATGCTCCAGAGACGCAAACCTGACCTGTGGGGCACTTGGTATTGCAGGCACCGCAGTGGTCGCTGCTGCGTTGGGTGTCGATGCATACCCCGCCACACTCTGTGGTGTTCTTCTCGCATACGCATTGACCTTTCTCACAGGTCTCGTTGGTTTTGCACGACGTCTTGCACGCGCCACAATGTGTCAGGCTGGACTGCAGGTCGACGCATGTTCCAGAGCAATCCGTTTGTCCTGAGGAGCAGATGGCTTTGCAGGAACCCTGGTCACAAATCTCCCAGGATTGACAAGTTTTTCCGCAGCCTCCGCAGTGGTTGTTGTCCGTGAGTTTATCGGTGCATTGGCCGTTGCAGTCCACTTGACCTGTGGGGCAACGAAGCTCACAAGCCCCTTTGTCACAGGTCTCGAAGCTTTTGCAGGCAGCATCACAGGCGCCACAGTGTCCAGCGTCAGTTTGGGTGTCCACACAAACGGAACCACATTGTGTTTGGGAAGAAGGGCAGTTGGGCTGGCAGGCACCTTTGCTGCAGACCTCACCTGCTTTGCAAGCTTTGTCGCAACCTCCACAGTGCTTGGGGTTGTTTTGGGTGTCGATACAGGCTTGTCCACACATCGCCAAGTTTCCAGGACACACCAGCACGCATGCCCCTCCTTTGCAGGTTTCGCCAGCGCTGCAAGCTTTGTCACAGGCGCCACAGTGTTGGTTGTTGGTTTGGGTGTCAACGCATTGGTTGGCGCACAACGTCGCGGTGTCGGGGCAGGTGAGCTTGCAGGCTCCTTGCTCGCAGACTTCACCCTCACGGCAGAGGTTGCCGCATTGACCGCAGTTCTTCGTGTCGGTTTGAATGTTGATGCAAACGTTGTTGCAAAGTGCTTGCACGTCAGTGCAGTTGGGAACGCAGGTTCCTTGCTGGCATGTGCTGTTGGCATCGCAAGTTACATCCTTGCAAGGGTCTGGTGGGGCTGTGCTGCATCCCATCGACAGGAACCATGTGCTCCAAAGAATTAAGAGCCCCATTCGAAAATGTTGCGACTTCAACGCTAACTCCCTCTTCGCTTGCATCCAACGACCGACTCGACTACAGTCCAATCTCATTTTGTGTTCTTCTGTTTCGGTGAGAAACGTATCTATCTATCTTGGTTGGGGTCCCTTGCTCGGATGTTCTCTTTCCTTGTGAGTGGGACATGACCCAGTAAAGATACCTGTGGGTGAGGTAGTATGTCACAGCCTTCTGTGATTGTGTTGCATGGTCTGGCCCGAACAGCCCGTTCCATGCGTCGTTTGGCTCAAGCCATAGGAGATGGTGGGTTGCATCCCATCAACCTGGATTATCCCTCACGCAAGCATACCATTCAGGAACTTGCACAGCAACTTGTCCCACTTGTAGAACAACAGGTGGACCGAGAAGTTGCGCTGCACCTCGTGTCTCACTCGATGGGTGGCCTGGTCGGACGAGTTCTGATGTCGCTGATGCCAGACTACAACTGGCGGAATGCTGTGTTTATCGCTCCTCCTCACAACGGCAGTCATTTGGCGCGAACCTTATCGAGCCATCCCGCCACACAACCTTTCTTTCACTGGTTTTATGGACCGGCTGGCTTGCAGGTCGCTGAAGACAAGCCGGAGCTGCCGCTGCCCCCTTGTCCGTTTGGTGTGATCGCCGGGACCAAGGCACGTGCGCTGGCCAATCCGATCAGCTGGTTCTCTCATGTTGTCTTGGACCAACCCAGCGATGGAACCGTGATTGTCGAAGAAACACATCTGGAGATGATGGTTGATTTTGCTGAAGTTGCGGCGAATCACACCACCATCATGAACCAGTCCGATGTTCATGAGATGATTCTCCATTTCTTTCAACACGGTCGCTTCCCTGAGGTGGCCGAACCTACCTGACGGAAGGAACGCGCTATGAAATACCTTGCTCCTGGACTTGTGGGTCTGATCGCTGCTCTTCATGTGTACATCATGGTTCTGGAAATGTTTCTTTGGAGCCGCGCTGTTCGAGTGTTTGGCGTTCCCAAAGACCAACGTGACAACAAACTTCTCCAGACCATGCTGAAGAACCAAGGCTTGTACAATGGGTTTCTTGCGGCCGGCTTAATCTGGGGCCTGGCACATCCCAACTCCGTCATTGGTTTTCAAGTCCAACTGTTCTTTCTGGCTTGTGTCGCTGTTGCAGGGTTGTATGGTGCTGCGACTGCCCAAGTCCGGATTCTCTTTGTCCAGACCATCCCAGCCGTCATTGCAGGTGTAGTGCTGTATTTTCTCTAGGCAGACCATTGGGTTTGGAGGAATGCAACGTCCCTAAACCTAAAAAAAGTACACCCCATTCTCCACGGTGAGAATGAGGTGTACAAGTCATCATACAGGTGAGGTGAGGGAGTGTGGTGAGGAGCATGTCCTCACAAGTGCTGTGTGTTTGGCGCCTCCTTTGGCTTGAAGTATCGTTTCTTCGTTCTGCCGCTCCCTAGTTCATGTCTTGTTCCAGGATGTTTATTGCCGATGTTTCCTGAATGAATGCGGTTGTTTGCTTCGGTTTTGGCTCGGGGGGATTCTCTCTCATTGGAGAATGAATTCTTCTATCGTAGAAATGTTCCAGGATGCTGGAGAAAAACCCGTGAGGGAATTCACAGTCTTTAAGAAGCTTGTGATCCATTTCACTGTTTGCTTTGGAGCATCCTTGAATTCATAAGGTTTTGTCGCTTGAGAGGGGTTGCTCTCTGATTCGACATCCTTCTTGTTTGGGTTCATGGACGAAACACAACACAAAGGAGAGCGCCCGTGGTGCTACGACATGTTGTTCTTGGATTTCTTCTCTTATGCTGTGGAAGTTTCTCTGTCTGGGCAGATGTGGATGAACCCAAAGGCAGCGACGTCTCCAACAGCAGCTCCACCAATGTTCTCGTCGCGGCTCCCACGCGAGTACCACCCAAGCCTGCTCCTGCAAAGGTTCAGGGTGTTGTTGCAGGATCCAATGGCAAGGTTTTGGTAGGAGCCGAGGTCTCCTTAACCCGTCATGGCTGGCCTGAGGAATTGTACAAAGGGACAACACAGAAGGACGGGCGCTTTGCCCTTCAAACCAGAGACCGCGGTCTGTTTTGGCTCAACATTAAGAAGAAGGGTTGGGCAAACAACAAAGTGCTCTTGTGGCTTAAGCCGGGAGCGACTGTTTCCGTGGAAGCCAGCTTAAAGCCGGGCCCTAAGGCAACGAGGGCCAAAACCAAACCAAAGGTTGCTTCCAAGCCTGCGTCACGACCGACGACCCTGGCTGCGGTGTCACATCCGTCGTCTCGGCCTGCTGGCTTTGCCCAGAGTCAACCACGTTTGGTGAAGACTCCCTGGAAGATCCAGCCGGCTTGGGCTGGCCAGTTGAACCCTGTGGTGCAGTTAATGAAGAGTGGAAGGAAGCACTGGAGGCAGGCGTTGCTCCAGCACAAAGCTTCCGGGAAGAAGACCCCGTTTGTCTACTCCTACAAGCCAACCAACGACTTAATTGACAAGCAGGTGAAAGCGGCGACTATACCGATTGTTAAGGATGCCTGGTTGATGCTGAAGTCGTCGTTGCATCCTTCGGGCCGACCTGTGGAATACCAGGCCTTTGAGTCCTGGCGGATGGGCTTTATTAAGAAGCTTGTTCAAAGCACGCCGCCACAGTCGGTGCTTTGGTCTCTGTCTTCGATGTTGTCACAGAACACCATTGGCATGATTGGGCCTGAGGCCAAGGTCTACAAAAGGTTGGTGATGCTTACACACCCCAGCCCCTCTATTCGGTATGCGTTTCGGAGCCGGAAGCTGATGGGAATGGGGTTTCGTTGGCGAGCCATTCGTCGATCGATGTTGAAGCTCAAGAACACCGCCAAAACCCAGACAGGCAAAGTGAAGGAACAAAGCTTGGCGAAGGTGAAGAAGCTGGAGGAAAAGCTTCAACGTGCGAAGCGAGAAACCCGCGATACCTACGATGAGATGGCAACCCTCGTGGCCAAGTATCCGAGCAAGCGGTTAAAGCGCGGGCTCAAACGATCGAAGTGGCACACGCATGTTGTCTTCCCGGTGGGTAGCACGATTACGCCGTTTAAGGTGGCTCTTTGGGAGTCGTCCAAGCCAACCTTTTCCCACAATGATCTCAAGGGGCATCACACCTTAATCATGTTTTGGGCGACGTGGTGCGCTCCGTGTGTGGCCAAAATGCCCTTGCTTCATCGGATGTACAAACACTACAAGAAGACCAAGAGCTTTCAGATCCTGGCGGTATCGTATGACTCCAACGAAGGGGTCTTGCGGCGATATCGTAACAAAGAATGGAAGATGCCCTGGTTCAACCACATTGCGAAGAAAGGCTCGTCGAGCAACATGGGTGAAATGTTTGAGACGGTGATTCTTCCCACGCTGTTTTTGGTGGGTCCCGATGGCAAAGTGATGGCTCGCGGGATGGATCTTCGAAGTCACACCTTTCGTTCTGTGATGACTCGCTTGCTTGGTCCTCTCCCAGCCAAGCCCTGATTCTTCTCTATTCCCTCTCGGAGCACTTCACAGACCCAGCCTCTCTGCATGTTTTTTCCTTGACAATTCCCCTAAGACTCCTTCTCTTACATCAAGATTTTTGGATTGTTATGTAGAGGAGCTACCCTTTTGAGCAAGATACAAGATACGCCGGTTGCAACGGACGCGCTGAACCCCAGCAACATTGTGACTGAGGAGTCGATCAGTCTGGAGGCCCCTTACTCGCAAGAGGAGTCTGAGGCGGCTGAAGGTGAAGTGCGTTCAAGCCTCCCAAGCGACTACGACCCAGAGACCTCCGAGAACGTCACCATTTTGCGCCGTGGGGACCGGACTTTTTACGTGGTGGGAACCGCTCATATCTCCCAGCAAAGTGTGGACGAAGTGAAGGCTGTCATTGATGCGGTCAAGCCAGATACCGTTTGTGTGGAACTGTGTGACACCCGTTACAAAGCTCTTTCGGACGAACAAGTTTGGCAAAAGCTCGACATCTTCTCCGTCATCAAGCAAGGCAAAATGTTGTATCTGCTGGCGCACCTTGCGCTCAGTTCGATGCAAAAGCGAATGGGAGAGAAGCTCGGGATTAAGCCAGGTGCTGAGATGATCGCAGCCATCGAGAAGGCGAAGGAGCACGACGCTACGTTGGTGATGGCCGATCGCGACGTGCAAATCACGCTCAAGCGGACCTGGGGAAATCTTACCTTCATGGACAAGATGAAGGTGATGAGTGGTCTACTCGGTAGCATGTTTCAGGCGGAAGACATCTCCGAAGAAGATATCGAAAAGATTAAGCAAAAAGACCAACTGGCGAATGCCATGCAGGCGTTTGCTGAAGCGTTGCCCTCCGTGAAAGAACCTCTGATCGATGAGAGGGACTCCTTCTTAATCTCTTCCGTGGAAGATGCTCCAGGTGACGTTGTGGTTGCCGTTGTGGGCGCTGGTCACGTGAACGGTATGACCCAAAAGTTCGGTACTTCCATCGATCGTGAGCAGCTCAATGTGATTCCTCCCAAGAGTCGATGGGGTGCCTGGGCCAAGTGGCTTGTTCCGTTGCTGGTGCTCAGCGCGTTCTATGTCGGGTACTCTCAAAACTCAGGTCGCGACATGTGGGAAATGGCCACCATGTGGATTCTTCCCAACGCCGTGATGTGCGCCTTGCTTACGCTTCTGGCTGGTGGTAAGCTCCTCTCTGCTGCAACAGGCTTTGTTGCATCTCCAATCACTTCTTTAAATCCAACCATTGGGGCTGGAATGGCGGTGGGGCTTACTGAGGCTTGGTTACGCAAGCCTACAGTAGAAGATGCAGAGCGCATTCCAGAGGATGTTAAGGATATCAAAGGAGTCTATCGCAACCCGTTTACTCGAGTGTTGTTGGTCGCTGTCATGTCCAACATCGGCTCGGCTTTGGGGGCCTGGGCTGCTCTTGCCTGGCTTTGGATGCAAAACTTTTTTGCGTGAACCTTTTGGGTTCTAAGCAAAACCACGCAGAAGTGCCGACTTCTCAAGTACGCAGGCTATGAACACTTTCCCTTCTTCTTCATCTGACACTTCTTCCCTTACATTAACTGCACTGGGTTTGGGGTTGGGCTTCGTTAGCCTCGCTGGTCTTACGTGGCTTCTGCAAGGGCCAACCTTGTTTGTTAGCTTTAACGCAGGGTGTGCCTTTCTCGCACTCAACGTGGTCGTGACAACAAAGCTCTGGCAAACTCTACAGATGCGTCGCTTTGCAACAGAAAATAACCCCTTTGGTCTGGCGATGAAGCTTTTCAGACAAGCAGAGCGTATGGCCAAGGTGGGAGGATGGGAGCTTGATCTGGAGACAAAGAAGGTGTCTTGGACCGATGAGGTCTTTCGTATTCACGAATTGCCTATTGGTCCTGCGCTTGATTTGGAAGAGGCTTTGAGCTACTACGCGCCCTCGTTCCAGCCGAAGATTCGGCAGTGTGTGGAAGAGGCGATCGCCAAGGGGACAAGCTTTGACGAAAAGTTCATTCTTCGCACCGCGAAAGGTCGGCGGGTCTGGGTCCGAGCCAAGGGACAAGTGGAGTCTTGCAACGGGAAGGTTGCCAAGGTCAACGGTACTTTTCAAGATATTTCCGAACGAATGGAGGCCGTAACGTGGCTGGAGCGATTCTTTTCCATGTCTTTGGATATGATTTGTGTGGCCAACGAGGAAGGCTATTTCTTACAAGTATCTCCTAGCTTCACTCGCGTGCTGGGGTATTCGGAAGAGGAACTTCTCAGCAAGCCATTCCTTTCCTTTGTTCATCCTGATGATATTGAGGCCACCCTCAAGGAAATGGAGACGTTAAACGAAGGCATCCCTACCGTAATGTTTGAAAATCGATACCTGACAGCAGACGGGGAGTACAAGTGGTTGGCCTGGATGTCACAACCCGTGACAGAGGACAACCTCATCTTTGCAACAGCTCGCGATATTACCGAACAGAAAAAGCTGTTTTGGATGAAGGATGAGTTTATCTCTGTTGTGAGTCATGAGCTTCGAACGCCCATCACTTCTGTGGCTGGCTCTCTCGCTTTGCTTGCCAACGGGGTTGTCGGGGAGCTACCGAAATCAGCCCAACAGATGGTCGATATCGCTCACAGGAACAGCCAACGATTGATTCGTTTGATCAACGATATCTTGGATGTCCAAAAAATTGAAGCAGGGTATCCTGGAACAAAGTTAAACTCTTTGGATCTTGGACTCTTGCTGGAGGCTTCTTTGGAAGCAATCCAGGGGTTTGCCGAACAACGAGGGGTTGTGTGTGAACTTCATTGCCCGGAAGAGACTCTTTGGGTGGAAGCTGAATCCGAAAGGCTTCATCAGGTGATGGCAAACCTTTTGTCCAACGCTGTCAAGTTCTCACTCGAAGGGGGAAGCGTTACTGTTTCCTTGGCAAAGGAGGGAAAAACCGCTAAGGTTTCTGTTCAAGACCAAGGCATGGGAATTGCTCCAGAGTTTGCGCCTCAAGTGTTTCAAAAGTTTGCGCAGGCTGACTCTTCCAACACCAGGCAACTTGGAGGTACAGGATTGGGCTTGTACATCACGAAGTCGATTGTGGAGCGCTACAAAGGGATTATTGCATTTGATTCCACACCCGGCGAAGGCACAACATTTTCATTTGTGTTGCCTTTGAGTGAGACGCCTTCCAGGCCCTTGGAGAACTAATCTGCGAGACCTAGAATTATGAACACGTTGCGGCGCATTTTGCTGGTAGAAGATGACGAAGATATTAAAACGATTGCAGAGTTTGCCCTGACCAACCTAGGAGGGTTCGTCGTTCGTTCTTGTGGCAATGGAAAGGAAGCCTTGGAGCAAGCTCCCGTGTTTCAGCCGGACTTGATCTTGTTGGATGTGATGATGCCCCTCATGGATGGACCGACCACTGCCATGGCGTTGATGAACATCCCTGAGCTTGCTCGCGTTCCTGTTGTCTTTGTGACCGCAAAGGCCCAGCCCCACGAGAAAAAAGCCTATCTGGAGATGGGCGTTAAGGCTGTGATCCCCAAACCCTTCGACCCGTTGGCTCTCGCTCAACAAGTTCAGACCATTTGGGATCAGCTCTCCTTCTAAACCCACGCAGCAAAAGCCAATCGGACATGGGAGTTAAACCAAAACAGGCGACCCAAATGGATCGCCTGTTGGTGTAGAAATTGTGGAGATGGCGAGAATCGAACTCGCGTCCGAAAGAGGGCCACGGATGGGTCTACGTGTGTATTTCTGTCGTTTAATTTCGCGCAAACAACGCCGACAGAGCAGGCTTTGTTTTTGCTATTCCCGGATAAAGTCTCGCCTCAGGTCGCCAGGAAGACTCCCTTTGGCCAGTTCGCTAATGTTATGCCCAAATACAACCCACGAACAAGGTCATACCGGACAACCCTAACTACTTATGCAGCGAGGGCGAGCTCAACGTTATCGTTGGCAACTAAAAAAGTCCTGGGTTGATTACGGGGCCACCCAGATCCCCGACACGCACCATGCGCTTTCTCACTTCCGTCGAAACCAGTACATCCCCAATTGTCAAAGAACATTCTGTGTTTGCTTTACGCATCCACAGGCTAAAAAGTTCGGTCATGGGCAAAGCCACATCACCTGTCTTTCGAGCAGTTGAAGTATAAGGCCTGTTTCCAAAAAGGCAAGCATTCCCTGCTTGAGGTCATCCAACACCCGACGACCCCTCTTCCTTTTTTCCGGTACAAATGACTCAATTTGGCAAAGCTTTGGAACCCCTGCCTGGTAAGAGCTTGCTCCACTCTTGTGCCAGGGTTTGGAGAGAGAACAGATGGTTGCGTGGATTTCCATTCCAGTGGGAGTCGTGTATAAGAAGAGTGTCCGAGTCGAATGGTTCTTCAACAGGAATGAAAGCTATCGAGGGATAGAACGAATGGGTCGTATCGCAAAGTATGTTGTGTTGTTGGTGTTTGTTTTTTCGTGGAGTTGGGCTTGTAGCCCACAGCTCAGCAATGAGCCCACAGGGGAAGTGACAGGGGAAGTTCCTGCCACCACAGATGCTGGAGACGCTGGGGGTGGTATCGCGGATGCTCCTCCCAACAAAACGTGTGTGTCTGCACGTGATTGTCCTGGGCAAGCTTGCCGCGACGGCAAGTGTGTTAAGGCATTCGAATGCATCGGTCATGGAGACTGCAAGAAAGACGAATATTGTTTTGAAGACGAAACTGGGGAGCGTTGTGTTCCACGTTGTGAGATCGACACCGATTGTCCCAGCGGGCATGTCTGTTCCGACGGTCAATGTCACAAGCCCAATTGGGTAAAAGGCAAGCTACCCAATGAAGGTAGCACCCAAACCCAACCGATCAAAGTCGGTGTCGGTGTGGTGGATATGGATTTCCCACTCGGTGTCTCGATGGGGGGATTTGGTTTTCGCCCCGGTCCCCGCGGTGGATATGCCAAATCCTTGGGAGGCTCGGAAGGAGCTTACGATCGTTTTACGATTAAAGCTCTCATGCTCGATGATGGCATGGAGCGGGTTGTCCTGTTGCGCAGCCCATTGATCTTCACCACAGATTATATGCTAACCCAGATCAGCCAGCGTATTGTGAAAGAGACAGGTATCGACTTGATCAGCAAAACGCTTATGGTTTCACACCACAGCCACTCCGCTCCCGCTCGTTTTTGGAACCTTTTGTCCGATCTTGGTTTTGGTGCCTTTGGTGGGGGAGACTTTCTGGAGGAAGTGTTTGACCGATTGGCTGAATCGTTTGCAAAAGCCATTGTTTTGGCGAACAACAATCTGGCTGAAGGCAGGGTGGGTTACACCTTGGTTCCCGACTTCGATAAAGAAAACCTGATCTTCTCGGACCGACGTAACCAATCTGCCAACAACAAAAACCCCAATCTTCTTGTGATGCGGGTGGACAAAGCTGATGGGACACCCATCGCAGCACTTGTCACGTTTCCCATGCACGGAACCATTTCAGAAAATACAATGTTGACCAACGATGCTCCGGGTGGGCTTGAGTTTGGTTTGGAAGATCGTTTGGAGGCCAAATTTAAGACCCGCGTTGATGTCTTCTTTATGCAAGGGAGTGCCGGTGATGTATCTCCTCGTGGAGATCGAATGGGCCACAAGGGCACCCTCCAAATGCAGATGATTGGACATCTCGCTTCCCAAACGATTGTTCCTTTGTTTGAGAAAATTCAGACCAAAACGGATCTGACCTTGGATGTGGCCAACAAGCGAATTCCCGTGTCTCGAAATTCGATCGGATACAAACCTGGTGAGTTTTATCGCGTAATTTTGGACGAACAACAAGATCACCGATACGGGGCTTTCCAGTGCGTCGGAAAAGAGTATCGCCACGACACGCCTGAGGTACACAAAGACGGTAAGTTAGGCTGTGCGTTTTCTGTCTTTGATCTGAATGGAGCGCCCATCGCTCAGTTCTCCAAAACCCGACTGACAGCGATGCGAATTGGTGACCTCCACATCTCTTCGTTCCCTGGTGAAGTCACCTCTATTCTGGCTTCTCGCTTTGTCGATGCTGTGAAACAAGAGAGCGGAAGCAAGATCAAAGACCACGTTGTGATGGGTTATGCACAAGACCACCACTTGTACATTCTGACGGAAGACGATTGGTACAAGGGAGGCTACGAAGCGTCAATGAATGTGTGGGGGCCCAAGTTTGGTTCGTACCTCGTCAAAGAGGCCAAGGCCCTCGCGTTGCAGTTGACCACACCAGAGAAGGAAAAGAACGATACGGGAATCTTGCCCCAAGACTTCTATGGCATTGACCTTAAGAAGATCGAGATTCCTCGGCTGAAAAGTCCAAAGGCTGGGACTGTCATGACGCAGCCACCGAAGGAATACAAGCGCATGGACAAGCGCCTGACCTTCACCATCTACGGTGGCTTCAACGGAACCGACAATCCCCGCGCCACCTTGCAAATGAAGCAGCAAGACGGCTCGTTCAAGGACGTGATGTTGAACGGTGTTCGCCCTTACGACGACTCCGGCTTCCGGATGATCATGACCTTCAAGGCTGTCAAAGAAGACTTCATGTACACGTTCTATTTTGAGGAGTTGGAGAACTTCCCGACGGGTACCTATCGATTCCGCGTGGATGGAACGCAGTGGGATGGAAGCAAGAGAGTCGCCTACAAGGTCGAAACCGACGCGTTTGAAATCGTTCCTTCGGATCAACTCCGCGTCTGGAACGTGACCTTTGACGGCGAAAACGTGGAAGGTTGGATCTCGTATCCGTCGGCGACCAATGACGATGGAAAGTCGGCCTTCCGTCTCGAACCCTCTGGATTCCGTTTGCGCTCTCCGTTGGTGACTTGGCGAGTTGGACCTCCCTTGCGCGAAAATGACAAGGTGGAGCTTACCATCACCTTCTCACAAGGCGGCAACGAAGTCGCGAAGGTCACTGCGACGGAACTCAACCAGCGCAAAGTTGTAAAGCAAGAGGTTGTGGAGAACCGGAAGGATGACGGCGCTGAAACCAAGAAGACCTACGACGCTCTTGCTTCGGGCTTCAAGCTCAAGACTGACTCCAAACTTGCGGCTGGCGAGTACGATGTTACTATCACGATCAAAGATTCGTTTGGGAACACAGGCTCCTGGACGAAGAAAATGACCGTAAAGTAATCGGAGATCGGAATGTTACGTTGGTTGATTGCAGTGGTGCTGGTGGGACTTTGGCTGTCTTCTCCTATCGCTTGCCGCTTGTATGTTCCCCCCGAAGGATCGGGCCCTGAACCCACCACATCGGGAGAATCTTCCACTGGGGAGTCGGCTACTGAGTCTTCCTCTGGGAGTGAACCTGTGGCCGACAGCGGAACCAACACAACCACGGATATTGTCCCCGACAATGGAGGCATCGAGGTGCCTACGTCTGCGACGGCGTTGCTGGAATACCTTAAGAAAGGTAGCTATCTATCCTGGCGTCGTGAGTCGGCTCCACACCAAACCCAAGGTCCCCACAAGTCGGGTTCTTTGGTGTTTATCAACGATATCTTGCTGGCATCGTTGGAGGCCAACAACACAAGCCACCCCAAAGGCTCCATCGCGATCAAGGAGCTCTACGAGCCCGATCTCCAAACCAAGGCCGGATGGGCTGTCATGGTTAAAACCGAAGACGCCAGCCTGAGCGGAAAAGGGTGGTATTGGTTTGAGGTCTTTTCGTCTGCACGAGGTGACCAGTTCATCGCAGATGGAAACGGCGTGGCGCTCTGCACAGGTTGTCATCAACCCGGCAAAGACTACTTCCTCACCAAATTCCCTCTGCAGTAATCCAATCCTGGATCCCTGAATCCAACTCTCTTCTTCCAAGTCGATGCTCAATCAGCCGCCGTTGATCCAGCTTTGGAAGCGGTCAAGGAGCTTACCAATTCGGTCCTTGTCTGCGATATCGTGGTCGCTGGAGGAGCGGTGTGCGCTTCGGTGCGCGCGGAAGTCCAGGCCGTCGGGGAAATCATAGCGTGAGGCCAAGTTCTTGGAGATGTTGTTGGAAGAGTAGTCGTTGCCGCCCATAAAGTAGAGGTACTCGTTGGCGAGGTAGAAGTTGCGCATCATGTCGGTGCGATCGACTTCTCCACCGTATTGGCCTTCCAGGTGCTGGGCGATCTCAAAGCCAACCAGAGCGCCGAGGGCTTCCTCCGTTTGATCTGCATACTTGCTGTTGACCTGCACACGATAGAAGGTGCCTCCGTCGTGCTTTTCTTCCAAGATACGAACAGGCTCGTCGGTGTCGCTGTCAAACCAGCCAGCAGGGATGAGGTTGCCATCATCTTGCGAACGGAACGAAGAGTCTCGGTCCCAATTCTCCATGTGGTAGTGGAGGATGGTGTTGGCAAACTCGATGCCGCTGATCAGCTTGGTGCCGTCCAGTTCTGTTGCCGCGTGCCCAACCTCTCGGGCTTTGAGATCCGTTTGTGTCCCTGTTGGGGATTGCAAGCCTACATTGAACAGTCGATCGGCGCGTTCGCCCCAAGCATCGGCTACTCCGTCCTGATCTTCGTCAGAGATTCGGTTGTATTGCCCCGTGTCGTGGGGGAAGATGTAGCCTGCACGCTGTGGGTCGCTCCAGCTATGGTAAGTGGCTGCCTCGTTCATCTCTTCGTAGCTCCCACGACGCGCCATGATTTCAAACATGGGAAAGACCATCTCAAACTCGTCTCGTGAGGTCACGGAGTCGTTGGTGGTGATCTGGTGGTCTTGAGGGAAGCGGTTGGAGACGGCCGCAGCCATCTGGTTGCCCCGACACAGCGACATCACTATCAGCTTGTCGCCGGTGGATTCCGTGTCTTCTGACCAGGCGAGGGCGTCCTTGGTGTGGCCTCCGAGGTTCGAGTGCCCGGAGTAGAAGATGACGTGCTTGTCGTCATCGTCCATCTCCGTAAAGACCGGGGCGTTCTTCTTTTCCACAGTGATCCGAACCGTCATGGGGTCATTGTTCCCAGAGGGGTCGTCGTAGGTGCGAACCCATACGTTGGACGAGCCTGGCTCTTGCGAAAATCCTTGGGCTTTGTATTCGTCGATGGTCTCGTCGTAGAACTCTCCGTGCAGGTACTGCTTGACTTCCAGGGTGTTGTTACCGTTCTGGAACCAGGCCTCGTAGGGAGGGCGCTGTGGGACAATGGACGCTTTCAGCTCGTCGATTCGGGAGATCTGCTCGGGGGAGCACAGGTCTTTGTTGGCTTCAAGGTTGTTGAGGACGGAGCGTCGAAGTCCTCGGACAGGCTCAAACTCCATGATGGCCAGGAGTTCATCGATAGCTTGCTCACGAAGGTTCGCTTCGTCAGGGCCACTTGCCGAACGAGCCAACTCCAGCACCGTTGTTGCGGCTCCAGAGCGTGCCCGAAGGTTCGCTGTGTTGGACGGATCGGGATCTTCCATCGCACGATCAATGTTGTCTTGTAGACTCTCCAGTGCCTTCATCTTTTGTGGCTTTGGCACCTCGGCGAACAGGTTTTGACCATCAGGAAGCTGGCTGATCTTTTCAGCAGCCTGGTAGATGGCTTCAGATGCTTGGTCTGTGATGCTTCCCCCAACATGAGAGGGCTGCTCCAGAGTAAACACTCCCTCTGGACTCAGAAGTATCTGACCTTTACGTCCCTCGGCAGCGCCAAGGTTGAGTGCTTCCAGGTTGGTCGCTGGGGCAGGAGTGACAGGGGAAGGGGCGCTTGGCGATGTGGGAGTTGTAGGAGCGCCGGCCGTTGCAAGATCACTCACCAGTTGATGAGCGCCTGGTTCCATCTGCGGAGCGTAGAAGCCCAGCAGTGCCTTCAGGGTGACTTTTTCTCTCTTGGAGATGCGGCCGTCACGAAGGGCAATGCTCTCCAACTCCCGTGCTTCTGGCGTGGAGATTGTGCCGTCGCTGGCAAAGCGATGGGCAGCGTCACGCAGCGAGGAGTTGCTCATCTGTGTGAAGAAGTCGAGCTTCTCTTTGGCTTCAGGAGATTCCAGTGTGTCTGTGTAGTGCAGGAGGAGTTCTTCGAGGGATTCTCGTTCGGTTTTGCTGAGTCTGCCATCATTCTGATACACCGCGTCAACCAAGGTTGTGATGTCTTGGCTGCTGAGATTTCCGTCTGCCTCCAACATGCGTTGGGCTAGTTGCTGAAGGGATGCGTCGCGGAGTTGAATGGCTGGCATGGTTCTAGTCCTTCACGAGATATGTGGCACTTTTTTCTCCAACAGAGTTGAACCGAAAGTTGCTTCAACACAGGGTGAATCAGTGTGAATAATGTTCGCCAAAAAGGGTCGAAACATCGGGCGGTAACGATCATTTGTTTTCTCAAGGCACTAAAAAAACACTAGCACACAGAATCCAGTCTCACAAGACCAGAATGAGTGCGTCAAAAGAAATCCATAGGGCTGTTGAATGTCTGTCACTACACCCTACAAGTCGAGCAGGGAGGGAGGTCGCCATCCACCCATGTCTTGGGCTAGACGTTCCACGGCTTGGAGGCGAAGTTCCTCTTGTTGAGGGGAAGATACCAACTGGAGACCCAATGGCAATCCATCACTTTGAACTCCAACAGGGAGAGTCGTACAATCCCAACCTAACAAACGAAACAGGCCTGCAAAAAGCCAGGGGTTGGGGGGAACAAGCCAGTTTTTTTTCAGGACGGCAGTGTCCGGGAAGGTCGGAGCCACGAGAAGGGAGGTCCCTTCCAAGCACAGGCCCAATTCCTTTTGCAGCAGTCGAAGGTCCCGTTTTGTGCTGGTATGAGGTGAGGCGAGTGGAGCCATCAAGCGGCGAAGCCAGCGTTGGCTGCGGTTCGGGAGGCAGTGCCACAAGAAGTGGTCTTGTGTGAAGCTGTGGGTTGAGTCCTCGTCGTTGTTTGAGAGCAGGTGCGCCGAAAGTGAGAGCGCGGAGCGCAAGCGACGGGTGTCCCACTTGTGAACGTATGCCCCATACCCAGAAAGCATCCGGCCTACTTGTCGTAGCTTTTGACGATGGTCCGTTGAAGTTGGCCATCCAGGTATCCCAAAGTCTTCACACAACCAGACGGTTACATCCTTCCATGCAACAGGCCGAGCCTCCTTGGCCTGTTGTTCTTTCTTAAACAGCAGTGAGGAGAGAGCTTTCAGGTCACGGGCGCTCCGAGTGAGCAGGCTGATTCGCGGAGAAGCTAATGTGTCTCGCTGTGAAGCGCTGGGAGCATCCACGCTCAGGTTGTGTCCGAAGATACCGCACTGGTGGGCGGGATAACGAACCTCTGCGGAGGTCTCCACTCCAACGGAGAAGGTGAGCGCGCCAGCCCCAATCAGGGCTGCGTCTCCGCTGTATCCTGCGCCGGCCCATCGGTTCGGGTGGTTGGGGTGGGCGACGTCATGGGCAGTGGCCCAACGTCTCGCAAGAGACGTTGGGTGAGTAGACGTACGTGTGCTCACCAGTGGAATTGCGCCGGCCTTACACAGCATGCGAATGGGGTGGTTGGGTGGGAAGAGGGCAAGGATGTCTTGGGTGCTTGCTGTGGCAAAGGGAAATCCAGGAGGAAGCCATGCCTCTGCGATGGGAAAGGGGACTCCCCAAAGGGCTGACGTTGAGGGAGCGATAGGAAGGGTCCCTTGTTGGATCTCGTCCAACACCACGTTGTAACGACGTTCTGCAACAGCTTGAACAAACAAGTCGGTCTGTTCGATACGATCGATGCAAGCTTCGAGGAGAGCGTGAGGGGAAAACTCTTTTCTGCGACATGATTCGGCTTGCGCAACGGCGTCTTGAACGGCTGGGTGGTCGAAGCGGAGGTGGGCGGATGTGGTGGGGTCTAACTGTAAGGAGGAAGGGCTCGAAACCATTGCATCTCTCGTGGTTTCATGGCACAACATCGACTCGTTGTGCTTGTTGGGCTTTGTCGTGAAGGAGTGAGTTATGTCGTTTCGTGCTCGACGTCAAACGTTGCATCACCTCTTGGGAGATGATGACGGGGTCGTGTTGTGGTTGGGCTCTACTTTACAGGCTCGTAACTATCCTGCCAATCCTTATATGCCGTTTCGCCAAGATTCCCACTTCCTCTACTATGTGGGGGTTCAGGCTCCGGACTTTGCCGCACTGTCCTATCCGGACGGGACGGAGGTCTTGTTCGGTCATCCTGTCGATATGGACACCATCGTCTGGGAAGGACCGCAGCCGTCTCTGGAGGAGCGCGCTCAACAAGCAGAGATGACACAGTGGAAAGACCTCTCGACGCTGCCTTCTGTGCTTCAGTCGCTGGAGAAGGTCCTGTATCTACCGCCATTTCAGGCCTCTTCGTTGTTGCGACTGAGTGAGGGGTTGTCTGTCTCTCCTTCGGAGTGTCGTGAGGGCGCGTCTCCGGCGCTGGTTCGTGCTGTCGTGGAGCAGCGGTTGGTGAAGTCGGACGAAGAGGTGGAGCAAATTGAGGCGGCGCTGGACTTTACAGCCCACTTGTTCCACGCAGCGATGGCGCAAACCAAGCCAGGAGGGTCGTACGCTCAGCTTTTGGGCTATGTGACGGGCGAGATTCGCTCGCGCCTCTGGGACTTCTCCTTCCCACCTATCCTGACGCACCACGGCGAAATCCTTCATACGCACGATTACGATGGAGCGATGGAGTCTGGGCGCTTGGTGCTCTTGGATATGGGGGTAGAGACTTCGCTCGGTTACGCTTCTGATATCACCCGCTCCTGGCCTGTGAATGGAACCTATTCCTCTCGACAGCGCGACATGTACAACATCGTGCTGCAGTCTCAGCTTGATGCGATTGATGCAATCGGTCCCGGTGTTCCTTATCGAGATGTTCACCGAGTGGCAGCGACAACCATCGCTGCAGGCTTGATTGATCTGGGGTTGATGAAGGGTGACGCTGAGGAGGCCGTCCGCGAAGGCGCCCACGCGTTGTTCTTCCCTCACGGCGTGGGACACATGCTGGGTGGTGATGTGCATGACATGGAAGATCTCGGCGACGTCGTGGGGTATGAACCTGGTGACTCACGTAGCTCTCAGTTTGGCTTGAACTTCCTTCGGTTGGCCCGTCCCTTAGCTGAAGGGCATGTCGTCACTGTGGAGCCTGGGATTTACTTCATTCCGGCGTTGTTGGAGCAGTGGCGAGCGGCCAACAAACACGAAAGCTTCCTCAACTACGATGCGATCGAAGACTATCTTTCGTTTGGCGGCATACGAATTGAGGATGACGTGCTGGTCACTGAGGGTGGTTCTCGGGTCTTGGGGCCAGGCATTGCCAAAACGGTGGATGAAGTGGAAGCGAAGATCAAAGGGTAGGGGGCTGGACCGCCTGTTTCTGGGTGGGAGCGCTCTGCTTGTCGGTCAAGCTCAGGCGATGCCGAAGATCTCGCGAGCTTCGTCTGGGGAGGCAATGGAGCGTCCAGCTTCCTCAGCGATGGAAGCAAGGGCTTCAATGAGCACGCCGTTGGATTCAGCGCGTTCGCCGTTGGGGAGGTAGAAGGTGTCTTCCAGGCCTGTGCGGAGGTTGCCTCCAAGCTTGGCGGCTTCGCGGTGCAACTCCCAAACCTCCTGCCGCCCGATGGCAATGACTTGCCAGTTGGCGTCTTCGTGAACTTCGTCGATGAGAATGGGGAGCAGCCCTGGGTGGGTGGGCATGCCGCTCGCAACACCCATCACGAATGATACATTGTAGGGCGGAGTCAGCATTCCTACCTGGCGGAACAGGTCTACGCTGCGGACGATTCCTGTGTCGAAGCACTCACATTCGGGGAGAATGTTGTGCTCTCTCATAACAGAGAGGTAGCCCTCGACTTTTTCGACAGGGTTGTCAAAGAGCATGGGAGGCCAGGCCCACTGCCCGTTGGAGCGTGCCTTAAGATAGTTAAGCGAGCCAGAGTTGAGGGCGGCGAGCTCGGGCTTGGTTCGTTCCAGGCAAGCGAGGGGTCCGCCGAGATCGTCACCGACCACGCCTGTGGTTAGATTCATCAACACTCCGGGGCAGGCGTCGCGGATCGCGTCCGTTATCTCTTCACATACATCGGGGTCCCAACTGGGCAAATGCCCCAACCCTGGCTCCTGGTTGCGGATGTGGATGTGCATCACGGATGCGCCTGCATCAAACGCTTCCTTGGCGCTTTGGGCCATCTCCTCTGGAGTGACAGGTACAGGGAATTTCTGGGGATTGGTGAGTACCCCTGTCAGGGCACAGCTTATCACTACCTTGTCATTCTGACTCATTTGCGTTTCCTCCGGTTTGGGAACACAGAACCATAATCAAATATGTTTTCACAGGCAACCCTGCTTCCAGCGTTCTTGTGAGTGGCGTTCAGTTTTTTTCCAGTCTTTGCACAAGAACGCTGGACAAGGAGAAATAAATTTCTCTATACTGCAAAGGCGTTATCTAAAATAAACCCTTGCCGCTGCAATGTTCTTGTTCCATACTGCAGGGCGAAGGCTGAGTTAGATCTTTCGTTTTAGACACACCAAGGAATTCTGCAAAGTGGGTGTGTTCCACGGTTTTTTTCGGAAGGTATGTTTGGGAGGTTTCTTCATGAGACGAACTCGTTTTTCGTTATGGCGGCTTGGGACGCTTCTGCTCTTCTTATTGAGCGCAGGGGCCTCCATGATGGCAGGTTGCGATTGTCAGGATACGGTCGGTGTCACTTTGGACGCTGAGATCCAGTCGATTCCCAAGACGCTGGTCTTTGAATCGGTACCCATCGGTCAGCAGCTCACCCGAGAGGTCGTGATTAAGAACATCGGACGGGGTGGGCTGATTATCAAAGAACTCAGCATCGTCAATGAGAGCGCTGGGGAGCCGTTCCAGCTTCTTACGAAAAAAGATATGCCTCTTGAAATTGCTCCCGGTGCTTCGGAGCGATTGCAAGTTCGCTACGAGCCCAAACGTGCTGGTATCGCCCGTGGTCACATCCGGACCGTGAGCAACGCCGAAAACTCCGACTCTTCAGGTGTATACAAAATTGACCTGCGCTCCACGGAGCTTTCGGCAGACATCTCTGTTACGCCAAATCCCGTCGATTTTGGTGCAGTCAAGCCCAACGATACCAAGACCATAAAGGTCAAGATTCAGAACAAGGGCTCCGCTACGTTGGAGCTGTTTAGCGCTGAGTTTGAGAAGAACATCGAAAAAGAGTTTGCGATTGTCACCAACCTTGCCTACCCGGTCTCCATTGACCCCGGTAAGTCGGTCGAGATGGAACTCTCTTACTCCCCCAAGAAACAGCAAGCTGACGAGTATCTGATCATCCGCAACAACTCCAAAGCGACAGAGCGTTTCCGCCTGCGTTTGGTGGGAGCGATGGCTGCCCCTGACATTGAGGTGAAGCCGCTCAAGCTTGTGTTTGACAAAACAGCCGTTGGAACCAAAGGTTTGAAGACCTTTGAAATTATCAACAACGGCTCGGATGTCCTTGAAGTGTCCGGGATTACACTGGGCGCTGGAACAAGCGCAGACTTTGATCTGCCTTCGCTGCCAAGCTCGTGGCCTCTTGTGATCGATCCCAAGAGTTCCAAGCAAATCGAAGTGGCTTACAACTCCAGCGACACAAAAGATGACACAGGGACTGTCAAGATCGCCAGCAACGACCCAGATTCCCCTGAAGTGAAGGTGGAATTGGAAGGGAAAGCGCAAGGGTGTAACTTGATCGCTGCGCCTACACAGCTTCACTTCGTCAAGGCCGATCGCAAGCAGGTTTCCATCATCAACCAAGGAAACCGACCTTGTACCTACAAAGGTGCTTACTTCTCCCAAACCACCTCCAAAGAGTTTTCGTTCTTCTTGCCTCCACCTGCAGCACAGGTCATCTCTCCGGGTCAGAAGCTCGACTTCCTTGTTAAGTTCTCACCGACGGATGCCAAAGACGACAACGGCGAGTTAATCATCGAGTCCGACGACCCTGATTCACCCATGTTGAAGGTGAAGATTACGTCGAAGCTGGCTTCGGCCAACCTCTGCGAGATTGTCCCCAATCCCACGATTCTCCAGTTTGGTTTCGTGGCGACGGGCCGCTCCCGTCAGCTGCCTGTTGTTCTCACCAACAACGGATACGGTGACTGCTTTGTGACCAAGCTGACCATCACCACCAACCCCGGAAACTCGTACCAGGTTCGCACCCAGATCCCAGCGCAGGGACAGGTGATTCCCTCTGGATCCAAGTTCTCCGTCAACGTGGCGTTGACCCCTGCTCAGGCAGGTACGTTGAACGGCGTATTGACCATCACGTCCAATGACAGCCGCGGTAAGCCCATTACCGTCAAGCTGGTGGGTTCCAGCGGAAAGCTTTGTTTGGAAGCGCTCCCCGACCCCATGGACTTTGGTGCCGTCAAAGTGGGCTGCAGCAGCGGCTTGCAGTCGATGGAAATCTTCAATGTCTGTAGCTCTAGCGTGCAGGTCACGGCGCTCAAGTTTGGCGCCAACACCAACAAGAAACAGGTAGAGTTCTCGATCAAGCAGGCTCCAACCTTCCCAAGGCCTGTACCGTTCGGCCAGTCTATCACTGTGAAACTATCGTATGTCGCTCGTGACCTTGGCGCTGACCTGGGTACCCTAGAGATCGCTAACACTCTGGCCGGCCAGTCGCCCATTGTTGTGACTCTACGCGGCGAAGGCGTAAACACCGACGCGCAGAAGGACGTGTTCAAGCAGCTCAACAAGCCGGAGATCGACATCCTCTTTGACGTGGATGACTCCTGTTCCATGAGCAACGACCAGAGCAACCTCGCCAACAACTTTACCTCGTTTGTGAAGTGGGCGTCCTCCCTCCAGGTCGACTTCCACATTGGAGTTGTTACCACCGATACTGGGAAGAAGGGTTGCTTGCGAGGCAGTCCCAAGTTTGTCACTCCACAGACTCCCAACTTGACGACTGCCTTTGGTAACAACGTTCGCGTTGGTACCAGCGGTTCGGCCAGTGAGCGTGGCTTGGAGACGTCTTACCAGGCTCTGACTGCTCCCTCGTTGACCGGTTGCAACGCAGGCTTCTACCGCCAGAACGCATCCCTCTCCGTGATCTATGTCTCGGACGAACGTGACCAGTCTCCCCAGGCCGTCAACTTCTACATCAACTTCCTGCGAAGCTTGAAGGGTATCCGCAACCCGGATAAGATCCGCGCTTCAGCGATTGGGCCGACTCCTTTGGCGACCTGTCAATCGAGCAGCTCCTGTCGTTACTACGAAGTGACCAAGACCCTTCGAGGTATCTATGAGCATATCTCCAGCGCAAACTGGGGTGCTACTTTGAGCAACTTGGGCGCTGTGACCTTTGGTTATCGTACACAGTTCTTCCTCAGCCGTCCGGCGGATCCCAGCTCGATTCAAGTCAAGGTGAATGGACAGGTCATTCCACAAGGCACCAACGGTTGGACTTACGATGCCAACAACAACTCAGTGAACTTCTCCAAAAATGCGGTGCCCTCTGCAGGGGCTCTGATCGAGATTTCCTACAACGCTCTCTGCTTGCCTCCCTGATCCTTTCCTTTCTCTTCAACCTTCTCCCTCCCAAGAGTTCCAAGCCTTTGCGTGTTCTCCTCCTTTCAGCCTACGAAGCAGCCAGCCACAAGCGATGGCGTACCGGTCTCGTCCAGCAGCTGGGCGATTGGGACTGGACCGTCCTCTCTCTTCCGCCCCGGTTCTTTAGCTGGCGGATCCGCGGCAATCCCATGACATGGGCGTTTCTTGAGAGAGAAACTCTGGAGCAAGACTACGATCTCTTGGTGGCGACATCGATGACCGACGTCGCCACATTACGAGGTCTTGTTCCCAAGCTCTCGCAGTTGCCCACTGTGGTTTATTTTCATGAGAACCAGTTTGTGTATCCGGTGCGTGAAGAGGTGAATCGTGAGGTTCTGCACTTCTGCATGCACAACCTCTACAACGGGCTCGCTGCCGATCGGCTTTTGTTTAACTCCCACTACAATCGAAGTTCATTTTTGGAAGGGGCTCGGGATTTGCTGCGTCGGCTGCCCGATCATGTGCCCAAGGGCCTGGTGGAGCTGCTCTCCTCCAAGTCAGAGGTTGTTCCTGTGCCCCTGGAAGACTTCTTTTGGGACAAGGTGCAACAACGACCTGTCCTCAAGGAGGAACACCCCCTAACCCTTCTATGGAATCATCGTTGGGAATACGACAAGGCTCCAGAGCGCTTCTTTCAAGCTCTTCAGAAGCTTCATAATGCAGGCGTTGCGTTCCAAGTGCATGTGGTTGGGCAGCAGTTTCGAAAGCAGCCTCCTTGTTTTGCAGAGGCTCGCAAGTCCCTCAGCGAACACATTGTGTCTTGGGGCTTTCTTCCGGAGGTTGAGGATTACTACAAAGTGTTGATGTCGTCGGATGTGGCGGTCTCAGCGGCCTTGCATGAGTTTCAAGGGCTGGCTCTGTTGGAGGCTGCCGTGTTGGGTTGCATCCCTCTGGCTCCGAATCGCCTGGCTTACCAGGATTGGGTGCCACAAGATTACCTGTACCCATCCTTTCCGGAGCAGGCCGATGCAGAGGTTGACGCGCTGTTCCAACAACTACTGAAGCTCTCACAGCAGCTGCCTGAGGTTCGAGGACGACAGCCCGCTCCTTTGGGTTCGTTTGCCTGGTCCCAAATGCGAGAAGTCTACCGAAGTGTGCTGGAGGATGTGGCGAAAGAGAGATAGGAAGGCTGGGGCGTTTGGTTTGGCTCAGCGGGGGTTTTTGGGAGTGGGTGGGTACTGGACTCGAATTTCAACGCTTCCTTCCACGTTTTTGCTGCCGTTGCTGAGGGTGATGGTATCGAGAGTCTTCCATGAGTTTCCAGGTTGAAGGACCGTGAACCACGGCCCCGCCACAAAGTGGACGCCTTCCGCTCATATCCGAATCCAGAGCCGGTTGAGACCGACCCTCTCGACCCGGCCCCCAAACGAGGGAGCCTGAATCTTTACTGCCGTTTCCGCGTGCAGGTGAAAGTGCTCACTCAAGATGACCTTGTGTGGCTTGACCTCCACGTAGGTGGGATGGCCTTGGGTCCGAATCCTCACAGAGACCCAGGCTTCCTTGCGCTGCAACTCCCGGCGCAAAAAGCTTCCGGCCTTCAATGGGAGCTTGGGCTTGTTCTTGTGCAACACGTTGAGAGTGTGTGCATGGTGGAACAAGAGACTCTCCAGGCTTTGGTTTCCGGCCTTGAGAGGCGCTGTCGCAAACGAACGGAGCCAAAGCAGGGTCTGAGCCTGGGTGGGGTGTGGAATGTGTCCGTGTGAGCCACATCCAGTCTCACAGTCTTCTTTCTTGGACTTGGGGTGCGCAGCCGGTGCTTTCACTTCTCCTGATGGAGCAGTCCGAACAGCGGGGCGCGATGTTGCTCTTGAAACATGGGACACCTTACGGGGTGCTGGTGGTGTATGAGGGGTGGCCAGCAAAGGAGCCGCCCAACCACCCACAACACAGAGCCCGAGGAATCCCAGCGTCAAGGCGAGGGAGCGAACCATCATGAAGTCTCCGTTGACGATAGAGGAATGGAATCGGCCTTCTTTAGGGACATCCAATGGATTCAAGGAGGCTCGCATTGGTCTTGATTGCGTTCTGAACGCTGAACATACGGCGCACTTCCTTGCAGTTTGTTGCGTTCTTCCAAAGGGTCATCCAGCGTTGAAGACCGACATTGCGCCATCCTGGGCTTCGGTAGCCTGCGGCGCGTGCCAATCGGAGAGACCGGATGTTGTTGTGGATCTGACGGAGTTGGCCGCTTTGCTTTCGTTCACTGCACCAGATGTACCAGCTAAGAAGCTGACGGACGAGTTGCTTGGCTTCTCGTCGATCCCATGAGATCGATGGAACGTACAATGCGCCGCCGTGCCAGGGGGTTTTGCGCGCTTTTGGACGGAATCGATAGATGCGAAGCGTGGCTTTCGCGACCGCGCCGGCTTTTTTGCGCCCCAGAGCCGCGAGGTACGATGCTGCCTGACGACGGACGTAAGTGTCTTTGTCACGAGTCATCATTTTGGCAAGCTTCCAGGGACCTGCTTTCTCGGCCATCGGCATGAGCATGCGTCGCAAAAAGTAGAATCGCTTGGACAGCCCAAAGAGTTGGCGCAGTGAAGCGTTCTTCTGGTTTTGGAGAAGCTCTTGAATCTTGAGGCGCATCGGTCGCTGCAGCGCTCGGAAACGATAGTACTGGTTCATGTAAGCCTGCAAACCTTGCAAGGTGGTCTCTTGTTTGATCCGGGCGGCGAAGGCCCAGGTTCGGACAAGGTGAGGCTGCTTGCTGTCCTCCGTGATCTTTTTCAAGGCACGCTTCACGGAGCGTCGGGAGGAGTCAGACAACACCACAATGGACCACCCACGCTGGACAACATCTGAACCTTCGAGGCTTTCTCCAATCAGGTAAGGAATGGCCTTCACTCCCATCCCGCGAAGCGTTTGGACAGCTTGGGCTGATGTTTTGGGGTTGCCCAGTCGCAGAATCCATTGGTAGATCGTGCGTGCTCTTTTGGGGACACGGCGTTTCTTGTACACAGGTTTTTTCACGATGCGGGGTGCTGGAGGACGAGCGTACATGGGCCCCTGCCATCGAGTTAGCACTCCTCTTCCGTAGGTGCAGCGACGGCTCAGAAAACGTGCGTTGTAGCGACAGAAACGGCGTCCTTTTTTGGGTGGCTTGGACTTGGCCATTCGATACCGTGGGAATGTCAGGTTTTCCCGAGCGAGTACCTTGCGGGGGAAGTCTCCGTCCACCACTGTCATGGTCATCCCACGCAGCGCCTGTAGGCTTTCTTGCACGGTATAGGCAAGCTCTTGTTGGATGGCTTTTCGGTTCGATTGGTCAATGTGTTTGCCCCGTAGCCTTAAAGCTTCACCGATGTTCAGAAGCTGCTTCTTTCGGGTCTCATGCTCCAACACAAGCTTGCCAAGGGAAACGGCGCGAAGGTCCGAAGCAAACAAGGTGCGGGCTAGGCCATTGTGCGGTCCAGGGCGTCGACGACGTTGGATGTAGCGCCAACGGTGCCGGGGGATCTGGTGAGGCTGGCCTCCATACACTCGAATGGGAAGGAGGTCGGTGACATTGCGGTACAGCTCTTTTCCGCTGATCTGTCTCACCACATTCTTTTTGGGGATGTTCCGAATGGCTCGGGGACCTTCTGCCAAGATGTACACGACGTTACGCAAACGTCCTGCATTAAACGCGGACAGGCGCATCGGAACGACGAGTTGGCGGCTTTTGAATCGGAAACCCATGGCCTGCACTGCGCCATCAAAGCTACCGCCCACCGGGAACTTGGGCTTGGCTTTTCGCATCCCAGGTCGTGGCTGAACACTTTTCTTGCCAGCAACTCGAGTCTTCACTGCAACAAAACACCAGCCTTTTTGGATGTAGTCGTTGGTGGGCTTGTCCATCCCTTTGGGGTATTTGTAGCCGTTCTTGGACATCCACCGGTTCAAGGCCTTCGCGCTACCAGCTTCCAAGACAGCGACCTGATACATGCCAACCGCTTCTTGACGAAGCACTCGCACTTCTCGTTTGGCAACTTTCGCTTTCCTCTTGACCCTCATCGCCGGAGCCGCAGCTAACGAACGATAACTACGGTACCGTCGACGTCGCCACAAATAGACGGGGATTTCTGGAGGGTCGATCGCCGCTGCGATGTGCGAAAAGATATTGTCGGGCACTTTGCGAATGGAAGGAGGCGTTGGAAAGGGAATTAGCATCCCAAAGTTATCGACCTTTCCTGAAAATGCGGGTCGCAGGACGATACTTTCGACTCCCTTTTTGTAGAAAACATAGGTCTTTTGTGGTCCAACCCGTTTGATCGGAACACCCGGCCCTGTATAGGGAGGTGGCACCATCCCACAAGGGTCAGCAGAACTTGGCGTCGCTCCGCCCAACCATCCCAGGCACATTAATCCTAACAACCAACACCATCGTGTCTTCATTGGAACTCCTTTGCAAATGCTCGAATGAGAATGCGACTTGTTGCACTCTGACATTCCATACGCGTCGCCGCTTGTTTCGATCTAAGGAAGAAACCATATCACACATCGGTTGGCATCCCCAAGCTGCAATGTGAAGTGTAACTTACCTTACAGCTAGGTTTTTGCTTCGATTTGGGAATAGCTAAAGAAGGCAACTCTTCGCAGAGGAGAGCCTGGGTGGATTTGATGTTGTTGGATTGTCGGGACAGAGAGGGGAAGAGGAAAAACAAAGGAGTAGCATGAAGAAGTGTGAGAAGAGTGTAGAACCTAGAGCAATCGCTCTGTTTGGTACCTCCTACGTGTTGTAAGGGACACCATTTCTCTTCACATACTTGTTACTTGCTGGAAGCTTTCTTCTCGCTGGAAGCTTTCTTCTTGCCAGAAGCTTTCTTCTTGCTGGAAGCCGCTACCTTTTTCTTGGAGGCCGCTTTCTTCTTGCTGGAAGACTTCTTCTTACCAAGTGTCTTTTTGCTGGACGCTTTCTTTTCGCTGGAAGCCTTCTTCTCGCTGGAAGCTTTCTTCTTGCTGGAAGCCTTCTTTTTGCTGGAAGCTTTCTTCTTGCTGGAAGCCTTCTTCTTGCTGGAAGCCTTCTTCTTGCTGGAAGCTTTCTTCTTGCTGGAAGCTTTCTTCTTGCTGGAAGCTTTCTTCTTGCTAGAAGCTTTCTTCTTGCTGGAAGCTTTCTTTTCAGCAGGCTTTTCAGCTTTCGCAACCGCAGTTACTGCTGTCGTCTGTGGAGCTTCATCTGCCTTCTTCTTGCTGGAAGCCTTCTTCTTGCTGGAAGCCTTCTTCTTGCTGGAAGCCTTCTTCTTGCTGGAAGCCTTCTTCTTGCTGGAAGCCTT
>SBHC01000086.1 GCA_006226375.1 Deltaproteobacteria bacterium | reverse complement strand
GCTGCGAGAAAGCGGGTTCCGTGGGTCTATCGGGATCATTGCACACCAAGAAACCCGCGATGCGGAGGTTGTGTTACGCGAAAACCTGGAAGGACTTCAACAGATCCTCAAAGAACAAAAAGACTGGGACGCCTTGCAAAGCTTTCAACCTTAAGGAAGAAACTGTACCAACTCCCAGGTGGAACCAAGACTAAGAAGGCTCTTTCGATTTCAGCACTCGCTGTGACAAGCTATGAACCGTGTAGGTGACCCAAGGATCCAGTTTGTCGAGTTCTTTAAGGATGTCACCCTTCCCTATCCTACGAACCATGGTTTGCTGCACGGCTGTCACGGTGGCGTTACGTGGTTCCTTTGTAAAGACCGCCATTTCCCCGACAACGTTTCCTTTTGTACGAGTAGCCAAGACAAGCGTTTCCCCGTCCACAACGGTTGTGACTTCCACGCAACCCGCAAGAACTTGGAAGGCATAGTCCCCGACTTCCCCCTCCTTAAGAAGGACTTCTCCCGGAGCAAACGTCTGCAGCTCAAAGCTACGCCCAAACTCTGAAAGGTCTTGGAGTTCACGGAGAACCTTGTGAAGGTTGGAGTATCGCTTGCTGGTGTCGTACTCCATCATCTTGGCGCAGATTTCAGCAAGACGAGCCGGGATGTCCCCACGAATCGCCTCCAATGGCATATACTGCCCTTTTTGTGCTGCGATCCAAAAGTCACCGGGAGAGGTTGTGGGATAGGGAAGCTCCCCCGCGAGCATCCAGTAAAACAGCACCCCCACGGCAAAGACATCGGCAGCGGGAGTGAGAGCGTGACGAGGCTGAAGGAGCTGCTCGGGAGCCATAAACGGGAGCGTCCCCATTTTTTTCCCATCTCTCCCTTCGTACACCGACATGTCCTCGCCTTTTCCGAACGAGTCAAGATGTCGCTTGTACAGGGAGCTATCGTAAAGACAAGCCGCCCCCCAATCCATCAGAAAGACTTCACCGTATTGCCCCAGCATAATGTTGGCAGGCTTCACATCCAGGTGAAGCACCCCGCGATCATGAGCATAAGCAAGGGTTTCACAAAGCCGAATGACAATCTGTTGTGCAACAGTCACAGGAATGGAGCCCTGTTGTTGCATCAGCAGCTCAACCCGCTCAACCAACGTGTCCCCTTCGATCGCATTCATTGTGTACGACACGCTGCCGTCAGACTCCAAAAACACATCGTACAACGACACAACGCCTGGATGGTTGAGATAGCTGATCAAGCGGGCTTCGTTCAGAACAAGCTGCAACACATCGGAGGAAAGACGGTTCTCACTCCGCACCGACTTGACGGCGACCAAACGGTTGAGGAGTTCATCAAAGCAGGCGTCCACCACAGCAAATCCACCTTCCCCCAAAGGATACACCATGCGATAGCGCTGTTGAGGGTTTTGGAGACGCTGTAAGGTTTGCAAAGCTTCAGAGCTTTGAGAGGCATCCAAAGCTCCTTCTCCTGCCTGCGAGGTATCTTCCTTTGTGACGTCATCATCGGGTTGGTTCGGTTTGCTTCGTTTCCAGCGAAAAAACATTCACGACCCTTTCGTCGTTGAGGAGAGAAAGAAGCCAGGAGATCCAATCCTACGTCCGACAACGAGAAAGATGCAAGCAACATTGCATCGAACGCATCAAGGTCTGAACTCTCCAACAACACTCTGAACGGCTTGACGAATGGCATCCAGCTCAGCGTGGTCCCCAGGACCACCATCCACATGGCCCCAGCGAAGGTCACCGTTCGAATCGACCAGTACAACGCCACCTTGCTGAAACGCATCGCCCTTGGTTGCGCCTTGCCGAAACCCTTTGCGATAGCTTGCCAGACCGCGTCGGATGGTCCCCAAATTGAGGCCCAACATACGCTTCATACCAAAATGTTGGTAGGTCAGACGCTTTGGGTCGGTGTAAAGGGCGAAGCGAATACCAAATGATTCAGCAAAATCCTGCGCCATCAGAGGAGTCCCGTTTCCAACACCAACAATCGAGACACCAGCCTGGGTCATTTCATCGACAAGGTCGTTCATGCGAGCAGCCTGCTCACGACAAAAGATTCACCCGTAGTGGCGAAGAAACACCATCAGGCAAGGTTGCGAACTCCAAAGGCTCGACAGAGGAACAGCGTCCCCTTCCAGGTTCAAGACAGTAAGATCTTTCTCTTTGGTACTCATCCGACGGTCCTCTTGTGGGGAAATGGTCTTCCACAGTGTGCCTGTTTATGAAATACAACACTTCGACAAATCAACCTATTTCTAAAGACAACCGTGGAACGGTTTGCGCCGGAGTTGGAATGTTCAATTTCATCCAGTATCATGCCGCAGGATCCATCCGAAACGACAACCGACAGGAGCCTGGGAATGGCAGACACACAAGACGAACACATCCATCAACACCTCGATGAGAACGGCGACCTTGAGCCACCTTGGGCTCGACACCCCGACTATACCCGTTTCTCGATCGGCTGGCGCATGGGTGTCGGAGAAACCTGGATGGAACTTTGGCATGCCTGGCTCTCCAAACTTCCTACCGATCTGGAGACACGACGAGCTTACCTTCAGCGTCAACCTCCAGCTCCCCTCACATGGTTCCACACAGTCCACAGTACATTGTCTCCCGGCGATGAGAACGATACCCCTTTGAACGGAACCTTCTCCCAAAAGCAACTTCTGCAGTGGGGTTTTTTGGGTCATGACGTCGCCTACGCCAACTGGCAGCGCTACGCAGACGAATGCATCTTGCAGCTTACCGACACGCACAAAACACCCAACCTGGCGGCCCGATATTCCACACGTTCTCTCTCCTTTTTTCTTCGCTACGGAGTGGAAAAGCGCGAAGCTGGCGAGTTCAAAGAATGGTTCAAGACACTCCCCTCCTTTCATGAGGAATGGCTGAAGCTCTTCCTCGCTTGGGGAAATGGAGAGCAGCCGCACCTTCCAGCGCTTAAGAAAGGCTACCGCCGCCTCATCTTTGAGCTAGCTTTGTTTGGAGAAGCTCGCCCCCCTTGGAAGCTAGGACTGGACCCCGAAACCTACACCGACGACATCGACATGGACATCGAATACACGGACGCCTGGGCTCATTGGATCCATGCCGCATTCGATGACTACCCATCGTTGCACCAGTATTTTGAGAGGTATGGAGGACAACCGGAAGAATGGGACGATGTCGTCGACGAAGCGACAGGGGGATTGCCGCTCTGAGAAGAGTCGGGGTAAAGAGGGGGCGACTACCACATTTTCTCTTGGATCAAAGGAAGCAAGGTGTCCCAACGAAGGAGGCCATCTTTTCGTGAAGGAGCCACACGAATGGTTCGTCCCCCTCGTCCAACACTGGTTCCACCTGGATGATAGGGATGGGGGTTTGCATCGCTGGGTCGGAACAGCCAACTTTCACCGCGGTTCCGAGCGTTGCGGCCTGCCCGGTTTCCTTGGACATAGCCTGTCACAGCGCCCGCCAGTTCGTTCTGATTCATGGTCGGCTTGATCGTAACACCGGCATAACCTGCTTGTCGCTTAAGATGTTCTGCCGCGATCACAGCAGACTGAAGCACTGAGCGATCTCCGGCCTGTCCACGCTGCCATGAACCAAGACCGTGCTGTTGCAATTTGTCGTTGCCCCAACTTGTGGAGACAAAGCGTGGGTCAAGGCCAAAGCCAGACTCAGGCCCACGGCTCGAAGAACGGTACGTTCCAAATTGCGACTCATTGCCATGAATGGCTGCGATCAGTTCCGCCGGAACACCTGTAAGCTCAGAAGCTCGTTTGTAGGCGTCCAAGTGCTTGGTCATTTCCGTGCCCACCTTCTGTCCCAGGTCGGTGCGTCGTGCGGCTTCAATCCCACGAGCGTTGTTGGCAAAGGTGAAGTTACCACGAAGGCCATTGGCTCCGTTGGTGTTCGTGGTTCCAGGCTCAACATAACTGGGTCGCTCGACCTGCCGGGGCTCATTGTTTTGCGGGGCTGCACCAGTTAGGGCGCGGAATGTAGCAGGTCCCACAACACCGTCAGCCTTCAGATTGTTGGCGGTTTGAAAGTCGCGCAACGCACGATCCGTCTTCCGGCCAAAGTCACCGTCCACACCGAGGCTTGCTCCAGATCGGTTCAGCAAACTTTGAAGATCATTGACGGCGAGATTGTTGTCGCCCTTTCGGAGATAACGTCCTTGCTCAACCCGACTCTTCAAGTGAGGTGCGCTAGCTTCCGCCAGCTCACGTTGAACCCCAGCCCGAGCTGGCGTTGTTGCGTTCGAGGTAGAACGTGGCGTCGCGTTGGTCGCAAACGAATTGGAAGTGTTTGTGGTGCTTGTCGTGCTGGTGGTTCGAGTGGGACGACTGACCTCCCTTGAGCGGTTGATCGTATCAAGTTCAGTACGTGCGCTGGAAGTGTTGTTGCTAATCCTTGGCATGGTTCGTCCCTTTGGTGATGGGGATTCAAACGTAACGTGATATGGATCACAATTTGTGGACAAACCTATTTTCGGAAAACCTTTCATTCCGTTGCGTACTTCTTGGAAGAAACCAGGCTATTCATGCTTCGACTGGATCCAGGCAACCATCTCTTCGTTCGTCATGCCGGAGGGTTCAAGCACCTCTCCATTAATTTTCGCGATGGAACGTTGGGCTTGCTCCCCAATCGAAAAGGAGCATGTCTTCCAGGAACATAGATCTTCGTCGTAGGTTTCTGGAGTTTCTTCATCGCTGAGGTGCTGCTGCAGCACAGCAATGGCTCGTTTGTCACCAGTCTCACCAAGAGCAAAGATCGCATCATTGCGGACAAATCCATCGGCATGATGCGTCAGTTTTACCAGGCCTGGAAAAGCATCGGGATGCGTAGACAAAGAACCCAAGGCCCTTGCGATGGAGGACAACACCCTCTCCGAGGTCTCGGGCGTGATCAACGCAACCATAGCAGGCACGGTGTCCACGGCGTCTCGTTCAGCAAGCGCAGAGAGAGCAGAGTAGACAACGTATGAGTCAGGGTCAGACAAAGCCCTGACAAGAAATGGGACGACATCGGAAGAATCAATCCAGCCTGTCGCAAAGATGGCACGGTCACGAAGGTCAGCACTCTCCGAATGGAACAAAGCCAGCACATCTTCCATTTGGACCTTCTGATGTTCACGCAACAAATACAACGCTGTGTTGGAGACCGACCGGTTGGAGGAGTGAAGCCGCTGACGAACAGGCTCGACGTTTGCAAACGGAGGGAACTTGCACAAGGCATCGATCGCTGCCACCAACAAGACTGTCGATTCTTCTCGTTGGATCAGAGACAGCAACGGCTCCACCGCTTCATTGGGGCGCAACCGACCCAACGCCCAGATCGCAGTCCGACAACGTTCTTCGTTCGTGTCTTCCAGGCATTCCAACAACGCTTGCAAGGAATCCTCTGTCAAGGAAGGCATACGAACAAGTGAGCGCAGGGCGTCATCTCGTGTTTTGTCGTCTTGGGTTGTCAAAAACGTCGAGAGTAGCTCGGCTTCATTTCCCAACAAGCCATAACCAAAGTCACGAAAATCATAACCAGCCAACAGCTCATCCAGCCATCGTTCGTACCAGTGAAGAAAGTCAGGGTCAGGCACAAGATACAAACAAGACCCATCCAAATCGCCGTACCAGATTCGACCACGAGACGGACCGGAGACGCAAAGCATCGCATAGATACCACATCCATGATGCGCCAATGTAAGACTCCCCTGAACCGCACGAACAGGCTCACTCTCCCACAGGTCCTCCCACTCTTCTTGTGTGAGTTGGGCTGTGACAGGTGAAGGTTGTCCAAGGGCATCTTCAGAAAGCTCATCTGGGTCAATGGGGTAGCCATCGTTCCAATCTTCCAAAGCGAGGAGACCGTAGTAGGGACCGGCTCCTTTGTGACCCACGTGAAGCAAGAACTCACGGTACTCTTCTGGAAGGCGAACGTCGTGCCGTGACTCAAAAGCTTGCACCTCACGTTCAGGCAACGATGACCCCAACAGAAACTTGTGAGAGTCCGCTCCAAAGCAAGAGACTTGCTCCCGTCGTACCTGCTCCAACTTTTGGATGATCCTCCCAACTTGCTCTCTCATGTGTTTCCCAGCCTTCCTACCAGCGTCCCAAGCTTTGACAGTCCAACAACAACTATCCCCATTTTTCAGGAACCGCTTTCTTTTTTCAACGGGTTGTCCCTTTCTCTCACATTTTCTGTTACAAACTGACACCCGAGGTTTCTATGTTGGAGCCTGTTGATGAATGGATGACAACTCATTTATGGGTCTCATGCTCATGAATGATAACGAACGATGCCTTTGTGCTCCAGTTCAAAAAAAGGCGAGAGGATCGATGAGCCAAGACAAACCCAAATTTCGCGAACGGTTTCGATACAAGTTCGACAACTTCATGGCAGGTGGCGCCGTTTCGATGTTCCAGTTGCTGTTTGTGGTGTTGCTGATTAGCTTCTTCGCGATGTACTCCATCACGTTTGTGTTGAGTTTGCTCACCCAAGGTTTTGAACCGATGGAAGGGATTTGGACTGTCTTTTACCAGATCTCGGATCCAGGAGCGATGGCGACAGGTCCCAAAACCCCGATGCTCCTCCGCATCATGGCCATTCTGACAGGACTTTTGGGTATCGTCATCTTCTCTACACTGGTCGCGTTTATCACCACGCAAGTGGAAGAAAAAGTCCAACAACTCAAGAAGGGTCGAAGCAAGGTTTTGGAAGAAGACCATACCCTTATTTTGGGTTGGAACGACGGCGTGTTGGAGATCATCCGCGAAGTCATCTTAGCCAACGAAAACCAAAAGCGTGGGGTGGTCGTGGTCCTATCACCGTTGGACAAGGAGGTGATGGAAGAGGCGATCCATGAAGGCATTCAAGACTTCGTCACCACCCAAGTCATTTGCCGAAGTGGAGATCCCATCGCCTTTCATGACCTGGACATGGTCTCCGTGAACACGAGCAAGTCGGTCATCGTGATTTCAGAAGCCCTGGACAAAAACATTGACCGCACCATCCAAGACAGCCGCGTCATCAACAGCGTTCTTGCCATTTGTGGCCGGCAAGAGCGCCGCCAAGAGCCTTACCACATCGTGGCTGAGTTGCAGTCAGGGCTCAACCAGTCGGTGGTCGAGTCCATCGGTCGAGACGAGGTCGAAGTGATTGTCTCTTCCGAGTTTATCCCCAGTGTTACCATTCAGGCCAGCCGAGAGATTGGACTCTCTGTTGTCTTAATGGAGCTATTGAGCTTTGATGGCAATGAGATCTATTTCCTCGATTTTCCCGGGGTGAAAGGTCTTACGTTTGGTTCGTTGGTGTTCTACATGCCCGAGATTGTGCCGATTGGATACATTCGGGAAGGAGATATGCGGCTGAACCCACCTTACAGCGATGTGATGGAAGCACAAGACCGAATTATCTACGTCGCCGAAGACGACTTTGACCTGGAAATGAAGCAACCTCCACAAGGGGTCCGTGACTTGGGATTAATTCAACCCCGAATAGAAGGAGAGCGTCCTCCAGAGAAGCACCTCATTTTGGGCTGGAATCCAAACTTGATGGGAATGATACGAGAACTCAATGACTACGTCGGTGAAGGCTCTGTCGCAGCCCTGGTGATGCCTTCCGCTCTCCCAACGGAGCACGAAGACGAGCTGGCCCACCTCTCATCCCAGCTGGACAATCTGGATGTGGTCTATGAGGTTGAGAACTTCCGCAACCCAGAGATACTGCGCAAGCTGGAGCCCTTTCAATACGAAACCATCACGGTGCTGAGCCACGAAGAAGAAGGACTCAGCCAAGAGAAGGTGGAAGCCAACACCATCTACACCGTGTTGCTACTTCGTGGACTACGAGAAGAGATTGGCCAAGCTGTTGAGCATGTCAAAATCATATCGGAGATTCTGGACCCGGCACATCGCAAGCTGATTGAGATCGCCCAGATCAATGACTTCATTGTAAGCTCTCACCTGATTAGCAAAGTGATGGCCCAGATCTCGGAGCAAAAAGAGCTCTCCGAACTCTACGAACAATTGTTCACAGAAGCTGGACCCGAGTTCCATGTCAAGCCCATTCGTAACTATGTGACGGAGCTACCAGGAAGCTATTCCTTTTATGAGCTAGCCTTGCAATGCCAGAAGCGGGAAGAAGTGCTCGTTGGCTACAAGAAAAAAGCCTTTGAGCTGGTCTCCGATGAGAACTATGGCATCACAGTGAACCCGCTCGACAAAACCACAATGATCGAGTTTTCCGAGAACGACGAGTTGGTCGTTCTCGCAGAAGACGAATTTTAGAACAGCAACACCCGCCAAGCCAACGAACCTCGAAAGCAACGTTACCCCGACCTGTGATGCAACACACCATCTCCTACACAAGTATCGGCCGAATGGCATTCCCCGTGATCCTGGCCAACAGCTCAACGCCCTTGTTGGGCATGGTTGACACTGCGGTGTTGGGCCAGATGGGCAGCGAAACGGATCTGGGAGCCATTGCTCTCAGTTCCATGTTGTTCAGTTTTTTGTATTGGGGCGTCGGCTTCCTTCGTATGAGCACAAGCGGTTTCGTCGCACAAGCTCATGGTGCAAGAGACCAAAACGAAGAAGCTTCCGTGGTCTACCGCTCCCTCTTGTTTGCCCTCGTTCTGGGCGTTGGTTTCCTACTTCTCCAAGCTCCCATTGGCTGGCTTGCGCTCACGCTGATGGGGGGGAGTCCGGCCGTTGAGCAAGGCACAGCAGCCTACTTCTACATCCGGATTTGGGCTGCTCCCTCCAGCTTGATGCTCTTGGTGTGGATGGGTTACTTCATCGGCCGAGGCGAAACCAAGTTGCTCCTGGGTCTGCAGTTCCTCCTCAACGGCTGCAACATTGTGTTGGACTTGCTGTTCGCTGGCCTGTTGGGTTGGGGCATTGAAGGCATCGCCGTTGGAACCTTAATCGCCTCTTGGGTCACTTGCCTTGTGGCTGGAATGCTTGTATTTCGACGGATTTCCCAAGCAGGAACCCTCTCTCAGAAACTCGCCAAACAAGCACTTCGCAACGCTCAAAAGCTGCGTCAGATTCTCCACGCCAACAGCGACATCTTGGTTCGCACGTTGTTCTTGATCAGTAGCTTTGCCTACTTCACGGATCAGGGAGCCCGCTTTGGGGATGTCGTGCTAGCAGGCAATCATGTGTTGCTTCAGTTTCTCACCTTCAGCACCTTCTTCTTGGATGGTTACGCCCACGTCACGGAGTCTTTGGTGGGGCAAGCCTGGGGCTCTCAAAAGCCTCAACGGTTTCGAGAGGTCGTCAAAGTATCGACCCTTCTTGCAGCTGGGACGGCGCTATGTCTGGGTCTGGGAACATGGGGACTGGGAGAGTGGTTGATACCCTGGCTCTCCAAATCGCCCCACACCCAGGCACAAGCCGTTCGTTTTTTGCCTTGGACCGCAGCCTATATCATTCTCTCCTTTGCAGCGTTTCAGCTCGACGGCATTTTCATCGGCTGCACACAGACACGAGCACTTCGCAACGCCTCGATCGCGTCAGCTCTCGTTTTCCTTGCGTTATCCTGGCCCTTGATCCAAACGTACCAAAATGTCGGCTTGTGGGGAGCGTTCCTTGTTTTTGTCGTCGCCCGAGCCGTTGCTCTCCTTCGATACTACCCTTCGCTGCTTGAACAAGTCACAAAGCAAGAATGTAACACGCGCTCAAACCGATGAAGAGAGCAACGTGGTATCGTGTTCGCCGCATCTCTCCCTGAGCCACAAAGCCCCCATCCATCGTCCTTTTGGAAGAGTCCCGTCTAAAGAGGGACAACGCCCGCGTAGCTTACACCCGTCAGGTACGCAACATCACGCTTCCACGTCGTCAAGTCACGTGAGGAGAAGTCTTGGAGGGAGTGGTGTCCACAAGCTCGTGCGAGGACCTGCATTAACTCGGTTGTTGCTTCAAAGTAGTTCTTTAGACGGTGGGCTGATTTGACAATTTCAAGCCGACGTCGAAGGTTGTCTTTTTGTGTAGCAATCCCAACAGGGCAATTGTTGGTGTGGCAAGCTCTCATGCCCAAACAACCGATCGCTTGAAGGGCTGCATTGGAAACAGCAATAGCATCTGCGCCCAGTGCCAAAGCCTTCGCGAAGTCAGCCTCTGTGCGAAGGCCTCCTGTAATGATCAAGGTCACTTCACCTTTGCATTTCAAGTCAAGGTGACGACGTGCTCGCGCCAGGGCAGCCATTGTTGGAACAGAGATGTTATTCTTGAACAGCTCGGGAGCCGCGCCCGTTCCACCTCCTCTTCCATCCAAGATGATGTAATCCACTCCTACTGCGAGAGCAAAGTCGATGTCTGCTTCAATGTGTTGCGCTGACAGCTTAAAGCCGATGGGAATTCCACCTGTCACCTCGCGAACTTCAGCAGCGACCTTCTGGTAATCCTTCACAGAAGTAAGGTCAGGAAAACGAGCTGGACTGACAGCCGCTTGCCCCGGCTCCAGTTCTCGAACTTCGGCAATTTTGCCCTGAACCTTCTCACCAGGAAGATGACCGCCCGTTCCAGTTTTGGCCCCCTGGCCGGCCTTAAAATGAAAGGCCTGGCATTGTGTCACTTTGTCCAGACTCCAGCCAAACTTGGCAGAGGCAAGCTCATAAAAGTAGCGAGAGTTTGCAGCTTGCTCTTCGGGCAACATGCCTCCTTCGCCCGAACAGATCCCGGTTCCTGCAAGTTCGGCACCTTTCGCCAGGGCAACCTTCGCCTCTTCGCTGAGAGCACCAAAGCTCATGTCACTTACAAACAGAGGTATGTCCAAACGCAAAGGCTTGTTTGCTTTGGGTCCAATGATAACGTGGGTGTCAACGGGTTCATCATCCAACAACGGCTGTCGGGCAAGCTGTGCTGTGAGAAACTGCAGGTCGCTCCATTGCGGAAGCTCGGTGAGAGGAACCCCCATGGCAGAAACAGTGCCATGATGACCAACGTTCTTCAGACCATTTCGAGCCAGTTCCTGAATGTGGGCGTTGAAGGGCTCTTCCGGAGCGCCGTGAATGTCTGCGTACAGCCCGAGATACTCGTCCCTGTCGTAAGGTTGAGGATGCTCCTTCGCCCAGGCTTTGATCTCTTCCTCCACAACCCAAACAGCGTCCTTGTCTTTGTCCACAATCGCTGTAAACTTCTCTAAGACTTCCTCGTTGTTGTATTCACTCACACCTGTATCATAGCGATAATCCCAACCGTGGACACCACAGATGAGATTGTGTCCTTCAACATGACCATCTGACATCAAAGCGCCTCGGTGCAAACAACGTCCGTACAAGACAGACACCTCTTCGTCGTAGCGAATCACAACAAGATCAACGCCAGCAACAAGTGCATAGGTGGGAGTGCGGTCGTCCAGGGTACTCCACTGTGCAACGGAGACAAGAGTGCGGTCATCAGTCATCGTAAGGTCCTATCGTATCAACGGGAAAAGATCTGCTAGAATGGGAAGCATTGCTCTATAGAAAGACACCATCTCGGATGGTAACATCATCCAAACATTCACTGGGTTGATCTTATTCACGAGCAACCACACCCACAACATCCTTCCTTTCTGAGGTTCTCCCGTGCTTGGACTCGACTCGCTTTGCGACGTTCGTCACAAAGGAGGTCATCGCAACCATTCCTTGCTTCTTTTCGTTGGAGATGTGATAAGTCATCCCACACATTGGAGAACAAGGAGAGATACGCATGAACACAAAGAAGAACTGGCTCATGGTTGCGACGCTTTCGATGCTTGGCATAGCGTTGTCTATCCTACCTGCTTGGTCACACGCCAAGTGCGTTTGGAAGAAAGCCAAAATAACCAAGAAGAAAGACAAAGGATGTGAACACACCACATGGTTGGCAGTGGGAAGCAGTCACAACTTCACGATGGAAGTCAGGGCTGAAGCACTCCGATGCCAAGGCTTTCACAAGGACTTCCGACCTTCGTTGGTAAAAGCAGCCAACCGTTGGTGCAAAGAGACCTACACCAACAAAACATCCTTCAACCTGGAGACCAACATCCAAGCCACTCTTCACCACAAAAACATTCTGCAAGTTCAGATCACGGAGAGCAGCTACACCGGAGGGGCGCACCCCGTCAACAAAAGCTGGGACGCGCTTTACAACGTCAAAACAGGAAAAAAGGCTTCCTTCCGTAGCCTCTTTCCCGACACACATCGCCACCTGGCCCGTCAATTAAGGCTCGCGTTCCGTCGCCTTCCCAAAGCCAAGAGAATGGACCATCACTGTGAAAACACCGAACCGTCCTTGGCCATGAAGAAAGGACGCTTGTTTGTCCAGCGCAATTGCAACGGGAACTCCGAAGCCACGCGCAATCACATTCTCTCCGTGGAGGTTCCAGCATACCCCAAAGCCTCTGAAGAGCTATGGCCTCGGAGACGGACAGCGCGCGCTCTCCTGAAGACCGAATGGAAACGCTTGCAAGCTCTTTGGAAAGGCAAAGGTCGTGTTGTCCGGAAACACTCGCTGAAAGTCAACCTTCCTGGATACCGGAACCACTTCTTTGCGGTGGTCTTGAACACCCTCAAAGGCAAAACCCAGGTTCAATTTGCGTTCGTTCGGGACAACAAGGTTGTGCTTCAGCTGCCAGCCTTCCGTGGCAACCAGTGGCAAGTTCATGATGTTGCGGCTGTCGCACTCCGCGACCTCAACCGAGATGGAAAACGCGACATCCTTGTGATGGTGGACTGCATGTCTGGAATAGGCCCACAAGGAGCGCGCCCCTTTCGAGTAACTTCCACTTACTTTGCTGATGGTACTAGCTTCCGAACATCCAAGGTTTGGGAAACGATGCTAGAAAAGAAATCCCCCTCCAACATTCGCAAGGTTGTCCGAATGACTCGTCGAAACCGGCTCTTGCTTAAGAACCTTCCCCCATCCCCCTAAACTGAGCGATGTTGAGATTCTTCGGTTTCTCTTCTCCCGCAAAGGCGATCGATTCGACGTTGCATGGCCCTACATCCTAGCAATCTTCGTACGACCTGACCAATCCCAAAAACTTGCTTGTTTCCTGAACGCTTGTGATTTATCATGTCCGCTCCGTTTTCAACACAATCGAAGAGCGTCGCAACCGCGGTGCTTGGTTTGGGAGGTATGTATGAGCCAGAACGAGTTTTTTCAACGGCTTTACGATCGCGAGAAGAATTCCCCTGATGTTGTCTATATGACGCAACCTTACAACGGTGGGCAGACCAAGGACTACACCTGGAAGCAAACCCTGGATGAAGCTCGACGCATGGCCGCTTACCTTCGCTCTCTGGAGTTGGAGCCAGGCAGTCGCATCGCGATGATCTCCAAGAACTGTACCCACTTCATTATTACAGAGTTGGCGATCTGGCTGGCCGGTCATGTCTCTGTCGCGTTGTACCCCACCCTCAACGCTGACACCGTTCAATACACCTTGGAACACAGTGAGTCAGCTCTTGTGTTTGTCGGCAAGTTGGACGATGGCCCTTGGGAAGAAATGCAAAAAGGAATCCCCGACGACCTCCCCAAGATCTCGTTCCCCAAGCACATCAGCCCGCCCAACGACTTTGAGCAATGGGACGACATCATCGCCCAACACGAACCCATTTCGGACAACCCTCACCCAGACCTCGACAAGCTCGCGATTATTGTCTACACCTCTGGCTCAACAGGGCGTCCCAAGGGTGTGATGCACAACTTCCACAACCTGGCAGAGTCAGCTCGTGGTGCAGTGAAGCTACTGAACGTCTCGGACCAGGACAGAATGCTCTCTTACCTCCCACTGGCTCACGTGTTGGAGCGCTTCATTGTGGCGATGGGCTCTCTTTGGGTCGGCTACCGCGTGTACTTCGCTGAGTCACTGAACACCTTCATCAAAGACCTCAACCGGGCCAACCCAACCATTTTTGCGTCTGTTCCGCGACTGTGGTTGAAGTTTCAGCAAGGTGTGTTCCAAAAGATGAAGCCGGAGAAGCTCGCCTTCCTCCTGAAAATTCCCATTGTTTCGGGCATCATCAAGAAGAAGATCTTGAAAGGCCTAGGGCTGGATCAAGTACGATTCGCCTTCAGCGGTTCAGCTCCCATCCCTGCAGAGCTGATCGAGTGGTACCGCTCCCTCGGCCTGGAGTTGCTGGAAGCCTATGGGATGTCGGAGAACTTCGCCTACTCCCACTGCAATCGACCTGGTGAAACACGAGCCGGGTACGTCGGTCACTCCAACCCCGACGTGGACACCAAGATCAGCGAACAAGGAGAGATCCTGGTCAAGAGCCCTTGTACGATGGTGGGTTACTACAAAATGCCCGAAGAGTCGGCCGAATGCATGACCGAAGACGGCTACCTCAAGACCGGTGACCGGGGCGAAATCGACGCACAAGGCCGACTGCGTATTACAGGCCGTGTGAAGGAGCTGTTTAAGACCAGCAAGGGCAAGTACGTAGCGCCTGCCCCGATTGAAAACCTGATCAACAACAACCCATTGGTCGAACAATCTTGTGTATCGGGTTCGGGCTATCCCAGCGCGTATGCAGTGTTACTCCTCGCAGAAGAATACCGTGGCCGACTTGACGACCCCAAACTCCGCGCTGAATTGGAACCCAAGCTCAAGGCCCTCCTCAAAGAAGTCAACAACACCGTGGAACACCACGAGCACCTCCAGTTTTTCGCGGTAGCCAAGGACGAGTGGTCGATTGAGAACGGCTTTCTAACACCCACGATGAAGATCAAGCGCAACATCATTGACGATACATACGGTCCCAAGCTCGACGGTTGGTACGAAAGCAAAACTCACCTCATCTGGGAAGAATAGCCCCAACCCCCCCTGTTTCCCCCCCTCTCCAAGATTTTGACGCGTTAAGGGAGTGGCATCTCCTGCACTTTGTGGTAGGTTGAAGATCCGAGTGAACGACCCGGATCGACACAACTGCAAAGAGGGAGATCATGCTCTTCTACACAGTCGAGTACAAAGACCCAGCCATTTTCTTGGAAGACTTTGAACATCTCAAACACGCAGGCCTGATCATTGAGGTGGAGGAACTCCCTCCCATCTCCACAGAGATCGAAGTCGAACTTCGACTTTTGCCCGACCAAACGTCGATGTTTCTACGTGCACAAGTGCTCATGCACGTCACGGAGAGAACGGTAGCCCTCCAACTCGAAACGCTCTCAGCAGAGCAGCAAACCTTGCTCCACCAATGCGACGAGTTTTGTAGAAACCTTACATCTCGTGGAAGCCCCAACCTCGCAGCCCTCTCCAAAGCCTCCGTGTTCTATCCTGCATCACCAGTGACCCCAGTGGATACAGCTACCCCAGTGGACACGGCTACCCCAGTGGACACGGCTACCCCAGTGGACACGGCTACCCCAGTGGACACGGCTACCCCTGTGAACACGGCTACCCCTGTGAACACGGCTACCCCTGTGGACACCACGCCGCCAACACCCCTGGACGTAACCCCTCCAACACCCGTTGATTCAGCTCTCCCCACACCCATAGAGATGGCGGTGTCCTTTGTTCCGGCCGCCCCAACCATCCCGGACTGGGCAGTTCCACCCCAATCTTTCCCACAAGAAGGCAGCGAAGAACCAGCAGAGACTGCTTCGGAGCCCCCAGCAGAGACTGCGCCGCCAGCCAAAAAGCCAAGTCGGTTCAAGTCTCTTTCCATAGTGATGCCTCACCTCAAGTCATCCACTTCAAACCAAGTAACCCTAGAAGAAAAAGAACCTCCTGTCCAAGAGCCAGCATTGGCAGCAGAAGAACATGAAGAAGAAACCGTAGAGCAAACAGCAGAACAGCCTGTTGTAGCGCCTACAACAGAGACACAGCCCTCACTGCCAGCCAAGGAGCCAAACCCCCCTCCAGCAAGTCGCTTCATCGCAACAGTGTTCTCTGTGGATCCGGGACAAGCTTCGTCTGACCCAATGCTAACACAGGAAGAATTGGAACCACCGGAAACGGACTGGCCAGCACAGGAAGCAGACGAGTCTACACCGCAAGGATTAGAGTCGCCCCCAGTCTCACAACCACCTGGATACGGACAAAGCCAGCCACAAACCCCCCCCACGGGTCGGTTTGTTTCGTCGTTTCCCTCGGATCACAAAACACCGCCTCCTCCGTCAAGACGACCATCCCACACGCCTCCCCCGATGTCGGCTGCACGGCCTGGAAGGTTTATTTCACAAAATCCAAGAGACCACCGAACTCCACCACCTCTTTCAGCTGTCCCTCCATCCACACCTCCACCCACATCGCGCCCAGGCTCGTTTGTTTCGTCCAACCCTGAGCATCATCGGACCCCACCGCCTCTCTCTGCGGTGCCTCCGTCCACGCCGCCTCCAGCGTCATCACGTTCGGGTTCGTTCATTTCTGCCAACCCAGACCATCACCGAACGCCCCCTCCGTTGTCGACAGTCCCACCCTCCACTCCTCCTCCACCCACGACGCGTTCGGGTTCGTTCATATCCTCCAACCCCGAACACCACAGAACTCCAGCGCCCCTTTCAGCGGTGCCTCCATCCACACCACCACCAGCCACCGTCCAAGCACCGGTAAAGGATGAGAGACCAGTTGAAGAGTTGGACTACAAGCCGGAAAAGCTGAGCCCCAACATAACAGGCTCAGCGACATCGTATGCAAGCGCGAACTCCTCGAAGCAATACAACGCTCAACCAGCGGTGTCTTTAACGCCCCCCCCCCTCAGCGCTGTGCCTCAAGACGCCGAGGCAGGAATTTATCTTGCCCCACCGCAGCTACCAGCGTTCCAGAATCCCAACGCGCAGACCTTTGACGCCCCACAAGGAGTTCCTCCTTCGACGTCGTCACAAGCTCAAACCCCGAGTTGGACCGGCCACTTCTCAGAGACACGTCTCGTATCGGCGCTAAGTCAGCTGGGGCAACACAACGCAACAGGGACTCTCTATGTTGACAGTGAAGACGGCCATCACATGGAGTGCTACCTCAACAAGGGGCGTGTGGTCGCTGTTGTTGCCGAACCTTCCGATGAGACGCTGCGTTTGGGCGAATTGCTCGTAGAGGAAGGTGTCATTAAGGAAAACCAGCGCGACATCGCTCTCAACAAAACAGAGGGAACAGAGCGACCTTTGGGTGATGTGTTACGAGAAGAGCAGTGGCTGACCAAAAAGCAACTCGCCGCCACGCTTCGTACCCAAATGTACCGACGGCTCCAGCCCTTCCTCCACATGGAGGATGCAAGCTTTGCCTTTTGGGAGCAACGTCGGCCGGAAGGAGTCCGAAACTTCTCTCCACCGACAGCCCCTCTCCGCCTGCTTTTGCGGGGAGCCATCGAGCAAGTGGAGAAAGAAACAACCGAAAGCAGCGCAGAGTTCGACAAACAATACAACTCAAGGTACCTCTTTCAAGAGGAGCGACCTCAGGAAGAATGGGACGCTCTGCAACTCTCCCAAGACGAACAAACCTTCCTGGAAAACATGGCAACGGGACAGTTCCGCTTTCGCGAGGCTCTCACCGCAAGCAGCTTACGACGACGACAGGCGTATGCTTTTGTTCGCGCGCTTCACGAGCTAGCGTTGGTCCGCTTCGAGAAGCAGCAAGGCATGGAGTTCCGCATTCAAGAGATGATGGAAAAGTTCAGCAACCGCCATGCGCTGATTCAAAACGAAGACATCTACGAGTTCATCGGAACAAGTTGGGCCTCTACCCAAAACGATCTCCAAGAAGCAATGGAGCGAATCAAGACCGAGTACGATATCTCTCAGTACGAAGGGGATTGGCCCGAGGAGCTCACCACGATGAGCGATGAGATCCTCAGTCACCTCAAGCAACTTCGGAAGAAGTTTCGTGGAGGAAAGCGTCCCATTCCCCCCAGCGCACGGTCTTCCCCCGCACAGATCAGGTCTTCCATTAAGCTCCTGGAAGACCAAGCCGATATGGCGGTGTACCGACGCAACTTTAAGCAAGCGATCGAATTCTTTACTCGCATCCTTGACCTGGTTCCCAAAAGCCAAAAGCACAAGGATAAGCTCAAAGCGTGCAAAGAAGCTCTTCGGAAACAAGCTGAAAAGCAAGCTGCCAACAAAGGCAAGGACATCGACTTTGCAGAGAAAATGAAGGTCGACCTATCTGCTCTTGGCTTTGAAGAAGACCCAGAATAAGGAGGCCACCTTGGTACGAGCACTTTCCCTCACAGTCACTCTTCTCTTCACACTTGCTGTCGCTGCTGTTGTAGACGGTGGCTGTAGCCCAGCAAGCAATACCAACAATACCAACAACACGAATACCACCCCTACGGAAAAAACCACGACAGAAGCTTCTCCTGAAGCGACGCAAGGAGCAGAGCCAGGTGCTGAAGCTGGTACTGAAACCGGCCCTGAGCCTGGACCCGAGCCAGGACCTGAAGCCGGCCCCGAACCTGGACCTGAGCCAGGCCCCGAAGCCGGACCTGAAGCTGGCCCCGAAGCCGGACCTGAAGGAACGACCGAACAAAGCACAGGAACAAGCATCACAATAGCGGGGGCCACGGCTGCTCCCAAAATTACAGGCGGGGAAGACCCTCTCTCTGGTGTCAAGGTATGTGTGTACCAAAACCCAACAGTTCCCTGCGTGACATCAGGCTCAGGTGGAGCCTTTTCGATAGTGGGAGTTCCAGCGAGTCAGGAAGTCGCTCTAACCTTTGAGAAAGCTGATCATGTATCCTTCATGCTCACGCTCGTCAGCGACGCATCTGATATGACTCTGACAACGAATGTAGTTGTAACACCCAAGTCTACGATGAGCCTGCTGGGAACCCTGTTAGGAAAAACGATAGACTACAGCAAAGGCCTCATCGCAGGTGCGGTGTTGGATACAAACGGCAAAGGTCTCTCAGGAGCCACTGTGACGATGAATCCTTCGTCCGGAGATGGACCTTATTACTTCGGAGGCTTGGGAACACCCGACAAAAACGCCAAGTCCACCTCCAACAACGGGCGCTTTATCTGGGGCAATGTCACCCCTTCAGGTAGCGTGGAAATTACAGCGTCCCACCCAAGCCAAAGCAATTGTCTGTCAGACGCCTGGAAAGGCTCCACCCCAGGCTCTGCCAGAATACCAGTTGTCGCAGGCTTCATGGTCGCTGCAGGCCTCAACTGCAAGCCCTAAACCTCCTCATCTCTCCGCAACGCGATCTTTCCGTTTCCACACGTTCGCTGTTTGTGATAGCGTCCCCATATCTGAACGGAACACAGTCGTGACAACAAGTTCAAGCGACTCAGCGCGCAAGAGACACCATGACATACACCCTCTCTCGAATCACATTGTATCCTGTCAAATCTCTAGGCGGTTTGGACTTGCAAAAGTCTGCTGTTGAGGCAAGAGGTCTCCGTTATGACCGGAGGTGGATGATTGTCGATGAGAGACAACAATTTGTCTCCCAACGTGAGTATACATCCTTAACTCTTGTGCGCGTGGAGTTCGATCCAGAGCACCCCACCACCATGACCTGGAGCGCGCCTGGCCAAGCTCCCTTCACATTTTCTTGTTTGCCCCAGGAGCAAGCCAGCAGCCACTCTGTCCAAGTCTGGCGAAGCACCTGTAACGCTCTTGATGTAGGAGATGAGCCTGCAGCCTGGCTCACTGCTTACCTTGGAACGCCTTGCCGACTTGTGTACATGCCTGACAGCACGCGGCGCTCCGTCAACCCACAGAATGCCGTGGGCGAAGGGATTGTCAGCTTCGCCGATGGTTATCCTATCCTCTTGGTGGGTCACTCCTCCCTAGAGCAGCTGAACCAAAACCTGGAGCATCCAATCTCCATGCGGCGTTTTCGCCCCAACCTCGTCGTAGAGGGTGCACCTCCTCACGCTGAAGATGAATGGACCCATTTCACTGTAGGCGAGGTTTCCATGCGCGGTGTCAAAAACTGTGACCGTTGTCAGGTCATCACCATCGACCCTGAAACCGCCACACAGGGGAAAGAGCCACTCACAACACTGTCAACCTATCGAAAGCGCGACGGCAAGGTGTGGTTCGGTCAGAACCTCATACCTCTAGAAGAAGGAACCCTGCGAGTCGGCGACACCATCACCCTTTCCACCCATACACTTTAAGAGAACACAGAGAAGTTTATGGTTGAAAACCATGTGATTCCCGAGATTTCAATTCCCGAAATGCTCTCGCGCTACGATGCCTTGTTGATTGATGCGTACGGCGTCCTCGTCCATCGAGATGGAGCCTTTCAAGGAGCATCTGCGTTCATTCAGCACCTTCAGGCCATCAACAAGCCTTACTGCATACTAACCAACGACGCCTCACGCAACGCCTTGACGGCATCTCAGTCCTACGAAGGCAAAGGTGTCGTCATTCCCCCGGAACGTATCATCACATCGGGTTCGTTGATTGGCACCTACATCCACGACAACCAGTTGCAGGGTGCTCCTTGTTTGGTGATGGGAACAGACGATTCGCGTGCCTTTGTCGCAGAGGCCGGCGGCCAAGTGGTTGAAGATTGGGAGAACGACGACATCGAAGCTGTCATCGTCTGTGATGACGCTGGATTTCCTTTTCTGGAAACCGTGGAAGCAACCATTTCCCTCCTCTTTCGACGACTGGACGCAGGCAAACCCACTCACATGGTCGTGGCGAACCCTGACCTGCTCTACCAGAAGAACGAACGAGAATACGGCATCACAGGAGGCAGCATCGCTCTTTTGATTGAGCATGCGCTGCAGCTGCGGTACATGAACAACCAACACCAGTTTGTTCGCCTCGGCAAACCCCACGCTCCCATATTCGAGCAGGCAACCCAACAACTGAACACACGGAACGTTCTGATGATTGGGGACCAGGTTCGCACCGACATCCAGGGAGCCAACAGCTTTGGGATAGACTCTGCCCTTATTGCAACAGGTCTGGTCCAAATCGACCTCAACAAGCTTCGCTCCGAGTGGAAACCCACCTACATCCTCCCTTCCCTTCTAACCCCCTAAGATTCCGAGCCAAGCACCGCCCCCCCATAGAAACGTCACTGTTTCTTGTTGTGAAACAGATTGTTTCCATCCCCACGTACCACAACTCCCCCTCCAGCTTCCCCATGCAAAGATGAGAAGAAGGTCACACGATAGCTTCTAACTATCCTATTCTTTGTGATTTGAGTCACAAGCTATCGTATCCATCTGCTTGTCAAGGCTTTCTCTGCCTAAAATGTGAACAAGAAAACAAAGCTAGCTTTTTAATTTTCGTTGTTATGCTTAAGGTGAGGCGAGCTATCACACGATGGTTCGCAGAGATCGATCACCCGAAAGAAAATCGAGGAGTACGCCATACACCACCCTCATTGAGACAAGCAGGAGAAAGCGTCATGAAGCTATTGCAGATGAGAACCCTTGACTTACCTTGGAACTTACTCTTGAAGGGCTCTTACAATGTGCCCTATTTGCCGGAAGTTGAGCGCCACTTTCGCCGATTGCAATGGCTTCGCCCTGCCCTTTTTGCTTTGTTTGTACTCAACACCATGGACGGCTTGCTCACGATTCTTTGGCTCCAGAAAGGTTTGGCAACAGAGGCCAACCCCATGATGGCCCAGCTCATCGACACTCATCCAGCGCTCTTTATGTTGGGCAAGTTGTTGCTCGTGTTCCTCGGCTCCATGCTGCTTCTGCGCTATTACTATCGTGGAAGCGCCGTGGTGGGCGTGGTCTTCCTCAATGTGTTTTACAGCGGCCTGATGTTCTACCACTTCCAGGGCGTGGTCCTCCTCCTCCGCTAGACCGGTTCCTTTCCTTCTTCTCCGTCGGCAATAATTTTGCAACACCCTGTGTTGGTAAGAGTGGGTGTCTCTCCACTGCGTGTGGGCTCTGGGTACAAGTTACAATGAAAGGTCCGAAACCAAAGGTCGGACATCGGCGGAGTACGCAAATTATGGTGATGAAATCAGAATCCAGGGATCCCCTGAATGGTTCGAGCCAGGCCGTTCCCATTCCTCCAGGAGAGCAGGAGAATCCCTCATCTCTCAACCCCGAAGGCCAACGCATTCGAGAGAGGGTCAGCCACATGTTGGAGGCCTTGTGCGATCGGCTCTACGAACGCGAAGAACCTGTCAAGCTCGCTCTCCTCAGCGCGATCGCAGGTGAAAGTATCTTCCTTTTGGGTGTACCTGGCATTGGCAAGAGCCTTGTGGCCCGACGACTCAAGTATGCATTCCGCGACGGCAAGTCGTTCGAATACTTGATGAGCAAGTTCAGCACACCGGATGAGATTTTTGGTCCTATCTCCATCAAGAAGCTCAAAGAAGAAGACAAGTTTGAACGCAAGACTGACCAGTACTTACCAGGAGCCAACGTGGTGTTCCTTGATGAGATCTGGAAATCGGGTCCTGCCATTCAAAATGCACTCCTTACGATCCTCAACGAGAAGATCTACCGCAACGGGGACCAGGAGATGCATGTCGACATCAAGGGAATCATCACAGCTTCCAACGAGCTTCCCCCAGAAGGAAGCGGCTTGGAGCCTTTGTGGGACCGTTTCCTAATCCGCTACCACATGCACGGTATCCAAGAGAAGCGTAACTTCCTGCAAATGATTGTTGCGACCGAGGATGTCTACGAAGACACACTCGAAACCCAAGGCAAGCTCAGCCACGTTGAGATCGACGAATGGGACGCAAGTATCAACCAAGTGGAGATGCCTCCCGAAGTCCTCAACACCATCCAGGTGGTTCGCCAAAAGATCGAGGAATACAACGGCCGCTCGGGCACCCACAAACCCATCCAGATCTACGACAGGCGGTGGAAAAAGATCGTCCGCTTGCTCCGCACCTCAGCGTTCCTCAACGGTCGGAGCCAGGTTGATCTGATGGACTGTTTCCTGATGGTCCATTGCCTGTGGCATGAACCCAACCAAGTGGAAGAGATTCAGGACATTGTCGCGGAAACCATTCGCAAGCACGGCTACACCATGGCTGTCCAGATGAGCATGCTGCGCAAAGAGGTGGAAGCCCTCGCGAAAGAGGTGGACGAAGAGACGCGGATCCAACGAAAGATGCTTGTCGATCGACTCGCCCTTGCCCACGATGGCTTCGTCGATCTGCTGAGTCAGGACAAACCTTTTGAGGGTCAGTTCATCAAACTCGATGACTACCGACAACTCACCCGCAGCGAGTGGCAGGTCGTGAGTGTGTACGGTGATGACCTGAAACCTCGCAACCGGCTTAAGGCGCGCAGAGGCTTTGACGAGAACGTCATCGACTTTGAGTACAACGCCGAATCCATCTCGTTGGGATTGCGCACCGAAAAAGTCGAAAAGATAGAGACCATCGTAAAGAACCCCCACAAACTCTTAACGGAGCATTGGGAAGAGCGAGTCCAAACCCTCTCCACCTACGTGGAGCAGCAGCTGGAACGAACGGAGAGCGAAGGACCTGACGAACTCAACCACCTGACAGAGAACCTGTTTGTACCAGCCCACCTCTCCAAGATTGTTCGCTCGAATCTGGAAGAGGTCAAGCAAGCCTTGGTTCGCTTCAAGCTCCGACTGGAGAAGATACAACATGCCTACACTCACTTCGAATGAAGCCTGGGAGGAGGAGCTCCAGCGGTTTGTTGAGTTTGGCGTGCTGCTGAACCGAAAGATGCGGGTGTATCTCGTTGCGTACCTGCAGCACAAGCTCGGCCTGGAGCATGAACCTCCGATGCCCATCTTTGACACCTACCTGGACTACTTCACCCAGGCCCTGGACGGCATCTTCGGCGACGAGCTGGTCGAGATGCTCCAAGACAAAGAGGTGCTGGCTCGCCAGGTCGCTGTTGAAACCCTCAAATGGCTGAGAAAGACCCACCAGAAAGTACAGTCGGAGCACCCGTATGGTACGGAAAAAGACCGACTTGAGATGTGGTCCATCACGCCGATGTTTCGGTTTGTCGAGCGATGGCCCCACCTCACCACCTTCCTGAACGACAATTACGGTCGGCACGAGTTGGACGCCAGCTTCTACAAGGTTCAGTTCAAAGACCTGATTCAAGAAAAGCCCCTGAACGAGATCCCCGAAGAGTCGCAGAAACGCATCGACCTCCTTTGGAATGACCTGCTCGCACAGTGGGACGCCCTCTTACACGCCAAGATCCTCCACTACCAACTCAATGTGCTGGAAGATGAGCAACAAACGTTCCAAGAGACCCTCGAATCACGCATCGAAGAGTACCAGAAATTCTCCAGTTTGATTGGCCCCTTCGCCGAGTATCTGGGCCGCTATTGGGACAGTTCACGTGAACCTCTCAGCGAAACCAACTTTGATGTGTTGGAACAATACGAAGAGTTTCTCCGACAAGAAGACAGCGTTCGAGAGCTCGCGGATCTGCTGGGCCGAATGAGACAGGCTGAGATCGAGCTGGAAGAAGAGGTGTACGAGAACGTCATTGTGTCCCATTACTGGGAAGAACGGACTCACGCCAAAGGACCCTTTGAAGGTGTGCATCACTCCAACGACCTCAGCGTGATGTTAAGCTCCGAGGCCGCCTTACTCTCCGACTCCGCCACAGAGAACCTGTTCCTTGCCAAGTACGCAGACCAACAGCTCCTTACACTGCGATACGACAACCGTGAGCGAGTGACGAGCAAGCACCACTTCTCTGAAACGCACGAACGGGTGAAGCGCAAGGAGAAAGGCCCTTTCATCATTTGCGTGGACACCAGCGACTCAATGTATGGCACCCCAGAACACATCGCCAAGGTGCTGTGCTTTGCCCTGCTCAAGATGGCAGCCAAAGACAACCGTCGGGCCTACCTTATCAACTTCTCCGTTGGGGTTCGCACGATCGACTTGTATGACATCGCGAACTCGTTGGATGAGATCGTAAGCTTCCTTCAAATGTCGTTTTACGGTGGAACCAGCATCACTCTGCCCATGTACGAAGTGCTCCGCCAGCTGGAAACCGAAAGCTACCGTGACGCTGATGTTCTCGTCATCTCCGACTTTATCATGTACCGGGTTGAAGAAGACATCCTTCGCTCCATCCGGTACTTCCAAGAAAACCAAGGCACGCAGTTTCACTGCCTGACTCTCTCCTCTCAGCCCCTCGAATCGTTCGTCGAAGTGTTTGACACCAACTGGATCTATGACCCTGAAGACAAGGGCATCATCCGCGAGTTGGCGTCTGACATGGCGACCGTCCGCGCTCGTATGCGCATGTAATTCCTTACACAGCATGGTTCTCCACATGTTGAACTCGTGACATTTGCGTTCGAATCGCGTAGTAGCATGAGTATGTGTTGCATGTGAACGAAAGCAAAGGAAGCCATGACCCCACAAACGCCAGAGCCCCAGCCCAAGCCCCCTAGAATCTCATTTGCGCGCCGCAAGCTCCTCGGAGAAGGCGCCTGGGTGGTGGTCGGAAAGCTCTCCAGCATCCTGGCCGCTTTTGTCGGGATGCGACTGCTCACAGAATATCTACACCCGAGCGTCTATGGACATGTTGGCTTGCTCATCGGCTTAACGGGTCTGGGCAATCTTCTTACATGTATGCCGCTGAGCCAGGCGGCCTTCCGTTTCTATCCAGAAATGACCGACAGCAACGACCTTCGAGGATTGCGCCGACTCGCAGGAACTCTCTTGTACCGAGCGTCTCTGGTGCTAATGAGCGTGATTGTTGTGGTTGGCTCTGTGTATGCTTTTGCCAAAGACCAACCGTTCTCCATGTACCTCTTTCTCGCCCTACTTACAGGCGCAGAGGTAGCACAGACCTTTGAACAAAACCTGCTGGGAGCGGCCCGTCGTCAACGTCCAGTCGCGATCTGGCAATTGACAGTAGCTTGGGGCCGTCCGCTCCTCGCAATCCTCGCAGTTATCGTATTCGGCGCCCATGCAACATCCGTTCTGATTGGCTATTTTGTGGCAGTCGCTGGAACCTGGCTCCTCCTTCGAGTGTTCCGCTTTCCTTTTGAAGGAGCAAGCACGCCTTCCCCTTCCGCTGAATCAACGACGACTCCGGCCACGTTGTCATCTTCGCAACGAAGCCAGATCATGGCGTATGCCTGGCCTTTGGTCCCTCTCGGTATCGTGGGATGGGTTCACTCCCTTGGCGATCGCTACATCATCGAGGAGATCATAGGGCTGGAAGCTGCCGGACTGTATATTGCAGCTTACAACCTCATCATGAAGCCCTACAACATCACCGAAGGAGTGTTCCAACAAACCTTGCTTCCCGCTTACAACCAGGCGATCTCGTCCCGAAACATAGGGCAAGAGAGGCGCTTGTTCCGGGCCTGGTTTCTTGGACTCTCAGCCATCGTGTTGCTGGGTTGTGTGTGTGTTTACTTCCTTAACACATGGGTCGCAACGCTGCTTCTGGCCAAAGCCTATCGCCCCAGCGCAACGTTGATGCCGTGGCTAGGTCTGGGCTTTGCGTTCCTCGCCATCGCACACGTGTTTGAATGGAGACTTTATAGCCTGAAGGCAACAAGGCTTGTTCTTTTGGGCCAAACCATCGCCGCAATCACCTCGATCGCTGTCGCCATTCCCATGGTCCTCAAGTACAAGCTGATGGGCGCAGCCATGGCCTGCCCTCTTTATTATGCCTTGTACCTTCTCACCATGTTTGTCCTTAGCCAGTGGGCCATACGACAGTACTACCGCTCCAAGCCCGACACCGCAACTCCAGCATAGAACCCAACAACACGCGACGCTCAGGATTAAGGTGTATCACACACGCCTTGGCCAACGCTGTGATGGGCAACAGAGCCACAAACGTTGACCTGAAGGTTCTTGGTTTCAACCTTGAGATCGATGGTGGCAGGTAGCGCCATATTCGGGCGGTCGTTCAGCAAGCCCGTCACATACACCATCCCAGAGAGCGTGGTTTGGGTAGCGACAGCGCCCTCCATCGACAAAGAGAACGTAAGCGTTAATGTTCCCGACAATGTCAGTTCGTTCGACTTCCAATTGTTGAGAGTGACAGGAAGGGAGATCGCGAGGCTTTTGTTGTCGAGGCCTCCCTGTCCCGTCACGGAAATGCTTCCACCTCCAGAATCCTGGGAGACCTCTCCTTTCACAGTGAACTGCTCCAGCGTTCCAGTGAACCAGTCTCCTTCGAACGGCACCTTCGATGCGTTGTCCTTCGGCCTGGCTTCCTTAAACTTGGCGATGGCCTGCCATTGAACCTGGGTTGTGGCTCCCACCAATGCTGATGAAATGGTCCCGGCCTGGGTTGAGTCCACTTCTTCGAGACGATCTGCTGAACATCCAACCGCAAAGAAACCAACACAAAGCAAGCCAACCCACAAACTCTTCAACATCATTTGCTTTTTCATCACCCAACGCTCCTTCGACAAAAGAAACTCACAACATGTCCACCACAGATCTATACCGATGGAGAACCGCCTTTATCACGTTAAGCATCCTCTTTGAAAAAAGAGAGAGGTGAACAAATCATCTTCCAACAAGAGGACTTACCCAAAAAAACTGTGCCCTGTATCACAAGAAGATGGAGTTCTCACCCACCGTTCAAGCCAGTTTCCACCCATTCTGACGACAAAGATCTTTTTTCAATATACCGATTGGACTACAGTAATAAGGATACGAACGGATCAATCATAAAAATCTATACAAAACTGTACATACTACGATCAAAGACATGCAAAAGCAGACGCCACTGAACCTTCACAAACTATATAAATCAAAAGAATAGAACCATTCGATCACGAATCCACCTCTCGATCAACAAACATGGACCAATCTTTGACATAATTTTATTTTGTCCTACTTTTTTTTCGCAACACGTTGGATAGAAAAACCAAAGGAATATCCGCAAGAAGCGAAAAAACCTAGAGAACAGGTTCTATCAAATTTATTGTGTACCCATTGAAATAATAAAAATGACGAGTATGTTGAAGAAGGTGAAGCAACAAACACAGAGTTGGTTCAAGATCAAGGATCGACATTCTGATAGAGAGAAGAGGGTTACCATGAAGAATCTACGAACGAAGTTGATGTTGTTTGGACTGTGCCTTGCGGTGGGGATCGGCCTTGTGGCTGGCCCAGGCTGTGGTGGAGGATTCCCGATTCCGGATCTTCCAGATAAAGTAGTGGGTTACTGCATTTACAAGAACAACTTCAGCGGCTCCAACGAATGCAAAGAGTATGTGGGTTCCTGGACCGTAAAAGAAGCCACCGATGACTGCAAAGGCAACGGCAGCACCATTCAGTTGGATAAGCGATGTGGTAACGCTCAGGACAAAAAGTTGGGAGATTGCATCTTCATCATCAACAAGGAAAAGGAAAAATACGCACGCGTCGAGATCCCCGGAGACAACAAAGAACGCTGTGGTGGAACGAAGCGCGGCTGTGAATTCTTCGGTGGCGGTAGCTTCGTACCCTCTACAGTCTGTGGTGGCGTTGTTGACACAGGTGAGACGCCTTCGACTCTGCCAGTGTTCCGCCCGGGTCAGTTGGATTGCAAAGACCCACTCCCCGGCGACGCCAAAGGCAACGGACCCAACGGTCAAATTTGTACCATGTCTGCCATCTCAGGTGCTTCCGAGCCCGGTCGCGACTTCACCAAGTATGGGAACTGTGAGCTTGTTCGCACCCAACGACCCTACTACCCAGTACCTCCCAACAGTGGACACGACAAAGACGACCCTCGGATGAAGGACCCGGCCTACCTCAAGGAAAACGACTGGGTCAAAGCTCAGGTACAGGCAACCGCTTGCGTGTGTTGTCACACAACAACTGCTCCACAAGGACCTTCCAACTGGTACGTGGAGTCGAGCCCCAACTGGATCAACAGCATGAGCGACAAAGCCCTCGCGATGGGCGCAGGATGGATCAGTGGCGTAGGCTTTGGAGCGTATCCACCGGAGAAAAACAACGGCTTCACACGACCCACTCCGACCGACCCCAACCACACCATTTTCACAACCAATGACGACGCTCGTATGCGCAAGTTCTTTGAGAATGAGTTGAAGCACAGGGGTCGCAAGAAGGAAGACTTCAAAGATGAGAAGTACGCAGCAGGTCCGCTAGACACGCAGCGGTTCTACACTCCCAAAGAGTGCGCCGACACCCAGACCATTGACGCAGATGGTACCATTCGATGGATTGGAGGCTCGGCCCGTTACATCCATGTGTTGGAAGCCAACGCCTCCTCCCCTGGCGTCCCGCCCAACCTGGACAAGCCCGAAGGCACCATCTGGAAAGTTGACGTGGATGCCTACACAGGAACTCCCATCAAGTCCGGTGAGATCAAGTTTGGCGAAGTTCCAGCAGGTGCCAAACAAGACTTCCCGGCAGAAGGAAAACCAAAGGCCCTGGAGTCCGGCAAGACCTACTACCTCTTTGTCCTGAAGGACATCGTCAACCCCCTCACCCGCTGCCTCTTCAAAGCGAAGTAAGCCGCCACGATCTCCTCACCCTCCCCCTCTTCTTCCCCTACTCTTCCTTCTCTTCCACCACCAACGGAACAAGAGCCTCTCGGATCGATTCGGGAATCGGTACAGGTTTCCGGGTCTCTCGTTCGATGTAGACATGCACAAAATGTCCGGTAGCAGCGGGCTCCTCGTGTCCTTCCTTGAACAGGCCGATGTGATATGTCACGCTTCGGTTCCCCAAACGCTTCACACAGATCCCAGCTTCAATCACTTCGGGAAAACACAGCTCCTGGTGAAACTGGCACAAGGTCTCCACCACCACACCAATGACAGGTGAGCGATGAATGTCGAGACCTCCTTCTCGGATCAGGTGCTCGTTCACAACAGTGTCGAAGTAAGAGTAGTACACCACATTGTTCACGTGCCCATAGACATCATTGTCGCGCCACCGTGTGGGAATCGAGAGAAAGTGAACGAAGTCGCCCCGCCGTGCAGGTCGTTTCTTTGGTTTCGCAGAGTTTTCCATCAAGCCGTTGTCCTTTCACCTTTTCAAAGAAGGTCTATGCTATACTCTCTCTGACTTTTCAAGAGCAAGGACAAAACCCATCCCTTTGAACGAATGGGCGCCCAAACCTTGCTCCTTCCCGACTCCAAGAAACGCAGGGGTTTGCAATGAAACGATGGCTCGTAGGATTGGCAAGCGCGCTGGTATGGTGGGGAGTAGCTTGCTCTCCCTCGGCTCCCACCATCACATGCAGCGATGATGCAACGTGTGGACGTGACCAAATATGCGAAAGTGGCAGCTGTCAACCTGCCCTTTGCACAGCCGCCAAGCCCTGTAGTGATGGCCAGGCCTGTCAGAGCGGACGATGCTCCAAATGCACCCAAGACTCGGCCTGTGGTGAAGGAAAGATCTGCAACCAGGAGAAATGCCAAAGCGCCGAATGCAGTGACGCTCAACCTTGCAGTGACGGACAGATCTGTCAGAGCAGCCGCTGTATACCTTGCCCAGACGACAACGCTTGTGGAAGCGGAAAGATCTGCGTGGAAGAAAAGTGCCAGGACGAAGAGTGCAACGACACAAAACCTTGCTCCAACGGCCAAGTCTGCCAAAACAAACGATGCGCGGCCTGCGCTGATGACACGTCCTGTGGCAAAGGAAAGATCTGCGAAGAAGGTACATGCAAAGACGAAGTATGCAGCACCACAACACCCTGCAAAGACGGCGCCGTCTGCAAACAAGGTCGCTGTGTGGCTTGTAGCGATGACAAAGAATGCAACCCTGTGGACCTCCCACCCTTCCGGATCTGCAAGACCGACGGGCAAACCGCCGGAGCCTGCGTCGCAGGATGCCGTGCGGACAAAGATTGCAGCCAAGGCCAACGCTGCAACACCACAACCAACACCTGTGCGTCTTGCCTCGAAGCCTCCGACTGCAAACCTGCAGGTCTTCTCTGCAACAACGGTGTCTGCGAAGCGTGCAAAGCGGACCCCGATTGTGGAGCCAACAAACTTTGTGAAAACGGGATCTGCAAAGACGGCAACTGCCGCACCCGCTCCGACTGCAGCCAGGGACAGATCTGCACCCAAAGCCAATGCAAAGCTTGCAGCGAGGACAAAGACTGCGGAGCAGGGGAAATTTGCGAAGGCCAAGCCTGCCAAGCAGGATGTCGCAACAACGCCGGCTGCCCGTCCCCACAAGTGTGCGACACCACCAACCTCGCCTGCAAAGGCTGCCTCAAAAACTCAGACTGCCAAGGCAACGGCCGCCCCACAGGTGCCGTATGTGAAAACAACACCTGCGTTGCCTGCTCCGATGACAAGCAATGTGACGCAGGCCAACTCTGCTTAAACAAAGCTTGCACCCCTGGAAACTGCCGGGATGTCTCAGCCTGCAAAGGCGAAGAAGTCTGCCGGAACTACCAGTGCAGCCCTTGTGTCACAGACAGTGAGTGCCTGAGCGGTGGACGGACCGGACTAATCTGCTTGCAAGGCAAGTGCATCCAAGGCAACTGCAAAAGCAACACGGATTGCTCCAACGGTCAGGTTTGTACACAAAACAAGTGCGCAGACTGCACTGACGATGGCCAATGCCCCGGCGGCCAGCTTTGCTTGAAAGGCAGCTCTCCCACAGGGCGATGCCAGGTCGCGAACTGCCGAACGCGAACCGAATGCCAAACCGGACTGGTTTGCACCAAGAACCTGTGCTCCCTCTGTACACAAGATTCCGAGTGCTCCTCCGGTGAACTTTGCTTGAACGGAGTCTGTCGAAAGGGCAACTGCCGCGCTGACAAAGACTGCACCAACGGGCAACTTTGCAAAAGCAACACCTGCAGCGGATGCTCCAACGATCGAGAATGTCCCAGCGGAAACCTCTGCCTCCAGAGTGTCTGCAAGCCTGGAGACTGTCGAACCAACAACGACTGCCCCACAGGCAAGCTCTGCTTAAACAACGTCTGCTCCACATGTGCCAACGACTCCGAGTGTGCCACAGGTCAACTCTGCCTGTCTGGTCTTTGCACAACCGGAGATTGCCGCACAACCAGCGATTGCACAGGCGGCAAAGTCTGCAAGAACAACCAATGCACCAGCTGCGCCCAAGACACCGAGTGCACGACAAGCCAACTCTGCCTTCAAGGCGTCTGTACTCCCGGAGACTGCCGCACCAGCGGCGATTGTTCCAATGGTCAAGTCTGCAAGAGCAACCAATGCTCCAACTGCACCCAAGACCCCGAGTGTAGCGCAGGAAGCCTCTGCCTTCAGGGTCGCTGCAAGGCTGCAAATTGTCGAACAAGCAGCGAATGCACAGGCGGCAAAGTCTGCAAAAACAACCAATGTGCCAATTGTGCCCAAGACTCCGAGTGTTCCACAGGCCAACTCTGCCTCAGCGGCGCATGCAAACCTGGAAACTGCCGCCAAACGAGCGAATGTTCAGGTGGCCAAGTCTGCAAGAACAACGTTTGCTCCGCTTGTTCAAATGACAACGAATGCGCCACAGGGCAGCTATGTCTGAGCGGGTCTTGCAAGGCTGCAAACTGCCGAACAAGCGGTGATTGCACAGGTGGCAAGGTTTGCAAAAACAACCAATGCGCCAACTGCACCCAAGACTCCGAGTGTTCCACAGGCCAACTCTGCCTCAGCGGTACATGCCAAGCTGCAAACTGCCGAACCTCCAACGACTGCTCTGGCGGACAAGTTTGCAAGAACAATCAATGCGCTAGCTGTGCACAAGACTCCGAATGTGCCACAGGTCAACTTTGTTTGAGCGGCTCCTGCAAAGTCGGCAACTGCCGTCAATCTAGCGAGTGTTCGGGAGGCCAGGTCTGCAAGAACAACCGATGCACCAACTGCGCCCAAGACTCCGAATGCGCCACAGGTCAACTTTGCCTCAGCGGTGCATGCAAAACCGGAGACTGCCGCAAAAACACAGACTGCACCAGCCTGATTTGCACCAACAACCAATGCGCCACGGCCACATGCACAGACAAAGTGAAGAACGGCACAGAAACCGACGTAGACTGCGGGGGTTCCTGTCCGAAATGTCCGGTCAACAAGGCCTGCAAGACCCAGTCGGACTGCACCACAGGCCTGCAATGCAACAGCGGAACATGTTCCGCCTCATCAAGCTGCAAAGCGATCTTGGCCGCGGCTCCAGGCAGTCCTTCGGGGGTCTACAAGTTGGACCCCTGCAACAACGGTCAAGTCGCAGATTACTACTGCGACATGACCACCTTGGGCGGCGGATGGACCGTGGCTGGATGGCAAGCCGCCAACGCCAAAACGAACATGGGAATCGCAGACCGTGGGACTGTTGGAAGCAGCAGCTGGTCGAAGAACCTGAAGTGTGTGGGCTACAGCGAGATCATGGTGTTCAACCGGACCTACAACAAAGCGTTCAAGCAAAGCTATACCGCCTCCACCTGGAACGCGACCAAGACCAACATGGCGATCGGACCGGTTGGCAAAGCCTTCAAGCAAGGAACATACGGGCCAAGCAACTCACTTATCATGATGGGCTGTGTGGATTACAAATACGGCAGCAGCGTCGCAATCCAGTACGGCTGTGACAACGACAGCACCCGCGGACAAAAAGGCCACATCGCAGACTACGCCGGAGAGTTCTGCCCCGGTGGCCGACTTGATCGACGTTGGGCCTGGACCGACGGAAGCTCGTGCCTCTACATCAACCAGATGTACACCTGGGGCATTGCCATTCGATAAGGAAGCACCCCAACGAAAGAAGCTCCATCACTCAACGTGAGGGGCTATTGGACCGTGAGTTTTCCAGGCGACCCTGTCGTGGGTTTGTACGGCTGCTGGTCGGTGTTGCCCTTGGTACCACAGAACCAGTAATACACGCCGTCGCCGCTGAAGCGCATCACATAATCGTAGCTACCTGCCGTGTTGGGTCCTGTGAACTTCCCTTGCCATTCGTCGTTGTTGTAAGAATAACCTGGACTGCTGGAGTTGTACGAATAGTTGTATTCAGCGGGAGACCAGACCCAGCGTGCATCGGTAGACGGGTCGGTACCTGCAGGCCCATAACCCACATGCGCGACAATCCCATAGCCAGGACCGTACCCAGGAGTGACGCGATCTTTCCAAACGCGACCGTACAAGAGCGCGCTCAAAGCCCCCTTCGCAAGGGTCATTGTGGGCGGCCACTGCAACACACACCACCCCACCGTTGCTCGAAAGCCAGTGTAGGTGAAGCCGTTTGTTAAGGTTGCGGTCTTGCCGTTGAGTTCGAGCTTCACGTCCACTTTGCCAGCGCTTCCTTTGGGCGTGGTCGCTGTCACAAGGTTGCTAGAGACCCACTTGACGTTGGTTGCTGCAGTCGAGCCCAACATCACTTTGATGCCTGTCTTGAATTCAAACCCACGGATAGAGATGGTGTTGCCGCCGCCTTCGATACCATAGGGAGGATCCACACTAGAAATGGAATAGGAGCGGCCCAACAATTTAAACGTAACAGGTGTGGAGTCGTAGGTTTTCCCGTTGATGTTGTTGCGAGCCTGGAAGGAGTGGTCTCCTGGCTTCAAACCAATCGTGCTGAATTTGTCCAGATAACAATAGTGATAACTACTTCCGGTGTAGCATCTCTTGCTTCCTTGAAAGAGCTTTCCATCCAACAGCAATTCGTAAGGTGAGTTCCAGTTGGTTTCTGCTTCAATCCGAACCGAGGCAAAGACCTTCTCTGTATACAAAGGTGGAGAGTTCCACGACACAGACCGAAGATGCGGGGTGTTTCCGTCGCGAACGGTGAACTCAAACTCATTGGACAAGTAGGTTTGCCCGCCGACAATGTTGCGAACTTGAAACTTATGGGTCCCAATCTTCAAGTTGGTGGTGTTGAACTGTCCCAAGTACAAGTAGTTCGACGAGCAGGGAGTGGGCTGGCATCGACTTCCAGCGTAGGGCTGACCGTCCAACAGAATGTCGTAAGGAGAAGCAAAGCCCTGACCGTACAAGCGCACATAGGTGTAGGTTTTGTTGGTGTAGACACTTGTCGTTACGCCCCCTGGAGACCAGTACAAGCTGGAGATGATGGGCTGATTGGCTTGCAGAACTTCCAGCTCAACCTTCTCTTTGGACGACTTCCCATCAGGGTTGGTCACAACGACAAGATGTTTGCCAACGCCAAGACCCAACGTACCCGGGTCAAATCGCGAAATGGAGCAATACCCAGACGTCGAGAGATACGTACAGTTGGCGGTTTTCCCACCAATGGTCAACGTGAAGCCAGGCTTTGTGTTTTGGTAGTAAATGTTGATGTAGCTCGCCGTCCCAATCCGAGCCGTTTCTGGAGAGATACGACTGACTTCAGGCGTCGGCCAGGGCGCAGTGATACGGAGAATTTGAGGGTTGGTTTGCCCGCCATTCGTGCCGTTCTTCACAGCCACATAGTAGACCCCTTCTTTCATGGTTTTGGGCGTCACAGAGAAGGTCACTTCACCTGCGTTGACATAGGTTGTGGGGACTGGGTTCATTTGCGTGGGGCTTGTTCCCATCACAACCGTGGCCGAACGAAAAAAGAATTGCCCTTGCAAGGTAACCACCTTGGCCCCAACATCGGTGGGTAACTCGGAAGGAGAAATCGTAGTTAGCTGAGGAGTCACCTTGATCACATCCACCTGAAAGGCATTGGAACGTTTGCCCGATGGATTCTCCACTTCCACCTGACATTGTTGAGCCGTCGCGCTGCTCAGGTCGAGGTCCATTTTAACCAGATTGTAGCTTCGGAAGATGGTCTTTACTTTCTTTCCACACAGGTAGGCGACACACCCGGACTGGAAGTCGTTGCCGTAGATATCGGCCTGCAATGTGTCGCCCACATACATGGTGAAAGGCAACACACGATTGATGTAGGGCGTTGGGTTGGTGTCTTTGACCTCAAAGATAACTTTCTCAGACGGTTGCCCATCAATGTTAACAACCTGAACCTCGTACTTGCCGACCTTCACTTGGGTAAGATCCAGCTCCGGCAGCTCAACCTCGTTGCGAGAGATTCGTTTGGCTCCGGCAACAGGCTTTCCGTCAAACAAGACGGTGGGGTTGGGTAGAAACGCTTTGCCAAACAAGCTGAGAGGCTTAATGGTTGTGCCTTGTGTTCCAAAAGGCGGACTCAACGCCGTCAAAGTGGGGGGAGGCCCTGGCATCTGAACAGAGAGCTTGATCGCTTTGGAGCGTTTGCCGCCTGGGTTGGTGACCCAAACATCGTACTCCCCTTGCCCACGCCCCGACACATCAAGTTGCGCCGTGAGAGTTTTGTCATCAACCAGAGTTGTTGCCAATGGAGTCCCTGGATGGAACACAATGTTGGCACCCTTGATGAAGTTCTCGCCCTTCACCTCCAAGGTAAACTTTGAGTTCTCCGGCACCGCGGGCGGGTTGATGGAGGTAAGAACAGGCTCAGGAATGTCCAACGCCTTGAAAGAAAGCTTGTTGCTCTCTTTCCCATTGGTGTTCTTTACATGCACAGAGTAAGAGCCAGGAGTCTTTCCCAACAGGCTCAATGTCACTTCCAACTTGGTGGGACTGACAAACTTAACAAGCTTGGAGTCCAACTGCAGGCCATCGAAAAAGACAGCAACCTCCCCCACCATATCTTTACCTAAAACTTCCACCACGGTCTCGGTGTTGGTCGGAGCCTCCGCCGGCTTGAGTTCGGTGAGTTGGGGAACAAGAGTGTTGCCTTCCACACAGGTCACAACAATCAGGTCAGGCTCGCTGTCTTCGAGTCCATCGTTGACGACCAAACGCAGAATGTAGCGACCCAACATGTCTGCGGTGAACGAAGGCTTGGCCGTGTCCTGGCCGGTTAACTTGGCCTGACTTCCGACCGGTCCGCTTTGAAACGACCAGGAATAGGTCAAAGGATCATTCTCGGGGTCAGAGGACTTGGAGCCGTCAAGCTCCACACGATCTCCGACGCCAACAAACAGGTTCTCGCCTGCGTCTGCAACGGGGTCACCGTTCGCCTCTTTGCCCAGCGCTTCGATCGTAACCCGGCTCGGCGAGGAAGAGACTTCACCGTCCGAAACCACCAACTCCACCACAAAGAAGCCCGATTTGTCGGCGACAAAGGAAGGCTGCATCTTCGCGCTGTCTTGCAGCTTGGCCTGGCTATCTTGGGGGCGCTCGACAAACCGCCATGTGAACGAAAGCAACTGTCCTTCTGGATCGGTGCTTCCTTCGCCGTTGAGTCGAACGGTTTCGCGCATCCGAACCTGTTGATTTTGTCCAGCCACAGCAATGGGAGGCTGATTCACCTTGGGGATATCACGGCACTTGTTGTTAAAGCAACGCTTGCCTGCCCCGCAATCTGCGGCCGTCTGACATTCATCTTTTGGGGCTTCTTGACCACATGCCGCAGCCAACAACACCCCAGCCACCACAAACACCCAAACCCAACAACGCAACCCAATCGTTCGCATACCCTTGCTCCTGACACAAAAGCGCGGCCCCACACGACCCATACTTTCCTTCTGAATGCGGTACTTTATCATAGGTGGCATAGCACCCAAAGCAAAAAAAGCAAACCTTCATCAGGACATACCGTATTTGACGACACCTGGGTACTTCTTGTATTTCCTTGGGTACCCGTTTGATTCAATGCACCATCAATGGGAAGAACACATGGCTAGTTTGGGTGAAAAAGCGCTGGACGCTTTGGGAGTGTTGTACACCTCCCACGAATACGACTATCGGAAAAAAGGGGCAGAAGCCGCCGCAGAAGCCCTGGATGTTCCGCTCTCTGCAACACTCAAGACTCTTGTGGTTGCCTTGCCCGACAAAGAGTTTGTGTTCTTGATGGCGCCGGGCGATTGTTCCGTATCCATGCGCAATTTGGCCCGCACTCTCAAGGTAAAACAAGCCGATCTGGCTTCCGAGCGCGACGCCCAAAGGCTCACAGGATACCAGGTGGGCGGCATCGGTCCGTTTGGGTCACGTACAACGTTGCCCGTCTACATCGACCTGAAGGCACTGGATCATGATAGAGTCTATTTCAACGGGGGTCGTCGAGGTCTGATACTCGGAATCGAAACCGAAGCCCTCTTGGAAGTTGCACAAGCTGAGCTTGTTGACGTTTGCCAAAGCTGACACCAGCCAAGCCACCCTTTCAACACAACACAAACTTGCCCTTCAAAGGAACGCTCTATGTTTTGGTCTTCCAAGTCTTCCACCGCGCCGACCCAAACGTCCGAGGATGAGCTGTCTTGTAGCTTCTGCTTTAAATCCCGGATGGAGGTAAAAAAGCTTGTTGCAGGAGAAGGGGTTTATATCTGTGACGAATGCGTCGTCCTCTGCCAGCAAGTAATCAAGGAAGAAGACGCAGGCGAAGACTCCAAGGCATTCATCATTCCGGAGGAGCTTCCAGACAGTCAGTCTTTGCTTGCACAATGGCAGGAGCAGATGGTCGGGCAGCACGAAGCCCAACAGGTTCTTGTCGGAGCCGTTCGCCAGCATATCTATCGTGCACAAAAAGAGCAACGCTCGCCGTTATCGATACTTCTGGTCGGGCCTCCCGGCTGTGGGAAAACGACCCTGGCCCAAACCATAGCCAAGTCGTTCACGTTGCCGACACACCACACCGACTGCTCTAGGTTATCAGCCACGGGCTACATCGGTGAAGACATAGAGAATGTCATCTATAGCTTGTATCGCACCGCAAACTACCAGCGTGACATTGCTGAACGCGGACTGCTAATCCTGGATGGGATGCAACGCATCGCCACCAAGAGCGTTCAGCCGCTCACACGAGATGTCACAGCCGAAGGCGTCCAGCGCTCACTCATTCGCATCCTGGAGGGTCAAGACGTCGAGCTATCTCACCACAAAGTTCGCCATCCGAACATCGAATTTCAACCGTTCTCCTGTGATAGCTTGCTTTGTATCCTCGCTTGTCAGCTGCCCAACCCTCCTCAAGAACCGGCAGCCCTTCGCGAACGCTTGGTAGAGCTTGGCATTCTTCCCGAGATTCTCGACCGTATCGACCTCTTGCTACCGATGCAAGCCCTCACGGCTGACGAACTGCTGGAGCTACAGACCAGACCAGAGACGGGATGGCTGGCCCAGCTTCAACAAAAGGCAACAGAGCTACAGATCGAACTCTCGCTCCATGAACGTGTGATGCAAGACTGGGCGAACGAAGCGGCCCAAAATGCAAGCGGCGCCTGGTATCTGTCCCAGCGTTACCAACACGCACACAACCAATTGTTTGCGCTCCCCGATAGCCAGAGGACCCTGACAATGGGTGAAAGCTAAAGAAGAAGGAACGATGTCCTCCTTACCAGGAGCCTCGTCCTAGGATTCGTCTGGTGTTGCTGAGATCTCTTCGTACACAGCAGGAGGATGTGGAGGCCAAGCAGGAATCCAGCAGCGGATCTTGTTGCAGTAGTTCATGTAGGGTTCGCCGAATCGTTCGTAGAGGTCTTTCTCTTCGATCGGTCGGACGAGCCCGTGCCAAAGCAGACCTCCAGCAACAACAGTTCCCAGCATCGACCAGGAGCCAAGCCACCACCCAACCATCGCCCCAAGAAAAAGACCGGTCACAGCCATAGGATTGCGGACCCAACGGTATCCACCGCGGACCACAAAGCAGCGGGCTGTTTCAAGGGGCAGCGGTGTGCCTTTTCCCCAAAGGCTCATCGTATAACCCGACAACAAGTTGCCCACACCAGCGATCGAAAACAACACCCAAGGAAGCCAAGACTGCCATGGTGTCTGAAAGCGCGGAATGCCCAGCCCAGCTTCTGCTTGGAGCAAAAGCCAGGGTGTCAACCAAAGAGCAGCACCCCAAAAAAAGCATGTTTGGATGAAGGTCCGAAACACATGGGTCGATGTGGAGCGATGAGGGGCCACACGAAACAAAGAGCCCTCCGGCCGAGCCGTCCATGCAGCCAGAAACGAACCTTGGGCCGCGAGCAGCATGGCCATCGTCGCAGCCCAACCCTCTCCTCCTGAGGAGAACGTCGCACCTGTCACATAGAGCGTGGGGTAGAGCGTCGCACCCACCAACAACCAGACAAGACGCTGGCTCCATGGACTTCGCGCGTCCTTCCACAGAAGAGCTGCGCACAGCAAGGACCCTACGCACAACATCGCAACATCGGGCCACACAAAATCCAGGAGCGCGACATCACTCATTCGTTGTGTACGAAACCAGGGTCGGGAAGCAGGCCATTGCCACAGCAACACCCACCAAAGCCCGACGCCTATACCTTGAAGAGCAAAGTAAGCCGCCGCGCCTTTGCTACGCCAGAGCCAATCCTTTTCCTGGACTGTCATGCTGTACCTTCGATTTGGAGAGCCATATCCATGCAAAACAACGAGGCCCTAGCAGGGACGAAGCTTCTCAATACAAGGACGCAAATCCGAAAACAACGCGGAAAGGTTCGCACCAAATCACAATGGATTTGTAGTCTGTGACCGATTTTCCGCTGGGTAAAGAGAACTCAACCTTGGCTTTTCCTGTGATGCTCGCGAGCTTTCCAACGTCCAGGAAGTTGGAGTCTGTGACTTTGCCTTGCGCATCTTCCACCAGATAAATATGCAAATCGGGTCCAGTGTCGGTCTTGAAGTCGTCGCTCAATTCCACAAAATACTTGTCACCTTCCTGCACAACACGACCTTCTCCAGATGTGGGATGGTCACCGGCCTGGAATGCGCCTTTTGCAACCACAGTCGAGCCAGTTCCTCCACCCGCCTTGCATCCAGAGATGCCTTCACAGGTTTGCCCTGTAGGGCAGATGTCGGCGCCATCGTCGACCTGTCCGTTGCAGTTGTCGTCTTTGCCATTGCAAACTTCTTTGGTGTTTTGACCTTCGGCAACACCATCACAGTTGCGGTCTTCACCGCTGCAATCGTCGCTGTCTTTGGGAAGAACGTCACCGGAGCAAGGCCCCCAAGTCGCGTTATCTTCACACGTTTGCGTACCGTCCTTGCAGGTGCCCACGTTGCGATTCCTGACAAAGCCAGAGAAGCAAGCCTGGGTTTCGCCGGGCTTGCATTGTTGGATGGTGTAGCCGATGCAGCCGGCGCGTCCACCTTTGGCACCCATCAAACCCGATGAGACCACAAGACAACCTAAAATCATGAGCCATGTTCGCATGGTATTCCTCTTCTGCTGTACCGTTTGCTTTCTTGGTTTCGTTGCCATGACCCACCTCAAAACTTGTAGGAGAGGCCGAAGTTAAAGCTGGTCACAGGAGGAGCAGCCACCGACCAAAGCATGTGATCAAAGCCAGCCTCGACGGCCAGCCCTTTCCACACGGGAATGTAGAGTCCCAGGCCGATTCCCACAAAGCCTTTCGTAAAAGGACTGGGCTCCGAACCTATCGGAATGGCTCCGTTGAAGTTGAGCATTACCAACACTTTTTGCAAAATGAAGTAACCCACTTGCGTGTTGAAAACAAAGGTATCCAGGAACGACAGATCCAGGTTTTTGATACGTTGGTCCAGGAAGACGTTCGTACGGATTCGATATCCGACTTCGCCATACAAGTACAGGTTGGTCTTGGGAATCGACCCACCCACGCTAAGCCACAAGGTGAAATCAAGCTGCCCCTCCCCCAAGATCGGAAAACGGCCAACGATCCGCTGTGTGTCTTCGTTGGCAGTCAGATTCCCTTGATCGTACAAAGGCACCTTCGTGTTGAAGCGCAGAGCAATGGGAAAGCCCAGAGCCTTTTGCAGAAAAGGAGGGGTCCACTGAACGCCAAAGATGCTGTCGAGGAACGAGTCAAGCTGGTAGAACTCGTTCTCCGAACGAGTCACTCGAAACACGGAGTACGGCAAGAGAAATTGGAACTGGAGTCCATAGTAAATGCCGACTTCTCCGTACAAGGCCGTCATGGAGCCAAAGAAGTCACCTCCACCGGGCTTGCCGTCCAAGATGCTCTCTTTTCCAAACATGAAGGCCTGGCTCGCTTTCACATAAAAGTGCCCTGAGTTTTGCGACCAGGGCCCAGCCTGACACGGCCGCTCCCATAATCCAACGCCCAGAACCACAAAGCAGCACACGACCAGGACCCGTATCAACGTGGATGAATGTGACATACAACTTCCTCTTGCCAGAGACTTGAGCAAACAGAATGGGGGACGAGGAATAAGAGGAGACGGAACTCCCTAAAAAAGCATAGCCCACGGGGGATCCGCTCCAGGTCACCGAGGACGAAACGGTGCGATCAACGTTCCTACAAACTCATCGTACATCTCTATTATGCACGAATGCCCAACTTGGTTTCATCCCAAAGAAGAAAAGTTCATCCTAGTCGGACCCCACAGGGAGCGCAAGGAAAAGAAAGGCTGGGGAAAAGAAAAAGAGGGAAGGAAGAGAAGGACACAAGGGGAGAGACGTGGTGGGCGCAGAACTCTAGCGGTAGCGCATTTCAACCCGAGAGATGGTTCCACGTTCTCGGGAAACCGGACGGGTGTTGGGTGGGTTGCTTGTGTAAATGTTGTACTGGGTGAGGAAACGCTCCAACACAACAGGCACACCCTTGATGCTAGAGTTAAAGGTCGTGCTTGTGTTGCTGTAAGAGTTGCGCATGGTCGTGGTACCGCGAGCACCCAAGATACCAATGTGGTCACCCTGCTGAATCGGGATGTTCACATTGATAAATCCTGTACCTGCCACACCACGGCTGTAATGCAACATCGTATACGCTGTAGTACTTGAGCTGAAGTACGGTGGGGGATTGGTCAGACGATACACCACGATGTTCTGGACATCCGTTCCCACATCCGTTGGAACACGCAGACCTGTGATGGTGAAGCTAACAGGTGCTGTAAACCAGAAGCCTCGGGTACCACCGCTTGACGAGTAGGTACTCTGGTAAGGCGGAAGGGCCAAGTTTGTGTTTGTCACACAAGACCCACTGGAGCAAGTCTGGTTGGTGGAGCACTGATTTCCGCAAGCCCCACAGTTGTTAACATCGGTCTGCAGGTTTCGGCAAACGCCGCTGCATGAGGTCAACCCTGGGCTGCACAGGTTGTAACAAGCACCGTTGCGACAACCCTGATTGGTGCCACACTTTTGACCACAACCACCGCAGTGGCTGGCGTTGGTTTGCAGATTGACACACTGGTTGCTGCAAGTGGTTTCACCGGCTGAGCAGATCGCACGGCATGAGCCGTTGAAACAGACCTGACCCGACAAGCAAGCCTTGCCACAAGAGCCACAGTGACTGCGATTGCTTTGAAGGTCGACACAAGATCCCGAGCAGTTGTTCAGACCGCTTTGGCATGACACCTGACACTGCGAGTTGTTGCACACCTGACCGGAAGCACAACGTTTTCCACAGCCACCACAGTTCGCATAGTCTGTCTTGGTGTTGACGCAAAGGCCAGAGCATACCGTGAGGCCAGCCTGACAAGAGATCTGACAAGCACCTGATGAACAAATCTGCCCGGATGGACACGAAGATCCGCATCGTCCACAGTTCTGAACGTCAGTCTTCAAGTCCACACATTTACCGCTGCAAGGCGTCTGGCCTGTGGGGCAGGTCAATACGCACTGGCTGTTTTGACAGATTTGACCCGATGGACAAGCCGTACCACAACCACCACAGTTGCTTCGGTCGGTCTTGGTGTCCACACACTTTCCGCTGCAGTTGGTTGGCGTACCGGAAGGACAGGTTGTCACACACTTGCTGCTCTCACACCGCTGACCGGAAGGACAAACGGTTCCACATGTACCACAGTTGCTTCGGTCGGTTTTGGGATTGATGCATGTTCCACTGCACAGCAACTGGTCGGTCGAGCACTGGCAGGCTCCTTTGTTACAAACAGTACCGCCAGAACACTTTTTGCCGCAGGCTCCACAATGGTTGTTGTCCGTCTGCGTATCGACACAACCACCGCTACATACAGTGGGGGTACCGCTGGGGCAGGAGAACTGGCACTTTCCAGCAGAACAAACCTGTCCAGCCGCACACGCGCTACCACACTTTCCACAGTGAAGTTGGCTGGTCTGCAGATCCACACATTGACCGGAGCACAGGTTGAGGTTGCCCGCACACTGGCAGGTTCCGTTGGAACACAAGCGACCACCCGAACACTTGGTTCCACAGCCACCGCAGTGATTGGCGTCGGTTTTGGTGTCAACGCAACCGCCGCTACAAACAGTGGGCGTGTTGGCGGGACAAGAGATCGCGCAGGAGCCGTTGTCGCAAAGCTGACCTGAAGCACAGGTCGTTCCACAGCTACCGCAGTTGCTTCGATCAACTCGTGGGTTGATACATGTTCCGCTGCAATCCAAGGAGCCGGGCACACATTGACACTTACCCAGCACACAAACTTTGCCGCCCTGGCATTGCACACCACATTGTCCACAGTTACCAGCGTCTGTGTTGGTATCCACGCAGATACCGCTGCAGTTGGTGGGTGTTGCGGCGGGACAGCTCAGCAAGCACTGACCTTGGGAGCAGATTTGACCCGAGGGACAAGCGTTACTGCAGGAGCCACAATGCGCTCGATCGGTTTGGGTGTTCACACACTGACCCGAGCAGTTGGTTTGTCCCGAAACACAAGACACTTGGCATGCACCGTTGGAGCAAACTTCACCGGAGTTGCACACCTTCCCACAAGCGCCACAGTTGGCTCGATCGGTTTGGGTGTTCACACAGGAGCCGCTGCAATCCGTAAGACCGGACTGGCACGACAAGACGCACTTCCCTTGGGAGCAAACCTGACCTGAGGCACAAGCGTTACCACATGTTCCACAATGAGCCCGATCGGACTGCACATCCACACAGTTTCCACCGCAGTTGGTTTGTGTCTTCAAGCAACTGACCTGACATTTGCCAGCCGCACAAACCTGGCCGGAAGCACAAGCGTTACCACAAGCGCCGCAGTGCGCTCGGTCGGACTGCACATCCACACAGTTTCCACCACAATTGGTCTGACCTTTCAGACAGGAGACTTCGCATTTCCCGTTGGTGCAGACCTGTCCAGAGGGACAAACGTTGGCACACTGACCACAGTGGCTGCGATCCGACTGGGTGTCCACACAGCTACCGCCGCAGTTGGTTTGCGTCTTCAAGCAGGAGACTTCACACTTTCCGCTGGAGCAGACCTGGCCGGAGGCACAAGCTGAGCCACAAGCACCACAATGAGTTCGGTCGGACTGGACATCCACACACGAGCCGCTGCAGTTGGTTTGTCCAGCAGGACAGCTGACTTCACACTTACCAGAGGCACAGACAAAGCCAGCCTGACAAACTTCTCCACATTTTCCGCAGTGGGCCCGGTCGGACTGAATGTCCACACAAGTTCCGTTGCAATTGGTTTGCCCTTGTGGACAAGAGATCTCACATTTTCCGTTGGCACACACTTGCCCGTTACCACAAGCGTTGTTGCATTGACCGCAGTGTTCACGATCGTTTTGATTGTTCACACACTTTTTGTCGCAAACAGTCTGACCGGCAAGGCAAGAGATGACACACTGGCCGCTTTGACAGATTTCACCGTCTTTGCAGGCGGTGTCGCACTTTCCACAGTGACCTCGCTCCGACTGAAGGTTGTAGCATGCTCCCCCGCACTCTGTCTGACCGGTGGGACAGGTAATCGCACAGGCTCCATTGCCACAAACTTCACCTGGCTTGCATTGGGTACCGCAAGCGCCACAGTTTTCGCGGTCGTTGGCGGTGTTAATACACACACCGTTGCAATCGGTCTGGTCTTTCGGGCAAGTTGCCTTCACACACTTGCCCTGGTCACAGTAATGCTGGGGCGGGCAATCTTTGATCTCGGTGCCGAACTCAAAGCAGCCTCGTGCGTTCTTGACGCAAACCTTGTACTGACCGGGAATTTGGGTGGCCTTGGTGGAACACTCGAACGCTCCGTCCTGGCACTGTCCTTCGGGGCAATCGGGAACACACTTGTTCTCTTCACACTTCTCAAAGTCTTTGCAAACGGCCCAACCTTCACAAGTTCCCCAAACACCGCCTTTGCACTCTTGGGTACCTTTCACACAAGCTTTGCTATCGGTGGGAAGGCAACCTTGTGAGGACCCTGGGGAACACTGCATGCACTTGTTGTCAACGCAAGCAGAGAGATTTGCGTCGGTGCAGTCTTCGTTTTTCAGACACTCGACACAACCGCCCGTACCGTTACACTTTTTGCCTGCCGAACAATCCTTGTCGGTGCCGCAAACACATTTGTTGTCTTGGGTACATTTCTTGGTCGGGCTGGTCTCCGACTGGCAGTGTGTGTCTTTCAAACAGGGAACACACCGGCCCTTGCTGCTTGAGCTATCTAGCAAGCAACGTTCTGGGCAATTTTCACAACCAGGAATGGAGACAGCCACTTCGCCTCCACAACCAAAGCTAAACAATAACGCGAGAACGCAAACGGCCCCGCTCATCCTTAAGAACATCTGGATCTGTTTCAAGTTTGTACCCCTTTTGATTGGGTGATGGAAAGACAGGGCAGCAAACAGAGAAGCCCCGAGTCATTTGTAGAGTGACAGTATATGAAATGAAAGCGAGGAATAGCAACGAAGTCACACAAAGAAATCGAAGCAATCCCTTAATAATACCAAACGGTAGGCTTAAGCGCGTACCCGAATCTTTTGTGATAGACCCAACCGATCGATGTGTGGTCTCAGAAAGATCCCACCGGTGAGTGTTGAAGAAAGAGAGGAGGATGTCGGGAACGACAGCAAGAGAAACGAAGTACGCTTGTGGATTTAGAAGGCACCACGAGGTCGAACAGGGAGGACATCACGGCGCGGGGTGGGCAGAGGAGAACGGTGGAGCGGTACAGACTCGTTGGAGCGTACTTTGGGAGGCAGGCGACGCAAGGGTCTTGTCGCAGTTTTCGCCCACTTCGCAAGCTTCAACGTCACCTTGAGAACGTTAGGCTCCGAAAGCCAATACATCGGCTTCCTCTCACTGAAGATGGTGTGAGGATTCACCTGCCCCTGCTTCTGGTTGAGGGTGTCGCGAGCGCTCTCACATCGTTTGACCCAACGGTTGTACAAGCCCAATGCAGACGACTTCTTCAGCACCAGGTTGTACGTATCCAAGGCGCGCTCTTCCATTCGCATCACAATCCGACCCAACTCTCCTTGGTACAACCTCTTCTGGTTGGGCGTCAGGTTGCGAGGAACAGGGGCCTGACTGATTTTGCGAGCAAGCTGGTGATACAAGAAGCCGACACGGAAGATCGAGGCGAGCACCCATTCAGGCGTCTGTAGGCTGGCCACTTCGTAGTAATCCATGGTCAACGAGCCCATTCGCTTCAGAACGCTGCGAAGAATCATCCGATCCCGACGGACCGATCCCACAAACGTCATGGCAGCAAACGATGGCAGTCGGCTCTCCACCAAATGGAAACGAGCTTTCGCAAACGCCTTGCGAGCAGGACTCACGCCACGCATCGCGTTGTGCTTCTTAAGCAGCATCAAGGCACCCAAAGCATCCACCTGCATGAGCTGTTCTCTCTGCAAAGCCTTCTGTTTGGCCTTGCGATACACGTTCGCCATCCGGGTGTGCACCTCAATCAACTGACCGTTCAATTCCTTCGAGCCACGTTGCCCTTCCCAACGCTTCACAGCCCGTAGAAATGCTGCTCTCGCTTTGGGGTGTGCGTTGTGTGGTCGGAAGAAGCGGGCGACAAGCCCATGACTCTTTGTGTATTTCTGGTACAACCGAACCGTTCGGCGCAGATACGCTTGCAGTCCTTTGGATTCGTAGCGTTTGAGATACTCAGCGTACACCCCCAAAGCTTTTGCCCCGTCTCCTTGCTCTTCATAAATCCGGGCCATCGCCAACTTCACACTGGGAATCGATTTGTCTTTGGGATGAAGCTGAATGTAGTGTTGGAACAAGCGAATGGCACGCTTGTAATGCCCCAAACCACGACGATACGCCGCAGCCTTAAACAACGCATCGTTGACCTGACGCAATCGCTCCGCCACAAGCGGCCTTGTATCGCGAGAAGTCCGGGATAAGGTTTTCTTCCATGTCTTGCGCTCATCCTTCAGTTGCTGGGACATGACCTGGGGAGAGAGAGCCAGATAATTTCGAGAGCCAAAGGTGTATCGTTCAAACCAATGCGCAGCTGACGCGTAATCTGCAATCTGCTCATAATTGCTCGCCAGTCTGTGCCGCATGCGACGCTTAAACTTTGTATTTGGGTATAACCTTAAGCACCGTCGGTACGCTGCGTTCGCCTGAAACAGCTTCTTGCTTTGGGTGTAGAGCATCCCCGCCAAGCCCAATGCATTGTTAACCGCAGGGCTCGGTTTGAAGCCTTGGCGGACCCAACGTCCTTGGCTCCCAAACTCTTTCTCATACGCCACATAACGTTGGGCAAGCGTCGCCTTGGATAACTTCTTCTGCATCCGAAGGTGCTTCAAGTGCAAGAACGCTCCCCTCATTAACATCCCGTACATTTCAAGACGGAATCGCTTGTTTTGAGTGAGCTTCTTGTTCTTGAGAAACATCCGAGCGTTTCTCTCCAGGTCATGCCATCGCTTAAGGTCTTCGTAGCCGTACAAGATCATAAACGCTGCTTTGCGGCTAATCTCATGCTCTGGAAACTCTTCAGCGATGGAAGAAAAGATTTGGATAGACTTCAGATAGTGGCGATGCGACTGGTACACTGATGCTATCTTAAAATACGTTTGAAGTCTCTCTTCTTTGTCCTTGTCGTTGTTGTTCTTCAGAAGTTTAAGGTATCGCTCATAAGCATCCAACAGTCGTCGGGTGTTCTTGCGAAGAGTGTGACGTTTGCCTACCCGCGTTGAGGTACCAACACGAACCGAGGCTCGTCGGCCAAAACGTCCTGTCAGGTGTTCATAGCAAAGCATCTCAGAGAACAACGCCTGCTTGCGAAACTCTCCACGAGGTTTCTCTGCGACCTTTTGATATTGCCGCGCTGCGGCTGTCAGCAAAGGCTTGACGCGTCGTGGAACGTAGCGTCGCTTGCCTATCTGCTTCATCGCTTTGCGGTACATCAACTCGGCCCAAAAGAACCGCAGAGAGTAGGCACTTTCGCTGTTGGGGAACTGACCAAGATACTGGCCGTATAGCTTCATCGCTACACTGTAAAGCTCTTCTCGCTTTTGCGCAGCTTTCTCTTTTTGGGCGAGTTGATGAAAGCGTGTGGAGAAAGTCTGAAGTGTCGCTTCAACCGTATCTTTCGCGTTTGTCCACACCTTGGGTTTGTCACGCCACTTCGACCAAGGCGAATCCGGTTGAAAGTAGCGAGTCAGCTTCTGCAGTTGGGGTAGAAGCTGTTGGGGAGAACGAATCCGAGCAAGAGCCTGTACAATCCGCGCCTGAAACACAGGAACATGCGGCCCAACGTTGTCTTGTGTGCCATCTTTCCGAAGTCTCATTAAATAACGATACGTCGCAACAGAACGAAGATACTGGCCTTGTTGAAAGTACATCTGAGCCAGTCGTTGGGTTGCCTGAAACGCGTACGGAGCACTTACCACCTGTCGAAAGTAACGATACGCGTTCGCAGGCGTGTTCATCTTGGCAAAGGTACGCACCATGTCACGAAGAGCTTCACTCCGAAGAACGATTCGGCTTTCTTTCGTCTTCCGATACCGTGTGGAGAGAGCGACCACACGCTTGAAGCGCATTAATGCTTTGTTGTAATCCCCCACATTAAATCGGCACCAGGCCAGGTAATACAACGCACGCAGATGCACTCCCCTGGCCGCAACTTTCTCCGAAGGAGGTGCGTTGGTCCCGAGAAAGACACGGCGTGAAACGCGAATCGCTTGCCGGTATTGAAGCATCGCATCGTTGACTTTGTTCGCCCGGAAGAAGTAGTCACCGAGCGCAAGCCGAACCTCTGGCATCCATCGACTTTGGGACCAGCGCTTCACAAATGTGTTGAGCAGCAGGGCTCCTTCCTGTCTCCGCCTTTTGTTCATCTCCATAAGGCGAAGCCCCAAGGTGTAGGTGACTTCAGCCGCACGTGAGAATGTTGGAAAGTTACCAAGGACTCGTTTGTATACGGTGATGGCTTGGAGTTGGTAGGAGAGAGATTCCTGAAGGTTGGGCTTGGGAGCAGGAGAAGCTTGTTGGGGTATCTTGCGTCGCGCCAGGTCCCACGCTTCCATCGCCTTACCGTGCTTCCTCAGGGCTTTCAGCCGCAGGTAGCTGGAGTGTTCCCAATATTCTTCGGCCAGTCGATACATCATCCTGGCCCGAGGTTCCCCCATCAAATTATGAATCGCTTCTCGAAGCAGCTTCATCCGTTGCACACGAATCTGAGCTGTTTTTTCATCAGCCAATGCCTCGGCGGATTGACCTTTGGAGAGAGAGGGCACTTGGAAACGCTTGGGTCTCAAGTTGGCTTTGGCTTGCGCTTGACCCGATGGATTGGCCTTCAGCTGATGCAGCGTCTTGGCCGAAGAACGAATGTTGACCCGCAATGACTTCACGCGAACACGCCGCTTGTCCTTGCGCTTTTCTAACCCTGTTTCCTCCTTCGTTTTCCCATACACCATGGTTGGACTCGCCCAGATCAGTAGCATGCATACACCAATGCCACTGACCAGACTCTTCCGCTTGAACGTAAGAACCTGACACATGCGTCTGCCTCCTATTCTAGATGTCAATAACTTCCGCGACTTACAACGGTAGCAAACTCAAACAAATCTTGGCAAGTCTTTTTTTGAGACATTTCCCAAAAAGGGAAGTCATACAATATTTATCTCAATTCAAAGACATAGAGGATCGCGTTGACCCAGGTAGGGTGTCTTGGTAGTTTGGAGACCTAGAAGGGAGAACAAAGAATGCTTATGACGGTCACCTGGATCTTTGTCGTGGGACTGGGAACTCTCTTGCTCTTGGCAGGATTCAGCGCGCTCAGTCATCTGTGGGCTCGTGCCAAATACGGTTACCCCACCCAACCGGACTGCGTTGAGTTTATTCACCTACCGGATGGTTGGTCTTTGGGAGCAGAACGCCACTTTGCAAAGGGCGAACGCAAAGGTGTGGTCGTGACATGCCACGGGATGATTGGCAATCACTTCAACATGGATCTGGGCGATGGATGCAGCATGGTGCAGCACCTCAAACAGCACGGCTACGAGGTGTGGAACGTGGATCTGCGTGGGACAGGCCACAGTCGCCTGCACCAAACGCCCCACAACCCAACACCGGATTGGTCCTTTGACGACCACGTTCGCTACGACATTCCAGCTTTTTTGGATGCCATTACATCGCGTGCAGGAGTGGAACAGATCCACTGGATTGGTCACTCCATGGGCGGAATGATCATGTACGCCTATTTGGGCTGCAATCCAGAAGAAACCCGAATCGCATCCCTTGTTGCGATCTCATCTCCAGCCACCTGGACATCCAGCCTAACTTTCACGTTGGGCACCCGACTTGGTCAATTCTTAATCAAGCTGTTCCCTTACATCCCTCTGCATTATGCTCTTGGAACGGTCGCCCCCTACTTGTTTCGAGCACCGATAGGAGGTCCGCTCTGTTATCCTCCGAACCTATCCACCCATGAGCTACGACGAAGCACCTTTGTGATTCTTGAATCCTTCAGCGTCTCGCTCTGTCGTCAGTTTGCCCGGATGTACCAAGAGAATACATTCAACTCCGAAGACGGCACCGTCAACTACAGAGAGCTTCTACCCAACATCAAAACGCCCACGTATTTGCTCACAGGAGTGCGAGACAAAGTAGCTCCTCCCCAGGCTCTCGAATGGGTCTATGAACAGATCGGTTCATCGAACAAGAAGCTACACATTGGAGGACGAAAGCACGGCGACAGCATCGATCATTGTCATGCCAGCATCGCGTTCAGCCAACATGCTTCCCAAGACACCTACCCTCGCCTCGTCGAGTGGCTCACGGAACAGAGTCCATAGCTTCACTATTTTTTGCTAGCTTTCTTCGGAAAGGATGTCTGCCGTTTGGATGGAGGCACCTTTCGAGTCTTTCCTTTGCAATGGGAGTAAGCCCGCTGGCAGGCCTTGATGGTTTTGAACAGCTTCCAACAGTCCGGTCCTTTGCAAAGACACCCACACTTTCCATACGAAGACAGGCAGCGTCGCCCATCCCAGTACACACCAGGTCCACCGCAACAAGAAACAATGCTGTAACGTGCAACCTGTGGACGACAAAGCCTCCGTCCGCGCAGCCGCCTCCTTCGTCGCAGACTGGCCAAAGCACCCCTGCTAAGATCGCCAAGCACCGTCATCATCGTAACATGCTTGTGGGTTGGTTTGATTCGCTTTGCAGGACTTGGGGCAGGAGACTTACCGATGGCTTCAGGGCTTCCCCACCCACAGAAACAACACAATCCCAGGGCAACAAAAAGGAACTTTGCACAGCGTGTCATAATAGACCTCCGTTGGTTTGTTTGTCCCCTACCCTATCCAACAACCCAACTCAAAAGGTCAGCCCACTATAAAAACCCTGTAAAAAGGTTGTAAGTGCTCCTTCTTCTCCCCCAAGGCAAGTGAAGTTGAGTCCCCCAAAGAATGACACAACCCTAAAACGACAAAACCCCTTCTGGGTATCCAGAAAGGGTTTCGGGGTGTCATCCAAAGATGACAGACAATATCAGGCGATGCCTGAAGCTTGTCTTAGCGGGTGCGGCAGCGGAAGCCGTAACCACCACAGTGGAAAACTTTCTTCGCGCAGTAGGTGCCCCACTTCTTGCAGTAACCTTTTTTGCCGACGGAGACACAACGCTTGCCGTAGCTTACGCAACGGGGAACATACTTGATGCATGCACCGTAGGAGTTCTTCTTTACACAGTAGGGACGGGTAGCTTTGCAGTATTTGCCCCACTTCTTGCAGTAAAGTTTCTTGCCAACAGCGAGGCAACGCTTGCCAGTTTTCACACACTTGGAGCCGGGCTTCGTACAGTAACGCCAGCAACAACGCTTGCCCCACTTAGCGCAGTAGAACTTGGAAGCAACACACTTGGAGCCCCAAGCCTTGCAGTAACCTTTTTTGCCAACGGCAACACAACGACGTCCCCAGCTTACACACTTGGCACCGTACTGGATGCAAGCGCCGTAAGCGTTTTCCTTCACACAGTAGGGAGCGGTAGCTTTGCAGTAACGAGCCCAACGCTTGCAGTACTTAGCCACACCAATTTTGGTGCAAACTTTGACGCGCTTGGTGCACTTAACGCCGCGCTTGGTACATACTTTCCAGCATTTACCAGTCATGGCCAATCGAGCCAAGAGGGACTTGGAAAGGGGAGCTGCTTGTGCAGTGGGAGCAGCGAAGAATGCGAAGGCAATCACAGAGAGAAGAAGCTTTTTCATGGGATTCTCCATAAAGCTGTTGTGATAGTGGTTGTGTGTTACGGAAAGAAAATAGAAACACAATGCCCTAGTGCAGCCACTATCAAAAAAATGCAGGGCGAGCAGATTTCAGAACCATTTGAGTTATAGTTTCTGACGAACGCTTTCAGACGATATTCATTTTCATCCCATTTTTTTTCTCTTTTTTCAACCCCCACAAGCAAAAGAAACTCAAACATCTGAAAACAAAGAAATTCATAGGCATTCTAAAGCTTTAAAAAACGCCTCGTCCCTCCAACAAAGTAACGTTTTGGGGTTTGCCTATACATAATCATCCAGGTAGGCACAGATCGCTTTCATTTGAAATGATTTTGCCATCAACTGCAGAGGCTTTACGAAAGCTTTGAACCTCTCATCGGAAGCGGCAATGCTCTTGATTTGACGACGGATCTCTCCGATATTCCCTTGCTTTGCATAGTGGTACAGATCCACAAGTTGCTCCTGAGGTGGAACGGCCCAAGGGTGTTCGCCTGACTCTGTAGAAGAGGGTCCCTCTCTCTTTTCGTAGAGCCAATCCAGATCGAGATGCTGGCGGAGACATTCCAACAGCTCGTCAGCGCGAATGGGCTTGGGTAAGAACGCGTTGCTTCCAGCCTCCAAGCTTTTCTCCTGATCGTTTTCAAACACGCTGGCAGAGAGGGCAACGATCACAAAGTCATCGCCTTGGGGAGAAGCCCGTAACGCCTTGATCGCCTCCAACCCGCTCATCACAGGCATCACCAGATCCATGAGAATCAAAGCAGGCTTGTGATGAAGGGCGCTCTCCACACCTTCTTTTCCGTTGTGAGCCTCCAAGACCTTAAAACCAAGAGGCTCAAGAAGATCGACCAAGACAGCCCGATTGGGAGCCTTGTCCTCCACAATCAACGCAGTCAATGTTTCCCCTTTGTAACCCACAATCGACTGGTTGGAAGGAATCCGAGCGGTGCCACCACCCGAGACAGCAGGAAGCTGAACTGAAAACGAGAAGGTGCTGCCACGTCCCAGCTCACTCTCCACCTCGATGTGTCCACCCATCATACGGACCAGGCGAGAGCTGATCGCCAAACCCAGGCCTGTCCCCTCTGTCGTTTGGTTTTCATGGTTCAGTTGGCGAAACGCTTGAAAGATCTCTTCCAGATGCTGGCCTGGAATCCCAACGCCTGTGTCCGACACCTTAAACAAGATCGTATTGTCCACTGCTTTCACAGACAGACAGACTTCTCCAGAGTCTGTAAACTTAATGGCGTTGCCCAACAAATTGATGAGCACCTGACGAAGCTTCCTTGCGTCTCCATGAACCCACTGGGGCAAGGCCGATTCTTTGCGGTACACAAAGTCGATGGACTTTTTCTCTGCCCTTAACCGAAACAACTCTTCCAGGTTGTGAAGAACCTCAGGCAGGCTGAACTCACCCTCGTGCAACTCTTCCTTCCCTGCCTCAATCTTGGACAGATCCAAGATATCATTAATTAAAGTCAGCAGATGCTCGCCGCTCTTTTGAATCACAGCAAGACCTTCTTGCTGCTTGGAAGTGACGTCCTTGTCTCGCTGAAGAATCTGGGCGTACCCGAGCAATCCATTGAGGGGTGTTCGCAGCTCATGGCTCATGTTGGCGAGAAACTGGCTTTTCGCCAGGTTGGCCATCTCAGCAGCCTCTTTGGCCTGGGAAAGTTCGTTGGTTCGAGCCTGAACAAGCTGCTCCATATTTTCGTAGAATTCGGCATTTTCAATCGCCGGAGAGACCTGAGATGCGATGGTATTTAAGAGATTCAAGTCAGCCGCAGAGTATTCATGTCCTGCATCGGAGTGCCCCATCCACAGAACCCCGAAGATCCGATGTTTGCTCTTGAGCGGAGCCCACACCAGCGACTGGACGGGAAGAGCCGTCGCTTCAAAGCGATGGTCTTCCTGCAACAGATTCACCACCTCTGCTTTTTCGGAGGACTCCACGATACCAAGAACCTGTTCGCTGAGTGTCTCGTACGACTCCTCGTTTCCCTCCCAACCAAACGAGGACTTCGCCACAGCAACGCGGGAGGCATCAAACAGCACAGCCGCCCCACATGTCCCTCGAATCAGCCGCCCCACCTCTTCCAAGGCCACAGCAACAACCTTGTGGATCTTTAAGGACGTCGAGAGCTTTTCCGAAAGATGGTAGAGCAAGGTGATTTCTCTGTAGGCGTTGAGCACCTCATCGGCCATCTTCTTCTTGCTGTTCTCTTCCGTGATCCAGTGATGAAGAGCAGAGAACAAGGCACCCGAACGACCGTCTCCCCGCAGCAGCCCAACGTGTTCTCCGTCCAACTCCAGAGGAAACTCTTTCTCAAACGCGAGATCGGGTTCTCCAAGCAAATGCTTGCCTTCATGGTCAAGAAGCTGAAAAGGCGACTCGAAGGTAGAACTCAGCTCTTCCAACAACAGAGTGAGCGGGGAGCGTGGACGGAACAGTTTTTTCAGACGAATGCGGGCCATAGTATGCTCATCGTGTAGAAACACAGAACCCAACGACGTTCCAAGTTACGGAAGCCGCTTAGTCCAAGCCAAGAATGCTCTCTGCGTTCTCAAACAACGCATCGGGATCGAACGGTTTCGTCATGTACATGTCAGCTCCCACCGACTCCCCTTTTTGACGATCCACTTCCTGGCCTTTGGCAGTGAGCATCACAATGTAGACGTCTTCCATCTGCCACTCTTTCTTCACTCTGTGACAAACGTCAAAGCCGTTCATTTTGGGCATCATCACATCCAGGTAGACAAGCTGGGGCTTCTCCTCCTGGATGACGGCAAGCGCCTCTTCCCCGTTGGTTGCAGTGAGCAACTCGACCCCTTCGTCTTCAAGGTCTTCCAGGGTTTGTTCGATCAATTGGGTGATATGGACTTCGTCGTCCACAATCAGAATCTTCTTCGACATTCACGGACTCCTCTATCTCTTAACCTGAAGAAGTGGACTCCAGGGAGATCGGCGTATCCTGGTTCGCGGCGAGCAAAAGAAACGCAGTGTGAGCAAGCGCCTTTTCAGAACGCAAACTTTGCAGCAACTCCTGACTGTCAGGGACAGAGACATCCACAATAATCATGTCGGGTCGCAATGACAAAGCCTTTTCCAGGCAAGTGTCTCGACGAGCAACTTCAACCTTGTTGTCCCCTGCTCCCTCCAACAATTGAGTGAGCTTCTGTGTAGCTTGTTGATCTTCGTCGACCACCAGGATTGTCTTGCCCACACCTTCCTGCACAAGGAGATTGTTCACCTCCTGCAAGAGCACGCTCGTTTCGATGGGCTTGGTCAGGTATCGATCAATGCCAATCAGATAGCCCCTCTCCCGATCTTCCACGATGGAGTGAATCATAATCGGAATGTCCATGGTGGAAGGATCATTCTTAAGCACCGCCGCTGCATCAAAGCCATTCATGGTCGGCATCATCACATCCAAAATAATCAGATGCGGCCGATGTTCTTTGGCCTTTTCAATGGCGTTCAGACCATTCTCTGCCTCTTCGACGTGATAGCCAGCAGTCTCCAACTCCTGCCGCAAATACTCCCGGATGTTGGGTTCATCGTCGACAACCAGAACCGTCTTTCCCAACGCATCCAGCTTGGCCTCTCCTTCGTTCTCCTGACCTCGAAACTGATGGAGCAGTTTCTGGAGTTCGATCGAGGTCGTCATCGGAGAGGCGGGCTTCTCAACGTCCAGTGGCAGCCGAAACGAAAAGGTGCTTCCTTCACCCAACCGGCTCTCGGCCCAGATCACGCCGCCATGGTGCTCCACGATTTGCTTGCTGATGGGAAGCCCCAAGCCTGTCCCTTTTGGCTTGTCTGTTAGGGTGTCGCCGGCTTGCTTAAACTTTTCAAACACCTTGTCGAGTTCATCGGTTGCGATCCCCATACCTGTATCTGTCACGCTGACAACCACCTGTCCTCCATCCCGACGTACACGGCAGGTAACAGTGCCTTTCTCCGTGAACTTGGCGGCGTTGGAGATCAGATTAATCAACACCTGGATCAGGCGGTCTTTGTCTCCCGTCAGCGCCGGGAGATTGGACTCAACCTCTGTGCGAAACTCGACATCCCTCTCCATAAACAAGCTGCTTGTTGACGCAGCGACGCGGTCAATCAGGTCAACGATCTGGAGAGACTCCATGTTCCAGTTGAGCTGCCCGGCCTCCATCTTTGCTACATCCAGGACATCATTGATCAGGTTGGTCAGTCGTTCACCTTCCTCAATGATAATGTCGATGTTCCCTCGGACCTGTTTCACAGCCTTCGCAGCTTTGGGGTTGTCGTCGGTGTTGATGTTGGGCGCTAACGCCTTGTCAAACTTGCGCCGGATGATCTTGGTAAAGCCCAGGATGGAAGTGAGCGGCGTGCGAAGTTCGTGGGATACGTTGGAGATGAAGTCCGTTTTCATCCGGTCGATCTCCTTCGCCACAGTGATGTCACGAACAAGAATGACGAACCCCAGATCCACATTGGCTTCACCTGATCCTTCCGAAAGAATCGGGCTCACAGCCGCCATCCCCACACGATCGTCGGCCAAGGGAAGCTCCACCTGTACGTTGTACTCTGACGACGTAACACGACGAGCGCTCTCCAACAGGTCACTCTCCAAGACCTCTGCGCTCATCCGGTTCACAAGGTCCTCACCTTCTCGACCCAGCATCTGCAGCAACGCTGTGTTGACCATCTTGATTCGGCCATTGGGATCCAACACCAAGAGACCATCCGCCATGTTGTCGAGGATCGCGGTCAGATACCCCAATGTCTCTTGGAGCGCAGCCTTTCCATGCTCCAGGTCGTCGGCAAGCTGGGTTAGATTTTGGTTCGCCTGGTACAGCTGGCGCGTTTTCTGTTCGGCGATCGATTCCGCCGACTTTCGGGCAGACTTGGCACGTTCGAGGCGACGCTTCAGTCGTTCGAGATCTTCCATCCTAGGCAGCCTCCCGCACCAGGACAAACTTGACACACGTTTCGGGTGGCTCTGAGATGTTCTCTCGCTGCACGGAGATGGCCTCGTCAAAGTGTTCCACACAGCCAGCGATCAACCCCTCGGCAAGGTCACCAAACGGTCGCTTTGAGCGATACGTCATGGTGAGTTGGTCGTCTACGCTGGTGTCGTACTCAAAGGAAGGCAGCTCTGCATCGGGATAGAGCTTTCGAACTTCCACGTGAATGTAGTCTTCCAGGTTTCCAAGAAACTCAAAAGCTGTGTCCACACCCTCAAAGAAATGAGGGTAGATTTGAGAGAACCGGCGAAACAGGTGCTGACCAAAGGTATGAATGAGGGAAGACACTTCCACCCCAGTCAGCCGCCCAAGGTGAGTGACCAACTGAACCATCTCGTCGTGGTCGTAGGTACCCAACGTGGTGTACGCTCCCCCCGACTCCAGGTCCGAAGCATCGATAATGTCGTCCACCATATCTTCGGAGAATGACTCTTCTACCATCTCAAGAAACTCCGTGAACACCACACCCTTCATCAAGTCCTCCTATCGCACAGGTCGAATGATTGTGAAAACGATGTTACTTGCCTGGGCCAACTTGGACAAGGCTCCATTTTTGGCTATACTTCGGATGCGAACAAAAACCCGCACATTGTAGGAATTCATCGTGAGCCTCACGCCGACCAAACATTCCCTGCTCATTGTTGATGACACTCCCACCAACCTGGACGTGCTCGTTGATTTCTTTATCGAACACAACTTTGAAGTCTTTGTAGCCACCGATGGAGAGAGCGCTCTGGAGCAGCTTGCTCACATCCAACCGGACCTGATCCTACTCGATATCATGATGCCAGGCCTCGACGGCTTTGAAACATGCCAACGCATCAAAGCTCAGGAGCGCTTGAAAGATATCCCTGTTATCTTTATGACAGCCCTCTCCGACACCACCGACAAAGTCCAGGGATTCCAAGTTGGTGCCGTAGATTACATCACCAAGCCCATACAACACGAAGAGGTTCTGGCCCGCGTCAACACCCACATGCAGCTTCGCTCACTCCAGGCCAGGCTCGAATCCATCAACGAAGAGTTGGAGCAGCGCGTCGCAGAACGCACCGCCGACCTCCAAAAAGCTCTCCTAGATGTGGAACAACTGAAGCAGCAATTGGAAGCTGAGAACTCTTACTTGCTCGAAGAGTTAAAGTTGAATCACAACTTTGACGAGATCCTGACCGCCAGTGACGCCATGACACGTGTCCTTCATCAAGTCGAGCAAGTGGCAGAAACAAACGCCACAGTCTTAATCCTTGGAGAAACAGGCACAGGAAAGGAACTCTTCGCCCGAGCCATTCACAACCTGAGTCCTCGCAAGTCGAGGCCTTTGGTCAAAGTGAACTGTGCCTCCCTACCCTCCAACCTGATCGAAAGCGAATTGTTTGGTCATGTGAGGGGGGCCTTCACGGGTGCCCTCCAAACACGAATCGGCAGGTTTTCTCTGGCGGATGGTGGAACCATCTTTCTCGATGAATTGGGTGAGTTACCCCTTGAACTTCAGGCCAAGTTGCTTCGCGTCTTGCAAGAAGGTGAATTCGAGCGACTCGGTGACGCCAACACCACCCACGTTGACGTTCGTGTTATCGCAGCCACCAACCGGGACCTCGAAAAGGCTGTAGAACGGGGAGAATTTCGCCAGGATCTCTACTACCGTCTCAATGTGTTCCCGCTGGAACTTCCTCCTCTTCGACAACGGCCTCAGGACATCCCCCTCCTCGCTGAACACTTTATGAAGCGGTACGCCCCAAAAGTGGGTCGCAAAGTGGAGACCCTCTCCACCAGCGCCGTCAAAAAGCTCCAAAGCTACCATTGGCCTGGCAATGTTCGAGAGTTGGAACATGTGGTGGAGCGCGCTGTGATCCTGTCTCCAGGCAAACATCTGGTGCTCGACGATTGGACACCAAGCCAAATGCTCACACCCGAAGCTCTTGAGTTTGCGACGCTCGAAGACCTTGAACGCAATCATATCGACAAAGTCCTGGACTTCACCGACGGCCGAGTGAGCGGACCCAAGGGTGCTGCTCGTATTCTCGACATCAACCCCAAGACCCTCGAATCTCGCATGAAGAAGCTAGGCATCAAACGCAAGCGCTGAACGAGCCAAGAGACCCACTCTCACTTTCCTGACATATCAGATTCTCCTGAAATATCAGAAACCAAGACAACATCTGCCCACAGAACAACGCCCACAGAACAACCAAAAGTCTATAGAAGTCAGTAACATTACTCCACCATACATTTCTGGTATTGGGTTTGCTCTAGGAGTCGGCAACAAGAGTTGATGAAACAACTTCGAGTTGTGCCGATTGTTTCCATTCCCCTCCAAGGAGAGCAGCCATGTTGGATGTACAAGTATTAAGAGATAGCTTCAAATGGGTCGCTCCCAAGGCAGACCTGTTGATGGAACGCTTCTACGAGCGGCTGTTTGCACAGTTTCCTCAGGTCAAGCCCATGTTTGCAAACACTTCGATGAAGATTCAGCAAACCAAGCTTCTGCACTCACTCACCTTGATCATTGCACGTGTGGACCAACCGGAAAAGCTTCAACCCTACCTGTACAACCTCGGTGGACGGCACGTCGGATATGGCGCAAAGCCCGAACATTACCTTGCCGTAGGAGAATGTTTGCTCGGCGCGCTGGAAGAAACTGCTGGTCCTGCTTGGACCGAAGAAGTCAGCTCCACCTGGATTGCTGCGTACGACGCAATCCAAACCATGATGTTGCAAGGAGCAGAAGAAGTCGCTTCACAACAAAAACAAGTCGCCTAACTCTATCGATGAACCCAAGATGACTCACCCGGGAAGCCCGTAACCTAACAAAGGAGACAGCTATGAAGAAGAAGACCAAAGTCAAAGCCGGTAGCTTTCGTGTTCGCGGTTCCAGCGGCACATTCTAAGAAAAGCATCCCATTTCACAAGAAACCCCCAACGTTCCAGGAGACCGTGATGAAGAAGAAGACCAAAGTCAAAGCTGGTAGCTATCGAGTTCGCGCAAGCAGCGGCCAGTTCTAAGTCCTCCAGACGCCACATGTCGTCAAAAAGCAACCAACCGTTTCAGGAGACCGTTATGAAAAAGAAGACCAAAGTCAAAGCTGGTAGTTATCGTGTCCGCGCAACCAGTGGCCAATTCTAAGAGCCTTTTGCAACAGCAAACGCCGAAGCGTTTCAAGGAGACCGTGATGAAGAAGAAGACCAAAGTCAAAGCCGGTAGCTTCCGCGTTCGAGCAGCTGGCGGAAACTTCTAAAGCCCATCGTCTGTCCGATGACGACAGACGGATCAAACTGCCGACAACAAGCCATCCCTAGCCGACCTTGTAGATGCAAGTCATCAACAAGCCACCCTCGAATTCGGGCGAGCGTGGAACAAACTGGGGGTGGTTGTCGTGCGTTAAGAGACAAGAACTCGACAAGTTCGCACAGCGTCAAAGCGGAGAGCTGCAAACAAAGAGAACCTCAAGCTATCTGGTTCGTACTTATCCTCGGCTGTCAATCATGATAGAATCCATGGGTTGTTTTTTGAGGACAGAGACAACAACTTGTGCACAGTCCCAGAAGCGTCCTATCCCTCAAGGGACATTCAGAATAAAGAGCTTTGCATCGGAAACATCCGGCAGAGCCAAAGCACAAGCCCCCTCACCAATCAGCCTGTTCCAGGGAGAGGTTTCGACACACATGGCCCCAAAGAAAAAGACAACCACATCCAAAAGCAAAAAGACCCAACGCTCTGCCAAAAAGTCGACCCCAGCAGCAGAGCCCCCCACCACTGCAGAAACAATGCCTCCCATTCCCAGAGAAGAAGAAGAGACCACAAGCAAGCCTTGCAAAAAAGAAATTCTTGCCAAGAAGAAAGCGCTGGAAGAAATTGCAGCCCAACTGAAGAAAGACTTTATCGGCCTGGACCCCATCATCGATGAGGTTGTCTCTCTGGTATCTCCCTGGTTCATTTTTCCAGAGTCCCAAATGCGCCCCACCATCATTAACTTGTGGGGAATGACTGGGACAGGAAAGTCAGCCATGGTCAAGCGTCTGGTTGAGCTGCTTGAATACAAGCGACGGTTTGTATACTTCGACTTGGGCGAATACAACGGCGACGCGAGCGGCTGCTTAAAAAGTACCTTTTCCTACGACCTGAGCTATTTTCACCAAAAAGAAGTTATCATTTGCCTGGATGAGTTTCAGTTTGCCCGAACCATCAACGAAGGCAACGAAGAAATCCCTGGAGAGAACCTGCGCATCATCTGGGAGCTGCTAGACTCTGGTAGGTTTTATCATACCTTCCACATCAACAGCTTCTACACCAAACGCGCGATGAAGCTGAACCGGCTGATCAGCAAATGCTATGACAAAGGTGTGGAGTTGCAAAACGGTAAGATCGTTGCGGGAGTCTCCACCTTTAAGGAGATCGTGGGCGACTTCCAGTTTGGATGGGACAGCGATGACGATAACAAAAAGAAGAAGACCGAAGATTTCTTCCTGTCCAAAAACTTTCTCTCCGGCCTCAGTTCTCTCTCCGGAGAACTCTTTGACAACAACGAAGAGATGGAAAGTTACATTAAAGAATTGAGCCTTCCAGGCATTCGTCAGCTCTTGATGATTTGCATTGATCAAGAAACCAGCATGACGGAGATGGACCTCTCCAAATCCCTGATCTTTAATATTGGAAACCTGGATGAAGCGTTCTACATGAGCCACAACATGAATCCAGACATCAGCGCGAACGACTTCTACGAGGAAGCCTGTAAGATCAACATCTCTCACATCAAGACAGCCCTACAAAAGCGATTTCGTAACGAACAGATCGCACGAATGGGCAACAATCATCTGCTGTATCCGGCCTTTAATGAGATCAACTACGGGCTGTTTATCTCCAAGGAACTCGGTCGCATCCAGGACTCTTTGCAGGAGCGGTTTCAGCTCGATCTACGTTTTGATGAGAGCATCCATCAGCTGGTGTATCAGGAAGGCGTCTTCCCCACACAAGGTGCTCGTCCAGTTCTTACAACCATCAAGAATCTGATCGAGTCCCACATTGGGACATTGGTGTGCCATTGGATCGAAAACGATCTTAATATCTCCCACATCCAATGGTCTGTGTCCAACGACATCTACGAGATCGCGTTTGTTGGAAAGAGAAAAAAGGTGCTTGATCAGATCCAGATCCCTCTTCGTTTGAAGGTGAACCAACTCCGCCAATCCAAAAATGATGACACCCAAGCCCATACAGCAGTTCATGAATCGGGCCATGCGGTGTTGGCAGCCATGTGTCTGCGCATTGTTCCGGTCACGGTGGTCACGCAGACGGCGAGCTCCAGCGCGGCAGGATTCTGTCAGGTTAGCTTGCCCGACGATGTCAAAACCTTCGACATCTTAAAAAAGGACATTATGATCTCTTTGGGCGGTTACCTTGCAGAGAAAATGGTGTTTGGCTCTGAGCACCTGTCGACAGGAAGCTACCAGGATTTGAGACACGCGACCCAACAAGCCAACTCTGCTGTCCGCGAGTTTGGAATGCTGGGGCTTCCCATGAGCATCTCGGTCAAAAGTGTAGAAGCCAACACGCTGTTCTTTTACGAAGACGAACACGGTGAGATGGCGCAAGATCTTCTTCGTCAGTGCATGGAAGAAGCCGAAAAGGTCCTCCAACAGAACAAGCGCTTGTTGCTTGAGATGGCCAAGCACCTCACAGCTCATTCACGAATGAACAGTGAACAGATCGAAGCGATGGCCAAAGAATACGGAAAAGCCGATTGGCTTCATACGGAAGGCTTCATCCACAAACGAGAGTACTTCAACTTCAAGCAACGTATCAGCGACGCGTTGAAGACCCTCGACTCCGAAGAAGACGGTGTTGCCCCTGCAACCCCTTCCAACAAAGTCGGCTACCCTTCCAATGAAGTGGAGGCCGCATCACAACCTGCCATTCACCTGTCATCTCGAAAATAACGAAGGCTCCAAGAGAGATACCTTCGCAGTGGAACAGAGCCCGAAGGCTCCCCCTCGTCCCACTCGGTATCCCCCTCTTTTCTCCTCCTCTCCCAAGTCAATCGAATCGTATTTCTTTAGAATTGTTGTAGTGATATCTGTCCGTTACAGTCCAACCGAATGAGATTTTTTGGTTCGGTAGGCCTGCAAGACATCGTCTGCCAGTGTGTCAGATTGACAAGCGTTGTGAATGCAAGCATCCCACTGATGATTCGGGGGACCGTTGATTCCTTTTGGCGCCGAATTCGAGAGCATAGCGACCAAGGGAATCGACTCTGTGGCCTCATCCGAACGAAGCAAAGAAGCGACTTTACGGCTGCGTCGACCAGTCAAAGAGGGGTTAATGAGGATGAGATCGGGCTGGATAACCTTCGCCATCTGCAAGCCTTGCTCTACCATCAACGCCCGGTACACAATGTGACCACGACGGCTCAGGTGCTCGTAAACCTTCTCAAGGCGGCGTACATTCGACTCCATCACCAGAATACGGAGCTGGGCCTGTTCGGGCCTTTCTTCTTCAAAAAAGCAGGAGTAATCAACTCCAGCCGTGTAGGACTGGAGAGGGTTCCTGTGTTCAGCCTCGATCGTTGGATGGAATTGCATGGTACCTGCTCCTCAATGCATGACTTGCCTTTGACCCGTGAAACGCCTGGCTCAGAGAGGCCAACGCTGGCTTCGCATGCGTGGTGTTCCCAAATTGTGAATCACAACAACTTGTGGAACTTTGCTCTTCATAGGGATTGTCGCCATGTACATGGCTAACTTTTAAAAATATTTTAATTTTCTGCAAGCACCTGATAAATCAAACAATAAATCAATATACCACTCCTATCCCCCCCACTCCTCTCCAGAAAAACGATTTATTTTTTGATGATTCTCCAGAAAGAGACACGCCTGTCTCACGATGGGGCAGATCGCTGAGGTCGCTCCCAGGCGAATCCCCGGTTCATGGGCGCTAGCGCTTGAATTCTTAGGAGAATACCGAGGGTGGCACATTTGTTGTTGTGGGTAGAATTCAATCCTTGTCAGACACCTGACGGCTTCCGAGCGACAAGGCGTCTGACAAGAAGCAAAGAACGCATCCCCATCAAAACGATAAGAAAGAGAGGAAACGATGAGGTTCACGTACAAGAAGATGATGATTGTGTTGGGTTTGGCGATGGTACTTGTTGGAGCAACAGAGCGACAAGCCGAAGCTTGGGGCAGTGTTCCCCGAGGAGTTGAATTGGAAGCCCCCCATATCGCGTTTTCCCCCTTTGGTATTGGTGGTGCAGCAGGCTTCCGCGTCAACATTCCACTCGTGACCCGTGGGTTGCTTCCCAGATTTCCTGACGCCCTTCACTTTGGGGTCGGCGCCGATCTGTACTACATTGGCTACGAAGACGCATACGGATTGGGGTTGGGTGTTCCCCTTGTGGTGCAATGGAACCTCTACTTCACAAGAGTCTTCTCTCTCTATCTTGAAGCAGGGATCAACGTTTGGTTCCACGAAGGCTACTTTCGAGGAAGACCGATCTTCTTCAGTCCTTCCTGGCTCATGGGTGCGATTGGGTTTCGATTCCGCTTGTCCTCACGAGTAGCCCTCCAGCTTCGACTGGGCTCACCCTACTCCTCGTTTGGTGTATCCTTCCAGATCTAGCAAGCTTGGAATCTTCCTGCCCCTCCGCCCTTACCCCTTCACCTGCCTGAGAAACGACAAAAGTCCCTCAACAACTGGCTCTGGATTGTCTTCCTGCAAAAAGTGTCCTGTACCTGGAATGGTGGACAACTCAGCTTGAGGAATCATCGCCTTGAGCTGTCGCATCTCTTTGTCCACAGCCGGAAGAATCCGGTCTTTCTCCGCGTACAGCAAACGAACCGGACACGTCATCGCTTGCAACCCGGCGACAATGTCGGGAAAGGCCTTTAAGCTCAGATTCATCGCTGTTTTAAGCAGCGCCTTCCGAGCATCAGCTGTGGGAAAGGGAGACAGGTAAGGTTCAAGTTCCTCCCCTTGCAGCGGCTCTTTCCGATACGATAGGCCCAAGTTCATCGCGGCTTTCAAGCCCCAGCGGCTGGTTAAGAGCCCGCGCAGACCAGGGAGTCGAAGGCCAATGAAAAACATCTTCACAGCCAAAGGAACCTCCAGCATCACGGTCGTGTTGAGGAGTGTGAGGCTTCGGATTTTCTCAGGATGCTGTGTTGCCCAGTACAAGCCCACAGGCCCTCCCAAATCGTGAACGACCAAATGAACGGGTGACAGCCCCATTTGCTCCACCAAGCCATCCAACATTCGGTCGTAGAAGCGAAAGCTATATGACGCGTCGAGAGGCTTGTCAGACTGCCCAAACCCAGGAAGGTCCGGCGCGACAGCATGAAACTCTTGCGACAGCGGTGGCACAATGTGACGCCACAGGTACGAAGACGTCGGCCAACCGTGCAACAGCAGGACTGACTCGCCTTCTCCTGCTTCCACAACATGCATCGTTACATTCTCGACCGTCACTGACCGTTGCTGCATCTCAACGTCTCCACTCGGTTGTGTTGTTCAACGATTTCTACTCGTATGAATCTACAACAAAACGAACCGGAATACGACCGCAGGGTTCAGAACGGGTGTGGCTATGGGCGGTGGGTCAGTAGCTATCATGAACCTTAACCACCCTTCCGCACCCGCTTCGTTCACAAGGAGGGTTGAATTTCCCTCTGCCGGTGGCGTTGAGGGGATGGCAAGTCTGACGAGCCAGGGGTGAGGTCTACTTCCCAACCAACTTCCCACGACCGCACCCGAAGAAAACGGGTTTGATTTGTAAAAGATTGGCCTTCGCGCACATGGCTAGCCGGGCAAACATTTACCCGGCTAGCCATGCGAGAGATAGACAAGGGGAAAGTACCCACATTCGTGGGCACTCCAACGCTGCAAACGATGATACTGTTCTTGTTCCCACAAGACACTCCTTCGAGCATGCGGTATCCTCGTCTGTGCAATCTGCGTAATCTGCGGGCGACTTACCAAACCCAACGAACCTACGGCCTACGACCGCACCCAGGTGAAACATCCAACTTGACGGTGGGAGCTTGCATACGTAGACTGTTTGCATTCCTTCTTTCCGATACAAACTCATACACACATGGAGTTGGCGATGCCTGAACCCAAGCTGAGTTGTTGTACAGACTGTGGTCAGTTTGTAAAAGCCTCATCCACCTCTTGTTCTTTTTGTGGTGCCGCGATGGCCCCTCGTCGTCGTCTTTCAACTGCAGCCAAGTGGGGCGTTGCTGCTGCCGTTTCGATGCTGAGCGTGGGTGCCGTGATGGGTTGTGCTTACGGCGGACCTCCAGCCGACTGCACCACCGTAGGATGTGGCACTAACTTTGTATGTGATACCAAGATTCGGACCTGTGTCCCCTCAGGAACAGAGAACACCAACACCGAGAATGTGACAACCGATGGTGGAACCTCGGACTAACACCTGCCTGGATCGTCCTCTCCTCAAAAGCTCCACCCCAAAATAGCTTACCCCAAACACACCTGCGAATCTTGAAGGTACAAGCTATACACGACCTTCAAGATGCCCACGGATGGTCTTGAGAGCTTCTTTGAAGTCGATGGGCTTGGTGATGTAGCCGTTGGCACCAGCATCCATCGCCTTGTCAATGTCGGTGTTTTGGACGCGGGCGCTCACCATCAAAATGGGAGTGTCCTTCCAGGTGTCCGAGCTACGCATCGTCTGGACCACTTCGAGACCGTTCATCCGAGGCATCATCACATCCAACAGAACGAGTTGGACCTCTGGCTCCTTTTCCAAGATGTCGAGGGCTTCGACACCATCTTCAGCAACCAGACAACGAAACCCCTTTCGTTGAAGTCTACGACTTAACATGTCTCGATTCATCTCATTGTCATCGACAATGAGTAACAACTCCTTGTTTTCCAAAACCGAAGTCCTCGTATGTAGGGGTTATTCGCCCAGGTGAGAGGCTACCACGCGAGCCCCAATAAAGTCAGCTGGGTCATGGATTGTCGCTCTAGAAACACAACGTAGATTTCGACGGTAGTCTCGGAAACATCCGCCGCGCACGACATAAGAAGAGCTTGTGGGTGTCGCAGAAGAATCTTTCGCGTCCCGCAAGCACCACTCCCACACGTTGCCGCTGCAATCAAGCAGCCCAAAGGGGCTAGCCCCATCTGGATAGCTTGCGACAGGAGACGTATCGTGCAGCTGCGACTCCAGGAAGTTACAGAGGTGTACGTCCGGGTGTTCGTTCCCCCACGGCCATGTCGCACCATCGGTACCACGGGCCCCCTTTTCCCATTGCTCTTCTGTGGGAACGGAGAGGCCGTAAAAATCGCAAAATGCTTCGAGATCGTTCGGAGCGATGTGGACCACAGGGTGCTCCAGTTGCTCCACCATCGGACGTCCACCTCGCCAATGTTGCAGGTACGAAAAGAGAGGGTTGTGGTAGCCACTCTCTTCCACGAACTTGAGCCATACACGGTTGGTGATCAAAGTCCGGGAGATCCAATACTCCGAGACAACCCTTTGCTCCAAGGGTCGGTCGTTTTCATGAGGCATCGGATCCACCGCCGGGTCAGAGCCCATCAAGAACGAGCCTTTCGGAATCTTGACCATGATCAGAAGCGGAGTCTGGTCCTTGGCATACAGCAGTCGCTGGTCCAGATCGACCTCAAGCTCCGGCAAATGGGTGGACGTGAAGTGAAGCGAAGGAAGCTTCCTGCCCGAAGGTAGAGGCGTACCTTCCACCTCCAACTCCAACTCATCTGCAAGAGTTGCGTACAACAACACAGAGTCTTGTTGTCGAGGAAGACCATCTTTGGTGTCGGCAAGAGAGTCCGGGTTGATGGACAAAGCAGGCTTCTTCTCCAAGGCCTCCGCATCCAGAGAGAGCAGCTCATCTTCAGACGTCAACTGGCGCGACCAGTTTGGAGTCCGACCACGTGGCGGAGTCGGACGAGACTCCCCTTCTCCAGGCCGCCCTCGACGTACCGTCCGGTCTCCACGAAGAGATGCCTGCCCCGCAGCGATCGCATGAGATAACGGTGGAGCGGTATCACTCGCTTTGGAGGCATCTTTGACCTCCGACATGAGCACATCCTCGGGGTTGCTCTGTGCCTGAAGTTCGGATTGGGAAAAGCTTGCAACCAACAGCTCTCGCAGAGGAAGGCTATCTTGCTGCCCCAAAGCTTCAAAGCTCGCCCCCAACGTGTGCCACCAGTCTTGCATCGAAGGATGGCGCTGCTCAGGCTCTGCTGCAAGGCCTTGAGCGACCCAAGCATCTAGCTTTTGCGGCAACGACGGGTGAAGCTTGCAAAGAGGCGTCCATGAACCGACAGGCGGCTTACCGCTCAACATGAAGTAAAACAGCGCCGTCGCCCCATAAACATCCGCTGCGTTCGAGAGGTTGGGCACTCGCAGACACTGCTCTGGAGCCTTGAACCAAGGCTGTTTCTGCAAGGGTAGCTCGCCTTTCGCAAGACACTGCTCTAAGGCAAGCCCCCAATGGCAGTCGAGAAGCGAAACCGAACCATCCACGCTGATCACAATGTTAGAAGGCTTTAAGTTTCCATGACTCCACCCCATCCGATGGAGTGAAGACAAAGCTTCTACAATCCCTTGGAACAGATTCATCACCGCTCGCCAGGTTGTTGGCGAGGCATGGTTCATGAAAGGTTCACGTTGAAGCCAGTGCTCCAAGGTCACGCCACACTTGTACTCCGAGACCAGGCCATACATCTTCTGCGTCGTGTCACACCCAACCCAACGCACCGTAGCAAGGGTGCTTGCAGAGAGTCCCTGCAATTGCTCCATCGCGGGCAACCATCGCTTGAGAAAGCCCTCACTCTCTGTAAAGCTGGAGTGCAACCACTTCAACGAACAAAGTTTCTGCTCCACCAGATCGTTGACCAAGCACGTGTAACCATAACTACCCCAACCGAGCGGCTGAATCAGTTGGTACCGATCGAACCATACGGTCTCGGAGGTTGTCGGGACAGGCCGACCTCCCGTGGGCAAGAACAGAGAAGCTTCTTCTGTCCCTCGGCTGTACTGCAGAGCAAACGATTGAGGGTCCGGCGTGGTTTGACGCTTGAGATCTCCACCCAGAGGGGACTCTGCAGTATGAGGATACTGCGCCAGCACATATTGTTTGGTCCTCTCGAACTCGTCGCTTGTGACCTCTCCAGAGTTCCGCAAAGCCAGAAGGTCCTTGAGGATGTGGTTGTAATCGGAAGACGTCATGACGCAGCCTGCGTACCGAGAGGAGACAACGGAGAAGAGACGGAAGGGGAGAACGGTAACTCAACGTAAAACGTGTTCCCAGAAGGGACACCTGGCTCAATACCGATGTGTCCACCCAACGTCTCGACAATTGCTTTGCTTAGGCTCAAATTCAAACTTGTACTGGATGATCCTTCCGCGCTACGCTGGGAAAGACCAAACTTGTGAAACACACGGTTTCGAAATGCGGAGGGTATTTGCGGCCCGCGATCCGTGATGCTCAGGCGCAGTATATCACCTCGTCGCTCCAGGTAAACATCCACCACTTCATTTTTGGGAGAATAAGACAGGGCATTCTGAAGGAGGTGCAAGATGACCTGCTCCAGCAGCATTCGATCCGTTTGGAGGGAAGGCAAAACCGCCCCAGCATCACCAAGCAGTCGGAACCGACTCCCAGGGCCTTGCTCGTTCAACCCTTCCATGACGTCTCGAACAACCTCAACAGCGTCCACATTTTCCCACTTCAGCTCTGCCGCTCCAGACTCCATACGGTGGATGTTGATGAGGTCGTCAATCAAACAAAACAGACTGTTGCTTTTGTTTTGTGCGATGGACAACAACGCTTTGAGTTCGCCAGGAATGGACAGGTTGGGATGCTGTGTGATCATCCGAAGGACGCTGCGAATCGAGCCCAATGAATCCTGCAGGTCCAACTGAAGCAGGAGCATAAACTCATGACGAAGACGTTGTAGGGCTTTCCTCTCGGAGATATCGCGAAGAAGCATCAAGACCTGCTCTTCTCCGCATGGCACCAACCGGGCCTCAAAGTCGACATTTTCACCACTTTGCGGAGCCTGAAACTCCATGCACTGCATGCTCTTCTGCTCCAGAGTAAGCTGCATCGCTTTTTCCCATTGCGCCCGAAGCGCGTCGGGAAGTTCCTCTGTCCAAGAGGCGGCTCCAGTCTCGTCTTGTGTGATGTTCCAATCCAACGATGCAGTGTTCCTGCCGTCCAGCAGCCGACCGTCTCGTTCGAGCAGGAGCAACGCGTCAGGAATGGCTTGCACCATCGCTCGGTTGCGCGACTCACTGCGTTGCAATGCTTCTTCTGCGTGTTTGCGCGAGAGCTGCGTGCGAATCCGGGCCAACGCCACTGGAAAGTCGATGGGCTTGGTGACGTAGTCATTGGCCTCAAGCTCCAAGGCCTTCACAATATCAGCGCTTTGGATCTTCGCACTCACCATGATCACGGGAAGATCAAGCATGGTCCGAGTCTGACGAACCACCTGCAAGACCTCAATCCCGTTCATCTTGGGCATCATGATGTCGAGCAATACCAGATCGATGCGGTCGTCCTCTGCCAGCATCGCCAGCGCCTCTTCTCCATCCGAGGCAGTCAGGCATGTATAACCTTTGCGGTTGAGGCGACGGCTCAACATATCGCGGTTCATCTCATTGTCATCCACAATGAGAATCACATCAGGTCTGTTTTCCATTACACCGCTGCCGCAGGTTGGTACATCACGGCATCCTTTCTCATCAAGCGTTTAAGAGAAAATCGGGGAACTGTTTCCATGGAACCACAGAGTTTTCTCGGGACAAAAAACATGGTACAAAAAAACAATCTTCGCAAGTCTATGTCAGGATGAAACGGACCTTGAGACAACTTCAAAAGGAACTATCATTCCAGACTCCAATGGATTCAAAGAACGCAGCCAGTAAGAGCTACACTTGCAGGTAATGTTGTTCATTTTCAGGTCAACCAAGAAGGTGTAATGTGATGGACGGCCTCCTGCCCAAAAACCTTAATATAGAAAAACCCGAAGAGGTGCGAAAAGCCCGAATACTCGTTGGATTTCTTTTTGTAATAATGTTCGTCACAACAATGGGGACCCTCTTTCGAGAGCAACCTCTCCACCACCCTATCACATTGGTGACGATGACCGTCGGGGTTCTTTTCGTTGGATTGTACTTTTTGTTTCGCGCGACGGGAAACATCCCCCTCGTCACGATCCTCTTTGGTATCATCATGAGCGGCGGTGTAGTCACAGCCAGTTACTTCTCTGGAGGGCTGCGGAGCGACATCTTTTACTGGAACACCTTCATTGTCATTGTTTCGATGTTTCTGATGGGCTCTCGCTGGACAAGCCTTCTGATCGCCATCGTCGTCATTGAGATAGCCACCTTTGCCCTGCTTGATGCGAACGGACACGCGTTTCCTGTGACCATCGACCAGTCCAAAACGTTCACCTTCATCAGCCGCACGTCCCTGTTTTTTCTCGCCGGTATTTTGATTGGCTGGATGTACGACTCGGCCCGCTTGCGAGCCGAAGAGGCGAAGGAAAAAATCCTGGAGGACAAGAAAAAAGCAGAGATGGCCCAACACGCGGCAGAGATGGCCAGCCAAGCCAAATCAGACTTCTTGGCCACCATGAGCCATGAACTGAGGACCCCTCTCAATGCGATCATTGGCTACTCAGAGATGTTGTTGGAAGAAGCCGAAGACTACGGCGCGGAAGAGATGGAGCCCGATCTGGAAAAGATCTGCCTGGCTGGAAAACACCTCCTCGCCTTGATCAACGACATCCTCGACTTTTCCAAGATCGAAGCCGGAAAGATGACAGTTCATCCAGAGCTGTTCACGATGGCAGAGCTCTGCATGGAGATCGAACAAACCGTACAACCTCTGACACTCCAGAATCAAAATCAGTTTCGGCTCAAGAACACCGTCCCTGATGTGGAATTGCTGACGGACAGGGTCAAGATTCGCCAATGCCTGCTCAACCTGATGAGCAACGCCAACAAGTTCACCCAGGAAGGAGAGGTGACTCTAGAAGCCTCCACAGCCGTTGTAGATGACGCAAAACATGCTGTCTTCCGAGTCACCGACAACGGCATTGGCATGACATCCGAGCAGGTCAACAATTTGTTTAAGAAGTTCACCCAGGCAGACTCCTCAACGTCTCGTCGGTACGGGGGAACCGGCTTGGGATTGGCCATTACAAAGCGCCTTGCCCTCTTGCTTGGCGGTGACATTGAAGTGGAAAGTGAGGAAGGAAGAGGCACGACCTTCACTCTCCACATTCCCTTGATGGTGCAAGGTGACGTTGCTGTTTTGCAACCTACCCAATCCACAGACTACACGCCACACTCTCTTCCCAGCCCAACCTCACCTGACAACCGGACTGTGTTGGTCATTGATGATGATCCAACCGTCCTTGATATGATGACTCGCTTTCTTACCAAAGAAGGCTTTCAAGTGGTGTCGTCTTCAAGCGGTGAAGAGGGTTTGCGTATCGCAGAAAAGATACTTCCGTTTGCCATCACGTTGGATGTCATGATGCAGGGCATGGACGGCTGGACCGTGCTGGGCAAGCTCAAGGAAAACCCAGAGCTTGCAGAAACCCCAGTCATTATGGTGACCATCGTCGACGACTTTCAGAAAGGCTACGCGTTAGGAGCCTCTGAATTTCTCACCAAACCGTTTGACCGGGAAGCCATCCTCGCCACATTGCAAAAATACCAACCCAAACAAAAGCCTTGGGATGTCGTCATTGTAGAGGATGACACCAACTCCAGAGACTTGCTCGTGACGATCATGGAAAAGGCCGGCTGGAACACACGCGAGGCCGAGAACGGCTTGCTTGCACTCGAAGCCCTCCAAGAAAAGACACCCGATCTGATTCTCCTTGACCTGATGATGCCTGAAATGGACGGCTTTGAATTCCTCGAAGAGATGCGAAAAGAGGAAGCCTTTCGACACATCCCCACCATCATCATCACAGCCAAAGAGATTACACCAGAAGACCGCCAGCGACTCAGTGGATACCTGCAAAACATTCTCGCCAAGGGTGGCTTTACCAAAGAACAACTGTTCGCAGAGATCCGCTCCTTGGTAAGTACCTCAGCATCGTCCACGAACAAGTAGTTCTCAACAGATCCCAGAGAAGCAGGATGCCCCTTTTCGCGAATCAAAGGGGAAAGATACTCCTTGAAGGCCGTGGCACGCGTATGCTAGCTTGCCGAAGGGTGTGGTCGCAGGCCGTTGGTAAGGAAATCTCACCCCTGGCTCGTCAAACTTGCCATTCCCTCTCCATCCTTTACCATGCAGCTATCGACAACAACACAACAAGCAGGGATAGTCCTACCTCATGAGTCGTTCTCCCCACGTACATACAGTGACCATTTACTACGAAGACACCGACCTCTCCGGGTATGTCTACCACCCCAACTATCTCAAATACTTTGAACGCGCCCGAGAACATGTGATTGGCCCCAAGGTGCTGGCAGACATGTACCGAGAAACAGGGATTGGCTTTGTTGTCTACCGTTGTGAGATGGAGTTTAAGGCACCTGCAGTCCATGCCGACCAGATCGACATCCTATCCACGCCACGACTGGTCAGCCCCTACAGAGTAGCATTCGATCAATGGGTCACGCGTTCGGGAAATCCCGATGCTATCTTGGTCAAAGGGTTGGTGGAGATGGTGTGTGTGGATGCAGACGGAAAGCTCGTCGCCCTCCCCGAGCATATTCGGGAAACTCTTGCCTAACTCCCTGCCAACAAATTTGCACAGGACAGAAATTTAGGTTGCAAGCTGAAAATCACTCATCCACAGGATAAGGGCGTCCATCAAAGGAGGAGGGGTGGTATCCCTTTTTACCGATCGTCGCTGCCAAAGAGCTTAAGACAGGTCCATCCTCTTTGAGCCGCTCCAACACGCTGCGAAAGGTATGTTTGGGTTCCCAACCCAGCTCAGCCCGAGCTTTGGTATTAACATAGACGCGGTCGAGGCGAGGAAACATACGCCACCCTCTTCGCTGGTACTCAGCTTTGTAGTCAGGAATGTACCTTTGCAACACAGCGGGAGCATCTGCCCCAAGCTCTGCAACATCCTTTTGTTCAAAAGGAGTTGTCGCTGAAATGATATACTTCCCAAAGCCCAATGCAGGAGCCCGCTCCATGGCCAAGAGATGTGCGCTGACTACGTCTTCGATGTCCACCCGTCGATACAAGAACTCGTTGGCTTTCGCGTTGGCATCGTCATAAGAATCGCGAGTCTTTTTGTTGTCGTCTTCCTCCGGAAAGAAGCGGGAGGTTCGCAGAATCAAGCAAGGCAGGCTTTGGTTTCGGAAGAACAACTGACAAAGATCTTCCGCCGCCACTTTGGTAGCACCGTAGATGTTCTTGGGAATGGGGGTCACCTCCTCTGTTATCCAGGTCGCGGGTTCGCCTGGAGATGAAGACAAGGCGTCACCAAACGTGCTGGTAGTGCTCGTAAACACAAACGCTTTGACTCCTTGAAGCACAGCCTCTTCCAGCAAATTGAGAGTGCCTGTAACGTTTGTATCCACAAAGTCGTGCCGTGAATGTGTCGCAACATGAGGCTTGTGCAAGGTTGCTGTATGCAACACAACATCGACTCCCTCCATACACCGTTGGACGTTCTCTCGCTCTGCGATAGACCCGACCACGTCGGTACAATCCGAGGCAAGGATGTCAACTCCAACAACCTTGTGTTCTTGAGAACGAAGGATCCGAACCAAAGCTTCACCCAAATGTCCAGCGCTACCTGTCACCAAGATGTTCACAATCCACCCTTCCCTTCTTCGTAAGAGTCACAGCACAATCGACACAACCCCTCTACACTTCCCTTACGATGGCATCGGCAGGTTCAACAAACAAGCTCCTTTGCCGAACAGACACCAGCGGCACATCGTGAAAGGCCTGCTTCCAGGCTTCTGTTAACTCAACGTTCAGATCAACAAGTCGTATCTGTACCTCTCCCAAAGTATCATTCATGATGAGAACTCCTTTTCTTGGAAGCAGCAAGATGCGTTAGGTTGAGACATTCTGCAAGTCGTTCCGAAAAATGAGAGAGAAAAATGCTGCCGCTTGCGACTGACACACACCTCTGATTCAGGATGTCTTTGAGCTTCGACAACAAGTAGAGGCTCATCGAAGACCCCATTGTACCTCCAAAACAAACAATACTGACAGAGAAAGCATAAGGAGTCTCACACCCAAACCAGGGAAACCCCTATGCCCAGATCAGGGAAAGCACGGCTCACAAATCAGGTGTTGGGTTGATCCAAAGCATCATTTTCCTGATAGCTTGGGAAATCCTGGGTCTATACAATTGAGGGGATTCATATCGCAGATTCGACTTCTAGCTCTTTTGATTCCATCGTGCGATCATGTCCAACGGGTTCAGAAACTCGATGACAAAACAGAATACAACTATGGCACCTGACAGACAGAGGGGAAAGCAGGCCCAGACCGAGTTACCACACTCGACTGCTGAAGAAGCTAGCTCCCAACTCAACCCATTCATGGAAAGCGTTCTCGGTGGCTGGATGTTGTTCCAGGCTGTCAGGGACAAAGGCGGCAAGATCGTCGACTTCGTTTGGCTTTCTGCCAACATGAAAAGCCAATGTATCACAGGTCGCGCTCCTTCGGATCTGCTCGGCAAACGCCTGCTCCAAGAAATGCCCGGCAACAAGACAGAAGGGTTGTTTGACGCTTACGTCGTGGTGACTGAAACGGGACAACCCTTCGAGCATGAGTTCTACTACCAGCACGAACTGGTAGACCATTGGATTAAGATTCGGGCTGTGAAAAGCAACGATGGTTTCGCGGTATCCTTCCAAGATATCACAGAGGAAAAGCAGCGGGACAAGCTATTCAATATCGTCTTTGATGCCTCTTACAGTGCGATGGTTTTGGTGAACGAAGAAGGCACGATCGAGTTGCTGAATCACCGAGTTGAGAGCTTGTTTGGCTACACCCAAAGTGAGCTCTTGGGCAAGAACATTGACATCCTCGTACCCTACGAGCAACGCGCAGAACACGTTCATCATCGAAAGGAATACTTAAAACGGGCGACAACCCGAGAGATGGCTGGCTCTCGCGATCTCTATGGAGAGCACAAAGACGGACACCTGTTGCCCGTCGAGGTCAACCTGAACCCAATTCGTTTTAAGGAGGAGAGACTCTTTCTCGCAACGGTTCGAGATATCAGCGAGCGAAAGCAAACCGAGCGGCAACTTAGCCGGATGTCCCACTTTGACCCATTAACTGGTTTGCCCAACCGACTTCAATTGCATCGGAAGGTCCAGGAGTTTATCCAGCACGCAGACGAGGAAGGCTCCAGTTTCGCGATGCTCTTTGTGGATCTGGATAACTTTAAGATCGTCAACGACAGCCTGGGCCATGTGTACGGTGACCAATTAATCATAGAAGCCAGCACACGTCTCTCCGAGCAATACGATCAAGAGCTCTTGTGTTCCCGGATCAGCAGCGACGAATTTGTGCTGGTACTGAAAACTCCTCCAACCCAAACCTTCAAACTTAGCATCTTGCTACATGACATCCTTCGACGATTTCGAGAGCCGTTTAAGTTGGGACACAAAGTCGTTCGGTTGTCAGCGACGGTTGGGGTAAGTCAGTACCCGAAAGATGGAGGCTCCGCGACAGAGCTTTTGCAAGCCGCTGACGCAGCCATGTTTCTGGCCAAATCGAGAGGGGGCAATCGGTTCCAATACTACCTATCCACCATCACACAAGATGCACAGAAGCGTCTTGATCTTGAAAGTGGCCTTCGCCAAGCTCTCGACAACCAAACGTTTGAATTGGTCTACCAACCTCAAATCCACCTTCCCTCACGACAGTACGTTGGGGTTGAAGCCCTCTTGCGATGGAAACACCCTGAGAAAGGCTACATCTCCCCCGCTCAGTTTATCCCTATCGCAGAACAACGAGGAATGGCTGATGAGTTGGGGACCTGGGTCCTACGTCACACCTGTCAACAAGGCAAACGATGGCTGGATGCAGGGTTTGAATTTGGCAAGATCGCAGTAAACGTAGCGGCACAACAAATGAAGGATGGAACTTTCCCCCAAACGGTCCAACGGGTGCTTGAAGAAACGGGGCTCCCATCCTCTTGCCTGGAACTAGAAATCACCGAAAGCTTTGCGATGCAGAGGGCTGAATCTAGCATCGCCCAACTGAAGGAATTGTGTGCCTTGGGTGTAAAGATTGCTGTCGATGACTTTGGTACAGGCTACTCGTCCTTAAGCTATCTAACACAGCTACCCATTCACAAGCTCAAGATCGACAAGTCGTTTGTCCAAGGAGTCACGGAAGACCCCAAAGCAACTGCAGTGGTGACCGCAATCATTGCGATGGCAAACGCCCTTGGATTGGAATTGATAGCAGAAGGCATTGAAACATCGAAACAAGCAGAGTTGCTGCTCCAACGAGGTTGCCTCGAAGGTCAGGGCTTTCATTTTTCTCGTCCGCTCAGAGTCGATAAGTTGGAAAGCTTTGTGAGAGAGGGCAAGCTTACTTATGCCTCTCGACCCGACCTCCCCCAACAGATGAGCCTTCTTCAATCATGATGGAGCATCCGACTTCGTCGTAGGTTCATCCCCCTGTTCCAACACACGATGAAGGTAGTCATTAAAGAAGATGCGCTCTGGATCTAGCTTGCGATGAAGCCTTACGAAATCGTCATACTTTGGGTAAAGAGAAGCAAGCTGGGATGCAGCAAGAGAATGGATCTTACCCCAGTGTGGCCGCCCACCGTAACGAAGAAACAGTTCTTCACACGCACGAAAGTATTCCTCTTGTGCATGCTTACGTTTGTACATCATCACACCAATGTAACAAGAGTTTCGCTGGTAGGCAGGGCTTAACCAAATGTCATCGCTCCGTACAAAGCGAATCTCAACAATAAAGTTAACAACAAAGCGCTGTTCCTCTACCAGGCGTTTCAACTCTTGGAGGGCCTCACCAGCCTTCTCTAGCGGAATGGCATACTCCATCTCAGGGTGACGGATGTGGACAGGGAAGTTAAAGATGTCGTTGCTGCGGGCCGTTCGTTCGGCTCGTTTGTAGCTAACACGTCGGAAGAACCGATTGAATGCAGGAGTGAGGAAAGGCACAAAGGAAAGCAACCAAAGCAACACATTGCTGACGCGTTGGCCCAAGAAGTCGTCGGTCCACCACCACAGCCAGTGCTTCCACCTTGCAGGAAGATGCTCCAGCGGCTTGCGATTGAACTGCCATACATGGCTGTATTCAGTGTGAGGAAACCACCAAATTTTGCAGTGCTCGGCACCATACGCATACTCTTGAATGTTTTGCGTCATCATGTCGAAGGGTACGGGTTGTTCGAGGCTGTGCAAGCAAAATGCGGGCTCACACTGTAAGGTCACCTCGACCACAATACCCAGAGCACCCAGTCCAACCCTAACAGCATCCCAAAGTTCAGCGTTTTCCTCGGGAGAGACAGTAAGAACATCTCCAGTTGCAGTGACAAGCTTAAGAGATACGACTTGGGTTGCCATGCCTCCAAAGGTAGGCCCTGTTCCATGTGTACCCGTCGAGATCGCCCCAGCGATGCTTTGTGCATTAACACTCCCCTGGTTGGATAGGCCAAGTCCTAGCTCTGCCAGTTGGGTGTTCAGTTCATGGATGCTAATCCCGGCCTCCACCGCAACCTGATGAAGTTCATGGTCAACGGAGAGAACACGATTCATTCGCTGGAGTGTCACAAGGTGAACGTGAGGAAGAGCGATATCGCTCCAAGAATGACCAGCCCCTACAACTTTAACCGGTTGCTCTTTGGATGCAGATTGGACAATGGCAACCACCTCATCGATTGTCGAAGGCTCATGCCAATGTTTGGGACGGCTTCGGAAGCGTCCCTCCCAGTTTTGCCACACACGAGTCATGCCAGAAACCCCTTCTTAATTCAGAACACTCTGCAACAAGGACAAGGCTGTATCCTACCTTGTTTTGAAGCGCAGTACAATCAAGAGAGGTGCAAGATGTGCGGTCGTAGGCCGTTGGTTTGTTGATGTAGGGCAGGGTCCGGTAGGTTGCGGTAGAGTAGAAAGGGGCGGGACCTATCGCGTGCTGAGTTGAGTGTTGTGGGAGCAAGAACAGTATCAGCGTTGGTCTACTTCAACATCCGTCGACAGAACAAGCGGATGGAGAGAGAGCAGAAGAAGAAGGCCGCACCAGCAAGGCAAGCAACATGGAGCAACGTGGTGAGGTTGGGTCCACGAAGAACCAGCGCACGCATAAGCTCAACGCCATGAAACAACGGCGTAAGCCATGCGACAGTCTGAACCCAAGATGGCATATCTTGTAGAGAAAAGAAGATACCCGAGAACAAGAACAAAGGAGTTAGAAACAAGGTAAAGTAAAAGCTATACATATCGATGTTGGGGACCAGCGCTGTAAAGGTGAGTCCAATCCCTGCAAACAGCGCTCCGACCAGCATCGCTGCAGGAATGGCAAGCAGCGCCCAAGGAGTATGCACCAGCCCCCACAACCCTATCACCAACAAGAAAACCACCGCATAGATCAGCGAGCGTGTCACAGCCCATAGGATCTCTCCCATAGCAATGTCTTCGATGTGAACGGGCGTTGTGAGGATAGCATCGTACGTCTTGGCAAACGTCATTTTGACAAACACATTGTAGGTCACCTCAAACGAAGCACCCATCATCGCCTGCGATGCGAGAAGACCTGAAGCAATGAAAGGTACATAGGGCATCCCTTCCATTTGCTTGATGTGCATCGCCAAACCCAAACCCAACGAAGCCAAGTAGAAGATAGGCTCAAAGAAGTTAGGAAGAATGTTGTATTGGAAGGTCCGACGATACACAGTCGCATTGCGTTGCCATACTCGCCAAGATGCAATCCAGGAGATTCGAGGAGGAAGCCACCCAAGCCATAACGTTTTCATCCGTTCCCCAACTTTCGACCTGTCAGTTGCAAAAAGACATCTTCCAACGTGGCTCGTCGCATCAACACACGAGAGAGAGGAATCGAGGCCTCTCGCAATACACCCAAAGTAGCTTCAGCGTCGGGGCTGTACAGCAAGAGTCTCTCGCCAGCTTTTTCCCACCCAGAGATGCTCCCCTCAGCAGCGTTGACTACGTCCATCGTGTCATACGATTCGGATGTCACCTCCAACACCTCTTTCCCCACATGCTTTTGGATTAAGCTTTGCGGAGAGTCTTCTGCAATGATAGAGCCCTCATGCATCACCACAAGCCGGTCACACAGTTGTTCGGCTTCATCCATGTAATGGGTGGTAAGAAGCAGTGTCATTCCCTGCCGCTTCAGGTCATGAAGAATATCCCAAAGCAAGTGGCGAGCTTGTGGGTCTAGCCCGACGGTAGGTTCATCCAGGATGAGCAAGTCGGGTTGGGAAACCAAGGCTCGGGCGATCAACAATCTCCGTTTCATTCCCCCCGACAGAGCTTGCACTTTTTCATCTCGCTTCTCTGACAGTTGCATTTGCTCCAGCAGTCGCTCCGCTCGAAGACCCGACTCTTTCCACCCCAAATTGAAGTAACGCCCGTACACTTGCAGGTTTTCAATAACAGGAAGCTCATCATCCAGGTTTAATTCTTGTGGAACAACACCCAGCCTTCGCTTGATAGCACGAAGCTCTTGTTGAACATCCATGCCCAACACACGGATGGAACCACTTGTGATGGTGCTGGCGCCATACATCATCTTCATGGTCGAGGTTTTGCCTGCGCCGTTTGGCCCTAAGAAACCGTAACACTCTTGAGCATGGACTTGAAAGTTAATACCCTTCACCGCTTCAAACGAACCGTACGACTTCTTGAGCTCTGTAGCTTCGAGAACGACAGCGCGTTCCATCTCTGACCCCACTTTGTGACTTGACCCAAAAGAGCCGCAAGCATACACACTCCCAACTCTTCTGAAAAGCACCCTGCCGTGACAGAGAAGTACGCTTCACTGTTCCATCAAAAAACCGCGAGGAACATTCACAGTTTTTTGAGAGTTCAGCCAAACGCTTGCATCGTTCGACTGTCACAATTTAACCTACGTTGGGAATATCTCATTTGTTGTGAGGTACGAAGAGAATTGGAACAAGCCTTGCTACAAAGAACTTCTGCCCGCAATGCAAAGCGTGAGAGCCAAAGGAAGACAAGATGGAACAAAAACGGATGTTGCCCAGAAAGTTTGTTGTTGTATGTTTATGGATTGGAGTCATTGGATGGCTCGGGAATATCGGGACAACAGCCTGCTCTCCCCCTCCTGTAGGACAAGAGACGTTGGCGGAAAAAGCCTCCGATGGGGGAACACAAGCAGAAGCCACGCAAGAAAACCCACAGAAGGAACCGACTCCAGAACCTGGCAAAGAGCCTGGCAAAGAGCCTGGACCCGAGCCTGTGCAGGAAGAAAGCGGGCAAGACGCCGCACAGGATGGTGGAGATGAGAGCGTAGCAGACGCGGAAGAGAGTACACCCGAAGAGAGCAGCCAAGAAGTGGTCTCTGAGGAAGCAACACAAGAAGCCACACCAGGGGAGACAACACCGGGAGAACCTGCACCTTCAGCCTGGATCGTACCGACCTGCACCTCCATTTCGGGAATGCCAGGAATAGGTTGGAGCAAGGACGAAGGGAAAACAGTCTTGGGTTCCAAAGTCCCAATCCAAGGAGGAATGCGATACACATACGGGTTGGTCGCTCTGAAAACAGCCAACACCCTGCTCGCACAGCACGCCAACGCCCTGTACCGTTCGACGGATGCTGGCTGCACCTGGACCCAATTGGGAACAGTCAACCCCAACCTTCTCCGCCTTGTGCTAGGAGCCCAAGATCGCGTGTGGGCCTGGAGTGACAACTCCAATGGACTCTTCCGTATCGACGGAACCACCATCACCAAGCTCAACTCCCCCACCTCCAACATTCTGGGCCTGGGAGCAGACCCCAAAGACCCAGATCGAATCCGACTGGGCGCCAAAGATGGCACCTTCTACGAGACGTCGAACGGCGGCACGCTCTGGAAGAAAGTGGGGACAGCACCCACCACAACGTCGGGCCTGTCGGGGTATCGAGTCGCTTTTGATCCGCAAGACCTTGACCACGCTTTGTATGGCATCATGAGAGAAGGTTTTTATGTCACGCAAGACGGAGGGAAAACCTGGAAGCCCTCCACAGGCTTGACAGGTAATCCTGGAGACCCAGCCAATGGATTCAACGTTGTGGTGTCACCTGCGAACGGTCAGGTGGTCTGGGCCCAAGGCATCGACTTAAAATTTGCTGGCGGAGGCAAATCAAACGGCAAGCAGATCTGGCACTCTACCGATGGAGGACTCACGTTTAAGTCCGTCGTCCTCCACCTCCAACACAACGATGTGATACTTACCAACGGAACCAACATAACACCTCACCCCACCAAGGCTGACGTCTTGTACTGGGCGTTTGGAACGTGCGCCAGTCAGTACGGAACCAACATTTATGTGTACAACGCTACGACAAATTCGTTAACTTGGAACAACCACCCCTATCCTGACTTTGACGAGATTGTGGTCTCACCGGCCGATCCAAAGTTTCTCTACCTTGGCATCCGAACCAACCCAGATCCTCTCTGTCCCAAGCCGAAAGAATAAAGGGCACTCGAATCCGCGCTCCAAAGACAAGAGAACACTCCTGCACTGCTGCTCTGAACCACCAGTACTCTCCTCCCAAAGGGTAGACGCCCTCCCCCAAAACAGCATAGACTGACAGCAAGTGGGGTAGAGAAGAATCCAAAAGTGCAGGAGGTTCTATGTACGATTTCATCATCGTTGGTGCAGGTTCAGCAGGCTGTGTTCTAGCCAACCGTCTCTCTGCAGATGGTCGCTCCAAGGTCCTTTTGTTGGAGGCAGGCGGACCCGACAAGAAGCAAGAGATTCATATCCCCGCAGCCTTCAGCAAGCTGTTTAAGTCGGAGGTCGATTGGAACTACCAGACAGCACCGCAAGCTCACCTGGGTGGGCGACAGCTGTACTGGCCTCGTGGCAAAATGCTGGGAGGAAGCTCGTCGATGAACGCCATGATTTACCAGCGAGGGCACCACAGCACCTACAATCGTTGGGCGTTGGAAAACCCAGGTTGGAGTTACAATGACCTCCTGCCTTACTTCAACCGCGCAGAAGACTACACCTTGGAAAACACTCCGGAGCACGGGCATGATGGACCCATTACCATCTCAGCGTTGCGCAGCCCCCACGCTCTATCCCAAACGTTCATCGACGCCGCTGTCTCTTTGGGATACCCAAAAAACTATGACTTCAATGACGGTGAGCAAGAGGGCTTTGGCCACTACCACGTGACGCAGCGCAAAGGGAAACGTTGCAGCGCCTACGTCGCTTACGTTAAGCCGATTCTGAACCGCCCCAACCTAACAGTCATGACACATGCGCAAGTCATCTCGCTGCTATGGGACAAACAAACGTGCGTGGGCGTGAAGGTACAGCGCGAAGGAAGAACCGAGGAGCTACAAGCCCAAGGAGAGGTCATTCTCAGCGGAGGAGCCATCAACTCTCCCCAGCTTCTGATGCTTTCAGGCGTTGGACCTGGTCAACACCTCCAGGACATGGGGATATCTGTAGTGGCCGACCGTCCTGGTGTAGGACAGAACTTGCAGGACCATCTGTTTGTTGGTGTGTGTCATTATGTAACAAATGGAGGCTCCCTGGCCAGCGCAGAGAGCGTATGGAACATCCTTAGCTATCTGCTGTTTAAGCGAGGGATGTTAACCAGCAACGTTGGAGAGGCGGGCGGGTTCGTCACGTTACAGGAGGACAGCGAAGGACCTGATATGCAATTTCACTTTGCGCCAGGTTTTTTCATTGAGCATGGCTTTGTACAACCGGAAGGACATGGGTTTTCCATTGGTCCAACCTTGGTCAAGGTAAAGAGCCGGGGGTTTATTCAGTTGGCCTCACCGGACCCCCTCGAACATCCACACATTGACCCACAATACTTGTCCCACCCCAACGATATGAAGTTGTTTCTGGCAGGGCTCAAGCTGGGTCGAGAGATCGCCCAAGCGTCACCGTTTGATTATTGCCGAGGAGAAGAATACATCCCTGGCAACGATTTGCAGACCGACGAGCAGTTGGAAGAATACATCCGGCAAAACGCTGAGACGCTGTACCACCCAGCATGCACATGCAGCATGGGAACCGGAAAGGATGCTGTAGTGGATGGTGAGCTTCGTGTTCACGGGGTCGAAAAGCTGCGGGTTGTCGATACCTCCGTGATGCCCGAGATCATCAACGCCAACACCCACCTTCCCACAGTGGCGATTGCAGAGAGAGCCTCCGACCTTATCCTTGGCACAGCCTCATCCTAAGAAACCGACCGACGTTTGCCCCAGGCGCCCTACCCCGATGCAGCTTCCAGTTTGTCTTGGGTTCGCAGCTCAAAGTCACTGGCGTCGTGACGTTCTCGCAGCTGTTCGCTGCTATCTCCCCAGGCGCGGTTCACCCTACGACCTCGTTGGACAGCGGGACGTTCCCAAATTTGCTCTGCCCAACGCTGGACGTGGGTGTACTCATGAACGGAGAGAAACTCTGCAGCGTCGTAGAGAGAACCTCGCGCCAACACCCCGTACCATGGCCAGATTGCCATATCTGCAATCGAGTAGTCCTGCCCGGCCATAAACTCATGGTCTGCAAGATGTTGGTCGAGGACATCCATTTGGCGTTTGGCCTCCATGGCGTAACGATTGATCGGATACTCCCACTTTTCAGGGGCGTAGTTGTAAAAGTGTCCAAACCCTCCACCCAAAAACGGAGCGCTCCCCATCTGCCAAAACAGCCAGTTCATGGCTTCTGTCCGTGCACTGGAGTCTTGAGGCAAAAACGCGCCAAACTCTTCGGCCAGGTAGAGAAGAATGGCTCCAGACTCAAACACACGCTGTGCAGGGTCTTTTCGACGGTCCAACAACGCAGGAATCTTGGAGTTGGGGTTGATGTCAACAAAGCCGCTCCCAAACTGGTCACCCTCTCCGATGTTGATGAGCCATGCGTCGTATTCAGCGCCTTGAAAACCTGCAGCAAGAAGCTCCTCCAACAAGATGGTGACTTTAACACCGTTGGGAGTTGCCAAAGAGTAGAGTTGCAGGCCATGTTCACCGACAGGAAGTTCTTTCTCGTGTGTGGCTCCAGCGGTGGGTCGATTGATCTTTGAAAACTGTCCACCACTCTCTTGGTCCCAGGTCCACACCTTTGGGGGTGTGTATGTATTCTCTGCCGACATGGTAACTCTCCTTGTTGTGAGCCTTGGGATAGAATCAGATCGAACGTTTCAGCAGAAAGCGTCCCCCAGGTAACTCCCATTTTGCTGTCTGCATTCCCTATCGCTTAGAATCCACAACACAATTGTTGACAACCTAACCTATCGATGCCATAAGGCATCCTCCTTCTATTTCAGTTCAACCCTATGAACACAAAAAGGAACACTCCTATGAAAGTCGTTAAGCTTTTGGGTCTAGGTATTGCTGTATTTTTGGTTTGGAGCTGTGGTCTTTCTCCTGAGCAAGCATGCAAAGAAGTCACCAAGGCCAGCTGTGCCAAGCTCATTGAATGCCTTCCTGAAAACATCAGAAAACTGAGCCCGACCTACAAAGATCAAGCGTCCTGCGAAGCTGCTGCAAAGTGCGACAGCCTTGGAACCGTTTGCAAGGATGGAAAAACCTATAGCCCCACAAAAGCAGCCGCTTGCGTTAATGAATACAAAGCATTGACCTGTGGAGATTTTACCGGCGGTGGTGCACCAGAAGACAAGATCCCAAGCTGCCTCGCAGTTTGCCAATAAACAAATCCTCCCTCTTGTAGCTCCTCTCTCTATCTCATCGACATCCCCTCCCAAAAAAGTTTTGCAACCTGTTTTCGTCCTTCGTCTCCTTACAACTTGAAGATTGTTTTGCATACGCACTGGAGGCAACGACGATGTCACAACAGATACATTGGGAACATGTGTACCAACAGAAAGACTCCAAAATGGTGAGTTGGTATCAACCCTACCCTCGAACTTCCATGGAACTCATCCAACAATCCCAACTAGAGAATGATGCGCGCATCATCGATGTGGGAGGAGGCGCTTCGACATTGGTGGATAGCCTTCTGGACGCACAATATCGCTCTGTTTCCGTGCTGGACATCTCTCAAGAGGCTCTACACACCACGCAAAACAGATTGGGAGAAAAGGCGAAGAACGTCCGTTGGCTTGCTCAAGACATCACAGCCTTTCGACCATCCGAAAGATACCAACTCTGGCACGATCGGGCAGTGTTCCACTTTATGACAACGCCCAAAGCGCTGGAAGGCTATATCACGTCGCTGCATCACTCATTGGCTCCAGGAGGACATATTGTCCTCGCGACCTTTGCCCTTGATGGACCCAAGCAATGCAGTGGGCTTCCCATTGAAGCGTACGATGTGGAGAAGCTCACCCAAACGCTAGGTCCAAACTTTGTGCTCCTCTCTAGCAAGAAGGAAACCCACACAACTCCGTATGGAACGCCACAACCATTTGTGTACTTTCATTTGCAGTACAACCAGGAAGCGCTTCCCGCTTACGAGCAACGGCAATCCAACTCAAGGAGACACACGAGACCCCAACATCGAACGAACCGCCCGACGAATCCGTAATTTTAGCAGCGTTCGCTCTGACAACAACTTCTGTAAGATGCGCCTGTGAATGTTGTAAGTAAACGTGTGGGCTCGGTTACGAAACACAACACGTTGGGTTCGTCGATGGGCTCTCCAGGTGCTCCATTGCCGGTCGAGCAATCGGAGCATTCTCCACCACTCCAACGCAACCCTGGCCTCCAACCACAGTAATCTGTCTTGCATCTTCTTCACAGCCTGATTACGCCGCCGCAGGCCATTGAGGAGCCCTCTGCGATAGGGAGAAAAGCCAGGGATTCTCTTCACGCGTTGGTTGGCATGCTTGTAGAAATCCCGAAATTGCTTAAACAACAGTCGCCCCTCTCGAGCCAGAATCTCAACATGCTGCATTTGTCTTCGTAATCGTTTTCGACTGATCAAAGCTGAAGGCTGAAATCCACCGTTCTTCTCGAAGGCAAGCCTCGCTTGGTCATAAATCTGCGCGTGCTTATACGACTCCTCACTCAACTCCACAATAGCTTGTATCGCTTGTCGAAAGAGCCCCTTTGTTGAGAGCTTTGCCTTCTGTAAGAAAGCCAGTCGTTGCGACAATTCAAGAGAGAGGGAACCCTGTTGGTTGGTTTGCAATCGCCGAAGGGTCATTTGACGAAACTGTGAGGCCACCTGATCCAGCCTCTGCATGTCGCGAATTTTCCTCTCGTTGTTGTAGAACTTGTACCCAACGCCCCCAGTGAGAAGGAGCGCAGTGAAGGAAAAAACCAGGCTCGCAGTCATTGCCGAACTCTTGAAGAGGCTCCATGCGATCGCGCCGAAAAACCAACAAGCCAGGCTGCCAAACAGGGTTCCAAGACGGGCTCCAAGAGCATACGACGAGGACGGGTTGGGAGTAGAGACCAGACCGTGGTCAGGAACAAAGCACACCAACAGAAGATAGACCACCCACAACAGCAACGCCCAACGGTGAGGGCGGAAGCCACCCCGGACGAACTCAGGATTCCCAACAGAAGGTCCCAAGGACTGCTGACGATGTTGCTCGATCTCTGGTCGCAACCGTCCAACAGGAGACTCCGATGAGAGAGGGGGGATATCCTCCAACGAGGGAAGGTCTTCCCACGAACCTGCCGCGCGCTTGTTCTCCCACGTGGAACGAGGGCGTCTTGCCTTGGGAACAGACGACTTCGGATTCATACCGTACTACCTTGTCGAAAAAAATTGAGTCTTCCTTTCTTATGCAACACACACGACGCAAAATATCTTCATTCTTTTTCAACAACTCCCGAAGCCGACCCGTCAAAGTCGCCGCAAAAGAAGCTGAACAGGCGGAAGGAGGTACTCCTTTAAGTATCTCAGAGACAATCTCTCATTTTGGTGTACAATCCTACCCAACGTCCAGAAGCACCGTGCCGAAAAGGTAGCACCTTTATGAAAGTCATACCCTTTGCTCTCGCCCTACTCGTTGTCACCATGACCTTGGGTTTGGGATGTTCCGATTACCTTGGCTCCGTTCCATCTGAAACACCCATCCAAAAGGAGGCAAGCTCAACCGTTGAAGCAGCGAACGAGCCACCTCAGGAGAGAGACAGCTCTGTAGGCCCCGAGCCTTCTTTGCAAGAGCCTGGGAAAGAACCCCTACCAGAAGAGCCGTCTGCTGTGAAGGAAGAAGAGCCAGAGCCCCCACCACAAGAGACGCCAACAGCTCCCAACAACGTTGTGCTCAGTCCAGACAAGTCGCTTCAGTTTGAACTGCGTTCGGAAGGGGGTCAGTTGTCCTATCGCATACAAAAGGGAACCCGAACCCTCTTCGATTGGTCTCGCTTGGGACTGGCTCTTGATGGACAGGCTCCTCTTTCAGCCAATTTGAGCATCAAGAACCTGACCATCACAAACCAAGACAACACGTGGAAACCCAAGTGGGGACAACATGCAACAATCAGGGACAACCACACCCAGGGTATCTTTGAGCTTCAAGAGACAACAGGTCAGCAACGAACGTTAGAAATCGTGGTGCGAATGTTCAATGACGGTGTAGCCTTCCGTTATAGGATACCAGGAAGCAAACCAGGCGAGCCCTTGAGCATCACAGAAGAATTCACGCAGTTCCGGGTTGCCGAACAAGGGACAGCCTGGTCCATCCCTCTGAGCTTTGACACCCACGAAAAGCTCTACAGCAAAGGTGCAATTTCTTCTGTACAGAACGCCAACACTCCCATCACGTTTCGCCTCAACGACGGCCTTCACCTCGCCATCCATGAAGCAGATCTCGAACGTTATGCAGGCTTCAGTCTACAACGCAAGGGAGACGCTTTAACAGTCACATTGCCCCCTGCAGACAAAGCCAACACAGCGATCAAAGTCACAGGAGTAACTCCCTTGGAAACGCCCTGGCGAGTGATCCTCATGACAGACTCTGCAGGAGGATTGGTAGAGTCCACCACCATACTGAACCTCAACGATCCTTGCGCCATTTGCGGCGCTAACACAGACTGGATCCAACCGCGAAAGTACGTGGGGATCTGGTGGGAAATACACAAAGGTATCTCCCTTTGGAACGACGGCCCGAATGTGGGAGCCACGACGCAAAACGCGAAACGTTACATCGACTTCGCTTCTCGCGCCGGTATACCGGGTTTTCTGGCAGAAGGTTGGAACGTAGGCTGGAGCGGCGGCAAGATGGAATTCCTCAAAGCCAACTCCCGCTTTAACCTCCAAGATGTGTTGCAATACGCTCGCAGCAAACAACCGCCAGTTCGGTTTATTGCGCACATGGAGACGAACGCTGATGTGGACAACCTGGAGCAGCAAATCGACAAAGCGTTTGCCTACTACCAGTCACTGGGTATTGACACCATCAAGACGGGCTATGTCGGTGATATTCCCAAACGGTATCACGCCAGCCAAGGAATGGTCCAACACTACCAGGACGTCCTCAAAAAAGCCGCAAGCTACAAGATTATGGTGAACGTACACGAACCCATCAAGCCTACAGGTATGCGTCGCAAATACCCCAATCTGATGAGCGGAGAAGGCGCACGTGGGATGGAGTACAACGCCTGGAGCGCAGGCAACCCACCGTCCCATACTCTCACCCTTCCGTTTACTCGAATCTTAGGCGGTCCCCTCGACTACACGCCAGGGATCTTTTACCTTCAATGGTCTCCACAACGACTCCCAGACAGCCCGTTTCGCAATACCCCGATGGGACGAGTGCACACCACCCGAGCCCGGCAACTGGCCCTGTATGTTCTCCTGTTCAGCGGCGTTCAGATGGTAACGGACCTACCCGAACACTACAACGCAGGCCCGAACCAAGGCCTCGCTCCGGAGTTTGCTTTCATTCGAGAGGTCCCTGCGACATGGGACGAAACCAAAGTACTTACCGCAGAGATCGGTGAATACGCCGTCATCGCACGTCGCTCAGGACAGCGATGGTTTTTGGGAGCTGGAACCGACACTTCCCCACGAACTCTTCGTGTTCCCCTTCGCTTTTTGGGCAACGGAAACTTTGTCGCCCAGATTTTTGCCGATGGACCAGGAGCTGATGTCACCTCCAACCCCGAGCCTGTCTCCATCAAAGAGCAAGACGTAAAGTCCACAGATACCCTTACGATCACAATGGTTGGAAGCGGGGGGCAAGCCATCATTATCCGCCCGAAATAAAAGAAACAAGTTTGAAAACCAAACAAGCTATTGTGCCAGACCTTTCCCTCCCTTCAAACCCCAATTCCAGGAGCCTTTGATGCCATCGACTTCCGCTCCCTTACTCCACGACATGTGGGATTACAATGATCCTGCGGCCACCGAACGACGTTTTCGAGATCTCCTTCCGACCTACCCAATTCACGAATCGTTGGATCAACATATTCAGCTGCTAACTCAAATCGCTCGAGCCCAAGGATTGCAGCGTCAATTCAAGGAGGCTCATACAACGTTGGATCAGGCCCAAGGTCTGCTCCAAGACCTTCGTTCGGTAGGGCAAGTTCGACTCTCTTTGGAGCGTGGCCGCGTCCTCCGCTCCTCCAAACATCGACAAGAGTCCCTGCCCTTCTTTCTGGAAGCCTGGAAGCTTGCCCAGGAATTGGAGTTGGATTTTTACGCCGTGGACGCTGCTCACATGCTGGGCATTGCCGAAGAGACCCCAGACACGCAAATGGAATGGAACCTCAAAGCGCTGTCCGTTGCAGAACAAAGCCATGAACATCACGCCCGTCAATGGTTGGGTTCGTTGTACAACAACATTGGATGGACCTACCACGGAGCAGGGCAATACGAAGAAGCTCAAAGCATGTTTGAGAAAGCTCTCACGTGGCGTAACCAAGACGATCCAACTGGAACGTCCAAAAAAGTTCGGATTGCTCGATGGTGTGTCGCACGAGGACTTCGCTCTCTTAACCGGTTGGAAGAGTCGTTGTCCCAACAACAAGCGTTGCTGGAAGATTACCTTAGCGATCCAACAACACAAGAGATGGATCTTGGCTACGTCTACGAAGAATTGGGCGAGTGTCTCTGGAGCATGGGACAACAAAAAGAAGCCCAACCCCACCTCAAGAAAGCCCATTCGATTCTTTCGCAAGACCTGTGGTTACAAGACAACGAAGCTGAGCGACTGGAGTCGCTACGTCAACGCTCAATGGCATCCACCAAACACCATACATCACAGACTTAAGCACCTCTCATTCGCTTACGAGTCAACGATTTAACAACATTCTTCCTTGCCAATAGGTCTGTCCTACGATATAGAATCCAAAGGTCAGCGATGTGAAAAGGATTCGCATTCACATTTTTCTATCAAGTGCATGGAAAGCAAAGCCCAAGGAGAAGAGTATCCTGATGCGAGAGTTCACAGTTCAAATTCGATGCTTAAGTTTTTTGGTTGGAATGGTCATGGGTGGACTGGTTCTTACAGGAACCTGTCATGTAGCAAACGCAGCTCCCAAGAAAGACACAACAGTGGGCTTTGGTAGCTACAAACTCAAAACCTATAAGAAAGCTCCCAAAGCAGAAGAAGAAAAGCTTTACAAACTCGCCCGGAAAGCAGAAGGCTTCGACAAGAAAGCCAGCGCGGAAGCGATAAAAGCGATCAACAACCTCACCCCCAAAGACATCCCTGCGATGTTCGGAGCCTTGAGCCGCTCTAGCAACTTCGCGAAATTTTTCTACCCAGTCTTTGTGAAGTTTGGAGACAAAGGCCTTCTTGCTGTGGACCTGTTCCTGTCAAAACGAGCTCCCATTGCAAAATACGAGAGCTTCGGCCGAAGGAAGCGCTACCTCAAGGGTATTGGTGCAGTGTGCGCAAAGTTTGGAGCCAAAGCATTGCCAGCGCTGCGAGCTTCACTCGTGGCAAAGGATCGATTCCAAAAGCGAGCCGCTGCCTGGGGACTTGCTCTGATGGGTCAAGCTGCCTGGCCAACGCTACGAGAAGGCCTGATGTCCCCACGTGTTCGTGAACGCATCGGTGTGTTGTATGTGTTTGACCGGCTCAAGAGCAAAGAAGTGGCACCTTTTCTTCAGCTGTTGCTGAAGTCTCTTGCGACATCACACAAGGTCAAAGACCTTAGCTATCTGAAGTACGAGTTGCAGCGTTTGTTTGTGGAGGTTCTTCCGAATGCTGGAGAGAAAGCTCCCGAAGCAATCCTCGGCTTGCTCTCCAAAAAGAAGGCTTCTTCCATTGAGAAATATGTGGCTCCCAAAGCCTTGCAAAAGCTTGGACCGAAGGCCAAGTCAGTCGCTGGCAAATTGATTCCTTTGTTGAACAGTTCGTCCTCCAAGCAACAAGAGCTGGCAGCAACACTGCTTGCCACCATGAAGCTCAAGCTTCCCAAGGCTCATGCTCCATTGCAAAAGCTCGTTGCTTCGAGCAAAGAGCCTGTCCGGCACAAGGCGGCACGCGCCCTTGTTGTGTGTGGAGACATCACAGCAAGCTCTGCATCGCTCATCGCCAAGGCACTGGAAGACGCTCTCGCCAAGCTGAACAAAGAAAGCAGCACTTACAACAAAGTGGTAGCGTCTTATCTTGAGACCCTGGCGCTGTTGAAGGGCAACGCAGCTTCAGCAGGTAGTGTGCTGATGAAGGTTCTCAAGCACCCGAAAGCTACCAAGGGTCATGTGTTGAAAACAGCCAAGGTGCTCACTCCTTTTGCCAAGGAAACCCCCGCTGCGTTTGAGCCTCTGAAAGCAGCGATGAAGAAGCACACGTTTGCATCGTACCAGCTCTCCACCTTGAAAGATTGCATGTTGGCCTTTGGTAAGAAAGGCTTCCTCGCCATGGTTCCGAGCATGAGGAAAGACATCCGCAAGGTCTCTCGCTACGGTTTGTATGGACTCTTGAGTAGCCTCAAAAAGATTGGCGCGCCTGCTGCAGTCTTTATCGAAGATCTGTTTTACAACGCGAGCAAACAATCCAGAAACAGCAACAAAGTCTCCATCGCGAAGGCTCTAAGTTGGATGGCTTTGCATCGACCCAAAGCTTTCACCAAGGGAGCAACAAACAAAGATCCAAAGGTTCATGAGATCGCGTTGGCAGCTATCGCACAAAGCGACAAGCTTGTGAAACAACACCGCGCGTTGCTACAAAGCTTGTTGCAACAAGCCTCAAAGAACATCAAAGCTTACACTGACGACATCCTCTCCGAAACGATGGACAAGCTCCGCAAACGAGATGGCAAGCTTCTTATCGGTATGGAAAACGATATCAAGCCGTTCTTGAAGCAAGGTAGCTTTATGTCGAAGATCTACGCCAAATACGTGCTCCAGAGCATCCAAAAGGCCAAGGGCAAGAAGTAATCCCTCTCCTGCCCTCCAGTCTCCTTCCTGCCTCTGCAACAACGCTCCCAACTTTCAACTCAACATCCAAAGAGAGTACGCCATGGCTGAGTTCTATGATAGCCTCAATGAACGTATCCAATCCTTTCTTAAAGAGCAGAAGCTATTTTTTGTAGCGACAGCTCCTTCAAAAGGTAGAATCAACTTATCACCCAAAGGGATGGATACCTTTCGCTGTCTGGATCAGCAAACCGTCGGCTACCTCGATGTCACAGGAAGTGGAAACGAAACATCCGCTCATCTCCTTGACGATGGAAGAATGACGCTGATGTTTTGTAGCTTCACAAAGAAGCCATGGATCATTCGTCTGTACGGTAGGGGTGAAGTCATCCAGCCGGGCGATGCCTCGTGGGACTCTTCTCTCGCTCACTTCCAACACCTCCCTGGCACCCGACAGATCATCCTCTTGCACATCGAAAGTATTCAAGCATCTTGTGGTTATGGAGTTCCTGTGTTTGAGTTTGTGGAAGAACGCCACACTCTTGTAAAATGGTCCGAGAAAAAAGGCGAAGAAGGTCTACAACGCTACAAAGAAGGCAACAATGTTGCCAGCATTGATGGCCTTCCCACTCACTTTGCAAAGCAAGCGGAGGAGAAGCTCTCGGATGAATAGAATTGCAACCAAGGAGAACGAATGCTGGTAAATCTTATCATTGTTGGCGCAGTCTTGTTGGGAATGTTTGGGTTGTATCAACTGATGCGATGGGTCGAAACCAACGACAACTCGGGACCCATCTCGATGAGCATCGATCCCAACACGGATGTGGAAGAGCACTTCACCTGGATAACACCAACCCTTGCGATCGGAAGCGTCCATGCTTCCATACCTCCCCAGTGTTGGCAACATTTCGACGCCATCCTGAACGTCAGCATGTTGGAGCATGACGGCATTCAAGATGGTGACGCTGGAGTGTATGCACACATTGGCTTTCCTGACAGAGAAACTGAACCTTTCACCCGAAAGCTAGACGAGTGCGTCGCGTACTTGCACGAGCAACAAGCTGCGCAAAGAAAAACATTGGTGCACTGCATGGCTGGAGCCAGCCGCAGTGTCTCTGTGGTGGCGTACTACCTCAAGCAGACAATTCTTCAGAATGACTCCATCGACACCATCTATGACAAGCTCAAAGAGAGACGATGGCAGGTCGAGCCCTACCCTGGCTTTGTCGAGTATCTTCGTTCCTTGGAGTCGTCCAAAGAATAGGGCCTTGTAGCTTACGATAGAATTTTTCCGAGGTCCAAGCCTTGCTCCAGAGGTGAGCTTTTGTGGTTGGAGAAGATGGTGTCTCCGCTGCCACTCTCCACCCAGTTGCAGACTTCTGCGAAGACCCGGTCAATCCCAGTCAATCCTCGGATATCCTCGTTGGGTCGACGGAATCGTTGAATCTCATTGGCGGGGAACATATCTCCGTAGATGCCGCCTTTCACGTTCTTCCCAATCAAAAGAATGCTATTTCCTCTTCCATGGTCGGTGCCTTCGTCACCGTTCGACATTAGCTGACGACCAAACTCACCCGAGATAACGAGCACCAAGTTCTCATAAGCTTTGGGCATATCCTTTTGGAGAGCTTGAAAGAGAAGGTCAAGTCCTTTGCCCTTGCCAAAAATATCTTCAAACTTCGGCTCAATCGAATTGATCTGATGTTTGTGACTGTCCCACCCCTCGTAGGCAATCGAACCCACACGGAAGTCAAGAATGTCAGCGCAAGCAAAAGCATCGTACAAGTTACGGAGTTGGAGGCCAAAGCCACGGTTAACAAGGTTGGAGCTTTCGTTGTCAAACAAGGTCTTCATCCCTGATGGCACAGGGACGGATTTTAACCGGGTCGTCAACTGGTCGCTTAACTCACGCAAGACTTTCTCGTGTTGGACAAATCGGTAAAACGGAGAATTTGTTGGGATGGCCTTGCGGTTGGCTTCATAGTAACTTCGCAACGCGCGGGTCAGAACGGCTTCTGAACCGTTGGCGTCAGGGTTGGTTTTGAGAATCTCAGGATAGTACAAAGCAAACTGACGAAGCTGCGAACCCGACAAGACGCTTGAGTTATCGTGGTCAAGGGGATTGGTGGGATGTTCACCGTTGCAAAAGAGCTTGGTAAAGGGAGTCATCGAGATCACACGACCTTTGGCGAGCTGCGCCAAACGACCTCCCCAGCCGCTACGTGCTCTGTCGTTTCGGCCGGTGTTCATGTCGCCGCTCTGCAGCACCAACAAGGAGTGGGCATGGTCGCGGGTGGTGGAATGAAGTGCGTTGTTAATGATGGCGACATTGCCAGCCTGGAACATATCCTTCAGCCACTCTGCCTTGGGATGGATCCCAAACACAACGCCATCTTTTTCCACTCGTAGGTATTGCTTCCAGCGGGCCTCCATGGACTCGTTGGTTGCATTGATTCGGTGTGCAGTTGCTCGCGCGGTCCAGTAGTTGTTTCCGTAGCTTTGCCCATCGGTCTTAAACTCGGGAACGAGCAAATGCCGGAAGTCTGGCCCTCCTTCCAGCAGGAGGTTGACCAGGGTACGTTTGTCGCTCCCAGGAAATGGACTCGCCTGCAGATTCCGAAAATGGAAGCCCGTTCCAGCCAACAAGCTACCCCAAAAGATGCTATGGATAAAGTTGCGTCGTCTCATACGTTATTTTCCTTCTTGGGCAAAGGCATACGGGGTAGCAAGAATAAACGCGATGGCCTGACCGATGCGATGGTTGGCCGTTCGTCGGGCTTGGAGGTTGTTGCTGTCCAGACCATCAATCCGGGCCTTTCCCCCATCAGAGACGCGCTCCTTGTAATATGGATCGGTTTCAAGCTCTTGCTTGGTGTACACACGAGCAGGGTTTTTCGGATCCATCCAGTATCCCAGATCTGTACCGCTTGCGAGAAGCGCGTAAACATGCGCTCGCTCCAACGCGCCAAAACGTTTGAGGCCATCTGCGACGAACCGCTGCCAGAGCCACTCGGCGACTTGCTTCACCCGGTACGTTTTGTCGGATTCTTGAGGAAGAATCGCTCCCCAGTTTTTCTCCCAAACAACCTTCCCTGTTTCAGGCCAATGAGTGCGAGCAATCCAAACGAGCAGCGCAGTACTTCGGTTGTACATGCTACGGAAGACGTCTTTGGATTGCGACGCTTCAATACCTGTCTGCCCACCGAAGACATCATGGCTAGGCTCGAACACAGTAACGTCTTCACTCCGAAGGTTTCGGTTGAGCTTGTACAGGTCAAGATAGCTTGCTTGGTTTCCTTGGGTGATCAAGTTATGCGCTGTGACATTCCGGTGGATGCCTGACCAATACTTAAGCCGCGTCGGGTGGTGAAAGGCTTTGGAGATCGCATACTGCTTCAAAAAAGTGAGCAAGTCCTTGGTTTTCAGGTCGGCCCAGATCTGCCGGATGATGGTACGTTTTTCATCGTTGAGGTTATCGTCTGCGAGATCCCGCACAATCAGCACCGGCAAGTTGTTGAGAGACTCTTGGTGCTGGATCGCAACCTGTGCAAGGTTCTCGATCTTCTGTTTGGCGGTTGCTCCTTTGATCTCCTTTTTGAGAATCTCCAAGGAGCCTGGGTAGTGTAGCGTTGTTCCAAAGGTAACCTTGGTGTCGAGGGCAGAGCCGCCGCCTTGCCTTTGGACAAACTGGACCTGCATATCGGTCAGGGCTTTTGCTGTGTTTCGGATCGACGTGAACTCGTGATAGGCCGTATCCCCCTCACCTAAGATTCCAAAATAAAGCTGGAAGATCTCACGAGCAAAGTCTTCGTTCCCAAGGAACTTACCATCTTTGAAGATGTTCTCTCTGTGGTTGTATTGGGTGGCGACAGCGGCCGAGACCGAGGCAATCGCCAACACATCCTGGTAGGGTTTTCCTGCGGCGAGAGCGTCCATGATGGCGTCGTAGTACACCAGGATTTGATCGTTGTTGACACCAGCCCGACGATTCACAGCCAAGTGGTAATTGGTTTCCCACAAGCCAATTTTATGACGCACAGGGTTGAGTCCACGTCGAGTCGCAGCCGCCACCCAGATTTTACTGACAGACTCTCCTTCAACATTGACTTTGTATTCTTGACGGATGTCTGCAGGTGTTGGGTTGTCTTTGGCGCCTGAAGCCCAGTGCTTGCCGAGGGCAGCGAGAGAGCCATCCTTTTGGTCCAGTTGGTCCAGAGGATCAGGCGGTGATAGCTTGGCATGGTGTCGCTGAAAGGAAAGCATCTCATTGATAGCTTCCTCTGGGGTCATCGCAGCCCAGGCCTTGATTTGCGCGTCTGTGGCAAACCCACCAAAGGCAAACACGTGCAGAACCTTTCGAACAGCAGTCTCGGTCCACTCGCTGGGGGCAATGGTGTACGACGTGCGGATCGCCTCGGGAGGTGGAGGCTCGGGAAGAGTCGAATCCGGCCCACCATCTTGCAGATCGGGCTCCTGTGTGTTGGACTCCTCCCCATCAGAGACAGAAGCATCTTCGGCAACCACAGGCTCAGGCCCATTGGTCTTCTCGACGACAGACTCTCGGGGTTTTTCATCAGCGGGTTCAGGAGAAGAACAGCCCCAAAGCAAACAACAACACAAGAACCACAATGGATAACGTACAGTCTTTCTAAACACTCGCACACCTTCCTGGTAGAGTGAAACCAGAGAGGAGATACACAGGTCCATCTCCCCCCCAAGCTACACTGTAGATGGTAGAGAGTGTGAAGAATACTGTCAATGTGCGCAGCCCCAGACCTCTTTCCACAAGCCGGAGAGACGAGCGTGAAGAACAATCGAAGATGCTCAAAAGCGGCCTATGTGTTGCAGCCTTAACTTGCCTCTTGCATCACATTGAAGGTCACACTTTCAGACGCCCCGCCCTGGCCAGGAAACGTGACCGTCAAGGTCCATAGTCCAGGCATGTGAAACAGCATCCCTGTTACTTTGTACGTGCCTGGAGAATCGCTCTCCACGACAGGCTTTGTGTTCATTCCGTGCTGGTGTTCAGGCATCATCGCTTCCACAGCAGGTGCTTCACCCAGAGCAGCAGCCTCCCCCCCACCACTCTTTACCGTAAGGGTCATCGAAAAGATCTTGTTAAAAGGAATCTTTTCATAGGCCTTTCCATCGGAGTCCTTGATATCGCCGTAGCTTACAACGTACGCCTCACTCTTGGTTTTGAGTGTGGTGCTGTAATCCTTAGAAGCTGTGCTGTTGGTGTTTGAGTTTGTGTTGGAATTGTCGCCGGAGCCACCGCAGCCAACGACACCAACAGAAAAGAAGAACCCTACGACAAAAACGATCCATCTCATTGTTATCCCTCTCATTCTTTACCCAGAAGTGCGTTCCATAGTTCGAACAACAGGTAGGGAATAGATATTTCCCTACCAGATGATACATTTTATTGGAACAGAAACAAAACAGGGTTTGTTTTACAATGAAACAGAACATTGCTTCATCGTATACAGTGAGCACTGAGAGGAGAAGTGTGCAGATGAACCAAGAAAAACCACGATCGTGGAAAGGCATAGCTGGGGGATTGGCAGTCCTCTGCCTGGCAGCGTTTGCCTTGTTCGCGCACATCGGCTGCGCCAACGTCATTCAAAGTGATGAGTGCAAAAAGTACGTGGACTGCCTTGCAGCTCGCGACACACAGCTCAACATCCAAACCGACTACAAGCGCTTTAGCGTCGAAGGAGCTTGCTGGGGAAGCCCTGAAGGTGCCGACTTGTGCACTCGCTCCTGCAAAAGTGGCAGCGCCTGGCTCAAAAAATCCTATCCCGATTTACCACAGGCCTGTCAGTAACGAGCAGGAAGAGGAGTCTTTTTATCATGCGATCCTTTCTACGAAAGAGTGCCCTCACGTTTCTGGTGTTTGGCACGGTCGTCGCCATCGCTCACGCTCACAGACCGGGAACTCTTCAGGCTGACACAACCGTGAGCAACCCTTATGTGTCATGGGTTTTCCCTGGAGTGTTTGAAACGGGGGACGAGCTATTTATTCTCCGTCTCAACATGGAACGAGCCTTTGCCACACCCTTTGAATTGTTTGTCCCCCGGCAAGAAGCCTACAGGGAGTTTCGCCCACAATACGCTATCGTAGGTCCAGGGCTTCCGAAGCCGAGCCGTCAAGTCGAGGCCCTTCTGCCCAAGCCCTTGCCGGATGGCGCTGGTGTTTATTACGAAGCCAACGACAAGCCTGAGCGTGAGGTGTTCTTCGAGCAGGTCATGCGTCGTAGCATGTGGTCCAGCGGTACGATTGCCATTCCCCTTCGCAAAGGGAACTACCAGATATGGATCTGGTCGAAAGATAAGCAGAAAGGCAAGTTCCAATTTGGCTTTGGGGTCGAAGAAAAGTTTGATGGAGAGGCATTCACCGCCATTTTCTCCAATTGGGGGCTCTATGCGTACTAAATGCTGGATACTATCGCTGGCCTTGTTCTTGTGGAGCAGCAGCGCAATGGCTGACAACTCACCGAAGCAACAAGCTCACTCCCAACCACCACAGAGTTCACTCACCAAAGACAAGGACACCAAAACACCTTTGTCCTTGCAAGTAGCCAAAGCGGAGACCACCACTCCCCCGGCTCTCAAAGTTCCTGTGAAGAAACGGAACAAATGGTTGGACCGGCTCTCCATCGCCCTCCCCATCCAGATCAACCTGATTGGTCTATCCGGAGGACTCCAACCAGAGCTTCTGTTTCGGCCCATCAGCGCAGACAGCGGCCTTCACCTTCGCGCAGCCATCGGCTTCTTTGGAGGGCAGGAGCTTCTTCACCTTGTACCCATCACTCTGGGTTTTCGCTGGATCTGGCTTCGTCACATGAGGTTCCAGCCGTTTCTTGGATTCGGCTTCATCTGGCACTCGTTCTTGCCTTTCGACGCACCTGCCCATCACCGCATCGACATGGCCATTGAGCTAGGTTTTCGAATCGCTGTTGCCAAAGGGTTCTCCATCGGACTCAACCTGAGCCCTGAGTTTGGCTTGGCATCTGTCTCATCGTTGGGGTTCAACCGGGCGTTTGGGCTCGGGATGGCAACCCGAATCACTGTAACCAAAGACCTCCCCTGGTAAGAAGACTGGATGAACCCAAAACCATGACACGAAGCCATGCCAACAACCTGCTGCTTGGAATGCTATGCATCGCCGGTCTCTTCCTGGGCGTAACTGCCTGCGGAGGAACTGGCGAAGGACCCGACACAGGAGTCACGATTGATACCTCGACTGCTCCAACCTTTTCGGAGCAAGAAAAGAAGTTGATATCCTCGCTGTCACCGCTACCACCGCTGCCCTCAAGTCCTTCCAATCGATACGCGGATGACCCCAAAGCAGCTCTGCTAGGCCAGCACTTGTTTTACGACAAGGGTTATTCCAAAGGAGGTCGCGTCTCTTGTGCAACATGCCATGCCCCTGACAAGCAATGGGGTGATAACCTCCCGCTCGCCAAAGGCCTGGAAACGGTAAAACGACACACCCCCACCCTCTGGAACCTGGCCTACCAACGATGGCTGTACTGGGATGGCCGGAAAGACACCATCTGGTCCCAGGCACTCAGCCCAATCGAAGCAAGCAAAGAGATGGGAACCAACCGCCTCGCCTTGGTTCACTACGTCGCGAAGAACGAAGCCCTCAAGCAATCCTACACCAATGTCTTTGGTAGCTTTCCTGATGTCTCCGACACCAACAGATTCCCACCAGAAGGCATGCCCATGCCTGACCAACCCGACAACCCCCTTCACCAAGCCTGGACCTCCATGAAAGAGGAAGATCAGAAAACCGTCAACCTCTTCTTTGCCAACATGGGTAAGGCTTTGGAGGCCTACCAACGAAAGCTTGTCTCCAAAGACTCCCCCTTTGATACCTTTGTTGAAGGGCTCAAAACCAACGACGCCAGCAAACAGAACGCCATCTCCAACGAAGCCAAGTGGGGGCTTCAGATCTTCGTACAGCCTGAAAGCTGCACCGCTTGCCACAACGGACCCAACCTCTCCGACGGAGAATTTCATAACATTGGTCTGGGCCAGCCATCGAGTTTGCCGGAGCCAGACATTGGCCGCTTTGACGGCATTCCTCTCGTGTTGTCCGACCCCTTCAATGGGCTGGGCGTGTTCAGCGATGCTCCCAAGGACTCCAGCAATGACAAGCTCCGTTTCCTGAAGAGCGATCCACAAGAAACAGTGAACACCTTTGGTGAGATGAAAACCCCAACGCTACGAAACGTTGCTCTCTCAGCACCGTACATGCACGACGGTCGCTTCGCCAACCTCGACGAGGTGATTGCACATTACTCAATCTTTGGTGCAACCAATCCATCCAACTGTGTGGCCAACCAACAAGCCAACAAGCAGCCTGAAAGTTGCAAGATGACCCAAGCTGCTATCGGTCACCGCGAAGAGACGATGCTGATGTTGAAATTGAGCGCCTCACAAACGAAGGCCCTCAAAGCGTTCCTCGAAACCCTCAACGGCAAGCCCCTTCCCCAAGAACTTCTTGGCCCGCCGGCGAATCTACCCTGATCCAACTTGTTCGAGTCAACCTCTGCTTGTGGACTCGAAGCGACATGCTCAGTGCAGGGTTTGTATTTCTCTGTGTTGACCTTCGTCGCAGATGGCTCCAGCCAACAGCCCAGACGAAACATACAAGGTTCAAACAGACCCCAATCTCCCCTCACCTTCGAAGAATTGCACCCAAACGTTCCGAACAAAGTGGCTTGCCAGCCTTCGAAAAACCCGGCATAGTGGAATGCTTTACACCCAAACCAAGAAAAAGCACTGCGGCCAAATCGAATGACATTAACAAAAACACCAACAGTCGTCTCCCTCCAAGATATTGAAAACCAACCTGTGGGAGGAAAAGCCAAAGGGCTGCACTTTTTGCACACGATAGGCCTTGATGTCCCGCCAGGCTTTGTCTTGGTGGATTGGACGCACGACGCTCACCCGAATGCCCTACTTCAAGCGTACCAAGCCATGGGGCAAGGAAAAGTAGCAGTTCGTTCTTCAGCGCTGGGAGAGGACGGGGCGCAAGCTTCGTTTGCTGGACAGTTTGAAAGCATCCTCCATGTGGAAGGAGAAGAGCAACTCCAAGAAGCTGTGCAGCGATGCTTACAGTCAGCACACTCCCAGCGCAGCCAAAGTTACCAACAAGAGCTGCATTCCAACGACAAAGACACAGAGATGGCGGTGATTGTCCAACGCATGGTGACAGCAAAGTACGCAGGTGCGTTGTTTACAGCAGAGCCCCGAACAGGAGAATCCGACCGAATCGTGGTTGAAGCCATCCAGGGCAACGGCGAGGAGTTAATGAGCGGGCACAAAACGCCCTCTCGCTACGTGTTTTCCAAAACAGGAAGCCAGCTCTCTGCCTCCAACATGGAAGCTACGGAGCTCCCAGAGACCTTGTTAAGTCAGATGATAGAAGTTGCCACACAGGCGGAAGCGAAGGCTGGTTATCCGTTGGATCTGGAGTGGGCGCTTGATGAGGAGCATAAACTTTGTTGGCTCCAAGCAAGACCCATCACTGCGCTTGAAGGACCCAGCCTGTCCGAGTTTGACTACACACCCGACACAGCAAGCACCTGCTTCACTCGTTACAACATTGGAGAGATCTTACCAGGAGCCGTCACTCCCTTGAGTCGCGCGACAGTGGCTTCCGCCATCGATTGGGCCCTACAACAAACGTATGTGACGATCGGTGCCCTTCCCGAAGCATCCTCCCAAACACCGATGGTTGTGTCGTTTTCGGGACATTTGTTCCTTCACCTGTCGAACATGTACATCATCGCCACTCGGATCCTCGGCGCAAACAAAGAAGGGGTTGACATCAGCTTGGCAGGCAGTCCTCTTCCCACGACCGACCTCCCTCCAGTGGACTCGCTTGTCTCTCGGCTCCGAAACGGTGTCCGGTTCTTTCGGATGTTACGAGGAGCCAAAGCCTTCTTGGAGCGAGTAGAGCCGAGGATCCAATCTCGTCAGCTTCCCAACAACCTGAGCGCAGAGGAATGGCTCACCTGGACGGAAGAACAACACAAGCTCCTGGAAGAAGCCCTCCTGGTACAGCTTCATGTATCCATGCGCTCTGGCGTTGCCAATGATGTGATGCTTCGAACTCTCACCAAAGGCAAAGCTGCGACTCTAGCCCATCATTCACTCATGTCATCCTTGTTGAGTGATGTTGGCCGGGTAGAAAGCACGGGAACTGTCGAAGAGCTTGACAGGCTTGCGAACCAAATCATGGAAGACCAGGCCATCGCCGAACAGTTCGTAGCCTTTGCACCCGAGGAGGCTCAAGCTTGGCTGCAATCTCCAAAGGCTGAGGAGTATGCCCAAACCTTTGAGAGCTACCTGAACCGCCATGGGCACCGATGTTTTCGTGAGATGGAACTCTTTGAGCAAGACTGGAGAGAGAATCCTTTGCCAGTCGTTCGCTCCTTACAGAGTGTGGTTCGGAACCTGTTGTCTCCTCAACCGATCTCTCGACAAGAAACCGCCCTCTCCACAGACCTCCGTACATATCCCTGGCTGACCAGAACGATCGTCCAGCGGATTCTTCCGATCGCCAAGAACGCCATTCGCTATAGGGAACGGTCCAAGTCTTTGACGGTTCAGTGTGTGCGTCTTCTCAAGCGTGGGTACATGGCGCTGGGCCAACACCTGGTGAAGCAAAACCTTCTACCCCAAGCAGACCTGGTGTTCTTCTTGACACACGACGAGCTGAAAGAGAGCTTGCAAACGCCGGAGGTTGACTGGTCCCGGCGGGCTCAACTTCGTCATCGTATCTACCAGCAACAAATGCAGCTCTCCTTTGAGAAAGTGAGCATCGGTCGCCCTCAGCACCAGAGCCTCTACAGCAGCGAAGACCCGAACAACAAGATCTTGCAGGGAACACCTGTGAGTCGAGGGCTGGTGAAAGGCAAAGCACGAGTCGCTCGCACCGTGGAAGAGGCTGCCGATCTTCAGCCAGGAGAGATTCTCATTGTTCCCTACACCGATATCGGTTGGACCCCTTACTTTCATATTGCTGGAGGTCTGGCCACAGAAATTGGCGGAACACTCTCACATGGAGCCGTGGTCGCACGCGAATATAGACTCCCTGCGATCGTCGACCTCCCAGGCGCCACTCAAATGTTCCAAACCGGCGATGTTGTCGTGCTTGACGCTGAGCAAGGCATCCTCGCCCTGGCCTCCTCCTCTTAAGCCTGGTAGAATCTACGCCTCCTCACAAAGCAAGAAAAACCTTGTCAACGTTGGATTTTTCCTTTGGACCCAACCATAATAATGTGATAGGTAGGGTCGCCCAACGTATAATGGGTTGGGATGTTGTTTGAATACCAAGTGGATGGAAGCATGCAATCGTTGATGTCTGGGCGGATATTCCGCATAAGTTGTATCGTTTTTTGTATGGTCGCGTTGTTGGGTTGTGGGGACACTACGATCAAGCAGTTTGAGTGCAACGACGACACGGAGTGCAAGGCCTCACAGTCTTGCCAGGATGGGTCTTGCGTGGTGAACGACCAGGACGGCGACGGCTGGGCTCCCAGCAAGGGAGGCGACTTCTCTCGCTCCAAAGATTGCAACGACAACAACAAAGACGTTCACCCTGGCGCTCCTGAGATCTGCGACAACAAGACCGACGACAACTGCGACGGCCGGACCGACGAGCAGCCCTGCCAATGTCAGAACGGCAAGACCCGAGAGTGTGGCACCGACCTGGGGATCTGCAAGAAAGGCACCCAAACCTGCAAAGCTGGGGTATGGGGAGAGTGTGAAGGATCGGTAGTGCCCAAAGTTGAAGAGTGCAACGGCATCGACGACGACTGCGATGGCACCATCGATGAAGAAGTCGCAAACTGCTGCCAGCCCAACCAAACCCGTCCCTGTGGAAGCGACAAGGGCGAGTGTGAGCTTGGCATCCAAAAGTGTGACACCGGAAAGTGGACCGTCTGCGAAGGCTCCAAAGGACCCGAAAACGAAGAGTGCAACGGCGAGGACGACGACTGCGACGGCAAGGTCGACAACATCAAAGACTCCTCCGATTCGCTCCAACAAACCTGCTACAGCGGTGACGCCAACACCCGCAAGAAGGGCACCTGCCAGGACGGCTTCCAGCTTTGCAAAGAAGGCAAATGGGACACCTGCCAGAAGGAAGTCCTACCGGAAGAAGAAGTCTGCGACAACAAAGACAACGACTGCGATGGGCAGGTCGACAACATCAAAGGCGAAAACAAGATCCTTCAGCGTGAATGTTACTCGGGCGACGCGAGCACCAAAGGCAAAGGGGTTTGCAAAGCCGGGATCGAGCGCTGCACTGGTGGACAATGGAGCACCTGCGTCGGAGAAGTTCTGCCGGCCAAGGAGACCTGCAATGGCATTGACGACGACTGCGATGGACAAGTCGACAACATCCCAGGCGAAACCAAGCCGTTGACCCAGGTTTGCTACAGCGGCACCCCTGACACTCGTCAAAAAGGAATCTGCAAGGACGGCACCCAAGAATGCACCAACGGACGATGGGATTCCTGCAAAAACGATACGCTCCCCGGCGTGGAAGACTGCAACGGCAAAGACGATGACTGTGACGGTCGCGTCGACAATAGCAAGGGCCAGCCCACTCCTCTGTCTGGCGCGTGCTACTCGGGATCGCCCAGCACTCGCGGGAAAGGGGCCTGCAAAGACGGCTCCCGAACGTGCACCAACGGAACCTGGACCGCCTGCCTGGGCGAAGTGTTGCCCGCCGCAAAGGAAGACTGCAACGGCAAAGATGACGACTGCAACGGAGCCATCGACGATCAACTTCCGGACCTCGGCACCTGCCAAAGCAACC
>SBHC01000083.1 GCA_006226375.1 Deltaproteobacteria bacterium | reverse complement strand
TTGTCCACGAGCGCGTCCTGTATGTGGGTACGACCAGCGGTGTCCTCTATGCTCTGGAGACCCTTCCAAGCAAAAAGAAAGAAGACCGGCTGAGCGTAAAGCTCAAGTGGAAGTACGCTGCCGACGGGGAGATTCTCTCCCAAGCGGCTTACCTCCCCTCTGATGGGCCAAAAAAACCTGCGCTGGTGATCTTTACCACCAGCAACAACAAGATCACGGCACTTCGAGCCGATACGGGCAAATGGGTGTGGCAACAAAAACACGACCCACCCGACCGCCTCTCCATCCGGGGTCAGGCACCTCCAGTGGTGGAAGATTCCCTTGTCTTTACCGGCTACTCTGACGGAACTGTGATTGCATACCAGGCGGCCTCAGGCAAGGAAGTATGGAAACGCTCCCTGAAAGAGAAAGACCGCTTTGCTGACATCGACAGCGCGCCCTCTGTTTCGGACGGACGTGTCTACGTTGCCTCGTACAGCGGATCGGTGAATTGCCTTCGAGCCAAAGACGGCAAACCCTTGTGGAAATACAAGATGCGAGGCGTCTCACGTGTCGAAGTTCGAGACAGCGACCTGTTTATCAGCAACAACAACGGATACGTCGCCTCCCTCATAGCAGAGACAGGCAAGCAGCGTTGGAAGCGCAGATACCGCAAAGCTGGCTCGTTTGGTGATCCCTTGACCGATGACCAAAACCTCTACGTTGCTTCCACCGACCGTGGGATCTATGTGCTTCGACCTGACGATGGCCTGCTCCTTCAGCGCATCGACTACAGAGTTGGATTTGCCCGCCCCCTCGTACATGCTCGTAAACTCTACGCTTTGGCTTACAACAGCCTCCTCTATTCGTTCCAGGTCGCGGTCCGCGTCGACGCTCTCTAGTACCTCTCTTCTCTTTATGTATCAGCCTACAGATCACTCTCTTCCTCCTGGCATCTACTCGTCTATCCTCGACCATTGCCAATCGGCCTACCCAGAAGAAGCTTGTGGTGCTTGGTGGCAGGACGACCATGGAAAGTGGCAGACTCAACCCTGGGAGAACCAGGCTCCCGCTGCATCAAAAACGATGCAATTTTGGGTTTCTCCTGCTCAGGTTCTGCCTCTGCTTCTGGCTCAGGACCGAGGAGAGATAAAGACGTTGGGCTTCTACCATTCTCACCCCAACGCATCCCCTGAGTTGTCACCATCTGACCAAGACGCTCTGGAATGGGACAACCAGCCTACCTACCCGAATGTTATGGTGTTTGTGGTAGGTATCAACCCACCTCTTTCGCCCACAACGTGCCTCTACCGTTGGTGTCCTCTGTCTGACAGAAAGAACCACTCCGAGAAGTCCCAATTCTGAAAGAACAAAAGCCTGGGAGGAGGAATCTCGTTCACATCTTGGCCCTTGCACAGTCCAACACGTCACGGTAGAATCATGGACGTTGGACGGAGCGCTGATGGCTCAACTCCTTGATGGTCATCGCTTCCAGACTTCCCCCGCTTTTGGCGTAAGGTTTCCAGGATGAAACACTCGGTTGAGGACAAGCGACAAGAACACGGCTCCACAGGGTCAGGTTCTCAAGAGTACCTGACGACGATGTCGACAGGGAGCACTGTCGCTGCAACCAGCACCCTGCCCTTGATCGAAGGAGCAAGCACCCGCGCCCAGGTCTACCAGGAAGTTGCGCTTCGACAGCGGCTCAAGCGTATGGAAGACCAGCTCCAGGCCGTCTTTGAGATCGGTCACACGCTCAGTTCCACCCAAGATCCCGAAGAGATACTCTCTCTCCTCCTCGACAAAATCACAGAATTGTTGGAAGCAGAACGTTCCTCTCTGTTCCTGGTTGACTACGACTCAGGTGAAGTCTGGTCGAAGCTCCTCCAAGGAGAAGGCAAGAATGCAACCATCCGCCTCCCAGTAGGCAAAGGCATCGTCGGCTGGGTAGCCCAGACAGGAGAGACCGTCAACATCCGCGACGCTTACAACGATGAGCGATTCAACAGCGACTTTGACAAGAAGAACGGCTTCCGGACCCACAACCTCCTGACCATGCCGCTTTGCAACCAGCAGGGCAACATTATCGGCGTGATCCAGGTCCTCAACAAACGGGACAAGTTACCCTTCACGTCCGAAGATGAGCACATCCTTCAGACACTCTCATCCCAAGCAGCGATCTTCCTTGAGAACGCCCGCCTATACCAGGCCCTTTGGAAGAAGCACGTCGAGTTGATGCAGACAACACGTCAACTCAAGCACAGAGGCCGCGAGCTTGATGTTGTGTTCGACATCGAGCAGCAAATGAGCCATGCGTTCAACCTGGACGATGCTCTCTGCAACATCATCAAGCGTATTGTTGTGCTCTTGGGATGCGAAGCCGCGACTCTAGCGATCGATGCTGGCGGTCGCAGTCGAATCTTCTTGTACAGTTCAGCCCCCGAAGATGACGGCAAGGTCGCGATCGTTCCCGCACGCCTGAACGCAGGCGAAGGATTCTTGGGCTGCGCGCTAGAGTCGGGCGAAGCGTTGCTGGTCAACCGACCCGACCAGGACGATCGCTTCAGCAAAGATCTCGCTGCCCGACTTGAATTTCCTGTTCGTTCGGTTCTTTGCGTACCCATTCGCCAGGAAGAAACCATCCAAGGCGCCATTGAGTTGTTGAACAAGCAGAGTCCACAAGGATTTGTGGAAGATGATCTTCGTTTGATGCAGCTTATCGCCGCTCAGATCAGCCGGGCGATTGAGATCGGGTCACAACGGGATAAGCAAGTCCGAGAGAATCGACTTGCCACCATTGGACAATTGTTGTCGGGTGTTCTCCACGACTTTAAGAGCCCAATGACAATCATCTCTGGGTACGCCCAGATGATCAGCCAGGCAACGGATCCAGTCAAACGCAAGAAATACTCCAACGCGATCCTGAAGCAGATCGAGCAGCTGAACCAGATGACCCGCGAGGTACTCGCCTTCGCCAGAGGAGACTCAACTCTTCTAGTCCGAAAGGTGAGCTGGGTTCAATTCCTTCAGGAAGTCGAACAACATCTGCTGCAAGAGTTCAACGATGGCTCCATCCACCTCCACATTGAGAACACCTACAAAGGCAACATGCACTTCGATGAGATCAAGATCCAACGGATGATCTCGAACCTCGCCCGAAACGCCGGACAGGCAATGAAATCTGGCGGGACCTTTGAACTTCAAGCGGAACAGGATGGGGACTTTCTCTCCCTCACCTTCCGTGACACCGGTGGCGGGATCCCCCCCGAAATTCAGGCCACCTTGTTTGATACGTTTGTCTCCAGCAAGTCTTCGGAGGGTAGCGGCCTGGGTCTCGCGATTGTCCGGAAGATCGTGGACGATCACGGTGGGAACATCAACTTCACCTCGACCCCAGGCGTAGGCACAACCTTCCACGTCAAGCTACCCATTCAGGGTCCACCTTCTCCAGAAGAATAAAGCAGCCTCCCCCTTCCCCGGCCTCTTGGACAATCTCCCTATGGATTCTTTCGTCTTCGCCGACGTCGGCGCCTTCTTCGTCTCCGACGGTATCGTCGGCGTCTGAGACGACGTCGCGCCTTGGGTTTCCTCCGTGGTGTCGGCTTAACCGCAGGCTTGCGTGGTTGTGCAAGCTTGGGATTCAGTAGCATCATCGCCACAGGGTTGGCTGGCGTGACTTTCTTGTTCACAACATCCCAAAGCACTTCGATCCGGTTCTTAAAGTTCCCGTCTGAGAAAGCGATCTTAACCCGGCATCGTTGGGGCGATGGGCAGACTCCCGACCACTCGTAAGGAGAAGGAGCTTTTCCTTTGTTGGCTTTGGCCAAGGTGAGCGATCGCTGACGCCAATGCTTCAAGGTCTGCGCGATGGTAAATCCATTCACATTTCGCAGCGTGCGAACTTGCTTGTATGCTGCACGAAGTCGCCGTTGTTCCGGCGTGATACGAGGTTTGGGGCGGACCGGAGCGCGACGCTCCACAGAGGAGTCTTTGTTGGATTTGCGGCACCCTAGCAAGTTGCAACACAGTAGAAGGGATCCTACGGTGATCCACAACCCAAGCGACCGACATAGATTCATCGCCAACTCTCCTTCGCTCTTGACAATAGAATGATGTTTTTCTAGGCTAGTGTAGCTCAAATACGTGCAGGATTGAAGGCAGAGAAGGCTCTCTTCGTAGAGTTGGACCTCTAGCCATGGATCCTCAACGCTCGTCTTAACAACAGGCGATAGCCCCGCGAATCGCGAGAAAAGGATACGCAGAACCATGGCAGATGACAAAAAGGGCTTGGGTTCCTTTACAGTGGGTGGAATGGGTGGCGGCTTGCCCGGCATGGGCCCTCGCCCACCGGTTGGCGGCGCGCCAACTCCTACCGCACAAGCCAGTGCGCAAGCTCAGACCGAAGATGCCCCCAGCGGGATCTTCCCCAACTTGGAAGCGTTGATTGAACGATCCAACGAAGATCTCTCCGCATTTGGCGAAGAGATGGGCGCAGTCTGCCAGCACCTGGACGAGCTGATTGAAAAACGCACGGGCCGGGTGAAGCAAGAAGCCCAATACGCCCGCCAGGCGTACGAACGCACATTTGATATGATCAACCATTTGCTGCAGGTGAAGGCCAGTTTGCTCGCTGGCGATGAAGCTGCAGAAAATTCCTAAAAAAAACTAGCAACCTTTTTGAGAGGGTTGCCGAAAAGGTTTGTGAGTGGGTAAGAAGACCCACTTCCCGATTTATCGCACAAAGGTCGTGAGAACAGGAGACAAGGTCCCATGAGTAAGATCAACAACTTGACCCCGAATGTACAGATTCACCAACAACAAGCTACCAAGATGCGCACCACCGTGGACTCCAGCTTCGGCGCGAAGCTCCGCGACGGACTGAACGCTACCGCGAAGACCGTGGGCTCCTTGGCTGGTTCTGCTGTCGCTGCCGTTCCCGGTGGCACCGTGCTCAGCGCTGCACTTTCCGGCGCTTCCCAAGTTGGCACCAGCGCTGCTGCTTTGACCGCAAATGCAGGTCAAGCTCCCGTCGCTGCTGCTGGTGGCGGTGGCCTGAACGTGGGTGGCCTGACCAGCGGCGCTCCCAGCATCCCCGGTAACAGCAAGTCCCAGGTCAGCAGCCAGTTTGGCCAAGCCAAAGAACTGTTCGAAATGCAGTCGGCCTTCAACTTGCAGTTCCTCCAGTTGCAAGCCAACATGCAGCACGAAAGTCGTCAATTCCAGACGATGTCCAACGTGTTGAAGAACCGTCACCAAACGGCTAGCAACTCGATCCGAAACGTCAACTAAGGAAGCTCTTCAGAGCACCCTTGCTTAGGGTTCCTTTGTCAAACGTTGGGAAATGGCGCTGCATCCTCCTCTTGTCAGGGCAGCGCCATTCCTTTATAGTGCTAAGGGTAACCCAAAACAGGACGTGACGATCAATTCGGTTGATCTCGTTCCCTATTTCTGAGTGGATGTGAGAAAACCATGGCAGCCCAGAACGAAAGTCTGATTGGATTGGTGGAAGTTCCCAAAGATCAAGCGCAAGTGATGCTGGAAACAGGCTACATGTACATGGAGATGGGCGACTTTCAAGCCGCCGAAGACGTGTTCATGGGTTGCGCTGCCTTACTCCCTCGAAGTGAAGTTCCCCAGCTTGGCCTGGGTCATCTCTTCGTCAGCCAGGAACGATGGAACGAAGCCGAGGCGGCGTACAACAAAGCCCTCGAACTTCGCCCACAATCCGCAGAAGCTCACGCCTTTCTTGGTGAAGCATACTTGCTTCAAGGCAAAGGTGACCAAGCCATTCCTGTGCTGGAAAAAGCCAAACAACTGGACCAAAGCGATCCTCCTGGAGCTTCGGCCCTGGCCGAATCCTTGTTGGAAGCCCACAGCCAAGGCACGTTCTCGCGCTCGTAACTTTCGTAACGGTGTATCGAGGCAACGCTCTCACCACCTGGATTAACCCTCACCGCCTTTGAGAACAAACCCATGAAGATTGGTGGCGGCTCGCCCTATCGCAACATTGGACAGACTTCACGGACCCAAAAAACCAAAGGGACCAAGAAAGCCGGGTTCGCCAGCAAAGCGGAAGCCGCGAGTGAAGTCGCAACACCCGACGCGGTGGAACCCGTCGAAGAAGAGGACTCCCCTCTTTACGACGCGATGTCTTCCGCTGCTCAAGACTACGAAGGCGACCTGGAAGAAGCAACCCAAACGGTTGTTGCTGCAGTGATTCACCAACGCTTCGGTGGACAGAACCTTCCCCAAAGTGAAGTCGAGCAATTGACGGCCGCAGTGACCGAGTCTCTCACCTCCGACTCCGATATGCGCAACCGCCTCGACTCTGTACTTCGTCGCATCCAAAATCGACGCAAATAATCCCCCCTCTTCCCTGTGCCCAGCAGAAAACTCCCTTTGCATGTTTCAGTATCTATGCTATACCATAGGGTTAGTATGTAGTAACTCTCGGCACTTTTACCCCTGGTTGTTTGACACTCTTCATCTCAGCTCTCTCCGAAAGGAACGAAGGCTACGAAGCATTGCTTAAGCAACCCCATTGTTTGCTGGTATGACACAAGACGTCTCCCAACTCACACGTGACCAATTGATCGAACAATACCGCCCGTACGTGCGGAATATTGTCGGGAAGATCATCAAGAACATGTCGCGCACGGTCGAGTTTGATGACCTTGTCGGTTATGGCGAACTTGGACTGATTGAAGCAGCCGATCGGTTCGACCCCAAATTCAACGTCAACTTTATGACGTTTGCCTACTACCGCATCCGTGGAGCCGTGTACGACGGCCTCCGCAGCATGGGATGGATCTCTCGCTCTCACTACGCCAAGCTTCGGTACGAAGAGCGAGCCAACGCCTACCTCAGCAGCGTTCACGACCGCAACGCTAGCAACGCGCCGTCCTCTCTCAACGACGAAGTTAACCAGATCGGCGATGTCATCAGCAGCCTCGCCTCGATCTTTATAACGTCGTTGGATGCCAGCGATCACCTTCAGGTCGAAAGTGAAGATCGCGAAAGCAATCCCCACGAGCAGGTCGAGTTCTCTCAGGCTCGTGAAGTCCTCAAGGAAGCACTGTTCAAGCTGCCTGAGCAAGAGCGCCAACTCCTGGAGTTTTACTACTACAAGGACATGACGCTCCAAGAAGCCGGAGAGAAGCTAGGGTTGTCGAAGTCATGGGCCTCCCGACTTCACTCCCGCGCGATTCAGCGGCTCCAAAAACTTGTCCAAGAGTTGAACCCCGATCCTGACGTTCTTCCAGCTGCTCCCTCACCCGGTCGACCGCCAAGCTCATCGCGGGGACGACCGTAAGAATCGCTCCCTTGCTTCGTAGGGTTCAAATGGGTATGTATAGAGAGTCTCTCTTGTTTTCCTTCTTCTTTCAGAAAAGTTGGGAGGAACAACGCAACTTTCTTTCACGAAAGCCGATAAGAGTAGAGGATAGCCCAGAGATCCGTGTTGGATCCTGGATTGGATCGCACCGAAAGACCTCAGCCTAACAGGTCCGTTGGGCGATAGGGCATGAGATAACAGGAGTTCGTTATGGCAAATCCACTCGGTGGAGCTGGTGGCGGCGGCGCCATGAAGGCCCTGCAGCAACTGCAGGAAATGCAACAGCGTATGCAACAACAGACCCAGGTCAACCCGGCTGGAGGAGACTCCGCGTTTGCCAATAAGATGCAAACTCCCCAAGTCGACCAGGCTCAAAAGGTACAAGAAGGTCAGCGCATCACGCAGGACATTCGGCCGCAAAACATTCGCCCGAATCAAATGCAAGACACGGCACAAACCCAGCGCGTGGGGCAAACCCAAAAAGCCCAAAGCGGCCGCTTTGACCGCACCAGCGCCAACCAACCGACCAAGTTTGATGGCATCGCCAAGTTCTTCCGCGGCATGGACAGCCGCAAATCGAGCCTGGATACCATGATCAAACAAGCCATGAATGGCAAAGCGTTCAACAACAAAGAATTGCTTGCGCTCCAATACAAAGTGTCGCAGTTCTCGCTGGAAATGGACCTCACCAGTAAGGTGGTGGACAAAACAACCGGCGGCATCAAGCAAGCGATGAACACCCAGGTCTAATTCCTTCCTTTTTGTTCCTCCAACAGACTTCTCCCTCTTTCTTCCCACAGATTCAACCACCTCACACGCTTGACCTCATTCAGGGGCTATGCTATAGGTGAAACCCTAGTAGTCAAGGGCACAATTTACGCCCAACCTCCTATTAACCCTAGACAATGGGCTATTGGTTGCACATGAGACGGGACACCCTTTCCATCCTTCCATGGTTTTTCGCGCTTAGCTTAGCCGTAATGGGCTGTTCCATGCCAATCCAAGGTGGGTTGAGCGAACGCGAAGCCAACGACATTATTGTGTTGCTTTCCAAAGCAACCCCTGCCATTCAAGCAACCAAGCAAAAAAATGCGGAAGGCCGTGTACCGACGTGGGATATCATCGTACCCTCGTCAGATGGTCCTCGGGCGATTGGCATTCTTCAAGCCAACAATCTTCCCCGAAAGAAAGACAAAGGCTTCGACGAGATCTACGGAAAGTCTGGGATGATCCCGACAGCAACCGAAGAACGGGCGAAGTTTATGATGGCGCTCACGGGTGAGCTACAGCGCACCATTAAGTTTATCCCTGGCGTGCTCAACGCTCGGGTTCACTTGAACTTGCCCAAGGACAAGCTGCTTCGTCGCCCTGGAGAAAAGCAGCCCCTGCCCAAGGCTTCTGTTTCGATCACCGCCAAAACCATGCTGGTGCGAAACAAAGCTCTACGAACCATGCTCGTTCGCAACGTCCAAAAGATTGTATCGGGTAGCATGGAGCGGATGCGCACCAAACGAGTCAACGTTGTGGTTCACAGCAGCGTCATGGCAGGAGGAGCCGGCGGCGCCGACGGTACCAAAGATGGAAGCAGCGAAGGTGGAACCGTCAATGTCGTGATGTTCCGAGTGGCTGCTGCAGATGCCAACAAATTGAAGATCGCTCTGGCAGCGATGGTTCTTCTTCTCGGCGTGTTCATTGTGTTGTTCTTGTTGTTCTTCTTCCGAGCTGCCTCTCTGAAAAATCAGATCAAGGCCGCCGGAAACGGTGGATTCTAAAACTCTAGTTATCTGCCCGGCCGATAGAACCCGCAGCACAACCTAGAAGGAGCACGGATGCGGCAAAAACTACAGCCACTGTCGCACCAACAAGCCATTCTCCTCCTCACTCTCATCACATTGGGTGGGGAAGACGACCTCTCACTGCTCTCCCATCTTCCTCCCGAAGACATGCAGGCGCTCCAATCTGTGGGCCAGGATCTCTGTCAAACCCCACGAAAACAAATGCTTCCCCAGCTGGTGAAAGAGATAAAACATCTCATCACGGAGTCGCAGCGAAGCACGGTTGAATCGGTAGATCCCGAGTGGCTTGCCGAGTTTCTGCTGGGTGAATCACCCCGTGTGATCAGCGCAACGCTTCACCAGTTCCCGCGCTCGGTCGCAGAGCGAATTGTGGCCTATCTTCCGGTGCATTTGCAGCATCACATCCCTCACACGATGCACGAAGTCCACCCCGATATCGCCAAGCGCTTGAAGGTCGCCCTCAGCAAAAAGATTCCAACCTACACTCCGGAGCAAACCGACGCTCTCACCATGGAATCGCTGGCCCTCTTGGGCAACGACGAGATCCTCACCTTGCTTCGTGAGTTGGGTTTTCGGGAGCTGGCCATCGCATTCCGCGCCGTGGGTCGTGGACCTCTCACAGAGCTGTGTCGTCGACTTGGCCCTGAAGAAGCCGAGCGTCTCCTTACCGTGATCCGGAACTTGCCGAACACAAGCTCCGAAGAGACCAAAGCAGCCCAGCGGACCATTCGCTCTATCTCTCTGGAGCACCGCTCCAAAAGCGAGATCATTGAAGAGGCAGGACTGCACAAAATGCAGCAAGCGCTCCGTGACGTCAGCGACGAGTGCCACAAGGTGATTGCCTTCCTTCTGCCTCGACGAGTGGGCAAGCGAATTCGCACCCAACAGCTTCTCAAACTGAGCGCACACGACCTGTACCAAGTGAAGTTGCAGGTGTTGGAGAGCATGCAGTCTTTGTCCAACGAAGGACACATCAACCCACAATGGGGTCAAATGCCCATTGACCTTCCAGAGCCCCCTCCTCCACCTGAAGAGTCGATGGTAGGCAACTCCATGTCTGCCGCGCAAATGGCAGAAGCCCACGCTGCAGAAAGCCACTCCTCTGACAGTCACCCGGCTGACAACCAAGTCCACTAAGCGGCCCAGCGCTCCACTCGGGACCCACACCTTTCCAGGCAGTCAAGAACCCTACCATCGACGAGGCATTGCATAAACCGTAGGGTCACCGTATACTTTGCACCTGGTATCCGACCAGCATCAATAGAAGAGGCCAGGTGATGAGCAAAGTGATTAAGGGCGGTGGAGGTAGCTACCCATCTGCCAATCCAGGGTATCCCCAAGGCGGCCGCTCTGGTGGGGGTTTTCAGCGAAGCGGACAACCCCGCGTCCAGAAATACACTGCGGAAGACGTCAACGCACGAAGTGAAGCCCAAAGCATCATTCAGCATGCGACGGAAGAAGCGGCGCTGATTCGCTCGCAAGCCGAGGCCTACCGCCAACAAGGTTACGAGGAAGGCTACAGAGCAGGAATTGAACAAGGCAAGTCAGAGTGGATGGAAAACGTCCTCCGACTGAACCGTGAAAACGAAGCCAAGTTCCGATTCTTTGAGCACGACCTCGTTCGCTTGTCGGTTCGCGTGGCAGAGAAGATTATCGGTGAGCAGCTTCGCCTGGAGCCCAAGTCGATCACAGAGCTTGTAGGGAACGCGTTGACAGCGGTCCGTCACCAACGCGAGATCTTCCTCCGCGTCAACCCCGATGATTACGATTTGATTAACGAGCACAAGTACCTGCTCCTTGATAAATTGTCTCGTGCCCAAGACATCGACATCCGGCCCGACCCCGGTGTTCCTCCCGGTGGTTGCCTCATTGAGTCAGAGACAGGAACCATCGAAGCCACCGTCGAAAAGCAATTGGAAGCCATCGAGAAGATTCTGTTGGGCGAGACCTAAAGCGAACCCGCTCAAGCAGGCGTTCTTGCCAATCTTCCTATAGGGCACAAGAGGTACAACCCCAATCATGCGCTCGTTTCTTCAGGAACCTTGGGTCACAGCAGCGTTCCGAGCCGACCTGGAAAAGCTCAACAAACACATTGACCTGACCAAGTACATCCACATGCTGGATGACGCCTCCCCCACCGTCAGCCGCGGTCGTGTCACCGAGGTGGTAGGGTTGGTCATTAAGGCGATTGTCGGTGGCGTTCGTATCGGCGAGATGGTGGTCATTCACAACCACAACGCGCCCAACGTTCGGGCCGAGGTTGTGGGTTTTCGGGGTGAGCAGGTGATGCTGATGCCCATCGGTGATGCTCGCGGAATCGGACCCGACTCCGAGGTCATTCCAACAGGCAAGCCCTTCTCCATCTTGTGCGGTGAAGCCCTCCTTGGTCGTGTACTCAACGGCATCGGTGAACCCATGATTGGTCCACCCCTCGACCCACGCGAGCTCGACGTCTGGGCTGTGGAACGGGACCCGCCCGACCCCATGAAACGTAAGCGCGTTTTGGATCACCTCTCCATGGGCGTTCGCGCGCTCGACGGTCTTCTCACTGTTGGTGAAGGACAACGTGTGGGTCTCTTTGCAGGTTCGGGTGTAGGAAAGTCCACGCTGATGGGCCAAATCGCTCGGAACACCTCGGCAGAGATCAACGTACTTTGCCTGATCGGAGAGCGAGGACGTGAGGTTCGTGACTTCATTGAGGAGTCGTTGGGAGAAGAAGGAATGCGCCGCTCCGTCCTGGTCTGCGCGACCTCTGACACTCCCTCGTTGGTCCGCTTAAAGTCTGCGTTTGTGTCCACGGCCATCGCCGAATACTTCCGCGACCAGGGCAAGAAGGTCTTGTTCATGATGGACTCGACCACCCGATTCGCCCGCGCCCAACGGGAGATTGGTCTTGCGGTTGGTGAGCCTCCCGCTCGACAAGGTTACCCACCTTCCGTGTTCGCAATGCTACCCCGGCTGTTGGAACGGACCGGAAACTCCGACACAGGTAGTATCACCGCTCTCTACACTGTCCTTGTGGCAGGGGGTGATATGGAAGAGCCCATCTCCGATGAAGTGCGGGGGATTCTCGACGGTCACGTGATCCTGAACCGTGACCTCGGCGCCAAGAACCACTGGCCCGCGATCGACATTCTTCCTTCGCTCAGCCGGGTCATGAAAGGCCTGGAGACTCTCGACCAACGGCACCTCCAAGCAGCAGGCGAACTTCGCCGGGTGCTCGCCGCCTACAAGAAAAACGAGGACTTGATCCTCCTCGGCGCGTACACCCCTGGCAGCGATCCAGAGACCGACTATGCCATTGAAAAGATTGACGAGTGCAACAACTTCCTGAAGCAGGGTCTGTACGAGCAGCCCTCTTGGGAAGAGACGGTTGACCACCTCTGTGGTATCTTTGGTCTGTAACACCGACCTTCTCAGGTTTTGGTGCTGAGGCTTGTCGCCTCCTTTTGTGTCCAGCAACTTCGAACGGAGAATCCATCATGAGCGAACAATACCGACTTCAAACCCTGCTGGAAATTCGTGAGCGCACCAAAAAAGAAAAGGAAGAAGCTCTCGCCGAAGTAAAAAAAATGCTCCAAATGGAGCAACAAAAACTCGAAGATCTCCGAAAACAATTGCAGGATATGCGTGATCTGCGCGTTGCGAAACAGGAAGAGTTGATGCTTAAGACCCAATCGGGAGAGCTGGGCATCAACGGGTACCTGCAGAGTGAGCGTTATTTGAAGCGCATGGACAAAGAGATCGTCGAGTTTGAAGAGAGCGATATCCGCGATCAAGAGAAGCGAGTGATCTTTGCAGAGCAAGAAGTCGAGTGGGCCTTTGAAGAGATGATTCAGGCCATGCAAGAGTTCAAGGCTCTTGAAAAACACAAGGAAAAGTGGCAGGAGGAAGCCAAGAAAGAGCGCAAGGCCAAAGAAGCCCTAGCGCAAGAGGAGATCGCCACAACGATCTTCACCTTCCGAGAGTCCTAATCCCTCGCAAGCCTTCTGTGGTCGAACAAGGAATTTCAGGTCCAACGTGCTCATGGACCTGCCAAAAGGAGCCATGAATGAGTCGCATCAACAACAACCCCTCCCAGCAAACACAGGCCGCTCAGCAAGCCAACCAAAGGCCTACCCCGACTCAAACCCAGAAAAGCGGCGAGTCGGCTTTTGCGTCTCGGTTCCAGAAAAAGCCAACGGACTCCAACAACAAACAGTCGTCCACCACAAACAACAACGCATCCAGCAACAGCAGCTTGTTAAAATCATCAAGCCAGGCGGAGAAAAATCCCAGCTCGATGATGATGCAGCGACACGGCGCTCCTGTTCTCGGCCGTCGTGGCGGAAACACCGTTGCAGACCTTCAAGCCAAGCTCCAAGTGGAAGGCGAAGGTGGCGGCAGCAACAAGCTGGGAGCCACTGCTGGTGCAGAAGGTGCTAGCGCAGAAGGTCTGGGCCTCAGCGTAGACGGTGAAGGCAAAGGCGTCGGCAAAAACATCGACACCGACAACCTGTTGACCACCGACGGCGACGCTGGCGGCGCTGTCACCAACGATCTCGCTGGCGCCGCAGCCGGTCAGAACCCCCTTCAACAAGGTCTTTCGGCCATGAAGGGTGCCATGACCGTTGAAGTACAAGGCAACAAGATCCCCACAGCGATGCTCGACAAGATCGTCGACCAGGCTCGCGTTGGTGTCAACGAAGCTGGCGCTCCCGAGTTCCAGTTCGACCTCAAAGGCGACGTACTCGGCGGCATGAAGATGCGCATGAGCATGGAAGAAGGTCAACTCAAGGCCATCTTCATCGCAGAGAACCCCGAAGTTCGCAAGCTCATCGATGGAAACCTCAAAGACCTCCAACGTCACCTCGAAGACCGCGGCATTCACATCCGTGACCTCGAAGTCCGTGACCCGGAAGAAGACCGTCGCCAGCGCCAACGCGAACAAAACCAAAAAGACCGCGAACAAGCGATGGGCTAAGCTGGTTCGTTTCCCCTGAGTTCCCCTCTCTTTCTCTCTTCTCTCTCTGCAATCCCCCGAAACGCTACTCTTTGGACCTCGCGATGATCGGGTCGAAGATCCAGTCTTCCTGCAGCTTCCTCAACGAAATTTGGAACGTAAAACCACATCCTTCGGCATCAATCCGAAAGTTGCGTTGGGCTCGTGTGGAGAGAAACTTGCTGTAGTGGTAGACCTGAATCAGGCGATACCGCAGACGATGGTTTTTCGGTGGGACAAAACCAATCGCTGACCACAGCTTGTTCTTCCAACGTTCCCGGGTGTTGGTGGCTTGGCAATCTTTCTTTGTGCTGACCTCTCCCATCCATGGAGACGAATACAATCGGAAGTAGCGCTTGCGCAGGTGCAAGTTTTTCAAACGATCAATCATCGTCCCGGCCACTGTCAGGACCTCGCGTTTCACAGGCTTGGGAGCCTTGGTCCAGGTCTGGAGGCTTCGTCGGTCACTGTGTTCAATGGAGGGCTCCAGAGCGGTCGCGATGTCGTGCCAACGTCGCCGCAGATCGAGATGGATGGCTTTACTGGACGACCGACGAAGGAGCAGCTTGACCCGCCAGTCGTTTCGGTTTTTGGTCCATTCGTATTGATGTTCGGAGCCCAGAAGTTCGGTGTCTTTGGGCTTTCCGAACCAACGCTGGTACCGTCGAACCATCGACTGTAGCGGCTCAAACCGCGGCGCTCTGCACTGCACCTGAACGGCCATCAAGCCCCAGTAGCGGAAATAGAAGTAGTGGTCACAGTTCAGCTCGCTGACTTCCTTGTGCCGGTAGATCTTCAGATCCGAAAGATAACTTTTCATCCCCTGCAAACGAAGGTCACGACGCAGAGCCACAGGTTGTAGCGCTTTGCATTTTCCCAGAGACCACTTCAGACAGACCACACGAGCGACATCCTTGGGCTTCATTCCTGTCTTGAGGCCTCGAAACAAAGGACGCTCGGGAACCTTAATCGCAGGGAGAGAAGACACACTTCGATGGGAAGGGGTTTGTTTTGGGATGCACCCTACCCAAAGGAAGAAGCACATGCCGAAGAGGAGAGTTCGCGAAGTGTTGTGAAGAGTCACCGGGATGTTCATCACGTTCCTTTGTTGTCGTCCATACCTTCCAGCCGCAGCAAAGAAGGATCATACGCCTCAGGTGGCACAAAACCCAGCAGCGACATCACCGTCGCAGCGACAGAACTCAAACCAGGTTCCTCCAAATTCCGAAACACATGAGGAACCTGCCCCTTGGGGTCATACACAGCAAATGGGACAGGGTTCAGGCTGTGGCTCGTTTTTGGCCGATATTTTCCTTGGGCGTCCTTGAGAAAGGCCCCTGACTTGTTGGTTTGGATCATATCGTCGGCGTTGCCATGGTCCGCTGTGATCAAGGCGATGCCTCCCATCTCTTCGACCACATCAAGAAGTCGCTGAAGGCACAAGTCTGTGGTCTCCACAGCCAGAATCGCTGCGGGGATTGAACCTGTATGACCCACCATGTCCCCGTTGGGATAGTTGAGCCTTAGGAAATCATAACGATTGGAACGCAAGGCCTCAATGGTTCGATCTGTAATTTCAGCCGCTTTCATCCAGGGGCGCTCATCAAAACCACCCCGATCGCTTGGAACTTCCACGTAGGTTTCGAGTGACTCGTCGAACTTCCCGCTGCGATTCCCATTCCAAAAATACGTAACGTGACCGTACTTTTGCGTCTCGCTGATGGCAAACTGACGGACATCCTGATGGACAAGATACTCGCTCAAGGTATTCTGAATGGCAGGTGGGTCTACCAGAAAGTGTTTGGGGAGTTGGAGATCGCCGTCGTACTGCATCATCCCGGCGAACAGAACGTTGGGCTTGGGATCCCGCTCAAAATAGGAGAAGTCCTCCTCTTCAAACGCCCGGGTGATCTCAATCGCCCGGTCCCCTCGGAAGTTAAAGAAGATCACGCCGTCGCCGTCTTGCACCGGCCCAACAGGCTTGTCGTTTTCACCGATCACAAAGGGAGGAAGGTGCTGATCGTTGGCTCCGGTTTCTTCCCGCAGTGTCTCGATGGCTTCCTGCGCAGAGGAGAAATATCGGCCCTCCCCTTTCACGTGCGTTTTCCAGCCTTTCTCAACCATCTCCCAATCGGCGTTGTAGCGATCCATGGTAATCACCATACGACCACCACCGGAGGCGATGCGATAGTCTCGACCCTCAGTAGAGACCTCTTTCAGCACCTCCTCAAGGCGCTCCACATAGATCAAGGCCGAGTCATCCGAGACGTCACGCCCGTCCGTCAACATGTGGACAAACGCTCGCTCCACGCCTTCTTTTGCCGCGCGACGAAGCAAAGCGTGGAGATGAGAGTCATGGCTGTGAACGTTACCGTCGGACAACAAGCCCATGAGATGAAGAGCACCGCCTGTCTCTTTGCAGTGGGCGATCAAGGTTTGCCATGTCTCCCCTTCAAACAGGGTCCCCTCCTTGATGGCTTCTTCTACAAGACGCGCACCTTGCGCAAACACACGACCGGCTCCCAGAGCGTTGTGCCCAACCTCCGAGTTGCCCATATCATCGTCTGTTGGCATCCCAACCGCTGTTCCGTGCGCTTTCAGTTGGATCCATCCGTTCTGCATCAAGCGATCGAGGGTTGGTGTGTAGGCGCGGTAGACAGCGTCACCTTCGTCTTGTCGGCCGAGTCCCACGCCGTCCATCACAACCAACACCAAAGGGCCTTTTCCAAGTAGCCCACCACCCCAACGCTCCAACTGCAACGTATCGCTCATGCCTCTATCCTCTGTTTACGACAACACCAAGTTTCTCGTGTTTTGCTCGATCATGATCAGGTTGATTTGGAAGAACCCTCTTGCCAGGGCACAATCTCATCTTCTCCCGTCTCTGGGTCACGAAGAAGACGTTCAATCACACCTTCTGCTTCGTCGAGCCGACGGGTGGCTTCGCGACAAAACCGAATCCCTTGCTCAAACAAGCGCAACGACTCCTCCAAAGAGACTTCTTCGGTCTCCAAGTGATGGACAATCTCTTCGATGTCTTCAAAGAGAGTTTCCAACGAGGTCGCGTCCTCCTCCAGCTCGCTCTCTTCGCCAAATTCTTCGTCCAGACGGACCGTCGCATCTTCCACTGCATTGTCCTCGTCTTCATCGGGGTACGGAGCCAGAGACGGGAGAGAAAGCATAAAGTTAGCTTGCTCGGTGTCTCCCCACTCCTCTTGCCAGGTCAAATCTTCGCCATCAGGTGCGTTGGGTTCCAAAGCCTCCGGCTCTTCTGCTGGTCGGTCCGTTTGTTCACGGTGTCGCTTGTCCCCGCTACCCATCAACCGTTGTCCCTGATCATCCATAGAGTCCCAAGTCTGCAATCCAAAAGCACAGACCCGAGCGTTGTTTCCACCAGAATCAAGGCCCAGACCAAGGGGCCAAGAATGTTGAGGCTAAAAACCGGAACCCCTTGAAGATTTAGCGTACAAGACACATAATCGCAAGGTGGCTCTGTGTTGGCTGTCGCTTCGGTGGCAAGGCCAAGACGAGCTTTGCGTAACAAACATCACCACTTCTCTAGCCATGGGATCAGCCCCTATGAGACGAAACACCCGGTGTTTCTTTGCATTCCTTGCAAGCCTCTGTTTGATGCTCTTGGTGACAGGATGTCCACTCCCCACACCGTTGAGCCCAGCCCCACAGCTTCCTGCAGGGCCCGAAGAGAAAGTCTACTCCCTCTCTGTCGATCAAAAACGCAAGGTCCAAATCGCTGACAACGAAGCGGTGGTTTACCGCTTTGACGCCACCGTCACGCGGGAAGGGCTCTACAAGTTCGAGACCTTGGGCAACGTAGACACCCTCTGCGCTCTTGTCCAAGGACAGGGCAAGAAAGAGCGCTTCCTTGTTGTTCGCGACATCGGCGGAGAAGGCGAGAACTGTCGGATCTACTGGGCGTTCCCACCGGGACACTATCGATTTAAGGTACGTGTGGATGGACGCCAGCCGTTTCACGTCGCGCTTCGTCCGGTCCGTGATGGCCGAGTGCTGAAGAAGAAGCTACCCCAAGACAAGGTCTTCGAGTCACGGCTCGACAAACTGGGCGACCGCCATCGCTTCTCGTTTCGGCTCCGCGCGCCTCGACTGGTTCAGTTTCGCGTTCGAGGCAAGGGCTTGCTTCAGTGTGTGTTGCGCAAATCCAACCGCGAGTGGCTCTCGGCTCCTCTCTACCGACAACCCTATGGCTCATGCACAGTAGGTCAATGGCTGAAGTCGGGAGACTACACCTTTGAGCTGCGAAGCGATCAGCCTGGCGTCAACTACCGTTTGGCCTTCCAACAGATCCGGATGCAAGAGCTTCCCAGCGACAAAGTCCGAGAAGGCTACCTGCAGCCCAAGCTGTTTGACATCTTCCGGTTGAAGCTGGATGGAAACCACCGCCACATCATCGAAACGTACGGACGTCAGTACCTGTCTTGCACCCTCGAAGATGTCTTGGGGCACCCCATCGTCGGAGAGAAGAACGCCAGAAACGGGCGCAACTGTAAGATAACCGGCCAGTTCAAGGCTGGCACGTACTACCTCCGCGTGAAACTGCGACGAGGAAACGGCGGCGTCTATCAGGTCAGCATGCGCCAACAAAACTACAAAGAGATTGGCTCGCAGGGCAAACAAGAGATCACCCCAGACTTCCAGCAGCCAATGCAATTGTACCGGATTCACGTCAAACAAGCCCGGCTGTATCAGATTGAAGTCAGAGGCCGAAAGCTTCGTTGTTCGCTAAACAGCGCCGACAACGACAGCCAGCGCAACCTGGCCGTGATGAACCTCTCGGAGCCCAACCGCTGTTTGCTGTTTGCCAACTTGTTTGAAGGCAAATACTTTCTCCAGGTGTATCCGATCACCCGAGAAGATACGCCCTATACCCTCCAGGTGATTGAGTACAAGTCACCCAAAGGAAACATCCTTCGGAACAAGCGACCACGATTGATTGGGCCGGTGTCACCGGGCTTTCGTCGCGCGTTTCAGTTTGAGCTTAAGCAACACCAACTCTTGGTGCTAGAGACTCGCGGCCAGTTGGACACCCACTGCACACTGTTCAACGAGAACAACCAGCGCATCGCCCGGGACGACGACGACGGTCGTGACTACAACTGCAAGATCAACCGCTGGCTTCCTCCTGGTCGCTACAGGATGAGAGTTAAGATCACAGGCCGACGGAGCGGGATCTTCTGGGTCCAGCGCAAGGCCCAAGAGGTTCCCTGGCTTCCTTATGGAAAGCCCCTCACCGTGGCGCTCAAGTACCGCAAGCAGCGACTAACCCACTTGCTTCGAGTGAAGAAAGCAGGCTTGTTCTCCATCCGAACAGAGAGCAAGCTCGACACCAAGTGCAGCATCCTCAACCAGGATTGGAACAAGATCGCCGACGATGATGACAGCGGCACCGACAAGAACTGCTTCCTCGCCCAGTTCCTTACGCCGGGAATCTACCCTGTACAAGTCTGGCTGTACCGCAAAGATCGAGGCAAGATACAACTCCAGGTCGATCGACTCCCGCTCAACACGCTTCAGCAGGGCAAGAAACAGCTGAGCCAGCTTCAACCTCCTCGCTACACAAGCTTCTTCCGGTTCCAGGTGAACCAACCAGGGCTGTACGTTGTCCGCACATTTGGCCGACTCGACACCAAATGCACCTTGCGCAACGAACAGAGCCGCGTGGTAGGAAGCAACGACGATCGAGGAGGCAACGACAAGAACTGTCAGGTGATCGAGAACCTCTCGCCTGGGCTGCACTTTTTGGAGGTCCGGCTCTACAAGCGGCGAAGAAGTTCTGGACAATACGCCCGAGTGTACGAAGTATTGTTTGATGTGCAGAAAACGCCTGTCAAATCCATTAAGATTGGCACAACTCTTCCGGCCCAAATGACCCCACAAAGCATCGGACGCTTTCGCTTTGAGGTCAAAAAGCCAGGGCGCTACAGGATTGAGACCAAAGGATTTCTTGATCCGAAGTGCACACTCTTCACCCAAAGCTTTCAGAAGATTGTCGTCAACGACGACTCGGGAATCGGTCGGAACTGCCGCATCATCCGCAACCTTGCGCCTGGGACGTATGAGATTCAGATTCGGCCAGCGACGTCGGACCGCTCCCGGAGCACAGGCTCTTACACGGTGAGCGTCACGAACAACTGACAGCTTTGGCCCAACGAGCAGTGACCTATCGCCCCAACCCTGTCTGCCTGCCCGTTTCACTCCGCTCTATACACGAAACGCCTGAAACGCGGGGCTGACAGCCTTGTTGAAAGAAGAAGTCCATGTTGCTGTTGATTTACCTGCTGGCTGCAGGAACCACGATCTATTTGTTTTACAATTTCTATCCATGGGGAGGCCGACCTCGGCAACGCTCTCTTCCATCCTACATGGAACCCCGCGCTCTCCCAGGACGAGGACGACGCAGACGCTCCGAAAAACCCAAGGATGACACTCCTCCTGAGCCGCCGCCTTTTGATTTGCTTCACTTGGAGCCTGGGGACATCGTGATACACCACGATCAGGACTTTCTGGTGGCAGAGAGACGCACCGTTCGGGAAGATTCTTGGGAATGGATTGACTACACCCTGGAAGACGGCGAAGACCTCGCGATTCTCTCTGTCAACGACGAACAGGAAGAGACGTTCTGGCTCACACCAGTCTTGGATCTGAACCTCAGCTACCCTCCTCCCGAGAAGCTCACCTACCGACAAACATCTTTCACCCTGACGTCGGCGGGCCAAGCAGAAATCGTTGAGACGGAAGAGAGATTTCGTTACTATACCTACGAAGAATCATCACAACTCCAAATTGTCATCGCCGAGGATTGGGGTGCCCAGTGGGAATTGTTCTTGGGAGAAGCGGTCCGTCCGAAAGACCTCCAGCTTCTTCCTGGTCCTCAACGGCAACAGCGGTCGTAGTCTCTGCTTTCTGCGGCTCTCCGCTTTTTTCCTTGTACCCACCGGAGTTTTGTGGTCTAACATGAAAGAGTAAATTGGTCTGAATTTGGGGGACCGAATGAACGTCCTACGATTGGGTCGACGGATTTACCGGGCGGCGCGTCAACAAAGTTCCCTTCTTTGGGAAGAAGTCGAGAGAGAGTGGGAGCACATCTCTCCTCACCTCCGTAACGTACGAGACGAGATGCGTGATCGAGGCTCCCGCCTGCGCACCCAAGTCTCGAATGAGGTGTTGCGCTGGCTGGAAGAAGAACTCCGTATGTCCATGGGACAGTGGAGAATTCTGCTGGGGCAGGACCCAGAACTTGAGACCGCTTATCAGACCCTTGGTTTGCCGTACGGAACGGAGCTTCAGGAAGTCAAAGAGAAGTGGCGCGACCTTCTCAAAGAACATCACCCTGATCGACACATGGACACGCCACAGCAACAGGCTGATGCCACCCACACCAGCCAACGCCTGACCGCGGCCTATCATAGGATCGCAAAAGCCTTCAAAGAGCACCGTCTCTAGAAAACCAATCCGTACCGCATACAAAAGAGTCCTTCGCGCCTCGCAAAGAGCGATGGCGCGAACTCCCTGCCACTGCCACTCTCATGTTGACTCACACTAGCGAGACAGATACATGCCACTGATTGGGAAGCTCGGCCAAGGTCGACTGTATGATCTGCTTGAAAGCACAATGCAACGAGGAGAAGATGCTCTCCTTGAGTTTCAATCTCCCACACAAGCAGCCACCCTTCACATCCAAGGCGGACAACTCCAACAAGTCGCCCACGAGCACCACAACACCGCCAACGTCCTGGCCGACATCAACAACTGGGACGATGGTCTGTTTCTGGTGTACGATGGGTCCGAGAAGCAGACATCTCAGAGCGCGCCGCTGTGGTTTTTGGTCCAAGACCCCCAACAGTTGGCCCAACTTCGGGAGAGCCTTCAACCCCTGGGATTGCCAATCTGGTCAGTGTGTTATCCTTACGAACTCCCGGATCTCATCGCACAGTTCAATCCTTCCGTGTTGGTAACAACCAGCAACAACCTGACGACTCTCCCTCCCACCGTGTTTGCCGGAGAAGCAAACAAGCCCCATGACAAGCGGCTGAAGCTCTTGTGTTTGGGTCCACCTCCCCCCCAAAACCCCACACCGTTGACCTTGGAGGCTCTCCCCTGGCCTTCACCAGCATCAGCTCTTCAACAGACTGTTCTCTCGATGATTCCGGGCTCAGCAGAGTCCAATCCAACACCCTTCCACAAGGTGACTCCCTCACTAGGAGACCAGAACGACCCGATTTTGGAGTTGTTGGCGACGCTGACTCCGGATCTACCTGATGATCTGTGCCTGCACATCCACCCCCATCACCAAGAGACGCTGACCACACTCGACCTTGCACCTAACTGGCGCCAATGGCTTCTGTCGCTGGATCGCAACGTACCACTCTCCCACTACTTCGGTAGCTGCCCGGGGAACGCACACCAGGCCAAGGTTTTGCTCCGGTACCTCTTGTATCTGGGCGTGCTTACCACACACAACCCACTGTATTCGCTGCTGTCTCCATCGCAAGAGACGCCGCCCAACCCAGCCCAAGCCGAATCCCCACTTCACATCTCGCGGATAGTGACCTTGGGGCTTCGCGGCCAGTGGAAGGAAGACTGGATCTTCTCGCTGCAGCAGCTTTCCCAACAAATGTCGATGAAGGTGCCTCGCAACACTTCGGTTCACATCCCCTATCTCCCCAAATCAGAGCTGGCCCGGATTCCTCTCCCCAACGAATCTTTGCTGCTGTTTTATGGTTTGCTCAATGTGGAGAAGTTGGAGCCCCTGCTGAACAAAATAGGCGGCTCTGTGGATGCCTTCCTGTTCTTTGTCGACGCCTCTCACGAAGCCGAAGTCCTTTACGCGCAAGAGCTTCGCCAACAGCTTTTGGCCAGGCACATGGTCCCCCACGTTGTGATGCTTACACAACTTGGGGTCGCACCCAGCGGCTCAGAGTTGGAGCGCTTCCGGCTGCATCCCAACGAACGCATGGTACCCATCAGCAAGCTGGATGAATCCGCAACCAATCGTGTGTTGTACCAACTTTTGCAGCAGTTCCCTCAACACCGTCATATTATCCCTCCACCCACTTCGGGGAATTAGCAACACACTCCTCTCTGTTGCAAACGATGCACGCAAGAAACAGCGTCTTCGTTTTGCCACAGACATCGAAACGTTCGAACGAAGAATAGGGAAGCTTGAATAGCCTGTCCCACTTCGCAGTCTAAGGGAGTCAGAATGCAACCACTTGCAGAAGACTGTGGCGATTTACCCTCAGCTACGGAGTGTTAAGACTCCATTCGCACCATTCGCATCCGTTCGACTCCGACTCTATTTCCCTCAACTGCCTGCGATTGCAGGTTAGAACGACTTCCACCCACTTTTTCGGTGTATTTTTTGCACACCAAATCAAAATAATACACTCTCGGGTGCAAACGGTTTGTTCCCAGAAGGGATGACCCCCACAACACTCGACGACAAGGAGAATGCAGATGAGACTCAAATCCCTCGTATGGTTGGGCACGTTGTTGAGCCTTTTTGTCTTGTTTACACAAAGCCCCGCTGATGCGGCTCGTAAGCTGAAATTTGCTCCTGACAAAGCCAAGTCCAAGAAGATCCAAGAAAAAGAGCTGTCGGTTCGCCCCGGCAACAACCGCGCCTACACCCAAAGTTGGAACATGTGGGCCTGGAACAAGCAAGGTTACGTGGTGTATGGCCTGATGGTTGTCACCAAGATCATCGGCGGCGCTCGTTTGGGCGTCCAGCTGACCCTCCGTACTCCAAAGGGTAAAGTCATCCACAAGATGGTCGAATACTCAGAGGGCAAGTACAACTTCAAGAAAAACAAGCTACTGGTTTGGGTGCCCAACCTTCATGTGTTTCGCTTTCGAGGCAAGAACGGGCGATTCATCGCCAAGTTTGGCAAATGGGGTGTCAACCTTCGCTTGAAGAAGACTCTCCCCGGCTTCCGTTTTACCAACGGACCCATTCGCTTCGGCAGCAAGAAGTTCATCGGACTGACCTTCGCCCCTCGACTCGCGGTCAAAGGGTTCATCAAGATAGACAACAAGAAGATTCCCTTCAAGGGCGTCGGCTACTCCGATCATGGATGGCAAAACATTATGCCTCACCACGTCTCTCGACGTTGGTACGCAGGTCGAATGATTTCCAAAGACTATACGATTCTCGCGGCTCAGTTGCTGCCCGCGACCAAGTGGCGCCCCCGAAGCGTTCCAGGCCTTGCCATCGCACAGGGAGACAAGTGGATCTTCCGCGGAGACCATCGTCACCTGAAGCTGTCGGCGCGTCGCCGCATCAAAGACAAAGACTCCGGTTACATGGTCCCCCAGTATGTAGTGTTCCGCGGCAAGAAGGATGGAACGTCCGTGAAGTTGGTGATCAAGCACAAAAAGCTGTTTGACAAGATGGACGTGATGAGCCAGTTCAACCCGGTCCTTCGTGTGCTCCTACGAGCCTTGATTGCCAACCCTTGGATCTTCCGTTACCAGGCAGAGTTTACTCTGACCATGAAAAAGGGCGGAAAGACCACCAAGATTCGACGCATGGGTTACTCCGAGTGGGCTATGCTCAACAAGTAGGAAAACATTGCACTTTCCACCAAGTTGTGCTAGTTTGCGCGCCATTCAAAGTTGACCTTGGAGCGCAGGTCTAGCACTCGAAACTCTAACCCCCCCGCTCCCTTGTGTAACGAGAAAGCAGATGCCCAGAAAAGTTGCGAAAGACGACCCGACTCGATTGTACGATAGCGACTTCATGGAGCGCATTACCCGCGCCCATGTTTCCGAACCTTTCCTGATCTACATCCCCCTTGTGTTGGCGTTGATGATCTACGCCTTTCTCAAGGCTCCCTACTCCTGGCCGGTAGCTCTCGGTTTGTGGGGCGGCGGTGTTATGTTCTGGACGTTGCTGGAGTACTTCCTCCACCGCATCATTTTTCACTACGAAGCCAAGTCCGAAGCTGGCAAAAAGGTGATGAAGCTGATCCACGGCATTCACCACCAGTTTCCCAACGACACCGACCGGTTGGTGATCCCACCCCTGTTCGCGTTCTGGGTCATTGTCCTCTTCGGCAGCGTCTTTGTTATGGCTCTCGGTTACTGGCAAGGTGTTCCGTTCCTGGCTGGTGGTATCTCTGGCTACCTCTACTACGACTTCGTCCACTACGCCACACACCACCTCAAGCCACGCTCCCCGATCGGCCGGGCGCAGCGCAAACGTCACTTGCTTCACCACTACAAGTACCCCGACGCTTGCTTCGGTGTAAGCACTGGGTTCTGGGACTGGGTGTTTGGCACCACCGAAAAGCACGCCAAGCGCGCGGTGGAAGAAGGCCGTATGCGAGCGTACCCCGAAGAAAACTGGAAGATCATCGACAACAAGATCCAGTAATCTTCCCCGCTCCCCTTCCTTCCCCATCTTCTCTTCCAAACTCTCCCTTCAACGGTTGCAATCTTTGGGCTTTGCCCCCATCTTGAAGCATCTTCCTACTAGTCCAATTCCTTCGTAATGATCACGAGAACACAAGGCTCATGATGTCATCATCTCCCATTCCAGGAACTCCCACTTCGACTTTGGCGTATCACGCAGAAAGCCACAACGGTAACGTTCGTCCTGAAAACCAAGATCGATGGTCTCATATCCCTCTCCCACAAGGAGACGATCTCTTCCTGGTCGCGGACGGAATGGGCGGGGCACAAGCCGGCTCCGTGGCAGCCGAGTTAACCGTGCGGACCTTTCAATCGACCTTGCACGCCAACACAGCGTTAGCACCTCCCACGCGATTGAAAGAAGCCCTGCAACGAGCCAACCAAGCCATTTACCAACAAGGCCAGGCTCACCAGGACCAACAGGGCATGGGCAGCACAGCCGTGGCGATCTGGATCGATCCCACCTGCAAGATTGCTTCGGGCATTAATGTCGGTGACAGTCGGGCCTATCTCTTCCGAAACATGGAGTTGATGCGACTGACACGAGATGACTCTGCCGTGGAACGGCTCGTAGAGACCCATCGCTTAACTCCGGCGCAGGCTCGCCAGCACGTGGACCCCAACTTGTTGGTCCGGGCTTTGGGAACCCACGGTGCTCTCTCCCCCGACATACGGCCGATGGAACCGTTTGCCCTCCATCCCGGCGACTTGTTTCTGCTTTGCTCCGACGGACTCACCTCTGTTGCCGATGATGAAGATCTGGCTCATATCCTGGCGGCCCATCAACCTGGAGCCCTCAACCAAACCTGTCAAAACCTTCTGAATTTGGCGTTGCAACGCGGTGGACCTGACAATATAACGGTCCTTCTGGTACAGGTTCCTGGCGAACGAGTCCCTGCCCGCGCCCCCAACATGCCTCGCTCAGGTGAAGTTCCCGTGATGGGAATGGGAAGTCAGTCCCAGCCGGTCATGGCTTACCAAACCATAACACACCCTTCGCAGCGACCTCTTACCCAAGAACAGCTCGCGATCATAGAAGAGGACAACCGCAAAGAACACACCAAACAGCGCGTGGTTCTTTACATTACCATCGCCCTGATTGTAGGGCTGCTGACGTTCCTCGCCTTCAACGTCAAGTTGGTCAAGATCAAGAAAAAGCCCAAGGCACGGCCGCCAGCCTCGGGCAGCAAGGTCCCAGCACGGGCTCGCCCTGGAGCATCGCCCAAAAAGAAGTCCTCAACAAAGAGCAAAACCCCCAGCAAGTCAAAGCCGGAAGGCAAGACCGATGCTCCAGAAGAAGGAGCCTCCAAGAAAAAAGGGGCAACGAAGAAGCCAGTCAAAGCACGCAGCGGCGTCTTCCCTTTGCCGTTTGCGCCGTCGTTAAGGGAAGAGTCGCCGACACCCCGCCGCTAAGCCAGGTGCTCCAGGCTCTACTTCTTCTTGGCTCGCTTAAACCCACGTGCGACGAATCGAACAAAGTTGACGAACGGATTCTTCGCAAAGTTCTCCCTGTTTTTCCTTCGCCTTGTGTTGAACTTGAGCACGGCCTCCGAAGTCCGCCTTACATTCTCTCGTCTGCGGTTCAGGCCGGCTGTGTGTAAAACGCTCCCAGGCCCAAACAAAAAAGCAACGGCTTTCCCTTCCATGTTGGATTTGTGTTGGGTTCGATGAAGCAACATTTTGGAGTAGACAAGTGCCAATCCTGTTGCAACGTTGCCAGCAACCATCAAACCGAGCGAAGCTTCCACGTTCCCAGACAAGTTTAGTCCAAGTTCGGCGCCAGCCATCATCAAGCGAGAGGCACGAAAACCAACCGATAGCTTGTGAGCCTTTCGCTTGTAGCGCGTATGATTGTGGTGCTTGATCCGCACATTTTGCCTGTGAATTTCATAAGCGGAAGACACCGCATTCAAGGCAGAGATCGCAAGCATCGACGTTCCTAAGATCTGGAAGGCCTCGGCATTTCCTGAGGCAGTAGCTCCTGCAGCTCCTGCGGCCAAGAGCACCGTTGAAAACTGCCCTATCATCAAGGCGATGGAGGCAGTCTTGCTTCGCCCACCCCGGTTCCCTTTCGTGTTGTTAAAATTAACCGCACGAGTAATGCCTGTTGTGAGCATAACAGCAGCAGTGATTCCCAGGGATATATATACACCGATATCAGACGAGTTTTCAGATGCAAACCCTCCGACATCCCGGTACAAGATAGGGTTGTGCCTCACAGAAGAGTAGCGATTCCATTCATCCGCAGAGCCGTTGGCTTGGAGAAACATGGGATCAGGACTCAGCCAGCGGGCCAAACGTGTATCCAGATACCGGGCTCCAAAGTAATTGGCTTGGGTCGAGCGATCCAACTCTGTCGCTTGGAAACCCAAAAATTCTCTGTTTGAACTCTGTTCCTTCACGGTACCATACGGGTAATACGACTTGGTTTGCACCACAGCCCCTTGTGCATCGGTGACCATTCGAACCGAGCCAAGGTGGTCCGTAGCAAAGAACAACTTCTCTTCTTTTCCATCTGTTAGCATCCGGGACAAGGAGGCTTCCAACATGTTCTGGGTCAGGTCCAGATCCATGGGTCGCTTCTTGAGAGGAACCTCCACCAACTTGTTCCGTGAGGCGTGATACAGCCAGGCATCCGCAACATTGATCACGCCGTCGGGCTGCGGTTGAAGTTGCTGTGTTCCTGTAGCAGGGGCAAGATCGTCATAGAACGTTGCCAGAATCGAAGGTTGGCTCCAACGAGCAACAACGCTTCCATTAAGAACCGGGTGCACCAACGCTTCACCGTTCTTTATCCAAAAGTCTCCAAACGGATAGAACGTGTAGAGACCTTGTTCTTTTTTGATCACGCGAGAGGCGTTGTGGTCATACCAAAACCTCGCGACCTCCTGGCTGTTTTGAGTGACAGCCTGAAGCTGCCCGCGATACTCCCAGGTCATTTGTTGGTTGCCACGTGATGTAACAAACCCACCTGCATCGTACTTCAAGGAAGTGGTTCCAGCCGTTGTCACCGCGTGAATCTTCTTGGGGTCATAGGTGTAAGCCCCGACATGAGCAAGGCTTTGAGTGCTCAAACTCGACGTCTTTTCCGTCAGGTTATCATCCGAGTTGATGCCATAGGTTAAGACTTCCTTGCCTCCGGCCAGGGAAGCCTGGGTCAAACGGTCCAGGGCGTCGTAAGTGTACGAGTGATTGGCTGTGGCTTGCCCTGTCATCTCGTCCCATCGAAGGATGTTGCCTGACTTGTCGTAAGCAAGGGTGAAACCGTACGTCGAAGGGCCTGTTACCTTACGACTTTGTAACCGAGAACGCACATCAAACACCATCTCCATTTTGAGCTGGTTGGCAAACGTTTGCGACTGGGGTGCACCTTGCGGGTTGTATGTCAGACCCGCAACAAACCCATCGATTCCAACAACTCGGCCACCCATATCACGCTGGTACTTCAACGTTCGCTTGTCAGGATAGGTCTGCGACATCGCCTCGCTCAGGTTGTTGTAGGTGAACGTTTTTGCGAAGGTAACGCCCATGAAGGTGTGGCGTTTTTCGACCACATCGCCACGGTTGGAGAAGCTCGTGCTCAGAGAACCCCAAGGGTAGTCCACCTGAACCAGACGACCTTTTGTGAAGGTTGCCTCAGGGAAGTCCTTGCTGGGTGTGTCGTAGTGGTACCGAATCAGGGTTGCAGCGTTACCCTTTTCCTGTTGGGTGAGAACACGACCGGCTTCATCGAACGTGACTTGAACGACCTTTCCTCTTCGGTCCTTCCGCTCCACTACTTGGCCATCTTGGTTGTACTGAAAGGTAGTGGTAGTGCCGTCGACATGCTGGATTTCTTTCAAGTAGCCCAAGAGATTGTAAGTGTTCCGCTTGGTTGAACCGTCAGGCATGACAAAGGCCACGATCTTGTCGAGGTGATGCAAGTGGAGGTGGCTGTAGATGTACCGGGTGGTTCGTTGACTTTTGGAGTTGCTCCCCTCAGTCATTTCCACCATCCGCATCTGCCCATCCATCTTGGTGATGTTGGGAGTTTGATGAAAAGGCGAAGACGGATCGTTGTCGTTTTCATCAAACTCGTGACGCTCCAGAGGCTTGTAGACTGTCGTGTTCATCGAACCGTCCGCAAACGTACGCTTCACAAGACGTCGCATGGCATCGTAGAAGAACTGGGACGAAGGCGTTTTCGAGTCTTTGGTGGCAAACGAGCAGGTCCCGTCGTTTTCGTACGAATTCCAAACTCGCTCCACCAAACCTACGCTGTTGAAGGAGTTCTGTCGGGAGACCAGAAAGCGTCCGTTGGCGACCTGTTGCATGACCATAAACTTCCGGCCCAAACCATCGATGCATTGAACCACCAACCGGTCTTGCGCTCCCCCCAGTGTCGAGCGGCTCTTCGTAATGATCCGGCTGATGGGTGCTTTCAGCTCATAGGCATACTCCAACGAAGGCTTCCCTGTTGGGTCACCGGGCATCGACATCGAGACCATTCGGCCAAAACCATCGTAGCTGTATGTGGTTGTTAACCCGTTCATATCCTTGGAACGAAGGATGGCTCCGAGGTTGTAGTCCCACTCGGCTGAAGAGGTCAGAGTCATGTTTCCAACCTTGATCGACTCACTGGCTGGAAAGTTGTGGTAGACAGAGTCATAGGTGAATGTTCTTGTGACTCCCGAGGCTCGTTTTCTTTCTACCAAGTTTCCATGACTGTCGTATTTGGCCCGAATCAAGGCGACTTCAGCTTGTCCTTGCAGGTCTTCCAAGGCCATTATGCGTGAGAGATTGCCTTGGGAAAGTTGGCCCACCGGCAAACCTTCAAAGGCTGGTCCGTCGTAGTAGTAGGTGACCTTCGCGCAAGGCTTCTGCAAATCGGCGCAGTATTCGATGCTTTGGGGAAAACGAAGAAACCAAAGAGACTTGTCAGACTTGGGGTCGGCAGGCGTGATGAACACAGAGCGCGTGTATTTTTCATCGCCCTTGACGTTTTTCTCTCCAAGGCTCGCGCTAAGGACTACGTTTCCAAAGCCATCGTATGTGGCTTCACTGCGGAGAGTCTTCCACTTGGCGCTGTCTGCCTCACCTTCTTTGATCGTGGATTCGTTGGCGGCCTGACAAATGAAGCGAACTGGTGGAGTCAGTCCTTTGTCCACTCCGGCCACAGTGCCACAATCTTTCCACTCCATCCGGGTTTCTTTGTAGATCTTCCCAGACTCATCCGTCATCACGTTCTGAAGCATTTTGCCGTGGAAGTACGGATCTTTGTCTCCCACGTCAAAGACAATGAGGTCGCGACGCGTGAGGACGGAAGCGTCACCCAGATAGAGCGACTCTACGTTCCGAAACCCGCGAAACTTCTTTTCGTTTCCGTCGTAGAATCCGTCATGATAGAAGACTTGTCGGACGATGGGCTTTTCGTCTTGGGTAGGAAAAGCCTGGCCTGTGGGCTTGTCGGAGTGCGAGGCCCAGGTGGTGATGGTTGTAACCACCGGGAAAGCCATGGGCATTTTGCTTTGCCAGGGTCCGCCACAAGCTTTGTCCTTGGCTGGGTCACATGCTTGATCACGCAAGTAAAAGTTAACGCTGGAGCCATAGGCGATGTTGATGCGTTGACCGATGCCGTTGGAGATCTCTGTCATTAAGTTGGGGCGCTTGCCGAAGAGTTCCAGGTAGGTCACCTTTCCAGACGAGTCGATCCAGATAATGTCTCGGGACCCGTTCCCGTTGATATCGGCGATTCGCACGGTGCTTTTGGTGCTGTCAGGGATGTCTACTCCTTGGAAAGCCTGCAGCTGCTGCCCAGCACGGAACGCCATGCCGTTCTGGTTGACAAAGTACACGAGGCTGGTTCCAAGGAAGGCGACCATATCAGCCATACCATCGCCATTCACGTCGGCAAATTGGGCTTGGGTGGACAAGGGATACTTGTCAATGCCAGGTACGGTCATGCTAATCCAGCCCGACCACTTCCCATAACCCAGGTACTTCTTGTAGCGAAGGCTGCTTGTGGTGATATGGACGACATCCATCAAACCATCGCCGTTGATGTCAATCAGTCGCAGTCGATCTTTCGAGAAGCTGAGGCCAATGTCCTGCCCACCGACAACACGTGTCCAGGCGCCGTTGCCTTCGTTGATCCAGTAGGAGGTGCTGGTTCCATCGCTGCGGATGATATCGATTTGCTTGTCACCGTTGTAATCAAAGAAGCGAACATCAAGATCTCGCCCAGAGATGGGGTAGTTTTGAACGGCGAGGGTGCCTGGTTCCCACTGTGAGTTGCCTTTGTTCAAGTACATTTTCTTGTTCACAGCGTCGACAAGATCGGTAAACCCGTCACCGTTGGCGTCCATCAACTGAACCGTTGGGCTCGAAAGTTTGGCGTTGGTTTCGATGGGGTTGTCTTTTCGACTGGCGGCAGGAAAGTCGTGAGCCCCTTGGGTCATATCGGACTTGATGGTCAATTGATTCAAATGAAACCGATGTTTGGGATTGGTGGTATCAACGACATCGGGAAGTCCATCACCATTGATATCGAGGAACCCGGCGTTGTTTTGGGCAAAGTTGAGTCCTAACGACGTCGGCATCACCACCATTTTGCTGTTGGCGGGAGAGAACGTCGCGTCCGAGTACTTCATGGTAAACGCGACAGGATAAGGAACTTTGGGGTCACGCCCGTAGCGAACAACCTGGATCAGACGAGAGAGTCCTGTTTGGTCCTCAAAGGCAAACGAATAGCTCCGAAACCTCGTACCGTTCGAGAGGATGGTCAGCTCCTTGAGCCGCTTGGTGGTTTGGACATCAAAGCCGGGCTTGCCATCCGAAATGGGGTCGGGCCGATCTTCGTAGAGAAAGTTGATCTGGTAGAGAGCATTTCCCTGTGCGTCAAAGACCCAGCGAATCTGATCCATGTAGCTCTGTGAACCGTACTTGATGTAACTGTACTCAATGCGGTTTCCGTTGCGGTCTACGAAGTCGACCATCTCCCATCGGAAGGTCCCTTGGGTGCCACGAACCTGGCTGCTGTCGTTGCTCTTACCGTTTCGGTCAGCTCCGTAGTAGGCCTTGCTTCCGTCAGGAAACTCAGCAACCCAATAACCTTGTTGATCGTTGGCATCTTTTTGCATCCAACGGTAACGAACAAAGCTCCCTTCGTACCTCGACCGATAGAACGGTGAGTTTGGGATCTTCACAAGCTCGCCGGTGCCACCGTAGAACTTGTCCTGGTTGGTATAAGTGGGTAGCCCCCTCACCGTGAGACGCTCAATCGCCCCACCGGTTTGCAAGCTCCAACCGATGCCCATCATCCCAGCCCCAGCTGACGAGTTGTATGTCACTCGGATGTTGGGTTGAACGTTGTGCCGCCCTTTTGGGAGAACAATATCAATGGGGTAAGACATCATCCCCATATTGAGATTGGCTTGCACGTTTTCTCCTATGCCGCCCAACGATCCAGGTCCTGTTGGTAAGACCAAGACATTGCTCGACATACCCGAAGTTTGCGCCAACGCGGAGAAACCAAGTCCCCAAAAACATCCAACCAAGATCAAACGAAACAGTATTTGTTGCATAGTAGCTTCCTCACAATGACGATTTCTACGTCAACCCAATGAGTCTCTCCAAACGAGTCGCAAGAAACAGAACACCCGTGGCCACACGCGGCCTTCGAAGTCCGTTTGTCATTGTTGTGGGAAGCAAAGAATCAAACCTTCAAAAATGGCGGAAACCATTCCCCCGTCCCACCCATAACGAAGGCGCAACCGTGAATGGTCCCCGCGTTCATGCGTGGGAATGAAAAATGACGTATGAACCTAGCCCCCAAATTCATTTGGGGGTTTATAAAAAACGGGGGATCATAAACGGGGGAGGAGGATTAGGCTTCGAGGGTGGGGGCTTCGGTGTCGGATTCGTCTTCGGGTTCGGATTCTTTGGATTCGTAGGAGAAGGTGAGTTTGTCTTCTTCTTTGTTGTAATCCACGAAGACGGAACCGCCGTTTTCGAGCGCGCCGAAGAGGACTTCTTCGCTGATGGGTTGCTTGACGGTTTCCTTGATCACGCGGCTCAAGGGTCGAGCCCCCATCAACGGGTCAAAGCCTTTTTCAGCGAGGTGGGCGATGGCGGTGTCGGACAGTTCAATGGAGACGCTGCGTTGCTCCAGTTGGATCATGAGCTCCTTCATGAACTTGTCGACGATGCGCTCCATCACTTCGGGTTGAAGCGGTGCGAACCGGATCCGGGCGTCGAGGCGGTTTCGGAATTCCGGGCTGAACGCGCGCTGGAAGGCTTTGTCATCGTCGCCCATTTGCAGATCGCTGCTGAACCCGATGCGTCGGGAGGCGAGTTCGCGAGCGCCGACGTTACTAGTCATGATCAGGATGACATTGTGGAAGTCAGCCGTTCGACCGTTGTTGTCGGTGAGTTTCCCGTGGTCCATCACCTGGAGCAGGATGTTGAACATATCGGGGTGAGCTTTTTCGATCTCGTCGAGCAGCAGCACAGCGTGGGGGTGCTTGTTGATCGCTTCGGTCAAGAGACCACCTTGGTCAAAGCCAACGTATCCTGGAGGTGCACCGATCAAGCGACTGACCGCGTGACGCTCCATGTACTCACTCATGTCGAAGCGGATCAGCTCGATGCCAAGGGTCTTGGCGAGTTGACGCGCGACTTCCGTCTTACCGACTCCAGTAGGACCGGTGAAGACGAAGTTACCGAGCGGCTTTTCGGGTGGGTTAAGACCGGCCCGAGCGAGCTTGACGGCAGAAACCACTTCCATGATGGCGTTGTCTTGGCCGAAGACAACGTCTTTCAAGTCGGCTTCGAGTTTGGCCAAGCGTTCTTTGTCGGAGAGCGTGACATCCTTGGAGGGGATTCGCGCAATGCTCGACACCACACGTTCGATGATGGGTTCGCCGATCTCGTTTTCCATGTCGGGGTTAAGCTTAACCATGGCGCCCGCTTCGTCGATCAGGTCGATAGCCTTGTCGGGGAGGCGACGCTCGTGGAGGTGCTTGGTCGACAGGTCGACGGCCGCTTCGATCGCGTCCTCGGTGTAGGTGACACCGTGGTACTCTTCGTAGGTTTGCTTCAAACCTCGTAAGATGGCGATAGCGTCGTCGCGGTTGGGCTCCGTGATGTCGATCTTCTGGAAGCGACGAGCGAGGGCTCGGTCCTTCTCAAAGTAGTTACGGAACTCTTTGTAGGTGGTGCTTCCAATGCATCGAAGTTCACCGCTGTTGAGCGCGGGTTTGAGCAGGTTGGACGCGTCCATCGCTCCACCTGACACAGCGCCAGCACCCACAAGGGTGTGAATTTCATCGATGAACAAGACCGCGCCAGGGAGTTTCTTAATGGCTTTGACCACAGACTTAAGACGGGCTTCAAAGTCGCCACGGTAGCGAGTACCGGCGATCAAGGTTCCCATGTCGAGGCTGTAGATCTCCATCTCTTTCACAGCATCAGGGACTTCACCATCTACGATGCGACGAGCCAGACCTTCAGCCATTGCAGTCTTTCCGACGCCCGAGTCCCCCACGAAGAGTGGGTTGTTCTTGCGTCGGCGAGCGAGCACATGAATGGTTCGCTCCATCTCTTTGCTGCGACCAATCAACGGATCGATCAGGCCATCTTTGGCGCGCTGGTTGAGGTTGCTGGTGAAGGCTTTGAGCGGATCTTTTTTGTCGTCATCTTCTTCGGAGTCTTCGTCTCCGTCGCCTTCAAACGCGTACTCTCGGTCTTCGTCTTCGTCGTCTTTCTCGTCGAGGTCTTCGTCGATGCCGTGGCTGATGTAGCGCAGAAATTCGGCCTTGGACAGACCGCAGCGCTCCAACAAATAGACAGCGAAGCTCTCTTTTTCTTTGTACATCTCGGCAATCACATGGATCCCAAGGACCTGTTCCAAATCAAAGTTTTGGCCGTGGAACATGGCTCGGTTGAGAACGCGACGCAAGGACATGGAGAGGTCGGGTTGCACGACTTGGTTGCCGCGTACAGACTCAATTTTGGACTCTAGAAATTCTTCCAATTCGGCCTTGAGCATGCTGGTCTTACCGCCGGCCCGCGTGAGGTGCTTGCGTGTGGCGTCATCGAGGAGCAACGCGTAGAGCAAGTGCTCCAAGCCAGCGTACTCATGACGTCGAACGCTTGCATCGCTAACGGCCACGTTGATGGCGATTTCGACTTCTTCTGAAAACATCAATTCTCGGCTCCCTGATCCCTTGTCGTTGCCGCTACTGGAGAGGGTCTCCAATAACGTAGACGGTGATAGCTACCGTCAATCGGAGGGCTTGTCTCACTCTGGTTCCATCGTACAAAGCAGGGGGTAACCCTGTTCTTTGGCGAGCTCCTCAACTTGCTTGACCTTGGTCTCTGCAACGTCGTAGGTGTACACGCCAATCACAGCCTGTCCCTTGCGGTGCACGTACAACATCAAATGGCTGGCTTCTGCGTGGTTTTTGTGGAAGATCTTTTGAAGGATGTGAACCACAAACTCCATTGTGGTATAGTCGTCGTTGTGCAGAAGGACCTTGTACAGCTTCGGCTTTTTGGTTTTTGGCTTGGCCTTGGGATCCAGTACGGTAGAGCCGCCATCGTCGCGGTCACCTTTTCGTTTCCTGTCGCTCATAGCCCATACTTGCGAAACTGTCTCTTTCATTGGATTATCCTGCACCCTCTGCGCTCCGACGACCAAACTTGTCCTTGTCCATGGATGATGTTGTGGAAGAATGATACTCTCCCTGCTGCAAGATGGAAACGATGCAAGACTCTTGAATATGCCCTGAATTTTGCATCATGTAGGGAAGTAACCACGAATCATGGGAAAAGCAACAAGAAAAGAGCAACTCTCTTCCCTTTCGACCGATAATGAGGTCAACAAGGTTCCCTTTCGACCGATAATGAGGTCAACAAGGCTCTGTTGTATCATAGAATGTATGACACACCAAAGCCCCAACTCCCGACAACACCGACATAAGTTTCAACGATTCGTTGCGATAAGGCTCTGATCATGACAAAGATCCAATCCACGCCCCAGAGCACTCTGCCGACATCACTGGTCTCAACACCAGACGAGCCCAAGGAAGGCTTGACCCCAACGCCAACACAGGGGCAGACCACAACCTCAACGGCTCAAACATCAGAGAAGCTCCTCAACACGACGGAGAACACCCGGCAGGCCACCACCAACAACCCAGAAGCAACGAAGTTGACGGGTGGTGAAGGAATCCAACAGAGCCAAACTCCGACCCAGGCGCCAACCGCCAAGCCGATGGACCCTGTGGAAAAAGCCAAGGCACCGGCCACTCCCTTTGAGGAGGTTCCCACAGAGAAGTTGACCAACTCCGAAGCCCGCACCGAGCTGCTGGCCCTGGAGAAGACGGGACAAATCGATGTAGAGTTCACAGACAAAGGCGAAACCCGCCTGTTTGTCCCCATGTTTAATGTGAACTACAAAAAAGAAACGGAAAAGAGCACCGAAAAGCCCATCAGCTCGTTCCTCTTCTCCAAAGCACAAGATGCCCTCTCCCTCTCTCGCCTGTCAGAGTGGGCCAGCCTCAAAGGCATCAAAGAGATCATCTTCAGCGGCTTCTCCAGCAAAGACAAGACCAAGAGCAACGACGCGCCAACCTCAGAGACGTCGACACCCGCTCCCAAACCTGCAGAGCCCAAGCCCGCAGAAACCAAGCCTGTGGAGACTCAGCCTGTCACAGCACAGCCTGTGGCGCCCAAGCCCGTGGAGGCCAAGCCCGCTCCCACCGTGCAACAGCCGACGACTCCCGCAGCGACCACGACCGTACCCAAGCCTTCAACCCCGGCACCCACAACGCAAGCGGCTCCCGTGGTCGGAGTGCCCAAGCCCTCCACGCCAGCACCGGCTCCTGAGACAACGCCAGCAACAATTCCGTTGTCTCGCTTGCAAACCGGCGGTATTGGTTCCTCTACCTCGGCGATTCCTTTGAAGAAGCCGACAGAGACCAAGACCTCTGTGCCCAAGCCTTCAACGCCGCCGCCCAGCATGACGGCGACCCGACTGGCGATGTCCCAGACACAGTCCCAACGTGACGCCAAGCCCCTGACCGCCACATCGAAGGCACCCCTGACACAGGAGCAAGCGACAACAGGTACAGCAACAACGGCCCAGGGCCTCTCGACGACGGCGACCACAAAGCCGACGAATCTTGAAGCGTCTCTTCGTTCCCAGGTCGCAACCCCAGCGCCTGCGACGACCGCGCCCAAGGCACAAATGCAGACCACCACGGAGCCTGCCAAGCCCAAGACCTCTCTCTCGACGTTGGGCTCCCGGCTGGACTCTCTGCTCAAGAAACCTGCGACATCAAGGACATCCGACCTCGCGAGCCTGAGCTCGAAGCTCGCCGATGTATTCAAGGACCGTCCCTCCACCAGCCTTTGGAACATGAACATTAAAGGCTACAGAGGAGAAGACCCCAAGACAGGCAAAGTCATTGATGTCCATGGCAACCGAGATATGATTCGGTTCAACCATTACAACTACTTGGACAGCGTTCGGTCCAACCGAACCCAGGTTGCTCAGGAAACGCAGAAGCAGCAAGAGATTCAGCGTGAGCAACAGACGGCAGCCCAGCGAGCCGAAGAGCAGGCACAGCTTCGTACCTTGTTGGAGTTGGAGCAGATGCGTCGGCTGGATTCTGTGATGCCAGCCCCCACGCAGGTGGACACCACAGAAGAGTTTGCCACCCCCCGTTTGGAGAATGTAGGGGACCAACAACAAGTGACCGTCCAAGACGTTCACACCCGACGTCTTCAGCACCAGTGGGATGACAATCTCACGAAAAAGTAACGAACCTCAGCATTTCATCCCCCGTTTTCTTTCTGAGACCACACCATCACAAAACCACGCGATGTTCGGCACAATCAACAGATACAGTCAGGAACAGGGAAAGCAAACCGATGCAAAGGTCTTGCGTTGTGCAAACGGGTCGGATATTACTGTGATGGACGTGGTGTAACGCGACGGGGTACAGGCACGGTAGGGGCTGTAAGAGCAACCCTCCATCCTTGAGCCTCCCGAACCATCGCGACACGTACCGGTTGCTCCAGCTCGTTCCGGAAAAACAGAACGGCCTGCTCTTTTGCAATCTTTGGGCGACGCTTCGGATCTCGACGCAGTCGCATGGGCTTCCAGATCTCCCCAGAAAGAAACAATTGTTTCCCATTCTTGTGAGAGGTTTGTGAAGCATATTGGTCCCAGGAACGCTGACTGGCTTTGGACAACATGGACCAAACTTTGGTCTTGTTCTCGGCTTCGACAGCCTGCTGGAATTGAGCAAACAATCGCTCGGGAGCCGACGAAGAACGGCACCCTGTAAGAAGAATGCATGACAACAAAAAGACGAATCCGGTGAAACGGAACGTCAGGGTTGTCGATTTCCATCGAAACTGCACAGAGCACCTCGCTGTGTGAAAAGGAGAGTAAATCGGGAGACATCCCAGGTTCGTGTTTGTAACCCTGACCGGATGATTCTCCTGCCCCAGAAACCGAATCAAGAAACCCCGCCGTACGGTGTGTTTGCCCCTCGAACTTCCAAAGAGAAGGCGACTGGCAAGAGCAGAAGCGGGCTTCTGAGAAGGCCCAATCTTCCGCCCGGAACGGCGTTGAGTCCAACCGCTGACCACTATAAGCAACACCTCTCCCTGTGACAAGTCAATCCGATGTGTTGCCGCTCTGAGTCAGGCCGGTTGTTACGCAAGTCTATCGAATTCAGGAGATGTTTTATCAATGCCAAAACAGATGCTCTTCAACATGACAGAGCCCGAAGAAATCCGGGCAACCATTGTTGAAGATGGAAAAGTGGTTGAGTTTGACATAGAGACCCAAACCCGCGAAAAGAATCGCAACAATATCTATCGCGGATACATTGTCCAGATTGAACCTTCCATTCAGGCAGCCTTTGTCGAGTACGGCGCCAACCGCCACGGCTTCCTTCCCTTCGGTGAAATTCACCCCAGCTTCTTCAACCAAGACTCCGCCAACAAAGAAGACAGCAACAACGTGGCGCAGATGATCCGCAAGGGCCAGACGGTTCTGGTTCAGGTGGTTCGTGAAGAAATTGGCAACAAAGGCGCTGCGTTAACCACGTATTGCACCCTCCCCGGTCGCTACCTGGTGTTCATGCCGATGTCGAACAAGACCGGCATCTCGCGCAAGATCGAAAACCAAAGCGAGCGCCGCGCGTTGCGGGAAGTGATTGAAGGAATTTCAACCCCCAACAACGAAGGCTTCATCGTCCGAACCGCAGGAAGCGGAATGACTCGTGAAGACCTCTCCCGCGACCTGGAAATCCTCAGTCGCCTTTGGGGCAACATCCAAAACGCAGCCCGTCGTGGCCCCCGTGCCGGCCTGATCTTTGAGGACGGCGACCTGCTGCAGCGCATGATCCGCGACTACTACAACGACGATGTGGAAGCCATCTACATCGACGAAGAAGACGCCTACGAGCGCGCCTCAACCTACTTCGACGCTGTCATGCCCCACCAAGACAATGTGGTGAAGCACTACAACGATGATATGCCGCTGTTCATCGCGCACAACATCGAAGAGCAGCTCTCCCAGCTGTACCAGCGCAAGATTCCGTTGCCTTCTGGTGGTTCGATTGTCTTCGATAGCACCGAAGCGTTGGTCGCCATCGACGTGAACTCGGGCAAGACCCAAAGCGACAACACCGAAGAGACCGCCTACAAGACCAACCTGGAAGCAGCCGAAGAGATTGTTCGCCAACTTCGCCTCCGTGACCTCGGTGGCTTGGTCGTGATCGACTTCATCGGGATGCGACAGGGCAAACACAACCGCGGCGTGGAACGTGCGGTCCGTCAGGCCATCAAAGGTGACAAAGCTCGCGTCAAAGTGGGTCGAATCTCCTCGTACTTTGGTCTCTTGACCCTGTCTCGCCAACGCATCCGTGACGCCAAAGGATTTGCCTTCTTCACCGAATGCTCCTCCTGCAGCGGAACCGGAAAAGTGCCGAACGCAGAGAGCGCGGCGGTTGGCGTTTTGCGCCAATTCCAGCTGCTGGCAGCGGGCGAACAATACGAAAAGATCACCGCGTCCCTTCCACACGACGTGGCGATGTACCTCCTCAACCACAAGCGCACCCGAATCGCTGAGTTGGAAGAGAAGCACGACTGCCTGATCATGATCAAACCGCGCGACAATGCGGCGATCAACCTGGAGCAAGACCTCGTTCTTCATCCACGGCAGTCGGCTCCCAAGCGTCGTCGCCAACCACAACGCAAGCCTGTCAGTTCCCTGGCTGCAGCACAGTCTGTACCGACAAGACCCGCTCCGGCACCCGAAGCTGAGGCGCCCGTCTCAGAGCCAGAGCGAACAGAGCACACCGTGCAACGCGTGGAATCGTCGGAGGACAACCACCTCGACAGCCGCTCCGATCGTCGCTCTGACAGCCGTTCGGACCATCGCTCTGACAGCCGCCCGGACCATCGCTCTGACAGCCGTTCGGACCATCGCTCGGACAGCCGTTCGGATCGTCGCTCGGACGACCGTTCGGACCGTCGCTCTGACAGTCGCTCGGAACGCCGAGATCGAGACAGCCATCGAGGTGAGCGCTCCAGGTCCAGGTCTTCGCGTTCCAACAGAACCTCCCCCAGCGTCGATGTGGCGCTGCCTTGGTTCATGGAACACCTGCCAACCAACCAGGAAGCCAAGACCAAGGACGAGGTGCTCGCTTGGGCCTCCGATCAGCCCAACCAGCCACCGGTTACTGTTGCGAAGCCCAAACTGCAAAGCCGGGCCAACGGGACCACTCGGGTTCGAGCCAACGCCAAAGCGGCTCCTGCCCAGGCCGAAGTCAAACAAGCTTCCCAAGAAGAAGAAGCACCGTTGAACGGTCACTCGTCGCGTCGTCCCCGTCGGGGTCGCACCCGTCCAGTTCCGGGCCGCCCAGGTCCCAACCGTTCGGACTCCGCAGCGCCAGTTTCTGCGCGCTCTCCCAGACGTCGTCCACGACGAGGCTCAAGCTCTTCGGAGGCCGATGTTGCCGCAGTGGAGCCCAAGGCGACAGAGAGCACACCCAAGGCCCAGAACACGCCCAAGGCGACAGAGAGCACGCCCAAGGCGACAGAGAGCACACCCAAGCCCCAAGCAGCAGCGAAGTCTTCCTCTTCCAGCTCGTCACGTGCACGTGGCTCACGATGGACGGAAGAAGAGCTCTCGGTCATTGCTTCGTTGCGTCACCTGCCTCTGGTGGAAGCCCACCGTCAATTCCAGGCGCAAGGCTACAAGCGCACCCCCAGCGCGTTCCGTCAGAAGTACTACAGCGTCTCTTCCTAAAGAACGCCGACCTCTAGCCTCTCTCTACGAACGGGCTGACGCTTCAGCCCGCTCTTTCTGTCTTTTGCTCCACATTCCACCTTCTCTTCTTGCCATCGCACCAACAAGCCTTATTTTCTTTGCCAGACAATAGAGAACGTTGGTAGACTGTTGCCTTCTTTGGGACCACCTTTGGCTCTCCCGTTACGTCCATTTACCGATGGAGCCCCTATGAGTTCTTCCGAAACATCCGCCGGTTCAACAAGCCAGACACTCACCAAGAAGCAGCTCAAAGAGCTGCTGTCCCCACCCAATATTAAGTTGGACCCTCCCTCTCGTGAGATACACTTTGCCGATGTGTCTGTGCCCTTGCTCAAGCGACTCGCAGACAACGAAGGCACCGACAGCTTGGAGATGTACCAACTGACCCTTCAATCGGAGCGTTTCCGTCTGGAGAGTCGGCTGCATCGATTGTTGGCAACGCGCCAACTGGGAACCCCTTCGGCCTGGTCACATTTGTTGGAGGGGATTCGTCAGACCTTGCGTCGTATGCACGGACGCACCCTGCTCTGCCATGAGCCGGGGTTGGCTTCGGATCTGGGCCTTGCCTTGACCCTTTCGGAGTACATCATGCGAGGTCTGGTTGCCCGAACCTTGCTGGTGGTCCCTCGCCCCCTTCTTGGGTTTTGGAAGACACAATTCCAAACGTTGCTAGGCTTTCCTTGCACCGTCGCAGAAGAGTGGCCGACCGAACAACCTCTTCCGGAGCACATGTTGTTGCCTCTCGACGCCTTGGACGAGTCGTTTGAGCCGGAGCAGCTGGAAGGCGTGCCCTATCCACTGATTGCAGTCGCCCACGCAGGACCGCTGCGCAAGCGAAGAAGCAAACCGTGGCGCAACCTCTTGAACCTCTCGCCACAGTACCTCTTGCTGCAAGAGTCTCTTCCCTTCTTGACCCAACCCGGCGAACTTCACGGATACCTCGCGCTGTTGGGCGTTCCCGAGCTTCCTCCAGCCGCTCGACTCAAGCGAGAGCTGGGAGGCGCCGACGCCGACATTACGCCCGACACCCGGAAGTTTATGCGTGACTTCCTTAAGCCCGTCGCCCAACGCAACCTTGTGACGACCACCGCTCTCCCCTGGCCTGAACGGCAGTGGAAAACCCAAGAGATCGAGTTCAACAGCGCCACCACCCAAATGCGTCACGAGATCTGGAACTGGCTTAAAGCAGAAACCCAAGACGACTTCCAACCCAACGAAGAGGGCGAGGTTCCCGAGCTTTCCGCCCAAGCCAAGACGCTCACGCCGCTTCTGAAGGCGTCTCTCTGCAGCGCTGCAGCGACCCACGAGGCCCTCTCCGACCTTGGACAGTCTGACGAGTGGGACGAGCACAAGAACAAGCTTGATGGACTCAAGAATCGAGCGTCCAGCGTCGCAGCGAAAGATCCAAGGGTTCGTCAGATCGCGGCCTGGTTGCAGGAGAACCCACGGGCTCGGTACATCATCTTTTGCCATCACACAGCCACACAACAGCTGCTGCTTGAGAAGCTGGAAGAGGATTGGCAACCCAACACAGGCCCGGAAGGTCGGGTGTTTGTGGCCAGTGACCACGAGATCCCCGAAGTCCACGGAGATATCGACTTCGTCATCCACTTTGATCTTCCCTGGCTCCCTGAAGTGATCGACGCGCGGTCTCACTGGATGTTGCGTCCGAGCCAATCGGTTCGTCATGTCCGGGTGTTTGAGCCGCAGCAGAGTCCCGAGAGAGCCTGGTGGACCGAGTTTCAGATGCGCCTCAAGCCGGAGTCTTTGCTTCCAGAAGAGATGACGCAGATCGCCAACTTTGTGGACGAAGAATCCCAATCGACCCGCCTGATGTGGGGATGGATTCACCGCAAGAGCAACGACGATTTCTTTGGCTCTTTGTCCAAGGTTTATCTGTCTGCCCGGAAAGATTTCCGTCGCATCCTCGACCTGAACCAGCGCCTGTTCTTGGATGACTACGCCCTTTAACCTTCAGTACAAACGTGAGCCATGTCAGAGAAAACCCCACTGTATTCGTATGTATCCCAGGCCTTGATCGCTTCGGGTGCTGTCGTCGATCCACAGGACGAGCTTCTCCAATGCTTGCTCCCCAGCCACCTGGCCCAGGCGTTGGTCTCCGAGGAAGAGCTCACGCTGAAGTTACCGGGCTCTGAAAAGGACGGAGATGTTCTGAATTACGAACATCCAGTCCTTGAACACTTGTTTGATCACATCCAACAAGACGGACGGCTCACACACCTGGAGCTTACCGATCTCACCAGCCGCAGCGGCGGCCTCCGGAATGTGTTCCAACGAACGGTCCAACTCAGCCAAGGCATCGGCGAGATCGATCGCATCTATACAAGCCACTGCACCTACCTGCTGATGCACTTCCAATTGGACGCCCACTGCCAGGAAAACAGCTACAGCGATATCCTCTCGTTCGCCTGTAACGAAGAGACGCTAGTCAAATCCCCCTGGTTGACCGACGAGATCGCCAGCTGGCCTCACAAGAAGGTCTCCCCTCAATTCTGGAAGACACCGTTCCCTCGCATTTATAACCACCTGCAACAATCCTTGGATCCACTCATCGACAAAGCCATCGAACCCTTTGCTCAGCGCATTCATCAGTCGATCTCGCTGGAGCGACGGCGCCAAGAACGCCTGCACCGACGGGAACGAAAGGCCCTCTTGCAGCCACTCCGGGACGATCCCTCCCAGGATCCAGGACCTACCCTACAAGCCCTTCAGGAAGCCGAAGAGCAATACAAAGAGACGCTCCAGGCCATCCCTGCTCGCTACCCCATTACGCTGCATACGCAGCCCCTGGCCGCGCTTCGCGTGACGATTCCGATCACGAGAGTCGATTACAACATTCGTCTGCGCAAAGAGAGCCGCAATGTAAGCTGGATCTGGAACCCCATTGTTGAACAATTTGAGGCCCTTCGCTGCGAACAATGCGAGACAGAACGCTACCATATCGTTCCCACCAGTGATCTGGCGCTCCACTGCCCTCGTTGCTCCGACTGATCGCCCTCCCCTATTTTCGCCCTTTTTGTCACTCCATTTTCATGTTCCACCCTGTTTTTCTTCGTACTGCGCCTGGAAACCCTCTCTCCCAGAACAAGAAATGTCTTGAAAAATCGAGCAGTACAAAAAAAACATTTTTTTGATTGACAAAACACCGCAACTCGCGTAGTTTCTCCATCCGTTGACAGGGAAGACGAACTCTTCCCGCGAGTCGTTAGCTCAGTCGGTAGAGCATTGGACTTTTAATCCAAGGGTCCTGGGTTCGAGCCCCAGACGACTCACGACCACGGCCCCATCGTCTAGCGGTTAGGACACCGGCCTTTCACGCCGGCGACACGGGTTCGAGTCCCGTTGGGGTCAAAGTCAAGCCCGCTGGTTTCATGTAAACCAGCGGGCTTTTCTTTTTTAACCAATACACCCTACCAATTCTCCCCCAAGCAAAAACAAACGCGAGTACGCTCCCCCATCCGCGTAATCTGTGCAATCAGCAAACCAGCTCACACACAAGCAACATCCCAGTCCACGTAATCTGCGGACCAGCCCACTCAAAAACGTAAACAACATCTTAGTCTGTGCTGTCCGCGTAATCTGCGGACCGACTCACTCACAAACGCAAGCTATATCTCAGTTTGTGCAATCTGCGCAATGTGGGGCCCCTCTACCCGCATAACCCTGCGCAATCTCCGGATTGGTGCTTCTACTTGAGGAACTTCATGACATAGCTCATCAAGTATTCTTGGGCCAATCCAGCGATAACGACGTCGAAGATCAAGACCACAGACACAGCGATCCAGAACAGCGTGGGGTAGCCAGGGGAGCGAAGGAGCTTGGAGTTGCGTTTTTGCAGCCAAGCGTAGAACGACTGCATCCCCCAGTTCATTTGGACGGCAACGAACATCCCCAGGCCGGTGATCATCCCGCCTGTTTGTGGACTCTTTAGCTTGATGGTCACGTACATCCCGTAGCCAAACGCTGCGAGACCACCGTAGTAGAAGAGTTGGAGGATCAGACGTTGGATGGGAAGGATGCGGTCACGCCAGGCAAACTCAGAGGCGTCGGAGAAGTCTTCGTTGGCAGCGGCTTCTTCGGCTTCGCTGGCTTCTTCCTCTTGCTCCTTCTCGTAGGCAGCCCAGGCCCAGGTCCAGACATGAGTCACATAGCGGAAGTGCTGGCGCTGGTTGTCGTCAATGTCTCCGGAGAATTCAAACTCAAGGTAGTCGAACAGATCGTCCACCTGACTGGCATCACCGAGAGTGTAGAGATCGGTGTTTTCGTTGTAACCTTGGGCTCTAGCTTCAAACGCCTTTACCATCGTCTCATGGAAACGTTCTTGAAAACTGGACATCATTCACCTCCTGATGCTCTGACACCTTTGCGTCAACGGTCCGCCCCATTTAGAGAAAGACCCGGAGTTCAACAAACGCATGGAACACGTCCAACGGTTGAGACTCGCTTCTGAAAGGAAAAGAAAGCCTTAGGGGGCAGGCTTGGTCGTCGGTGCAGAGCTTGGTCGTTGGTTTGGAGTGGTTCTTATTTCACGGAATGTTGGGATTGTCAAAGTTGAAGATTTCTTCGGCAAAGGCCAGGTCGTTGGAGTGGGAATCGACCGGGTGACAGGACGCTTTCGAGGGGGCACAGCCCTGTGTTTGGGTGGCTCGGGTGCAACGAGAGGTTGTGCGACACGGCGGACCAGAGGACGAGAGGTAGGTCGCGAACGTGGCGAGACCCTTCGCGGGACAACAGGACGCCGTCTGGGTCGAAGCAGGCCAGGCTTTCGACGAGTCAAAGGCCGACGAGTTGTGGGGAGTTCACGAGCGGAGAGCCTCGTCCCAGGCTTCTTCCATGAACGCGCAGAGGGCAGTACAGCCACACCCATCTGGAACTGATGAAGCAAGGACAACAGCCCAGCAAACGCCTTGGTCGACTCCAGGGCAAAGACATCCCAACGCTTCAGCGGCATCTGCCCCGACGCTTTGGTTTGAAACACCCAACGCTGCGTGTTTTTCGACTCGGGTGTGGCAGCCCACACCTCGAACTTCAAGAAGAGGTCTGACTTCTTCAACACCATCGACAAGAACACCACAACATCCGAACGCTGCGAAGCCTTGAGTTGTTCGAGGAACGTTGGCCGGGCCTGACGTTTGGAAGGGACACGATGAGACGGTGCCCGCAAGATCGCAACCTTCGGCTTCCCTGCGAGACCGTTCGCATTCCAACGTCGGAACAAAAACTGCAGCAGCGACTCGGTCCAACGTTGGTTGAGCAAGGAAATGTCACGACGGGACATCCCCTTCTCTTGGGTTGGGGCCGAGACCAGCAACACCGAAGGTTTCCGACGCCTCGCACGCAACCCTCGGCAATACACAGGCCGGTATTCAATCGAATCTTGGGTGCGCAGCTGTTCTTCCACCTCCAACCATTCGCTCTTGGAGCCCTTGGTATACTGACGCACCGTAAAGCATGGATCATGGCGCAGCAAAGAACGAAGCCTCTTCGCCCAAGAGTCGGAGATATCGGTAAAGTCGCGGACTTGGGTGGTGAGATGCAGCCGGAGAAGAGCCTTGTTGCAGATCGACTCACTCTCAGGCTGTGGAGCCTTGCTGCAGAGACCACGCAACAAGAGCAGGGCTTGCTCAGGATGTTTTTGCATCATCGACTGCGCATCCCGCCATCGTTGCGACCAATCCGACAGCATGTACTTCTTTCGGATCCCCTGCTGCAGGCGCACGCCTTCCCGAAGACATCGGCCCAACGAAGTGCGAGGAAGCGGCTCTTCCAAGAGAGGAAGCCGAGACAAGTCTCCCAAGAGCGCTGCGACCAACAGGCTCTCATCAAAGCGTTGGTATCGACGCTGCCAACGTTTACGGGTTAATCGTTGCATCGGCAAACGCAGCAGGTTTCGCAGGTCAGGCAACGTGCTGTGGCACAAGCGCAGGGCCTTGTTCTTCCGCTCCTCCTTGGAGAGCTTCACCAGGCGTCGCCATCGAAGCTTGGTGCTGTCCAGCAAGAAAGCCTGAGCGTAGGCGTCGTGAGACCTGACCTTCTGAAGCCGAACAAACCCACGAACGCGATGGGTCTGTTTGTTCTGGACGAACAAAGACTCCCCTTGCACCCAATACCATTGACCGGCCTGAGCCTTGTCGTTGAGTCCCAAGTTGGTTAAGACGCAGGCGCCGAAGGTTTCCAGGACCGCGTTGTCTGCTTTGCAGAAGTTTTGGATCTCACCAAACCGACTCCAATCGGGGCGCTCCGTTTTGGGAGCCTGGGGATCAAAATAACGCACGGAGATGTGACGGTAGCCTTCGATATCTCTCCAGGGCATCCGAAGCACCTTAACCCAGCCTTCGTCGCCGGGTTCGACTTGCACCAGACCCAACGGTTCAGCCTTTGCGGTGTCCTTTCCTGGACGCAACACAACCCACTTGGTACCAGGCAGTTGGACTTCGGGAACTTTGTCGAGGAAGCGCCACAGCACACGCTTCTGATCTCGCTCTTGCTGCAGCGTAAGAACCGGCGGCCACTCGTGTTTTTTTAATGCCTTGGGCGAGGGAGCGCTACTTGAGATCAACCGGAGGGGCAGATAGCCCTGGCCTTCTTGGAGTGTTTTCCAGTCCCATAGTTTTCTCCGGACCACGATCTGCGAACCCACCGCAAACGAGATCTCGCCCACGACCTTTTTGCGTTGGTAAGTGAGATACACCAACGCCCGACCCTGACGAGGCACAAAGGTCGACAGATTGTGTAAGGTTAAGCTCCCATCTTCGCGACGCTGCAGCAGCACCCAAGGATGAGGCTTTAGCTCAGAAGGAGGCTCCTCTCTTCGCCAGGGTTCCATCGACCACGCCACTCGGTTCTTCAGGCTAATCCGCGTATCCCAATACAACGGAGTGGCCTGAAAGAAGCCCTCAAACGATTGGCTGGACAAGAGCAGCAACGCAACAGCCTGTGGGTTTCGTCCGCCCGTCCGGACAAGCCAGTAGCGCTCACGTGGGGAGGTACGTCGCGTGGGGCCCAGCCAGACCATCCAGTTCTGCACCCCAATCTCTTTAACGTAGGGCTTTTGGCGAACACAGAACATCGGCAAGGAGGCCAACACACCAAACGCCAGGGCAGCAACCGCCGCAAGAAAGGTATACCGAGGGCTGATCGCAGTGACCGGAACCATCGGACCCGTCGACAAAGGAACGACCTGGGACAACACTTGGAAGGCAAACGCCGACGCATAGAGCATCGCCTTTTCCTGGTTCTTGCGTTCGTTCTCGGCGTCACCGATCATCGAAGAGATGCCCTGGATCAGCAGCACCTTCGAGTGTTTGGAGAACGTAGAAGCGTAGTAGTTAACGGTCTCGCTGGTGACAGCGCACGTTCCATCTTGGGGTCGTGGAAGCAGAGGCAGCTTGAGCGTATCGGGGGAAAACAGAGCGTCATGACCGGCAGCGATCGGAGCAATCACAACCTTGGGGGTGTCTTCGGAGAGTTCGTCATCGGTGTGTCGTAGCCAGGCGAGACCTTCAGCTTCTTCCTTGACCCGCTGCAACAACATATCACTGGGGCGGCACTCGTTCTGGCGTCCTCCGGATTCTTGCCTGCGTTGTCCGGCGCTGCCATAGAGTTTGGATGCAACGGCGACGTCGCCAATTTCGACTCCCTGACAACCTTGGGCCATCCCCACAAACAGGATGCATTGGGGCCGAAACTCGCTGACGGCTCGCTCCACCTCTTTCGCTGCGACAGCCCCTTCAGCAGAAACTTCCGCGACACCCACGCGCCATTGTTGCTCGTCGCTGGCGAAAGTGCCCTGGTAGTAGGTTGCATGTTGTCCATGTTCCAAGGCCTTGACGTCTTCCAATTGCGCCATAATTGCTTTGGACTCAACATCATGCCGGGTTAAGAATAGAGCCCGGGGCAAACCTCCCAGAGTCGTCGTCAGAGACGTCATTGTGAGCAACCTCTTCTCGCCAAAGCGAAACCAGCCAAAGAATGCGACCGTCCGCAAAAAACGGCGCCGTTGTGCCATCGTAGCCTGCTCATCATGCCTCTCCCCTGGGACGCTGTCAACGTGTGGGAGCTTCCCGTTTGTGCTCGCCAAGCCCCCGATGCTTCCGCAAAAATTGATATTGACATGTCCTTCTGTGGTCAGTAGGCTGTGGGCATAGTGTCTCGCAGACACTTTGAACACCTTGGTTGGCTTTGGGGGACCTTGAATCCAACAACCCCAACACCGGCTGATGTTCGAAGGTTCTGCAAGCTACTATCCTGTCGGCGATGCAACAGCTCCCGTTCCCATAGCTTCTCTGTTCACGCTACAAAGCCACAAACTCGCTCTACCAACTTGGCTCTGAGGATGCGCGTTTCTTCGCCATCGTCCAATTGTGCCTGAAACTCCGTGACAGTTCCCCCAAAAGCGATGAATGTCCCGTTGTTAGACGCTTATCACAACCAACCCCAAACTCTGCAGATCTTGAGCAGTCGCACGCGCACTAGCTTGCTCAATTACTACTTGCGTTGGGAGTTGTACACCGAGGCGTTGCAAAGCCTGCAACACCTGGAGCTGGAGAAGTACGTATCGCTACAAGATCTGTACGCTCGCACCTTGCTGGGCCTGGATCGCTGCGACGAAGCTGTCCATGTGATGCGACGTCGGCTGGAGCAACGCGACTCTGCTTCAGCCCAGGTCTTGTTGGGTCGATGTTTGCTGGCCAACAAGAACTACGACGAAGCCAACTTGATCGTCGATACGCTCTTGTCGGCTTCGAGAGAACAAGCCAGTCCTTACGGGCTATTGGGTGAAATACACTGGGACCTGGGGCAGATCGACCAGGCCGAGCGTGCCTACATTCAATACCAGCAGCTCGCCCCCAACAGCCGTATCCCTTTGTTGGGGTTGATGAAGATTCATGCGCACCGCGAGGACATCCTCACAGCCATGGCATACGCGGTGCGTGCTTTCCACGTGGAGGAAAACGGCAAAGCCATTTCCATCCCTCATTTGCGAGAGCTTCAAGCCTTCTTCCAAGAGCACAACGAAGAGCGCAGAGCCGACGAGGCCCTCGCAGAGCAAGAGTCGCGGAGACACGACGAGACCAGCAACCTTCAGACGCTGATCGCCAAAGAGCTCAAGCAAGAGCTAACACCTGCCAAGCCTGTCCCCGCCCAGACACGTCCTCAACAGCCAAAGCGGATCCCAACGCCCACGTCAGTGGAGCTTCCTAAGCTCTCTGACGTCCCCGTTTCAGACGAAGAGCGGAGCTTTCTCCTGGAGTCTGTGGAGAAGTGGTTTGGCTATGACTCCCTTCTCAGCGCGCAACCTCAGATCATGGCGTGCGCCCTCCGAGGCGAGCATGTGCTGGCGATCATGCCGACAGGTGCAGGGAAGTCGCTCTGTTACCAACTACCCGCGATGTTAAGCGAAGGGATTACCCTGGTGGTCTCGCCCCTGATCGCCTTGATGAAGGATCAGGTGGACAGCCTGCCCGAGCCTATCCGAACCCAAACGGTGGCGATCAACAGCACCATCTCAGCCTACCAGTTGCGAAACACCATCAATGAGATCGCGGGGGGTCGGTACAAGCTTGTCTACACAGCGCCGGAACGACTTCGTCAGCCCACCTTTTTGCATGCCTTGCGTCACGCGGGCCTGGCTCGTTTGGTGATTGATGAAGCCCACTGCATCTCAGTGTGGGGTCATGATTTCCGCCCGGATTACCTGTGTATGTCTCGGGTCCATCGAGACTTGGGAGAGCCGCCCATCCTCGCCATGACCGCCACAGCACCTCCCCTTGTTCGCAAGGATATCGAGCGTCAATTGTTTGCCCCCACAGTGCTGGATGTCCCTTCGCTGCGACCCCCAGAAGCCGAACAGGACGAGCTGGAAGAGAAACAGGAGCCGGAGCAACGAGAGTTTCGCCTCGTGGTCACAGACACCTACAGGCCCAACCTTCGGCTGCAAGCGATTCGAGCCTGTGACGAAGATGAAAAGCTCCTGCTCTTGTTGGGGCTTTGCTACAGCCTGGAAGGATGCGGCATCATCTACGCAAGAACCCGCAGACAATGCGAGCAGTTAGCGACCTTGCTTCGCTACCAAGGGTTCTCCGCTGACCACTACCACGCGGGGATTCGCAACAGAGGTCAGGTCCAAAACCGGTTCATGTCGGGCGAGGTCCAGATCATTGTAGCGACCATCGCCTTTGGAATGGGCGTCGACAAGTCGGACATCCGCTTCATCATTCATTATGGCTTGCCCAAGTCGATCGACGGATACTACCAGGAAGCTGGCCGGGCCGGCCGCGACGGAGAGGTCGCGCACTGTGTGATGCTCTACACCCACAGCGACAAAGGCGTGCTGACCCGTCGCTCGCGAGAGAACACCGTGCCTGTCGAGTTTTTGCGAAAGGTCTATGGGCAGGTTCGACGTTGGCTGCACCAGACCAACCCGTCGTTTATCCCCACCCACGCCCTGACCGACGCGCTCGACTGTGATGAAACCAACCTCCGCGTAGCCCTCAGCATCCTGGAGAAGGCGGAGCTGCTCTACAGGCACTATGACTTGCCCGAAGCCGTGACCTTGCAGCGCTCGGCATCTTCTGTCCAACATGAAGAGATCGAGGCATTCTCCAAAGCAGTGGGCTTGCCTCCTCAGCAACGCCGAACGTTCCGCACCCAAGAGTTGGCCCACCACGCCAACATTCCGCTTCCGTTGTTGGAAACCACGTTGCTGGACTGGCAAGCCGAAGGGCATCTCGTGGTCGACACCCGCCGGCGTGGCCTGCTGTTGGAGTTCCTCCCTCCACCGGATGATGCCTCTACAAGAATCCAGAGCCTGCTTCACCGCTACGCCACGTTGCAAGAGCAGCGTTCGATCGAAGTGACCGATTACTGCCAGACGTTCACTTGTCGCCATGGTCACTTGGCAAGGTACCTGGGCAGCCCGGCTCGTCGCCGCTGCAAAGCCTGCGACAACTGCCAACCCCATGAAGCCATGCAACCCTCGAACGTGCCGCTTCCGCCGTTTACGGAACAATGTTCATGGGCCTTGAAGTCGCTGAGTGAGGGGAGTTGGGACCGGAAGGATCTCAAGGCAGTGCTTCGCGGCGATCCTGTGTGTGGTCATACAGGCAAGAGGTCCGAGGCGTTTGCCCAGCTTGGCTTCCGGAGCAGCACCGCCGTGGAGAAGCTGCTGGACCAGCTGATCGATGCCCGCTACATCCAAGAGGTGCAAGGTCCCTCAGGCTCCTGGCAGTTGCGCCTGACTCCCAACGGTCAACAAGCGTTGGAAGATCACAGTTTGCTTCAACAGATCCAGTGAGTTGGTGAATCGGAGGGAGAGCAAGGAGAGTTCTCGACTTTTTCTTCGAGAGGATCACAAACTCATGGAAAAACCAGAGGTTGAAAACAAGACAATTCCCTTGACAATTGCTACGATCAGCCTCATATATTGGCCGTGAATTCAGAAACGTTGCGACAGCTACAAATCCCGATTCAATGTGTGAAATGGGAGGTCGCAACAGCTCCCACACACCACGTGATTGGAGGAGAAGCAAAAATGTGGAATACATCAAACCCAGCCCTTTCCAATGAAGAACGATGGCTCAGCCAAGGGCCGATTTCTGACGCTGCGACCATGAGCGGCGTTGTAAACAAGACCTCTTTCCTGGTCATGATTGCTTTGATTGCAGGCGCTGGTGGTTACACCCTCGCCTTCATGTTCCCCAGCGCGATCATGATTAGCTTCATTGCTTCCTTGATCATCGGCCTCGGCTTTACCTTTTACCTGGCCGGTAACCCCGAAGCATCTCCCCGCCTGGCTCCCATTTACGCTGTCGTCGAGGGGATCTTCCTGGGTGCCTTCACTGCGGTCGCTGATGCCTACCTTGGCCGCGCAGGGCTCGCAGTCGCAGGTGGTGTGGGAATCCAAGCGCTGATTATCACCGCCAGTTGTGTGGGTAGTATGCTTGTGCTGTACCGCACCGGTATCCTCAAGCCGACCCGTACCTTCGTGGCCATTGTCCAGACCTTGACCATGGCAGTGTTCGTCACCTACCTGGTGTCCTTCCTGTTCTCCATGTTCTCCTCGAACCCCCTGCCCTTGCTGAGCCCCTTCAGCAGCGCTTCGGCGAGTGGTTCCAGCGCATGGATTGGTCTCGCCATCAACGGCGCGATCCTGCTCCTCGCTTCCGCCTGGTTGATCATCGACTTCAAGATGGTGGAAGAAAACGTGGAAGCCGGCGCTCCCAAGTACATGGAATGGTACTGTGGCTTCGCGATCCTCGTCACCTTGACCTGGATCTACTACGAAGCTGTCAAGCTCGTTGTCCGCCTCGCGGTCATCTTTGGCAGCAGCGACTGATCCACACCGAGAGGACGCAGAGCCTGTCTCTGCAACCTTTTGCAAAGAGGTCTTTCTCCCCGGAGGAAGGCCTTTTTTTGTGCCTTCAACTTGGAGCGACTGAAAAGACGGCTTGCTCCCTCCTCCAAGAATCGCTAGATTCCTGCTGCCGCGTTGATTTCCCACGTTTTTTGATTCGCATCACATGTGATGCTGCAAGAGTTGTGAGAGTACGTTATATAGAATGTGAAGACTTTGATGGAATGGGATAGACGGATGAGTAATGAAAAGTGGGTTAAGTCGTTAGCACGTGAAATGGGTGGTATGTTGATTCGGTTACGTCACAAGCGCAACTGGAGCCAGGAGAAGGTAGCGTTTGCCGCCCAAGAGAAAGGGTACTCCCTCTCGCGGAGTACAATCCAGCGCATGGAGAAAGGCGAAGCGGGCTCCATGTCCTTGGAGAATCTTTGCTTTTATTGCGCGGCGTTGGGTGTGAACCCGCGCCAGATTCTGCCTCTACATGAACCCGTTGATGCAGAATAGCTCCCGGGATTGGAACGTTCTCCCCACAGGAACTGACACCCTAGGACAAGAACGAGGCTTTGCATGAATCAGCAGATGCAAGATTGGTTAAAACAACACGGCCAAGAGAATGTGTTTGCGTTCTTCAACAAAGAGCAATGTGAGGCTCTGCTTGACAACTTGAACGCCCAGCTTGCTGCGGAAGAAGAGTTGGAACAAGCCGCCCGACACGTTGTAGCGCACAGTCAATTTGTACTGGACGAGGAACCTGAGCCGCTCCTCGCCGAGCCTGAAGAAGCCCCAGCCACACAACAACCCGCTCGTGTACCTTGGACGCGAAGTCCTTTGCTGTGGACCCTTACCAGCGCAACGTGTGTGTGTTTGTTCGCCTTTTGGTCCGTGTTGGTTTACAACTACGGAGCCAACAAAGGACGCACAGACTCCAGCAACCAGGCTTTGATGGCCTGCCGGACAGCACCAGTGACGCCCACGTTTAAGACGCTCGCTCCACCAGCAAGGCATGCAGCAGCATCGGTCATCGCCCAAGCGACAGCCTCGACGCAGGAGTCTCTTCCTGAGATTCCCAAACCCATGCTCATTCAGCCTTCGCTGCGTGTAGAAATGAACGTGACCAAGCCAAGCATGAGTTGGCGGGAGCTCCATACCGGTCGTTGGGACAACTCCAACAAAGACCTTCTCCCAGCAGGCTCAACGACAAATGTCGCATCCCCCTGGAACGACAGAGACTGGTTTGGCTCCAACCGCTCAAGGCTTCGACTTCCCTTGGGAACTCCCAAACCCAACCTGCAAACCAACACCAGTCTGGAATTGACACCCCTTCGGATCTCCCGAACCACATTCTAGACCACCGTTCTCAAAGACAAGTTCCCCTTAACAAGTCACCATCACAACACCACAAGCTCGCACACTCGATCGGGCTTGACTGCCGACCTACGTCGAGCAGTCGCCCACAACGAACCTCATAGCCACAGCTGCCCCATGATTATGGGATTTTACTTCAATCAACAGGAGCGATGTTATGCGCCTATGGATTCTTGCGTTCGCCGTTTGCCTCATCCCGACAGTGGCCCAGGCCGGCACCAAATTGGGCTTTGTAAACATGCACAAGGCGATGTCTTTCATCAACGAAGGAAAGGAAGCACAGGCCGTCTTGCTGGCCAAAAAGAAAAGGTACGAGACCATCCTCAAGCGACTACGCACGCGAGTGTTGAGCCAACAAAAACGTTTCAAGAAGACAGCCTTGGTTCTACCCAAACGCCAACAGCAAAGGACCTTAAGGCGGCTTCAACGACAGTTCACCACATACCGCAAGAAGCAAGAGAAGCTGACCCGTGAGCTGGCAGCCGAAGAGACTCGCTTTATGCGTAAGATCCTCGCGAAAATGCAACCTATCATCGGGAAGATTATCCAAGACTACAAGCTGGACGTTATGCTCGACCGCAAAGCCAACCACGTTCTGTTTGCCCCTGAATCGATGGACTACACCAATGAGTTGATTCGCCGCTACAACAGAATCTATGGCAAGAGACGACGAATCCGAAAAAAGAAGCCCAGCCGAAGAAGGCGCAGAAAGAGACGCTCCTAACCCCCCAAAGAGACCTTCCAACTCCAACGAACTCAAGCGGTTGTGCCGTGCACAAACGAGGAGGGTTTGCTGCGTCTAAAAAGTTGCCTACCCTGGACATTTTGCTTCAGGAGCAGTATGGTAGCCAGGATGAGCAAACCCCCTCAAAATGTTTGCAGCAGCCCGCATTTCAGTTGTTTTGACCTTGTGCATCCGGCGTCGTTCGACGAGACACTTTCGCTGCACCTGCGCAAGGGAACCAGGAGTTCGTGATGAGTACATTCCGATGGATTTTCGGTGGTGTGGTGTTTGCCTTTGTCCTCACTGGCTGGAGCTTTACCTCCAACGCTGCGCTCACCAAAGCAGATCAAACCTTTTTGGCCAACCTCTCCACCCAATCGATGACATTGGAAACGCCAGAGTTGGGTGAAACCCGCCACAACAAGCGTTTGCAAGCCCGAATCATCAAAGACCTCAAGAAACCCGGCGACACCAAAGCCGACAACCTCGACAACATCTGCTTGCACGAAGGAAGCTGCCAGCGCCGTTTTCGCCGACGAGGACGCCGCTTTGGCCGACGCTCCCGCGCATGGTGGTTCATTGCACGCGGCTGGTACACCTGGGGCTCGGCCTATGGTGTGTCTCTCATTGTTGGAATCGCAGGGATCTCGGTAGGAGCAGGAAGTGGCTATCTTTCGCCAGCTGCTGGAGCTTACTTTGGGATGATGTTGGTGCCCGTGATCGGACCATTGGCTAGCTTTATTATCGCGATGGCGAGCATTGGGGCCAGCAGAGACGCTGGAGAAGTTGTAGCCTGGACCTTTGGGGCCCTTGGCGCCGTCTCGGTCCTTATTCCTCAGGTGGTCGGCTTTGCCTTCCTCCTTGTCGGCTACCTCTCCTTACGCAACCTCAACCGCGCACGCTACTACGGCGGTGACCCCAGCAAGAACGAGCCGTTCTGGGCCGTCACTCCCTACATGGATCCCAACGGTGGCGGCGTCGCAGTCTTCGGCCGATTCTAATACCCCCTCAGTTCCAGCCGCAGCACCCCTCCCTACAGGCCCCGACTTTCCTTCACAACCTCAGAAACCCAAGCCGTTCCCTCTATCTCTTTGCGGAAGGTTTGGTTGTTGCTGGCCGTGACGCAGGCTTTGAGCTTGGGTTTGCCTTCACCGCACCTTTTGGCTGGGTGGGCTTGCGTGGCACAACAGCTTTGCGACGGCAGGGTGGAGCAAGCGCCGCTTGGGCAAGTTGCTTAAGCTCCTTGAGAACAAGCTCCGGACGGTCCAGGTGAATCTGGTGGTTGCTGTTTTCGGCCACGACCCAGCGACTCTTCGGAGAGAGCTTAAGATACTCCCTCGCAAGCTCCATCCCGACGGTTTCGATGCGCTGGGCTTCGACAGGATCCGTCTTGAACTTCACCATGCGCTTCACTGCGCGTTCGCTGTCGTGATACAGAAGAGTTAATGGGATCTTGGGGAACGGGGGAAGCTTGTCCCAGCGAGAGAAGCTGATCCGATACAACGAGAGATACTCGTCCAGGAAGATCTTGTACGACGCTGGATTCGAGTACACCTCTACGATGTTGCGTTTTTGCTCTTTGTCGAGGGTCTTGGGCAAGACGGTGAGCATACGGAACAAGCCAAACTTCGCGAGAGTCCGGCCTCGTTTAATAAACAAGGACTTGTCCACAAAGCGCTTAAACAATCGGTTGGGCAGCTTGGACTTCCACTTGTTGTGGTCCGCGACAGGGTCCAGCAGCATCACCCCCACCACACTTTTGGCCCGAAGACGAGCGAAGTGCTGGGCATAGTAAGCTCCAATCGAGTGACCCACCACAATGTAGGGAGGCGCGATGTTCAAGTTACTTAACAGCGTGTTGGCCTCGGCCACAACTTTCTTACTGGTTCGTGGCGGAGGGCCGACCTGGCTCCATCCGTAGCCACCGCGGTCGTACACCACCACTCGCATGGTCTTTGAAAGCTGATCCTGGATGGGCCCCCATTCAAACGATGTGGAGCCCAACGCCGGAAAGATGACGACGGTGGGTGGAGCTGTACCCTTCACCTTGGTGTACACTTTGTAATTGGTAATTTTGACCATCTTGCCTGGAAGTTGGGGAGTCTTCTTCCATGACCGGACCTTGGAAGCGTTGTACAAATAAGCCACCAGGACCGCGCCACCCAACAACAAAAGTAAGACCAACAAGACGGAGCTAAACCAACGGAACAATCGAGACATTCTTTTCGCCCTGCCTGCTCTCAGGCTCCCACCCACTCCAACGTCCAGATCTGCGTTGGGGCTCGGTTCCAGGCTTCCAACAAGGAAGCCTCAGACACATACGAGGAAGTCTCCAAGAGTCGATACGGAATGGTTAATGTGAGAGGTCGCCTCCAGGGGAACGGGTCACAAATCACACGAGAGTCACCGTCCCACTGCATTTGAAAGGGTCGACCCGCCGGAGTGTATGCCACATTTTTCGGTAGAAGCCAAAGTGGGCAGGCCTCTTCGACCGCAGAAGGCGCCTTTAAACACACCGCAAGTGACAACAAATCAAAGAGTTGGACGTACGGAAGCTCTTGCTTCAACTGCTCCATCGATGGAGCGGATTCCCCCATCCGTTCCAACAAACGCTGCTGCCTTCGAGCCTCCGCCTCTTGAAACGCCTCAATCCCCTTCAAGCCTTTGAAACCACAGTAATGCAGACTGACCAGCAGGGTCGCGTGGAGGTCGATGGCCTCCAAAGCATCAAGGCCTTCCTTGTACAATGTCAGACGTTCGCGGGTTGGGAAGTCGAGAAAGCTGTAGGGGCTTTGGGTCTCTGGGTTCCACTTCGGCGTCAGATCTTCCTTGTGCCAGGGCCAATCATGAAAGGTCGTCCCCAAGACAACCTCCCACGACAGCGTCGAAGGAGTCTCCTCCAAGCCACACCACTCGTGGGCAAGAACCCCCGATAACTTCGCGTGGTCGTGCTGTGTAAAGCACCACAGGGTTCCATCCTTCCGCCATTGAACAAGCACTCACTCCCCTCCCTGCCTGGTGAACCCAACAACCTCTCCGAACAACACAAGCAGAGCGCCCAAAAAGCAGGCTATGCTTTGCTCCTCGTGGAGTAGGTAATGCCCCACTGCCCCAACCAATACAGGACAATGATCCACACACGAGCCCCATAAAACGGCGCGTGGAACTTGTTGAACGCGATCATGCTGTCGCTCACAGCGAAGGACATCGCTCCCAAAAGAGCCGCCCAGGCCAGAATGGAAGCGTCACGATCTCCGGACTGCACACAAGCGGAAGCCCGCCACATCATCGCGCAAATCACAGAGACATACACACCCACAGGAATCGTCATGGGCCCGAGCTTCTGAAACAAGAAAGCGTAGGCCCCTGCGCCATACAAGAAGAACGGAACCAACCGGCCCCACGCAGGAGCTTTGTTCTTCTGCAAGAACCCAACAATGTAAAAGATGTGCGCGATCAAGAAGGAGATTAATCCATACAAGAAGTAGGAGCTGTGGATCTCCAAGAGGACGTCACCGCCAATCGAAAACAGCAAGCCCAAAGCAATCCATCGAATGTAAGGAGACGAGCCTTGCCGCAGCGTCCAGATCAACATGAACAACACGGGCAGAGGCTTAGAGATCAGTCTCACCGTGTGGGAGTCGATATGGATCCCCCAGAGGAACACAGCGGATGCGATGACTCCCAAAACAACGAGAACACGAGACAGTGCAGACGAAGACATGTTGAGACCCTGCTAGTGTGAAGAGACCTGGAGGTGGCGAAGCAAGAAAGACACTGTGCGTTGATTCACTTGCTCCATCATCTGCGGCTCACGAACCATGTGTGTGAACCCCGACAAAGGCATAAAAGAGTGTGGCCGCCCCGCTCGGGTCAACGCATCCGACAGCCGCAACGAGTGCGTAAAATAAACGTTATCGTCGGCTGTACCGTGAATCAAGAGGAGGGGGCGACGGAGCAACGAAGCGTACGTAAGGACCGAACTTTTCCCATAGCCCACAGAGTTCTTTTGGGGCAAGCCCATGTACCGCTCGGTGTAGTGGGTGTCGTAATCCAGCCAGTCAGCAACCGGCGCTCCCGCTACGCCAACCTTGAAGATGTCGGGTCGACGAATCGTAGCCATCGCCGCCATGTACCCGCCAAACGACCAACCGTAGATCCCCACGCGACGAAGGTCCATCTCTGGGTATTTTTTGCCCAAAGCTTGCAAGGCTTCGACCTGATCCGCGAGAGGGATATCCACAAAGTTGCCTTTGATGGAGCGCTCCCAGGCTCGGCCGCGATGGGGAGTCCCTCGGCCGTCGATACGCACGACAATCACGCCATGATCCGCAATCCACTGGTCTTTCAGGTAGGCGCTTCGCTGCGAACGAACAACCTGACCTCCCGGACCTCCGTAGATATGGACCACAACAGGGTACTTTCGCCGAGAGTCAAACCGAAACGGCCGAATCACAGCAGCGCTCCAACGCAGACGTCCCACCTGGGTAATCTCCACGCGGGGCTCAAACGGCAGCTTCTTGGCGACGACCTTCAACGCTCCCAAACGCTCCAAGCCAGGATAAGAATAGACCCGGTAGCTGCTCTGGCCCGACCACGGCCGCTGAATCAACACAAACTTCTTGGCTTTCGACTGAAACACTCCAGAAGAGTAGCCCCGGATGGACGTCAACAAGCGAGCATCCACGGTGCGAAGGGAGAGGCTGTACAGGTGGCTTTGGTTGGGGTCGTTGGTGTGTCCTTCAATGAAGGCCAGGCCCGCCTTTTCATCCACTGCCAATAGCTTGTGGTACGACAACGTTAAGGGAGTCAACACGCGGAGCAACTTGCCCTTGGCGTCGCGCAGTTCCAGTTGTTTGCGACCGCTCCGTTCGGTGGACCAAAGAAACGCTTTGCCCCGCTGGATCCAACGGGGCACCCTCTGGTCCAGGTTGATCCAGGCAGAGTCACGCTCCGTGTGAAGCAAGCGGGTTTTTCCGGTCTTGGGGTCCACCGTAAGAACCCGAGACTCCGTTTGTTCACGGTTCTGAACCACAAGGGTCAGGGGCGCATGTTTTTGCCACCGAACCGTCGCCAGATACGGGAACTTCGCCCGGTCCCACTGAATCCACAGGGTCTTTCCACCGTTCACAGGGAGAATCCCCAACCGAACCGTTGCGTTGGTCTTGCCTGCTCGGGGATACGACCAGGACTGGGGCTCTTTGAACGGTCGGGCCGGATCCATAATGTGCAGGCGCTCGACCTGCCGGTTGTCGGTCTGTTGGTAGACCAAAAAGCGGCTGTCGGGCGACCACCAAAAGCCTTGGTAGCGGCCCATCTCCTCTTGCGCCACAAACTCAGCCACGCCGTTGAGCACCTGAGGATGGGGAGACAAGGTGAGTCGCTTCTCTGCGCCCGTTTTGATTTGAATCCGGTACAGCTCGTCGTCCCGGATGCAGGCGATCCACTTCCCGTCGGGGGAAAGGTCTGGGGAGAACGGAAAGCCCTCTTTGCTTTTCAGCTCGCGGGCTTTTCCAGTGTTGAGTTCGACCCAATACAAGGTCCCTGCCAAAGGAACCAGGAGATGCTTGCCGTCGTGCGAAAGCTCGTAGCGAACAATCCCAACCGCGCTCATACGCAGTCGCTCACGTAAGGCTTTCTCTCGGTCGGACAACTTCTCCGTTCCCCCTTTGAGAAGCTGCTGCGCCGTGAGAAGGACACGCTCCTTTCGGGTCTTAAGATCGAGAGCATACAATTTGAGCCTGCGAGACTCAGGTTTGCGTCGCAAAAACAAGACAGTCTTGCCATCAGGCGTGATTCGGATGGAGCGAGGATAGCCTTTGCGAAACCGTCCCCAGTACGCGTAGTCATGGAGGAAGGTGGGGTATGGATGACCCGAAGGTTTTGACGTCGCTATCGTCGTGGGACGCGACGTTGCCGCAGGACGCGATGTTGCGGACGCTCGGGGGCGGGTTGTCGGCCGCGACGTTTGAGCCTGGACAACATTGGAAGCAAGCATCCAACAACCAACCGCAACTGCAAGCGAAACACGCCAAACGGAGAGTCTCATCTCACCACCTATGTGTGAAAGAAGAGCAGGGACAACCCATGACAGGCGGCCCTACCTAAGAGTCATCGAAGCAGGATCATATAGAGAGTCGCTGAAAAGATCCCTACGGCCAGAAGCAAGAAGAGCAACAGCCATAGACCCGGATTGGACCGTTTCTGTGCTCCTTGCACCAACACGTCGTTGTACGTTTTGGTGGGCTCATCATCAGGCAAAAGACCTGACGGAATTGAAGGAGGAGTGGGTCCATGAAGAGAAACGGAATCTCCCCCTGAAGGCTGAAGGGAGGGAAACAAAGTAGGCTTGGATTCGGAGGAGCGTCCTACCGACTTCGCCTTTTCCTTTGTCGTTTTTTGGGCTGTTCGCTTCACTTTCACAGGCTTGGACTTGGAAGACGATTGAGCCTTGGAGAGAGCCATCTGCTCGGCGGTTGGCTTTTGAGGGCCGTACGAGCGCTGGCCCGGCAGCTTCTCTTCCTTGGTCTCCAGGTCGGGTCCAATGGGCTTCACCGAGAGAGGATCGGTGTCTTTCATCCCAAAGTTGTTCCTGGGCTGCGTCAGAGGATTGACCGCCCGCACCGTTCGTTCGGTCTCGATGATCGCGCCGTCCTCGTCCCCCAAAAAGCCTTCGCTGGCCAGAGTGGAGGCCTCACTCTCCAAGGACAACAGGCTGGCTTTGGCTTCTTCGGGATCATCAATGAGCAACTCTTCCAGGTTGTACTCGGACTCTTCGGAAGGAGTCTCTTCCAACACTGCTGGAGTGCCAATTTCAGTCGACTCGCCCAACAGAGAGGGGTCTTGCTTCGCCGCCTCTCGAAGCAACTCCTCAGGCACAGATTCACTGGCGAGAGTCTTCGAAGGATCCACCGGGGGATTGTTCGGATCAAACGAAAAAGGTTCGTGGGTGACGAAAGTTGGCTCGTCCTCTTCTTCGTTGATGAAGCTGACCGCGTTTCCGCCATACCCAAGCGTTGCAGGGGCCAGATCAGCAGCCAAGGCAGGGTTGGCAGAGGTGGGTCCGTGCAGATTCACCGCCGAAGAGTGACCTGCAGAGCGAAGATTGGGTTGCGTGTCCACTCGCCCCAGCAAGCCATCCGACAGAGCGTCCCAGAACTCCTCGGCCGTCGCAAACCGCTCTTCTGGTGGCTTGGACAGCGCACGCAACAACGCAGAGTTCAGGCTGGAAGGAAGGTCCGGACGATGGTTGAGCAAAGGTATGGGAGTCTGGGAGATGTGAGCCACAAGCAATGTCATGGTCTCGTTGCGTGGGACGACGTAGGGCAACTCTCCCGTAAGCATCTCGTACAGGATGATGGCCATGGAGTAGATATCGGTCCGGCCGTCAACAGGGTTTCCCTGGCACTGCTCCGGTGACATGTAGGCTGGCGTACCAAAAATACCTTGGGTGACGTTCCCTTCCGGGTTGTTCGGACGAGCCAAGCCAAAGTCGAGAATCTTCACAAAGCTGTCGTCTTTGTCCCGCTGGGTCAGGAAGATGTTCTCGGGCTTAAGATCACGGTGGACGATGTTCGCCCGATGCGCAGCCCCCATCGCGTCGCAAAGCTGGCCGAAGATATGATGCACCATCGGCAGCGGGAGAGGAGACATCTCTTCCAGCCTCTCCCCCAACGACTCGCCGCGAAGGTACTCCATCACGTAATAGGGTCCGAGCTGAGGCTCTTCCCCAAAGTCGTCGTAGATCCGGACGATGTGGTAGTTGTGTTCGGAGAGATTGGCAGTCAACTGGACTTCACGATGGAAACGTTCTTTCGCGCCCTCTTTGGCAAAAAGAGCGGGTTTTAGAACCTTGATAACGCGCTCATTGAACATCGAGAGTCCGATGTGCCGAGCCAGATACACGACTCCAACACCACCCTCGCTGAGCTTGCTCTCCAACCGATATTTTCCCGCGACAAGCATCAAAGGAAATCGGCACGACGAGCAGAACATAGGAGCGTCGTCAGTCTCTGAGCGCAGCGGAGAATTGCACTGCGGGCATTGGGAAGGTGCCGTTGCGGTCGGGGTCATTCCATCTCTCAGTCAAACGAACACAGGCTGTTGACCATCCATCGGACGTAAACACCCGGCAAAATAACAGCAAACCTCAGCAAGTGTCAATGTATCACCGGCAAAGAGGGAAGTCTGTTTCGGGCATCACGACAAACGCATAGGACTGAGGTCTCAGATCAAGATAAGGCTTTTCACCGCCAGGCTCTTGGACGTCAACTTTGAACTCCGGTGGCGCTCCATCGCTGCCTTCCACCAAGACTTCACCGTTGAGCTTCAATGTTTTGGCCTGGAGACCATCGGCCGTCACAGCGTAGACATACATGTTGCCTTTGAGGTTCTCCAGCAACACTCGGATGCTCTCCTTCCGATGAACGTTCAGCAACAGCACCGTCACCGAGCCTTTGGGAGCCTTCGCTGGTTGGGCCGAACAATGAGCGTACGCCATCAAGTGCGCTTCGCTGTCAGTGGAGAGCTTCACAGGCATCACCTTGTCGCCCATCAATCGCTTCCACAATAGGGAGTTCCAGTAGTCTGGGTTGGGCTTCAAGGTTTGGTCGTTGATGAGCCCGTAGTCCGAGCCTGACAGCGTTTGGCGAATCACCACTTGTTGGCCGCGTCGGGCCACTCGTCCAAGCTGGTCCAACCACCAAAACCCGCCCACGAAAGCATCCGACACGTCAGGCTCGCCGCCACACTGAGCGTTCCCTGTTTCTCCCAACCAGATGGTAGCTTTGGGCGCATGTTCGTCACGGGCTTTGTGAATCACGTCAGCCCACGTCTCCAGCTCCGCCAGGTTTTCGGGCTTCATCATCAGGTCAGGAGTGGCTCGCCGGGAGGCAGTCGGGCATCGACGTGATTGCTGCGGATAGTAATGCCAGGTCACGATGTCCAACACGTTGCCACCCACAGGCATAAAGTTCGTGTAGAAGCTGGCAAAGTCTCCCAGAACAGGCCAGAACGCACACGACGGACCGGCCAGTTTGGCGCCGGGGGTTTCTTGCTGAATCAACGCCTTGGCCGCTTTGAGGTCTCGGGTGTACCCTGCTCCATCAAGGGTAAGGCCCAACAAGAGCTTGTATCCGTTGAGTTCGTTGCCCAGCTCCCACACGTCCACAGGTGTTCCTTTGGACTTCGCGTATTGAAGCAGGGTTTTGGCGTTGTCAGGCTGCCAGACGCTGTCTTTGTCACGAGGTCCTGGGCCGGCGTTTAAGGTAAACAGCACACGAAAGCCCAACTCTTGGACGAAGTCATGAAAGTTGTCCCACATCGCCTTGGTGAGAACAAACTTGTAATGCTCAGGGGCTTCTGTCACAGGCTTGTCGGACATGTCGTAGTAGGTTTCATCGGCAGCCGTGCCGCCAATCCTGACGTAAGCAGGCGACAACTCTTTGGCCATACGACGAAGCTTGGGGCGGGTAAAGTCGTAGGGGTCAACCTTCTTCGAGCCGCTCGTGCTGGTCCCCTCAGCGCTGGGGTCCCAGAACACACCACCGGCCATTTGCCCCGTGTCCACGGCAAACGAAAGAAAGCGAGGGCTCACAGTCTTTTGCTGCGCAGAGTCCTCCGACACAGTCACGGACACCTGCCGGGAAGGCGCCTCCACCTGCGAACGCGGGCGATGCTTCACCGATGAAGTGTTGTTGTTGTTCCCATTGGAGTTCGAGTTGTTTGTGTTGGTGTCCGGCTGGCTGCAAGCCCAACCTCCCCAAACCAATAGACACACCCCTACAAGACATACCCATCGACGCCACATCATTCATTCATCCTCGTTACAAAGAATAGAGCCAATGAGGCCATGGTACTCGATTTTCATGACAATGCTAGAGTCTGCGGGGGTGCGGTCATCGGCAGTTGGTAAGGAGACCTCACCCCTGGCTCGTCAGACTCGCCTTCCCCCTCCGTGCGGACGGCAGAGGGGATCTCAACCCTCCTTGCGAGTGAAGCGGGTGCGGGGAGGGTGGTTGAGGTGAAACCGAAACCGGGTGGGGTCTGAAGAAGCTGTCCTACAACCTTGTCCAACTCTCTTACCAACAGGGTTGAATCACACCACATACGCTTGCCATTCAACCAGATGCCTGTACGAGACGGTGCATGAACGTCTCCAATGGTATCGGAACGTCATTCGAGACGTTGGTTGAACGTCTCCAATGGCATCGAAACGTCATTCGAGACGCGGTCTGACCGTCTCTGACACCCTTCAGACCACTCCTGAGACGCTGTTCGACCGTCTCTGAGATATTCACATCAGCGCAGCCGCCCCCATTGCTGTAACGCATCTTCCAGCAACACAGAGCATCTCTGTTCAAGCTGGCTTGCCCGGTTCTCCCTGCTGGAGCCTTGTGTATTGTTGGGTTCCTTTGCTTTTTGGGAGCTACCAAGTCGAGCTTGCACCGCGCCAACCCAGCCGCTCTTTTCGTCTTCCAAAGACGTCCAGATCCAATCCCAGTGTTTTCGCAGAGCCACCTCGGTCGCTTCAAACAAGGTCGCCTGGTATTGCACCAACGCGGCGACTTGTTCAGAATCGTCCGTCGAGTTGAGCTCTTCAGGCCGCGCAAGAGCCTCGTCGGTAAAGGCTCCTCTCGCCCTTCCAAATGAGGCTGCTGCCAGATACACCAGGGTGAGGCGCAAAGCGACGCCGTGAAGGAAGTCCTTGTCCCAAGCCAACGCCCGGTCACCTTTCTTTCCGATGCGTCGGTAGCCTTCGGCCAGTCCTACGCCTCCAAGAGCGCCGGCGATCGTACCCAGAGCGGCACCACCAAAGAAGGTCAGGCCGCCTGCGAGCAAGTCCGTGACCACACCGGACGCTAGACCCGTGATGGCACCTCCAAGGACGGCCCCCCAGGTTCGTTCGCCGCGATCCGGCATCACGCTGCGAAGGTACGTCTCTGCTTGTGTGATCATCCGGTCGCGGAGTTCACCTTGAAGCCCCATCTGCTCCACGATCTTGTCTTGAGCGGTCGCGATGAGTCGCTCCGCTCGCCCGAGCAAACGTTGCGCGGCTTGTTTTCGGTCACGCCCTTCTTGTTCTTGGTCCTGCTTGAGGGAGGAGAGGAGGTCAGCCAATGTGACGCTCGCGGCCAGATGACGTTGCTCGGTTTGGGCTTTCCACTCGGCACCAATCCGTCGAGCGAGAGGTTTGCGTTCTTCAGGAAGGGCCGACTCGATCGCGTCAAACAACTGCTGCTCATCCTGAAGGGTTCGGGAGAACGCGTCCAACGACAAGACGCCCCGACACAGCGACTTGTTGGCGAAGAAGGAGCGCCAACGTTCGAGCAGCTCGGTCTCTTTCTGCGAGTCAGCACCCTCCAACCGATTGAGGATGCACAACACAGGCCGCCCCACCTGCTGAAGGACCTCCCACTCGTTCCGAATCATCGCTTCGACCCCATCTTCTCCGTGGGCTGGGACAAGATAGAGGATCAAGTCAGCTTCTTCTTGGAGGGAGAGCGCGGCCTCGCGGTCGTAGCGAAGCTTGGGGTCCTGCAAGGCTCGAAGCCACGCCCAACCTTGCGGTTTCCGTAGATGCTGGGCCAGCGCAGCAGCGTCACCAAAGCCTGGCGTGTCCCACAATCGCAGCCGAACATTCGGGGAGTTGACCAAGAAATAGCCAGCCCGGCGACGAGTGACATGCTCAGCGTCTCGAACTTCACCCACATCGCGACGCAACAACGTGCGAGCCAGCGAGGTTTTCCCAACGTTGGTGTGGGAAGCCAACGCCACATTGAGAGTGGGGACCTCTTCCAAAGCAACGAGGGACAAGGGCAACCGAGCGCCGAGCCTGGAGCAAAGCACCCACGACCCCACGAACAAGAGGAGGCGAGGAACAATAACAAACAAGGTGAGAGTGAGAGCGTAATGATGGATCCAGATTCCAGCAAGGCCGAGCTGACCTTGCGGACCAGCCTGCATCGAAGGGAGCGGCCCGAGGAACCATTGGGACGGAACAAACAACACCTTCAGCAACCCAACCACCTGCTGGGTTCCCAAGAAGGTGCTCTCTGCCGTGGCATGATAGGACTTGGTGAGGCCTGAAGCGTACGCAACAACGATAGCGCTGAGACAGAACAAGATCATGCAGAGGTGAAGAGTTCGCGCCGTTTGGAGACGCAGCAACCCACCTCCATGCTGCGGCCACACCTCCACAAAACGCTGCAACGACCGCAGCGACACGTTGTGAATCAACCGCTCCGATGAGGGGGCGCGACGAAGCCACAGTTTCTGTCGCAGCTCCAAGAACAACGACATGAACCCATAGCCCCAACCGCGCGTCGAGACAGGCTGAGAGAGCGCTGCTCCCCTTCCAGAACGACGAAGCAGCCAGGGGCCCAACAACAAAAACACCAGGCTCACAACGTTCCAGGCGAGGAGACCCAAGAACGAAACAGAGAGCACATGGAAGGACTTTCCTGAGCCCAAAGCCTGAACCCCTGCCCCGCCGAGGATTGCAACGAAGCTCAACAACAGAGTCAGCGACCAGGGAAACCCAGAGAGAGCCTGCGCGGAGTAAAGCAGCCAATCGGCTCGTCGTTTCACATGGGTCATTAACCACTCTGTGCGAGCCAGTTGGGCATGAAGGGGTGATCCAGCATCCTCACCCTCCAAGAAGGCGTTGGCCTGGCGACGCTCCTCAAAGCTAAGAATCTCCCCCTCGTCATCCACGGCCTCTACAGACTGAACCAACACCAACTTTGCAGCTTGTGCAGCATCCATTCGGGTATCCTCTCCAAGTTACAATTTCAGCAACCCTGACAAGCTACCACAAACGTGTGACACATCGAGGAAGATTCTCGTTAGGAAAACATAGAGAAATGCAGGTGAAGAGAAACGGGAAGAAAAGGAGGGATGCAGAGGGGATCTAGTTGCAGACACCAAACTGGCAAGATTGGCCGGAAGGACAGTCGCTGTTTCGCTGACAGGTCGCGCCACAGTAACCCGCGATGCAGCGTTCTCCGGACGAGCAATCGTTGTTGCTACGGCAGGTGGAGCGACAGTTGCCCAGGATACAACGCTGACCGTTGGAGCAGTCGTTGTTGGATCTGCAAGAGGTGGAGCCGCCGCTTTGCTGGCAGGTGCCGTTGTTGCAGGTTTCACCTTGCTGGCAGTCCGAGTCGCGGGTGCAAGACGTCGCAGACTTGCAGGTGCCGTTGTCGCAGGTTTCGCCGCGTCGGCAGTCGTTGTCGGTGGTGCAAGCAGGAGTCTGGCATTGTCCGTTGGTGCACACCTGGCCGTTCTGACAATCAGCGTTCGACTGGCAGCCCGACGAGCCTGAAGTGGTACAGCGACCACGGGAACAGGTCGTGCGTCCGCCCGAGCAACGCGAGCACTGGGACGTAGTCAAGCAGAAGCTGGGACACTGCGCTTGCACACAGGTGCTGTTCACACACACCTGACCGCTTTGACAGTCCGACTCCTTGGTGCATTTGGGAGGTGTAATGCACTTGTAGTTTTGACAGCGTTCGCCGCTTGCGCAGTCTCGGTCAGAGCCACAAACGTTCTGATCCTGGCAGGTGTTCAAGATACACTTCTTGCCGGAGGGACAGTCGCTGTCGCGTCGACAGGGAGACTGACAGGTTCCACCGTAACATTGTTGGCCTTGCTGGCAGTCGCTATCACGTCGACAGCCGGCAAAGCAGATACCCACGAGGCAACGCTCGCCTGTTTTGCAGTCGCTGTCCCGTTGGCAACCGGTTGAAGCCGCTTCGCATTTGCCGTTGTTGCAGGTTTCGCCGGTTTTGCAGTCGGAGTCTTTGGTGCAGCCTGTGGGAGGCGCTTCGCACTTGCCGTTGTTGCAGGTCTCGCCGGTTTTGCAGTCGCTGTCTTTGGTGCAGCCTGTGGGAGGCGCTACACAATTTCCGTTGGTGCAGGTCTCGCCAGCTTTGCAGTCAGAGTCTTGTCGACAGCCTGATTGGGGAAGCAAGCAAACGCCGTTGTTGCAGACTTGTCCTTGGGGACAATCTTCGTCTTTGGTGCAGTTGGGTTGGGGCGCGACACACTTGCCGTTGGTGCAAGATTCACCGGCCTTGCAGTCTGCATCCGTGGTACAGCCTGGGGGAGGAGGAGCCTGCTCACACTTGTTGTTGGTGCACACTTGGCCTGCAGCACAGTCTTCGTCTTTGGAGCATCCGGGAGGGGGCGCGTTTTCGCAAACACCGTTGTTGCAGACCTGACCCGCGCCACACTCTTCGTTCTTGGTGCAGGCAGGGGGCAGGTTGTCGAGGATGCACTTTTTCAAGGGGCTGCAGATGTGGAGACCGTCAGGACATTGCGCACAGTCTGAGTCTTTCTCGCAGGTGTCGGGGCAGACAGGGTTGCTGTCGTCGAGGATGCAGACACCCTCACCGTTGGGGCGCTGCGCACACTTGGTGAAGCCACCTTCGCAAGTTGAGCAGTCGCTGTCGGACTTGCAAGTTGCGGGGCATGTGCTGGCAGAACCTTCTTTGGTACCCGAACCTTCTTCGGCGACCGCTCCATCCGTGCCGCTGGTTCCGTTGTTTTGGCACTTGTTGCTGACACAGCTTTGTCCAACGCCACATTGAGCATCTGACGTACATGCGTCAGTGCCTGCGCCGTTGTTGCTACAGTGGACGAAGAAAGCACCGACAAAGACACACACCAGGCATGCCATCAGAGTTTGTTGCATTGTTTGCTTCATTCAAAAGTCTCCCATCTGAACAACAGAAATGGTTGGGTACTACCCTTCAAACACAAAACATCAAGAAAAGATTCGCATCTTAAGGCCGAACACATCGTCGGGTGCCTGCCATAAGGCGGCAAACCGTTCGATTGTCTGTGCAATCCACACAATCCGTATTGCTCCGACAAGTGGAGGGGCACTGGTTATCGTTCGAGGAACATTGGTTGCTCACACAGCGATAGGTGCTTCCGTTGGGACAAGATAGGCAATCACGATTTGTGGAGCATCGCGAAGGGCATTGACCAGGCCCTGCCGTGCAACGCCCGCCTCTGCACATCACTTCCCCGTTGGGACAGCCTGCACAGTCCGCATCTCTCTGACAATTCGGCGCACATGTTGGAGGAGCAGGGAGGCACATTTGGTAGGAGCCTACTTTGCGGCAGCCCAAGCGACCGGAGTCGCAAGAGGAACAATCACCGTTTGTGGAGCAAGTCGCAGGGCAAGAGCTTCCACCTGCTGGCAAGCAAACCCCCGAAGGAGTCCCTGGTTTCACGCAGGTGGTCCGGGCGTTGGGACACTGGGCGCAGTCCTGGTCGCTTTGGCAAGTTCCAGGACACTGGGGACCTGTGCTGCATACACCGTTTTGGCAAGTGCCTTGGCTTAGAGGGCAGAATTGACAGTCTTTGTCTCCCTTGCACGAAGAGGGGCAGCCCAAGGGAGGCTTCTGACATTGGCCCTCAACACAGGAGAGCCGACCGTCCTGACAAACGCTACATTGACCGTCAGTGTCGCACTTTTGGGGACAAACGTTGGGGTCTTCGCACACGCCTGCAATGCAGGACGTTTTTCCGTTCCCACAAGCATCACATTCTTTCGAGTCTTTGCAAGACGATGGGCACTTCGGAGGAGGCTGACATTTCCCACGAAGACAGGCCAAGGCCTTGCCCTGGCAATCGTTGCAGTCAGAATCCGAGGCGCAAGGTTCTTTGCAGTTGGGATTGGGTGGAAGTCCAGGCTTGCAAGAGCCGGCAGCACAATGAGAAGGCTTGTCTGGGCAGGGCAAACAATCGTCATGTTGGGTGCAAGTGGAAGGACAGGAAGGAGGAGGAGGAGGAACCACACAGCGCCCACCGATGCAGCGTGTGAGTTCGCCTTTGTCACCAAAGCAATGGCTGCAGTTGGCGTTGGTTTCGCAGGTGTGGTCGCAAGCTTTCCAAACCTGATCCATCTCGACAGGCATGGAAAAACAACCGGTCATTGCGCCTACCAACCACAACAGAGCAAGGCAACGCAGACACCAGGCTGCAGCCGACTTGCCTACAGTTCTGGATGGGAAGCGATGGTCTTGGGTGTGCCGCATCGCTCGCATCCACATGGTCTTATTGCCCAGTTTTGCAAGAGTATTGGGTGCGAAGTTTCTCAGCCTTCGCGAGGTCATCCTGGCGGAAGGACGGATTCGCTTTTGCTCGCTTCGTCAAGTCATCCACCAGCTGGCAGGCGATGGTGCCCACTTGAATCCCGGTTTTGGGATACCGTCGGACAAACTCTTCCTTCAGCTTGATGCAGTAGGTCGTATCGAACGAGAACACTCGCTCACAGTTTGCGATGCGCTCGGCAAAGTTGAGGTCGTTGTAGCTGTTGTCGACCTTTGTGTAGGAGAGCAACTTACGGATCTTCAAGGACTGGGAGTCACGCTGCTTGCCCTGCAGAATGTCAGCCGCTTTGCGGAGCAGCTCCACCTGCTTGTCCTTGGCGACCTGGCGACTCACGGACAGATCCATCGAGTACACATACAGTTCGTTCAGACGACCCTTCTTTTGCAACCACTGGAAGCGAAGTTGGGGCGAGCGATGACTCGCAGGCGGCAAGTCATACTTTTTGTGTCGGCCTGTCGTGACATGGACCCGAACGCCTTCGCCGGGCTTGAGCATGACGCTCTCTTTGCCTGGGATTCGGAGATGAACCGAGCCATGGAAGAGTTCGACGCGCATCCAGGAGCCCTGTCGCTCCACGGTAAAGTTGGTACCTGTCACCACAACCTGGACGTTGTCACTTTCAACAACAAACTGTTCCATGGTTCCTTTGGTGACATCCACATGAACAAAGCCACGCTGCAATTGAACTCGACGTTTCTTGGGGTTCTCGTTGACGACGGCGAGCTTGGTTTCTTGTCCGAGCTTGACCTTCCAGCGGTTGGCCTCTTCGACCGAGCCTGTTTGACCGGGCTTGACCCGGACGGCAGTGGTATTCGCTGAGATGGCTTGGAGTCCAACGCCACCTTTGGATTGGAGGGAGGGACCTGCGAAGGGTTGAACCACAAAGAACAGGAGCGCGGCCGTCGCAGCCATCGCGCTGCCCAGTCCCCAAGCCCACACATTCTGGAGACGCTCCGCCAGACTTGGCTTGGCGTCCCCGTATGTTTTCCGGAATTCATGGAGAACATGTGACTCCACTCGTTCCAGGATCAAGCTCTCGTGCTCTGAAGAGAGCCAGGGAGGGGCCGAATTGTCTTGTGTCGTGGAACCATTCATGGTGATTGTACCGTATGTTGGGGAGGCCTTGGATGCCCTCGTCGTTTACTCTTCGATCATGAGATCGTGGAGGGATAGCCCTCGACGACGACATTCAATCTCCGCTTTCTTTTGGAACTCTCGCCGACCATGGTACAGGCGTGATCCCACCGTACCCGGCGGAACTCCCATCTGCGAAGCTGCCTGCTCCAACGCTAGACCTTCCATATCACACAACAGAATGGCCATACGTTTTTGGGCGCTTAGCTTGTTCAAGACGTCGTGTACCAACTCTCTCACCTCTTCACGTAGAAACAAGGTCTCCGGTATGGGAGGAGACGAGTCCGCGGGGTCGGCGTCAGCAGGTGGAGTGACACGCTCCATCAATGACTTAATCCGCTTGTTCTTCCGAAACAAGTCCATCACCACATTGGTGGCGATGCGATGAAGCCAGGAACTGAGCTTTCCTTCGCCTCGATAACGTTCGAAGGATCGTAGAGCTTCCAAGAAGACCTGCTGCAAACAATCTTCCGCTTGTTGTGCATTTCCGAGCCATTGCATCAGGCGCCGAAGCAGTCCTGGCGAATAAGCCCGGTACATTTGTCGAAACGCTCGTTCGTCTCCACGAACAATCTTTTCAACCAGGTCTCTGTCGGTCTTCAGCTGTTCTTCAAAAGCTTCAGCCGAATCTTGATCTACTCCACGTTCAAGCTCACTCAACGTATCACGTCCATCCCAAGCTGTGATGATGATCACATCAATCAACCCGCTCGGAACCTTTCTGTTGGTAAAGTCGTTTGGCCCAAGATTCTTTTTCAAACTTTTTTAGCAAACATTGGATCAATTTGCCACAAGTCGGCTTCAGTAGGCCTTCCAACGCACTCCAAGCACAAGATCCAATTGCCAAAAGTCCGCTTGAAAGACAACCTGACCTTGCTCCAGGATCGGCGCGCGAAAAGGCGAAAAATAAAGGGAAGGCGCCACAAAAAGATGAAAGCGAGAGCTGCCCAACACACGCGGCAGATCAAACCGAGGGGTGAATTTGACCCCTCCTCGAAACAATGTTGTGGCCTGCGTGGTGCCGTTGTTCCGCGCCGCTCCATTGACGAAGAACACCTCAGCAAAGCCGCCCAGCTCCAGGTGAATGCGAAGATGGGAGGTCGGCGTTGGAAGCATGACCCCCACCAAAGCAACCGGTCGCAGCAAAAACGTAGGGGTTGCGCTGCGAGAGACAGGAGCGATCCCAAACGTCCCTTCCAAACGAAAGGTAAGCCAAGGCCACTCTTGCCAGATCGGCCCGCCAATGAAGGACAACCGGCCTGAGAACTGCGAGCTGGTCAAGATGTTGGACGAGATCTGATCGCCCGCCCCTCGGGTTACGCCGTCTCCCAGTCCCAGGTTGGCCCCTGCGGCAAGTTCAATACCAAACCAACCCCGTCGGGAACCAGGAGGAAGCGGACGCGGAGGCAAGCGTCGCACCACTCCGCCACCCAACGCAACCGTCCTCCGCCGAGGAGGCACACGCAACACCACCCTGCGCGCTGGAACGCTCCGACGAGGAACAACTCTACGAGGGGGCGGCAACCTACGAGCCACACGCACAGGAACCCGGCGCACAGGTCGTGGACGAACCGGAACAACTCGACGAACCAACGGAGCCCGACGTACAGGGGGAGGCCGACGCGCTGGCAAAGGACGGCGAACAGGAGCCCGCGTTCGTACAGGCACCGCCCGACGAATCGGTGGGATACGACGGGTTGGGGCCACTCGACGCACAACTGGAACCCGGCGAACAGGAGCCCGGCGCGGGACAACAGCTCGTCGTCTAGGGGCTTTCCTTGCAGGGGTTCGCCTTGGCAAAGCCCGCGAACGAACAGCGCGACGCGGAACAACATTTCTTCGAGGCACAGCTCGACGGGGAGGGACACGCCTCTCAGGAATGGCAGAAAGCATACTCCGGTACGTGGGAGGCTTGCGTCGTGTCCTGGCGAAGGCCCGTCGTTTGGGCGGTTGACGAGCTTCCATCTGCTGCCGCTTGCGACGAAGCATCCCCCGAAACAACTCAATGAAGAGAACAATGGCGCGGGCACGAATTTTCGACGTTTTGTACCGTTCAGGGATGACAAATCGATGACGCAAGAGAGACGTCTTCACCCACACCCGACCGTTCGGTGCGACCTGAACCACCAAGGGGTCAGCCCCATTGTTCTCCGAAAGAACCAGATACCCTCGACGTTTCAGAATGGAATGAACCTGCTTGTGGATGGCGCTCTTGAGAAAGGTGGCGTCTCCAGCGAGAAACACCGCTGACTTGGCGTAGCTGTTGGAAGCACAAACGCCGCCGAGCCAGACCCCAAACACCAGAGTCCAGCCGACTATGTAACCTATTTGCTTCACAGAACCACTCGTTTCATCACGACCTGAAGCTCAACCGAACACTCCACATGGACACCAAAGAAACAGGGGAACTGCTCGGGTATACCATTGTTCGCCTTGGTATATCCAATCTTTCGCTGGGTTGGGAGGAACCCACCCGTCCCTTTCAAGCTCTTCCCACGTACAACAACGGACCATCCTCCATGAGTTCTGGTCTCATTCCAACGCAGCCCATTCCGATCGGTTCTACAAAAACACATGCGGCTGCACCGCTAAGAAGGAGCGCCATCTTCAAACACCTCCGTCCATAACCCCACAACAGAAAAGACAACGACCACACAGGCAAGAACCCAACCAAGAACCTCAGCGATATAGTGAGAGACAAAGAGCGTCAGAACGTGCACAAAAACAAGGCGGTGTAACACAACAATGGTCGCGACAAGAGCCACCAGAAACAAACAAGACCCCAAAGCGTAGAAACCTTCGACTCTCCTTCGCCAAAGCTCCTGGGGTTTCCACCACACCTTGGGAAACTCGGTCCGCATCCACACGAATGACTGACTTCGTAAGTTGGGTCGATCCAAAACATCGGTCAGGATGAGGTAACCATCTAGCTTCATTAAAGGATTAAGGTTGAGCAAAACGCTGAGAAAGTTACTGAGAGAGAACTGCCACAACAAAGCCTGGATGGATCCAGAAGCGAAGATGGCAGCCCCCGCGCTGATCCCTCCCAAGCCCAAATTAACCAGAGGCCCAGCCACGCTGATCCACAAACGCGACCGGCGAGAGGCAAGCCAGGCGTCTGAGGTGTCCACAAAGGCCACCGGCATAAACCAATACCATCCAACGCCAACTCCGTTCACGCGGCACCCCACATGTTGGGTGGCGATGCCATGAGCCGCTTCGTGAAGGAGAGTGTCGAGGAGCATCATAGGCACAAGCCAAAGCAACAACACAGAGTGCAATTGAAAGCTTCCAGCCATTGAAGAGTAAAAGACGCCAGTCCCCACAAGACCCAAGAGTCCCACCAACAACATCAGCCCGACAGAAACGGGATGACACAACCACCGCCCTCCGTTGCGATACAAACTCTGGAACAAGGGGTCCGCGTTACGCCAAGTCCAACGCCAGCTCGCAAGACGTTGCAGAAACGTTTGCGACCGCTTCCCTTGAAAGAAGGAGTCGGAGGCCCTCTCTTGCTCCAACTCTCCACACAAAATGACAGGTTCCAAAAAGCCCGCTGCCGTGAGACGAATCACCAACGAAGAGACGAAGTCCGGCCGTAGGCTCTTGAACTCCCTCATGTAGGTACGGGTCAATGTGTCCTGCGTTGTGAAACCATTCATCTGCTTCCACAAAAACCAGCCCGCACGAGAAAGACGAAAGTACGCGTTGGTCTTTGGATGCCTCAAGATAAAGACGGTTTCACCAGAGCCGTCCTTGTTTTCCTGGACATGCACATCAGCCACAGGTTTGGGGCGACTCCGAAAGAGGAGCTCCTCCAACAACGTCCGACGACTCTCTGGCGTAACAAGCAGCACAAACAAACGCTCGACAGGAACAACCAAAACCTGGCTTACGACCTTGGCAGAAGCCGTAGCGTGGTGGATGGCTGGTTTGACCAAGGCTCCCTCCCCCAACCAATCGCCCTGTTTGTGTTGGGCCAAGGATAGAGGATGTCCCGAAGCATCCGAGGTTGACACAGACACAGCGCCGGACAAAACAAAGAAGATCGAAGCTGCAGCGTCCCCTTCCGAGAACAGCACCTCTTCTCTTTCCAAGGAACAAACCGGAAGTTCAGCCGCCCAGGAGGCAAGCTGGCTTTGAGGAATTCCCCGAAACAACAGTGAATCCACGAAGAGTTTCTCAAAGGAGAGACTGTCGCCAGGCAACAGGGGCTGGTGTGGAGCGCTCATGGAGGGGTTGGGCGATGAGGACCGTCGGCACGACCCAACGAGGGTTGTGTGAGAATGAAGCGGAGCCAGGAGGAGGCAGTGTCTTTGGCTTCGGTAGCAGCGAGACCTTGAAGCGCATGCTGGCAATACACCTCGATCTCCAAGGCGACTCGTCGCATGCCTCCTTGTTCTTGGAATATCTCTTGAAGGCGACGCTGTGCCTCCTTGCCTCCTTGGGAAGCCTGTTGAAGAATCCCTTCCAATGCAGCTCGTTGTTCGGTTGAACCTTTGCGCTCGACCTTCTCCAAAAGCCAGGCGATGGGCCATGTCCGAATCCCTGAAGCGAGATCGCGGCTTTCGTCAGCGAACAGATCGGTGCAGTCGCTGAGCAGCTGACGCGCAGCACCAAGGTTCACTCCAACGGTGGTCCAATGCTCGCAGGTCTCGTCGTTGGCACCGGCCAAACGAGCCCCCAACCGGGTGTACAGAGCGTAGCGCCCGCCTGTTTTTTTGAGAGCCGCTGTTGCGTCTGAGGTGGTTTGCGCCTGGAAATCGAGCTGTTGCCCTGCCCCAATTCGGACCAGCCCCCTGGCAATCTCTTTGTGCAGTTGGGCCAGAATTTCCGGTTGAGCCTCCAACTCCGCAACAGCCAGATGCGTCATGCTTCCAATCAGTCCAGTAGCGAGTAGTTGGACGGCCTCCAAGGGAACCTTGTCCCAATGACGACCCAACTCCCGATCCGCGATATGATCAAGGATGTCGATCCCCATCTCCAACAACGAAGATACACGGCAGAGCGCAGTTGCTGGATGCTTGGCTTCGGCTTGTGGCAGCTCTCCTGTTGTCGCGAAATACGCCAACGCTGGGAGCTGATGAGCCATAGCAATCGGATGAGAGACTCTTTCGCGTCGATCAAACTCGTGCATCGCCAGCAACAAGAGAGCCTCTTGTTTGGGATGAACCGCCTGGTCTCTCAACAACGAAACCAAGGACTCACGCAAGGTCTGCGAAAAGCTCTCTCGCCAGGAAGCAAGCTGTCTCTCGGTTGTCATTGCTTGACCCCTCGAACGCCATAACCCGTTAACGCTGCTGCAAACTGGCCTTCACGACTGAGTTTCCGAATGTCAGCCCACCACAAAGCAGCCTTCAAGGGATGAACCGCGCCAGTCGAGATGGCGGCTTGCACCCCGTCACGAAAACCCAAAAACGACTCCGCAAAATCAGGGTTCAGAAACTCAAGCTTGTATTCTTCGGACACAACCTCTGCAAACCCAGCACGTTGAACAAGCGAAGAAAGCTCCTTCCCGATGTGGCCGTGCAGATAGAGAGAAGACCAGAGAGACGTCATGGTTTGGGTCAACTCTTGATCGGGATGAGCGATAGCTAAGGAGTCAAAATCACCTTCTAGTACAACCAACACTCCCCCTGGCCGCAACACCCGAAGGACCTCCTCCAAAGCTTGGGCAGGGTCAGGAACATGGATCAGTACACGGTCAATGCGGCAAGCATCAAACGTGTGATCCTCAAACGGCAGGGACTCGATCGATGCCTGTTCAAAGGAGCACGGCAACGAACCCGTCGCGGCCTGTTCTCGCGCCTTCGACAACAGGGTCTCGCTCAGATCCACACCAGTCACATGGCCTTCTGGCCCAACTATCCTCGCGAGATTGAAAACGTCGTAACCCACACCGCAACCAACCTCCAGCACGTGCTTCCCCACGATGTCACCCAGAGATTGGTAGGAACGTTGTTTGTAGGCTTGAAAGGAGGGAGAAGCGTTGGCCTGCGTCAGGTACTCAACAAAGTACGACTGGCATTCTGCCTGGTCCACGTTGGTAAAACTCATAACCCTCCACTTTCACTGCAAATGTTTCCCCAACGGCACCAAGCAACAATCTCTGTGTTAGCAGTTCTTGCCTAAAGGATTGATACGTTGTGACAGTTCCATATCAGACGCACCAAAGTCCAACTCCTGCAGTGCGGCTTGTTCTTCTTTGGACAATACAATGCCAGCGTTGCTCAAAGCCTGAACAGGGTTCTGACGAAAGCTCGAACGGAAAGCAGCGTCTTCGGTCCACAATTCGATAATTTGGTCACGATAGTTCATGGGATACTCCTTACCAACAAGAGGTGAATCAAACGTGGGACTCCAAGAAACACAGGACACACGTGGGACACCACACTCCTCACCTGCAACCTTGGAATTCAACCTCCCTCCCTCAAAGCAAAGAGCGCACCAACCCACCCCACCCACATCAAAAGCGAAGACAAGTCAGCCCCCTAACCCCAAACACAGCAACATTCCCTGACCAAGAAAGGGCCTCATTCTTTCCAATCGGAGAGAACATTTTCCAATCGGAGAGAAGACTTTCCGATCGGAGAGACAGTCAGATCAGCAAGCAGGATCCTTGTCTGTGAAATCTGTGGACTCGTGTTCTAGCCATTCAAGGATCAGCGGAAACACTTGCGTAGGAGAAGACCGTCCCACCAAGATATCGCCATGGCCGTACGATTCAAAGCCCGACTCTTCCTCCAGCAGCATCCATTGTTTTCGACCGCTCCAATGGGTGTACGCGTACTTGGCGTTGTCAGGAGAGACCACACCATCGGCAGCTCCCACCATGAAGAAGGCCGGGAAGGTATGAGACCTCAGCCTCTCTTCGTAGATGGGTTGTTCGTCTTCGTTGCACAAGGACTCATGCTTTACGATGGTCGCCAGTTGATGGACCATCCGGGGCGAGACATCCGCGAACATGTAGTAGCAAAGTCGCCGCATTAAGGTACGGTCCACCGCTTTCATTCGAACCATCCGGCGAAACGCCCACCCTAGCCAAGGAGCCATGGGAGCAAACAACCGGGTGAACCAACGTGTTGGAACGTTACGCAGCCCCTTTAGCGCAAACCGCAGCACATAATGGGGGTACTGTTTTCGTGTGAGGCGAGACGGCGAAGCCACCGCCACCAACGAGCGGATCGATGTCACAGCCGGATCCCCCAAGAACACAACCATACCGCCCATGCTGTGGCCGACCCAATGAACGTCCTCTGCTCCTGTTTCTTCCTTAACCTTTTCCAAAATCGCCGGGACATCCGCATCCACAAGATGATCCAAGGCGAAGTCCTGACGATGTTGACCTTGGGGAGCAGCCAACGCTTCATGATGACCGGAACGCAACGAAGCTACCCAACAATCCCAGCCATGATCGCGAAGGTAACGGGCTAACGACAAGTCATCATCCAAATCCATATTGAGATGGTTCACCCCCAAACCATGACACAGCACCACAGGCGTTGTTTTCTGAGGAACATCTTCAGCCGGACGCCAACGAAACAAGGGCAGCGACCAACCATCTTTCGTCACAATCACATGCGCTTCATCGGGTGTACAACGCAGCGGATACTGTCGCAAACCTCGACGCATGCCCCAGAACGCCACAACAAGCAACACAGTGACGGAGCCAAGAACGATGCCCAAGATCCAGGCCCAGGTAGGGAGTTCATTCCACATCCAGTCGCACTCCCCTTTTCAAGATTCTTACCCAGCAGCCGCAACATTGAGGCTTGGTGAAGATGGAGTCAGGTTTCCAAGACTGCGGACACAGTTTCGCCCTTGCGCCTTGGCCTCATACATCACCTGATCTGCGTCGGCCAACAGGGCGGTGAACACCTTGTGCTGTTCGGCTCGTTCACAAACTCCGATGGTCAGGGAGGTCTGGATTGATGGGTCACCACCAAACTGAAGCCGACCGAATTGTTCACGCAGGCGCTCTGCCATTAAGCAACCTGATTTCTCGTCGGCTCCTGGCAGCAACAAGACCATCTCGTCACCTCCAAAGCGAGCAATCAGCGCGCTCCGGTCAAACAACGTTCGTAGCAAACGACCAAGTGACCGCAGGATCTCATCGCCCACCAAATGACCATGGGTATCGTTGCATTGCTTGAAGAAGTCGATATCGACCATCATCAGGGAAAGAGGCTCGCCCTTTTCCAGAGAAGCCTGGAACAACTCATCGGCCTGTTGATCAAAAGCATGACGATTGAGGATCCCAGTAAGAGAGTCGGTCTCAGCCAGTTGGCGGATTCTGGAGTGAAGCTGCGCCCGCTCGACGGCAATGGCTGTAAGATTGGCAACTGTGGTCAACGTGTTCAGCTCGTTCATGCTGATCATGCGTCGATTGAAAGCGTTGTCAACGACAAGCACACCGATGGTTTTGCCTTCCAGAACCAACGACACCATCGCCGTGTTGTACAGAGCAATCTCTGTATCCAAGAGAGGGACAGGTGTGTTGTTGGAGAGAACGGACTGCTGGCTCAGAGCCCGTCGCATCAAATGTTCAAATTTGGAAGACCCTTGAAGAGGCAAAGGAAGCGAAATCCCCGTTGCGATCTTACTAATTTCCGAAGCATCAGGGTCCGCGCGAAACGTTGCATACCGGGCCATTAGCTGGGGAAGGTCAAACCGTCGCTCTTCCATCTCTTCCCAGATCCGGTAGGCCTCTTCCTGGGACATGGGTCCGATCGCAAGGCGGCCTTTCAACGAACGTCGATCATCGTCCACGAGAAACAAGAAGGCTCGGTTGAAATTCAAACCGTCTCCTGCAGTGCTACCTGACAACAGGATGTAGAGGAGCTGGTCGAGGTCCAACGTTGCGAGCATCGCTCGTGTCACCGTCAACCAAAAGTCTGTGGTCCGAATGCTCAACGTTCTAAAGTCCTTATTCTCAACAACATCAAAAAACTCAATCGAATCAGCCACTCCATTTCGGGCCAAGATTCACATTTTCGCTCGAGTGGTGGAGTGACTACAAGAAGTTGAAGGTTGTGTCAATCCCGCCAAGTCCTGGAGAGGTCAAAGCAAACCTTCCTCCCAACATTTCCTCCGCGGGAGACTCCCAATCAAGTAGAACACAAGTTTATCCCTTCGTGTTCTCCGCTTCCCAAGTGGCCTTGTGCTTCGAGACCTCCTCGCGCAGCAACACAGCAATGTTGCGAAGTTCCGGGTTGCGAATCTCGTCCTGCTGTCCGGGTAGCTCCGCAACAGGTTGAAAGCGAAGGGCGTTGTACAAAGGCAGGATGGCCTGCAAGGTTGCGATCGGAGGCGCAGACTCTTGGGTCGCAGCTTGCTGCTGCAAGCGCACAAGGAAGTCTTCCAAGGTTTCGTGTTTGCCCAGGCTCCAACCCTGCTCGGACCACACATCCAAAAGCTGGGACAGAAGATGTCGTGCCTCTTCGTGAGTGGGTGGACCAAGTTCAGGCTCAGGCTCTTTGTCCAGCCAGGAAAACGCTGCAAACTGCGACAACCATCGAAGCAAAGCGCGACGTTGACGCCACCCTTCGATCAACAGCCACACCAGGATAAGGAACACCATCGTGCTCCAATGCCAGACCGCGTTGATCAGCTTCGAGACTTGACCGGTGAGCCACTCCCTCATGTTGCCTTTCCGAACCCAGGCAACGAACTCTTGCCAACGCACCTGAAGCCCCGCCCAAAAGTCGCGCCAGGAGGATGTCGACTTCCGGAACGCAGGCCACCCATCCATGGAAGGTGCCGTTGCGTCGAATGCCACCCAGCGATTGTTGGCAGCGTCGTACACTTCTGTCCAGGCGTGAGCATCGCGCTGCCGGACCAACCAGGCTTGTGAGTAGTTGTTGTACTCCTTGACCGCAAAACCTGATGCAATCCGAGCCTTGTGGCCCAAGGACATCATCATCAACGCCATACCGGATGCAAAGTACTCACAAAACGCTGGACGCCGGTTGAGCACAAAGTCCACCGTGGGGTCGCCTTTTTTCGCAAGCTTCACGTTGAGGGAGTAGGTGTAGTGCTTGTGGAAGTAATCCTGGATTCGTTGGGCGGCTTGAAGAGGCTTGTCCTTTTGGTCTCCTGCCACTTTGAGGGCGAGAGGCCGAAGCTTGGAGAGAACCTTCTGAAACGCGATAGCATCGAGGAACGCTCTCTGCTTTGCACCGGGCTTTCGCTTCTCGCTTTTCCGGTATATTTTCTCCCGCTCCATCGCAAGCTGCGCAGTTCCGGGAAGCTCCGCCAGACCCGTCCCAAAGGGAAGCTTCTCCATCGGTCGACGCTGGAACGTGTACTCCTCCAACAGTCGGTTCGGTTCACACGATAGGGAATGCCCCATCCGATACATACAGCGGGCTTTGGGTGCAAGTTGCAGATGGGTGGAGCCGTACGACATCAACATGGAGTTGTCGAGGTGCTTAAATGCATGGACCACATAAGCAAGTCGGGACGTTGCTTGCTTCGATGCGCCCGGCAAACGATAGGTAATGTTCTTCTTTTTCCGTAGTACAGAGGGCAATGGCCACTCGAACCTGGGAGAACTCCACATCCCCTTCTTGTAACGAGTCATTGCCTGTGTGCGGAGATAGCCAGGGCGCTTGGGTCCACGGATGGTAGCCACCAACGTAGTCGAAAGTCGGATGTTCTGGCGTCTGCGAATCATCATGGAGTCGCGGCTGCCGATGTGTCCGGAGTACAGACGATGTCGCATAAACTGCATAATGAATTGAGGCAACCGACTCTCTGCCTGGTGCAGTCCAAAGATGACACCCCACACAGCAAAACCAATCACCAAAGACCAGGTGCTGAACGACACCCAGTGCCGAAGCTTCGGAAGCTTCCGACTGCCTTGGGTCCGATTTCCGTACGCTGTTGCAAAAAGAGTCAACGCAAACACAAGACAGTAGGCAACAAGGATGACTTTGTAGGTGGCCGATAAATTCAGGAATTGGCCGCTGCAAAGAACCACCCAACCGTTAAGAAGTAGCAAGGGTGTGCTGTGGTCTTCTTTCTCAAACGAGACATGCCACACACACGCGAGCCAGAAACCAGCCCACATCCCCGAGGGAGTGACAATCCAGGGTTTGAACACAAACCGGGGGTAGTAGATAAGCCCGCCCCCTTCCAGCATCACTGTATCAAAGTAAGTTGAAGCCACAAACCATGTAATCACAGCCCAAATGAGCCAGCGAACCCAATCCGCCCTTCGCCTGGGCCAGGACAACGAGAACGTTGTGAAATACGAGCTTACAATGGCGGTCAAGCACAGAGCAGACCACACAAAGTCTTTGTGAGCCTGGACGAAGAGGACATACCCCAAGACAGTAGGCATCAAGAACCATGCGCTGGGTCGATGGGTTTGAATCCACTGACGCCGACTCATGAACTCGCCCCCCGATACGCCGGCAAGGCAGACCAATCTTCGCCCGGCTTAATCCAGCGGTACGAACCATCAGCAGCCTGGGGCAGAGGTAGCGTTGGCTCACTGTCGCGGATCAGGAGGACACGAGTCGCTAACCCTTGCACATGAAGCTTTTGTACGAGGGCTTCTCGCTTTTTGTCCCAATTCAACAAGACCAACACCATCGCAGAAAACTGATTGGCTTGGGGCAACAGCGTACCTGAAAGTTCGTCCCACACAATCGAAGAGACAGTGTACTGACAGGCCAAGATCTCCAGGATGTTCTCCAGGTGGGCCAGAGCCCGACCGGCTTGAAAGTGGTGGACCTCTTCTCCCACAGCAAACAGGTCGATGATGTAGTCCTGACGGGAGAGAACGTCGGCCACACTTGCCGCGACAGACACGGCGGTTTCAAAGGGTTCATCGTCCCGAAGGTTTCCCCACTCGCTGTCCAAGAAGAGCGCCAGACGGACAAAAAACTCTTCCTGGTACACCTTAACAATCGGCTTGTTCTGACGGGCAAACGAAGGCCAGTGAATGTGTCGCGGGTTGTCGCCTTCGCGGTATTCGCGGGTGTGCATAAACTCGGAAGAATCGCCCACCTGTGAGGACAACAAGATTCCACCAGGCTGGTACTGCCGAGTGTGCGGAACATCAAACGTTTCCAACTGCGGGAACGCCGGATACACCAGGAATGAGGTCTCTTGTCGCAGACGAAACACGCCCCGCCATACACCAAACGGGTACGACGACATCACAGCCATACGAGGCAACGTGTAGGCTCCCCTCTTGGAGCAAAGCAGGCGCATCCGCACACGCACTTTCTCCCCAGGAGCAAGAGTCTCGATGGTCGGAGTTTCCCAGCCCTTCGGCTCAGTCACATGGTACGGAAGGTACCACTCCTGGACCTCCAGGTTGTGAAGGGTTCGGTTGGTTTTGTTCTCAACTTCGATATCATAGGAGATCTCGCGTCCCGCAGAGACCGGCGAGATTGGCATCCGCGTAAGGCGAACAGGAGCGACGGCTCGCATGGAGGACAACCGCGTCACCACCAAAAACACAAAGAAGAAGCTCCAAGGAATGTACATCGGCAGCGACAGGCTGATCGCCCCGTTGAGTCCGAAGAACAACATCAGCCACACACAGGCACGACCTGCCGAAGTAAGCCGACGTCGCCATAGATTCCGCATCCATCGCAAGACATAGCTGTAATGCAGAGCTTCATCCAACGTGATGGAACGAAGCGTGAGAGGTCGATTCTGGTTCACCGTGGAACCTCAACCTGCGAGAGGACGTCTTCCACCACATGCTGAGTCAGCGTCCCGGCGTACTTGGCTTCGGTCCGAAGAATGATGCGATGTGCCATCGCAGGACCCGCAATCGCTTTGATGTCATGGGGAGTGACAAAGTCACGTTGGTCCAACAACGCGTGAGCCCGAGCTGCGGCCAGACAAGCGAGCGTACCTCGCGGCGAAACACCCAAGCGAACCGCCCCGTGATGTCGAGTAGCTTCGACCACAGCGAGGAGATAATCCAGGACCGACTCGTCCACAGGAAGAGCCGCAACGTACCGCTGCATGCCGACCAATTCTTCGGGAGAGACGACAACTTCCAACGACTCCAAGCGGGTGTGGCCGCCCTGCCCTAGCAGAATCCGCTTCTCTTCCTCCAAGGGCGGATAACCCAAACGAAGCCGCATCGTAAAGCGGTCGAGTTGGGCCTCCGGCAACGGATAGGTCCCGTGCGAATCAATCGGGTTCTGCGTCGCAATGACAAAGAAGGGCTCATCCAGAGAGCGCGAGCTTCCGTCGACGGTCACTTGCCGCTCTCCCATCGCTTCCAACAACGCTGACTGGGTCCGTGGCGACGCACGGTTGATCTCATCGGCCAGCAAGACATGGCAAAAGATAGGACCCGGTTGGAATCGAAACTCACCGTCTTTCGGGTTGTAGACGGACACTCCAACAATGTCGGTGGGGAGGAGATCGGGCGTGAATTGAAGGCGGCTCAATGTTCCGCCAACACAGCGAGCCAACGCCTTCGCCAGGGTGGTCTTACCGACTCCAGGAATGTCTTCCAGGAGCAAGTGTCCCCCAGACAACAGTCCGACCAAAAACAGGTCCAACTCGGCGTCTTTTCCGACGATTACAGTTTGTAGATTGCGACGAATCTGCTCCAACTTGTCCTTGAACTGCTCACTTGTGGCTGTCAATGCCTGCTCCTGCTACATCACAAGTCATGGGAGGGGTAGGATGGTTTCCAAAGATAAGAATGGTACGAAGGGGAGGATTTCGCAAGGCGTGGGACGAAGAGTTAGTACTTTCCAACAATGCGGAGGAAGAATCCGCTGTAATCACGGTTGGGATCCGCGAAGAGGTTGTCCGAGAAGGTGGAGAAGTTGTAGCCCACCCCGGCATGAATGTACTTGTGAATGTTGTAGGCCACTTCGATCAGAAGACCGTGCTCAAAGGTGCCCAACGCAAAGGCTTCCCCGGCGGTCGCCTGCCACTGCCACATGAATCGATACTCCACGCCGATGTCGAGCTTCTTAATCAAGTGGAAGTTGAGCCGGTTGATCCACATCACGGTCGCCGTGGAAGCAGGTTGGAGACCATCCACTTCTTCCTGACGGAACTTGACCGCAAACTGCTCCACGATCTGCAAGCGGAAGGGAAGCTCAAAGATAGGCACCAACGAAAGCACCTCTGTGGTCGAACGTTGCGCCCGGCTGTCGTTGAGTCCCAGGGGCCGAAGCTCCCGACGCATGGTGTACTTCAACAGAACGTGAACCCAATCGTAAGCCACAGGACGGAGCGCCATGCCAGCCGAAGCCTCCATCAGCTCGCCTTCCTGACCACCCAAGCCATTGTTGAGGCCGGTGTTGTGGGTCAAAGCGTAGTTGAAGCGAGCCATCAACGACAGGTCTTTGGTTGCTTTCCACACCAGGTTGTTCAGAGTCACAAACTGGATGCGGTCGCCGCCAGCCAGCGCTCCTGTCGCGGAGTTCTGGTCAACATCGTCGTAACGAATCTCATAACGACCGGAAGCTTTGAGGTTCTTCAATCCAATGTATTGAATGGTCAAGCGACCCACCGTTCGGCTTGTGTTTCCGGCAGAAGGATCGAGGAAGCGGGCGTACTCCATACCTGTTCCCAGGTAGAATCCTTTGAACAGGTGGAAGATATGGCTCAAACCGACCACAGCCCGACTGTTTTCGGCCGACATGCCGCCGTCCAATTGGTACTCGCCATACACCCGACTGTTTTTGGTGAGTTTGTTCTCCGCACCCACCACCAACGTATGGGTGAGGCCGGTGCCGTACTGAGCAAAGTTGATTTGCTCTCGAACGTACGTAGACGTCTTCGGGTTGAGTTGGGTTTTCAAGCCAATCTGAGCGCCAACGTTCCCGCTCCACCGCACGGTTGCAGTTCCCGACAACCAGGTGTCTTTGTACACCCGGAGGTTGAGTCCCAAGGTCGTGGCGAAGTGATCCATAATGGTGAGCGGCTCACGACTTACTGTGGCAAACGCCAGCTGCTGTCGAAGCATCATGCTAAAGATCTTGTTCACCCGCCAGTTTGCACCGAGGGTCACAAAGTTACCCCAAAGCACAGACTGGTTGTTCTCGATCCTCTCGGCCCGCTGGTCGTAGGTATTGGTATAGCTGTATTCCAACACAGCGTCCCAGTTCGGCAAGAAGGTGTAGGTGTACTGCATGTTCAAGATGTGCTGTTCAAAGTTGTAGTCTTGCGCAGTCACCAAGTCGAAACGCTGGAGCTGTGCGCCGTCGTACTTAAGCTGGATCTTGTGCTTCTTGAACAACGTAACTCGCGCCAGCAAGCCACCTTTCAGGCTGCCTTGCTCCAGGTTCTGACCGTTGGCAAAGAAGCCACGTTCACGCCATGTGAAGTACGAACGAAGCTGGGCCGACCAGTTGTCGTTTTTCTTTCGGAACAAGTCACCGATGTCGGTGCCCAGGCGAACCGCCACAGCGTTTCCACCAATGCCCGAAGACCGGCCCCCCACCCGCTTGTCCAGCGCAGGATTGTTAAAGAATCGCTGGGCCGGATCGAAGGTAAGACCACCGTCCAGAGACAAGAAGCTCTGGCTGTCAAACGAGTTACTGCGAGCGTATTCCGCTTTGATGTAGGTGGTTTTGTTCCACTGGAAGGTGGCGTCAAAGCCCCACAGGCTGTAGGGGTCCTGACCGCCGGCTCGACCTTCTTGCACGTAGCTGAAGCCCAAACGGAACTTGTCATAGATGCCTTGTTCGGCGCGAACACCAAAGGCCAAACCGCCCTGACCATCAACAGCTTCGTATTCGTAATCGACTTCCACATAGACGGGGTTACCGTCCAACGTGGTGTTGAGGTTGTGCTGTGTCATGATGAAGCTATCCACCACTGACGGCACAGGATATTTGAAGAAGAGACGACCGTCGTAATACTGGATCACGTAGTCTTGGTTTCGTTGCAGCGGGATCTGCGCAAGTACGATGTTGGCGTCCTTGTCGCGAACGGTGATGCGGACTTGCTCCGAACCTTCGACAATCTGTTGATGCCTCAGGTAGTACAAGGAGCCGGCCGTTCCGCGAAGTTGGACATGTGCCTTCACCTGACGTTGTTCCCCGTCACTGATGAAGAACCTCGCGCGGGTGTCAAAGTGCTTGGCGAAGCGCTTCTTGAAATCGATATCCACACCGTAGAAGGTGCGATCGTAGCGCTTCAACTCATGCCCTTGCATCTTGGTCCGGAAGTTACCGACCAGGAACTTGGAGCGGTCGGCCTCAATCTTGATGTAGACCTTGTTCCGCGCCGTGACGTCCTGGACCTGCACGCTGCTGTCACCGTAGATGGGGTAGAACTTCTCCGGATCGATGAGCTGGGTGTAGAAGTCCTGCATCTCCCGCTTCTTCGCGGTGTCGAGGTGCGCGGTAAACTTAATCTTCTTAAACACCTTGCTGAGGAAGTGCTTCCCTTGGATGTAACCCTTGGTGTAGAGCACCGCACGACCGTGGAAGATTAGCCCGGCTTCAGGCACTCGGAAGCTGCTGTGGTCGTTGAACCCTTGCAGCTGCTTCGCAGAGTCTTGAGCCAAAGCCGTATCCGCAAACGCCATCAAGAAGAAGCGGTTCAAGTTGACCGAGATCGGCCAAACAATTTCACCCCGGTTTCCTTTCGGATCCTTGGTCTTAATCTCCAGCTTCTTCTGACCATGCTTGAGCTTCACCTTCGTGTTAAAGGTTCCATCCTTCCCAACTTTCACCTTCTGCCCGTTGATGGTCAGAATGTTCTTGGGATGGGTCTTTCCTTTGACAGTCAACATTGCATTTCGCAGCACAGCACCTTGGGGTGGCAACACAACTTTAAGCTGCGCAGCCATCACTTTTTTGGCCTTGCTCAAAGGCACTTGGACCAACTTGGTGGGCGCTTTCTTCGCCTTCGTCGCCTTGCGACGTGGAGTTGGCTTTCGCCTGACAGGTTGGGGCTGCACACCGCGAATCATTGGCGGAGGAGCGACAGGAGAACCGTTTCTTGTCGGAGGTGGAGCATACGGAGCAGCCTGAGCCACACGACGTTTCTTGCCGGAGCGCAGCTCGTCTCGTTGCTTCTTGGCTCCGCTGCTCTGACCGTGCTCAACCCCCGTGGATGCAAGACGCAACCGGAAGATCGGCTGAAGGTCTCGTTGTTTCTTCGAGACGGCTTGAGTGGTGTCGCGGAATTCAAACAACGTAAAGTCTTTGCCCTGGAACACACGCGACGGCGAAATGTCCGGATACATCGGCTTGGTCTTAGAGCGATGCTTGCGATTCTTAAGATTGTACTTTCGCCGCTCCTTGTAGAAGTTCCAACGAGCATAGCGATAGTATCGACTCTTCGGTAGCAACAGTCGCTTAATCTTACGGGCGAGCCGCTTTTGCTTGCGAGCCAGTCGACGCTTCTTCCACTTCGGCATGTTCTGCGCTGTGGGCTTCCGCTTCAACTCCACGAGAGGCACATTGAGGTAAGCACCTCGTGGGGTAATCATCTGAAGCCGTGGAACCTCTTTGGGCATCACGATGATAGTGGTACCAAACTGTCCCTGTGTATTCACCGGCAAGCTGCGGTTTTCAATGTTCACCACAGCATTAAACTTCAGCGCAGGAACGCGCTTCTGACCGGGAGCCGGTAGCTGCACCACACGAATCTCAATCCGTCGGTTGCGACGTTTGTTTCGCGATGAAATGTTCGGCAACAAGGGCTTGGTTGAACCATAACCTTTGGTCCGAATGATGACGTTGGTGCCGCGCAACATACGCTGCAGGTAACGACGGATCGAAGACGCACGACGAACGGTTAAGAACAGCGCGCGCGTGCGGCTCAACGAGTTATCGTGGTGAACATCCACTTCAATCACGGTCCGGTCACGCTTGAGAAGTCGCAGCAACGACCGCTTCAATCGACGGAGAGACCGGCGCAACCGAGGACGAACACGAATGCCACGGCGACGACCCATCCAGTCCGCTTTCAGATTGCGCTTGAAGAGGGTCTTGGGCTGTCCTTTGGTGAACTCCACGCCAAACACTCGGAAGGGACTTTGACTGATCACGCCCGATTGTGTTTCGTAAGTGAACCGAGCCACAAACAAATTGCGGGACGACAGTAGGAACTTCCCGCTGGGTGACTTTCCATCCCAACCCAGAATCATCGGTGGTTTGCCTGCACCTTTGAGGGTACGAAGCAACAGCCTCATCTGGTTGTTTTGGGCTTTCTTGTAGATGTCGAGCTGCCAGCTCTTGGGCGCAAACCCAGGCGCAACGCGCAACGTAAAGACCAGCGGCATCGAGAGTTGACCACCAACCAATTGGAAGTCAGGGCCATCTTGAAGGCCAAAGTTCGGCGACGCGCCAGGCTTGTGAACCACCATATCCACCACAGGCAACGGACGGCGTTTGCCGTTGATCGACAGCCTGGGTCCGTTCACATCCCCTGTGATCACGAGCTTTCGCTTCACAATCTTGGGCTTCACAACAAACACGCGCTGCACACCGACCGTTTGGGTCTTGCAGGAGATGGCAAAGTTAATCTTCCGTACCAAACCTCGGCTGATGTAGAAGATCTGGTCGGGTGTATCGACCATTGTGGCTCCAGGCGGAAGCGACTGTTTGTCGAGCTTCAACATGTGGTTGCCTGGGTCGATAGCCTGCAGGTGATACTGACCGTTGCTGTCGGTGGTTACATAGAAGCCATTGTCCAGGTAGAGACGAATGCCGGGCACGCCCACGTCGCCTTTGTCCTGCCAACGATTCTTGTTCTTGTCACAGAACACTTTACCGATCACAGTACCCTGGTCAAAGATGGGATCGTAGACGATTCGGACCATCGCGCGGGCGTATTCGGTCAGGCGTCCACCGGAAGCGTTGGTCACGTGGGCCACGTTAATATACTCACCCACCTTCAACTGACGACCCACAGCGACCTGGTACTTCAAGGTCAACGTGGTCCGAGCAGGAACGTCGAACGGCCCAAAACGATACACGCGTCGGGGGAGTTGGTTGTTGAGGTTACCGTTGGAAGCACCCGGATCGACGCGAGCCAGGACCGTCTTGCCGTCGCTGCGAATCACGCGGGGGCTCAGGCGGAACAGACGGAAGCCAGGAGGCAACACGTCGTTGAAGTAGACACCGCCAACCTTACGCGCCGCATCGTACTTAAACTCTTTGGCTGAACCGTTTCGCAGCTCCAGGGTGTACGTGATGATATCACCCACTGTCGCGGAACGAACCGAAGCGGTCTTGGTCAACACCAACAACGCCCCGGATTGATCGATGGGGATGTGGTTGTTCTGAATGACCTGGTCAGCCTGAGCCACACGGAATCGCAGGTAGTAGGTGGTAGCGAGCTGAGTGTTTTGCGGATCGGGTCTATCGTTGGCCACGATCTTACCGACATCGCTGAAATCAGCGTACGACGCCAGAGACGTCTGCGGAGCCACCGTTTGTGACGGGAAGATCGCGACTTCCTCGGCAGGTCGAACCACGAGACGATAGTTTCGGGTCGATACCGGGACATTGAACTTGTACATCCCTTTCGGGTTGGTTGCCTGTCCCTGCTGGGCTTCCAGAAGCTGGTTGTTAGCCACCTTCTCACCGCAACGCCCTTGGGTATCCGCGGCTTGGTCTCGCACACAAATACCATCGGCACCGCAAGACGTATCCTGGGTACAAGGCGTGTTGGTCAGGTCGTCGTAGACCAGGAAGACACGGGCGTCCGCCAGCAACGAGCCATTTTGTGAGTTGTACAAGCGACCGGTCGGTTCAATCACAACGTTCCGAGTGAAGGAGCCACCTTGTGTTAGATCCAGGTTGCGTTGGCCAAACTGAACATCCCGCTCGCTGTAGTACTTCATGATGTACTGCGCAGGTTGGATGTTCTCGATTTTGTATTGGCCCTGGTTGTCGGCGGTCGCTTCAGCCACCACCGTGTTGGGATCAGCCGGAGTCACCAACTTGATCTTGAATCCAGGTAGGGCCTCGTCTTCGTTCGCGTCAAAGCTGGTGTCTTCTGCGCCAAAGTCTTGGAACACTCGACCTTCTAGCGTCGCCGAGTTTCCACCTTGTTGGACCTCGACTTCAGCAGGATTGGTGTCAAACGAATCGATGGTGGGCGGCGCAGAGACTTTCGCAATGTTGGTAATCTTGGTGCCGTTGGCCAGCCCTGTTGCGATCGTCACACGGAACAGCAGAAGCGTAGAGTCCCCTGCGTTAAGTGAGATGTCGGTAAAGGACAGCGTCCGGTTGTTCGCATCGTAGTTGATGGTTCCGGCACCTTGGGCGCTGTTTGCGACGTAAGTGGTGTTGGTTGGAATCACGTCGCTGACCTGGATGTTGGCCAGCGCCGTCAAGCCGCTGTTCAGCAACGTGATGCGATACTCCAGAACATCCCCAGGATTAACATTGCCTCCGTTTACATCCACGACGGCCTTGGTTGCCGTGAGAAGCTCACGCCTTCCGACAGGGATGACTGTGGGCTGGTCGCCGTTGGAGTCGTTGTCATCGGCGTCCGTGCCTTCCTGTGGGAAGTTGTCAGCCTGAACAAAGCCCTGGTTGGAGATCTGCTGTCCGCCTGTAATCGTCACACGGAATCGAATCACCGTGCTGTCGTTGGGGTTCATGTTGCCAATGGTGATACGAAGAGTTCCGTTCGTACCCGTGTTGGCCTGGAAGGTAGTTCCGTCGTTGTCAGCGGCGTCAGTCTGCGCCTGGCCGTTCAACGTGGTCGAGTTGGCCACATACGTAGCGTTGGCTGGGATGGCATCGGTCAACACCACGTTGGTGGCCGCGCCTTGTCCCGAGTTTCGCACCGTAATGGTGTACTCCAACTCGTCGTTAACATCGGCCTGTCCGGGCGTCTGCTGGTCGTTGGAGATCCGAACCGTCTTGGCGGTGTTGGCGAGGTTTGGCCCACCACCCACAACCACAACAGCTTCGCTGGTTGGCCAGGGTTGTGCTCCACCTTGTGCAGTCACAATCCCCTGGTTTCGAATGATCGTGCCGTTTGCCGTTCCCGGTCGAACACGAACCTGGAACACAATCTCCGCAGCTTCATCGCTGGGTGGTGCTCCATCATCAGGAATCATAACGCCAGCCTGGGTCCCTGACCGGGCGCTCTGGATCAAGATGCCGTTGTTCAGCGGGTTGGTTCCGCCGTCAGGAATCACCACCCCGTTCACACGCAAGGAGCCGGTCACAAAGTCGGTGTTTTGCGGCGTGCTGTCCGTCAAACGACTCTGGAGCGCGTTGGTGTTGCCTTGGTTTCGAATGGTGATGGTGTACTCAAGAACATCGCCCGGTTGGACCGTTCCACCGTTGACATCGCGCACCGTCTTGAGACCGCCCGACAAATCAGCGGCAGCTCGAACGACCACCTTGGTGCTGTCATCAGGAATGGGCGTGCCTGGGTCGTCAGAGACTTCGGCTTGTGTCAGGTCAGGACTACGCACAGTGGCTTGGTTTGCGATCTCTGTACCGTCCGGCGTTTGAGGGTCAACCACTGCCGTAAAGGTCAATGTCACCGAAGCGTTGGGAGCAATGGAGGCCAACTGACTTTGTGTGGTGGCGTTCCAGGTGATCACGCCGTTGGCCAGGGTTCCACTTCCTGGAGGCACAAGCTGAACGTTGGTCAAACGCGCATCAATCGGGTCAGTCACCACGACTTGTGTGGCAGCACGAGAGCCAGTGTTTCGAATGGTGATGGTGTAAGTCAGGGTATCACCGGGACGAACCGCTCCCCCGTTGTTGTCCACCACAGATTTCGTCACATCTGAAAGGTTGGCAGCCCGTCGAACGGTGATGCGTGTGGTGTCATCAACTTGCGGTGTGGCCGGATCATCCGAACGAACCGCTGTTGTGACTTCGGTGGATTGCGCCAGCGCCTGGTTCGCAATGACTGTTCCGTCCGGAGCATTTGCTTTGATCCTCGCGGTGAAGAACAACTCCACCGTTCCGTTTGCGGCCACCTGACCCAACGCCGAGGTCGATGCAGCGTTCCAGGTGATGGTGTTACCAGCAAGCTGACCACCCTGGCTGGGCTGAATGTTTTCCAACCAGGTCGTATCCACCTGGTCAGTCACGACCACGTTGTTGAGCGGCGAGTTTCCGCTGTTGCGCACGGTAATCTTGTATTCAACCGTGTCACCGGGCTCATAGCTACCACCGTTGGTGTCACGGGCTTCTTTGGTAAGACCGGAGAGGTCAGGGAATGCCACTTCAATGATGGTCGGGTCGTTCGCGGCAGGAGTCCCTGGATCATCCGAAGGCAGCGAAGCCGGGAGACCTTGGGCAGCGAGGGATGCCTGGTTGGGAATCCGTGTCCCGTTGGCTGCAGTGGTAACAACCCTGGCTCGGAACGTTACTGTTTGCGACGCGCCGGCCGCGACAGTTCCAAGGTTCCAGGTAATGACACCTGCGGCAAACGTACCACCGTTTTGCGGTTGGACTTGATCCAAGTTGGCGTCAATACGGTCGGTAATCACGGTGTTACTCAACGGAGAAAGACCGCTGTTGGTGAGGGACAAGGTGTACTCAACGATGTCGCCAGGGCGGAGAGGAGCGTTGTTGACGTCCCGCGCTCGCTTCTCAAAGACCACCCGCAAGGGCGAGTTCACCACAATGTCCGTGGTGTCGTTGGCAGCCGGCGTGCTTGGGTCATCCGTGGGAACAGGCTGGTTCAGATCAGGCGAGGCAACAAATGCCTGGTTGGAGATCCTCGTTCCGTTCAGGATGTTCTGGCGGATGGTCGCTGTAAATGTCAGCGCTACGGTTGCGTTGGGGTTGATGTTACCAACCCGCCACGTAATTCGTCGTGCACCTGCATCAAAGGAACCGTTTTGGCCAGGAGTCACAGTGACATTCTCAAGGCTGGCGTCCACAACGTCCGTAACAATCACGTTGGTTGCGATGGCATTTCCGGTGTTTCGGATGGTAATGGTGTAGTTCAGCCTGTTGCCCGGCTCGGCAGGAGCGCCGTTGGCGTCGGCCACGGTCTTTTGGGCGGTGATGGCTGACTGTCCACCCACGGTCACCGTTGTTGGGTCATCGAGAGCCTGGGTGCTTGGATCATCCGTGGGCACGGGAGTGGTTAGGTCTACGGCAGTCAATTGAGCCTGGTTGGGAATCTGGGTTCCGGCCAACAATCCAGGAGCCACGGTCGCGGTGAAGGTCAACGTCACAGACTGACCTTGCGCAATGGCGGCAAGAGCCGGCTCTGTGGTTCGATCCCAAACGATCTGACCGGCGGCGAAGGTTCCACGTGTCGGCTGGATGTTGGTCAACAAGCTGGAGTTAATCGGGTCGCGGACCACAACGTTGTTGGCGACTCCGGTACCTGAGTTTCGGACCACAATCGTATAGGTCAGGACATCGCCAGGTTGAACGGTTCCGCCGTTGTTGTCACGAACAGCCTTGGTCGACGTATCCAGCGCGGAGCCCGCTACCACAGACACTTTGGTGGTGTCATCCTGGTCTTGGGTTCTTGGATCATCTGAGGGAACAGGCGTAGTCACGGTTTGACTACGAACAAAGGCCTGGTTCTCAATCACCGTACCGTTGGTTGCGGTGCTGACCACGGTCGCATCAAAGGTCAGCGTGACAGTCCCATTCACAGGGATCGAGGCCAAGGTTCCGGTCGTTTGGGCGTTCCAAGTGATCGTATTGGCCGCCAGGGTTCCGTTTTGTCCAGGTCGAATCTGATTGAGGTTGGTCGAGTCAACTTGGTCTGTCACGACGACATTGCGAGCCACATCCGTACCGGTGTTGCGAACCACGATGGTGTAACGCACGGTGTCACCTGGAACCAACAGACCCCCGTTGAGGTCTTGCACCGTTTTCGTCGTATCCGCAAATGCAGGACCGGATGTGACGGTGATGTTCGTGGTGTCATCGTCTGCTTGTGTCGATGGATCATCGGTGACAGTGGCTTGAACGTTCGCGCCATTGATCTGTCCCTGGTTCCGAATGATCGTGCCGTTGGTCAGGGGGGAGCGAACCGTTGCGGTGAAGGTAAGCGTCACCGAGCCACCAACAGGAACGGAGGGAACTCGCCAGGTAATCAGACCGTTGGCAAGAACACCACCGTTGGCAGGGGTGACGTTGGTTAAGTTGGTGTCCACACGGTCGGTTACAACAACATTGGAGGCAGCCACGTTACCGGTGTTTCGAATGGTAAGTGTGTAGCTAAGGACATCGCCTGGAAGAGTGACACCGCCGTTGACGTCAGAGACCGTTTTGGTCGAAGTCGTCAGATCCGGTCGAGAGCGAACCGTGACAGATGTGGGATCATTGGCAGCCGGTGTGTTTGGATCGTTGGTCACTTGCGGACCAAAGCCTGTTGCCTGCACCCGCCCTTGGTTCGCAATCACGGTGCCATCAGCAAGGTTGGCCTGCACCCGCGCGGTAAAGGTCACTTGCACAGACTGACCGGGGTTGATCCTTGCCAGTCCAGGAGTTGTCTGTGAGTTCCAGGTGATGGTGTTCCCAGAGAGTTGACCGCCCGCGCTAGGCTGAATGTTCGTAAGTTGCGTGGGGACAGGGTCTGTTAGCACCACGTTGAGCAGAGGAGCGTTGCCCCGCCCTTCAATCGTAATGGTGTAGACGAGGGTGTCGCCAGGAACGACGTCGCCGCCGTTTTGATCTTGCACTGTCTTGGAGATGACGGGGGTTGCGCTACTTTGCACCGTAATCCGGGTGGGGTCGTTGGCAGCAGGCGTGTTCGGATCATCCGAGAGAACAGGGGTCGTCACGTTTCCAGCGCGAACCGATGCCTGGTTGGAGATCACGGTGCCGTTCGCCAAAGGAGATCGAATCTGTGCAGTAAATGTCAGGGTGATGGTGGCACCGGCAGCCACCGAAGCCAGCGCTGGCAAGGTAGCTTTGTCCCAAACAATCGCACCCGCTGTGAGTCGACCGTTGGTCGTTGCTGCGTTGGCAAGGGATGCATCAATCGGGTCCGACACCACAACATCAGTGGCCGCGCCAGTTCCAGTGTTCCGAAGAACAATGGTGTACGTGAGGGTGTCACCAGGAGCGGGGCTGCCGCCGTTGTTGTCCCGCACCGTTTTGGTCATTGCAAGAGTGGGTCGAGCCGATACACGAACAACAGTCGCGTCACCCCGTGGAACAGTGTTGGGATCGTCCGTCTGCACAGGGTTGGGCAAGCCTGGAGTGCGCAGCTGCGCCTGGTTGCTGATCAGAGTTCCATCTGTCGTTGCGGGTCGGACGCGGGCTGTGAAGGTCAACGTCACAGAGGCGTTGGGAGCGATCGAACCCAAAGCAGCCAGGCCAGCCTTGTTCCAGGTGATGACACCGTTTGCAAGCGTACCACCTTGTTGCACCTGGACCTGATCCAAAGCCGTGGGCACTTGGTCTGTTACGACCACATCGGTGGCTGGCTTGTTCCCGGTGTTTCGTACAACGATGGTGTATCGCAACACTGTACCTGGGGCGACCGTCGTCACTGGCTGGTTCTGCGCGTTGGTCACGGTCTTCGTGGAGGTATCCAACAAGGGACCCGACACCACGACCAAAGTCGGCGACGAGAGAGTCAACTTGCGGTTGGCATCCTTCTCATCCACGACCGTACCAATGTTGGTAATTTGTTGTCCGTTGGTCGCGGTTTGAGAGATCCGGACTGTAAAGGTGATGGTGGCGGTTGCCCCTGCCGCGAGGCTGATGTTCGAGACGGTAAGCAAACCCGTGTTGTTTCCGCCAGCCGGAGCCGCGGAAAAGTTCGCGGAGCTTCCAGTGGGAATCGACACCTGAGCGTAGTTGTCCACAGCGGGAGGCATGGAGTCTTCCCAACGGACTGTGGTACTTCGTGTTCCTTTGTTGGTGAGGGTCACGGTGTACGTCAAAGTGTCGCCCGGCTCAGCAAGACCACCGTTGTTGTCGCGTACGGTCTTGGCCGATCCGGTGAAGTCAGGACGGTACGAGACGGTTACGTTTGTGGGGTCGTCAGCAGCAGGAGTGTTGGGATCGTCTGTCTTGGCGGAGAAGGAAAGCTGAGGAACACGGGCTTCCCCCTGGTTGGAGATGATCTGACCATCGATCTGATTCACAGCGATACCAGCGGCGACAAACTCCGACTCTGAGAACACCTGAACATCAATGAAGATTCGGGTGCTTCCGTTTCCAGGAATGGAGATGTTACGAACGTCCACTCGGCCGGTTCCATTGGCACCGCCGGTGGTCGTCGAAGTCGCGGTTCCAGAACCAGCCGCCACCGACTGCAACTTCACGAACTTGGGCATATCGTCCACAAACTGGATCCCGCCAGCAGGGGTTCCGGATGTGTTGTTAAATTCGATGGTGTAACGCAGACGATCACCCGGCCGAACAGGACCGTTGGGATTGGTTTGGTTGGATACAGTCTTGCGCAAGGTCCCAATTTGGGGAGCGCTGATGGTTGTCACCACAACGTTGCTGGTGGAAGGACCGACTTCGTCCGACTTCACCGTGAAGGAGTTCTCGATTCTTCGGTTGGAAGGCAAGCCGGTGATCCGAACCTGAAAGGTAATCTCGCGCTCGTTGTTCCCACGAAAATCGATGGTCCCCAGGTTGAGCCCGCGGACAAGAGGAGACGTCCCACCGACATCAGGAACGACGGTTCCAGCGACCCGAGTCGATCCGGGAATGTACGTGGTGTTGGCGGGGATCGCATCTGTCACGATGACGTTTTTGGCTTCCAACGAGCCGGTGTTGGCCACTCGCAATGTGTAGGTGAGCGTGTCACCGATGCTTGCGGTCAGCAAGCTCACGCGCTTGTTGGTTCTGCTGTTCCGGAAATTGGGCGTGAGGGTATCCAACGACATCACAACGAAGCCGAGGAACACGGACTCCCCGTTTCCTCCAGGGACAATACCGTCTCCAGTACCTGCGATAATCGTAGCGGATGTATCGTTTGGCTTAATTAAACCAAGGCCACTTTGCCCAATATTAAATGTATCAATGTCAACGCCGAGAGAGATCGTGGAGTTCCATAAGTTTCCTGATGGGTTAAATGGCGTTGACGACGATAATCGTGTGGATTGTGTCGACGAATTGGATCGAAACGAGATGAAGTCAGCGAAGTTGGCAGGCTCTGGGGGAGAGCCGAGGAAGCGGTCTCCTTCCAGGCCGAAGTAAGTGAAGGTTCCCTGTGGCGGATTCCCGACTTTAAAGCCGGAAAGTTGAAAGGACGTGATCCCTGAGGTCTGGTCTTCGTCCATGTGAAGAAAGCCGTCGTACAAGACAATGTCGCGGCGAACAGGTTCGGTCGGGCTCTCCCACACCAACACCATCGACCAGGCGGCGTATCGCGCCTGACAAAACGGGTCGGTTCCGCCATTGTTTGGGCACTGACCGGTCAAAGCGTCTACATTTCCGACCACATACGTACCGTTGAGTGTACCACCACCGCTCTGATTGATCAGCGAGGTGACGTCCTTGCGGCAGTAGAAGAAGCCGAATTTGTTGTAGATGGCGGGGATCGTGCTGCAGGAGTCAGCGGTGATCGAGACCTTCGTACCGTTGGCAAGGGTAAAGTCGACCTGCCGGTCCACACCCGAGGACGTTGTGGATCCCGTCCACCAAACATAGGCAGCCGTTAGCTTACCGTCGAACGGCACGCCGCTAATGGTGGCAGAGTTCTGGGGGAGAAGGATGTCGTTGACATTTCCAGGAGGGCTCGCCGACATCAGGGTGTTCCCTGTGATCTCAGCGTTTCCAAAGACCTTGAATGTGCGAAGCTGCGTTGGGCGCTGGCCTTGCACAACCGCCCAGGTTGCAGAAGGCACCAAGACAAGTGCCACAAAAACCCACATCCAACCAAGACCCAGACGACGAAGAGAAAGATGCATTCTCGTCTCCAAAAAAACGTCCATACATGTAAAGTAAAAGGCAAAGAAGGCAGAAACTCTGGGCCAATGACCTCAAAGACCAACTTGATCGTCCTTCGCCAAAGGCCGATCAAGTTGGAGCCAACGTTTTGCACAAAACCTATTCAAGTCTAAGTACTACAATGCAGAACCGACAAAAGCACGCCCCGTTGACAGTCACCTCTCCGGCCGAGGCCAAAAAGGAGCTCATGGGACAGAACCTTCCCACGATACAACCGAGACATCTTTTCTAAGAAAAGGAAGGGGAGCCACATTCATGCAGCACCCCCCGCTTTTGTTGCTCTTCGAACTCTACATTGAACCACACAACCGCAAAGTTGCGTAGAGGATTGTACTGTTGCATACGGAAGAGCGTGGGGCTTTGGATTGCAAACACGTTTGTATTCGGGCACCTTGCCCACGATCCATAGAACAGAAGGCGCATTATACGACGCCTCCAACATGGTTTCAAACAGCCTCACCGTTCAGAATCAGAACCGGCCTGAGAACTGCGTCCTTCCGAGTCCTTGGTGTCCCGTTGAAACAACCCAAGTGACAACGCCATTCCTCCCCAGCGAAGCGAAGATTTTTTGTAGGGGAAGGGAGTGTCCATGACCATGGTTAAAGAAAAATAGATGGATTGTTGCACCTTTTTGGAAAACAGACCGTCTAAATTCATAGAGGTTCAAAGCAAGATCCACCCCAGAAAAAAAGTGGGGTCTTGGAACTTAAAATGGTGTAACAAAACTATAGATGAGACAGAAAGGAAGAGTAGAGAGTTAAGTAGTGTTAGAGAGAAGAGAGAACGAGGAAGAAAAAGGATGGTGGAAGTGGAGCTGAGGGGGATCGAACCCCTGACCTCTTGAATGCCATTCAAGCGCTCTCCCAGCTGAGCTACAGCCCCTTCGCAAAAGCGAGGTTACTTGTACCGGCTCTCTTTTCAAAAGTCAATTGTTTTTTGTCATGACTCTCTATTTTTTTGAACGGAGGCTCGATTCGCCCCAAAGCATCGGAAGATCCTTACAAAGTTGTCACACGAGCGTGACAGGTCACACACAAAAAAGTTTGATAAGGAGCGAGAGAGAAAGCCGTTTTATTCATGCAGCAGAGGAACAGGGTGTCTTGATGGATAGCAACTTACTTATTCTCAGTGATCTCCATCTCGGAGAGCAGGAACCTGGTGAAGACCGGGGCTACGTCGAGCAACGCGCCGATATTCTTGCCTCTCAGTTTGGCACATTTCTGGAGCACTACAGCCAGAACCGCAAGGACGGCTTGCCCTGGCGACTCGTGATCGCAGGCGACATGATCGACTACATGCGCATCCATGTTCCCTACGACAACCGCGAAGGCTGGACCGACGTCGCCAACCACACAACCCCTCGCTCGGACCAAGCCCTGTGGAAGCTCCCTGAGCATGATCTAGCAGGGACTCTCGCCAAAACAGAGCAACTGTTTAAGCTCAATCGCAAAACATTTCATCACCTTGCCCGCTTCCTCCTGGCAGGCCATGAGCTCGCTCTGGTCACCGGAAACCACGACGCAGAGTTGGATTGGCCCGAAGTTCAATCCCTTATCCGCGAACGACTGGGAGAGATCGCCCGCCGAGAGAAGCCCCACGCTGACCTCAAGGCTTTGCAGGACCGCATCCAGTTTTGTCCTCGCTTCTACTACGAGCCGGGACGGGTCTACATTGAACACGGCCACTTCTACGACGGATACTGCAAAACCGAAGACGAGACCCCGCCAATCTGGGTGTCCCAAGGTCTAAAGGATCGACGGCTCAACTCCTTCTCTCACAGACTCAACTATTCGCAATTCAGCAACCCCAAAGCCTTTGACTCCCTGCCCCTCCACAACATCGATCAGTGGAGCGCAGGCGACATCCTCCTTTGGTATCTGAAGCGCCCCTTCACCCAACAGTTCCTTCTGTTTCGGGCGTTTGTCACGATGGTGTTCCAGCTTGTCTTTATGGCCTGGAGCCGAAGCTTCCGCGAACTGCTGAACAAGGAGGGAACCGATCGCGAGATCGCTCTCCAACAATGGGCCCAAGATCACAATCTTCCCGTCGAAGCAGTAGAACCCCTTCAAAAGTATGTGACTCCAGCGATCCACACCCGACTGTTCGACACCATTCAAGCGCTCTACATTGACCGAATGGTGCTGCTAGCAACCACTGGCATGGCCATGACTGTGTTCCTGGTGGCTCCCTGGTCCCCCATGTACAAAGCAAGCTTGCTCACAGCAACCTCTTTTGGGTTCGTTGCCATCTTTCAGTATCTCTCCAACCGTCGGCCGATCTCCGAAACCATTCCGATGTTGATCAACGCTGCCGCAAAGATCTCCAATTACCTCAACACACCTTTGGTGATCATGGCACACAGTCACCACTACGAGCAAAAGCAGCTTGAGAATGGGAAGCTCTATGTTAATCTGGGCTCTTGGGTTGTTCCACATGAGCTGATTCATACAGCGCCTGAACATAGACCCTTGGAGGGGCTTCCCAACACACCCCACGTAGCGCTCAATGCCGTGCCCGACTTTCAAACGCGCTACATGGTGATCACGTCTCACAAACATCCTCATCAATGCTCGGTGGGTTCTTGGTCCTACCTGGACGGCTCACCTGTTCTTGAGCCTGTCAACCTGCCCTCCAACGAAACTCTAACCCAGCGCAGTGAAACAACCTGCAAAGCCTCCCTCGCTCTCGCCAAGCAAGCCCACTCCAACAGCCTTGTCTCCTGAGATCCTCAGCACACTTCTCATCGATAAGTAGCCCCTCTTCCTAACGAAGGAACAGTTTGTCCACCCCAAGGGTTTGTTGTACAACAACGACGAATGGAAACCACTTCTGACCAAAGGGACTGACGATGAACGAACAAACTCGCACCGACGTGGAAGCCGCCGTGTTCCGACGCTTGATAGAGCACCTTCGAGCCCATCCTGAAGCGCAAAACATCGACCTGATGATTCTTGCAGACTTTTGCCGAAACTGCCTCGCCAAATGGTACCGGGCGGCTGCCGAAGAACGAGGGGAAGAGCTCTCTTACGATGAAGCCCGCGAGATCGTATACGGCATGCCCTACTCAGAATGGAAAGAGAACTTCCAGGCTGAAGCAACCCCTGAACAGCTCGCAGCATTTCAACAACGACAAGAAGCCAAACAAGCGTCCCAAAAGTAAGCCATTGGTACTTTTGAGCCATTCTTTTTTTTCCTACACCCCCAATCCCCCCAAAACACTTCTCCCTCATTTCTTAGATCCCCAAGAACATCATCATTCTAAAGACGAACAGAACATGTTTCTTCCAAAAAACATGCAAAAGATTTAAAGCTTTTGGGTTGCGCTACGTCAAAGAATAGCAGTGGCCCAACACAATGAAATCCAAAAAAAGGGAGACGTTGAATGAAACCTTCATTCTACCGTGTGAGTATTTTTGTAGCTTGTTTGTTTGCACTTCCGATGTTGTCATCGATGGCAGAAGCAGCCCCCGTAAAATGCGGATGTTACAACCTCAACGCGCTGTGCGGAAAATTGGGCGGACGCCCCAAAGCCTTTGCTCGTTATGGTTTGTTTTGCGTCATCAAAGGTCAATCGGCTAGCTATGTCCACACTCTAAGCTATCGCATGGTGAACGCTCGCCAAGATTGCGGAATGTTCATGAAAAAGCTGGGCAACAACCTGGGCAAAGAGATGAAGCGCAGAAAGCTTCTTCTCAACAGCAAATGCCAGCCTTTGGGTGCAATAAAGCTTTGCCCCGTGAACAAGTCGTTCCATGTGCGATACAAGTGCAAATGCCCCAAAGGTACTCGCTTTGGTGCTGTCAGCGCAGCCTACCGTATGTGCAAGACTCTCGTCCCCCCAAGCTGTGGTGTAAATCGTCAGTTCCGCGCAGGAACGTACTGCCGCTGCCCCAAAGGGACCAAGATGGCTCGTGCTCGTCACCACCTCTTCCGCATTTGTAAGCCTGTCCAGGTTGTCAAGCTTTGTCCCGTGAACAAGTCGTTTCATGTTCGGTACAAGTGCAAGTGCCCCAAAGGCACTCGCTTTGGTGCTGTGAGCGCAGCGTACCGTATGTGCAAGACTCTCGTCCCCCCAAGCTGCGGCGTGAATCGTCAGTTCCGTGCAGGAACGTACTGCCGCTGTCCCAAAGGAACCAAGATGGTACGTGCTCGTCACCACCTCTTCCGCATCTGCAAGCCCGTGCCGGGTGTCAAGCTTTGCCCTGTGAACAAGTCGTTTCATGTTCGGTACAAGTGCAAGTGCCCCAAAGGCACCCGCTTTGGTGCTGTGAGCGCGGCTTACCGCATGTGCAAGACTCTTGTTCCACCAAGCTGCGGTGTGAACCGTCAGTTCAAAGCAGGAACGTACTGCCGCTGCCCCAAAGGGACCAAGATGGTACGTGCTCGTCACCACCTCTTCCGCATCTGCAAAAAGTAAGACCCCTCTCCCCAGAACCTTCCTCTCCCGTCTGTTCCGAAGCACCCATAAATCGTGAAACGCGACTCGTATGTGGGCCACATCGCTCGTTTGTGACTCTGGGTGTTCCTCCTCTTACAATCCAAAGATCTGTTTTGCATTCTCACGAACCACCTTCTGAAAGTCTGCAGCCGATAGCTTCGACTTCATAAGGTCGATCATCGCTTTGTATCGGTCGTAGTGGTCAGCGCCGTAGTACGTGGCATCTGTACCAAACATCACACGGTCACTGCCCACTTCTTGTACGGCTTGCACGACAGCGTTGGGATCCGCTTGGGCCGTTCCCAGATACAACAAAGCATTCTTCTTTTGCTTGGCCTCTTTTGCGACCTGGATCGATGCTTGGTGCTGTCCTCCAAATCCCATGTGATACAGCACAACAGGGACAGTCGGGAAACGTTGCGCAGCTTTGTAGATCCTCTCTGGTGACGAGTTGGAGCCAGGCCCCCCGTTGTGAAACACCGCCACCAGCTTGTATTTGGCGCACAACTTCATATAGGGATCAATCTTGGCAGAGTCGGCTTCAAACTGGTTCATCTCGGGATGAAACTTCATCCCCACAAAGATACGAGGCGACGTTGCACCGGCGATCTTCATGGAGAGGAACGGCTCCACTTTGGAGGGAGAGCCATCATTGGGCCGACTCCAAGCGATCCCACGGAGCTGTTTGGAGTAGGCTCGCACGGTATCTACCGTAGCCTGGTTGGCTTTGGTCTCATCCAGGTTGGCCGTTGAGCCAGGAAGGTTTGCGCCATCAATGTTTGAGATCAGGGCCATCTGTACCCCAAACTTTTGAATGTTACTCATCAATGTGGGTGTGCTCAGGTCAAATCCCCGGAACGAACCGATGTGGGCATGAACGTCGATGATATTCAGTCCTCCCCACACACCGCCAGAAGCGGAAGAGTCGGTTGCTGTCGACGATTCAGGCCCGTTGGACTTTTCTGGAACCGTCTCTCGCGGCGCTTCTCTTTGTGAGCTGGGTTCATTCCCCTCTTGCGGCTCTTTTGCATTCGCTTGACCCCGTTCCTCCTTGTTTGAGGAAGAGCCTTCACGACCGGTGGGAGGTTCTTGCTTGACCTGAGAACCCTGACAAGCTTGTGCCCCACATACCAACAAAAAGCCAAGAAGTAAAAGTACAAACCAGAAGCCACGAACAGAATGGTTCATCGTTCTTATTCTCCAAAAGCGAGAGCACATCGAACATGAATCGACAGGAGCAAGTTTCATGGTACAGTACGGGAACTCGAACGCAACAGATTTGAAAGAAGGAACCTGGCATGACGTGGAAACCGTATGATGGCTCAACCTACATGGACTTTCCATCCCTGGAGCAATGGTATCGTTCTGTGGTGGAAGCCTTTCCCTCGTTTGTTTCGATGGAGGAGATCGGACAAAGTCGGCATGGACGCCCCATCCATCTATTAACCTTCTCTCTCGATGCCAGCACGGCCCACACCAAGCCAGCCTTCTGGTTGGACGCCGGAACCCATGCCAGCGAACGAACCGGAGTCATGGCTGTGTTGTACAGTATCGGCCAATGGATCGATGCGTTTGTTCGCAACAAAGCCGAGGAGCTTGCCTGGTTCCAACAGCACACTCTTTATGTTGTGCCTTGTATCTCTCCCGATGGTTACCAAGCGCTGTTCGAAGGCTCACCTTACATTCGCTCCAGCCTACGCCCTCCCCGCACCGATGATCTCCGCAAAGGCTTTGAACCCCAAGACATCAACGAAGACGGCTCGATTCGGCTCATGCGCTGGAAACATCCAACCGGTGCGTTTGTCTTGGATCCTGAGTTGCCAACGTATATGCGGCCTCGCAAACTCACCGACTCACCCGATGACGCCTACGTTGTTACGGTGGAAGGTCAATTTGTAGAGTGGGATGGGACACGTTGGAACGCCTGTCCTCGAATGTATGGCATTGACCTGAACCGAAACTTCCCAGCACACTGGAAACCATTCCACATGTTTGGCATGGACAGCGGTGACTACGCCTTAAGTGAACCAGAGAGCCGCGCAGTTGTCGACGCATTCCAGGCAAGACCCAACATCGCAGTTGCGATCTCTCACCATACGTACACAGGTTGTATCTTAACCCAGCCATACAGAGATGACACACCTCTCCAACAGGGTGACATCAAGTTGATGGAAGCTCTCGCGAAGGATGCGGTTGAAGGAACAGACTATCGGGTGTTTCGGGTCTATCCAGACTTTGCGTACGACCTGAAGAAGCCAACTGTGGGAGTTTGGACGGACACGATCAGTACAGTCTTTGGGGTCCCAGGATACACACTTGAGCTGTGGGATCCGTACGGTGCAGCAGGCGTTACCATCGAGAAACCTGCCACCTTTTTTGCCAACCCCGATCACGACATCATTCGCAAAGTGTTCGAGCACTTCAGCCAGTTCCCGGAAGTGGTTACGGAGTGGGAGTCATTCGAGCATCCCCAGTTAGGCCTCGTGGAGATAGGCGGTCTCGACTACATGAGGACCATACGCAACCCTCCAGAATCCTTGCTCCCAGAAGAATGCAAGAAAGCACACCGAATCGTCACACAGGCATCCAAGGCACTTCCAAAAGTCAATATCTCCCACCACGCCGAGTTCTTGGACAACGACATCACCAAACTAACAGTCTCCATCGAAAACATGGGATTCCTTCCAACCTCTGGGATGCAACGTTCGGAAGAGCTTGGTCAAATCGGAGAAGTCACTCTTCGCTTGGAACACGGCGACACCATCTCTGTATTAAGTGGAGCCCCTCAACGTACCCTCGGCCATCTGGATGGTTGGGGCAATGTTCGTACAGGACCGGGCCAATACTTCCTACAGTCCGGGCTTTCCAGCCGAGGACAACAAGGCGCTGCCGAATGGATGTTACAAGGCAGAGGCGAAGTTCTTGTCCATTGGAGCGCAGGCCGAGCAGGAAAGGGAACCCTCACCCTTCCCCTCCCCAAAGAATAAAAAATAACATTTCTTTTGAACCTACCTGAAAGAGGCTCGTAGTAGTTATCGAATCGAGAAGAGGTTGTGACTCCTCATCACAAGAGTTTCAAAAAAGTTTGAACTTTCTCGAAACCTTGACGTAACAACAAACAACTTCGATTCAATAACTACGAACTTCAATACAAAGCTATCTATAACAAGCTAGACAATCACAAAGGTAGACCGAACCATGTTCCACTCCACTTCCCATACCAAGACCATCCACATTGGGGTCATCGCTGGCATTGTCGCCAAGCGCGTCGGGATTGCTGCATCCAAGGGTGCAGAAGTGGCCAAGGCCAAAGTATCCGGTGTTGCCGGGATCATTGGCACCGTCGCAAAGAAAGCGGCGGGTTACGGTTATGGCTATCGCTCCTATACCGGCTCAGGTGGATGGTAACCCATCCGACAAAGGAACACCGCTCCTTTGAACCACCTGAGCCATCGGCCAGGTGGTTTTTTTGTGCCTTCTGCAGGCGCAAGTACCTGGGGGTATAGTCGACTATGGTTGTCGGGCGGGCTGTAAACCCGATGCTCGAAAGGGCCGTGGAGGTTCGATTCCTTCTGCCCCCATACAGCAAGCGGAATTGGTGTAAAGGTAACATCTAGGTATGCCATGCCTGGGCTAGGGGTTCGAGTCCCCTATTCCGCACTCTCTGAAGAACACCCTCTTCAGCGACAAGGTAGCTCTGCGCCTTGCCAACACAAGCAAAGCACGCAAAGCGGACGTGATGTAGCAGGTAGCATCACAGATTTCCAATCTGTTCGCGCCGGTTCGACTCCGGTCGTCCGCTCGGTCTGGAGCCATGCGCTCCAACTCTGGGCCATTGGCGTAAAGGAAGCGCATCAGGTTTACACCCTGAGGGTAGGGGTTCGAGTCCCTTATGGCCTACTTCTAACAAACGGTATAGCTACATAACTATAGCTATACCAACGACCTATCACATAGGAGGGTCCGTGCCATGTGGCACTTTTCCAAGACACCATTCATCACCATCCCCCCATGCCTCCGTGATGAAATGGTTATCATCCCTGGCTTTTAACCAGGTTTT
>SBHC01000072.1 GCA_006226375.1 Deltaproteobacteria bacterium | reverse complement strand
GAAATGCAACTCGTGACCCAAATGCTCCAGATGGTCTCCAAGATCATGCAGAACCAGCACAACGTGGCCATGGCTATCGTCAACAACATGCCCACACGCTAATCTGCGACCCCGTTTCTTCTCGAAAAAGCCTCTGCCTTGTGCAGGGGCTTTTTTGTTTTAGGGATGGTTATTCTGGAGTGGACGCGTTCTGGATCGCTTTGTAGAGGGGACAGTGATCGGTATCGAGCGGGGAGCCGTTGCGGTACGTTTCCAGTAACTCTCTGGAGCGCGCTGCGATCTGGCGGCGAAGCTGTCGTCGGGCACCTTTGACGCGAGGAACCTTGATCCGATCGTAAGCGCTGGTGTTGTGTCGCATCCAGGCGATGACCGCAGCTTCTGCGCGTTCCTCCACGCTGATTCGTTTGGTTCGTGCTACGGTTCCGCTGCCCACTGGTGTCGCATGAGCGCTGACGGCTTTGGCTAGCGTTTGGGCCAGTTCTTTGTACGTCTCTGCAAAGTTGAGAAACTCTAACACAGACGCCTGGAACTGCTGAACATAGTCTTGTTGCTCTCGTTCTCGGCGTCGCTGGGCGTTTTGCTTTTGGCGTTGGTAGGATGGATCCTGACGCATCATTTCGATGGAGCGTTGCGCAGCTTCAATGTTCTCAGCAGGAGCCCAGACACCCTGGGAAAAGGTCCGCCTTCCCTTCTTTTGCTGCACCGTCCAGCTTGGTCCCAGACCTTTCACTTTGCGCGTTAAGGCAGCATCTCCCGGGGGAAGTAACTCCCAGCCTTCGGGTGGTTTCAGTGTGGTTCCATCTTCAGCGACGACGGTTCGAGGACGAAAGTGGGGACGAACGATCCTGCTTTTCTCTGACATAGAGCAACCAACTCCTTTCTTGGATTCGGGTTTCTTGGTAACCTTGGTTGTGTTGGGTGATTGGGAGGCCTTGTTGCAAGAGGAAAACCATGGAACAAACCAAAGCCAATGACGGAAACACAGTGGTGGCCTTGTACAACGCAACCACACAACTTCCTGAAGTCCGAGTTCATGACGAGGAAGTCCAACTCCTGCATGAGGAGAAGGAGCGTTATAAAACAGTCAAGATGCTGGGGGAAGGGGGCGCTGGTTATGTGGACCTTGTTGCTGACCAGGACATCCAACGTGCTGTGGCTCGGAAAACGGCCAAGTCCACGACGCAAGATGAGAATCTCATTCGGTTTGTGGAAGAGGTCCGTGTGCTGGGGCAGTTGGAGCATCCCAACATTGTCCCCATCCATGATGTGGGTATTTCTTCCAGTGGAGAGTACTTCTTCACGATGAAGTACGTGGAAGGTGAGTCGCTTCGCGAGATCATCACAAAGCTGCAGAACTGTGATGCGGAGTACCACAAAATCTACACGTTTGAACGTCGCATGAGCATCTTCTTGGAGATCTTGCACGCTGTCCACTTCGCCCATGACCAGGGCTTTATCCACCGAGACATTAAGCCCGATAACATTATGATTGGTCGTTACGGTGAAGTTCTGTTGATGGATTGGGGCATTGCCAAGAAGATCCGTGACGCTCGGAGCCATCTTCTCGACAACATTCTTAAGAAAGGCGCGGAGTCTTTCACAGGATCGAAAGAACAGCGCGTGTTTGAAACACAGCACGGCACCATCATTGGCACACCTGCTTACATGGCCCCTGAACAGATCCTCAACGATCGAGATGTGGACGAAAGGACCGACATTTACAGCCTCTCTATTCTCTTGCATGAGTTTCTGACCTTGCATCATTACCTGGATGATTTTGATGGCAACGTCTCACAGATGTTGCTTGCTGCGGTCCATCGTGATCCTGTGCGAGCTGAAGACCTGTCACATCCAGGGCAAGGGGCTGTTCCAAGAGAGCATTGTTTCTTGATGCGTCGGGGCTACAAGAAAGACCCTAAAGAACGATTCCAATCTGTGGGCGAGATGATTGAAGTTCTTCGGAGCAACCTTCAGGGCCAGATCAAGGTGTCTTGTCCCTCAACCTTTCTCAAACATCATACCTATCGCTTTGGACGATTCCTCGACAACCACCGCAAAATGAGCGTCGTGGTGTCCGCGGTTGTCTTTGTTCTTGCCTTGATGGGTGTGGTCCAAGGTATTAACTGGATTCGGATGTTGCTGTGAAGGATGTGGAACGAACGGAACAGGAGCTTGGAAGTTGGGTTGGAGCGGTGGGGAAGGGTTCAGCTTGTTGAGAGACTTCTGAGGCGTTTGTTTTTAGTACTTCGCGCCGTCAGAGATCCACTGGATGATCTCGCGAACGTCGGAGTGGTCCATGCCGTGCTGAACGGGCGGCATTTGTGCACCTTTGCCCTTGATGTTTCCGTATTGACGGTGGTTTCCAAGGAGCTTGTACACCAGGTAGGAGTAGGCGACCCGGAGAGCGCCGCTGTAACCCTTGGTGTTGTTCACTCGTTGGATGCCTTTCTTGGCTTGCATGCTTTGCACACCCACGAGGCTTTTGTAGGCCTTGGCACTGGAACTCATATCAAGATTGGCTGGCGGGGGAATCACTGTTCCTTTCGGGCTTTTGGATGGCGTGTGGCAAACGTTGCACTTGTGCTTTTGGAACAGGGGCCAGACCTTGCGGAAGTTGACTTCGGTCGTGTCGGCTGTCTTGGCCTTCTTGGTGTCTTTGGCAGACACAGAGCTTGGGGTGGTAGGAAGGCACAAGGCTGCGAAAAGAAAACCTGCCAAAATAGAGCGCTTCATGTTGTCCTCCGATCAAATCGAGTGGATGCACCATTAGGATATTGCTTCGTAGCCATAGCATTCTATTAGGTCGAGGACCTTCCGCAAATCCTGGTGATCAACCACTGAATTGATACAAATCATGCGGAAAAAGTTGGGTAGATTGTTCAGCGACTGAAACCCAAGCATTGCAGTACCATGCTCCTGCATCTTCCGCTTAATCTGAGGGGCGAGTTTGTGGATTGTCTCCCAGTCTTGGGGCTGCCATTGGTCGGGTGAGACTCCTCGGAGGTTGGGAGGCAACCACCAAAAGCAAACGTTGGTGAAGGACGGAGGGAGAGCCAGCGCAAAGCTCTGTTTCTCGTGCTCCTGGAGCATCGCGGTGAATTGCTTGGCGTTAGCAACGGCTTTGTTCACGCGCTGGGTGAATCCTTGATCTCCCCGCACTTTCCAGGTCAGCCATAGCTTCAACACATCCACACGTCGAGCACACTGGAAGTGGCGATCGCCGCTGTCCAACTCTGCATGTTCTTTGTCCGGTTGGAACAAGTAGCCTGCTCCTGTCGCAAAGCAGGACCTTAACAAGCCTGGATGAGCTACCAACAACGCGGAGCATTGTTGCGTGATCCCCATCATTTTGTGAAGGTTCCAGGCCAACGAGTCGGCTTGTTCGACCCCTTCCATCAGATGTTTGTGTTGTTCTGAGAACAAGGCAGAGGCACCGTAGCAGCCATCGACATGGAACCAAAGCCCGTGCTCACGGGCCAAAGGCAGCAGATCGACAAAGGGGTCAAAGGCTGCTGTCACTGTGGTGCCAGCCGTTGCGTTGAGGAAGAAGGGTGTTTCTCCCCGCTGTTTGGCTTGAAGGATCGCCTCTTCGAGAGCGTCAGGTCGCATCCGGCCCGTTGCGTCGCATGCAACGGCTCGCAGGTTGTTGTAACCCAACCCCATCAACGCGGCGGATTTTTTGAGAGAGTAGTGGGCGTGCTCTGAGGTAAAGGCGACAAGTCTGACGGAGGAGGGTAGCCCTTCTTCGTTGGCTTTGGGGTACTTGTGGTGACGGGCGAGGTGCATGGCCAGTAAATTGGAGAGGGAGCCTCCGGCACCGAAGAGTCCTTCGGCTCTTTTCATCCCCGCGGTGGCTGCAAGCTTTTGCAGAAGGGAATGCTCCATCATCGTAAACACAGGAGCGGCTTCATAAGTTGCGTTGGTGGTGTTGAGAGCGGCACCAAACCAGTCACCGACCACGGCAACAGGGTCAGGTCCTGCAAAGTTTTGGTTGAAAAAGCGGGGGTGTTGTGTGTGGACTGAATAGTCCAGGACGGCTTGCAACGCTCGCAAGATCTCTTCGTTGGAGTGGGTCTTTTGTGGCGTTTCCATCGGCAGTGAGACGCCCGCCTCTTCAAACACCTGCTGCAACTGACCTGGAGATCGTAACCGAATGACCGGTTCGTTGCGTTGCTCCGCTTGTTCCATAAACTTCAGCACCAACTCGATCGCTTCACGAGTCTCCATAGTTATGTTGTTCCTTTGTCTGTTGATGGCTTGGGGGATGGGGATGGATCAGTGATGTCCGTAGCGTTGGAGTAAAAACTTGCGTATCTCACGGAGGGCGAGAGGCAACAAGGGAATGAAGCCCATGTGACTGGTTGGGTACCAGCGGATGGTGGGTTGTTCCCACTCGCTCCACATCGCCTCCACTTTCGGAGCGGGGAAAAAGCGGTCTTGCTTCGCAGCCAACATAAGGATGTGGTCCGTGCCGACTTGTGGGCGAAGGTCATACCAGCCCCAGCTTGCGAGGAGTTGCGAAAAACGATGGAGCTTCCAGCCAAACTCTTTAAGCTCTCGGCGCATACGAGTTAAGACCGGCGCATCTTGCGTGACGGCCGCAAGATCCATGTGAGCGATCAGAGGCAACGCGAACGAAAAGCGTGGCTCTATGCAGGCCAGTATCGCTGCGATGGTTCCGCCAAGACTTAAACCCATGATGCCTACAGGGCGATCGTCTTCTTCCAGCAACCCTTGGAGGAGATGTTGTGTGTCCCACACGGTCTGTCGAACAGACTCTACGCTTCGAACAATGTCAGAACTCCAGAAGTATTCGCCATCGTAGAGGGAGGACCGGGGCTTACGTCGCCCATGGTGAGGCGGTTGTACCTGAATGATCTCCATCTTGAGCGCTCGTGCCAGTCCAGCGACAAGTACAGTCTCTTCGAGCGGAGTTTCGGGCTGCATGTATCCATGGATGTAAATTAATCTGGGTCGTCCCTCTGAACCAGGAGGTCGAATTCGCTTGGCAAACACCGTATGACATTCTTCGTATTGGTGCTTGTATTGCTCTGAAAACACAGGGTCCAATGGGGTATACGTTGAGCTGAATTGAATGTCGTCGCTGCGAGTTCTTCCTAGCTTCCAACGTTTCCGGTTTCTGGTTTGTGGAGTGTCTGGAGGAGTCGGGAAGATCTCATGGATGTTCTTTCCCCAGTAGGTTTCCAAACGATCCAGGCTGTACGGTACCGGTCGGTTGATGCGTTGAAGGATGTCCACGACCAACCCTGTGACACGATCGAGATTCACTGGCATGCTTGTTCTCCTCACGTTCAGGGTTCCAATGAGAGACCCATTGTACCTTGTTGCCCCTCTCTTTGAGAAGTACACAATCTGGAATAACCAAAACATAGAGAGCTTTTCTTGGAGATGTGGCTCCGTTTCGGTCTCGTTATGCAAGAGAACAAACGGACAACACAAGGCGCAGAGGCATCCCTCAAACGTGGGAACCCTGCAGCTTTCTAAGTGACTGTCATGGAATGATTTGTGGTGGAAGGGTGTTGTTTCAATGGGCCAGCTCAGTGTATGTAGGGGGCCCCAATGTTTGGGACTTTCTTGCATCGTTGTGAAGGTTTGCCTTCGAAGGTTTTTTTGCCAAAGAGTTTCACCGATGAATGTCTTTCGTATCCTCTTGTGTTTTGTTTGTCTCGGGTGCTTGGTTGCTTGCGAACGTCAAACTCTCCAACCCCAGCGTCCAACAGTCTCTTCCACTACGCAGCCCATTCTCAATGGTAAGCCAGATCTTCGCTATCCTGCGGTTGGAGCGTTGACTGCGTTTGGACGTCCGTTCTGTACAGGTACTTTGATTCGAGAGGACGTTGTTCTTACAGCGGCGCACTGCACTGACTTTGCATTGGCTGCGCTGTATGCTTCTTTGTTTGCGGATTGGAGCGACTTTAAGTTTCGCATCGACTTGCCTGTCGAGGGAAAAGAGGGAGAGTTCACAAGTGTCTATTACGAAGTGGCTCCCGATAGCATCCGGCATCACCCCAGTTGGATTCCCTATTTCAATCGATATGGCTACGATATTGCGGTGTTTGCTCTCCTCAAAAAAGTACCTTCTTCGGTTGCAACTCCCATCCCCTTCAACAAGGACAAGTTGCTCAACGGCGACATTGGTAAGGAGCCTTTGTTCCTTGGGTACGGTGTGACCAACACCGTCCCTGTGAGCGTGTCGGCGACGAGCAAGAACAGCGCAACGCTCCCCATCACTGCTTTGTCGGGTCAGGAAATTACCTTTGGTCCAGCATCGTCCAACGCCAGCGTTTGTTTTGGTGACTCAGGAGGACCTGCTCTTCTTGATTACAACGGCGAGCTGCGAGTCATTGCTGTAAACTCTCACTTGTCGCAAAGCTCGGCGTTACCGGGGAGTGGTGGAGCCAACTCCTCCTGTGATGGAAGCAGCAACTCTGTTCGTACCGACGCTCATGTGGGTTTCATTCACCAATTTCTTCGAGAGTATGGCGACACAACAATCGCTTGTTCCAGCAACGCAGATTGTGGCTTCTGTGGGAACTGCGGCGAACAAAAAACATGCGAACCCAAGCCGATCAAGACCCTCTCCCAAGTCTGTCAGCCTTGCTCCAAAGATGGGGACTGTGGGGCAGGTGTCTGTCGTTTGTCCAAAAATGGCTATCGATGCTTCCAGCCTTGTGAATTAAGCTACTGCTGTCCTGAAGGTTACTTTTGTGAGCCCGTGACACCGGGAAGTTTGAGCAAGCTCTGCCGCCCCAAAGCTCTTGCTTGTCCCGATGTTCCTTGTCAGAAAGACAGCGAATGTGGACGGGGAGGGGCCTGCGTCCAGGGGGCGTGCGCTCTCAAGAAGGTAGAGAGAAAGCCATCTCTCTGCGCGCCGTGCCAATCCAACGATGACTGCGGTGGTTCTGATGAACTTTGCCTTCGGCCCGACTCCACGGGAGTTTGCTTGCAAACGTGCAGCGCCGATGGTTTGTGTCCGGATGGTTTTCGGTGTCGGGTGTTGTATGCAGGCTTTCCGAAGCAGTGTGTTCCGGTGAATGGCGAACGTTGCAACATTAACTGCAAGCAAGATACGGATTGTCCGAAAGGTTGGGGTTGCAAGGACTCTGTCTGTCAGGCCAACTCCAAGGCCAAGGAGAACGAGCGCTGCAGTGACAGTGTCCTCTGTGACGACAACTTGCTGTGCATTCCAACGGCAAGCGGGCGGCGTTGCTTGCAGCCTTGTGGAACTGAGCGCGGGTTACCGGGAAGCCCTTGCGATGGTGACGGTGGTTGCGCAGAAAAAGCGACCTGCACAACGAACGCCCGCGGAACAAGCGTTTGTCTTAACTCCTGCGAAAAACACGACGACTGCGCGGCCTCAGGAGGTGGTGTTTGCTACAAAGGGTTCTGTATGTGTGACCGGGATGATAGCTGCCAAGACGGCTACTCCTGCAACAAATCCACCCGGCTTTTGGGAGCTTGTTCGCCCAAACGTCCCGCTGTGTCTTGTCCGACCGGGCAGCGTTGCTTAAGTCATGGTTCTGGCTCCTATTGTGCTCCTCTGAATCCCAAACCTCGGTCGGCTGGGCAAACGTGTGACGCGCTAACTCCCTGTGCCACAGGGCTGCTTTGTTTGGACACAGACGGCGGTGCCTTCTGCGTGGAAGATTGCTCCCAAACTGACAAGTGCCAAACAGGTGGTTCTTGCGAGCGTTATTGGGGCACCAAGATGTGTCTTTGCACCAACCAAAGTTGTCCGATTGGTCGCACCTGCGTCTCGTTGTTGACCCGCTCACGAGGCGTCTGCAAACTCACGGACGATACGGGATGTTCTCACCCCACCGACTGTCCCTCTGGGATGGTATGCAAAGAGCAAAAGTGCCAACCCATTCCCAAGCCTGAACCTGTTGAGGAGCAAACACCCGAAGAGGGTCGCTCCGATGAGGCAGAGCCTACAGCGGAAGCGGCGGCTGAACCGGCTGTCTCAGACGACGCAGGAACAGCCCCTGAAAGCACGGTACAAACCGAACTTACTCCCCCCAAAGGTTGTGGCTGCGAGAGCACCGCTCCCGTTTCGTTTGGCTTCTTTGTGTTGTTGCTTCTGGGCGGGTTGTTACTTCTCCGAAGGAAGGCGGGCTCCCTTACTTTACGATGATCTCTAGCAAAGAGATGTAAGCGAAGGAGCCTTCTTCAACCTTGATCTCCACGTGCAATTTCCCGTAGGCATCAGGCTTTCGGTCGTCGAAGGTGACGATGGTGTTGTCGTTGCCATCGTAAGAACCATCAGAACCAATGTTGTTGCCTGTGGTTCGCAAAACCTGGCTTGAGGTGCCCGTGGCATCGATAACTGTGTAGCGTGTTCTTCGTGTTTCTTGCGCGTAGTTACGACTGCCAAACATCCTGAGGGTGTAACGTTGTTTGGGGTCGAGGCCAGTCAAGGTGAAGCTCAAGGGGCTGGCTGCTTTCGGAACGAAGAAATAATCTTGGGTTGCTTTTGGAACGGCGAGGTTGCCTAGCTTCGCTTTGTCGGGGTTTTGCAAGCCGCCGTTGCGCAGGCCGTTGTTGGAGAAGTCTCCGCTGACAACAAGCCGCCAAGGGGTTGCCAGGTTGGTGCTTGTTTTCAGACCGATGCCGTCGCCAGGATGGGTTGTAGAGCCTCCTTGCAGAGGAAGCCAATTGTTCCAATGTTGTCCCTGACTGTCTGGGCTCGGGGTGTGGTTTCCGTCTTGGGTGTTGTTGGGTCCAAAGTCGATGAGAGCACGACTTCCCGCTGTTGGCTGGGTCTGAGGAGCCTGGTAGTTGAAAGGTGGGGCCGCTTTCATCAAGACTGGCCGGATGGTCGACGTCCACAACTTGTAGCCTTTTGCGTTGAGGTGAAGCTTGTCCGATACAAACAAGGACGTGTCGGGAGGCTGGCCTGTTTGCAAGAAGGGAGCGGCGATATCCACATAGTGCAATCCAGGCCATTGGTCTGCCAACTTCTTCACTTCCCCGTTGAGTTGGGATGAAAGGTTCCATTTGCCCCATCGTGACGGATTGGGTGTGATTCCAATAAAGACGATGGGGATGTCACCGAGTCCTTTCTTCACTTTCTGGACAAGGCAACGGTAGCCTGTGAGCACTTCAGCAGGCGAAGTCCCTCTCGCGATGTCGTTGGTTCCTGCATAAATGAGAATCGCCCGTGGCTTGTAAGGAATCACAATCTTCTCAGCGTGGGCGACTGTATCCCACAACAGTGAGCCGCCGTAGCCTCGATGAATCACCTGCCACTCGGTGAGATCTTGCTGGAGCAACTTCCACAAGCGGATGCTGGAACTTCCAATCACAAGCAAGCCATTGGCTAAAGGTAAACTCTTTGCATCTTGGCTGGTCCAGCTTGCGACCTGCGAAGCGTAGCCAGGTTTGTGCTTGCTCTGGTGGGCGCAGGGGTTGTCATTCCAGGTGGGAAGGGCTGGAGGCTTCTCCGGCTCAACTTCCGGCTCTGGGGCTACTTCGGGTTCCGGCTCTGGCTCAGGGCCCAGTTCAGGCCCAGCTTCTTGTGCAGGCTCTTCCTGTGGTTCGGGTTGGCTGCTTTCGTCGGAAGGACTTGGCTCTTGTGGAGTGACTTCGTTTCCAGGTTCTTGGCCTGGCTCCTTCATCGGCTCCGTTGAGGGAGATTCTTGGGATGGTTCAGAGGGGCTGGTTTCTTGGGCGGGTTCCGGTTGTGTTTCCACGTTGGAACCAAGGCTGCAAGTCTTGTTGAGGCATATCTGGGGGCTTGGGCAATTCTCATTGGATGGGCAGTTTTTGCCCAAAACGTCGGTGCATCCGGACGTTACGTGGGCGTACATCGCAACCAAGGCGCACAACAGAACCCAAGACCACGAGCGAGTGTTCATTTCTAAACTCCTTTCCACACCCAACGGAGTGTGGCCTGCGGCTACCTTAACGCACTCGGTCGAACAGAAACAAGAAGCTTTGGGGTTGTTCGTACCTTTGCCTTGTGTTTCGGATTGTTTTGGGCTACTTGAAGAGGGTTGTCTTTTTTTCCATTTGGCCCATGTTTCCACCAACGAGGACAGTATGAACAAACGAATATTGCTTGCGAAGCGACCCGAAGGACTCCCCGGAGAGGACACCTGGACGTACGAAGAGGTGGAGATCCCTGAGGTCCAGGATGGAGAGTTTTTGGTGCAGCACCACTACATCTCGTTGGACCCAGCTATGCGAGGATGGTTGCGTGACCAACGCTCCTACATTGCGCCTGTGGCTGTGGGCGATGTGATGCGAGCGGCCTCTGTTGGCAAAATTGTAGAGTCCAAACATTCGTTGTTCCCCGAAGGCTCTTACGTTGCAGGGTGGGGCGGCGTCCAACAGTACTGTGTGACGGATGGAGCCGGTTGGTACACGGTCGATCCGGCTCTCGCTCCTTTGGAGACTTACATCGGTACCCTTGGGATGCCCGGTATGACCGCTTATTTTGGCTTATTGGAAGTGGGCAAAGCCAAGGTCGGCGACACGGTCTTGGTTTCGGGAGCAGCCGGTGCTGTGGGCAGCGTTGTGGGACAAATTGCTAAGATTCACGGATGTCGTACCGTTGGAATCGCTGGCGGACCCGAGAAGTGCAAGTACCTTGTGGATGAACTCGGCTTTGACGGCGCGATCGACTACAAGAACGAAAACATCCGTGAGGGCATCAAAACCCACTGCCCCAAAGGGGTAGACGTATACTTCGACAATGTCGGGGGAGAAATCCTGAACACTGCTCTCACCCGAATCAATCGTGGCGCAAGGGTTGTGATCTGTGGAGCCATCTCCCAGTACAACTCGACCGAGCCGGTGAAAGGGCCGAGCAATTACATGTCACTGCTCGTCAACAGCGCTTCGATGATTGGTTTTGTTGTGATGAACTACCGTCATCGTTACAAAGAGGCTGCTCTGACCATGGGCCAATGGCTCGCTGAAGGTAAGCTCAAAAGTCGTGAAGATGTTTACAACGGCATCGACAACTTCCACAACACCTTCCTCCGGTTGTTCAGCGGTGCCAAACTTGGAAAGCTTGTGTTGAACGTGCTGGAAGCCGAAGACCTTTCCTGAGGGAGTCGTCAAAGTGAGCGGTTTTGAGTTTCGCCTCCCCTAAGTATCTTTCAAGTTATCGCTATGGAGCCAGGCAGGAGGGGGCTTTGGTTTTGAGAAACTGGAGCATCTTGTCTTTGTACGCGGTGAAGCCTGCTTCGGGAACGCCTCCACTTTTTAGCCCATGATCAACCCCTTCCAGCAACCAGAAGTCTTTGGTTCCTGGCGCGTTGTCGTATAGCTCTTGGGCTGAACGTGTGGTGAAAGTTCTGTCGATGCTACCGATCATCACAAACAAAGGTCCTTTGTAGCTCTTGATCTTCTCGATGTTGTTGAACCGTCCTTCTGAGAAGAAGCCCTCTGGCATATTGGCCGTAGAGGCGGAGCGAACGAGAGTTCGGGCTGAGGTGAAGGGGGCTTCCAAGAACATGGCACAGCCTGCTTTGTAGATACCCATTTCTACAGCAGGGATGCCTCCCAATGAGTACGCGTACACGATGATCTTGCTTGCATCGGGGGCCCACTTTTCGGCTTCGTCGCGGATCTGTTTCCCATCTTCCAAGAATTGCTCTTGGGTTGGAAACTTGGCCGGCATGCTCTTTCCGTACCCTCGGTAGTCCCAGACTACAATGTTGTACCCGGCTTCGTACAGCATATGAAGCCGTGGCATGTAGTGTTCGATTCCAGCGTAGTTCCCGTGGTTGTACAGGATGGTTGTTTTGGCTATCTCTGGTACTTCTCCATGGCTGGGGATGAAGTAGGCGTCCAGTGTTCCCTCCCCGTCCTTCGTTTTGACCTGATGACGGACAACTTTGCTTGGATCGATGGGCCGAATGCTCTCGCCATCCTTGAGTGTCCCGTCCATCCACTCGTACTTACGGCCAAAATCATACGATTGCTCACACGTCAGGCAGACCTTGTCCCAGTACTCTTTGTTTTTGCAGTTCTTGTCACTGATCTTGCTGCAGTGAACGCCGTTGTGGAACATGAAATCGAGGTTTAAACAGCCGGTCCAGCTCGTAAGGGAGAGCAGAACACAAACCAGGAACAAAGACAGTCGTTTCATTCTGTACCTCCTTTACAGCACGTACGAGAAGCCAAAGCTCAGCCCCAGGGCACCCAGTGCGTTGGGCACAAAGGTGAACGGAGTGGCTGATTGGCGTTGGTTGAGACCGTACCACCGAGCTTCAATGTACATCTTGAATCCACCGGGTTTTCCGGGGTCAAAGTGAGCCCCAATCGCCGGTGTTAGCGTTAAGTTGGGGTTGGTAAAGTCTGTGTATTGTGCAAGCGAGACATAAATCAACTGGTGAGAGATCTCCCAGCTAAGGGCAAATTCGATTTGATGATTGCCCCAGAGACCCACCGCACCTTCGGCTTTGTAAGGAGCCCCAAAGATGTTGGCGGCGAGCCAGATTCGGTTGGTCATACTGAGAGCTGGGATACCTCCGTTCTGATGGACAAGGAGCCATGAGGTTCCCACATGAGCCTGCAGGATTCCAAACGCCATCGTCGTGAGGTTTAAGCCGTAGTTGATATCCAAGGGACGATTCAGAGGCTTGGCTACTCCTGAACGACCCTCCACTATGACGTTGGGTAAGGGTACAGGGGCACCGGCAAACATCACCATGGCACCGCCCACAGTCGTGGCGATCTCATGTTTGCCAGGCTCCAAGGGCCGGGCTCCGTTGAGGCTGGCACAGCCTGACAACCAAAGGCCAGCTAGAAAGAGCATAAAAAGGCGAAGTCTCATGCGCAATCCCTCTTCATCCAGAGGCACAAGTTGGGTTGGTGCCTCCCTGTTGTCCCAGTCTTTGTATGGGAAGTTATGGCGTCATCATAGCATGAAAATTGTTGAGAGAAACCTTTTGCACAACCTGGGAGTTCTCAGGCCTCAGCCTTGCTCCGTTGGCACTGTGCGGTGACCTGCTGAAGTATTTCCTCAAGCTTCGGGGTGAGGGCTAGCTCCTGACGCTTTTCTTGGGTGGCGGCAGCATCCCAACCTTGGGTGTAGCATAGGTAGAGAACTTGCCCGATTCGTAACAGCCACCGCGCTCGCTCCAGGTCTGTTTTGTTTTCAACCTTGCGGGTCACCCAGCATGAGTTGTGATGCTGCTCGTGGTGCTCAACCTCGCGGGCACGCAAAAGCTCGTCGCGAAGGGCCGGCGGGAAAGGTAGGTCCAGTCGGCCGTCTGGATGAAGGTGGGCGATCTCTCTCTCCTTGACCCGAAACGATAAGGTGTTTCGTCGGGCAGTTCCAACCGCAAAGTCATCCCAGTGACCAACCTCGGAGACCAACTGCTCCACTTGTGTGGCAAGCTCGGGATTGTATGACTCAATCGCATGGAGCGCGGTTTTGGTGTCATTTGACATCTTCGCCAGCGCGAGGTCGTCCGGGGTGAACATGGTCTTAAGCCAGCGGGATGCGATGAGAGCTGTGAGGTACTTGGCTGCTACAAGACCACCAAAAATGCCACCCAGTCCCCAGATTTTGTCGCCCACAATGGCGAACGGAACAGCAAACAGCAGGCCTTGGGACGCGGAGAGAACCGTGGAGCGAATCGCATGGTCCATCGCGTTGAAGGACGCGCTTACGATCGAGACGATCCCATGAACTGCGTACCCTGCGGACATCACGCGAAGGTAGAGAACGAATGATTCTTGGACCGCGGGATCTTTCGACATGCCGACACCCATCCAAGGGGCCGTTAACTCCACGAGGAGCCATGCTCCAAGTCCCCATGCTACAGCGACGACTGTGGCTTGTCGTACGCCTTGGACTACACGGTGCGGGAGGTGGGCTCCCCAGTTTTGCCCGATAAAGGGGCTTAACGCTCCCCCCATGACCATCGGTACAATCAGAAGGAGTCCTTCGATCCGTCCTCCCAGACCGTAAGCAGCCATCGCTGTGCTTCCATGCTGAGCAATCATAGTGGTCACTGCTGCGGAAGCCAAAGGCGCAAGGAGGTTGGTCAATGCAGAGGGTAAACCAACGGACAAGATTTGTTTCCAAGAACCCCAAATTTCCTTGAAGTTAAAGGTCGGCCACTCCAATAGCTTCAGCCGAACCCCCATGATGTAGAGACCCAACACAAAGGAGAGGGCACGCGCAATCAAGGTTGCAATGGCTGCTCCACGAAGACCCAACGCAGGGATAGGACCTGCTCCAAAGATGAACAGTGGGTCTAAGATCCCGTTCACGATGGCAACCATCAGCATCATCAGCATCGGGCTACGTGCATCACCGGTCGCTCGAATCGCACCGTTTCCAACAATGGGGACCACCAGAAACACAACGCCAATGAACCAAAGAGTCATGTACTCTTCAATCAAAGGCAATAGCTTGGGTGAGGCTCCCAACATCAAAAAGATAGGGCGCTGAAACAGAAGCCCCAACGCGGAGATGATCGTGACGACAAGAACAGCTAGGAGCAGGGCATGGGTTGTTAGCTGTTTGACATGGCTCGTGTCGCCGGCCCCAATCGCTCGTGAAATGGCGGAGGTTGCTCCAACGCCAAGTCCCATGGTGAGACCCAAGATGATGGAAATCACAGGGAAGGTGAAGCTCATGGCGGCGAGAGGCTGAACCCCCAACAAGCCGACGAAGTAGGTGTCAACGAAGTTGACGGCCATCAGAAAGAAAACGCCCAACACCATGGGAACTCCCAGGCGTAGCAGAATCGGTCCAACGGGACCATGGGTCAATTGAGAGGGGGGTGCCGATGGTGTGGCTGGGGTCGCCATAATGACTCCTATCGAGTTCTTCGTTAGGGGGTGCTTTGTTCCCTATGCCATACGACTGGAGTTTGACTCAAACCCACCAACGCTTGATTGGGGGCTAAGCGATGATTTTGGTTCGGAAAGGAGTCATGATTTTCTTGGGACTGCGATAGGCCAGCCTGGCTAACTATCCGTTCACCATTCCCAATGGATGTGAAGGTGAGTCGCTGAAGTATTGGGCTCTGTTAGGTAGGCCAAGACAAAGAGAGTTGCTTTCTTCTCTGGACAAGGATAGTCCATGGACGCTAGGTTGGCAAAAAAACAAGCCATCTTCGTTGAGTTTACAGCCACAACGTTGTGTCTGTTCTTGAAAAAATTCGCCAGTCTTAACTTTTTTTAACGCGATCGTGAACCCATTCCCCACTTTTCTCTTAACCGTGTGTATCGAGTCACTGTTGGGATTGGGAGCTAGAGAACAACTGTGGACCTTAAGTTTTTTTTGGAATCCGTGAATTATGAGCAATTGATTGGTTATTGTACCCAAAAAACAGGCTTACCATCCGATTGCGTTTACGATGCAGTCCTGGATGTTGTTGTTTCGATGTTGGCCCAGGAGCACAAGGCAACTGCGAAGTTCGAAAACGTTCAAGCGTTTTTGCAATACCTCCGTGTGGCGGTCTTGCGTCGGGCTTTTCGAACCACTCCCAACCGTAAGCCCACATTCTACTCATTTCTTCAGCTCTCTTCGGATGGTCGGCATCCTGAGCAGGCTTTGTTGGAAGCATTGGAACAGCAAAGCCACAAAGCTCGTTGTGAGCGATTGTTGGGTGATCTTTCGGGTCGTTTGCATTCTCAAAGTGCGGAAGAGGTTCGACAGCTGATGACGGTTCTCCTGGAGAAGCCTGATATGCTTGTGGTTCGCAGGACAGGGAAAGAGAAGGGGACTGTCAAGTTTAACATCACAGGTCTCAGCCAGGAGCTTGCGTGGTCGCGTCGGAAAATCTACGATCGGGTGGAGCAACTGAGAGGGGTGGCTCGATTTCGCAGCCTGATTAATGAGCCTGCGTGAACATTCAACCCTGGTGTTCACACTCTCTAGCTTTGTGCTTGCTTGATGCTGCCTGAGAGGAGAGGGCGCGGAAAAGGATGCAACGTTGGGGAAGGTGGTGTCTCCCTATCCAAGGTGCTTGATGAACCTATGGCATAGGAGTAGCCAACATGAATTGGGAGTTCATACTTGTGTTGGGAGTGTACTTCGCTCTTCAACTTTGGATCTTACCGAAGCTTGGTATTCAAACGTGAATGAGTGGTGCGTGCCGTCCGGTGGACAGGCCCAAACCAAAGTCGAATCCTTCTCAGGAGGAGAACCAAAAGACGACAGGTTCTCCTACATTGTAAGAGGGACTTCCTTAAATCGATGGAAGAGGGGGACTTGTTGGATCTTAAGCTCTTCTGCGGGTTGAACCAGTTCCAAGTTGGGGTACCTGGAGAGTAACACCTTCAAAGCGATGCGTGTTTCCATTCTTGCGAGGGGCGCGCCGAGGCAGTAGTGGATGCCTTTGCCAAAGCCAAGGTGACGCTTGGACTCTCGTTGGATGTCAAAGCGATCGGGGTCCTCAAACACATCGGGGTCTCGGTTGGCTGACCCCAACAAGGGAGTTACGATGTGCCCTTTGGGGATGGTGACGCCATGGAGCGTGACTTCTTCGCCGGCGTAGACCAACTCTGTGCCGTGAACGGGTCCATAGTACCGAAGCACTTCTTCAATGGCTCCGTCCATGAGAGAAGGATCTTCTTTCAGTAGGGCGAGCTGGTCCGGGTGTGATAGCAACGCAACCACCGCACATTTGATAAGGTCAACGGTTGTTTCGTACCCGGCGATGACCAACAGCATCACCATGCCTGTTAACTCGTCTTTGGTGAGGCGGTCACCGTCTTCTTCGGCCTGAATCAGGCCGGTTAAGATGTCATTGCCTGGGTTGGCTCGCTTCTTCTCGATCAAACCTTCGATGAATGCAACAGTTTTGCGAAGATCCCAGAGGAGGGTCTTGATGACTCTCCAACCCGTCAGGCCATCAAGGAGTGTGTTGATGGTGGTTTTGAAGCCAACCCTGTCTTCCTCAGAGATTCCTAGCATTTCTCCAATGATTGTGACTGGCAAGGGAAACGCATAGGTGGGGACCAGGTCAAACGTTCCTTTGTTTTCAGCCTCCATTTTGTCGAGGAGTTCGTTGCAGACCTCTTCAATCCGACCGTGCATCCCCTCAATGGCGCGGGGGGTAAACGCCTTGTGAACCAGTGTGCGGAGTCGCCGGTGTTGTTTGTCGTCTTGGTAAATCATGGTCTTTGTAATCAACTTAAGACCACGGGGAAGCAGCCACATCCAGCGGCTTTTCTCTCGAGAGCGAATGAAGCGGGAGTCTTTGAGCACCATTTCGCAGTCGTCGTAACGGGAGATCAGGTAGGTGTTGACCGGCCCTAGCTTTCCTCGACACACAGGAGCTTCCTTGCGCAGCCAGTTGTAGTGCTTGTACTTGTCTTCCACGAAGACCTTGCTGCCCAAATTAATCGGATGTTTGGGGGTCCAGTTCGTTGTCATGGCTCTGTCCTTTCCGCTGCAGTTCGATGGGGCGCGAGAAGGCGTCTCAAGGGGCTGCATTTTCATTGGCCTGCTCCGTATTCTTGCTGGCATCCTCTTGTTTGGTTTTCTCCGTGAGGATGTCTGCGAGCAGACGTTCGGTGTAGTAAGTGACCTGTTCTTCGGGGGAGAATGCATGCTCTCCTAAGAGGGCGTAGTGCAGACCCAGTCCGTCCAGGTAGGCCAACAAGTTGACCGCTATCGTGTCCGTGTGTCGTGCGATCTCCGCCCGAAACACACCTTGTGAGATTCCTTCAAGAAGCACGCCTCCAAACTGTCGACGCACTCGCATCAGCAGCTCACGAATGAAGTAAAACCGATGTCCTGTTTCTTCCTTGAGCAGGAGCTGGGTCGCCGCCAGTGTTAGCTGCGTAGCCAGCGGCGATTGCATCATTTCAATGGCCCCTAGCGATAGAACCTGGATTTGTTGGACGGGGTCCTTCAACTGTTCGATCTGCGACTCCCAACCCTCTGTGACATGCTCCATCCAGACTTGCAAGGCTTCGAGAATCAAGTCGTCCTTGGAGGAGAAGTAATCGTAGAGGGTTGCTTTCTTCACACCAACGGCTTCTGCGATTTGACTCATCGACGTCGCATCAAAGCCCCTTTGTGCAAACAATTCCAAGGAGAGGGCGGCTATCTCTTTCTTGCGTGCTTCTTTGTCTACCACCTTCGGGGTCATGGAATTCTCTCCCTTTTTTTTATTCCGACCGATCAGTCGATTTCAGTATGGGAATCTCATCGCAACTGTCAATAGAAAGGGTGGAAAAAAATGAAAGTGTGTCGATCTGTCGTTTGTAAAAGGATTATTCTCTCGTTGTCCTGTCTGCAGAGATAGAGCCGCTTGAGTGTGCGTTGTGTGTTTGAGAGGCTTGGGGGGCCTTGCTAGGCGGCCTTAGAATCGCCGATTTTTTTGGTTTTTGATTCTTTGTCGAATGATCGGTCGGCAGCTGGGCCGAGCTACAAGGTGGGTGAAGCATTGGGTTGTCCAAGACCCTGGATTATCCGTCCAGAGTCTTGGATTGGATACACGCTGGCCTTCTTTCTCTTTACTCTGTTCGGGGGGAAACTCTTTTTCAGAATGGGATGGTAGAGAGATAGTGCTGTTGTGGTGTCGTTTTTGCTGTAGACAGCAGCAACAGTGAGAACATGGAGCGAAGTTGTCATGCTGGTTGCTTCTCCTCATCGATTGTCCATTCTTGATAAAGGAGTCCTACAATGAAAAAGAAAACGAAGGTAAAGGCTGGATCGAAGGAGCCGAAAAACTACATCAAGCACGTTGCGTATGCTCAATTGCTGGAGAAGGTGTAGGGGGCGGGTCGCTCCAGGCGGTCCAAGTTATCCTCCTTGGACATCTGCTGGTTGTTCCGTGAAGGCCGAAGCTTTTGCGATCTCTCATGCTTGGTTGATTCTTCAGCCCACACCCACTTTCTTTCCAATTCTTCCTTTCGACTTGCATCATCCTCAAAGCCCAGACCGTTTATCTCCATGGGATTCTGTGATACCACCCCAACCCTGAATTGCAGAGAAGCACAGAAAACAACCCATTTCAGGAGATCGTGTGTCTTATGGCTAGGAAGAAACGTTCGTCAAAGAAGAAGCTGCCTCATTCAGGGAAGAGCAACAACACCAAGAAGAACAACAAGCAGGCAGCCCCAGTTCGGCAGACCATGTCCAAGGTGTTGCTTCGTATGGTGATCGCAATGTTGGTGTCGGGTGGGCTGTTTCACGTGTTTGTAAAGTTTGCTGTGGGTGGTATTGCGCTGTGGAAAGTGTTTGTTGCTGTGTCTTTCCCTTACATCTACCTCGCCACCCGAAAACAGTTCTTTGAAGCCCCCAGTTTGTTTGGAGTCTTGCGTCCTGGTGGAACCAAGCTTCTTCATGGTCTGGGTGTCCTGGCTGTCACGAACGGACTCTGCTTTGTTCTCTTTCGCTTTGTTGTAAAAGGCGGCTCTTCAGAAGGCTTTCTTGCGAATCTTTCGGATGGATTGTTGGTCGTTCTGAATCCAGCTTTTGCTTTTTTGGTTCGGAAAAACTCTGAGTTTCTTAGCTCCATGACTGGATTGGAAACCTCAACGCTGGTTTCTCTTGTGTTCGCGTCGTTGCTCTATAGCTACGGTTTGGCTGTTTTGTTTGATCTGGAATCGAAGCATGACATCGCCGAACAAGAGCCTCTTCACATGCTCGCTGTCTAGTGTAAGAGTGAGTCGAGTTCGAGAAGGTGAGGGGGGAATCGGAGGGGGTTCTGTCCTACAACGGTGATTTAGGGTTTGTTGATGACGATACGGCACAGGATGGTGTTGTGTGTCTCCAAGTCGCCTGTCCAGATGAGCTTGGCAGTTGCATCCCATGTGACTTGGTCATAGCCATCTTTCGGGCGGACCTGCGCCGAGGTGTATTCGGTCGCGTTTGTCCAGCTGCTATCGTCGAAACCAGGGTCTTTCCAGCCTGAAGGTTCGTCTGTTTTCTTGAACTCGCAAGGCGCTTTTCCTGCTGTGGGTGACGACTCTTTGGCGCAGCTCTTATCCAGAGGTGCTTCGTGAATCACCAGACACTTCCAGTTGGCGTTGGTGACTGCAATCACCTTCCCCGTTGCTGTGTCTTTGAATTGCGCGATCAGTCCGGCATCTCCCATCTGTTGGTTGGGTTTGCCGATGTATTCAAGGCCAGTGTCGTCTTGCTTGAAGTCTTTCGCTACAAAGTTGAGCACCAGAGGATAGGTACCCTCAAAGGTAAAGGTTTCTTTGTTGAAAGAGCGCTCTGTGGTGATTGAAACAGAGTCTTCCTTTACCAGTGTGTTGCCCAGGTAAAACGCAAACCAATTGTCAGCCCACACGTCGGCTTGCACAGATACTTTCTCCCCTGTGCTGTTGGCATTGTTTGTGTTGCCTGTCGTTGTGTTTTCATTGCTGTTCGTATTGTTTGTGTTGCTTGTTGTTGTGTTTTCACTGTTGGTGTTGGACACGTTTGTGTTGGAGTTGTTGTCGTTGTTTGTGGTGCTTCCACTGCCACAACCAAGCCACATGAAACTGGACAAACTTACCAGACAGAACAGTCGAAAGAACATTGGAGTCTCCCTTGTTTTGAGGAACGAGATCAGAGCGTTGCATTGTATGTTGTTTGGCTACGTGATTCTTTTCAAACATTGTGAAGGGTTTTATGGAAGCGAGGCTCTGTCGTTCCATGCTTAACATCCAAAACATGGAGCTTGGTTGGTGAAGGATAGGGCGGAGGGAGCGAGTCTTTATGACTTCACTTCAACAGGCAAGCGCACCGGGTTGACTGCGAGGTATCGTCGGGCCATGGCTAACTCAGGAAAGACTACCTTAAGCTTGTCGTCGCTGATGGCTAGCGACACAGCATCGCCATGTTGGTCACAATAGGGAACACCATCAATCTTGCCGGACTGTACAGACAGCGAACCCAACAGTAGCTTCTCGACTTCCAACTTGTTTTTCTTTACGGCGTCAAAGTGGGTTGGAGGAGCGCCACAGACAATACACTCCTCGGGCCAATGTCCGTTGGCAACGACGCTTACGGTAAACGAGCCGGGTTTGGGTGTGTTGTCTTCGGTGAGAGCACGGACAGTTCCGTTTTCTGTGAGCAACAACTCAAAGCAATGTTCGCACTCCATTTGTTCTGCTTCGTCGTCCATGGCGATGGTATCGTAAGCTCCGGCTCCTACAACTCCGTCACAATAAGGGCAGGGTGCTACCTTGGCGGTGAGGCCTATCCAGATGGAGAGTGGGATGCAGAGTCCACCCAGAACGTACCCTGTGGTTTGGAGCCAGCCTGCGGAGAACAAAGAGCCCAAAAAGTAGAGCACCCCGAAAATCACAGCTCCTCCAAAGAGGAGGAACACCAATTTCTTGAGCTTGATGCTTACAGAGGCAGGCACCAGTTGACTCACTCGCTCCGTGGTGGGTGGGTGGAGCTGTCCTACATACGGAGTGTTCTCTGTCATGGGTTGTTTCCTTTGTCGATGGTAGAGACTTTGAACGAATCTGGCTCTTGGAGCAGACTCTTTCGGATCTTGCTCTTGGTCAGTGTCGAGTTGTACTTGGGATCTTCTATCTTTGCATACTCTTACCTTTTTGGACAACTCTCACCATTTGAATGAAACAAGCTTCTTAGGGTTTCGAGCTTCTTCACGGCTTGAGTCTCCGCTTGTTAAACCTATCGTTGAGTCACTGCCGCAATTCCCTACTTTTGTTAGGTTATCCTTTCGATAGCCTCCTTCGCTCTATATGGGAGGCTAGGGTTCTATATGCGTTGAGACGTTTCTGTGACGATGTCTTTCTATCGTTGTTGGTGTCAGACAGAACAACAACGACGACAAGGAGCCCGTCATGAAACGTATACTTTGCCTCCTCGCTCTCACGACTCTCGCATTCACTACAGGTTGTCACATCGGCGCACCTGACTTGCAAGACGATGCAAAGACACAGAGCAGCAAACAACCCTTGCTCATTCAAGCCTATGTGTCCACACCGATGTGCCCAGCCGAGCACTGTCCCTTGGTGGCTCGTGACCTCATCTCGTATGTGGAGACGATTCGCTCCAAGGCGTCAAGTCACTTTGATGAGACCTACAGCGAGCCTGGAAACATCGCGACGTTTCGGTCTGTCGTGACATTGATCTGGCAACAAAAGTGGGCACAAGCGACAGCCCTCGCCAAGACCATCAAGTATGAGATTGTTCGATTCTACGATACGGGTGAGGTCAACGGTTGTGACAAGACAACCTATCACTTGCTTCGCCCCATTCCTGAAGTTCCAACCGGTGCGCACGAAGGTTGGGGTGTCTACTTCTTTCGAGCCAAGAACGCTCCTCGACGTGAAATTGCGATTGAAGCTCCCCATGTTGTCAAGGACATGCAAACGGCCCGACTGAGCGCTGAATTGTTCCGGAACACTCGCGCCCAAATGTTTGCGATGTCGAGCAATCATCGCTGTGGACATGAGGACGACACCGATTGTTCCAGCGGAAGCGGAACCTCCGTATGCAACGATGACGATGACGACAACTCCAAGCATGACTACAGGAAGTCGGATATGTCGCATACAAGAAACTCGTACTTCCAGGCGTTTCATGAAACGGTCAATGACTTAACCTCTTTGAAGTTTCTCCAAATTCACGGCAACGGATCAAGCAACAACGAGTTCTCCTTTGGGAACGGCACCAAGGTCTTGTCCAACAACCCTGATCTGCCCATCAATGCTTTGTCGATTGCGTTTTTGGAGCGTATCAACCAAGCGCTGGCGCTGAAGAACAAGACGCCTGTTACGGGAGGCTCATGCAACTGGGGTGGGAACAACCAACCCGACCTTGTCAAAGAGACCAAACTGTGTGGAACCCTCAACACCCAAGGTCGATACACCAACATCAACGGACAAAACCTCAACGCATGTATGGACAACGCTTCCTCTGCCACCCATCGGTTCTTTCACATCGAACTCAAACGTGACCTACGTGATGCAGAGAAAGCGGGCGAAGCGAACAACCTGTCCCGTTTTCTTCTGGGGCAGGCTATCATGAGCGTCCGAGTTAACCGCGCTAAGCTCTTCCCTCTGCTCGATTCAAAGTTTCCTTGCTCTGTGCCAGAGCCCAGCAGTCCTTCCTTTAAGCGATAAGTTTCATCACTATGTTATGGTCAGGTTTGGGCTGACTTGGTTGGGCAGGGCTGGACAAACAGCAGGCCAATCTGTTGTAGTCTGTCTTGGTTGTTCGGCTTGAACTTTGACTTACAGGTGATGCGATGTCACAAAACACCTTTCCAAATCTTTCTCCCCGTGATCGTTCTTGGAACCTGGCCATGGCGGCACGTCCTGGAACCTTGGACCAAGTGATCCCAAGGTCCCACATCGAGGGAACGATCCCCTCTCTGCTTCATGGCTCTCGGATGCTCTCCAATGGGCCTGGGTGGACTCAGATCGGTGATTCTATCGCACACCCCTTTGATGGTCATGGTTACCTTCGTTCGTTTGAGTTTCTTCCCGATGGTTCTATGCGTTTGCGCGCCGACTTTATCCAAACGTTGGTGTACCAGAACGAAGCCAAAGCAGGTCGCCTGCTTCATCGAGGCTTTGCTACCAACATCCCCGGTGGTTTCTGGAAGAACCTTGGCTTTGGGTCCGTCCCTCGGAATGTTGCGAATACAACGATCACGCGATGGGGAGACAAGTTACTGGCCGGTTGGGAAGGCGGCGCGCCTTACGCGCTGGATGCCGAATCTCTCGAAACCAAGGGAGAGGAGTGGTTCGGTGGAGCCATTGAAGGTCAGGCCACGTTGGCTCATTTTAAGCACGACACCGTCAACCAACGCCTCATTCTTTGCAGTCACAAAGCTGGCCGTGAGACACGCTTCACATTTCGTGAACTCGACAGCAACGAGGCTGTGGTATCCCAGAGGGAAGTCCATATCCCCGGTATGTTGTTTACCCACGATTTTGCGATGACCCCCACGCAGTATGTTTTGGGTGGAAACCCCTTGCGGATCAAACCCCTTGAATTAACAAAGATGGCGTTGGGGATGTCGACCTTGCTGCGTTCGGTGGAGACAGATATGCGGAAACCAGGGTGTCTTCACCTTGTTCCACGGCACAGCGGAGAACCTGTACGAACCGTCACGTTGCCCGACCGCGCGTTTGTCGTTCACTTTGGCAACGCATTTGAGAACGATGGGACTGTTGTTGTCGACGCCTGTGTGTTTACAAGCTTTGAGTTTGGTGAAGAGTTTGGGTACGCAGGTCCGAAGGCTCCGTTTGATCCAGGGCTGCCCGATGCACGAGGGCCCCAGCAACTTGTTCGGATTACGGTTCCACCCGGCGCAACAGAGGCCCGATGGGAAACGCTAGCTCCTCATGGGATCGACTTTCCTCGGTTTCACCCGAAGCATGAGGGCTTGGACACGCCCTTGCTGTTGGGCGCAACTCGCAAAGATACACGGTTCAGTGACCCCTTCGACTCGATTATCGCGATTGATCTCAAGGACCAAGAGCGACCCCACCAGCTCTGGACGACCCCGGAGAACGTGTTTGTCGGCGAGCCTTTGTTGGCTCCTGACCCCGAACGTGAGAACGAAGGGTACGTTCTTGCCATCCTGTCCGATGGACTGAAGCAGCAATCGACCCTTGTCATTCTCGAAGCAAACCAACTGGAGAAAGGCCCCGTGGCTTCCATCCCAATGCCGCTTTTGCCTGTCGCCTTTCATGGTGAATGGGACGCAGCTTCTGCAACATAGCTTGCTTCGTTGTGCGGTTGTTGTTCCCCAGAAGGGGTTTTGCATGTGGAGAAGATGGGACTTGAACCCATGACCTTCTGGATGCCATCCAGACGTTCTGCCAACTGAACTACTTCCCCAGAGTGGAGTTGTAGGGAATCGAACCCTAACCTTTGCCTTGCAAGGGCAACGTTCTGCCAATTGAACTACAACCCCAATGGCCACCCAGGAGGACTTGAACCTCCATTACCCAATTATCAGTCGAGCGTTTTACCGTTAAACTATAGGTGGTTGTATGTACCCCCGGAGGGGGTCGAACCCTCAAAACCTGGTTAAAAGCCAGGGATGATAACCATTTCATCACGGAGGCATGGGGGGATGGTGATGAATG
>SBHC01000009.1 GCA_006226375.1 Deltaproteobacteria bacterium | reverse complement strand
TCTGTTCGCTCGTATCGCGAGCGCGTCAACGAAGAAAACCTCCTTGCGGAGATGACCGGCAAAACCCGGTCAGGAAGCCTACGGAAGTGAGTTGTCTGTGGTTGCCAAAGAACGGCTTTACTTTAGGACGTGGGGGGTGTGGTGTCCAGGCTTTCTTAAGACTTTTTGTTGTCTTCCAACATCCAGTGGTATTCGTCTTGGAGGCGGAGGAGGTGTTGCTCCAAGAGGGCGTGGACGATGTGAAGGGAGGCAACATAGTTTCCGAGTCGTTGGTAGACCCGGTTGTCTTGTCCGAGCATCTTGGTGAAGGGGATCCAGCGCGGTGGCCAGAACGTGAGCCAACGGAGCATCCGGCGAAACCAGCCTTCGTCGAGCCATTCGTTTTGAAAGTCTTTGTCGTAGGTGGACAGGCACTCTTGCTCAAACGCGCCCAAGCCACGCTCCACCAAGACTGGCAGATGGCTGGGGCGGACTGAGATACAAAGTTGGTAATGACGAGAGAGCTGCTCCCAGTGTTGCTCTAGCTTGGGGTATAGCTTGGTTTGCTTGCTGATGGAGAGGCTCTCAAAGTGTTCCAGGAAGCGTCGCGTTTGTTGTAGAGGTCCCCAGCGTGTGGGGAAGTGTTCCTGGATCTTGAGGGCTTTGAGCGGGGAGTGCATCAGCCTTTGGTTGTGAAGGTGCCAGTTGTATTTGTAGAGGAAGTAAAGAAGCACCCACTGACCGATCGCGTTCTGGCCCTGGCGAGTGAGCAGCAAAGAGAAGCGTTCCAATAAGGGCTGGGTGTAGTTGGGCAACAGAAATGTGGGGTCGTAGTGATGGAACAAGATGTCCGCGGCGTCGTGAGGGTGGAGCAAGCGAAGCAACCACTCTCGGCCGGTTTCGTCGGTCTGGCCAAAGTGATGGTCGATGGCTTCCACCACTTCCAAAGGATCGCTAAAGGAGTCCAGGTTTTGAAAGTGGTGACGCTTTTGTAGCGTCTGAATGACAGGTGTCAGATCGGGGTGCTGCGGCTGCCATTCGTCAGGCAATGCGTTGGGATCATGGGGAGGATCTTTCTCCCAAGTCCACTGGGACTCTCGTTTGCGGTGACGCTGCCAGGGTGGGCGACGGACGGACTCCGAGGCTTTGGCGCGTTTCTCAACGCCGGACAATCCCTCCAACTGTTCGGTGGGTATCGGTAGCTGTCGAACGCCATGTTGGCTGGAGACCGTGACGACGCCGGTTTTGTCGCAGCGATCCAGGGCCTGCATCACCTCACGAGCCGACTGGAAGCGATCCTCCACTTCCGGAGAAAGCAGACGCTGAAGGATGCGCAGAAAACGTTGTTGTACATTGATATAGGGTTCAAACATCAGTCGGTTGCGGAGCAGCGGCAAGCTAGACGGGTGTTGCCGGGAGAGGAGGTACACCAGGGTGGCTCCCAAGGCATACAGATCCGACGCTGGCGTGGGGTGCCCTAGAAACTGCTCGGGTGGTGTGTAGCCGTATGTTCCCACCACAGACGCTCCCTGGTCGGCAAAGATCACATCACGGACAGAGCCAAAATCGATCAAGGCCAGGGAGCCGTCGGGTCGTAGAATCACATTGGTGGGTTTGATGTCGCGGTGGATGACAGCCGGAGAGAGACTGTGGATGTAGTGCAATGTCTCCAAAAGCTGGCGAGCCAGTTGGCGGACTTCCACTTCTGACGTACGATGTTGGGAGATAAATTGTTCCAGATTGTGACCAGGGAGCCACTCTCGCACGAGACAGAGCGCGGCATCGTCGGGCAGCACAAACATGTCACGGAAGGCCGGAATCCCCGGATTGCTCAGTTGATAAAGGATCTGGGCCTCTCGTTCGACGAGGGCGTATCGTTCCCAACCTTCCTGATGCAGCCGGTAGATCTTGGCGAGCCACATGTGCTCACCCTCCTGAACCAGCCAGCATTCTCCTTGAGCGCCGCGTCCGATAAGTTGTTGGACGGTGTACCGTCCTTGTAACAGGAGTCCCTCCTGCATGATGATTCTTGACCTCAACAGTGAATAGAGATGAGGGATGTGCCGTCCAAGGAGGACGATATACGTGAACCAGCAAGAGCGCAAACCGATCGGGTGGTACCCCCTTGCCACAGGCTGAGATGCCGCTGTACCATAGGAACGCGGCAACCACAGCCAGACATCTTGCTGTGCCGTATGGACTTCCTTGCCTCGGCAAGGTAAAGAGTAGAAGACTGCTTGGCAAGCCCTGTGGCACAGGTGCTTGTCTGTTCAATTCGACAAAGATGGATTCTCTGCGTATACTTGCCTCTTTTGGAGTGCAACGGTCTCTGCGACTCATCGGTGAATCGTAGAAAGGGTAAGCGACGAGTGATAGGACATTCGGATATGACCGAACAACCTGTACTGGGGGATCTGCGCTTGGTGCGCAAGATCGCTGCCGGCGGTATGGCCGAAGTCTGGGAAGCCCGGAAGGGTGGTGTCGAAGGGTTTGAGAAGCGCGTGGCGGTGAAGGTGATTTTGTCTCACCTTACAGAAAACGAAGAGTTCATCCGGATGTTTTTGGATGAAGGTCGCCTAGCTGCTCACCTCGATCACCCCAACCTCTGCCAGATCATAGGACTGGGTGAGTCTGACGGCACCTACTACATGAGCATGGAATACATCGACGGGATGGTCCTTAGCTCGCTCATGAAACAGGCAGCCCATCGCGGCGTGTACATTCCTTTCGAACACTGTTGCCAGATTATCATCGGCGCTTGCGCTGGCCTGGACTACGCTCACTCGTGCACCAACAACCATGGCGAAGCGCTCAACCTGGTGCACCGCGATATCTCACCCCAAAACGTGATGCTTACCTACAACGGTGACATCAAGGTTGTGGACTTTGGTATTGCCAAAGCCGCGAGCCAGGTCCATCACACTCGCGCAGGTGTTCTCAAAGGCAAATACGCTTACATGTCGCCAGAGCAAGCCACTGGCGCTCCTCTCGACCGACGCAGCGATGTCTTTGCTTTGGGTGTTGTATTGTGGGAGCTTACAACGGGGCACCGCCTGTTCCGCGCCGACAACGAGATCGCAACGCTCCACAAGATCATCGGCGGTGACTACCCACCTCCTTCCGCGTACCGCGACAGCTATCCTCCCGCGTTGGAGTTGATCGTACAGAAAGCCCTGGCGACCGATCGTGACCAACGTTTCCAAGACTGCGGCGAGATGCAGCTTGCGTTGGAAGACTTCCTCCTGCGGCATGGTTTGGCGGCAGGAAGCAAACGACTGGCTCACTACATCCAACGGATCATGTCCGACGAAGAGATCTCCGATTTGCCGGAAGCTTCTGCGCTGCTCAGCACTGGTGGGTTCTCCTTCGAGGGGGGCAGCAACTCAGGTGTTCACACGCCTTCACATTTGTCGCCCCGACCACAAGCCCTCACCGGGTCGTCTGTGGAGTTTGGGACCTCCGCTTCCAGTCTGTCTGGGGGATTGGGTGGCTCGGACTTCTCCAGCATTGGCGTCTCTGATGTGAGTGGAGCGGTCAAAGACACCCATCTGAACTCTCCAGCCATGAGAGAGCGCCAGAAGAGCAGCTCGTCTTTGTGGATTGTTTTGCTTGTTTTGGTTGTGCTTGGAGGTGGCGGCTTCGGTGCCTACACCATCATCAACCAACGACCGACTGAGACTGTATTCGCAACACCCTGGACCATTTCCAGTGAACCTCGCAACGCTGACATCTTCGTAAACGATGAGTTCCGAGGGAAGACACCCAAAGCGGTGATGTTTGCACCAGGCAAGCGATACATCCTGAGCATTCGACACAAGGGATACCTCTCCAGCGTTAAGGAGATCCAAAAGTTTACGAGTGAGTTGGCGGCCAAGCCGCTGCGTGTGACGCTCAAAGAGAAGCCCAAGACCATGATCATAGGCTCTGTGTTGGTTAAGATTAAGCCAGCCCAAGCCAATGTCTTGGTGAATGGAAAGCCCCTCAAAGCTTTGTTTGATGGGGTGTATGAAGGGTCGTTGCCGGCTGGTGTGCCCCATACGCTCTCCGTCAAGCGCAAGGGATTCAAAACCTACAGCAAGATCTTCCAGATCAGCACCGAAACCAAAAAGAGCGTTCTGCAAGTTCGGCTAGAGAAAGAGCGTCGGTCTCGTCGTCGACGTCGTGTCCGTCGCCGTCGTAGAATTGTGCGTCGTCGGCGTGTGGTGGCTCGTCGCCCTCGTCCCCGACCCCGATTGCGTGCCCAGGTCCTGAACATTGTTCCAGACGCCTGGATTGCTATTGAGACGAACCCTCCTGGCGCTGTCGTGAAACTCGACGGCTCTGTGATTGGTTCCTCTCCCTTGCCGAAGTACAAGCTTACGGCTGGCAAGCACATGCTTCGCATCGAAAAGTCGGGCTACAAGTCAGTCACACAGCACATTCGGTTGAAAGCTCGTGAATACAAACAGCTAACCGTCCGGTTTAAGCCGATCCCCAAGAAGCCCCAAACTTCCATTGTTTCGTTTGGTGGTGGCCCAAGAAGCCGCGTGTATATCGACGGCAAGTTTATCGGCAAGATTCCCTTGTTTGGGAAGAAGGTTCCATCAGGCAGGTATGTGGTGATGTACCGCACCCTCAAGTTTGATGCGAGCCGCAAGAAGGTTGTAACGTTCCGACCCGGCAAGCAAACCTTTAAGATGCGCTTCCCCATGGGTAAGATCTGGCTGCTTTCGCGTCCTGTCGCCAAGGTGTTCCTCAACGGTGACTACGTAGGGAACTCCATGCGACCTCCTTACAAGGTACCGGCCGGTTCGTACAAGGTTAAGTTTGTATTTGGGAACGGCAAGCATATCACCAAGAGAGTCAAGATCCGCGGGGGCAAAAAAACTCGCGTGGTCGCTCGGCTAAAGTAGTGTTGGACTTTGCTCGGCGAACATGCAGATGTAGGTCACTCCCGTGCGCAAGATGCAGGGGATGTTGTACCTGTGGGGTGTGGTGCATGAATGAGGGGTAGTCAAAGGGGTGCTCTCGTTTCGTTCATGTAGCGTGATAGTGATGTGCAAACGATGAATTTGTTCATGAACTTGCATGACATCCTCGACCAGGAGGTCGCGGAGCACCTCAATCTTCTTGATGGAGACCATCAGACTGTTCTCCCCGGAGAGGCTTTTCTGCGCCGAATTCGGCCGTCGGAGGGGCCTAAGTCTAACAGCGGTCAGACAAAACGTCTCCGTGAGGAAGTATGACTGGGGGAGTCGCCTCTTATAGGACGTGGGTCGTCATGGTGGTCGAGCTGGACTCGCTCGGGGGCATCATGTCGATCGCGATGCCGTACTACGAGGGGTCCCCTACGGACATCCCTATAGGGAGAGGTTCTACATGCAGTACATGTCACTCTTCTTCGCTTCAGTGAAACCTTTCTCCTGGTCGTTCGTGTCGCAAACGATTAAGCAGAGAAAACCTCCTTGCGGAGATGACCGGCCGCAACACAAGGCTGCGTCATCCGGTCAGGAAGCCTACATGAGTGATTGAACGAGATTCTCAAAGAGCGACACTGAGTATGGCAAGCTCTCCATGGCTTGTCAACCCTGTGTTGAAGGATAGAAGGGTGGGGGGAGGCCCATTTAGGGAAAGAGCTTTTGCATGGCGGGGGCGGCGAGCTTGTACAGTTCGTTCATGTCTTTCTTGAGCGCGTCCAGCGTGCCAGCTTCGTTGAATTTGCTGCCTGCGTTGGTCTTGTGGCTGCTGTTCAAGCGCTCCAGGATGAGCTTGATCTTTTTCTCCTGCACGAGAGAGTAGACACCCTTCAACCGTGGGTCGGAGCGAATCATCCGGTCGAGAGCGTCAGCCACCCGTACGCCATACTTTTGGATCTTGTCGCCTTGATTCAGTTGCAGGTAGTGGCGTTCGTATCCCATGTTTTCAAAGAAGGAGCCAAGGAAGTCGAGGCCTGCGATCCCCTTTTGCTTTTGGATGCCTTCCACGATGTGAACCAGCGTGGAGATCGTTCCATACGATTCAGGCTGCAAGAACTTCAGGTGGGTGTCTAGCTCAATGATGGGAGCAAATTTCGCCTGAAACTGTTGAATCTCGGTGGCCGAAGGGTTCGGTCCAGGGATTTGCAGCTGCTTGAGCTCTAGGCTCATTTGGTCGGCAATCAAGCTACCTGTAAAGTCCTTAATGACGGCCTCTCCGTCGGGTCGAAGTTTGTTCGCGGTCTCATCAAAAAACTTCGTCTTCCAGGCCGTTTGCCCTGCTCCGTTGGTGCAGTTGGCGTCTGTGCAGCCTGTGATGAGCTTCTTTAGGCCTAAGGTGATGGGGTTGATGGTGGGGTTGGTGAGGAGCTTGTTGTTGCTGTCCACAAATAGCTTGTTCCACACCGTGAGATCCTTGGCGTTGCATTGTGGGTCCCTGCAGGTGATGAATCGCTCCAAAGCGTCCTTGAACCGGGTCGCGTTGGTGGTGTTGGTGAAGGTATCAAAGGTCCCTTGTCCTTTCAGTATTTCAGCGCTTAGTCCTTTGGCTCCAAACTTGTTTAACTCCGTTGTCATATCCGCGAGCGCCTTGGCCTTGTTGGAGTTGTTGGGATCCAAGTTACGCAGGAAGAAAGCTAGAGATTCTGGGATCTGGGGTGTCGTTCCTTGGAACTGAATCGATAGCTCCTTGAGCTCCTTGACAAAGGCAGGAGGGGGAACGAACAAGCCATGCTCAAAGGCGTCTTCGGCGTTGCGACCGATCGCTGCGATGTAGTCTCGTGTGGCCCGACCCACCAACGCAGCCGAGGCTGATAGGTCGGTTTTTCCATTGGCGTCTACAACGGTCCAGCTAATGTCGTAGTCGCTGGTGGGTCCGTCACTTCCGGCAGGCGGTGCGTACACCACTCGGTCGCAGTTTTGGCCCTTGGTGCAGATGCCCAGGGTATCTGCAGCGTCGTTGATGAACTTACGGGTTTCCTGGAAGCGGAATTCTCGGAGGAGGTACATCTCTTCGGCGTTCAGGTCCTTCAGCTCGTACTTGTCTTTGACGCAGGTCCACTTGCGGTTGCAGGCGTTCCAGAAGTTCTCGGCCGTTTTTCCATTGAAATAGAAGTTCTTGTTTTTGGCCTGTCGGGAGTGGGTTGCGATGACATGCTTGATGACGTCCTTGCCAAGGGAGTCAGCCTTGTCATTGAACGCTTTGTTCCAGCCGCTTGGGTGGTTCGCTCCTTCAAGAAGTGACGTGATTTGGCCCTTGAGTTCGGCGTAGGCAATCTCAATTACACGTTCTTTTTGAATGGAAGAGAGGTTGGCAAACTCATCAATTCCTTGACCTCGGCCCAATGAAGTTACACGTGCCTGTACCTTCAACGTGACGGTCTTAAACATCTGCTGAATGGCTGGCGAGTTCGTGGTCAGGTTGGCGTGGGTTTGTTGGTCCAACTGCTTGAGAAAGTTGACCAAGCCTATGATGTCTAGCTGTCCTTCTTTGTTGAGGAATGACTTTCCAGACTTTACATGCTCATCAAGGTATTTGATCATCTGAGTGCCAAACTTGTAGACCTCCGTTTGCATCTCCACGCGATGCTTCAACACCCCTTCTTTCAGGGGCCCTTGGACCTTACCCTTCAGCAGCGCATTTTGCCCATCTTCAGCTGAGATCGTTCTCCATCGCTTATGGCGCAACTGGATCTCGGCGATCTGTTTGTCTCGGGCAAACTTGGCAGGAGGAGGCTGACTGTCAGGAGAACGTGGAGTCACCCGGTCTTTGGCGAGCTGCTTACGGAAAAGACGAAGCCGCTCTGCGGTGTTGGCACGAAGAAACTTTCGGTTGGCAGGAGACAATCGGCGAGCCAATACCAGACGCTCGGTGATGCTACCTATTGTATTGGAAAAGACCATCGTCCCCAGGAAAAACGCCGCCTGATCCCGGTGTGTGGTGTTAAATCCATTCTGGAAACCGTCGAACGCCAGGGCTGTGAGCATCGACGTTCCGATAATGGTGTTGAGCTGCTCTGCCCGGTCCGTGAACGCACGGAATCGGTTCAGACGACTGGCAGGTAGGCCTACTTTGGCTGCGATGATGGTAGAGAGCACCCCTGAGACTAACATCATCGCTTGCATAAACGTGACCTGATGGATGCCTTGGGATTGTACAACCGCAGCGACTTCCGCAGCGACCAACGCTACCTGAACCAACTCCAAGGTGATGATGGTGGTGCGCAACACGCCGAGTGCCACAGCAGAACCTTCCAGGAAGGGTGCCATGAAAGGCAACGCAATGGTGGCGATACCCAAACCAAAGCTCAATGCCTCCAAGCGTCCTTGGGTGGCAAGCAAGACATCTCGGATCTTGTTCTGCTCGTTTTGGACAACCTGTGACCAGATCTGCAAGCTTTGTTCAAAGGAAATTTGCAGCGAATGAGAGTCAATGGTGTACGGAGGAAGGGTTGGAAGGCGGATCTGACTCAACAATGGTGTTGTGTGAGACAGCGGTGACATCCAAGCACCTTCAGGAACAAAAGTGACCCGATCAACAAGCCCGGCTGGACGCAGCATCTGAGCCAATGAAGCCCCTGAATGCTGGGAAAGAAGTTGCATACCACGCTGAACCTGGAAGTTCATCATGGCTTGCCAGTGCTCCATCTCGGCGTGGCCGTGGTGGTCGCGATCCAGGTACATGTATGTGCGGCCTTGGGAGTGAACTTGCAGTCCTTGAAAAGGCTGGGTGTTGGCTTGGAGCAAAGACACATTGAGGACACTGCCGTCCAAGTAACTGCTGAAGCCGATGGGGTGCTGGACCTGACCGGTTCGGAATTGTAGGTGGCCTATACCATCGCTGAGGTTGTGTGTTTGGCTGCATCGAAGAATCGTCGTATCGAGCTTTCCAGGGGTTGGACAATCTAGCTCGCTGCTCTGCTGGCCAAACCAGGACTTGTTAAGTCGTGTGGTTACTTCGTTTCCTGCTTGCAGCGTAACATGCAAACGGTGTTGGTGTGATTTCACAAACGAGGACTTGTAGGCGCTCTTCAGCTTCGTCTGGTCCGCGCTGCTCAGGTTCACAAATTGAAAAGTGACGGTGTCAAAGTTGCTTGGTGTGGGAACGGTGCTGGGCGGATTGAACGCTCCAAACACTCGGCCAGCCGGGTCGTACAGCGTAGAGAACAGCGCGCCACGAACCTCAACGGTGGCTTTGGTGGAGCCAGAAGGAGGAATCACCATGGGAGCCCGTGTCTCTTTGGATTCAGGAAAGGCCCATCCTAACATTCCCCCGAGAACATGGGGACTATGCCAGTAGCGGTGATGCACAAAGTGAAGGTTGCCTTGCACGCCAACTTTGCCAGGGTATTGGATCTTGTGAGAGTCCGCGAGGTTGGCGTTGTTGTCGATCCACTCATGAACGGAAGCAAAGGGGCCTTCCCCCCCTGCTTCGTTGAGCATACCTGCTAGCTCCATCCGGACAAGCTGGTTGCGCTCGTTGTATACAAAGGTCTTTTTTCCTGCGAGTTGGTAGAGTCCAAATCGTCCACGGTCTTCTTCGTTGGTGACGAGAGGACTCACCCAAAACTGTGGAAGGAAAAACAGCAGACGTTGGTGCAAGCCAGTGGGGCGTGCATCGTTGGTGTCGAATTGTACGTTCTCACAAGACCGACGAAGTGGAACGCCCCATGACTGCGTGATAGTGAGAAAGTCTTGGGTGTCTGCAAAGCTTGCAAACGCAGTCTTTGTATCTTCCACAGCCGTGGCATGTGGATGCTTGGGACTCAGTCCTGTTGCGATGGTTTGTCGATACGTGTCCAGTGTATTTTGGCACGAGAACATATCCCGTAGTTTGCGACTTTCAAACTTGCCGTTGTTGATGACTTTGAATGGTACATTAAACAGGTTGCGAACGTTGCCCTGGTTGTCAAACGGCCACTGACCGGTTGCTTTGTCACGAGCGCGTGCATACAAGAGTCGCTCTCGTGTGAGCATTCGACCGTGGTCATCAAACCTGTGGTGTACCTCCATTCGGACTTCAGGAAAGCTATCTGTCTTGGCAACGGTGTTGCTGTGATCTTTCCCTGTCACTTGACTGGTGGGTAGCTTCAGCTGATCTTCCAGAACTTCAAAGCCTGTACCCAATATATCTTGGGCTGCTTGGCGATGATGGGCCGCGATGTCAAAGCGACCATCGCCAATCCGGTTGTAACGAAGGAATCGATGGTACTCTTTGATCTCCATCTGCGATTGAGAGCGTTGGCTCCACCATGCGTTGCCCGTGCCGTAGGATAGCTTTAAGGTGCTGATGTCAGCGAGCGTATCTCCAGTGGCTGGCAATGAAGCTTTTAAGGTCAAGCTATCGAGCAAGCCATGAGGTGTGTATACATACGCAAGCTGTGACGGCTGCTTCAGCCCGTCGAGGGATAACGTCTCTGACTTCAATAGACCGTTGGCGTGGTAGCTGTAGGTTCGATCGACCTTGTTTTGTAAGAGTGTTCCTTTCACGGCTTGCGGGTAGCCAGCCGTGTCGTAGGTGTAGGTTAGATCTTGGGAGGGAGTCCCTGTTGCTGTGCGGTCGCAGTGTGTAACTTCTGAACTTTTGCCGAACGCAAAGACCTGAAACTTGGAGCGTCGGGAGAGAACATCGTAGGTAGCATCCCAACGTCCACCCACAACTTGTTTGCCAAACTCCACGCGGAGGCTCTTGCACGTCAGACGATCTCGTGCGTCGTAGCGATACAAGAAGGTCCGTTGGGTTCCTTCAGCGAGGAGAGGGCGTCCCGCATAGTCCAGGACGTACCGCATCGCGCGAGCTTTGGTGCCCAATTTTTGGGTCTTGGTGTCGAGAATCGCACCTTCCAAGAGAACCTCAGAGAAGGAATAGCTCCAGGATAACTCCCCGATGGTTAAGTTATCTTTGTTGTTGAACGACTCCGCTGCTGTGATTCGTCCGCTGGCATCGTAGGAAAAGGTTCGAGTCACTTGACGGAGAGGTAGCACCATGGAAGCGGCTTTGCCCCAGCCATGATACTGCCAGAGCACGTGCTTGACGGTGATGCCAAAGCGCTGCACTTGATGCTCGTTGAGTCGGCCCCATTCGTCTCGTAGCATCAGCGCCACATGGTTGGCCTTGCTCGCGTTGGTTCCTTTTTGTGTGGTGGTTGTGGTCTCTTCTTGGAGGAGATTGTCTACGTCAGTCCAGGCTTTGGTGACGGTACGAATGCGCCCCGAGCCGATATCTTTGTACTCTCTCTTCGCCAAACGACCCGCTGTGTCGTAGGTGTATGCAATGTCTTCCAGGCTCTTCCCCGCCGCATCAAGGATGCTTCGGGTTGCGATGCGACCTTGCGTATCCATGGTGGTGCGTTCGTACGCAAACACCTTGCCCGTTAGAGTGTTCAGCCGGTGCTCTTCGTACACCTGAGGTTTGCTTGTCACGCCGCCGTCTTTGTTGTACACACGGCGTTTGATCTCCACGTTGCCACGTTTCCAAGCGATGGTTCGACCCCAGATGTCTTTTTCCTGGGTGGTTGTTAAGATGTTCGCTGTGCCTTGAAAGGTTTTTTGTTCCAAGCTGCGTGGATCGTAGGGTTGTTCAAGCTTTCCACCGTCGGGGAGGCAGAGCTGTGTCACCCAGCCTTGTCCATCGCGAGCCATGTAACGCTCGTTGAACAGGGCGAGAGAGCTACCTCCCACCGATTGGCTCGTGGGGAACGCCTTTCCTCCTTTTGGAACGCAGGCTCTCGTTTTGAGAGGACTGGATGCTGTTTGGGTGTGGCCGTATTCTGCGGTGCCGAGGAGCAGACCACGTTCGTCCCATTGGTTTTCGGTGTGACGAACCGCTGCAAAGCCAGAGCCTGACTTCTCCAAACGCGTTTCGCTCAGCTTTCGCTGCTTGCCGTCGAGGAACCATCCGTACGTGGCGATGGTTTGGACGTCTCCTCGGGTTGTTGTTACTGTGTTGGGTCCATAGCTGATAGCTTCTACATACGCTTTCTTGGAGCTATTGACCAAGCCAAGAAGCGAGGTGAGGCTGTTCTGTGAACAAGGGGAGCTGATGCGTACATCTGCTGGATACTTTCGCTGCGTCACTCTGCCAATGGCGTCGTACGACAACAAGGTGATGTCACCTGTCGTGCCGACAGTCATGAGGATGCGACCTTGTGGGTCTTGGATGTGTTGGCGACACCTTGCACCACCGGAGACCGAATGTCGTTCTACGATAGGTTGGAGCAGCGAAGAGAAGGTGATGTCTTTCGTTTGTCCCTGACGTACGTCGTTTTGAACTAAACTTCCAAGGTAGCGAATGGCTTCGACCGTTTTGCCTTTGCTGGAGGTGACACGACCATCGGCAAGCCGCACCATGGTGGTCGTTCCACCTGTGAAGGGGTCGAACTCTTCGAGTACATGACCTGCAGCGTTGTAGCGCAAGGTGAAGGTGCGGAAGCTTGCGTTGTTGGTTGCAGACGTGGGGCACGCTCCGGGTGCTCCGACGATGCGGGCGCTGGCTTGTCCCAGCGGATTGCCTCCGTTCGCGGTGTTGCTATCATACAGATAGCATGTTTTGCGCTTCTCTCGGAGGTCTTCCTCCGCCAGGATTTGCCCCTGGACTGCTTTGCTTCCTGTCGTCTCGCGGGTGTACTTGACGGTGCGGCCGGGATGTTGAACCTCTGTTACCAGGCGGTCTTTGTACACGAAGGTTGTTGTACCCCAAGGGTTCGTTACGGTGTTCACCAGCCCCAAATCCAGGCCGGAAGCTACACGTGAGATTGTACGTTCTCCGTTGGGTGTCGTGACCCGTCGCAACAAGAACCAGTTGCCTCGCGCGCCATCGCTCTTTTTGTCGGTGAAAAAGAGTGTGCTGGACTCTTTGGATTTCTGGACATCGTAGAACCAGGCAAAGCGGTTATTGTCGTGGTCGGTTAAGTTGGACACGACCAGCGTCTCTTGGTTGTCAGGTTTGAAGTACGAGTAGGTGACCAGGTCGGTGGTGCCGCTGGCGTCGGCCACTTTCACGTTGGTGACGAGGCCTGAAGCGTTCAACGCATAGGTATAGGTTCGGCCCGATGGAGCTTTGTAGGTTGTCTGGCTTGCGCTGTATTGGAAGCTTCCTTGTAAGAGCCCTCTGACAGGAGTGAGGGTGCTTCCAGAGATGTTGGCGAAGCGATCGTGTTGTTGGGTTAATAGGTTGGTGGCTACAAGTCGTTGCTGAGCGTCGAAGGTGAGCTGGAGGGCACCACGAGCCGGATTGACGATCTGTGCCAACGGTCCTTCTGCGCTGTGGGTGAACGTCCAGATGCTGCCGTCGTCTCCGCGGATCTGGGAGAGGCTACGTCCGGTTCCCAACTGCAGGGTGGGGCCCTGTACGGCGGCGAGCCCTTGGGCGCTGATGGTGGTGGAAACGGTTGCACCTTGCAGGTCCAGAGATAGCTTCCAACCTGTAACGTCACTGTTCCCTTTCTTGCCCTTGCTTTCTACAGTTAAGTTGGTTTCACTGTGACCAAACTCCAACCGTGCGCCGTGGCCAAATTGCTCCCAGGATTGGAGCAAACCGTTGCTTGCAAACTTGTAGGTGTGACCTTCCTTGTCTTCCATGACGGCTTTGCTGTCCGTTTCGACTTTGACCACCAACGAAGCCAGCCAGGTTGGGTCCTCTTGTGCTACCTGAGCGAGATCTTTGGCGACAAACAAGAACGGGCCGTTGCCTTTTGGATCGAAGGTGCTTCCTGCTGGCTTCAGCGGTGTGATGCCATACGGAGTGACCAACACATAGGTGACGCTGGTTCCATCAAAGAAGGGCAGTATTCGGTAGTCCCAGGTGTGACCCCATCCCGCTCCTGTTGGCACTCCACCTGCTAAGCCCAAACGAGCGGTGCCTTCGGTTTTTGTGGTGAGCAGGTATTCTTGCAGTGCCTGGTCAAACGCCCGTCGCTGTGAGGAATAAAACAGATCAAACTCATGGCTCTGACCAAAGCCGTTGAGCTGGGCCAGGCGTTGTTTCATCGTGATGCTTCCGTCGTGATGCCAACGTACGCCGTGCGAGAGCATCTGGTAGCGGCCCCCCCCACGTATCGGTGACTTCCGTGGCTCAGGAAGGATGATGAGGTGAATCACCTGCTGCGCGCGGTCTTGGGTTCGGAAAAGCAAGCGCACTGCGCCGCCTTGGTGTTCGTTCAGCCCTTTGTAGGCCAGCCCTGTGACAAGGACCTTGTCTGTGAGCTTGGGGATCGTAAAGCGGAAGCCTTCTCCTTCCTTGGTCACAGACAGATTTTGCTGGCGACTTCCCACAAACGCCGTCACCTTAGGCTGTTGAAGTGTTAATCCTGTGGGCGGTTCAAGGGTCACCACTTCGTCTTTGTCGAGAGCGTCGTTGTCAAAACGAGACCTGATCTCCAAGGGAGAAGCAGGAACAAGGTCGTCTGCTTTGGCTGGTCGCGACTGGATCATCGGACGATGTCGAAGGGGCAAGTACAAACCTTTGGCAAAGATTGCGTTGGTGTTGGAAATGGCCTGGTTGTCGACGCGAGCGCGAAGCACTCCTTGGGCAGCGTCAAAACCATGAACGCCAACACGGTTGCTTCCTGCCAAAACGCCCGATGGACTGGGGGCGTCGTTGAATTGATTGGCGAGGTCCCCTGGTGCAGGGCCAGAGTATATTCCAGGCTGTGTGGGGTCGGTGGTTCCGATGGTTCCGCCTAGAGCGTTGGCCCATTGGTCAATCACAACATCCAGTGGCTGGATCTTGGTGCTGTTGGTTACGGCACCTGTTGCGTTGGGTCCTCGGCCTGTAATCGCCATGCCACACACCATGGGCAGCACCAGCCCCGATTGTGTCACGGGCATCGTTTGAACAGCACGAGGTGACTCTACGCTACGAGAGATTCCTGTACGCTGCCAACGAAGCATTAGCTTCATCCACTCCAAGGGATCGGTCTTGAATACAGATGCTGCATGGTCCCACAGTACCGTCTGGATGGCGGTGTGGAAGATCTGCTCGCGTGTGTACGATGAGATGGGGATGAACGAGCCATCGGGCAGGGCGGTGTCGGTGTATTTTTTCTGGATGTCAGAGATGGCTTTGGGATCGTCAAAGCGACTAAGGTCAAACCCTTTGGCAGGACGGAAGGTTCCACTCTTAACCCCTTCTGTTACAAGCTTCACCACATGAGGTTTGAGATCGTTGAGCATCGCCTTGGGGTAGGGCTTCTTGTAGAACTTCTCAAACACCTGCTCGTACGATGCTTGTGTCTTACGAACACCCTGGTACATCAGGTTGAAGTACCAGATGGCATCTTGCAGGTCCAGCCGGTTGTTTTGGTTGAAATCGTATTGTCCGCAGCGAACGGTGTCGCTCAGTGGGTAGCCTCGGTTCCAGTCGCTCGTGACGCTCGATTGGCCTCCCCGCAACATGTGGGTGAACTGGCAAAACTGCCAGTTGGTGAAATAGGCGCGATACGCGTCAGTACAGGTGTTCATCGCCACCTTGAAGCGTTGGTCGTGTGGAGGTAACTCATGGTGGTATTTGAACGGTGTTTGGCAGGCTAGGCGCTTGTCGTTTTCTACAACGAAGGGACCCACCAGAATGGAGAGTTCACACTCTTTGCGGAACGAGTAGAGCCGACATTTTTCGGTGCGACCGTTCACACGACGGGTCGAATCTTTGATCTCGTAACATTTACGAATCAAGGTTCGGGTGTCGGGAAGTTGGGTGGACTGCAAACGATTGGGCATCAAGTGACCGGTTTCCATGTTCGCGATGTGAGTCAGGTCGCGGTCCGTGAACATGCTCTGATGGTCGGAGCAGCTATCGGGAAGGGGAGGGGGGAGCTGCTGCTTGTACGACGCAAGGATAGGCTTCAGGTCCATCTCAGGGCACTGGTTTTGGTTGCTTTGCTCTGTGATGGTGCTGGCGATGTAATCTCCCTGCGAGCGAGCCAGGATGGTCTTGAAGTCTGGGTTCTGGGTTGGGCAAAGGGTCATCTTGTCGGCGGTTCGGGAGGAACAGCTAATCCGTTCGTCCCAGGCTTTGTACTTGGCAAAGGGGAGCTGGCCGCCCGAGAGAGCGGCATACCGCCAGTGATCCAACTGAGGAAGGAAGATGCTGCGAATTACATCGAAGGTTCCCAGGCCTGCGGCGTGTTGGTAGCGGCAGGCGTCACCAGGTTCAAAGACTGAGTTGGTGCGAGACCAGTTCTTCTTAAGCTCACAAAATCCAACGGGGTCGGTCTTGTTGACCTCAAACTGTTCTCGGAATGGCACCTCCATGCCCAGCGCGCGAGCTACCAGGAGGGAGTCAAACCAGCCTGTGGTAGGGACATTGGTGCGGACGTGGGTGCAGTTCCCCAACGCGTTGGTGCCCTGGCAGGATTTCGGGAACTGGCCTTTGGTTACGTTGAGTTCGTCCAGCAACTGCAGGTCCACAACGGTGCGAGCGTCGAGGGTGGGTTTGCTGTCTTGGGTGACTCGTATGATCGCGTTGGGGTCGGTGTAATGGCTGCAGTCAGGCTCATCGAGAGGAAGCAAGGTGCGATTGCCGGGATACTTTCCACCCCACGTGAGCAAGCGGTCAAAGCGATCGGCGGTGTCGGCATCAAAGAAGACAGAGCTAGGGTCTTTGAAGCGTGTGAGGGCGTAGGAATAGGCGTCAACAAGAGGGAGCGTTCCTCGCGGAACCAAGTCCATGTGGGTGGCTTTGTTGGTGGTCTTGCCTTGTAGCTTTCGCACACAGAACCATCGCTCCATCGCGGCGATTCGACCGATTTTGTGCTGCTTGTAGAGAGCTTTGGCGTCGGCTTCTTCCAACTGGAACCCGTTCTTCCAGAAGTCAATGACTTGCTGTTCGTGGGGTTTCATCGTCATTTCATCGGCTGTGTAGATCGACGCCCGAAGTCGGAAGTTCTTCTCCAGCCAGGCTGCGTTGGGAACGTCGGTGCCGATCTTCCAGTCGAGGGCCTCAGTGTGCAACGTGACAGTCTTCTCGATTTCAGTGTCACCCACTGTAAATCGCAGGTCGTCGAGTTTGCCCTGTTTGTCTTGGATGATGAAGTTGAAAACGGCGGTCTCACCCACCTGGGCTTTGGACAACGAAATGCTACGGTTGTTGGTCGATGCAAACTTCAACGTGTTGTTGTTGAGTGCCTGGATCTGGAAGCCGCTGCTTTTGCGGAAGGTGGTGTGGGAGCGAAAACTTTCGCCTGTGAGGGTGCCCAATCCTGCGAGAATCACATCATGCTGGTTGAGCAGTGTGAGGTCAAAGCCTTCGGTATCTAGCGTAACGGTCTTGGCTGTGTCGTCCACCTTTGTAATCGACAAGCGAATCTGTCCTTGAAGGAAGAACCCCGTGTGGTCGAATAGCTTCTTCTTAAAGCTCTCACTGGTCCAAAGGATGGTTCCGGTCTTCAAGTCGCTGGTCTTTACGGGTTGGACGGAGGGATTGGTGAAGCTCGAACCAATGACCCGATAGCCACGTCGGACACCGCTGTCAAAGCGGTTGGGGTTGTTCATCACGTTGGACGCTACATACGAGATCACGATCTCTTGCATCATGCCGTGGATGAATTGTCGGACCCGGTTGGGGTTGTCGCTTTGGTCCACTTCAAATCCATAGGGGATGGTCTCTGTTTTCTCGGTGCGGCCTTTGTTTTTGATGGTGACTGTGCAGTCGGGTTTGGTTGGAATCTTCGTTACGGTGAGCAACAGGACCGTTTTTCCTTCGCGTACTTCGGTGCGGAAGTCGGCATCGCCGCTGCAGTTGGATGTGGCCGTAAAGTCGGCTGGGTTGGCACCTTCAGGAAGGACAAAGACAATGCCTTCGTCACCCTTGCCTTTGAATTGTTTGGCAATCTCTACGTTGACGGGAGGTTGCTCCGTAGGCTCTTCCGTCACTCCGGCGTCGTTGTTGTCGGTGTTTCCTGGCTCTTCGCCTGTTTCGTCTGCGCCAGCGTCGGGTGCGTCATCTTGTTGAACGATGGGCTCCTTTCCAGGCTCTGCAGGGGGCACTTCAGGTTGTGGCTCTTTGGCAAAGGCCGCGTGGTCGCTGAAGCCTTGGAGCTTAACTTCGACTGAGAGGTCTTGTTGGGCGACAAAGTCGTTGGGACCTTTCTGGAACGAGTCGGTGCTGGTTTTGCGGAAGCGGTGCTCGAATGTGTCGCCTGCTTTGATGTTGGCTTCGGTGGGAGGAAAGAAGAAGAAACGGAGTGTTCCGTTGCTTGGGGCAAAACCTATGGGGAACAAACGACCCAAAGCCATCATTTTGGGGTCGGCTGATGTGCCGGGAGTCTGGGCGTCCAGGCGAAACTCCGTATCCTGTGTGACTGTGTTGGGTGGTACCACCAGGTGCATACGAATCACGCCGGGTCCAAACGTCGGATTGGTGCTGGGTTGTGATTGTCCAGCCTTTTGCACCACGGCTTTGAAAAACGGGGAAGGATGGTACGCGATGACCTCGCCACCTGCTGCGCCGATGGTGGACTTGACCTCCGTAGGGTAGCGAACCGGAGCCTTGGCCTTTACCCGCAAGGTCCCTCCGTCTGCGTTGGCGACAAGCAAGTCAACGTTGCATTCCGCTGGAAACACCCGCCCTTCGTCTTTAAGGAACCATGTGATGGTCGCCTGGGTTTTGTCGTTGCCCAGGTCTTTGAGTGTGACCTTGGCGTTGGATTGTGGAGCACAGTTTTGAAAGAGGTCCACCTTGGTGATGGTGGCGGTGTCCTCGAAGGTGACTTCGTAAGTCTGCACCACACCCACATCAATGGTGCCGGGTTGAAAGGTTCCAACCACCTTCGGGATGCTGGGTTCTTTCTTCTTGGCGACCACCGTCACGGTCTTGGTCAAGATGTTGGTGAACGCATACTTGTCCTTTACGACGGCTTTGATCTCGCATGTTCCGGGCTTTTGTGGAGCCGTCCATTGGACAGTGGGGTCCGTTCCTGCGAAGGTCCCGCCGCAGTTGTCGCTCCAGGTGATGAACAGCTTCTTTTTGTTGGGGTTGACGATGCTGAGTTGGAAGGTGGTCTCTTCGCCTTCGTCAAACTGCACTTTGGGGATGTCCAGAAACTTCACGAAGATGGGGAGGTTCCCAGCGCTTTCGTGGGAGCTGAAGGAGCCGCCGATCCAGGTGAGCTGGAGCCAGTCAACGTCTTTGCCCTCGCTCTTAAAGTCGATACGGACGGACGGGATCTTAAACTCTTCGATGTTGGCTTCGCGGATCCTAAACTCGGGTGGGACTGCTGTGGTCGCGCCTTCTTTTCGGTCTTCCGGTTCTTGGCTGGGGTCTCCCTTGGTCTCGTCTCCCTCGAACTTGATGTCGCCCTTCCAGTCGATGCTTGGGGAGCTTTCGGCGCCTTTGGGTGCGAGGGTCCAGAGGCGGACTCTGGGGCTGTCTTTGGTTCCTGAGGCAAAGAACAGGGGCAAGAGCTTCTCCAGGTTACTGTCTTTTCCTACAGTCAAAACCCCGATGTTGTCGGTCATGGTCTTGGGCAGCGCAAACTTTCACTGACCACCCCAGTTGCTCTTGCCGTCCCAGGACTTTCCGCTGACCTGGACGCTGATCTCCTGGTTTCCTGGTACCACCAACTCTGTGATGAGAGGACGCCTCAGTAACACGCGGTCAAACGTCTTGACCACAGGATCCTGGTCGGGAACGTTGATCGTTAAAGTGACATCACGGAGCCGGGAGAAACGCTGGAAGGCTGGAGTGCGCAGGCTCAGAGAGAGCCGCACCTGTCCAGGAGGGAGCCCGTTGTCGATGGGAGTGCACTGACAGCCTGGAGTCAGTGAACCAGCCACCAACAAAAAGGTGAGCACGATTAGAAAGCGCCGAGACAAGAGTCGCAAAGAGACGGCGGACCACATACAAGACCTCCTCCACAAAACAGGAACACCAAGACATGGGTCCATGCGATGTGGCAGAGCGTCGCTTCCCTGCTTTCTTAAAACCGTCGTGTTTCAATGCACATAGACCCAGTACTAGCATGTCATGTTGGAGGGGTCGTTCGGTATCCCCCAAACGGGGGGTTTTCGGGGGAAAAACAAAGGGGAGTGTTAGGAGTTTTGGAAGGCTTTGTAGTGGTCGAGGGCTTCGGGGTTGGAGAGAGCGTCACGGTTGGGTACGCTCATGCCATGAATGACACGGCGGACCGCCAGCTCCACCTTCTTGCCGCTGAGAGTGTAAGGAATGTCAGGGACTGCGTAGACCGCCGCAGGAACGTGGCGGGGTGTGGTCTCGCGTCGAATGGTTTGTTTGAGCGTGGCGGTCAGGGCTTCGTCCAGAGTTGCGCCTTCTGCAAGCTTCACAAACAGGATAACCTCCACGTCGTTGTCACCGGTCTCTCGGCCCACGACAAGGCTGTCGAGGAGTTCGGGGAGCGGCTCAATCGCGCGGTAGATCTCTGCGGTTCCAATGCGGACGCCGCCTGGGTTGAGGGTCGCATCGGAGCGTCCGTAGATGATGAGGCCGTTGCGTGCGGTGACTTCGACAAAATCACCGTGCCGCCACACGTTGGGGTACACGTCAAAGTAGGCGCTGCTGTAACGCTCTTTGCCAGGGTCGTTCCAGAAGTAGATGGGTTGGCTGGGGAACGGCGTGGTGCAAACCAGTTCGCCTTTTTCTTCCGTTGTGGGCTTGCCGTCGTCGCCAAACGCCTGGACGTTCATGCCCAGTCCGGCACACTGCAACTCTTCGGAGTAGACCGCGAGCTGTGGGTTTCCGAGGGCAAAGCAGGAGATCAGGTCGGTACCACCAGAGATTGACGCGAGGTGGACGTCGTCCTTGATGTCGCGGTAGACATACTCAAAGCTCGCGGCTGAGAGGGGAGAGCCTGTAGACAAGACGGTTTGCAGCGAGGAGAGGTCAAATTGTTCCCCTGGCTTGAGTCCGGCTTTTTCAAGGGCTGCGAGGTATTTGGCGCTGGTGCCGAAGATCTTGAGGCTGTGCTTCTCGGCCAGCTCCCAGAGCACCTCGGGGCCAGGGTGGAAAGGTGACCCATCAAAGAGCAACAGCGTGGCGCCGGAGGCCAGCCCTGTGACCAGCCAGTTCCACATCATCCAGCCGCATGTGGTGAAGTAGAAGAAGACATCGCCAGGCCGGATGTCGACGTGCAGGAGATGCTCTTTCAGATGTTGCAGCAAGGTACCACCAGCGCCGTGAACAATACATTTCGGCACACCTGTGGTTCCCGACGAGTACATAATGTAGAGCGGGTGGTCGAACGGCATGGGAGCAAAGGTCAGCGGCTCTGGCTCTTGGACCAGGAAGTCGTTCCAGTTCTCGGCCTTGGGTATGCTGGAGAGGTCCGGTGACTCTTGCACGTAGGGAACCACCACGACCTTCTCAATGGAGGGAATGGCCTCAACAATTCCGGGCAGGCGGGAGAGAGAGTCGATGGCCTTGCCTTTGTAGGTGTAGCCCGACGCTGCAAACAAAACCTTGGGCTCGATTTGGCCGAACCGGTCAAGGACGCCGCGGTGTCCAAAGTCGGGAGAGGTCGAGGACCAGATGGCGCCGATGGAGACAGCCGCCAGCATGGCCACGATGGTCTCAGGGATGTTGGGCATATAACCAGCAACCCGGTCTCCAGCTTGAACGCCAGCTTCACGCAAGGCATGAGCGGTTTGAGCCACGAGGTTGGCGAGCTCGTTGTAGCTGATCTTGCGCTCTGCGCCGACTTCGTTGCAGAACAAGATGGCGGTGCTATCGTTGCGGTGTCGGAGGAGGTGTTCGGCGAAGTTGATGCGAGCGCCCTGGAACCAACGTGTGTTGATCATATCGTCGCCATCGACCATCACCTGCTCGTAGGGCTGTGAACTGTGGATGTTGGTGTAGTGCCACAAGGTCTCCCAAAACGCAGCGGGGTTGTCCACCGACCATTGGTGCAACTCCCAGTAGTCTTTGCAGTCCACACCTTTTTCTTCAGCGAGGTGCTTCATAAAGTGCGTCATCTGGGTGTTTTGTACTCGTTCGGGGGAGGGCTCCCACAGTGGCTTCTTCATCATATCCTCTCGTTTGGCAGGTCAGAATGTGGCAAAAGCGGGGTTATCTAACCAGAACGTTGCTTTTTTCGCAAGGGTGTTTCTTTGCGCACCCAAACATGGTACAAAAGGGAACATAGGCTACCCGTTTTTCTCGGGTAATGCGCATGTTTGTAGAATACGGCCAACCTTGGATCTTCTTCCAAATGTGACGTTCTGCATCCCGAGCGTTCAACCAACCGACTGTATCGCAACGTTCGACAGCAAGGGAATGAAACGCTTTGTACTCTCATGATGGCATCCTGACTCCTCAAGACTGGGAAGAACTTCTGGCTCCTGTGCAGCCTGTTCCCACTGCTGACGAGCGTCAAATGCTTGAAAAGGCCTGGAACTTACGGTGGGAGCGGCTGGGGAAACATCACCGCTCGATGACATATCCGCACGAGCGCTTTGAGCAGTCGCGTGAACTGCTGTCTCTGTTGACACGAATCCACTTGGGAGCCCAGGCGATTGTTGCAGGCTTAATGGTGGAGCCCATCCAGTTGGAGTTGGTCACGCTCGACGAAATTAAGCAGGAACTGGGCAAGGGAACCTGCAAACTTTGCAAACATGTCACAGACTTGCCAGCGTTTGCGATCAAGACAGAGGTTCGTGGCCCACGAGGACATCGAAGAGGCCAGGTCAGCAAGCAGGCCGAGATGTTCCGCGAGATGCTACTCGCGATGACCCAAGATCTTCGGGTTGTGCTGATTCTTTTAATTGTGGGGGTGCATCGACTGCGTCACTTGGCGTATACGCCTGTTGAACAACAGATGCAGGTGGCCCAAGAGTGTCGTGAAATCTACGCTCCTTTGGCCAACCGCTTGGGTATTTCCTGGTTGAAGAATGAGTTGGAAGACCTGACCTTCCGCTATCTGTACCCCCACGACTTTTATGCCTTGGTCCGACAAATCGACACGACCCAGTCGGAGCGCCACGACTACATTGAATCGGTCCAGCAAGAACTGAATCAAATCATCGAAGAGCAACATCTTCCCGGTCGGGTGATGGGGCGTCCCAAGCACCTGAACAGCATCTTTCGCAAGATGAATCGTCGTCAGCTTTCCTTTGATGAGCTGTTTGACATTATCGCGTTTCGGATGATCTGCCAGAGCAAGGAGCACTGCTACCAGCTGCTTGGTGCCATCCATGACAAGTGGAAGCCGATTCCCGGTCGCTTTAAAGATTACATCGCGTTGCCCAAGTCCAACATGTACCAGTCGCTGCACACGACAGTGTTGGGGCCTGAACAAAAGCGGATGGAGATTCAGATCCGAACGGAAGAGATGCATCGCGTGGCGGAAGACGGGATCGCCGCCCACTGGATCTACAAAGAAGGTGACACTGGGGCGAAAGCCGCGACCGACGTCCAGTGGTTGCGCAGTCTGCTCAGTCTCCAAGATGAAAAAGCCGACGCCGACGCTTTCGTCGCCAACGTTCGCGACCACCTGTTTGTGTCCAAGGTGTTTGTGTTTACGCCCGGAGGTGACATCAAGGAGCTGCGCCGCGGCGCCACACCGCTCGATTTCGCCTATGCGGTGCACTCGCAGGTGGGGCATCATTGCGCAGGTGCTAAGATCAACGGTCGGATTGTGTCGCTGCGTTATGAACTGCGCAACGGCGATATCGTAGAGATTCTGACCTCTCCCTCTGCCAAGCCCAACCGCGACTGGCTTGAGTTTGTCCAATCGGGGCGGGCCAAAAACAAGATCCGCTCGTTCCTACGAATCGAACAGCGCCAACAAGCGATTGTTGACGGACGGGAACGTTTGGAGCGAGGGCTGCCAGCCTCCCATCGTAACGTCTCCAAGCTGCGAAAGAACGGCTCCTTGGACAAGGTCTGTGAACAGCTCGGCATCACGTCCGTGGATGAGCTTCTTGCGCAGATTGGGTACGGTCAGGTCAGCGTGGAGAACGTCTCACGGATTCTGGTTCCGCCCGAGAGCAGCAAGCCCCCTGAAGAAGACGAAGAGGTTACGTCCCGCTACTCCACCCGTCCTTCCAGCGGCGGTATTTTGGTGGAAGGCCTGGACGACATCATGGTTCGGATGGCCCGGTGCTGCAATCCCATCCCAGGAGATCCCATTGTTGGGTTTATCTCTCGTGGACGCGGTGTTATTGTCCATCACAAGAACTGCGCCCGCCTGCAAAAAGCCGAACTCCAAAGGCAAATCGAGGTGCGATGGGCGGATGATACCTCCAACATTCACTCGGTGAGCCTTCGTATCATCACGGAGAACCGTCAAACCTTGCTGTCCCAAATCTCGCAAGTGTTCGACAACCTGAAGATCCAGATCTCTCGGGCCAACTGTCGCTCCATGGGCGACGAGTCCATCAACTTGTTTCGCTGTCACGTTTCGAATGTGAAACAACTCAAGCGGCTGATCCGACAACTTGGTGATATCCGTGGCGTGATTCGGGTCGAACGGTTGCGAAACTGATGTCTTTTTGTTTTTTGTTGCAACACAACGTGATGTATGGACTCTAAGGGAACCGGAGGCATCCTCGACAAACCCGTTTGCAAGTTCTTCCTTGCCAAGTCCAAATTGCTGACTACTATTCCTCTGAAACAGTTGGGCATCATTCCGCAACAATGCAGCGGGAATGAATCTCAACCTAAACTTGTTGGTTCTCGCAGCAAGAAAAGCCAGACAACCCAGTATACAAGGAGATACAAAGATGGCCGGCAACATTTCCCTCGTAACCGATGATTCCTTTGAACAAGACGTTCTCCAGGCAGACGTTCCCGTACTCCTCGACCTCTGGGCCGAATGGTGTGGACCCTGCAAGGCCATCACCCCTGTCCTGGAAGAGCTGGCTACAGAGTACAGCGGCCAGGTCAAAATCGTGAAGATGGACGTGGATGAGAACACCAAAGTCCCCGCTTCCCTCGGCATCCGAGGCATCCCCACCCTGATCATGTTCAAAGGTGGAAAAGAAGTGAAGCGACAGGTCGGCGCCGGACCCAAGCAACTCTTCGACAAGATGATCCAAGAAGCCCTCTAATCCCACTCCAACTCCCACCAAAGGGCGAGTTGTCTTGCAGCGCAACATCTTACTGACTGTAGAATACGACGGGACGGACTTTTCTGGATGGCAGATCCAGTCCGACCAGCGGACTGTACAACAAGACATCCAAGACTTGCTGCGAGAGATGTTGCAGGAGCCAGAGCTTAAGGTGCAGGGTAGCGGGCGAACCGACGCCGGCGTCCATGCGCTGGGCATGGGAGTGAACTTTAAAACAGGTCACTCCATCCCTTTAAACGGTCTTGTTTTGGGGATGAACGCGCAACTGGCTCCCGATGTGGTGGTTTTGGACGCCCGAGAAGTACCTTACGACTTCTGCGCTCGTTTTTGGGCGCGTGGGAAGCGTTACCGGTATTGCATCTGGAACCACGAGCGGCCCTCTGCGCTCCAGCGAACCCGTGCCTGGTACATCCATCAGCCCCTGGACATGGAGGCGATGTACGCAGCCTCGCGTTACCTCTTGGGGCGTCATGACTTTTCGGCGTTTCGTGCATCTGGCTGCTCAGCCAAGCACCCTTACCGAGACATCTACGAAATCACCGTCCAACGCGAAGGTTCCATGATTGTGTGTGAGGTCGCAGGCTCTGCGTTCTTGCGTCACATGGTGCGGAATCTGGCCGGTGCGCTTGTGGAGGTTGGTCTGGGCAAACAAGAGCCGGAGTGGATCCGTGACTTGCTCGCCACCAAAGACCGCCGCCAAGGTGCACGAACAGCCCCATCTCATGGACTGTATCTCGTCCACGTCAACTACGACCTTCCACCGGCTTAAGCCTTAAGCCTTTCTCTACATCTGTCGAAGCAATTACTTGCCAGACCAGTTGGGCTTGCGCTTCTCCATGAACGCGCTGATCCCTTCGGCTGCGTCGGCGCTTTGCAGCACCTCACTGAGGTGCCCTGCGAGGACCTGGACCGCTTCGTCGAAGGGCAGGTGAGCGGTGTCGTTCATGGCTTTCTTGCCCATCTGTTGGGCCAGGGGAGCGGCCGCCACGATGCTTTCGAGGCAGGCCTGAACAGCGCTGTCGAGTTCTTCGGCGCTGACGATTTGGTTGATAAAGCCATACTTCAGGGCGTCTTCTGTGGAGACACGTTCGCCACAGTGCATCATCTGCATGGCGCGTTTGCGGGGCATGTGCTGAAGGATAAGCGGGCTAATCATAAAGGGGAACAGACCCACTTTGACCTCTGGGGTTCCAAACTTAACCCCTTCCCGAGCGATGGCGATATCGCAAGCCAGGACAAGGCCGAGTCCACCGCCCATGGCATGACCGTTCACACGTGCCACGACCGGTTTGGGGAATCGTTGAAGGTGACCAAGCAGATGGGCGTACGAGGTGGACGACTCCATGGGCGTGACCTCTCCGCTGAGGCTGGCCATCAGGTCGGCGCCAGAAGAGAACGCCTTGTCGCCGCTTCCTGTCAGGCAAACGGCTCGGATCGCTGGGTTCTTCTCGGCGATGTCAAGCTGCTCGCGGATGCCAGCAAGAAGGGACGGCGAGAGCGCGTTGCGTCGGCTTTCACGGTTCATGGTGAGGGTCAGGATTCCCTCGTTCTCTTGGACCAGCAGTTCAGCCTCGCTCATAGCTCTCTCCCATCTGTTTCGTAAAAAGCAAAGGTCCACAAAAGTACATCGGACACAGACCCAGGCTTGTTTGGGTCTGGCCCACATTCAACCGGTATGTTCTCTCAACATCTTGTTTCGTGCGGTTACTTTGCACGAGTTGGAGCGTGCTACGCGTCGCCTTCGGCTTCGATGGGTGTCAGCTCGAACAGTTGCTGCCCTGCGTTGACTTGGTCGCCTTCTGCGACAAGGATCTTGTCAACCGTCGCGTTGAACGGTGCATACAAGGTGGTCTCCATCTTCATGGCGCTGAGCACAATCATTTCTTGGCCTGATGTCACAGTGTCGCCTTCTTCGACCAGGATCCGAACAATGCTTCCTGGCATCGGCGGGGTGATGTCACCGGTGTGCTGGTCGCCGCCGGAGCTGCGACGTCGAAGGGAGCGATCTTCCACTTTGTAAGGGATGCCGTTGATGGAGACATGCTTGGTCGTGCCGTCGTTGCCAATCGCTATGTTGTAGCTCTGACCGTTGATCTCAGCATACAAGTGGTTGGGTCCCATACGATGGCTCCATACCGTATATGCCGTGTCGTCGATCGTGGCTGTGTACTCACCGTCGGCGTTTTTTTCGAAGTCCACATCGATTTCGCTCTCGTTGATTTTCCACTGGTACTTCATTTCACTTCTCCACGACTAGAAACGACAAAGGTGGCCCAGCGTGCGGGGCTTCGTGCTGGAGTGTTGGTGATACCGGGAATTGAAGCCGGGGTCAACAAGCCGTGAGAAACCACGTCGGTTCTGCTGGGAAATGTTGACTTCTCGGAAGAGGCGTTGTAGGTACAAGCAAGTCGCTTGTGGGAGCAAAGGCGTGAAATTTGTGCAAGCCTGAAACACGGCAAGACTGCTTCAATCGTCCAAACTTCCCGCCTTTTTGGTATAGCGACTGTGTGGTTTCACAGGGTCCGACAACCGTCCAACGACAAACATTCTGAGATCGGTTCTTTTCGGCGGTGCCGCACGAGGGGAGTGTACCAGGGTTTGTCACAGCCTACGTGGGGTATCTGGCATGCATGGGAATTTGAAAGTTTTCTCTGGAAGCGCACATCCTGATTTAGCAAAAGCGATCTGCCGCTACTTGCGGACGCCCTTGTGTGCAATGGACAAGGTTACATTCGCCAACGAAAATCTTATGATCCAGATCCAGGAAAACGTACGTGGTCAGGATGTTTTCGTGATTCAGCCGTCCTGTTCGCCCGTGAGCGACGGCATCATCGAACTCTTGATTATGCTCGACGCGCTCCGCTCCGCTTCGGCCGGACGGATTACCGCCGTGATCCCCTACTTCCCCTACGTGCGCTCCGACAAAAAAGACCAACCGCGGATCTCGATTGCCGCTCGATTGATGGCCGATCTGATCCAAAGCGCTGGCGCAGAGCGAGTCATTACCATGGACTTGCATGCTCCCCAGATCCAGGGCTTCTTCAGCATCCCTGTGGATCAACTGACCGCTCGCAACCTGTTGTGTTCCCACCTGGAACGTCGTGACCTGAGCAACTCCGTGCTGGTCGCGAGTGACGTCGGTGAGGTCAAGGATGTTGGCGCATTTTCCCGTATTCTCGGGCTTCAAATGGCGATCATCGACAAACGACGAACCGGAAACGACGACAAAGCCAAAGCCACACACCTCGTCGGTAACGTAGAAGGCAAAGAGGCGATCATTGTCGACGATGAGATCGCAACGGCAGGAACCTTGTGCGAGGCAGCCGACTTCCTCCGTCAACACGGCGCAATCTCTGTTCGAGCCTGTGCCACTCACCCCATCCTCTGCGGCCCTGCGATGGAACGGATCCAAGAATCCTCCATCGAAGAAGTGATTGTGACAGACACCGTGCCAGTCCCTCGTGCCAAGCGCATCCCGAAGGTGAATGTGTTGTCGGTGGCGAGCATTTTTGGAGAGGCCATCCGTCGCATCCACCACAGCGAATCTGTGGGTGCGATGTTCGACAACTAAATCCTCTCTGCCCCTTCGAGCCACAGCCTTCTTTGTTCCCCTCTCTTCCTTCTCTTCTTTTCCCTGCTTCCCATTCTCTTGTGAACGAAATTCATGCTTTCCAGTTGCTTTTTGCCATGTTCCGCGCGATAACTGACGGATGTTGATGATTTTTGCTTGCAAAAGGGAAGATACAATGACCAGTCGTTGCATTCATGGATGGGTGTTTTCTTGGTTTGTAAGGGTGGGCTCGATCGTTCTGCTTTCGTTGGTGGTGTCGTGTAGCTCACCCACGGACAACAACTCAAACAACAACAACACAACGCCGCCCAAGGCGTTGGAGCAGCCCACGGGATGTCATCCTCTCTCTGAAGGGATGCCGCAAGGTGGCTGTATGATGCCGTTTCCCTCTACGTACTACCTTGTCCCTGACGACAAGACCAACACCAAGTTTCGTGTGTCTTTTCCCGACAAGCTGCCGATCTCCGATCACGGTGACGAGAAGTATCCCTTGGATCCAAAAGTGTTTAACAAGCGGGATGGATTCAGCCCAGCGACACCGATCCTTGCCTTGTTTAAAAAGTGGGTGGACCCCAAGACCCTTTCTGGAACGAGCAACATCGCAGAGAGCGTCAAGCCAACAAGTCCTGTGCAGCTGATTGAGTTTGGCACCCAGAAGCGCCTCCCTTTGTTTGCAGAGATCGACAAAAACGCCGGTGAGGGAGAAGGGCAGGTCGTGATTGTCCGCCCGATGGTCCGACTCAAGCCCAAAACCCGCTACGCCATTGTCTTTCTTAAGTCTGTCAAGGCATTGGACGGCAGCGATCCTGGTGTGCCGGAAGCCTATGCAAGTCTTGCGGCAGGAGAGGCTCCAACCACGCCAGAACAAGCTCGCATTGCCCCTTCGCTGCAAGCCACCTGGGAAGAGGCCAAGAAGGCCGGCCTGGACACGCAAAACATTCTCTACTCTTGGGACTTCTGGACCGCCAGCGATGAGCCACTGCTGAACGAGATGATCGGGATGCGAGACACCATGTTCAAGCAGGTGGGAGAAGACGGTCCAGAGTATGAGATCCGCGATGTTTTTAACTTCTCTGTCGAAGAGAAGAAGAACGTGATGCGGATGGTGCAGGGTGTGATGAAGGTGCCTTCCTTCCTGACCAAGGACGAGCCAGGTGGTCTTGTTCTGCGAGACAACGACGGCAAGCCCAAAGTTCGTGGGGTTGGGGAGTTTCGCTTCCAGGTACACATCCCACGTTGTGTGAAAGACAAGAAAGAGCCTGTCCCCATCATGATCTTTGGCCATGGCTTGTTTGGTTCGGCCAAGGGGGAAATGGACAGCGGCTACCAACGTCAGCTCATCAACCGTCTGTGTATGGTCCAAATCGGGAACGATTGGATCGGTCTGTCGGAGGCTGACGCCGGTCCTGTCGGGGTCAATGTGTTGAGCAACTTCAACAACACCCCCCAGATTACCGATCGATTGCAGCAAGCCCATGTGAACGCTGTGGCGATGATTCGGATGGCGTTGCGTCGTTTGATCAAAGAGAAAGCCTTGGAAGTGGACGGCCGCAACCCCATCGACGGCAAAGAGATCTACTACCTGGGGATCTCCAACGGCGCGATTCAAGGGGGCACGATGATGGCGCTCAGCCCCGACATAGAGAAGGGAATCCTCAATGTGGGAGCGGGCAACTGGAGCATGATGATCTCGCGAAGCTCCAACTTCTCGGCTCTGGCTGTGATGTTGAAAACCTTTCATGTGAACCCTGTGGAGCGGCAGTTGATCATGGCCTTGGTCCAGGTTCACTTCGACATTGTTGACCCCTTAACCTACGCGCCGTACGTTCTGTCGGACCCCCAACGTTTTGGTGTGCCGCCCAAGAAAATCCTGATCCAAGAAGGCATTGGTGACGCCCAGGTTCCCAACCTCGCGACCCGAACTTGGGCCCGAACGATGGGGCTGGACGGTGTAGGGCCGCTGTTTGAGAAAGTCTTCCAAATTGAAGAAAAGCCGGGACCTTTTACAGGCTCGGCGTACATCCAGTACGGACCTCGACCGGATCCATACCCCGCCGACCAAAACACCCCTCCAAAAAACAACAGCACACACGAAGCGGTGCGTCGGGCAGAATCCTGCATGAAGCAGATGGAAGCGTTCTTCAAACCCAACGGAACCATTCAACAATTCTGCGAAGGGCCGTGCGACCCGAATTAGAAAACGTCTCCCCTTTGTTCTTGCCAACAGCATCACTTGGATGGACTCGACTTGCCCTTCGTCGGCGATTGTGTAGACTCATGCTTCCACCCAATGGCTGCGGCCCTGGTTTGTGCAAGGCTGGCTCTGATTTCTTGGCTCCCACGAGGTTAAACCATGGATATTTTGGAAACGCGGGTTGATACCAACAGCGAAGACTACAAGGCCAATTACGAGGCCATGGAAAAGCGTGTTGCAACCTTGCGTGAAGAGTTGCGGAAAGCCCGCGAAGACCGCTCGGAAAAAGCATTCTCTCGACACACCGAGCAGGGCAAACTGCCTGTTCGAAAGCGGCTGGAGATGCTTCTGGATCCAGGCTCTCCGTTTCTTGAGGTTGCCCCTCTTGCAGCTTGGGGCATGTACGACAAACGCGTGCATGGCGCGGGCATTGTCGGTGGAGTCGGCGTCGTCGAAGGGCGTGAGGTGATGATCAACGCCAACGACGCGATGATCAAAGGCGGCACCATCTATCCTTTGGGTGTAAAGAAGAGCTTGCGGCTCCAGCAAATCGCCATGGAGAATCGACTCCCTTGCGTCAATCTGATTGACTCCGGCGGTGCGTTCCTTCCGCTGCAGTCGGAAATCTTTCCCGACGCTCAACACGGCGGCCGAGTCTTCTACAACCAGGCCTGGATGTCGAAGATGGGAATCCCTCAGGTGACCGCAGTGATGGGGCTTTGCACCGCTGGTGGCGCGTACATCCCGGCGATGTCCGATTACGTGGTTCAGGTCCGCAAGACCGGCGCAATCTTCTTGGGAGGTCCTCCTTTGGTGAAGGCCGCGACAGGGGAAGAGGTGACCTCAGAGGAACTCGGCGGCGTTGACGTTCACTGCCGTCAGTCCGGCGTTTCGGACTTTCTCGCAGAGAGCGACGAAGACGCAATCCACATGGTTCGTCAGATTGTTCGCCGACTGCCCAAGGTGCCCAAGCTTCCGCTCGACCGACGCGAGTCGCGGCCTCCTTTGTACGACCCCAAGGAACTCTATGGCATTGTGCCCCAACGACTGAGCAAACCCTACGATGTACGTGAAGTCATCGCTCGTATTGTCGATGGCAGCGAGTTTTTGGAGTTTAAGCCCCTGTACGGCTCCACGTTGGTGTGTGGCTTCGCGTATCTGCATGGCTACCAGGTTGGAATCCTCGGAAACAACGGCGTTTTGTTTCCTGAGAGCGCGAAGAAGGCGACGCAGTTTATCCAGCTCTGTGACCGCGACAGCATCCCGTTGGTGTTTCTACAAAACATCAACGGCTTTATCATCGGGAAGGATTACGAAGCTTCGGGCATCACCAAAGACGGTCACAAGATGGTGGCGGCGGTGTCTCTGGCTCGCGTTCCCAAGATTACAATGATGCTGGGCGGTTCGTTCGGCGCTGGAAACTACGCGATGTGTGGGCGAGCCTACAGTCCTCGCTTCTTGTGGATGTGGCCCCACGCCCAAACCGCCGTGATGGGCGGTGAACAAGCGGCCGACGTGATGATCACCGTGAAGAACGACCAGCTCATTCGAGCCGGAGAGGAGTCGCTACCTCCGGAACAGGCTGAGGCTCTCAAGCAAGCCATGGTCGAAAACTCCGAGGAAGAGAGCCACGCATACTACTCCACCTCCCGGCTGTGGGACGACGGCGTGATTGACCCTGCACAAACGCGGGATGTGATCGGCCTCTCTCTGGCTGCGACGCAGAATCAAACGGACCTGGATCCTTACGGATATGGCGTCTTTCGAATGTAGCAGATTCCCTTCCCTATTTGAGAACACAAGTGACAAACCCAAAGAGGAGTTGGAGTTGCTGGAAGGCGACCGGCTTCCCGAGCTTTTGGAGAGATAGATGATTCGCAAAGTGTTGGTCGCCAATCGAGGAGAGATCGCGGTACGAGTGATACGTACGTGTCGAGCCATGGGGATTGCGACGGTTGCGCTGTATTCCGACGCCGATACCAAGGCATTGCATCGCATGGTCGCAGACGAAGCGGTCCACATTGGACCTGCTGCCCCGAACGAAAGCTACCTCAACGTGAAAAACATCCTGGACGCTGCGAAGCAAACCGGCGCCGATGCGATCCACCCTGGTTACGGATTCTTGTCGGAGAACGCGAGCTTTGCCTCAGCTTGTATGGAAGCAGGTCTGACTTGGATTGGCCCCAGCCCTGACGTCATCAGTCAGCTCGGCGACAAGTTGGTCGCTCGCGAATTGATGAAGAAGAACGGTGTTCCTTTGACACCTGGGGCAGTCTTGGAAGGGGAGGACCTCAACCACTGGCAGACCCAAGCTGATGGCGTGGGATATCCGCTGTTGGTGAAGGCTGCTGCCGGCGGTGGTGGAAAAGGAATGCGGATCGTTCGGTCGTCGGAAGAGTTCCCCGCTGCCTGCAAACTGGCCGCTAGCGAGGCCAAGTCGGCGTTCGGTGACGACCGTATCTACCTGGAAAAGTACATTGAAAACCCTCGTCACATTGAGATCCAGATCCTGGCAGACACCCACGGAAATGTGGTTCATCTCCACGAGCGCGAGTGTTCGATCCAGCGTCGTTACCAAAAGATTGTAGAAGAGACTCCCTCCCCCGTTATCACCCCAGAGCTTCGAGCGGCGATGGGGAACACCGCTGTCACCGCGGCCAAAGCAGCTGGATACACCAACGCGGGAACGGTGGAGTTCTTGTTTGATCCTTCATCGCAGTCGTATTACTTCCTTGAGGTCAACACTCGCTTGCAGGTGGAGCACCCCATCACAGAAGAAGTGACGGGCTTGGACCTTGTGCAACTTCAGGTGTCTGTCGCCAACGGTGAGAAGCTTCCCTTCCAGCAAGAAGACATCCCGATGTATGGGCATGTGTTTGAATGTCGGATCTATGCGGAAGATCCCGCGCAAAACTTCTTTCCCTCTCCCGGACCGTTGGTGGCCTGGAAGCCCCCTGTCGGACCGGGCATTCGCGTGGATGACGGCGTCTACGCAGGCTATGATGTCCCAACGTCGTACGACCCGATCCTGGCCAAGCTCGTGGTCTCTGGCCCCGATCGAGAAACGGCACGTCTGCGAATGCTTGCAGCGATGCGCGACTTTGTGGTGTTGGGTGTTGAGACGTCCATTCCCTTCTTGATCGAGCTGTTTGAACACGAAGCGTTCTGCAAAGGCGATATCTCGACCCACTTCATTGAAGAGCACATGAGCGGCTGGAAGGTCCCGACACCCGAGGCTGATATCGCAGCGATTGCGGCGGCCTTGGATAGTTTGATGCCGTCGCAAGCTGTCGGTGTGGGAGGTGGAGCCGCTGAAGAACAACCCACGCCATGGAGCACCCTGGGACCGTTTCGTATCGGCCAGTCGTAGAGTCTCTGTCTCCTTTCTTTGCTATCGCGAAGGCTCTCGGTGAGCAAGGTCTTGCATCCTTCGCAGTGCTTCTCATTCTTTGTGGATCTTTGGGGATGCCATTGATTTGCAAGCCGAAGAGCACTATAGAAAGGCATAACGTTTGTCCCGCAAAGGTACAATGAGGAGTTACGAAGAACCCAAAGAGAAGAAAGCTCCTGCTTTGGAGCCATCTTCTCCTACAATAGATGGTGGAATGATGAAACGAATCCTTTTGGCACTAACGCTGGCGTTGTTGTGGCCGTTGACGTCCTCGCTCGCGGCAAGCAAAGAGAAAGCCCCCGTCAAACGAAGCTATCGGATCGTGGTGTCCGGCGCGATGTTGTTGCCTGTAAAGGCCAACGGAAACTGTTGGGACATTTGCAGTCGTGGAACTGCGCGCAAGTTGAGGAAGATGGCGAAACGTCTTCAGCATGTTGGTTCGTTTAAACCAGACGCTGTCAAAGCAGCCTACGCTGCTGCCACTCGTGGCTTGAGTTCGTTCATCCAGGGCGGCAAGATGCCGGATCCCTATGTTAAGCTTACCTTCAGCAACGGTCAGGTGATTCAAAGCCGGACTGTCTCCAACACGATGAACCCCGTCTGGGGAACGTCCGAGCAAGTCTCCTTGACCGCCACGGACCGGGTTGCCATTGAAGTCTGGGACAAGGACAAGTTTCGTGACGACTTGATTGGGAAGCGTGCCGAGAGCGTGGTTCCAGCAAGGTTCTTAAAAAAAGGTGGAACTTGGCGGCTTCGGTTTGGCCAAGTGTACGAGCTGAGCGTGATGATTGTTCCGCTCAAACCCAAGCAAATGGTCAAGTTTAAGCCAGGTTTCTACCGGGTTTTGATCCATGGAGCGGTTCTGGCTGCCAAGAAGTCGAACGGTCGAAATTGGGATGCCTTTGGTGGCCTGCCCGACCCTTATGTGGTGTTGGTGGTGGGTCGTCATAAAATCACGACACCAACCTTACGGAACAAAATCCGCCCACAATGGTCGTTCTTTCGCGAAATCTATCTCAACGGTACAGAGAGATTCATCTACTCTGTCTACGACAAAGACAGCTTCAACAAAGATGACCTCATTGGAACGTGTGCTTACCAACAAGTGTCTCAGTTGGTGCTGCAGTACAACAAACACTACCGTCATCGTTGTCAAAACATTAAGGAAATCCGTATCTCGTTTGAACTCATCCAGCCCAAATAAGCCTGTTTCTTTCTGGCCTTTGTCCTTCCTCTTTCCTTTCCCAAGAACTTTTCCCTCCTTTGTTCGTCTTACGCCTCAATGAAAAACAACCTACATCATCTTTCATCCTTCCTAGAACAAAAGGATTTCTCTATGTCTTCACATGAATTGAAGCGACTCTCCAAGTTCTTATCTTTCCTCCTGAGACATGGTGCAGACGAGTTCCATCTGGCCCTCGACGAGCAGGGCTTTGCTGATTTTGACAAGGTGTGGGCGATTGTCCAACGTCGTTACAGGGGCAAGTTCTCCAAGGAAGATCTGGAGCCCATTCTCGCCGGTGAGCTGGACGGTAAGAAGCGCCTGGAACTTGTCGACGGTCAGATTCGGGCGATCTACGGACACAATCGGCGGGTGAAGCAAGTGGCCTATGAGCCTGCTGAGCCTCCCGCGATCCTGTACCATGGCACTCACGCTCATGTGATTGAGAAAATTCAAGAGTCAGGTTTGCTGCCCATGGAACGCCAATACGTCCATTTGTCTGTGGACCAGGAGCGAGCGTTTACTGTGGCTCGACGCTACACCCGTGACCCCATCATGCTTGAGGTCCGCGCACAAGAAGCCCAAGCTGCAGGCCATGTCTTCTTCCAACCCGACAACAATCACTTCCTCTGTGAAGCCATCCCCGCTGAATTCATCACCTTCCCCTCCTAACCCCAACCTCCGTTCGGATCTGTATGATTTTTACCACACCTGTGTTGTGTTTTCGCTGCGGGGTGGGGTTGTAGGTTGGGTGAATTAATTTTGGGGGAGCTTGCGATCGTTCCGAAAAACGCTGGACGATCGGGAGCATTCTGTTGCTATCGATCGAACAACGAATGGATCTGGCCTCATTTGTGCAAGGGTTGCATTGGACTCTTTTCGTCCTGAACGTTGAAGAGTCCCTGTTCTCTCATGTGGTAGAGAGCGTTGGATGTGCAAAGGAAAGCCGGTTCGTATGTGGGTGTATGCAGGCTTCGTAAAGAAGCAAATGTCTTTGTTGTGGAAGGTTGGTGTTGTGGCCCTTGTCCTTGTTGTGGGGGCAAGCCCAAGTTGGGGCAATGCACCTGCTTCTGCGACTCACCCTGCTGGAAAAACGAGCGACAAGGCACATCAAGGTTCGGCTCCCACAGCATTGTCTGCAGAAAAATCCAAAGACTTCTTTCAGGAAGGCCTTCGTGAATTTGAGTCCGGTCATTTTAAGCGAGCCCAATCCCTGCTTGCCCAAGCGATGACAGCTCAACCCACACATGAGGGAATCCGTTACTATCTGGCTCGCACGTACATTCGTTTGGCGCAGCAAACGCAGCATGAACACAACACAGAGAAGCGTCGGTCGCTGTTGAAGCGTGCTTTGGAGGTGGATCCGCGGTTGCTGGAAGACAACAGCTTTGTTCAGCAATACAAGCGGTTGCAGGTGGATGGAAAAGGTCAGCAGGTTGCGTTGGTTCAGAAGCAAAAGTTAAGGAAGTCGCCCAAGTCCAAGCTGCTCAGTCTGGGTGTAGGCTTAACATTTGGAGTGGAAGGCCTTCTGGGGATTCAGACGGGCTTACTCATCGGTGGAATGGTCAACCCGTTGGTTACCTTTTCACCAGTCCAACAGTCGTTTGATTTTTCCCTCAGGATCATACCGTTGCGACGTTTCGATTGGTCGCCTTATTTGTCTGTGGGTGTCACGTTGCCAACCAGCAACACACCTCATTCTCCCTTCCCTGCGTTCCCCGATCCCTTCTTTCATTTTGCCATGGGGGTGCAATACCACTCTCCCATTGGATTTGCTTTCTCCACAGGGTTGTCGCTCTCGTATCACTTGGGTGAGACCAACGCGATGTCGTTCATCCCCATCCCTTCCGCGCACATCTCCTGGTACTTCTGAGCGCTGAAAGGCTGTTTGAAAGTGTGTCGAGGGTTCGTTCGGTGAAGGACCGCTGGGGCAGGGGAGCGCTCTGAGAGGCTTTATTTTTTGGTGGTTTTTGGCTTGGTCTGAGACTTGGGTGTTGTTTGCGGCTTGGCCTGGGACTTGGTAGAAGTGGTCCCTTTTTTGTGGGTGTGAAGCGCGTAAAGGTGCTTGTCTTCCGAGCCGATGTAGAGGGTGGAGCCGTCGGGAGAGACAGCACCGCCAAAGTAAACCCGATCGTTGGTAAAGAACCGGTAGTGCTGCTTGCCTTGGGGGGTGATCGCGTACACATGGTAGTCCCAAGAACCGGCGAAGATCATTCCGTCTGGGGCTACGGTGATGTAACCATTAAAGGGGCGCTCCAATTCAGCGAAGATCCACTCTTTTTTGCCCTTGGGAGTGAGGGAGTACAAGCCATCGCCAAAGCGGACGGCGAGGATGTTGCCTTTGGGACTCACCACCGGACGGTTGAACAAGCCCATCTTGGGGTTGTTGAGCTTGCGAGCCTGGAAGGTCCAGAGCTCTTTGCCTTGGGGTGACAGCGCCACAACGCGTCCGTCTTCGGTCCCAATGTAAACGTTGCTGTCCTTGTCAAATCCCGGCAAACTGCGAGCTTTCTTGAACGTCTTGCTCCAAAGCTTGGTCAGCGTGTCGTTTTCCAACTTCCAGGCGTACAAGGTCTTGGTGTCGGAGAAGTAGATGGTGCCGTTGGGGGCCTGGGCCAAGCAACCTTTGATAGGGGGGAACTTCTTCCCCAACTTTACGGCCTTGCCATTCTTCAGCCGGAAGGCAACCAGCACAAGGTCGCCTGTGGTCATGACGATCCCTTGGGTAATCAGGGGAGCGCAAGCTACCAAGTTGCGGCGAGGGTTGTACTTCCATCGCTCGCGACCGTCGCTGTCCAGAGCGATGATGTGGCCATCGGATGTGGTAAAGGCGACAGAGCCGTCCTTGGCCAATGTGGGGCTCTGGACTTTGACCAAACCGTCCACTTTGTACTTCCAGCGGAACTTGCCTTCGGGAGAGAACACGTAGAGGTGGTGGTCGGCGGAACCCACATACACATTGCCTTGTGAATCAACGGTGGGGGTGGAGTGCACGCGATCGCCGACAGAGACTCCCCATTTTTTTACAGGGCCAATTTTACCTGCACCTTGGTCAGGAGAACGGCACCCTGTAAGGAGGAGCATTCCCGACAACAACAACAGTCCAAACGAGAGCCACGAGAATTGTCTTAGGTTTGTCATGATCCTACCGTATAATGCCATGAGAGGAAGTGAAGTCCTTCCCTGTGGTTTTTGGGGCACCCATCAAACCATAGCCTGTGAAGTGGGTCAAGAGTACCCTGCGGTATCGTCCGATCTTCCCGGTAAGACGACTCAGGAATGCTTGACAACGGGAATCTCTCAGTTTTATGTTGTGTTCTGTTTGCGAAAGGGTAGAAGTGACATCGTTGGTATAAGTGGTGATATGGTTGTGAAGCCGCAGCGTTCTGTTGTCCGTCCTGGACAGTGTCTTCTTGGGCGGTACTACATCGAGAAATTGTTGGGTGAAGGTGGTATGGGACAGGTCTTCCTGTGTCATGACACTGTTCGCCAAGGACGCTATGCTCTTAAAGTGATTCACCCCCACCTCGCTCCCCTCGAAGAAGTGCGTCGTCGGTTCTTCCAAGAGCTGAAGGTGACCGAACGACTCACCCACGCCGGGATTGTTCGGACCTACAACCTCGAACACCATCCTCTCCTGTTCTTCATCATGGAGTACGTGGAGGGAGAAACTCTCGAAGAAGTTTTACAACAGGCTGCAGAAGAACGCCGCAAGCCCCCCATCAGCTTGTTGCAAGCTGCACGTTTGCTTAAAGAGTTGTGCGGCATCCTCACCTACGCTCATGCGCAGGGCGTGATACATCGCGACATCAAGCCTCCCAACATCATGCTGACCAACGATCGTCACGTGAAGTTGATGGACTTTGGTATTGCCAAGCTGTTGGACGCACCCCAGGTCAAGCACACAGGCTTCCAGGGCACCGTATACTACATGGCGCCGGAGCAGCTCAAAGGCGGCGTTCCTGTTACACCTGCGGCCGATGTTTTTTCCCTTGGAATTCTCGCATACCAGCTTCTGACCGGTGAAATGCCGATAGGCGCAGTCGCTCCCCCGAGCTTCTACAACGCGATGCTGAACCAAACGGTGGATGCCGTTATCTTGCAGTCGATCGCGCAAGAACCTCAGCATCGTTACCCCACACCGCACAGCTTTTGGACAGCGCTCGCGGACTCATTGCAGCCTATGCTGGAGGCTTCCTCCAACGATTTGTACTCCAACAATTCATCGCATCTTCCCCATCCTCCTCGATTGGGTGAGAGCGGAGATGACTTGATGGAGCCTCTTGATGCCATGCCGCCTCATCCCACACTTGAGAGCGCGATGACCATCTCTGCGTTGGAGCGCAACGCCAACGTCACTGACGTTGAGATGCCCACAACCAACGACGCCCACTTCCATGAGATTCCAATCAACTCGGAGCCAACGCACACGGAGATTCCTTCCACCGCGCAAACCTCGTTCTCTCGGCACCACGACTCCGCAGACAACCTGCCTGAGCAACTTGACGAGTATCCCGTCATCGGTCGGATGAGTTCGCAGCTTCGGAACGAGTCACGCCGTGCCCGGATCGACTCCAGCGACGACGTGACCAACGTGGAAGTCCCTCAGACCCGAAGTGTATCGCGAACCGATGTGGAGCTACCACAAACCGCAGAGCTGGGCTTTGCCTTTCCCTCCCTGGACAAGCTGGAAGCCATCCCTGACGCGCAGAGCAAGCAAACCGCTCAACATCCAACCGTAAAGCGCAGAGGTGAGGACGAGACGGCTGTGGAGATGGCTACGGTGCAAACGTACCGGAACACAGGCCCGATGCACCCCACACGCTCTTCCAAGACAGGGTCTCCAGTTACCCAAGGAAGCCCCCTTGCGTCGAGCAAAGCGCGACCGCTTCATCACACGTTGGACCCTTCCTTGTTTGCCAACATGGAAGAGGAGCTGATTGCGTTGGAGAAGTCTGACTCTTCTCCGGTGCTGCATTCGTCCTTTTTCTCGGAGCCTGCTCCATCTCCCTCCTCGTTCGTGGACCAGCCAGCTCATCGCGAGGAAGGCCTGGAGACTGTCGAGAAGCCTCCACAGATGCCCGTCTCTTCCTACACGGCTGTGTCGCTCCCAGAGCCTCCTCCGTTGTTGGAGTCCAAGTTTCTTTACTCCCGCCAAGACGAGCCGTTGCTGGAGTTCATCAAAATTCCAGAAGGCCGCTTCTTGATGGGAAGCTCTCCCGATGATCCGCTGCACTGCGAGAACGAGCTTCCCCAGCGACATGTCCACCTCGACACCTTCTGGATCGCTCGAACCACCATCACCAACCGTGTGTGGAAGACCTTTGTTGAGGAAAGCGGCTACACCAGCGATGAGGAAGATTACCTGCAGCATTGGAGCGGCGGAGAGCCACCTCAAGACTATCTGGAACATCCCGTCGTCTACGTCTCTCTCAATGATGTCAAGCGATTCTGCGCATTCTACGGTCTTTTGTTGCCGAGTGAAGCGCAGTGGGAGCGTTCCGCACGTGGCGACCATGGTTTCTCCTGGCCTTGGGGCAACAACCCACCCACACCCGAACTTTGCAACTTCTTCGACTCTGAGCTAGACACCACTACACCTGTGGGAGCATACACCCAAGGCGTCAGCCCCTACGGCTTGTTCGATTGCAGCGGCAACGTGTGGGAATGGTGTGTCGATGAGTGGACCCAAGACTGGCTTGTTCAAATGGGAGAGTCTCCCCGCAACCCTGTCGCCGACGGAAACTCCTCGCACCAGGCCCGCCGACGCTCCAAGCGCGTCCAGTACTCCATTCGAGGTGGCTGTTACCTCTACAGGGCCGGTGGTGTTCGATGCTCCTTCCGCTACAAATCAGCGACACGTGCCCCTTTCATTGGTGCACGTGTGATTATGCCGGAACGCTAAATGAATAGCGTGATCGTGCCTTCAAGATGAAGGTGGCCAACACCCAAGAGCTTCAAGCAGCCCTGAAGGACAAGAACGTCGAGCAGATTGAACTGCTGGCAGGCACCTACACGGGTCCTCTGGCGATTTCACGATCGGTGGCGTTGCAAGGGGAGAGCGCTGAGCATGTCGTGCTTCAGGGCGGATTGCAAGCTGTTGATGGTATTACCCTCAAGCTCTCTCATTTGACCCTTGCTGCCGGCCCCAACGTGGGTCTCGCTTTGCGTCAAGGTGAGGTTTGTATCGAACACTGCTATCTCCACGGCGATTACATCCCCGCCGTAAAAGAAGAGGAGCGCCCACCACGTGGTGAGCTTCTGCAGCTTTGGGGAGCTTCGCTGGAAATCACCGACTCTACGTTGGAAGGCGGCATTAACGTCTTGGAGATGATGGAAGGCTCCAAAGGAACCATTGTCAATTCGTCGTTGTCGTTGGGTTCTCCCACAGTCTTTGTCAAAGACAACTCCAGGCTGGACTTGAAGTCATGTACGTTACGTGGCGGAAACAGCGCCGCGCTTCTTGTGCGCGAAGGTTCTCGTGTGAACGCCGAGGACTGCTCCATCTTTGGGGGGTTTGGTACACAGCCAGGATGCTATGTGGAGGAAGAAGGCGAGTTAACCCTTGTCCGCTGCGAGCTGCGCGATGGGAAAGGGAGCGGTCTCGGTGTCTACATGGGAGGCAAAGCCACTGCCATGGATTGTGTCTTTGAGAACAACGACACAGAACGCGACCCTGGGCCTCCTTACGACGTTTGGTGTTGGAATCGTGCAGAGCTTTCTCTGGTCCGTTGCCGCGTCGGAAGCACCGCGATAGGCCCGTTGGATGGTGAGTTAACACCGGAGGCTGCCACAGACCTCTTGCGGAAGGCGATAGAGGCTAACGATATCCCAACCGTTCATATCGCGCTTGCAGCGGGTGCGGATGTGCATGTCTCCAAGAAAGATGGAACTCCCCTTCTGATCGCAATGTTGGACCAACCGTACTCGAAAGTCAGCGACCGATGGATCCAGCGGCATCTGCTTCCAGCCGGTGTTGACATCAACGCACGAGATCCGTTGGGCCGAACGGCTGCCTTCTTCGTCGCTGGCGATGAATTGTTGGACGCGCTGGACGAGGCCGGCCTTGATATCGATGTTGTGGCTCACGATGGCAGCACCCCACTTCACCACCTGGGAACCTTGGACGCCGGACACTATCGTGTTCCAGCGCTCCTCAAACGTGGCGCAGATCCCAACGCTTTGGACAACGAAGGACAAACACCTCTCCACTACGCAGGACGCTCAGGGCAACGTTGGGTCACCGAGGATCTGCTTGAGGCTGGAGCCGATCTCAACATCCAAGACAACGCTGGAAAAACACCGTTTGAAGTCTCGAAGAAAGAAGCACGCAAGTTCCTACGTCTTCGAAAGAAAGCCGCTGAAAAGGCTCGCGCCAAGGCTGCCCCTGCCCCCGATTTGTCCGACGTTTTGAGCGAATGGACTTGTGTTCCTGGGGAGGCCGTCGAGCACAAACTTGCAATACATCCTGGCCTGGAGCCGTGGTGGGACGCGATCCAAGGTGCTGATGTTCTTGAGAGTAAGGCCCGTAACTTCCGGCTTTGGGGGGCGTCACGTGTGGTGGCTGCCGAAGCGGATTGTCCCGACCTTCCTTTGCTTGCGATCGGAGATGACGGGCTTGGGCGGTGGTTATGGGTGGTCACGGAGGCTGTCGAAAGCCGCAGCGCGCCCGTGTTCTTTGCCTTCCCGTCAGAGCTGCAAGACATTCTGAAGCGCAGCAAAAAAGGACTGTCTGGCGTTGTGGCGGATGTCGCTCCCCTTGAACTTTCCGATTGGCTTGCTCTGGGAGTGACAAAGAAGCCCAAAGACCACGTAAAGGCTGCGAAGGGCCGAGACCTCAAAGCCTTCAACAAGGCCCTGAAGAATCACTCGTTGGAGCCTTTGCGTCAGTGGCTTCCTTCTGGAAAGATGCAAATCGACGATTACGACGCCTCACAGCTGCAAAACCTGCGTGAGGGGTTTTGGAAGCTGCCTCCTCTTCCCTCGGGAGAGTTGCCTGACAAGGCCAGCGTTGCAAAAGCCCTCCAACTGGAGAGTCCAGAGGATCTTGACGATACGTTGTGGGCCTTTTTGAAGGCTACACGAGGTCTACCCAGGCTTCCCGGCTTGTTCTCCCTGGAGTGTGGTGGAACCGGGCTTGAGAAGTGGCTGGTGGTGGAGCGGCTGTGGCGTTGGGGTGGTGAACCGTTTGGTCATGAAGTGTGGATTGACCCTGATTACGGCGGCATTATGATCGCCCACCACGACAACATCGAAGAGTGGGGGGGACATTGGGCCTCGTTTGAGAACGCCGATGGTCCCAATGTTGGGGAGCTTGTTGCGATGGAGGCTGCCATGGCTCCCTTTGTTGGGACCATGGGGCTGGATGGAGAGCCATGTGACATCCTCTACGCTCTCGCCAATGCCTTAAACATCAAGCCTTCCAGGCTGGCTGCTCGCATCGGCTTTCGCTCGTCCTACTCGTTTCTCTATCACTATGTCGATGAAATCATGAACGACGAGAAAGAGCTTAAGAGGCTCGACAAGATGCAAAGGCAAGAGAAAAAGTAGATGGGCCGAAGTTGAGGGGTGTTGCTTGAGGGAGAGGGCAGGGTGAGGTTACGCTTTGTTCTGGCGATGCTTTTCAAAGAAGAGAGTCATGGAAGCGTAGAGTGTGGGGACAACAAAGAGAGTCAAGAAGGTGGAGGTGAGAAGTCCACCAATCACCACGCGACCCAAGGCGATCCAGTTCTCTGCGCCGTCGCCCAAGCCCAGAGCCAGCGGCAACATCCCGAAGATGGTGGTTGCTGCTGTCATCAGAATGGGTCGAAGACGAACCCGGCCAGCCTCCAAACAGGCTTCCAACACCGGCGTGTTGTGATCCGCCCGGTTTTGCTTGATGAAGTCGAGCAAGACAATGGCGTTGTTTACAACGATACCAACCAGCATAATGATGCCCACAAAGCCCATGATGCTGAGAGGGGTTTGCGTTAGAAGCAGCGCCAGAATCACACCAATCAAAGAGAGCGGAATAGAGAAAAGGATGATGAACGGCTCAAAGTACGACTCAAACTGACCCGCCATCACCATGTACACCAGAGCAATCGCGACGAAGAACGCAACGGCCAACCAGAGGAAGGAAGCTGCGAAGTCTTCGGCCTGACCTCCCACTTTGTAGGAGAAGTTGCTGGGCATTTGGAACTTGGCCATTCTTGCACGGATAGCGGTCGTGACTTTGCCCAAATTCCCGCCGTTTACGCTGACATGCACCGTCGCAACGCGCTGTTGGTCGAGGCGTTCGATCTTGACCGGACGGAGGGTGTAACGAACGTCAGCGATGCTGGACAGCGGGATGGTTTTTCCGGCTGGGGTCGAGATCGCAAGGTCGCGAATTTGCTTGATGCTACGTCGGTACTTTTGCTGCAGACGAACCAGGATCTGGTACTCACTGTCAGCCTGGCGCAACAACGTGGCCACTGTCCCTTTGAACGCGGTGGAGATGGTGTTTCCGACCGTTGAAATGTTCAACCCAAGGGTCTGCATACGTTGTCGATGCAAGGTGATGTTCAAGCCGGGCTGGCCTTCCTCCAGCGACGTCTTGACGTCGCGCGTACCTGGAACCGTTTGAACCATGGCTTTGACCTTTTGTGCCAGGGCTTTCCCTGTTTTTAGGTCATGACCAAACAATTGGATCTCAATGTCACTGCCTCCGCTCAGTCCATTTTGTTGGAACGAGAGCTTGATTCCAGCCACAGGCTTGAGCGTCTTGCGCAGACCTTCCATGATCTGATGCTTGCTTAAAGAACGCTGTGACCGGGGCTTCAGCCTGATTCGCAGCATCCCAGCGTGGGCACCTTTGCCAAACAAAGCTGACAGTCCTTCGCCCACACCGGATTCGACCACGATCGTTTCGATGGAAGAGCCATAACGTTTGCGAATCAAAGTCTCCATGTCAGCGCCGGTTTTGACGGTCTCTTCGAGGGTCGCGCCAGGGCTACCTTCGTAGTTGAGCATGATCATGCCGTCGTCCGACTTGGGAATGAACTCCGTTTGGATGAACTGTCCCAAACCCAGAGCGACGACGAGACTTCCGAAGCCAATGAAAATGGTGGTTTTGCGGAAGCGCAACGACCAGGACAGCGCGCTGCTATACGTGCGATCGAGCCAACCCAGGAAGCCTCCAGAGCTTGCTTCGTCTGTAACCTCCGCAGCAGGCTTGACCTTGAGAACCCGAGAAGCCAGCAAGGGGATCAGGGTGATAGCCACCAACAACGAAGCGGTGAGCGAGAAGCAAATGGTAATGACCATGTCGCGGAACAGCATTCCCGCCAGTCCGGGAACAAAGAGGATGGGTACAAACACCGCGAGTGTGGTCAGAGTGGACGCGGTGATCGCTGTGATAACTTCCTGGCTACCTTGGATGGCAGCTTCCCACGAGCTTTTTCCTTGCTCCAGGTGGCGGAAGACGTTCTCCAACACGACGATGGAGTTATCAACCAACATCCCCACCGCCAAGGCCAGACCGGCCATCGAGATGATGTTCAAGGTGATGTTGGCGAGGTACATCACGGAGAAGGTTGCGATTACCGACACCGGAATGGACAAGCCTACAATCAAGGAGCTGCGGAACGAACGGAGGAAAACCAAAAGCACCAAGATCGCGAGAAAGAACGCCTGGCCCGCTGAGCTGCTCAAGTTGGAGATCGAGCGAACGACAAAGTCACTCTGGTTGAACACCGTTTTGAACAGCACCCCTTTGGGCAAGCGCTTCTGAATTTTGGGCAGCTCCTTCAACACCGCTTGTGCGGTTTGTACAGTGTTGGCGTCCGAGCGTTTCTGGACCATCAACATCATCGTTGGATTGCCCTGGGAACGTAAGATCCGCGTCTGCTCTTCGTGGGTATCTTTGATGGTGGCGATCTGCTCCAGGTACACAGGCTTGGGCGCAGGTTGGCCCTTCATCCCAACCACCACCCGACCGATCTGTTTGATGGTCTGGAATGTCCCGTCAGTGCTTAGAGATAGCTCGCGACGGCCGACTTTGACCGAGCCCGAAGCGATCTGCAGGTTGGCGGCGCGTAACGCTTGCACCACCTGGCTCATGGAGATCCCCAACGCCTTAACCTTGTTGGGGTTGACCAGGACTTGGATCTGACGCTTCTTGCCCCCTTGAACCTGGACCGAGGCGACACCTGGGATGCGTTCGAGCAGCGGCGTAATGCGCTTCTCCAAATACTCTCGCAGGTGGATGGTGTTGGTGTTTTTGGGGCTTCGAACCGCCAGCATTAAGATCGGTTGAAGCGACGGGTCAAAGGCAAACAGGTAGGGCTTGCGCATCCCGTTGGGCATCGAGTCTTCGGCCATGTCGAGCTTTTCCCGCATGTCGTTGACTGCTTTGTCGATATCCGTCCCCCACTCCAGGTCCACCATGACCATGGCGTTTCCGTGTTTGGAGGTGCTGCGGATCTTCTTGATGTTCTTCACGGCTGCCAATGACATTTCAATGGGCCGTGTTACCAAGGTTTCAATCTCTTCGGGGTTTACGCCTTCGTACGAAGCAACAATGGCAACAATGGGAAACTTCAACTCCGGAAACAAATCCAGCTTAAGTTGCACCAGTGAAAACAAGCCAAAGCCAACGATGACCGTGTAAAGCATCGTAAAGGCGACGCCGCGTTTGACAGAAAGTTTTGAGATTCCCATGGTCTTGCTCCGTGAAGGTAGAAAACCTAGATAGGGGGGCTTTGTGTAGAGGCAGGGAGAGACGTGTACGAGCACGCAAGTGTGGCGTTCTGCGCAGCGATGTACACTGTCAGTGAGCGATGCCTAATGGCTTCCAACACAACGCTCGTTTCTACACAAAGCACCGATGGGTTCGGGGCGTTGCCCTAGTTGATTTTGTTGACTGCAGAGGTCTTGACCGGCTTGGGTCGCTGAACGAGGGTTTGGGTTTCGTCCTTAATGACCTGGATCTTGCTTCCCGCCTGGTACAGGTTCTGGCCTTTGACCATCACCTTTTCACCAACCTTGAGACCTGAGAGCACTTGCACCGTGCCGCTTTGTTCCAGGCCCACTTCGATCGTGCGCTCTTCCACCTTCTTGCCGTCGTGGACCACCAGAACCGAGAGAGTCTGGGTGGCACCTTTTTGTTGGGCTGCAAACGAGTTGTTCAGCAAGGCGTGAGCGGGAAGCATCAAGGTGTCTTTGTGCTCTTTCACCAACAGCTTGACTGTAGCGATCATCCCCGGCTTCAGCGGGTGAACTTCGGCGCAGGCGCGTCGTCGACGGCTGACCTTGAAACAGCGTGAGTAGGTGTCGCTGGAGCAGTCGCTGTCTTTTCGGCAGGACGGACGAGTCGGCTGGAAGTATACGTTGGGAACTTCAATCTCAATGGGAGCGGTGCGTGTGTCGCGATCCAGAGTCGGCGCCACTTTGACCACGCGACCCACAAAGGTCCGACCCGGCTGGCCCACAACGGTCACGGTCGCTTGTTTGCCCAGCTTGACCTTGGGCAGATCTTTCTCTGCGACCTGGATCTCAATTCGTACGCTGTCCATCTGAACGATCGTAAACAAAGGCATCTGCATCGTCGCGAGATCGCCTTGGGAGGCATAGCGACGAGCGACAACACCGTCCATCGGGGAGCGAATGATCGCGCTGCGGCTCATGGTGTAAGCCTGACCGGCCGATGCTTTGAGGGAGCGAAGGTTGGCTCGCAGTGTACGAATCTGAGACTTGGCCGACTTCACGTTGGCCTGAGCGCTTTGGTACTGGGTTTGGGCGTTGTCCACTTGCTGTGAACCTACCGCGCCGCCCTTGTACAACCGCTGAAGGCGCAGATACTCACGGCGAGCAGAGCGCGCCGCGATCTTCGCCGACGACAAGCCTACGTTGGCGCCGTTGATCTGTGAGCGGGTCGAGGCGATCTGTGCTTGCGCTTGGGACACCGCCTGTCGCAGACGTGTGTGCTCGACAATGGCAAGGCGTTGCCCTTGCTTCACTGTGGCTCCTGCGTCTACGTACAGCTTCTTCACCCGATCCGAGACCGTGCTGTACACCTTCACTTCAGCGGTTCCATTGACGTCCCCTGTGAACGACAAGGACTCCTTCATGTCTCCCCGCTGCACCGTGGCAACGTTCACCGAAAGGACCTCAGCCTCTTGTTTCGCCACGGGCTTCTTACAGCCCACCAGCCCCAATCCGATTGTACACAACAGCGCCAATGTTCCTGTGTATCTCATGATGCTCTTCATTGTCCTTCTCCCTACTCAGGATCTTTTTGTTGATTCGGTTCAAGGTACGAGTTGTCTTTCGGTTGACTGACCGACATCGTTCTTTGGAGTGAAGATACAAATGCAAATCGCCATCGTCAATCAAATTTACAAATTTTACAATTTTGTAAATGTCCATAAATATTTTGTAAAATAGATTGACGGTGCGGAGGGAGATTCGTATGAATACAGAGTGTCAGGGGGAGAGAGGGTTGCCTTCGTCGAATTCAATCGGTGAACCGACCTACATCATTATCCTTGAACATTCGGTTGACTGACCGAGACAAACCTCCTAGAGTCAAGAGAGGAGTGAGTGATGGAACTCATTCAGAAAACAACGTGTCCTCCCTTGGTGTTGAGAGAGATAGTTCAGATGGCCGACGACAAACAAACTGCAAAAGATCGAGAACGTGAAGAACGGATCCAAGAGATCTTGGGTGCTGCGTTTGCCGTGTTTGCGGAGAAGGGCTATCACAAAGCGACGCTGTCGGAGATCGCCAAAGCGGCTGGGATGAGGCAGGGCACGCTGTACTACTACTACAAGACCAAAGATGACATCTTCTGGGGCGTATACGATGAGATGATGGCCTCGGTCAGTCAGTCGTTGGAAGCCAAGTTGACCCCGGAGCTGGAACCCAAGGAGCGACTACGAGTTCTCCTCCAGCATTTGTTGCTTCAGTTTCCTGAGCTTCATCAATCACAAGGTGAGCATGACCTGAACGACATCTCTGGTCGATTTCATGGCTTCACCCATGTGTTTACAGAGTTTTGGCTGCACGCAGAGCGAACCAACAGCCAGGACAAGTTTTACCAAAAGATCACACGTTTTCAGCGGAGCATCCTGGACCAGTTGATGCAGCTCTTGGACGAGCTGAATGTCGAGTTGCCTCCAGGAATCTCTCGCTCGACCTTTTCCCACATTATCTTGGCTCTTCGAGACGGGCTGTCTTTGCAGCTTCGAATGGGCTTGATCGGTCGGTACAGTGGGATTTTTGAAGAAATCTACGAGATGCTTTTGCAGCGCATCTTTCATATCGCCAATCTCGACGACTAACGTAACCAGGTACACACAAGCTCCGGCTTGAGCGCTTGGAACCTTGGTTGTTCGTTTTCTGCCACCTTCACGTTGACTCCGCCTCTTGGGGAGGAGGGTGAGGTGCATCCGAACAGAACGAAGTCTGGCTTGTCCACATGGCTGGCCTTTGGACAACGTTCCCATGTCGGATAGAGGAGAATCCATCATGAAAGTTTCTACGGTATGGTTTGCCCTGTTGGGAATGTTGATTCCCACGATAGCGAGGGCCGGTATTCCGCTTCAGCGAGGGCTCGTTCGTCGCGCCCATGGAAAGAAAAAAGTCTCCCGCCGCGTCGCACGTGTTGGACGACGGAAACACAAAGCCAGGCTCCCTAAGGTGCGAAAGCGGACCCGATGGCTGCGCAAGATCTCATTGAAGCCTCAGGCGCGGTGGAGCGTGACCTCTGTGCGGCTGCCTCCGCGGTTTGACGCCAAAGATCCTGTGTACTCCCTGGCTCAGATGTACAAGCTAGCCAAAGTCCGAAACTTGGATCTGAAGGTGTTGCGAAAGCAACTTCAGCTGGCACAGCTTGCCAGCACCAAAGCATGGTCGATCCTTAAGCCTCAGCTTTCGTTGCAAGCGAGCTACACCCGGAACGACAACGAGGTTAAGTTTGGCAACAGCGTCCTCACTCCACGTGACCAGCTTGCCGTACAGTTCCAGGCACAGTGGGCGTTTTTCAACCTGTCAGCCATTCCCATTTTGCAAACGGCTGCGTTGTCGGTGACCCAGACCAAACATTCGATTCGACAGGCTCGCCGAGAGATCATGTATGGGGTCGCGCGAGCGTACTACAGCGTCCTTCTTGCCGACGGTATGGTCGATATCGCACGAGCGAGCTGGCAGAACTCCAAGGCCCACGTCAACCTGGCGAAAGCACGTTTTCGCGGCGGCGTTGTGCCTCGTATGGCTGTGACACGCGCCCGGCTTGATAGGGTGCAAGCGGAGCGTCAGTGGATCCAGGCTCGAAACGGCCTCCGAAACGCGCGGTTGGCGCTCGCCTTGTTGTTGAATCGTCCCAACCTGAAGTTTCGGGCCAAGCGCCCCCAAGCGGCTGCTCTACCTTCTGGAAACGTGGTGTCCTGGCGACGTAGCGCTCTGCTTCGTCGAGCGGAAGTGAAAGTGGCCAAAACTGCCGTTGATGTGGCGAACAAACAACTTACGGCGAAGTGGCTGGAGTTTTTGCCCACAGTCGCTGCCCAAGGCAACCTTCAAGGTATTAATGCTACAGGCTTCGGGGGGCGAAACTATACCTGGAGCGTCATGTTGGTGGCGCAGCTCAAATTGTACAACGGTGGGACTCGAATTGTGCAGGTCAAAGAAGCTCGCAACAAGCTCTTTCAGGCCCGTTTGGAGTTCGCCAAGAGCAGTCAAAAAGTGGGCAATGAGGTTGCACAGGCTGCCATTTCTATCCAGAACAGCAAAGCTTCCTTGCGCGTGGCACAACAACAACGAAAGCTCGCTCAGGAAAACTACGCGATCGCACAACGTCGTTTTCAGACCGGTGCAGCGGCTCCCGTGGAAGTTTCTGATGCTCTTACTACGCTTCGGAACGGGCAGCTTGCAGAGCTACAAGAAGCACTGAATTACGATATGTCTCTGCTGGAACTTCAACGCGCGATGGGTACGTTCCAACCGTAAATTCATCTTTGGAACGGCGAAAGGAGAAGACAATGAAAACCAAACAAATCTCAAGGTGGTCCCGATCGATGCCTGGCTTTGCTGCTGCTGTAGCTCTTTTGATAACTACCTCTGTTTATGCTAGCCCAGGCAAGCTATCCAAAACGCACCTTCAACCCACAAACTCAATTGCCTTGTCTGCGAAAAAGGCGCAGGTTCAGGTCGCTCAAACGAAAGCAGTCTCTCGCAACGATAACTCCATTGCAAAGAAGAAGAAGGCTCCTCCAGCTCTCCCGAAGGGAGCGATTGTGCTGGAGGGTGTAAGCGCTGCAGTGGTGGGAGTTGGGGTGTTTTTGATCGGCTTTGGCGCGACCAACATTGGTATCAGAAACAACTTGGATTGCGTGGGGGTTGATGAAAGCGCCAGTGTACTTACAGGAGGTTGCAAGAAGGGGGATCCTGAGGAAATTAAGAGCCTGGAGGAATCTGGGAATGCTCTTCTCACGGCGGGGTGGATTACCTTAGGGGTTGGACTGACGGGGCTTGTGGCTGGAGGCATTTGGATGCTGGCCCATCAACCTGGACCGCCTCTTCTGCTCAATGACCAACCTTTGCCACCGCCCAGTCCTTCGTCGGCTCAGGTGCTTTGGAAAGCTGGACCCTGAATGTGTCCGTGTTTTCAAGGCAACTGTGCCGAAAGGTTTCGGGTCTTTTTTAGGAAGACGCTCGATCAAAAAGCATCGCGTCGATGCGGGACAACTCGATGTTGTCTTTGTCTTTGGACACCATAAATCGGGGCTGCAAGATCAGCTCCACTCGTCGGTTCTGCGCGCGACCTTTTTTCGTGTCATTGCTACGGATGGGCTGACTTTCACCGTAGGCAACCACGGCAATGTTTTTGGGCGTCATGCCTTGTCGGGTCATCAACTTCTTCACGCGGGCGGCGCGTCGATACGAGAGCTGCATGTTACCTTTCGCGGAACCGGTGGAGTCTGCGTGGCCCGCTACCTGCCATCGATAGCTATACCGGCTCAGGACACGAGCAACTCGTCGTATGGCTCCTTTGCTCTCCGTTTTGAGCTTGGCGCTGTTGTAAGGAAAGAGTACTTTCTCGGGAAGCACCAACACAAGCGAGCCATTTCGTACCTTCAGGGTCAAGTCACCAGAGTCAAGGTCGGCTCGGAACTCGCGACGGAGAGTTCCAAACAAGTTTTGGGTGACCTTCAGATGGTTTTCCAATTTGGTAATGTACGCGAGAGCGTCTCGTAGCTTCTGACCTTGCTGGCTGTTTTTTTGTTTCAGAGCAGCCAGCTCAGCCTCGTATCGAATCCTCATCTGGCGTAGCTTCATCTTCTTCTCTTCCAAAGAAGCCGCCAAGGTTGCATTTCTATCTTTGAGAGCGTTGACTTTCTTGGTGTGGTAGCTTTTGGATACGCAACCCACCATCGACATACTCATACTTAGCAACGTAACTGCAGCAATGCGTTTCCACATAGTTTTTTCTCCTCTAACAAAGGTTCGTGAAAGCGAAGCAGCCGGCCGACCAAGCCTTTGCTTGGATACCTAATCTGTATCCGACCGTTTCGCTGGCCGTATCCACTGCAAAGCGTGTTCCGTTGGATCGTGAGGGGGTGGGTTTGTCTTTTACAAAACAGTTAGTTGTGGAAGGATTTGGCCGTTGGCCTGGTTGGCTTTGGGCCGCGTATGACCTGCTTGTGGGGAGCAACGAAGAAAAAATGGACACCCAAGCCCCTTTTTCGAGGTTGTGAGGTTCCTCTGTCTCAATCCGATTGGCTATGTGTGGGTTTTATGAACCGATAGACGCATTGGGATATGTGAGCGGTCTGGTTCAATTTTTGCTTGGAGTTAGGAGTTGCTTAATTCCACAGGCTTCTTTGCAGAGAAGGAGCTGTCCAACCAAGAGGAATACCAGACATGTGGATCTATCCTTTGTATCTCGTCGGCTTGAGTTTGTTCTCGCTTTCCATCTTAAGCCTTGCAGTGGTGGGTGTGCTCCCTTGGTTGGTAGCTGTACTTGCAAGTCTTTCCTTCTTTGCCTTGGGCTACGGTGCGTGGTTCTTGGGGCGCATCGTTCGACATGCAATCCAGGCGTATTTGGAAGGCGCTCGTTGGCGTGATGGGCTTTCTCGTCTAAGTGCTGCGGTCGCTTTTCTTACAAGCTTTACTCTTGGAGCTATGGTTTGGTTTTTGGCTTGCATGACCTGGTGGGTCTCCTCCTCGGTGACCACGGAGCAGCAGATCGCGGTGCAACAGCGGATTGATTTTCTGCAATCTCTTCGTCTGACATCCATCCACGACCAAAAAGGAAAGCGGGTGGGTGTCTTTCGAAAGCTCAAGGGCGACTGGTCTTTGCAATACGAATCGCCTGACTTGCTGCAATGGCGCTTAAGCCGAGCCATACAAGCGGCCGAGGGTCCGGTGAAAAGACCTGGTTGGTGGTGGCGTCTGTTACCTGGTGGCGGGCGGCTGCAGTGTGAACCTTTCTCCTTGAAGAGCTTCCTTCGGGTTCCCTATTACTACTTACAAGACCGTAAGGTTGGAGCCAGTACACCAGCTTTGCAGGCTGCTAAGAATCTTCCTCAGTGGGGTCGAAAAGCTTCCCTGGGTGGCATCGTTCAATTGATCCGTCACAAGCTATACCAAGAGATGCCACGGGCGTATGTGATGTGCCAGCATTTGACTCCCCGAGATATGATGGCAACCTACATGAACACCCTGTGGTCCGGACATGGCGAAAACTACGGCGCTCACCGTATGAGTCTGGCTTGGTTTGGACAACATCGCGTGGACAAACTCAGCTGGAATCAAGTCGCTGTGATGGCAGCTTCTCTGCCGAGCCCTGGCTATCTTAATCCCTGGTTTCTACGCTCTTGTCGAAAAGGTTCCTGTGAGAATGCAAAACAAGCCCGAGTCTTTGGTGTGTGGAAGAAGCGGATCCGACAGATTAAGAAGGCTTTGAGAGGGCAGGGCGTTACGATCCCCGATGGTCTTCCTTCTTTTCGGAACGGTCTCAAGCGAATCCGGACTGTGACTCCTCGCTGGAAGAAACATGACATTCATCTGCATCATTGGATCGAAAAAGAGCTATCTTCCCTTCAGCCCAACTGGCGAAAAGGCAGTCAAATTCACCTCCATTACGACCGCGCCCTGACCACAGGGACCCAAGAGAAACAAGGTCTGATTCCTTTGCTTCGAGGGCTCATGAAGAAAAAACTTGGATTCCACAAGGGCTCCAAGATACAGGCTTCTTTTGTTCTCGTGGACACAAAGAAGCAAGGGATTGTCTCGCAATATGGGGGAGAACAGTTCTTCGACTTTTCGATGGCGCAGAAACCTGTGGTGGGTTCCACCATCAAAGTTGTGCCCATGTTACTTTCTTCGTATTGGCCCAAAGAGTTACCTTTGGTGAACGGTAGTCGAGCCAACACCCAGAGGAAACGTCGATTCCTGTACCATCCAAAATCGGGAGAGAAGTTCTTCTATGTGGGAAATGCTCACAAGATGAAACCTTACCTTTCTCCCCAAGAAGCGCTTGTGCAGTCGGCCAACATTGCCTTTGTGTTTCTCTCTCTGCGCTGGTCGTGGTTTGTTCCCGAACAGCAATGGCTGCCGATCTTTCAAATCGGCTTGCAGCAAATGTTAGTGGACAAAGGAGTGTCTCCCAAAGCAGCAGGGCAGAAAGCTCGGAAGCTGATGCGTCAACCTCGACGACTGGCAAACTATCTTCGCTCCCAACATGGCTACGAGGCCTACCTTAAGAATCTTCGACGGCAGGCAAGCTTTGAGGTCGCGAAGGTTGCGACGGTGAAATACGGGCTTCAGCTTTTGCGAGACAACAAAAACAAACAACCTATGGTTGTGGTTGCTCAGGCCGGAAACTCTGCGGGAACAGTGCAAGTTTTTGCGGGGCAACGACGAATGCCTGCAAGGACTCTGTCCCCTCTTCCAAGCGGCTCTGGGAACAGGCCACAACCGTCTGAGCCTCTTGGCTCTTTGGAGTCATCCAACCGCCTGGAACCTCGTGACTTGGCGAACTTGATCGACTTGGAATCATGGGAGACAGACAACATTCATCCTGCCTTGCGCGATGTCTTCGAGTCGAACCTCAAACAAGCCAGGCGTCGATTTTCGGGCCGCATCCGGATTCAAACTCTTGCGTGGTCTCGCGAGCTTCGTATGGAAATAGGACTGCGCTACATGATTCATCTCCTTGAAACATGGATGGGATACAAACGGAAAGAGAGCCACCTCAAGCCTGTGGGGACGTTGGCTCTCGGGGTCCATAACTCCTCCACAAAACAACAAGCGGCGCTCGCATCGTTCTTTGCGACCGGACGATCGATTCGTCCTCATCTTGTCCACAAAGTCGAACAACAAGGTCGCTTGTTGTTCAAGAATGTTCCGATGAAGCGTTCGATCTCTCTCTTCTCTCGGCGCTCCATTGAACAGGTTCGCCGCGCTATGCGATTGGTGTTGCTGAAAGGTACAGCCGCTTCCTCTGGGCGATGGCTGCGAAAGCACCTTGGCTCCAAATCTCTTCGTCACGCTGGCGCAAAAACCGGGACCACGACCGACAACCGAGGGGTCAGTTGCATCGGATTTGTCGGACGTTACGCTGGAGCTTTCACTCTTTCTCATCCCAACAATGAACCTCTGTACCTGTACCGAAAACGTAAGTCTTGGACGCGTCAAAAAGAGCGTTGGGAGAAGCGGATAAAAAAGTGGAATCACTGGCGCGAACGGTGGCAAAACAGAACCAAGGTGTCCAAACGAAAGCGCCAAAACAATGTACGTTATTGTGAACGTAAGGTGAAACGATACAAGGAAAAACTTGCAAAATGGAAAGCGCTGGATAGCAAATTCGACGCCTACTGGAAAAAAGGAAAGCCTTTCCCCAAATCGTTGCCTTGGCGCAAAGCATTCCGCCGAAGAACCATCCGTTCGCGTCAAGCATGTTATCTTTTGTTCCGTATGCTCGGAGCTTTGCACGACTAAGCTTGTTCTTTTTTCCAGCAATCCTTCTTTTCAGCAATCCTTCTTTTCAGCAATCCTTCTTTTCAGCAATCCTTCTCTCCTACAATCCTTCTCTTCAGCAATCCTTCTGCTCTCTTACAATCTTTCTTCCAGCGCTAACTCCATAGCCCTCTTCCCGTGCAGTTCCTTCATTTCCTACCCTAGATACAACATCTCCTTCAACACGTCTTCGCTTTGATATGGGTGCGATTCAATCCTGTTGGTAACAAGTTCACCTTGTGGAAAAAGTCATGCCTTTTTGGACCTCACCCCTCAATATTCTGACACATTCTGAGGGTTCCCTCTCCAAGTTGGAGAGGGAAAATGAGCGTAGCGAATAAGGGTGAGGTTCATGATGGCGACTTACCAACTGCCTACGACCGATCTATGAGGTGGGGGTGATTAACTGTTTGAAAGTATAGTGTGACTTTGACCTGTTGCTCTGCGCTTGGACTCGTCAACTCTCTGCGAGGATGAAAGTGAGGGCTGGGAGCAAGAATTCAGGTGGGGTATAGGAGCAAGAAGTAAGGAGAGGGATAGCTAAGTAAAAGAAGCTAGGAGGAAGAAGCTAGGGGAAAGAGAGATGAGGAAGGAGAGGGGGAGGGAAGGGTGGGGGGACTATCGTGGATTATCGGCAGAAGCCAGCTTGACACACTGCGTTGTTGGTACAGGTGTTGGCGCATTTTCCGCAGTTGGATTCATCCTGAAGAACGTTGGTACAGGAGGCACCACAGATGTTGTAAGCGCCAAGCAGGGGACAAACGTTATCTTGGTACGAACCCACGAAGATACCGGGCGTTTGGTTGGTCGCTCGTTTAAATTCGCGACGTCCAAAGAAGAGCGTACTGCTTTGGGTGTAACCACCGATAATGATTTGATCTTGGGGTCCGACTGCAATGGCCTGGCAGTAATCTTCAAAGGTACCACCACCGGTTGAGATTCCCATCAAAGAACCTTGGTTGTTGTACTTGACAACAAAGCAGTCATCGCGTCCTTTGGAGGGGAGGATGAACTCATTGATGTTGACGTACAAGAGGTTTTGGAAGTGTCCCACGACCAGGATCTCGCCTTTGCTGTTGACTGTGATTCGACGACCTTGGTCAGCGCGGTTGCTACCAAACTGCTTCACCCAGTCCCACTGTCCGGAGCTGTTGATCTTACCAATGAAGACGTTGCTGTCGCCGCGTGCGCGGAGCTTGGTGACACCAAACTCTGCAGAACCTTGGAAGCGACCTGTCAGGTAGATTCCACCTTGTTTGTCTGCAACAACGCCATAACCATAGTCATAACCTTGTGGGTTTCCAGCTTGTCGAAGCCAATCGATCTTTCCGTTGGTGTCGAACTTGGCGACCAGGATGTCGGTGTACAAGGTGCTACCTGCGTCCAGCGTGGTCGTTCCTTGGATGATCTTTCCTGCGAAGTGTCCGACAACATAGAGGCTGCCGTTGGAGTGTACAATGCTCTCGCCAAAGTCGTTGCTGGTGGTACTTCCCAGGCTCTTGACCCATTCCCACTTTCCAGAACTGTTGAGCTTTCCTACGAACACGTCTTTGCTACCGGAGCCTGATACCGTTTCGTTGGAGAAGCTTGCTGTACGGGATGCAAAGTCTCCAGTAACGTAAACGTTTCCGTTCGCGTCAAGGCTGATGCTTCGAGCCTGGTCACTGTTGTCTCCACCACCGGTGGCTGCCCATTCGACGTTTCCATCTTTGTCCATCTTGACGACGAAAACGTCAGGTCCACCCTGTGAGGTCAAGGTTGTGGAACCGAAGTTGATGTCTGTGATGTAGTAACCAGCCAGGTAGATGTTGTTGTTGCTGTCGAGCTTGATATCGTAGCTTGTTTCAAACTCATCGGAACCAAAGGACTTGGCCCACAAGAACTTTCCTTGAGGGCTGGTCTTGGCGACGAAAATATCGGAGCTACCTTCTGCTTTCAGAATGGTGCTACCAAACTGAAGTGTGTCGTTGAATCGACCAGTCATGTAGGTGTTCCCTTGACTATCGGTTGCAATAGCTTCCAGGTTACCGTTCCCTTTTTGTACGTTGTTGGAGTCGGGCTGCGCCGTCCACTTCAGACAATCGGTACATGGACCACACTGGCTGTTGTTGCATACATTACCGCCGAGACAGGCTTTGCCACATGCGCCACAGTTTTGGTCGCTGAGCGAGGTGTTGGTGCATCGACCACTACAGATGGAGTGTTTGGTGTCGGGGCAGAAGGTGCTGGGTTTGCGATATTTGAGTACGAAAGCGTCGGCGTCACCGCTGGTGACCATGTTCAGCTTTCCAGCGACCAAGACAGAGTTAAAGTGACCGGCAACGTAGAGGAGGTCTTGTGCATCCACAGAGATGCTCTTTCCTTCTGCGCTGGTGGAACTGCGCAGGTGAGTTGCACCAATCCAGTCACCTGTAGGACTCAGTTGACCGACAAAGGCATCGTTGGAACCACGAGAGAAGAAGGCTGCTGCGCCAATGTCTGTCTTGGCTTGGAAGCGTCCCGTTACAAACACGCGACCTGTGCTATCGATAGCGACGTCGTTGGCGACATCGGAACCTCCGCCACCTTCGGTGGTGAGCCAGAGCATCTGGCCGCTGGCGTTCCATTTGGCGACAAAGAAGTCTCCACTACCTTTGGATACGTATTCTGTACCGTTCTTCACAATTTTGTCGGTGAAGTAACCTGCGACTGCAATGTCTCCTTTGGCGTTGACATCAATGCCCATACCGACCACGGATTCCAGTCCTGAGAGGCTGGTCGCGAGAACGAATTGACCTTTGTTGTCCAGCTTTGCGACGAAGGCGTCGTAGTCACCAACGAGCTTCAAGGTGGTGTTTCCGAGAGTCATCGTGGGAGAATCGAATCGACCGGTCAGGTATACGTTACCGTTCTGATCCACGTCCATGCCATACGCTGCATCAAAGCCACTTCCACCACCCGTTGTCACTCGGGTGATAGCTCCTTTGTCGTCGATCTTGACAACGTAGAAGTCGGTGCCGGTTGCCTGGTAGGTTTTTCCTTCAATGGTCATGCTTTGTACGAAGAAACCAGCGACATAAACGTTTCCATTGCCGTCGACTTCAACACCATAAGCTTTGTCGTTGCTTTTGCCGCCGAATCGTTTCGCCCACAGCCACTTGCCTGTGGGGTCCAGCTTGGCAACAAATCCATCGTGATTTCCTTGTGAGGCCAGACTTGTTGAACCAAAGGTTGCGACATCTCTAAAGTAACCCGCAACATAAACGTTTCCATTTGCATCAACTGCGATGCTATGAGCGCGGTCGCTGTTTACACCACCTGCAGAGGTCACCCACATGTAAGTACCGTTGGGGCCCAACTTGGCGACGAGGATGTCGTCTCCTCCGACAGCACGGACGGTTTTGGTCCCGAATACACCGACTTTTTGGAAGTAACCTGTGTAGTACACGTTACCTTTCGTATCTGTTGTGACAGCGTTCGCAACGTCTCGTTCGTAAGTCGCGGAGTTTTGGCCCCACAAAGGACAATCGCGACAAGGGGTGCATGCGCCGTTCAAGCATACATTTCCAACTGCACAAGCGTTTCCACATGTTCCACAGTTTCGGCTGTCTCTGCGTGTGTCGATGCAGTCACCGTTGCACACAATTTCGCTCAAGCTACAAGCTTTGGAGCAGATGCCGTCGAAGCAGTTCTGTCCCGTTCCACAAGCGTTTCCACAGGTTCCACAGTGGGCCGCATCGATCTTGGGATTCACACAGCTGCTACCACACTTGGTGTAGTTGCTAAGGCAGACCGTTGCACAGGCACCACTTTGACAGACTTGACCCGTGGGGCAAGCTTTTCCACAAACGCCACAGTTTTTGGCATCACTCTTCAAGTTTACGCAGCTACCGTTGCATGCGGTTGCGCCGATAGGACACGACAGCTTGCATGCACCTTTCTCACAAATCTCTCCGGATTTGCAAAGCTTTCCACAGGCTCCACAGTGATTTCGGTTGGTGTTGTTATCGACACAAGTGCCATTGCATGCGGCTGTTCCTTGTGGGCAAACCAGCTCACAACGGCCCTGGTTGCATTGTTCGCCGCTGCGGCATGCTTTTCCACAACCTCCACAGTGATTGGGGTTGATCTTGGTGTCGATGCAGCTACCGCCACACTGGGTGAGGGTCTTTTGACAGGACACCCGGCAGATACCTTGGCTACATACTTCACCTTGCTTACAGCGCACGCCACAAGCACCACAGTTGTTACGGTCGTTGCGAGTGTCTGTACAGCTACCAGCACAGGTTGAAAGGCTCAACTGACAGGACAGCTTGCATACACCTCGGTTGCAAACTTCTCCAGGAACACAAGTGTTACCACAGGCGCCGCAGTGATTTCGGTTGGTCAAGAGGTTGACACAGCTTCCGCTGCAAGACGTTGTTGAAGAGGGGCAATTGGCTTGGCATTTGCCCAAGCTACAGACTTCTCCAGTTCCGCACTTAATGCCACAAGTTCCACAGTTGTTACGGTCGGTAGAGGGGTTGGTGCATTGATCGTTGCATCGAATTGAGCCCGTTGGACAGTTCACCCTGCGGCATTGTCCTTGGGTGCAAGTTTCATTGGCTTTGCAAGCTTGGCCACAGGCACCACAGCTTTCGCGGTTGTTGCGGAGGTCTACACATGTTCCATTGCATTGCGTCAGCGCATTTTGACAGCTTACAGCACACTTTCCTTGGCTGCAGACTTCTCCCGCCTTGCAAGCTTTGCCACAGGCTCCACAGTGAAGACGGCTTGTCTCCAAGTTGATGCAGCTACCGTTGCAATTGGTCTGTCCTGTGGGACAAGACACCGAGCAAGAGCCTTCAGCACAGACTTCACCTTGCTTGCAGGTTGTGCCACAGCCTCCGCAGTGGTTGCGATTGGCTTTGGGGTTAACGCACGTGTCACCACACCGGATTTGTCCAGTGGGGCATCCTGAAGAACATGTACCGGCAAGGCATTGTTCTCCATCAGCACAGCTTTTACCGCAAGCTCCGCAATTCTTTGCGTTGGTCATGGTATCAACACAGTTGCTGCTGCAGTTGGTGAGGTTGGTCTGGCACGACGTGTTGCATTGTCCTCGGTTGCAGACTTGTCCGGCTGCACACGCTTTGCCACAGGCTCCACAGTTTGTGGAATCCACCATGGTATCAATGCAACGGTTGTCGCAGCGAGTTTGTCCCACTGGGCATGTTGCTGGGTTTTTCTTCGTGGTGCAGTTCACAAATGTGCCTGCTACGATCATGGCTGTGAACAGATGGAAGGTCCATCTTAATCCTCTGCTTGTTGACATAATTTCTCCTTACTTTCTGTGTGAGACTGAACCATGGAAACAAACAGAGGGAGTCTGTTCGAACTGAGTGTTCTGGTTTCTTTCTGCTAGGTGCAGTCCACATGTTAAATCGGTAGAACGTTTTGTAGTTCCCCATTGAGGATGATCTCCTCCTAAGCAAAAGTTGATCCAACTCTTTTTGACCGTTTGCTTGGTAACGGTTTGCTGGTTGTGTTTTTCTTTGTTATCCGGTGTTTGTTCCTTTTGGTCTCGTTCGTCGCTCTACCGGTTGGGACAGCGGAGTCCTGCTGGATTGCTTGTTTGGCGCATAGCTGTCCCCTTCCTTTTTTGCGATTGACCTAGCTATGCCCCGTTCTTTTGTCGGTCGTTTTCTCATGCCTTAAAAAATGTGCAAGTGAGGTTGCCCCAGGCTCGTGGTTTTGTCCGACATGCATGTCTCTTTTCGAGCGGCGTGGCTCTTTGTGCATCCGTCTTGTGGGTTGCTCGTGACGGTTTCTTCTGGAAAGTTGGTGTGTTGCTCCATGTCTTTGTGCAGCGGTATAGGGTTTGCTTTCAAGATCTCTGCAAACAGGCGAAGGCCAATCCAAACCAGGAGGAACCTATGAGATTTCGAACACAAGATTTTAACCAACACACACAAACGCTACGAGAGCTGGGCGAGGTTGAAGCAGAGGACTGGCTGGATGTCTTTCATCGATGGCGCCTTGGGTTGGGTTCTCGTCCCCACACGACGATGATTTACCTTCGAAACACCCAGCAAACCGACCAGATTGAAGTTCATGACCCAGAGCTTCGCTCGGTGCTTTATGTGACGAGCTTGGATGAACCCTTGTTTCTGCCTTCGACCGGATGGCTGGTTTGGTCTGACGAGACCAAAACGATGAGCCATGTGCAAATGGAGCCCGAAGAAAAAGAGAAATACGAGCGTGTACCTCCCACCACAGAAGAAGCTCCACCAACCGCCGAAGGAACATCGCTGGATACGCTTAACCGCATTAACGCCCAAGAATTAAAGCTTCTCCAACCGACGTCTCGTAGCTACAATCCAGGAGAGACGGAGTTATTTCTTACCGATATCTTTATGAACCTGGGAGACCTGCACGAGCAGTTTGGAACCAATGAAGAGAATGCGATTCGCTATCTCGCCGAGTTCTTGTGGGATCGGCTCTCGCTGCGGGGCATTGGTGTCTTCTTGATGGAGTCGCAAAAACCGTTGCGCCTGCGCTGTGTGGAAGCTTTAGGAGCCGACGTTGACCTTCTCCTTGATGTGAGCTTCCCCATTCACCAAGGGATCCTTGGTTTTTGTGCTCGTCGAGGGGTTGGCGTTAATGTTTCGTCGTTTCACAGAGAAGAATTTGAAAACGAGAACCTTCGGGACGTTCTACCCCGAGTTGGGCCGATTATGATCGCTCCTGTGCAGTACAAACATCAGCTTGTCGGTACCATCTTGTTGTACCGGGGCTACAACGAAGAACCGTTTGTTCCTGGAGAATTCAGCATCTTTGAGTACGCCTCCCATCGTTTGGGAGAGTTCTTGTGTCGTCAAAAGCTGGCGGCCTAACCTGAGCAAGCCCCTTTGGCAATGTGTGAGGGGTGGATGCTCAGAAGGGAAGAAAGACTTTCATCCTAGCGATGGATTGGAAGCCTTCATTCTCTTTGAAAGTAAACCGTTTTGAGCTTTGCCTCCCTTTACAATTGGCATTCGTTCGCTTTCTTTAGCTCTTCGGGTTGCACAATACGAAGCATGTATCCTTCTTTGGGTACCGTTTCAATGGTAAGATCTCCATCTTCTTCAAGCGAAAGCTTCTCTCGAAGTCGGCTGATGTAAACCCGCAAGTACTGTCTCTCGTTTGCAAACTGTTTGCCCCACAGATCCGTGAGCAGATCCTCATGTGGCAAGGTTGTGTTGGGGTTGCGCGCCAACCGTTGCAACAACCGAAACTCTGTGGGAGTTAAGGCTACAGGGCTACCTGCGAATGAAACGTTCATTTCGTTGAGGTGCAGAACGAGCGGTCCGCAAACAATCTCCTGCCCAGGTTCAATCACACCACCCACGCGCCCGGCTCTTCGGACCAAAGCAATCATTCGAGTGTATAGCTCCGTCAACCAGCTTTGCTGAAGCTCCTCATCTTGGAAGCATTCGGCTAGGTCCTGGCAAAGGAAGTCATCCGCTCCAGCGTCAAGGCCTTCCAAGAAGAAAGAGAATGGAATGTCTTGTCCGACCAGCACGATGGGACAAAGCGTATACTCACGCATTTCTCGAATCCACTCGATTCCATCTTTGTCATTTTTGAAGGGAAAGACCAGGATCACTAGAGAGGGAGTTTCGGAATCGATGAGTGTGTATGAGAAGACTTTACTTTGACTCTCTTTGACCAAGAATTTATCGACCAAAAACTCTTTTAAGAAAGGGAGATCAATATCTGTTGTGAGAATCACTTCAGGCAACGTTGATCCTTCCATCGTTCGTCCACTCCAACTTACTGCAATCGTTGATAGAGCCTTCAGCTTTTGTATAGGTTCCAGATTTGCATAGTGAAAAAATTATGTAAACAAAAATTTATGAGGCTCCTCGTGCTCCTTTGACTATACTGTTCCCAATTTTGGATGAAATGTTTGTCATTGGAAGTTTTTTGCGAAGGCTACGTTTACGTTAAGGTGATGGTGATGGACGCTCTTTTACAACAGGCGATAGAAAACTGTGCGAACGAACCCATTCATACTCCCAACGCGATACAATCGTTTGGTGCAGTGGTGGTTTTGGACACCCGCTTGCAACGAACAACGCATGCCTCTCAAAATGCAGGTGACTACTTTTCTTGTCCGGTTCAGGATCTTTTGGGACAGCCTGCTGTATCGTACCTGACCCCCAAAGTCATTCATAACATCCGGAACGCGCAGCTTGCCGATCTTGCGAACGCGAAAACGCGCTTGGGGATTTGCGAACTTTCAGATGGTTGGTTTGATCTGAGCCTGCATCAGTCTTCCGAGTCGTTGGTGTTGGAGTTGGAGCGTGCTCATGACAAGGAGTCCACATCGTCGTTAATGGAACTTCGCTTTATGTTGGCGAAGATTCATGAGATGGAAAGCCTTGAACAATTGTTGAGCGTCGCGGTGGAAACCCTACGTTGGACGAGCGGTTTTAAGCGCGTGATGGCCTACCGCTTTCTTCACAATGGGGATGGAGAGGTTGTCGCTGAAGAGTGTTGTTGGTCGCAAGAACCCTATCTTGGACTTCGGTATCCTGCTTCCGATATTCCTCCCCAAGCACGAGACCTCTTTTTCCGAAACCCCATCCGAGTGATCTCCGATGTTTCGGCGGATTCTGTTCCTTTGCTCACCGAGTTCGAAGATGCTCCTTTGTTGGATCTTTCTCTCTCTACCCTTCGCGCTGTTTCCCCTGTCCATCTTGCGTACTTAAGAAACATGGAAGTGACGGCGTCTATGACGCTGCCGTTGATTGTAAACCAGCGACTGTGGGGACTCATTGCCTGTCATGCTGATCTGGTACCGCGTTACATTCGACCAGAAAAACGTCTGAAGTTTGAGTTGTTCGGTCAGATGCTCTCGATGCAGTTGGAGCTTCTCCTGGCCAAAAAGAAAGCAGAGAAGCGTGCCCAGATTCAGGTTGTTCAACACACACTCATGGCCAACCCACAGCTCGCTTCGGAGTTTGCGTTAGCTGGCCTTGCGCAAAGCATGAACACGTTGGTTCCCTCGGATGGTTTGGCTCTTTGGCTGGAAGGGAAGTGGCATCTGCACGGGATTGTGCCTCCCCGAGAGGCTCTTTCCCTTCTTCTTGAGCAAGCCGCTCAAAGCCCTGAAGCGTCTGTGATGACCTTTGAGTCTTTGTCTGAGGCGTTTCCTGGTGTGGACTTTTCTGGCCTTGCTGGGGCGTTGCTTCTCTCAACAAAGGAGCCAGAGCCCGCTCGTTTGCTGTTCTTTCGTTGTGAGTTCATTCAGCATGTGCGTTGGGGGGGAGATCCCAAAGGAGTCACTGTCTCTCTGGAGGAGCACGGCCCGCAACTTCATCCACGCTCTTCGTTCGCTGCTTATGTGGAGCAAGTGTCCGGTCATTGCATGCCTTGGAGCACCGAAGACACCCTCGCCGCCGAGGAAATTTGTAGCACCTGGTTGGCGCAGCTTTCGGCCCAAGGCGGTACTTCTTCACAAAAACAAGAGTGGTTGGTGGGGGAACTTAACCATCGCATCAAGAATATTTTGGCTTTGATTCAATCGATCACTCGGCAAACCCGACGCAACGCATCCTCTTTGGAGCAATACGCTCAAATGTTAGAGTATCGAATCTCTGCGCTGGCCCGAGCCCATGAACACGACGCCGCGGATCTGAGCTCCTGTTGCTCTTTGAATCGATTGTTGCATCGAGAGCTTGCGCCCTATCTTTCCCGGGAACGAATCCTTGCGGCTCTCTCCGGGGATGAGATCTTCATTCATGCGGACGCTTCCGTTGTGTTGTCTTTGGTGTTTCATGAGCTTGTGACAAATGCGGTGAAGTACGGCGCGCTCTCCCATCCAGACAATCAACTGGATATCACGTGGGTCCTTCACAACGAAAAGCTACAACTGTATTGGCGAGAGCGCTGTGTGTCTCCCATCTCGTTACCCGACCGCAAGGGCTTTGGTTCGATCTTGATCGAACGAACCATCCCCTATGAGCTGAAAGGAGACGTTGACATGCGCTTTCATCCGAATGGTCTGGAAGTCGACTTGTGGTTTCCTGCTGAACTGATTGTCTCCGCTGCCATTGAATCCTTGGATACATGGAGTTCTCCATCCCATGCCGGTTGGTTGTCCCAGCATCGAATTTTGCTGTTGGAGGATAACGCCCTTCTCGCTCTTGATACCGTGGAAACGCTCAAAGAATTGGGCTGCATGCATACCTCTGCGGTGGCTTCTCTGGAGCAGGCTCGTACCCATTTGGAGAGCCAATCGGTTTCACTGGCTTTGCTCGACATACAACTTGGTCAGGAGACAAGCTTTGCTTTTGCCGAGGAGCTACGTCAGGCAGAGCTTCCTTGTGCTTTCGTCACGGGATACAGCGATGCTCAACTCATTCCTGAATCGTTGCGAAGTATTCCTGTGTTGGAAAAGCCCGTGAAACGGAAAGAACTGTACGCGTTGCTTGAAGGCGTCTTTTTGGAAGGAGCGTCTACGTACGCTGACATTGGCTCTGAATCCTAGGTTGGTGGCTTGGTGGGAGAGTTGTGTCTGGAGATGGCAGCAGGAAGAAAGCCATGAAGAGGCTCAACGTAAAACTTTGGGTGATTCGGTGGGGTTCGAGCTTGGTATGAAACGGTGTTCTCCATGGCGGGGGGGTTGGGTCATCGGTGACGCAGTTTCAGTTATCCCCATGTTTCTTTGGGACACAAAAGACCGATGTTTCGAGATTTGATGTTCTCCACAAACAGAGTGGTGTGATCCTTGCTTGGTAAGCCTCCAAGTGTGTGAGCTACGTACGGAGGCTTGGGGTCTTTCTTCACAAACAGAAGTGAAGTTGTTCTTTGCTCGTGTGTCGCTCTTTTTTTCTCTTACCAGGTGATAGATGTTGATGAAGATTTTTCTGAAGAGCAAGTGGCACAGTTTACGTACGACCTTTTGGTTTGTTCCTTCCATTATGACGTTTTCTGCCGTGATTGCAGCGCTTTCGGCTTCGTATGTAGACCGTCGTTGGGGGCCAGTCTTTTCTGCTGAGAAGCCGTACGCTTGGTTGTATGGTATGAGTCCAGAGGCTGCGGGCTCTTTTCTATCGGTCTTGGCTTCCTCGATGGTTGGGGTCGCTGGCGTTACATTCTCGATTACCATGGTGGCCTTAACTCTGGCGTCTAGCCAGTTTGGGCCTCGGCTGCTGCGGAACTTTATGAAGGATTGGGGCAATCAAATCTCCTTGGGTACGTTCGTCTCTACCTTTGTATACTGCTTGCTGTGTATCCGGTTTCTCCCTGCCCCGTCGGCGTCGAAGGAGCCATCTCACCTCCAGTTTTCTGTCTCGATTGCTGTCCTCTTGGCGTTGGTTTGCATCGCTGTTCTCATCTACTTTATTCATCATGTTGCAACGCAGTTGCAGGTAGAGCAATTGATCTCAAACCTGAGCCACGAAATGGATCAAAAAATAGCTATCTTTGGGGACGAACAGGAGCAGAGCTTAAGTACAGAAGACGTTGAGAAGTGCAAAGAACAAATTCCAGAAGATTTTGATGAAGCGTCCGAATCCATTCGGGCCGAGAAGAGTGGCTACATTCAAGCTATTGATTATGACAACTTGTTGCACTTGGCTACCCAACATTCTCTTCTTCTTCATTTGTTTCAGAAAACGAGCACGTTTGTGTCGTATGGCCATCCATTAATGAAGGTATATGGAGCTTCTGGTGAACTGGACGAAGAGCTGTCTGAGAAGCTTCGTGGGTGTGTGCTTGTCGCCACCAAGCTATCTTCTGAGCAAGATCTGGCGTTTGATATTCGTCAGATTGTTGAGATTGCCGTGCGAGCGCTTTCCCCTGGAACCAATGACCCATTTACAGCGAACCAATGCATCGATGCTTTGCGCAACGGTCTTGTCCAGCTTGTGAACTTTCGTTTTCCCAGCCGCTATCGCCTGGATGAAGAAAACAAGCTCCGACTCATTTATCCCACATTGAACTTCACCAGGTTGTTGGATCTTTCGTTCCATCAGATCCGACAAAACGCCGCGAACTCCGTGTCCGTGCGCCTCCGTATGTTAGAAGCATTGGCGATCATTAGCACCCATACCCAAAACCAAACGCATCTTGAATGCATCCGACAGCATGCTTTGATGATTCAGCGTGGAAGCGAGCGAGAGGGTGTGCTGGAAGAGTCCGACCAGGAGACCATCCAAGAATTTTATGAGATGGTCTGCAAAGCGCTCAAGGCTGTTGGGTGGGAAACGATGGAACATGAGGCAGAGGAAGAAGTCGAGGAGGAGGTTAAGGAGGAGGAGACGAGCTCTTCTTCCAAGAAGTAGATCGACTGCATCGCCTTAACGAGATAGTGGATTGAGCTGGGGGAATTGTTACAAAAAAAGACAAGCACTGTTCACGCCACATCGTGACGCTCGCTGCGCGATTGAGGTGGGGTTCTTGCAGGAACCGGCAGGAACCAAGAGGGACACTCTAAGGCTGCCCTCGCTGCTCCTCCATCAGTCACTAGAGCCCATCGAAAGGCACCCATGTTTTGGACAGCTGCGGTGATTGTAACTTGGTTCGCAAGTATTGCAGGATATAGATCACACCCTTCGAAATCTTTCAGGTTGCTACGGTAACGTCGTAGAACGACCTTTCATCGTATTCACGACAAACATAATCACAAAGGCAGCTGCAAAGACAAGGAACAGAATCTTTGCGATACCAGCAAAGGCACCAGCCAAACCTCCAAAACCAAGAACAGCAGCAAGCAAAGCCATGATCAAGAATGCAAAAATCCAGGATAACATAGTAATTTCCTCTCTCGTAGTAGGTGGAAAGAAAGCCAGGCCCTATGGCATACAACGAAGCAGAAGCCTCAGAAACATTCCACTTTCACACCATCGGCGATGGGAACATCTCAAGGAAGGATAGCTTCGAGAAATTCTTCAAACGTATGCAGGCATAGCTATATAAAAATTACGGAACAATGCCTGCACACTGCACGGTGCATGGCAGACTCTCAGAGCACGCTCGCGTTTCCAAACAAGCGCTACAGTCGTTGGCTTTTCGGTTGTAGTCAGGATTGCTCCGTGACTCATCAAAGCAACGATCGATGCATTTACCAGAATCATATTGTGAGTTGACGCAGTCTCGGTATCGGTTGCAGATCTTGTTGCAGTCAACGTAATCATCGACAACGCCACAACCTACTCCAACCGAACCCACCAAGACCACACACAAGACACAAAGGTTAAGTATTCTTCTCATTGTTCGTTCTCTCCTTGCAATCGAAACAGGAACATTGTTGGCCAGTTGAAAGTGCAAGCCCAATGCCAGTTTGCAACAAGAGAAACAATAAACGCCAAAGTGCTGAAATATTCGAAGCTTCAAAGAAAGAGAGATGAACGCCACAAGGGATGCGAGACAACAACGTCGCTTCGCGAGAGGCTACAGTGTCCCAACCCAGAGTAAGCCTAACTTTCGCGAACGCATCCTCATCTCTCTACGAGCTTCTCCTACATAGCCCGAATCAATGACCACGTATAGACAAGGGAGAAGTACCTACATCCGTGCTAGCTCTAACTCTGCAAGAAGCAAAGGAAGTTGTCATTGCTCGAGAGGGTTGCATCGGTTTGATGGAGAGAAGCGTTCTTCTCAGCTTCAAGCTCTCCATCAAAGCTTCTTGCTCGCTCCATCCTTTATCGGTAGGTAAGATATTGTATTAGGGAGTGTTGCCCATGTGAAGGCTGGCGCTGCTTGTGGTGGGGCTGTTGTCTTTGATCAAGAAGGCTTGCAAGGGAGTGTCCGAGTTGGATTCCAGCCCAAAATAGACCAGAGTGTAGACTCCACCTGGCTTGAGCGAGAAGGGCATGGTTTGAGCCACTTGCTTATGGGTGCTGCTTTTGGAAACGGAGCCCATGTATTTCCCAGCAGGAATCTCAGTCTTTCTATGTTAGAAAAACGCATGCTGGGGCTTGAGGTTAGGCTTCTTGTTCAGCAGATTGCGAGGGAGGGTTGGGTTCTTTGTCTTCCTCGTTCTTGAGCAGGTCTGGAGAAGCTTCTGGGCTTCTTGCTTTCTCGGCCTGCTTTTTGATCTCTTCCTCTTCACTCTCCAGGTTTCCTTCCGCTTTGTGCACTTGTTTTTCCTGGTCCTTGTGAGATTTGCTTTGCTTCTGTTGTGTTTGTTGTTTCTGCTCCTCTCCCTCTTTCTCCGACAGCATTCGTACAGGAACACCTTCAGGAAACACGACCTCGCGTGCGTCGTCTGGCATCTCAATTCCGCTTTGTTGGAAGGCATGCTTGACCAAGCGCAAAATGGCAGAGCGTACGCGGACCTTGCTGTGCTTCTCTACATTGATCCAACAATAGATTCCGAGGTTCACTGTCGCTGAGTCTAACTTCTCCGCAAGGACCAACGGTTCGGGATCGTCGAGGATCGCTGGGTGGGATTGAAGAACATCCAACGCAATGGACTGTGCTTCTGAGATCGAGTCGTTGTAACCAATTCCTACCTGTATGAGGATCCGCATTTTGGGGTTAGCTGTGAAGTTGGTGATGGTCTCTTTGTAGATCTTTGCGTTGGCAATTTGCACATGGTTCCCGTCAAAGGTCATCAGCAATGTGGAGCGCATGTTAACGCTTTGCACGTAACCGGTGTAGCCAGACACTTCAATCAGGTCGCCTGTTGCGAAGGGACGCTGCACACTCAACAGTATGCTAGACAGGAAGTTCTCTGCGATATCTCGGAAGGCAAATCCAAGGATGAGTCCAAACAAACTGGTTCCGCCAATGACGGTCATGGCCAGTCGTGTGAGGTCCGAAACTCGTAACACAAGGTACAAACCAAAAATTAAGACCGGAATGGCGAGTACACGCGAAAGAACTGTCAAGAGAAGCTGGCTTTTGACCTGGTTTTTTAATGCATACAGCGTGAATTGTGTCGTCATCTTGGCGAGCAACAAAACACAAAGAAGCAGGACGAATGCAATACCAAGGGTCGGGGCTTGGTGGACAAAGTCGGTCCAAAGTGACTTGAGCTCCGTCCAGGCTGGCGACAGGTCAGCTATTTTCTTTTTGTGGACTTTGATTTTGTTAACGACCGCGACAACGTCTTCCGTTTTCTGGGCAAGCTGCGATGCCCACTTGAGGTGCTTCTGGGTTTGGGTTTGTCCTGAGAGAAACACCACCCCGTCGTCAACCTTGACCTTGAAAGACTTGAACCAGCCGGTCGCTCGGAAGATGCCGCGCAAACGCTTGGCGATCGCCTCATCGCTTGAGATCTTCTTGACAGCAACTTTTTGTTGGGTTGTGGGAGGACTTTTGGTTTTGTCTTGGGCGTGAGATAGGGGAATCCAGAGCAGCCCCCAACATACAACAATCTTAAGAAATATCTTGGATTTTAAGAGCGACATGAGGGTTCCTTTTTGAGAGAGAGAAAGAGCTTGTTGGTTACGTTGTCTTGGCTTGTGCTGCGGAGCGCGAATGTTTTTTTATACGCGATGGTGGGCAGCGTTGGTCGTTTTCGTTTGTTCCCTGATGGTTGGGGGGAATGCATTGCAAACCTTGGGGCTCTCTGCACGTATCATGAACCCAAGCGAACGTTTTGGATGCAATCGATACAAGCGAGAGAACGCGATACAGGTTTTGGTATGGAGGCGAAACAAGTGACCCAGACACATCACAATTTCTTTGAAGGGGGAGAGCAGACGCCGATCAAGATACGAGGTTTGCATCTCGACCCCTGTCGACACTTCTTGCAGGTGGATACGGTGTTGCGAATCATCGACAAGATGGCGGCGTTGCGCCTCAATACCTTGCATTTGCACCTCTCGGATGACCAAGGTTTTCCCGTTCAGTTCAAGAAGTATCCTGAGGTTCAGAGCGACCCTCAGTGGACGATCGAAGACCAGGAGCGGATCGCTCGCCGATGCCGGGAACACAACATTCAGGTGATCCCAGAGATTGATATCCCAGGGCACGTTCGGGCCTTTCTTTCCTTCTTCGATGACTCCATTGAGCCTGAAAGACAGATGGGTGTGATTACCCATGAAACCATTGATATGGAGCGCGACCTCCCCGTTATCTTCGGGATGTTCGAAGAGTTGGTCGAGCGTTTTGATGCTTCGTTCATCCACATGGGTGGAGATGAAGTGCCAAGCTTTGACCGGTTTCCTGAATTGATCGAGAAGGTTTGCACGTGGGCTGCTGAACGAGGGTTGGAGGTGATTGCCTGGGACGATGTGCTGTCTGAGATTGATGACATACCGGACAATCTTGTCATTCAACAATGGCGAGGACACAAGAAGATAGACCCCAAGTTGAGCCAGGTCCGTACCATTCTGTCGCGTGGTTATTATCTGGATCATGCGAAGGATCCGTTTCGCTATTACGACGCCGATCCGATGCTAGGCAAGCAACATTTGGGTTGCATCGCTTGCATGTGGACCGAGCTGGTTACGGATCAGACTGTGGAGTGCACGATCTTCCCCTCGTTGTACCTGATCGCCCATCGCTGGTGGACCTACCCTCATCGTGAGAACGCTGTGCCGTCTTTGTTACGTCAACTGTGTGAGCATTACGGATACCCTGCGGCCGCCTTGGATGACTGGCGAACCCGCCGATGGGTCGGCTTTTATCGCGATGACCCTCGAAGCACAAGCTCTGTGACTGTGGACGATGTCCTCGATCGGGAGCATGACCTGGTGCCTACGTTTTCACGTTCGTTGGTCGTCGTATCCGACATGCTGTACCGCTGGCTCCAGCATGGAGAGGTTCCTGTGGAAGAGGAGAAGGAGCTCTTTCTACAAATGGCGCAGGATTGTTATGGTGAGGACTTCTCTTTTCTGTTTGAGAAGCCCAAGCGATGGGAGCAATCGTTGGCCACTCGTATGAAAAAAACCCCTTCCTCAGACCTTTTCAACAACGGCTTGAAGGCTGCGATTCGTCAGGCTCGACGAAGCTGAAACCAGCCGTCCCTGTATGCTCTTAGTCGGTAGTGGGAGTGGGCTTAAGTTGGAGGCGAAGCGAGAACCCTGCTGAATCCGACAGGGAGAAGGAGCCGCTGCGTACATCTTCAGGCGTGACTTTGTAGCCTTTGCTGAACATCAACTGGTTGCCGTTGAGGTCTTGATCGTAGCAGTTGAAGTTGAGGATTTGTCCTGCCAGCAACGTCAAACTCACGGAGTCCTTCCACTCTGGCTTCAGGGTGTCTTCTTCCACGTTGGTTTGTCCATTGGTTCCAGGGGACGCCTGAAGAGTGCAGTAGGGATCAGGAAGACCTCCAATGGTGTCCCATAGGTTGCCGTCTTTCTGCTTCTCTGGGATTGTCGCAGAGACAAACGTAAGGTTGTACGTGCGGCCATAGACTGCTTTGCACGTTCCCTGAATGCAGGCTGTCTCTCCTACACAGTCGGCGAGCCCCGTACATTGGAGGATTTGGGGCGGTTGTCCACAACCTGTCGCCAGAGTTCCAAGAGTGACCAACAGGCCCAACAGAGTCGTCCATCGCAAGATGTATCGCATAGCTTTGTCCTTTCGTTCTGTCGCATTTGCACGTCGCTTTGTCACACCCCTACAAGTCTAAGAAAACCTGAAGGGTGTGCTATTCTTCACGCGTCGCTGCGTGTTTCATCGTGTACGCTTTCTCAGAAAAGCAAGGTCTATGCCATGTCGCTAGACGCCGGTATTCCTTGGTTTGGGGAGTTGGGGGTTCTTGTGTCCCCTGTGGGAGGTTTGGCTTTGTGACATTGGAGTCTCAGCGGTCCAAACGGTTTTCGTGGTTGGTGTGTCTGTGAGGTTGAGGGAGGGTTGGTTAGAGGTCTTCGTCTTCCCGTTTGGGGTTCCAGTTGGATGTCTTGGGTTCGTTGCCTTGATGAAGTGGGGAGTTCTCGCTGATCGCTGTGCCTCTGGGCGTATAGCCATCGGAGCGGGATGCAGGGGTCGGGCGATGCATCGGTTCTTGGGGAGCATTGTCGGACGATGTGGAAGGGGACGATGCTGACTCCTCCAGGTTGGTCTGGGAGGACGACGCGGAGGGGAGAGAGTTGAGGCTGGACAGCTCTCGTTCAATCGCTTCTCGCGAGGTCGAGCCGTTGTCGAGAAGTTCATCCTCCTCAGCGGCGTTGTCTCCCAAGTATTTGGTGCGTTCCAATTCCATCGCGATGATGCGTTTGTTCTGTTCAATGAATCGTTGGGAGAGTTGGTACACCATGTGGCCGACCCAAGGGTTGAGTTTCTCCAACTCCTCCATAATCATCGCCTCGTTGAGGACTTTGATGGTGGTGGTTTCACGGGCCGTGACTGTGGCAGAGCGAGGCTCCTTGGTAAACACAGCCAATTCGCCAATGATGGCACCAGAGCCTCGGGTTGCGAGGACTTTTTCTTTGCCGTCGACTTCAACGGAGATTTCTACCCGGCCATCGATGACCTGGAACGCATGGTCGCCCATCTCTCCTTGACGGATCAAAACCTCTCCAGGTTGGTACACTGCCTGGCGAAACATCTGCCCTGAGTTGGAGAAGTCTTCCAGGTCTTGCAGCACTTCTTGGAAGGTGCTGTAGCGATCTTCGATGGACTTGGACATCATCTTGGCGCAGATCTGGGACAAGCGGATAGGGATGTCACCGCGCAGCTCGTGCAGAAGGGGTGGCTCCACTTGATGGAGGTCGTGAAGGAAACGTTCCAGGTTCTCATACGAGAACGGGAATCGGCTCGACAGCGTCTGGTACATCACAACGCCGGTTGTGAAGATGTCGGAGGCGGGTGTCAGTTGGGTCCGGGGACGCTCCGTTTGTTCGGGTGACATGAAGGGGATGGTGCCTTCGATCCGGTCCGAGCGGTCGTGGAACATATCCTCCGCTTTGGCGTCTTTGCCGTAGTGATGGAGGTATTCTTCGTATCGTTCTGGTGCGTAGAGGTGGGCGCTCCCCCAGTCGAGGATCTGCACCTCTCCGTATTCTCCAAGCATGATGTTGGAGGGTTTGATGTCGAGGTGAATGACCCCTTTGTCGTGGACAAACGCCAGGGTTTCAATCAGCTTGGTAAAGATCTTGATGGCCAGAGGGAGCGGGAACCGTTTGCCATCCTCTTCCAGGCGGAACAGTAAGTCTTCGAGGTTTTCGCCGTTGAGCAGCTCCATCGTGTAGTTGAAGTTCCCGTCGGGATCCACGAAGGCATCGTACACGGAAACCACGCCAGGATGCGCAAGGTAGCTGATCAGCCTCACCTCGTTCATGATCGCGCGAAGTTGTTGGACGTCGTCGCGAAAATGAGAGTGAAGTTGCTTGAGCGCTGTGGCCCGATTGAGGTAGCCATCAAAGCTCGCAACCACCGTCCCAAAGCCGCCTTCTCCTAGATAGGTAGAGAAGCTGTAGCGGTCACTGTGAAGGTAGCCTCGGAGAATCTCCTGGCTCTCTGTGGAGAGTTCTTCCAGGCTTTCTTCCACTTTGGAGGTGGGGGGTGACTTCTTTTTGTCCTTGTTTCCGAAAAAAGAAAACATGGTCGCTCCCTGGCGATGTGGGTATATGGGAAGTTGGGAGGAGAGTAGCAAGGAAGTGGTTCTGGGGTCAATGAGAATGACGAACAAGGCGAAGTTCTGGGGAAACAAAGGGTTGTACAGAGACTAGGAGTTTTCAACCGCGTTGGAGGAGGTGTACGAAGTCGATGCGGAGGTGGCTGGAGTGGAGGAAGTCTCGATGAAACTCAAGAGCTGGTTGGACGCGTGTAGCAGTCGTTGACGCACAGGCGTGGCGCGTTGCATGATGGCTTGCTGCTTCTCCTGGTAGAGTTGGCGTCCTTCTACGGTTTCGACGCAAATCGGCTCCAAGCCGTGCTCGCGCATATCGTAAGGGCTGGCTTGCATGTCGACGGTGCGCGTCTCACAAGCCACCAAGAAGGCGTCGGTGAGCAGCTCGCTGTCTAGCCAGGGAAACAGCTTGTGCGCCCATTTGTAGAGGTCCATGTTGGCGTGAAGGCAGCCCGGTTGTTCGTAGTCTTCCTGATTCATTCGAGTGAGGGGAAGCCGGTTCATAGGCTTTGCCTCTGGGGTGAAGAAGCGGAACGCGTCGAAGTGGGTGCACAACAACGGGCGTGACTCCACAAAGGCTGCTATCTCATCCGGAGGAAGCCGGAGGGGAATATGAGCGTGACGAGGGCGGTCGATGCGGTACACCATGGCCCACTCGTGCATGCCAAAGCAGCCCCAGACGGGGGCGCGGTCCAATGTAATTTGCAAGAGGTCACGAATCCACCGGAGCGTGGCATGGCGATGTTGCGGGAACAACGACGGATCGAGCATGACAGCTCCATCTCGTTTCACAAACTCCTTTTGCTCCAGAAAGCTCTCTGCCTCCTCTCCTTGGAGAGCGACTCCGAGGCCGGGAGACCATTTGAGCAACGTCGCTGGACGGTAGTTGTAGTACTCAAACAAAAAGTCGAGCACTGGGTTTTTGATGTGCCAGCTACGCTTTTGTACGTAATCCCGGAGCATCGGACCCAATCGTTCTTCGAGGTGGGCAGCCTTTTGCTTCCATTCTGCAGGGGACAGGTATGTGGTAATCCAAGGAGGTGTCATGTGAGTTCACGAGGGCTGTCGCCGTACAAGCGATGAAAGTAATACGGATACACTTGGCGCTGGTCTGTGAGCGGCAATGTGTGCAAATGTTGGGCTGTGGTTCGGGCTGTCAGCAGGGTTACATGTCTTCCCTCAAGGTGCTCCTTGACCCACTGACAGCCGTAAATCCCGCCCTTGTCGTCGAAGGTCCCACCGAACAATCGGGAGAGCAGCTCGCGGACGGGGTAGATCCGGCAGGCCCCTTCTTCATCCAGCAAGGGACAATCGAATCGAAGCTCTCGGGCCAATAGAAAGTGATCGGCTTCACCTTCAGGAGGAGGCTCGTTGAAGGCCTCAATCACTTCGCGGTGGATATCGTACAGGGCCAGGGCCTTGTCAATGATCCGGTCACGTTCTTCGTCGCTTAACTCTCCCTGAGCCCATTGCCAGGCAAAGTAAAATTCAAGAGGTGTGAGAAACACGCTCTCCCGGCAACAAGCAGAACATCCCCGATGACAGGGCAGGTCAAGGTCGGAGGTTGTTTGTTCCAGGACTGCGTCCACCTGATCGTACAGCGCGGCCAGGCTCGCAAAGGCAGTCATGATATCGATCCCTTGCACCTCAGGAAGGGCAAAGACATTAAACATAGGGTAGGTGGAAGCCATGGTTCCCTCGAAACAGAATGAGGTGGATGGGGGAGCAGGCTCGCTCTCTCGGTCGATTTTTAGCACAGAACGTCCTATAGTGGAAACCACAGCATCACAGACTTGTCTACTTCAGAGACAAGGAGCGATTCTGCAAGGAGTCGAATGTTGCACAAACGCTGTTGGAGCCAACTACACAATCCCAGATGAGGTTGCTTAAATGTACGTGAGACGAATGGTTGTCATGGGAGCATGCTTAGGCCTGCTCGCTGGCGTTGCTTCTGTTGAGGCAGCATCCACAGGAAAGGACAAGAAAGACGCAGAGAAGCCTGCTGCGCGAAGAACCCAGCCTCGAAAGGCCGCTGTCGCGAAGAGGGCCGCCGCCATCGCTACAAAGGCTCCTGTGGCCAAGGTGAAGGCAAAGTCCTCTGCGTTCAAGCCGCGAACCAAGGCGGAACGTATTGTCGAAAAGATGGTGTTGGCGATGGGTGGACGCGCGAACCTGCTGAAGGTTCATACCATGCAAGCCTCTGGAGCGACCAAGCTCAACACTCCCCTTGGAGCGCGCTCGGGAACCTTGGTTACCTATTCCCGCAAGCCCAACTACCAGCGCGTGGACATGGACATTAACGGTCAAAAGATCACCCAGTCGTTTTACCCTGGAGGCGGGTGGTTGCGGCAAGGCAGCGCGATCCTTCGCATGCCCCTCTCGATGTTGTCTGTTGCGAGAGCGGAGAGTGTGCGAAGCGACCTGGAGTTACGTTACTTCCGCGATGGCATCAAGGTGGAGCTGGTGGGAGAGCGAAAAGTTGGAAAAGAGCCATGTTATGTTATCCGGTTTACCGACAAAGAGAAGCGCAGCACAACGTACGCGATCTCACACAAAACCTGGTTCCCTCTGGAGCGCAGCTACCAGGGCCCCAGTCCTTTGGGAGGAGGCACTGTTACGTTTATGACGCGGCAAAGCGACTTCCGTTGGGTGGCGTTTCCTAACGCTTCGTTCAAGATCCGGGTGCCTTATAAGATTGTTAACCTGATTAACAATCGTTCGCTGGGTGCGATCGAACTCAAAACCGTAAAGCTGAACCCACCCAATGTCGCTCCATCCTTCTTTCTCCCCCCAAATCCAACCGAATAACTCTGCCTTCCTTTTCTCTCTCCACGTACAGATCACATCTACTGAATGATGCAAATCTGTCACTCTCGTTTCTCTTCCTTGCTTCTTCTTGAGCCATCTTTTTGTGAAGTGTCCACTCCTGGTTAAAAGTATCCCCTGCGTTTTTGTGTAGGGGGAACCACTACAAATCCTCCTTGCTGCCGAAAGTTTTGGAAAAAAATACGATCGAGGAGTGTTTCTTTGTCTTTCTGTTGAAAATCCTTAGGTGGCTGAAATAAATATTTTTCAAAGATTACAGGTGGGAAGGCTCGGTTCGCGGAAGAAAGTCTTGAAGACAAAGGTCTAGGATGAAGTTGATGTAGATCAAGACATCGGAAAAGTCTGGAAACTACTCTGGTTGGCGTGGGAGATACAACGGCTTTCCATAGGGAGGACTTCTTCAGTGGAGGAAGTGAGGTTGAAGGTGGAGGGGGAAGCCAAAGCATGAAGCATCATTCGCTGCAAGGAGTGCTGGCGCGATGGAACGGTTCATCTCTGGACCCCTTTCGGGGATTCTTTGGCTTGCGCTAGGTTTGGTTCTGGTTGGGGTTGTTGGATGGTTGTGCTGGCGATGGTTCAGTGTTCATCAAGAAGAGCCTCAAGAAGATGGTGTGAAGAATATCATGTTGTCTCGTGTGGTAGAGCAAAGTCCGATGTCGATTATGCTCACCAACGCCGTTGGAGAGATAGAGTATGTCAATCCTTTCTTCGAAGAGACCTATGGATACCGTCTGAACGAAGTTTTTGGCCTCAACCCACGGGTGTTGAGCGCTGGAAAGACATCTCCTGATGTGTACCAAGAGATGTGGGGCACTCTTCTAAAAGGTTGTACATGGCAGGGAGAGCTTCTCAACCGCAAAAAGTCGGGAGAGGAGCTGTGGGAGTTTGTCACGATCTCGCCAGTGAAGAACGAGCGAAATGAATTGAGTGGTTATGCGTCTGTTAAGGAAGACCTCTCGCTGCTCAAAGCAAAGGAAGCTCAGCTTTTCCAGACCACGTACTACGACAGCGTGACCGGTCTACCCAATCGACTGCTTGCGATCGACCGTCTCTCCCAAGCCCTGCTTCAAGCGCGTCGTCATGAGAAGATGGTGCTTTTGGTCTTCTTTGACCTTGACCACTTCAAGAAGGTCAATGACCTTATCGGCTTTGAAGATGGAAATGCTCTGTTGTTCTTGATCGCCGAGCGGTTGAAGGGATGCATCAGAAACACGGATACTGTGGCGCGTTACAACGCTGATGAGTTTGTGCTCGTTCTGCAAGATATCCCCAGCACCTTGGTCGCGGAGCAGTTGGTTCGCAACGTGATGTCTGTGATGGACGAAACGTTTGTGATGGGAGGCCAGGAGTTTTCTCTGTCGGCTAGCGTGGGAGCCGCTCTGTTTCCCAACGATGCTGATGATGCTTATACGCTGCTGCAGCGGGCAGAACAAGCGATGGAGAAGGCCAAAGAATCAGGTCGTGGATCGTTCCACTTTTTTACCCAGACGATGAATTTGGTGGCCACGCAACGGATTGTGATGGAACATGGCTTGAGGATGGCGTTGATACGCAAGGAACTCTCTCTTGTGTTCCAGCCGATTCTTGATGTTGCTACCGAGCAGTTAGTCAGTGCAGAGGTGTTGTTGCGCTGGAACAGCCCGTCGTTGGGTCGTGTCTCTCCTGAAAAGTTTATTGGTTTGGCCGAAGATATCGGCTTGATTGGAGCCCTGGGTGAGTGGGTGTTGGAGACGGCTTGTCGTCATCTGAAGGCTTGGCAGGAAGCGGGCTATACTATCCCAAAGCTTGCGGTCAATGTCTCGCCCCAGCAGTTCCAGTCACCTGACTTTGTTTCCACGGTACAGCGGGCGTTGCTGAACGCAGATGTTGAAGCGTCATGTCTGGAGATTGAAATTACCGAGTCGGCGACCATCTCCAATTGCGATGAAGCAAAAGCGCTTCAGACGTTTGGGCAGCTGCAGCAGATGGGAATCGGCTTCTCCATCGATGACTTTGGAACAGGTTACTCTTCGCTGAGCTATCTCAAGCGTTATCCTTTCGACACGCTGAAGATCGATCGTTCGTTTGTGTACGATGTTGAGCACAACCAAGACTCCAAAATGTTGGTGTCGACGATGATCTCCATGGCCCATAGTCTGGGCATGCGGGTGATTGGAGAAGGCGTCGAGAACACAGCGCACGTTCAGTTTTTGCAAGAGCACGAGTGCGATTGGGTGCAAGGCTACTTGTATGCCAAACCGATGAACGCAGCCGACTTTGCTCTGTATCTCAAGAATCGATGTGGGTCGTGCAAAACCCCCAGTGAAATCCGGATTGATAGTACTCCTTTGCCTGCGGCAATCGGATACCCTTTGCCGACCGAAAAGTCCGGCGAAAAGCCCCTCTTCTTCACCAAGCATTCAACACAGGAATAGGGGGCGAGTATGTGGAAGCAGGCGCTGCGTTCGCTCCCTGTTGGGGTTTTGATCTTGGATGAACGAAAGGCCCTTTGTTACGCCAATGTGCATGCTCTCGAAGTGCTCCAAAAAGATTGGAGTGAGCTGAGGGATCGTGTGTGTTCTTGGAGCGATGTCGAGAGCTTGAGTGACAGCGAAGAAGAATCCACGTCTGTCTTCCAAATTCAGGATGTGAAAACAGAGCAAACCGTTCATGCGACGGTGGTTCCTTTTGCCGACGAGTGCCGCTCTGAGTTGCAAGGTTACAGCGTGTGTTGGCTGCGAGATGACCATGAAGTGGAGGCGTTGCGTCGCGAGCACGAAAAGCTTCTTCAGCTGGCCACCCTCAACGACATGTTGCCCACCATCTTGCACGAACTGCGCAATCCTCTCGCCGCGATTGAGTCTGTGGTTCAGCTGTTGATCGAGGAGAGCAACGAGTCCATTTCGATGGATCTGCACGCCATTTTGATGGAAGTTCGTAGGATGAGCTTGACCCTGCACGGCATCGGGTCTGTCGGCAAGAATCTACGGAGCAAGAAGCATCATGCGATTGACTACCACATTGAAGATGTGATCCGGATTATGAACCGGACAGCCTCCAAAACGCGCGTCTCTGTGGTGAGCAAAGTTGCGCTTATGCCGCTGCTACCGCTCTCACCGTCCGTCTTGGATGCGATCGCGTTCAACCTGATTAGCAACGCCATTCAAGCGTGTTCTCCAGGAGGCCGGGTCGTGGTGCAGGCCGACCTGATCGACAAAACGCTCTTTCAGTTGAAGGTGATCGATACAGGCAAAGGTATGTCCCCCCATGTTTTGAAGCATTGCACAGAGTTGTTTTATTCGACGAAACCTCGCGGCACTGGCGTAGGGCTGGCCTTGTGTTCGCGAACCGTAGAAGCCGCAGGAGGCACCTTTTGGGTGGAGAGCGAAGAAGGGGTGGGCACTACCATCACAGTGTCCCTTCCCCTGACTGGTGAAAACCGAGGTTCTGCCGCCTCTTGAGAACCGATAGGAACGATGAAACTGGAACATCCCCCCGAGGGATGGAAAACCCTGAGTGGAGAGATCAACGATGCAAACCTCCCAGCAGCCAATTCAAGACTTTCAGGCGCTCACAGGCCTGAGTCCAGAAGATGCAGACAATCTCAAAATCCTTGGTCCGATCATGGCTCGGCACCAAGCGGCGATCACCGACTACTTCTACAAAAGCTTGGCCGAACATCCCGAGACCGCCGCGCTGATCGAAGGACGCGTTGACCACCTCAAAGGAACACACGCCAAGTGGTTTGCTCGCTTGTTTGATGGGGATTATGGGTCGGGTTACATCGAGGAACGTTGGCGCATTGGTTTGGCCCATGTTCGTATCGGTCTGTCTCCCCATTGGGTGGAAGGCGTGATGAATTTGATCCGAGTGTTGGGGGTCAAAGCCATCGCTGAAGAGTTTCAAGACCCCAATGATGTCGCCAGATATACAGGTAGCTTGCTGAAGGTCCTTGACCTGGACTTAGCTATTGTCAACCTGTCGTACCAGGAAGATCGCCTGGACCGTATTACCGAGTTTACCGGTATGAAAAGGACCTTGATCGAGAATATTATCAAGCTTCCTCGTAAGTAAATGATAGCTTTTTTCGTGCTATCGAACGGAAGTACTTAAGTTTGCGACCAACGTACCGTTCTACATCCCCAGGGAAGGGAGGTACGTTTGGTTTGTCACGTGTAGCTAACCAAACTCAGGTTGTGAGGTAGGAGGACAGCAATGTCACGAGTTGAACATCTCAATAAAATTCTGCGAGCGCTGCAAAGTGGATCCCCCGACGTTGAAGCTAGCGCGCTGATCTCTGAAGATGGACTGATGATTGCGAGCGCTTTGCCTGCTCATGTGGACGAAACCCGCGTGGCTGGTATGAGTGCGACGTTGATCAGTCTTGGAACACGAGCTGCCGTCGAACTGGAGCGCGGCACCGTTCAAGAAATTCTGGTGCGCGGCGATGATGGTTATGCTGTGATGCTGACAGCAGGGGAGGGTACCTTGCTGCTTGTTCTCACCAACAAAGCCGCCAAGCTCGGTCTTATCTTTCTGGATATGCGTCGAGCTGCAGCCGACATTAAGCGTGTGTTGTAACCGACGAAACGCGCGTTTTGTGTTCCTGAAAGACAAGTGAAAGAGATCGCTCAACCTGACCCAGGTAAGCTATCCTGACCCACTTCTACATCCAGGTTTTGTAACGGAGATACCTGAGCCTTGTGTTGTGTGTCTCCGGGGAGAGTGCATCATGCCCAATACTATGCTATTTGAACAAGGTGAACACCGCAACGTTTTGTTGGAAGACTTTGGTCATGGCCTTGCTGTTCAGGCCAACCAACACGTGATTATCCACAACGGTGAGGGAATGATTCTCGATCCCGGTGGACACAAGGTGTACACGAAGGTGCTGAGCGAAACGACCCATTTGTTGGGACGCAGCAAGCTGAAGTACCTGTTTCTATCGCACCAAGACCCCGACATTATCGCGGCGGCCAACGGTTGGCTGATGACGACAGATGCCTCGGCTTATATCTCCAAACTGTGGGTCCGATTTGTCCCTCACTTCGGCCTGGATCGTTTGGTGGAAGAGCGTCTGTTGCCGATCCCTGATGAAGGCATGGTGATGAATCTGGCGGGTCTGGAGTTGCTGGTGTTGCCGGCTCACTTTCTCCACTCGTGTGGAAACTTTCATGTGTATGACCCGGTCTCCAAGATCTTGTACACCGGTGACTTGGGGGCTTCGTTGGGCATGGACTATATCTATGTTTCCGACTTTGAGCAGCACTTGCAGTACATGGATGGATTTCACCGTCGTTACATGGCGTGCAACGCTGCGCTGCGTCCGTGGGTGAAGATGGTGCGTCAGCTCGACATTGAGATCATTGCACCCCAACACGGAGCTATGTTCCAGGGCAAAGAGATGGTTGGGAAGTTTCTCGACTACATGGAAAACTTGCAGTGTGGCGCAGACATTATGCAGGATATCTTCCAGATTCCGGGACGTGTGTGATGCAATTCGCTGACTCTACCGAAGCTGTGGTCGAAGCTCCGGCTGTCTTGATCATTGAAGACGAGCCGATCTTACGTTCGTCTATGGTCCGAGGCCTCTCGAAAGTGGAGTCGATCGAGGTCTTCAGCGCCGGAACCTTGGCTGAGGCGTCTCAGATCTTGGAGCGTATTCAACCTCGCCTGGTTCTTTCGGATCTGGACCTTCCTGATGGCGTTGGTGTCGAAGTGTTGCAAATGCTCGACACCCATCACACCCATGCGTCGGTTGTATTTATCTCTGCCTTCGTGGACCACTTCTCGGAGAGGATCCCGCGGGCTGGCAACATTGAAGTGTTTGAGAAGCCACTCTCGCTTCACAAGTTGCGTGAGATCGTAGAGAAAAAGCTGGAGCTTGAGAGCAGCTCGGGTGCGCTGCCTTTTGCTTTGCCTGACTACATTCAAATGGCTTGTGTGGGACAACACTCGGTGGAAGTGTTGATGCACCACAAGGGCGAATTTTACGGTCGAATCGTGATTCACGCAGGGCAGCTCTGGTCGGCGGTGGATGCAAAGGGTGGTGGCAAAGAAGCGGTCTACCGGATGATGTTTGCCGAAGATCTTTCGGTGCAATGTTCCGCGCTGCGAAAAGAGCCTGGGCCGCAAAACATAACAGGCCATTGGGAAGGCATTCTCTTGGATGCCGCGCGCTCCTTCGACGAAGACCCTGACAATCCAACATTCAGCACTGGTATGTACAGCGATGAATTTCTCGCTGCACAGCAGAGTTGGACCGATCTGCAATCGGCCGACTTGCTTCCCCAGCATGAAATCCAGGACGCCATCGCAACCATGAGCGAAAATTGGGATAGCTCCCTGGATAACTTGGAGGCGGCGTCGAACAGCTGGATGCAGCCTCCGAAAGTGGAGGCCACCGAGAGCACTGTTGTTCCTGCTGCTGCCTTTGTTGAGCCGTTTGGAAACAACGTCCCTTTGAAGGGTCTTGATGACGAGACAAAGCCAGCAAGCTCCAGCGTGTTGGACCGTTCGTACAGCACCTCTCCTCGGGAGTTCGAGTACGAGAAGGCTGCCCGTCGTTTGCGCGACTATGAGAGAAACTTGGATGACCCTCCTTCATCGTCTTCCCTGGACGACGTACGGTTGGGTTCCTATGCAAACTCTCCAACCATCTCTAGCCTCTCTTCCTCACCGGAGCCGAGCTATACATCCAGCTATTCGACAACCTTTGAGCGGCTCCTTGATGACGGCCTGGAGGCGTTGCTTTCCAAGGATTACATCAAAGCCAAAGCTATCTTTGAAGAGGCTCATCGTTTGCAGCCCGACCATCCCAGTGTCACTGCGAACTTGAAGCGTCTTCATGTGTTGATTGAGAAGGAGGACTCATGAATCGCAACGCGTTGATCCCACCGGTTGCTGTGTCGCTTTGGGGCGAAGATCTGTCACTTCTGACTCCCTGGGTCACAACCGTTCTTGGCGCCGCCTTGTTTGTCACAGGTGGGTGGCTTGCTCAGGTTTCTCCTTCACCCGAAGCTTCAGCTCCCATGAAGGTGCGTGATGTTGTTTCACCTTCGACGTCCTCCAAGGCAAAACCATCAGCGCCCAACACTTTGGCGCAAGGCAAGCCTGAGAGCCATGCTGCCGAAAACAAAGAGACAGCGCCTGCTGTGAGAGCGGATGTGACTTCTCCTGCGCCAGTTTCGCCGAATCCGCGGCTTGTGGTTCTTGCTTCCCACACAACGAAGCAGGCACAACCCAAGGATTGTCCCCCCTTGTTTGTGCTGTTCTTTGGGAAGAACAAAAAGCAGCCTTTTCCTATCCGGCGCTCCAAATGGCGTTCTTTAAAAGCGTGGTTTAAGAAGCACAACGATACAACGTTGGTGCTGCGAGGTTACGCTGATGGAAAAGGGGCCAAAGCCTATAACTTATTGCTCAGCTATCACCGCGCGCAGACCGTCCAGGCCCTGTTATTAAAGGAAGGCTTCCCCTCTCAACGCATTCGTTTGGAAGCTCGAGGGAACCTGGACAACCAACGAGCGCGCAACGTTCGTGGGAACCAACGTCGTGTTGTGTTGAACGTTCCCGGTTACGAGTCCTGCGAACGCCAACGTCGTGAGGAACAATTATGACACCCTCTGCACTGTTCTTTACTCTGGGAGGAGCCGCTTTGTTGCTGCTCTCTGGATATTTATGGGGCATCCGACAAGGACGCAGTGAACGAGACCAACTGCGAGAAGCTCTGGAAGAACAAGAAGAAAAATTGGCACAACGTATCGCAACGCCCGTGTTGGAAGCGATGCAACATCAACTGAACCACATCTTGCAGCCTCTCTCAGAGCAGGCCCAACATTCACAGGTGCTGGAGGAAGAATTAAGGAAGGCGATGCAGTCATTCTCGCAGCGTCAAGCTGATGAAGCGAGCTTGAAGGAGACCTTGCAGGAGGTGTTGGCTCCCATTGTGGAGCGTGAGCGTCGTGAGTTGGCTCTCTCTGCATTGCCAGCCCATGACTCGGACGACCGCCGTGGTCTGCCTGTGCTTTTGAATGCTATCGCAACGGAAGGTGGGTTTACCACCGTGCTGCTGAGTGACGAAGTGGGTCTGCCGCTGGCGACCAACAACAGCGCCGAAGATACGGACATGTTCGCTGGTGTGTCTTCCCTGCTGGTCTCGATGTTTGACCGCATCGCCGAGAGCGGGCAACCTACGCCGATGGCCGTGGTTCTCCGTGACGACGACAACCAAATCGTGATCCACCGTGTGTTTCGTGTTCAGCAAGAACGCTACGTCTTGACGGCTGTGAACAAGGGAACTCTCCTTACTCCCGATGCTTTGGATCCTGCCGTTACGCCGATCGAGCAAGCCCTCAATCGCCCCACTTGGTCCACCTGAGAACCTACAACTCCCCTTAATGTTGGTAGGCTGCGCGAACTCGTTCGGGGGTTTGCCCTGTCCAGTTTTGGAAGGCGCGGAAGAACGAGTTGGGCTCGTCAAATCCGAGCAAAAAGGAGATCTCTGCGCCAGACAGTGACGAGTGTTTCAGGTAGTGACGAGCGAGTTGTTCGCGGCTTTCGTTCAACAAGCTTTGGAAGTTGGTTCCTTCGCTTTTGAGCCGTCGTTGCAAGGTTCTTGTGCTCACGCGAAGCTGCCGTGAGACTTCTCCGATGGAGCTATGTCCTCCGGGAAGCATTTCTAGGAGCACGCTGCCCACTCGTTCGGACATGGATGCCTCTTCGTTTAACTCGGAGAGTCGTCTGCGTAGTTCGGGTTCAAAGAAGTTCCACATGGACTCATTGGCTGTGAGGAATGGCCGCTCGGCGTCGATCCGGGAGAGCACAACGGCGTTGGTGTCGCCTTGCTCCGGTTGGACGCCAAAATACTCGCGGTAGGCATCTGTGGACGTGGGGAAGGCTGCCGTGGAGATGACTCGTACAGGTCGTATCCTCTCGCGTGTCGCCAGCCGCGCCAAATGCACTTGAAAAATAAGCTCAAACATCACGAGCAAATCGGGTGGTGTCTCCATCACGTTGAGGAATTCAATGGAGATATGTGACGTGTCTTGTTGTCTCTCAAGGCTCAGTCGCATCGGTCCAATGATGGCTTTGTATTGCCCCAAACGTTGCACTGCTTGGTTCATGTTGGAACTGCAAAACGCTGCAAACAGCGGCGGACTGAAGTGCTCTACGGAGATGAGTTGACCCAAAGTGAGGGGAAACAATGGGTCATTGACTTCGGCTGCAACGCTGTCCCAAAGCCGAAAGAAATCTCCTGGAGGCAAGCGAATGTCTCCACGCACAAACAAGTCGGCTGGTAGGCTTGCTCGCTTGAGCACCGACGCGGGATCGATACCCAGGTCGACCAACACAAGACGCCATGCATTATCAAGCAGAAATGTTTTGGTTGTTGTCATGGTCCCACCCTATCGTGCGGTGTTTGTCATTGTGTCTTTCAAAAGTATACAAAGGTGCTGCCAAAGTGTCACTAGCGCATCACGCCAGTTTCCTATCCAATGACGTCATTTTCTTGTGCCGCCAGGGTTTGCGAGTCAAGTGAGTAAGGCGTTGAAGTTGGAGTGGATCTTGCACCACACAGAAGCATACACAGAAATCGTAAGCGTTTGTTATGAAAGGGAGATGGAATGAGACAGTGGGAACGTGTGGATGACACCCTTGATTTGTGGCGCATGGATTACCCTTTGGTCCAAAACAGTGATGATCCTGCCCGAGTTGCGACAAGCTGTGTCTTGCGTTTTCGGGAACAAGAGTTGATGCTCATTAGTCCTCCCAAATGCGATGACATCGATCAGCTTTACGATGCTTTGGGCGAGCTGGGCGTCGTGACCGCGATCGTGCCTCCGTGTGGTTTTCATCGAGCGGGGATTTCCGACGCGCAGAAGCGCTACCCCGAAGCCAAGTTGTATTCGGACGAGAGGGCACGAAAGCGTGTTTGCGCTGTGAGTCCCAATCCAGAGCAGTGGCGGCCGTTGTCTGAACTTCAAGACCAGCTTCCGTCACACATAGAGTGCTTTGTTCCACCCCATCTCAAGCGACCCGATTTGATTGTGTGGATCCATACGTCGCAGGGGACGGTTTGGTATGTAAACGATCTGATTACCAACTTTCCCAGCATGCCCCGTAACCCCTTCTTGCGGTTCTTCTTGTGGATGTTACGCTTTAAGGCAGGGCTTGCTGTGAATGTTTTGGGCGGGAAGGTTGTTCTTGTGAAAGACCAGGCTGCTTTTTCGGCCTGGTTGCAAGAGCAGCTTGCGAAGCATCCACCGTATCTATGGGTTCCTGGTCATGGTCCTGTGGTTCGTGACCCTGATCTTTTGGCGACTCTCCCCAAGCTGGTCGCAGAAGGGTATTGAGAGACAAGGGTGCATAACTTAAAGCCCTACATTCGATGAGCTATCCATGACACTGACCCAGAAGCTACAAACGATTCGAGATCGGATGACGGCAGGCCTTGTGGAGCGAGACCAGGCTGTTCGTCTGGCGCTTTTGGCTTTGCTGTCTGGAGAGCATCTGCTGTTGGTGGGTCCTCCGGGTACAGCCAAAAGCATGGTGGCTCGACGCTTGCATCATGTTGTGCATGAAGGCTCTTACTTTGAGCATCTGTTGACGCGGTTTACGGTGCCTGAGGAATTGTTTGGCCCGTTGTCTGTGAAAGCGCTGGAGCAAGACCAGTATCGTCGGCAAATTGAACGATACTTGCCTACAGTGTCTGTTGCCTTTCTGGATGAAATTTTTAAGGCGAACAGCGCCATTCTCAATGCGCTCCTTACGTTGCTGAATGAACGCGAGTTTGACAACGGCAGTGAGCGTATCACTACGCCTTTGTTATCGGTGGTGGGCGCATCCAATGAGTTGCCTGATGGAAGCGAGCTGGAAGCGTTGTATGACCGCTTCTTGTTACGTTTGTATGTGGGTCCTGTGTCGGACGATGCGTTTGCGTCCTTGCTGCAGCTTCGTGGTAGCTCCTCTTTTGCTTTGCCACCTTCCTTGCAGCTATCCTCAGAGGAGCTGCACCAGATTCAAGTTGAGTCACAGTCTGTCGCTTTGGGCTCCGACGTGGTCTCGTTGTTGCAGAGCTTTCGTACGTTTCTGCGAGAGGAAGGCATCGTTGTCTCTGACCGACGTTGGCGAAAGATCGTAAAGCTGCTGCAGGTGTCTGCCTATTCCAACGGTCGCTCGGATGTTTCGGTGTGGGATGCGTGGCTCTTGCAGCATGTGGTTTGGAGTCGTGTGGAGAAGCAGCCTCGTGTGGCTGCGTGGTACACGCAAGCGGTGGGTGACTCCGTGCAGTGGAATCCCTCGCGCCTGACCCACCTTGTGTCGGTGTGGGAGCAAAAGTTAGAGCAAGACCAACAAGAGCGCGAACCTATGCGCAACGAGGCAGGGAAGCGCTTGTTCCACCAACCCGACGGCTCTCTTGCGACGGATTTGGAAGGGGAGTGGCCGCAAACAAGGGGACATCAGTCGCTGTATGTCGCACCTGGCGTTGTGATCGGTCACCAAGGGCGGCCTCTCTCCGACCGAACCAACGATGGCCGTGGCTACACTTTGGAGGAACTGGGGAAGTTACAATTTGGAAAGCGTTACCGCGAGCAGCCATTGCGAGACTGGTCAGGTCTGCGCGAGTACCTGGAAAAAGACATCAGCCGTTTGTGTGAGCGTCAGGCCAACCCTCCAGCCTTGCAACCGCGTTCGTTCTCGCCTTCCTACATTCACAGTCGTTTGGAGCAGCTTCACCAATACCAGCGTCAAATTGAGGGGTGGCAAGGACAACTCCAAACACATGTTCATGACCTGGAGACTGTGCTATCTGACCACCTGTGGATTGACTCGTCTTTCCTTGAGCCGGCACGTCAGGCTCTCCTCTCTGTGCGTGACCATGTGGATTCGTTGTTGCTTCGATTGAGAAACGTTCATGAAGGGTACAACAAGCTACCCGTCACAAAACCTATGGGTCGCAACCAGGCTCATGGTTGATTCCGGCTGGGACGATAGCTTTGCATGCTTGGAGCGGCTTCCAGCGTTGTTGGTGGATGATGTGATCACTCTCACCGAAGGAAGCCTGCAAGAACGTGTCGAAGGTGTGTTAGCTTGGCGTGAAGCTCTGCTAGGCGGCACGCTTCCTCCCTTGGGTCTTGCGTGGCCTGATGATGGCTTGGCTTCGTTGTTTCGTGAGACTTTCCAGTGGATGGGTCTTCCCCAGTTTACAGCAGAGAACCCAGAGTTAACCGATGACATCCTGCTGGACTGGGTTCGTAGCTTGCGAAAGAACGAACACCAACGCCGTGAACAGCAGTTTCTTCGGCGAGTTGCTTTGGAACATTCAGCCGAATCGGAAGCGATAAAAGGGAACAAAGAGGAAGAAGGCGTCGCTTCGATAGGTTATGGGAGCGATGCAAGTGAAGTTAGGGAGGAGTTCGCCCGGTTGGAGTTTGAGCCAGACCTGGATGATTTTCTCTCTGTATGGGAAGAGCGCATACGTATGCTATCGGAGCTTACGGTTGTGTTCGAGGAGCTACGGGCTGTTCTTGGGTTGGGTTGGGATCTGAGCCGGGGCCTTTTGCAGGAGCGCACCTGGGAGGAGGTTCAGGCCTTGCACCAACTCTCTCAGCGGTTGCCTGATATTAAGGAGATTCTCCGGATGTTAGGGCGCTTGCATGTGTGCGTGGATGGCCCAACGATCGCCGAACGTTTGGTGGGTCCTATGGCGCAACGCTGCCCTGAAGTGACAAGTTTGTGGGTCTCGACTGCTCCCGAAGAAGCTCGCGGGATTACACGCTCCAACGATCTTTCGAGGATGTTGCCTTCGGAGGCGAGCTTGCTGCTGCATCCGATGTTGCGGTGGGTCTGGCATGCTCGACGGGCGGAACAAGCCTTGCTTACCTACAAGATGGAAGGCTTGGAGGAAGTGGTTGTTGACGAAGCTGAGGTTGTGCCCAGCGAGGAAGGCGAGGAGAGAGGACGTCCCGGTTGGGGGCCGATGGTGGTTTGTCTCGATACTTCGGGCTCTATGGCAGGAAAGCCCGAATCCGTGGCCAAGGCGTTGGTGTTGGAGGTGATGCGTATGGCGCATCGCAGCCGTCGTCGTTGCTATGTGTACACCTTCAGCGGACCTGAACAGGTTCGTGAACATGACTTGAGCCTTGATGCCAGTGGCCTTCGTCATTTTCTCGATTTCTTACGGCATAGCTTCTCGGGTGGTACAGAGGTTCATGCCCCTGTCCAACATGCCCTGGATCGTCTGGCTCTGGACGGTTGGGAGCGCGCGGACTTGTTGCTCATCTCTGATGGTTTGTTCTTGGCTTCGAATGACTTGCTGCAGCGGGTGGAGAGAGCGAAGAAAGAGAGAGGGTTTCGGTTCCATGGGGTGCAGGTCGGAGAGGTGGATGAGTCAGGTCTGGAGGTGTTGTGCGATCCGGTTCATGTGTTCGATAGCTGGGAGGACATGGGGCACCTTGCCTGAGTCTTAGGATATCTTTTCCAAGGGGCCGAAGACATGTTGGAGAGCGGCCTCTGTGCGTTGGGCGTCGCCACGAATGCGGTAGTCTTCGGCCTGGTCGATCCACTGAACGTTGTGTTCTTCGTCGAGGAGCAAGGTGGTGGGTATGGCCATACGTTTGAAACCTGTGGGCCAGCCGATGGGGAATCGGATGGGTCCAAAGAAGAAGGTTTGAAACTCCAGAGCGCCTTCATGCAGGAGACCCATCTCTCGGATGATCGTGAGGTCAGGGTCACAGAGAAGGACGAAGTCAAGCCTGTCCTCATTTTGATGGCGTCGGGCAGCGTTCGGGTGGTCTTTGCTTAACGCGATGACTTGGACTCCATACTCGTCAAGCATCGGCTTCATCTTTTGGAAGCGCCGTAACTCGGCGCGACAGTAAGGTCACCAACTCCCTCGGAAGAACTTCACCATTACGCGTTGACCTTTGAGTTTGCTGAGGTCGAACGACTTTCTGTGTGGGTCGAGGGCGATAAGCGGTGGCATGGGATCTCCTACACCCACAACAAGCTGTCCGTCGGGCAGGCGGCGCTGTGTCAGCAGCCAGAGGATGAAGCTTCCGAGCAGAGCAGCAACCCCCGTGATTGTCCCTGTGAAGGCGCTTGGAGAAAGAACGAGTCCAGTGAGGCTGATTCCAGAACCCATGACCAAAGCGCTGGCAAATCCACCCACACGCTTGGGGACTTTCTCTGCATCAATGATTAAGAAGTACCAGGAGATCGCCGATAGCACGATGGCAAAGCCAACCATCGACAAGATAGGTCCGGGCATGTTGTCCTCCTTCGATGAGGGGTGATGGTCACGTTCGTTTGGAGATGTTGTCGTGGGTGTAGGAGAAATGTTTCATTTCGATGAGGTGCGGTGTGCTTTTGGGTTGGGGGCAAGGTCGTCGAGACACAGCACGAAGCGGTGGGTGTTTTGCCCAGCAATCGGTGGGGAGCGATGAAAGACAGTCGGTTGGTTGTTGGGATGTTGCATCCCTTTGAACAAGCCCACTGCAAATCGCGGGACATGCTGGATATCCGCCTGTGCGTATTCGTCGGTGCGTTGAGAGCCAACGGTCAGGTGGTCGGCGAGGAGCCACTCGGTGCCAGGTCCGATGTAGGTTGTTATCAACCGGATGGTCATGTTGTCGCGATGGAAACGTTGGCAAGCGTTGTTGTGAATGAAATCAAGGCGCACACGAGGCGTTGGATTCTCCACAAGTTGCTGGTATTCGTTCACGAGGTCTTGGATGTCGTTCAGCCATTGCTTGTAGGGTTCAGGTTGGGTGGAGAGAGGTTGGAGTCGTTGATGTAGCTGTTCCCGAAGCTGGCCAGGTTCGACACGAAAGTGACTCCGCTTCTGGGAGGCGATATCCAGAGCGTTCAGATAGGACACAAGCTCAGGTGGATGCTCTCGCAGCCAGAGCACTACTTCCACACCAGGTTCGTGGATTTGGCGCAGCTCGTCCCGGCTTGTACAGAGACGGACCCCAGCGTTGTGATGTTCAGGCAAGAGGAGTGTATGCATGACTTTGTGTGTAGGCGAAGGAGCGATGGAAGCTATCCAACCGTGGTGCGGAAGAATTCATTGTCAGCGTCTGGGCTGGGTCGATCGAGGTCCCACATGATCACCATATCGTTGTCCATGTCGATGATCTTGGCTAGCTTCTGCCGCAGCTGGATTAAGGAGTAGGGGCTCTTGGTATAATCAAACTCAAAGACGGTTTCCGTCACCTGGACGGCATCCAGCTCTTGAAGCAAGAGACGCACTACGCGGTCGTGGGTGCTGTCGTCTTCTATGTCGAGGGCGATCACAACCACGGTACGTTTCAGGAGTTCCCTTCCCATCGTGTGCTTCCTTTCTGGTTCTCGATAAAGTTTTGTTGGAGGATGAGAAGGAGTCTTCTCTGGTTCCGACTTCTTTACATGGCCTGAATGCGTTTGGCGACGTCGGGAAAGTCCGATTTGAGGTCGGCTGCAAGTTGGCTCAGAACCTGACGTCGTTTGTCTGTGGGGAAGTCGTGACCTCCATAGCGAATGTCATCTCGGAGGGTTCGGACATTCTGAGGGACGTCGTCCAACACGGAATGGTAGATGTCGTAGATGGGTTCGATTTGTTTCTTCGGATCGTTGCCGTTGTGGGCTTCCTTGAGGTTTGAGACCAGCGCTTGTAGGGCTTCTTCTCGTTTTTGGCGGGCCACATCTTCTTCCGAAGGGCCGTTTTCGTTGCTACCCTGACGTCCAAGCAAAAAGAAAATGACGAGGACCAACAGCCCAGCGCTACCGAGCAAAATGTAAGGCCACTTCTTGGTTGCCGACTTGGTTGTTGGTTGGCTTGCGACCTGGATCGAAAGGTCACCGACCTTCATCGTGTAGCTTTTGTCGTAGTCTTTGAGTTGGTAGCGAATCTTCACGGGGATGGCGTCGAGTTTGGCGGAGCGTGATAGCTTCATCCGCATCACATACTGTCGTTTGTTGCTGCTTTGATCGTTGCTCACGCCTTTGGTGCTCATTCCCAAGAATTGAAGGGCAGGGTGAGTGCCGAGGTCAAAGGAGATCTGGGAGAACTTGTCGTTGGCGCCGATCCAGTCCACATGGAAGACCACAGAGAAGGCCTGTCCCACAGGAACCTTAACTTCTTGGGGATAGCTTACGAGCGGCTTGGGGATGTTCTTCTCCAGCGAACGCTTGGTCGGAGCGGTACGAAGGAGGTGATTCATCAGCGCTACGTAGGGGCTTCGGGTCCAGGGTGCGCCTCCTCGTTTCATCGCGACAGTCCAGCCCCAGCCGTCCACAAGGATGGTGACAGGGATGGCGTTACCAGGGAAGAAGGAGCTCATCTTGTTGTCGGGATCGAGCAAGTTAATCGGATAGGTGGTGGTGTTGCTTTTGAGGTAGGCGGCGACTTTGTCTTGGCTTTCGCTGCTAACACCAATCATCACCAGCCGAGGGTTCTTGATGTTCTGCTGAAGCTGGAGCTTTTGGGGCATCTCAGCCCGGCATGCTCCACACCACGTGGCCCATTTGGTGAAGACCAGCACCTTACCCTGAAAGTCTTCGAGCGAGCGGTCTTTGTTGTTGACGTCTCTGAGGGTAACGGAGAGTCCCGCCGGTTGCATCTCCAACGGTTGGAGTTGGGCCTGCCGAAGCAAACGCTCTAACTCTTTCGCAGCTTTGGGATGCTTGGAGTAATACGGGTGCTTGGTCGCCCACGCTTGGGTCGTGAGAGAGAAGAGCGCCAGGGAGAGAAGCGCAGCAAGAAAAAGCCGGTGCAATGTCGAGGTGACAGTCATGGTTCTTTCCTTTCCAGGTCGCTCCGTCGTTGAACGCCAAACGCCGGGGACATCCGTACCATCTATATGGTTTGTAGAGCCTGTGCTGGGAGCCAGCCCTGCTTGCGAGTTTTGGTTTTGCCGTCTTTGTTGGTGAGGACTGCTTCCACCTTAAGCCAAGTCTGTTTGCCGTTGGGAGTGGTCACTTCCAGCTTCTCTTTGACTGCTACCTCGTCAGCGACTGTGAGCTTAAACAAAGGCTCAAACTGGTCACCGTATCCCGAGCGAACTGTTACAACGTTTTGGGTGATCACACCCTGGGTTCGTACGCGCTCTTGGTAAAGCTTGATGCCGAGACTTAGCCACAGCACCACCGTGAGGGTTCCCAATGCAGTGAGAGGCCACTTCATTCCTCGAAGTCCTCGAACCGAGCGTCGAATGTAGACTCCCCAGAACAGCAAAAAGAGGGAGGTGAAGCCAATCACGACATAGAAGATCTGCTTTAAGTTGAGCAGGTAGTACCAAAACAGAAACTTCACACGGACGTTATCCCGTGGCTCGGTTTTGCCCAAGCGACGGAAGATCAATTGGATGTTGTGCAAGAGGTGAAGGTGGTTGGGTTGAAGACGTTGGGCCTTTCGGTAATACACAAGGGCGAGGCCATAGCTTTGCAAGCGAAAGTAACAATTGCCCAAGTTATAAAACAACCCAAAGTTCGCCCACTTTGTATTCGGAAGGAGCTTCAGGAACAGTTCGGTGGCTTCGCGGTATTGGCCGCTTGTGTAAAGCTGGTTGGCTTGTCGAAACATGGCGGCTTGCTTGTTCTGACTCACGTTTGCAGCCGTCTTGCGAGACGCTGGAGTCGGCTGGGGTGCAGGTCTGGCTTTGGCTTTCTTGGAAGCTGCCGGTTTGGGTGCTTTGCTTCGTGGTGCTGGAGCCGCTTGAACAACGGAGCCAACGCAAAGCATGAGGCCAACAAGGAGCCAGTTCCAGGTGTATTGTAAGGCAAAGGAGCGTTTCACTGTCATCAGTATGTCTCGCGTGTCGGTGTGCGATACCAAAAAAGTTTTCTCAAATCTTGGTGTTCTTTAGCTTCGGGGCAGCGCGCGATCCAACTCTCGGATATGAGACTCAAAGCGTTTCAAGAAGGCGCTGGCGTCATCGATTCCGGCGCCACCGTAGAGAGACGCTTCAAGTTGCTGGTGTTGTTCAAGGAGGTCCTTGAGCATGGCGCGCTGCGAATCGCTTGAGAGGTGAGGCTCCAGCAAGCGTTCCATCTCCGACGCTGTGAGCTGCTTTTGCGAAAGCGACAGTCGCTCTTTGAGGTAGCTTTGTAGAGCGTCCAACGCTGCTCGGAACCACTTGTCTTGCTGTCCTGGCTTGATGTCCCGCAGCGACGCTTGGAACTGTCGCAGCGCTTTCTGACGGGCTTGACGTTGTGGGTCAGCGGCGTGACGTTGTTGGTTGCGGTGCCAACCCAAGAAGAACAAGAACAAGCCAAACGGTGAAAGCAGAAGCACAAGGTTGTACCACTCGTTGAGCGAGAAGTTTTGGTTGTGCAGTCCTGCTGTGCCGAGTACCTGGTTGGGACGGAGGTCCGTTTCGCTCAGTGTCGTGGTGTTTTCCTGCGTTTGGCGAGGCGCTGGGCGCTGCGTCACAGGCGTTGGGTTCACTCCACCGGAGCGCGATGTTACCTTCACTGTGAAAGGCAACGTTTGTGCTGTAAGAATACCTTCTTCCCTGTGGTAGTACTTAAGCTTCAGGGAGGGAAGGGTGAGCGTTGTCGGCTCTTCTGGGATGAGCTGCCACTGCACCTGGGTCTTGCCTTGTTTGCGCAAGGCCTTGTCGTCAGGTAGCTCCACATAGGTGGTCACGCCACGTTTGCGGAAGGAGGCAGCCAAGTTGTCGAGCTGGTCTCGAATGTTTTCTCGCGCCGACTGCAAATCGCCGTCGCCCTCGATCGTAACGAGGAGATAGAAGGGCTTGTCGGTTGAGGTGGTGCGCTTGATGGGATAGGTCAATTGGGTTAAGTGTGCGCCAATCCGAAACGTTCCAATCAGGCGGATGCCTTTGGCTGAAGAGGGCAGGGTGCGGATGGGAATGGTTAGCTCTGGGGTCGAAAGTTCCCGAGTTCCAACCGTGCAACGACTTCCTTGACCCTGGCTGTTGTAGTGGTCCTTGGTGATGGATTGCTTGAGCTTGTTCTCCAAACTTTCGTTGGTAAACAAACAGATCTGATGGTTACGGTACAGTTGAATCTGTGTGATTCGGCTGAAGCGCAATCGTACCCCGTCCAACTTGATGTTGTTTCCGGACGGTGCACGGAACTTAATCCTGGTGCGGAGTACTACCCAGCCCGGCTGCGACGAAGGGATGCGTTTGAAGTTTTCTAGCTTCTTCCAGGTGCTGAACTTGTCAAACTTGGGAAGTGTCAGGTCCTTGTTGAAAAACTTCGCATAGAATCCTTTGTCTTGGGGGCTACAGATGGACTTGGGGCAGTGTAGCTCGATGTCATAGATAACAGGCTCACCCACAAAGTAGCTATCCCGGTCGGTCTTCACTTCGATAGTTAGGTCACTGCTTGTCACGAGGTGAGTGTGGATGCGTTGATGACCCCAAACGACCGAGGGAAACTTGTTGAAAAGACCCTCTTTGAGGCGAACATGAGCGCGTCCCACCTGGACGTTCATCTGGATGCCTTGGGTGTACACCTGCTCCGAGCGGCCGAACGGTGTCATTTGCACGGAGCGACGAGTGACTTGGCCCATCTTGGTTTGGGGTGTGAGATCAAAGTCGGGGGGCAGCACCCATCGTTGGGCCAACAAGGTACGAAGTGGGAAGCTATCATCAAGCTGGTATCCCCACACATCAACGGGGCGACTCTGTTTGGCTGTCGGTGGTCGTGTGTACGAAATGTAGATCCGACGTTCTTGCTTGTTGGGTTTCAAACGATCGGTCAGCGGTGAGCCTGGAGTGTTGTCCGCGAGCTTCTTGGTGCTTTGGGTATAGCTTCGGCCTTCCTTGCTAAGGAACTGCATCGACAGAGCAGGTACTTCAACAGGTTTGTTGGTAAAGGAGAAGTAGACCTCCAGGCTCATGGCACCGCTCAACGACTGGTCTGTGAGTTGCCAGCGGTAGTGATGAAGTTCCAGGTCTTTGGATAGGTTGTTTTCAACAACGACCTTTTCCAGTGTTTCGCGGAGGTAACGGTCTGCCTGGAGCAAGAACCCTGTTCCTTGCAGGCGAACTTGCCAGAGCTTGGTGTTGTTGCTTCCGGTGGTTACGATCTTGCTGGTAAGCTGCCAGTTTCCTCCGCAGGCTTGGGAAGCTTGGACCTGAACCGTCTGACCGGGAATGGTCACGGGCTTTGTGTTCACCGTGTACACGAAGGTTTGGTTTTGCTGAATCAGTTGGACTGAGTCACGAGCAGAGAGACCTCTGGCTTGCACCCACTTGCGGATCGTCCGGATGATGGGGCGCTGGTCGATGGTCTCCAACACAGGCATGGGAACGCGTAACGTCGGTGTCTTCAACGTTCCTCCACGCAGGGGCTGAACGGTGTAGTCAAACTGGACGTCGATGGCTGGGGGCTTCTCGTTGTTGAGGTAGCGAATGCGAGGAAGCACCGCGCTTTTCTTCACCCAAAAGTCTTGTGTGGTGTTGAGTCGTACTTGGTCGCGGAACTGAACCAGCAGCTGGTTGTGTTCCAAACGACGGAAGTTGCAAAGAGTTTGCGGGCACTTGACGTTGTACTTGAGATTGAGGGAGCTTCCTTCCCGCAACGTCATGTGGGGAACTTCCACTTTGGCTTGAAATGAGCCTTTGCTGACTGCCTTGGCCCGACGGAACGAGAGGACATTGCTGACGATGTTTCGGTTCTGAAAGCCTTCACGGAAACGTAGCTGAATGGGACCGTAACGCAACGTGGAGCCTGATGACTTCGGACGCAGACGAACGCGAAACACTTCCGTCAATCGCTCTCTGGGAAAACCGCGTGAATCGGTGACTTCCTCACGGGCACCCGAAATGCGGTCGCGGCGCGTTAGCTTGAAGTCTCGGTTTCCTCGGATATACTGTCCCCACGAACGCTGAAAGAAACCGAACGGGGTTGGAAACCGAAAGAACACAACATACGCCGTGACTTCTCGCCCAGGTGTGTAGGTGGTCTGCGGTGTCACCAGGAGGATCTCGCTTTTGATCTGCGCATGAGCCTGGTTGGGAAGCAGACACCACACCATGCTCAAGAACATGACGACACCTGCGATAAGCAAGGTGTTGGAATGCAAACGCTGCATTCCAGGTCGAGAGTTTGATGTGTTGGAGGAAAGTACGTTCGTCATCAAGGTTGTATCTCGTCAACAAAGTGAAACAGAGCAAAGAGCCTTACGACTTCTGCAAACCTGGCTCGTCAGGCTGCATTAGCCGCGTTTTCCTGTCAAGGAACGACGGCGGCTCTTGCGCTTCTGGTTGCGGTTCTCTTGCAGGTTGCGGACCTGGTTGCGGACCTGCTGGCGCTTGGAAGCGTTGCGGTCTTGCTTCTTCTGCTTGCGTCGACGCTGTTGGTTTCTGCGACCTTTTTGGGGCGGTCGTCGGAACACATACAGGACTGCCGGACGGAACGGAACCTGAAGCTGGTCTCGCTGGCCTTTGGCTGGTCTCGGCGGAAGCAGTTGCGGCGTGACCGGCTGCTCTCCCGACATCGGATTCACCCACAAGTACCGGTGCTTCTTCAAGGGCACCTTGGGTGACCGCTTGATCTGGAGGTACTGTCGGATGGTTGGGTTGATCCAGGCCACAACATGGTGACCGTCGCGTCCCATCTGGAGCTTGGTTTTTCCTTTCTTGTCCTTGCCTACACGAACAGGGGTTTCGGCGCTGAAGGCTTCAAAGGACTTAAAGGAAAGCGACTTCGATGGTGGTCGCAGCTGCGCCCAGTTGAAGGTTTGGAAGAACGCTCGAAGCACAGTGGGTACTTTCTGCACCGCTGCCACTTTGGGCTTGGGTGGTGTTTGACCCTTCTTTACCTTAGGTGGCGCAGCAAGGGGGTTTTGCACCGGCCGGCCTGTGTGACCAAAGCCAATCATTTGCGCTCGCCACAAGAAACCAGCCCAGCGTTGCAAGGCTTTGGTGTTGACCTTGGCTTTGCCTTTGGTGCTCGGCGCAAACGGTGACGTCGCGCTCATCAATGGACGCCACGTCAAGACAATCGGACGATTCAGTTGGAGCAACTTAAAGTCTTGGATCTCTTTGTCGAGCGACTTGGCGTTGAGCCACATCCAGTCGTACGTTTTGGCTGCTGTCTTGAGCTGTTTTTCCGAGCTGGCGCGGCCAATGTGGACACCCAACATCGGTGGCGGAACTGCGGGCAGGCGTTTGGGTCGGGCCATGGCTTTGGCTTTGCCCTTCTTGCCTCTCGCTTTGAGCATTGCTTTCTGAACCGAAGGGTAGCCTCGCAGATACCAGGCCCGAATCAACATCGGTAGGAAGGATTGTGTGGTCTTGGCTTTGCTCTTGTCCACTAGCCACATCAGCGGGTAAGCGCTAGAGAAGCGATCCAAGATGTATTCCAAGCGGTGTGTTCCGGTTTGGAAGATGTTGCCCCACTGTTGTTTGGACAGCACGAGCGCAATGTGGTATCCGGCGTTGTGAGCCGCTTTGATTCGCTCTTCCAGTTGGTCCAACTCTTCGGCCAAGCGTGGGTTCCAGTTGTCTTTGGACTTGGGCCGCGAGGTGGCTTGGGTTGGAACCGCAGCAGACCACGATAACTTGGGCAGCGTGGTGACAAGCACCGTCGTACCGGGCGACTTGCGAGGCAGCGACTTGATCGTGTTCTGGAATTGCTCCTGCGTCCAGGCGTTGGAGAGCAGGTTGGGGACCGAGCGAGCAAAGAAGAAGTAGGGACGGCCCCCTGCAGTCATCCGCATACCTTTCTGGCTGCGCTGAACAGGAGCGGGCAAGCCAGAGGGAAGGACCTGGATCTTGCCTGCGTTGCCCCAGAAGCCTTTTAGCTTCTTACCCTTGTAGGTGATGTAGAAGGTCCACACGCCCATCCGGTTGGGGAGGAATCGCGCAGCATAACCCTGGCTTGTGCGAACAAACGAGACATGTTGCACCGCTGGTGGAGGTGCCTTGCGTTGGCGGCCTTGGCTCCGAGGTTTGGGCGCTTGCACCCAAAGCTTCCAATCGTCCAGATGCCAGACATTCTTCTGGGTGGGACGGCTGGAGGGCTTGGCTGGTTTGCTCGTCGCTTGCTTGAGCAACTTGGGCGGAAGCACCACAGTGTAGGGCGCGTTCATCTTGTGGTCTTGCACCGACACCTTCGCAACATGCGCTTCTTTTTTCGGCGCAGTCAGAGCAAGTGAGGTGACCTGGCGGAACACTTTCTTCTTGAGGAACTCTCCGTTGGCTGCGTTGTACCATCGGAACTCCAGGTCCCACCGACTCTTACGCCAGTTGATTCGGGGCGGCTTCTTGAACTTGGTGGAGGGGGGAACAAACAACACAGTGGGTCCGTTGCTGGCAAGGAACCCACGCAACAGAACCTGCTTCCACTCTACTTTGGGTCGCTTCAACGACGGCTCGTCCTTCAGCTTGATCTTCTTCTTTCCGAATCGATCGCGGGCCAGCCGTCGAGAGGGTGGCTTCAACTGCGAACGCTTTTTCCCGCTCTTTCCATCTTTGTCCTTGGCTCCCGGAGGCGCCAAACGAACGTTGGGAAGGGTGAAGTGTTTCTTTTGTTGTGCGTCTCGCCACTTCTTTAGTGCGGTCAGGTCGGGTACCACAGTACGAACCATGGATGGACGTACAAACCCGCTGAACCGGAACGAACCAAGAAACTTTGCCCAGTAATGACGGACACGAAGGAAGTGGATGTACGGGCGCGAAATACGCTCGTCCTTGGGAGTTACCTTGGCCACAGCCTTGCGCGCTTTGGGCTTGGTTTGCGGGGCAGGTTTCCCTTTTCCAGACTTCGCTTGGTTAGCAGGCTTTCGAGCCGATGGTTTTCCTACGCGTGCCTTGGGTTTGGCCCGCGCTGCAGGACGAGAGGCAGGACCTTTCTTGGCTTTCTTTTTGGCTTCCTCGACATCGTCGGGGTGAGGCGGCAGCTTTTCTGCTTCATACGCCTGACGTTGCCATTTGATGACGCTCTGGATCTCATCGTCGTTGAGAGCGCGATCCAAAGCGACTGTGGTGCTTATGCCTGCGATGTACAGTTTCCACCACTGCTTGCGGAGCGACTTGGGCTCCAACTCAACGGGCAACGGTAAGTCGCCAATCCATGGGCGCAGGAGGAGCTTCTGCAAGGCTTTGCCTGTCGCGATGTTGTGAGTCGTGTGCCAGACAAAGTGCTTGTACTTGGGGTTGGGCTTGAACAAGGCGGGAGCTTTGGCCTTTTTCTTGCCCTTCTTCCCATCCTTGTCTTTGGTCGCCTTCGTGGGTGCTCGTGGCTTGGGCGGTTGCGTCAAACGCTTGAGCAGCTCTTTGGGGAGCTTGTCGATTCGCTTGGCGACGGCTTCGTCGTAGGCCAGCGCGATGGGCTGCTTGTAAGGGTCGTAGCTACGCAGAAAGCCTACAACCTTGTCTCGCGTCTTGCCTTCCCACTGGTGCAGCGACCACAGCACATCCACATGACCCAGACGTCCGCAAAGGTATTGAATGGCGTGCTGCAACTGTGAGGGTTTGAGGTCCTCGTCGGTGCGCAAGCTATAGACCAACACCCATTTGTAGGTGGGGTTCTTGCGCATGGAAGCGAGCCGTTTGGTCAGCGTCTCCATGCGTTTGGTCTTGACCTTCAGCGGCTTGCCGTCTTCCCATTGGAACAACTCGTCGAGGGGAAGGTCCACATACACTGCTGAGGGAGTGACAAGCTCCAGCATCTTTTGGTGTTCTTGGAACCGCTTCTCCGAAAGCTTGGGATTAAACAAACCAGGAATGCTCAATCCTTGCCAAAGAACGATGGTTTCGTCTTCGGGGATTGGACTTTTCTTCTTGGGCTTCTTTGCCTGTCCAGGCTTTTTCTTGGCTTTGACTTTGTTCTTGGCCGTTTCCTTCGGCTTCTTCCAGGCAAAACGAACAGCGTTTCCACCGGAAACAACGAGGCGTCCAGCGCGCGCCGAGGGCAACACTTTGAACAGCCCTTTGTCTTGCAGGCGTTTGTCGATCAGTGTCTTTTTCTTCATTCCAGGAAGGGCTTGGGTCACCGTTTGAATGCTGTACTTCCACTTGCCTGTGCGGGTGGGGACAAACTGGATCTTCCACCGTTGCTTTGAGACGGGAAAGCCCCAAACGGTGTACGACTTGTTGGTGGCCTGGTGGGTGAAGACCCCACGCAGCGCGATCTGACGAATCGGATCGTCATACTCTTTGGAGGCGGTCAACTCGATGACTTTGGGGGCGTAGCGGAACACTCGGGTGCGGTTCAAGTTCTGACGCTTTCGCTCCCGCTGACGAATCAACATGGAGATCTGGTCGCGGTTGTATTCGGCGTTCCCGTCGGCCTTTTTGAGTGTCTTGCGAGCGATGTTGGAAGCCGAGGAGAAGTGCATTAAGGCTTGCTCGTACTGGTTCAACTCTGTATGGACCAGCCCCAAGTTGTAGTTGGCTTTCTGGCGCAGGTAAGCGCTGCCGTTGTCGAGTACCTGACGCAGGTTCTTTTCGGCCTTGTCGAGGTATTCTTTGCGCTTGGGGTTCTTCTTCTTGAGCGGTTTGCCCAGGTGGTAGTAGACCGTACCCAGGTTGTACATCAGCTCAAGTTGGTTGGGGTATTGGCTCTGCAATTCCAGGAAAAGTCCCAACGCCTGGTTGTATTTCTTCGCCTGGAACAGGGCCAAACCGCGCTTGTACTTGCTGTACATCTTGGTTTCTGCGCCGCCTTGTTGGGGAAGCCATTCCTGGCAACCCACTGTGGGCAAGCAAAGTACAAGAAGGAGTCCATAAGCGAACAGTTTCCGAAACAACGTCATGGTCGATACGCTCGGGGAAGTAGGATGCTTTCTCATTGAACAGGTTCCTCCTTTTACTTTCGTTCACGGAACGAGCCGTAAAGCAGGAGAAACACAAGACCAATCGAAAGGAAGGGCGGAAACCGCTCCTCCCGAATGATCAAGCGTTGGCTGCGGTGAGTTCGCGATTTGAGAACGCTTCGGGCGTTTTCGTACAGGGCTTTGATGTCGCGGTGGCTGACCTCCGCGTGTCGGTAGATGCCCTTGGTTGTGCTCGCCACGTTCTTCAAGAGTTTGGCGTTGAGCCGGGTCTGAATGGGCCGTGGATCTGGCTCTTCCCCTGCCGGCGGTGCAGGGAGCTGCGACGCTGGAATGGTGGTCATCTTGGTGGAGCCAAAGCCCAGCGAGTAGACCCGGATGCCCTTCTTCAACGCAGCTTTGGCTGCGTCCAGCGTGTTCTTCTCGTGATCGTCGCCGTCGGTCAAAAGGAACATGGCCTTGGAGTTTTGGCCGCTGGTGGCGAACATCGGTATCGCCTTTTGGATGGTGCTGGCGAGCGCGGTTCCACCGTAGGGAACGAGCCGTGGTTCAAACGAGTCGAGCCAGAACGCGCAGGTGTTATGGTCCGTCGTGAGCGGACAAAGAATGACAGGCTTTCCAGCAAACGCGATGACGCCGATGCGTTCGTTGGGCATCTGCTGCATCAGCGCTCGGACTTTGCGACGAGCCAACTGCAAGCGACGTTGGGTTTGGTTGGGGTTGGCCGTTGGCGCGTCTTTGGCGAGCATACTCTCCGAAACGTCAACCGCGATGATGACGTCGATACCGCGACGCTTCAGGATGCGGATCTTGGTACCCCACTGAGGACCAGCCCAGGCAATCAACAAGAAGGTCCAGGCCAGAGCGAGGAGCCAACCTTTGATGCGGCGGCGTGTGGGGCTATCTCCTGGCACCAACTGTCCTACAAGTTTGTGTGAGACAAACCGGTCGAGCCGAGCCAGGCGGGAGCGATGCCATTGCACCAGCAGCAAGGCCATTCCAGGAATGGCAAACAAGAACAACGCGACGTACGGACGCGCGAGGCTAATCTCTGGAGCGAGCATGTCGCGGAGCTGCTCATGCAGCTGCAGGACATAACCCACAGGAATCAGCGCAAAGAACAAGAGCGCGAATATGGTGAGTCCAGGCGACCAGGTCGCCGGCGCGGAAGACGACGAAGATGGCTGTGTCATGGGACCCTCCGGAACAACGTTTCACGGGAAAGCAATTCGAGACCGAGCAAGCCCAGGCAGGGCAGAAGTAACCACAGATACAGCTCGCGGGTTTTCTCCCACTGGTGCACCTTGAAGCGGTTGGGCTCCAGCTTGTTGATGTCGGCGTACACTTGTTCCAAGGCCTGCTTGTCAGCTGCGCTGAAGAACTTGCCCTTGGTGATTCGTGAGATCTCGCGCATCAAGTCTTCGTCAAACGAGTCGTTGGGAATCCGGACCACGTTGTTGCGGCCCGACTTCTTTTGACGCAAGAAGGTGTAGGCGTTTCGGCTACCAATCCCGATGGTGTAGATCTTAATGTTGTAGAGAGCGGCGGCTTGGGCAGCCTTAAGCACTTCTTGGCGACCTTCTTCACCTTCGGTGGCGGTGTGCTTTCCGTCTGTCAGCAAGATAATCATCTGGGAGCGAGGCTTCTTGGCTCGCATCGCCGCGATGATCGCCGGGTTCAGCTTGGCCGCTCCGACCCGTGTCTCGGCGTCCTTGTCAAAGACATACGAGCCTTTTTCACTCTTGATCTTACGAACCACGAAGTCGACCGAGCGGGTTTTGGCCAACTCAATCACGTCCTCGATCGTCAGACCGATGAGTCGTTTCAAGCTGTAGAGGATGGCCTTTCGCAGGTCCGTGGCTTGTCCCACCATGCCAATCTCAGCGCTCTTGAGGAGCGTTCCCACGGATTGAACGTCGTGGGTGAGAGGCGTCAGCGTGCGGGCTTCGGAGCCAAACACTGTGAGCGTGATTTGGTCTCCTTTGCGCTGCGAGAGAAACTTGCTCGCCACAGCTTTCACAACATCCAGTCGGTCCCAGGTGCCTTCTTTGGCGGTTCCCACCTGTGTGACGGGTCCAAAGAAGCCTTGTTGGTATTGACGGATGTCCACGACACGTTCGCCGCGAGGGTCCATGTCGATGATCTTCATACTGCCCGACGTATCGATGGCGACGGCGATTTCGACCCCAGTGGCTTCAAACCACCGTCGGTACTCAACGTCTTGGGGGCGAGCCATCGCGGCGATGCCGCAAAACAGGGCCAGCCAAAACAGCAGCGGAGGAACCACGCGAGCCAGCCGCAAGCGTAGGCTTACAGGGGCGTTGCGTAGCAAAGCCAGTTGGGGATACCACAGGCGTGACCGCTCTCCCAGACGACGGCGAAACAAAAAAGCCACCAGGAGAAGAACCGGTATCGCCAGCAGGAAGTAAGGGTAGGCAAAACGAAATTCTGTCATTATGCTTCCGACTTGTTGGGTTCTGAGTCACGTTGGGATGCGTTGACGTCCTCGACCTGACGGGTGCGTCGTACCACTGAGTGGATGCGGTCGTTGAGTTCGTCTCTTTCGGATTCGTTGGGGATCAGGCCCGCGAACTTTACACCTTCCATCGCCTGGATCACTTTGCGGATGTCACGCGTGACTTCGCTTTCGATGCTCTCAGCGTTTCGGGTCCATTGGGTGATCTCTTCGGCGGTGCTCTCCAGAGCTGGAAACTCGAAGCGACGTTCGAGGTACCCTCGGAAGATCTCGGACAGCGCGAAGTAGTGGGCCTTGTACTCTTCTTTCTCCAGCAGCTTCTGCAAGATCAGCTTGTTGTACTCTTTGCTGAACCATTCGTGCGGCGGCAGGGGAGGAGGTTGGTAGCCTTGGGTTCGGCTCAACCAGACAATGCCACCGAGGCCCAAGAACACGGCACCGCCCAAGATCGCCCACCACATCCAGAGCGTGTTGTCGACCGGACGCTCGGGAAGAACCGGCGGCTTGCTTGGCTTCAAGTTGCCAAGGAGCTGCTTGGGTTGTTTCAGTTCGCCCACGGTCACAGCGATGCGGGGCACAATGACTTTGTAGGTCTTACCCTTCTTGTGGTAGCGAACGGTGAAACGCGGTGTGTTGAGCGGCCCACTGGAGACAGCGACCAGGGTTAACTCCCAGCGTTTCACGGCCGTACCATCCTTGTTCTTGTAGAAGCGAATGCGGGGCGGCGACTTGGCCGGCATCACAAACGGTCCGTTGAAGATGGGATGCGTCGTGATCTTGGGGACCTTCAGCTTCAAACCCTGCCGGTACCGCAGAGTCAGCGTGTAGATGAGCTTGTCTTTCTCCACCTGGATCCGGTTCTTGTTCACGTACGCGTCGACTTCCACATCCTTTTGCAAGGGAGCGACAACGGTTGTGCGGTTACGAACGCTGTCTCCCTGTAGCACTTGCGTGATGTAGACGCCGCCGGTGATTCCCCACACCAAGGGAGCGAGCACGGCCAGGGGCAAACGACCCAGGCGAACGCGAGCGCCAGAGAGGCGCTCCAGCGGCCACGTGAGCAGGAGCAACACGCCGGCCACTGCGCTACCCACGAGGATACCGTACAGACCACTCAGCGCAACGCCGACCAGCAACACGATAAACAAACTGAGCAATGCGATAGACATGATGGTTCTTTGTTCCAGGTTGAAGTTAAAGTGCAACGCTGCTGCACAGCGCTGTGACTTGTCTTGCAACAGAGTTCTTCAGGGGAGGCGAAGCTTCAAAGCGCTCACATGAGCGACAATGAAAGGGCCAACCCCGGTTTGTTCTCTCACGCATCACGAAAGCTAGGAACGTCGTCGGTCTCGGCTTCGGAAGTACCGAACCAAGGGGGCGACGGATGAGCCTTCGGTTGAGATGTTGACCTCGGGGATGCCGCTGCGGCGCATCATCTCCTGGCTGTCGTTGAGTTGCCGGGCGGCTTCCTTTCGGAAGTACTCGCGTGTGGCTTTCGACGACGTATCGATCAACAGCGTCTCTCCCGTCTCGGGGTCTTCCATGTCGAGGAGCCCCACGTTGGTGAGTTCAAACTCACGAGGATCCGACACGCGCAACGCGGTGATGTCGTGACGCTTGCTCGCCAGGACCAAGGGACGCTCAAAGCCATGGCTCAAAAAGTCCGAGATCAGGAACAACACGGTCTTTTTGCGCAGCAGGTGCCCGGCGTATTCCAGGGCGATGCCCAGGTCGGTGCCGCGGTGCTTGGGTTCAAACGTGAGGATCTCTTGGATCAGACGCCACACGTGACCGCGACCTTTCTTGGGTGGGATGAACCGCTCCACCTCTGTGGTGAACAGCATCATCCCGACCTTGTCGTTGTTGCGGCTGGCCAGATACGCGAGGATGGCCGCGAGCTCTGCCATGGTGTCGGTCTTGGTTTTGTCGGTGGAGCCGAACTTTCCAGAGCGTGACATATCGACCATAAGGAACAAGGTCAGCTCACGTTCTTCCCGGTATTCTTTGACGAAGGGGGAGCCCATACGAGCGGTCACGTTCCAGTCGATGCTGCGGACATCGTCACCTGGAAAGTACTCGCGGACTTCCTCAAACTCCATCCCTCGGCCCTTGAATGCCGAGGCGTATTCACCTGCCATCGACTCGTTGACCAGATACGATGTCGACAGGTGAATTTGTTTGATCTGTGCTCTTAACTCTTCCGATAACATCGGACTCCCTTTTCAGCCTGGGGCTTCGGATGTGCCTTGTGAAGACAGTCTTGTGATGCTGCAGGGGAGGGCGCGAAAGCACCCCAGCCTCTGCTGGGTGGCATCCAGAAGCCGCATGTTGCCTTGCCGATGGAATCGCTCCACAGCGTATGCGAAGCGAGCGGTGTTTCGGCTTTCGGTTAGGGCACTTCGATTTGGTCGAGTAGCAGTCGGAGGATATCGTCGCTCTGCTTGTCTTCGGCTTCTGCCTCGTACGACAAGAGGATGCGGTGACGCAGTACATCCGGCGCGATGCTCTTCACGTCTTGCGGCGTGACGTACGCGCGACCTTCAAGCAGCGCGAGCGCCCGAGCGCATTGGTTCAGGCAGATCGTTCCTCGGGGAGACGCACCCACTTGAATCAGACCTTTCAACTCCTTCAAGTTGTACTCTTCGGGGTATCGAGTGGCCTGGATGATGTCAACGATGTAGTCGGCGAGGCGATCTTCGATGTGGATGTGCTCCAACAGATCGCGCATCTCGATGATCTCTTCGGGAGTGACCACGGCTTCGACCTTGGGAGATTTGCCGCTCGCCATCCGAAGCATGATCTCTTTCTCTTCCGACTTGGTCGGATACCCAATCAGGACCTTGAGCATGAAGCGGTCGACTTGCGCTTCGGGCAGGGGGTAGGTTCCTTCTTGCTCGATCGGGTTCTGGGTCGCCATCACCAGGAACGGGGAGGGGAGAGGAAAGGTCTCTCCGCCGATGGTGACCTGATGCTCTTGCATCGCTTCCAACAAGGCCGACTGAACCTTGGAAGGAGCGCGGTTGATCTCGTCCGCCAGCAAAATGTTGGCGAACACCGGCCCTTTCTTGACCTCAAACTCACCCTTCTGGGGTTTGTAGATCTCGGTTCCGATGACATCCGAGGGCAGCATGTCCGGGGTGAATTGGATCCGCTGGAAGCTGGTGTCGATGGCTTGGGCAAGGCTCTTGACCGCTGTGGTCTTGGCCAATCCAGGAACACCTTCGACCAACACGTGTCCGTCTGCGAGGAGGCCCACGAGCAGGCGATCGACCATCGCGCTCTGCCCCACAACAACCTGACCGATGGACTGTCGCAGCTTGCTGATCACACTGCTGCGCTCACGAATTTCCTGTTGAACATCCTGAACTGACTTGCTATCTGTCATCGTTTCCTTCTCTTCCCTTTCCACTCCAGGTGGGTCGTTTCCCATCAGTCTCAAGGCTCATGAGCTGCGACCCGAGTCCATGAAATCAAAAACCGAATTGGAACAGTACAAACAAACGCATATTTTTCGAGCGCGAATAGAGTAACCAGTCTTGCACAAGATGCAAGGCGAATTCCTTGGAAATCGGCACCTCGCCAAACAGACAAGGCTGTCCATCTATTCCAAGGGACCGTCCTTCTCGGGAGTGCCTAAGTCTCTCCCTGGGTTGTTGTTTTGCCTGCTTTGGATGCCGGAAATACAGACGTTTGCAGGCTCTCACCGGATTGTAGAGTGGGAGGAAACAAAACCTTGGGGTGGTTGAATTGGCTTCAGATCCGAAGCGGGGAGGGCTGGGGGGAGTCTCACTTGACCCAGAACGTCACCACCTGCTTGTTCTTGGTGAACCGAAACTTGGCGTCCTTGAAGCGCGGCGGACCAAAGGTTCTTCGAGCGTTTCGAGACGCACCATAGGCTTCTGTCGGGATGCCAAAGACGCCTGTGTCTAACTTTTTGTTGTCGTTGGCGTCGTGAAAGGACGCAATGGCGTACGTTCCAAATTTTAGATTCTTCAGGCGAAACGTTGCCTGTTTCTCACGGATGGTGCTGACTCGCTGGAACAGCGCGAGCTTGTATTTGCCGGGGAACCCTTTGGCTGAACGGTACACCGCGATCAAGGCGTGACCTTTGGCGTTGCGAAATCCTGTGACTCGAACGATTAAGGTGCCTTGGGTTGCTTTCGTGATCCGCGCTGCGGGGCGAGGCGTCGGTTTTTCGGCGTAAGTTGTCCAGGCTCCGAGGCACAGCCACGCGCTCAGTCCACCCAGCCAAAACCATTTCATCACGATTGTTTTCATTGTTGTTTTTCTCGCGGTACGTGGAGGGTTCTTGTGTCAGAGAAGCACCATTTTGTCTTGCACTTTAGAGAGAGTCTGTGCTAGACGCAATGCGGCGCGGAGCAAAGAGGGGAAGACGCTGCACATTGAAAGCGTTCCTAAGACATAACGTTCTTGAGGTCTCTGGTACTCCCAGCTCCGAAAGATTCTCCGCGGATCTTCTTAACATTCATGTGTGATGAGGGTTTATAGATGTCAACACAACCCAGCAAGTCCTTGGATACATTTCCCAACCCCAAGCCCGAGCGAGATTACGAAATTCGTATGGAGTGCCCGGAGTTTACATGCGTTTGTCCGAAAACGGGGCAGCCTGACTTCGCTACCATCCGAATTCGCTACGTTCCCGATCAAACTTGTGTGGAGCTCAAGTCTCTCAAGCTGTACCTGTGGTCGTATCGAGATGAAGGTGCTTTCCACGAAGCTGTGACCAACAAGATCTTGGATGACCTTGTTGCCGCCACCCAACCCCGAAAGATGACTGTCGAAGCCGACTTCTACGTCCGAGGTGGCATTCGCACCGTTGTGGAAGCCACCCACACGGCCTAACTTCTCTTAAGCACTCCCACCCCAACAGAGATCCTTTCCCACCAAAGTCTTCGTTCCTCTACCCAAACACTTTGGGTAGCAGGGCTCCCGTGCGCTTTTTGTATGCGATGTATTCCTCCCCAAAGCGCTCGATAAGTTTGGCCTCTTCGATAGGCAGACGAACCATGAGCATCACAAATCCCAACGCTGCCCACATCGTAATGAACCAGTTGGCTGCAATGACGGCATACGCGATGAAGTTGAGCGAGCCAAACGTGTACAACGGGTGGCGGATCCACTTGTAGGGGCCGTGTGTCACAAGCTTGTGGTCTTTGCGCAGTGCAACCGTTTGCGTGATGTTGTTGCCAATGCTGCGGAACATCCAGGCCAGGCAAGGAATCATCACCACTGCAACGCCCATGGCGGCAATGCGTACGGCATCAGGAAGCTGGTGCAAATGTGCCCAGCCTATCGCCTGAGGGTACACAAAATACAGGAGGAGAGATAGCCAAAGCCCCAAGCCACATATCCGAAGCATAACCATGATAAACCAACCTTCCTCCTTCCAAGAGACCTTTTCCCCTTGCGTTTCAGAGCGACGACGGTAGCGCATCGAGATGCTCATGCCGGCCAAAAAAATAACCCCTGCGATCAATCGAAACCATGCTTCCTTACCCATTTGTAACCTCCTACTTGGTGCTCCGACTCTGAAGGTGTTGATCCGGCTGTCCCTGATCGTTGGCTTGTTGCTCTTCAGGTCGTGGTTGGATTGCAAAAAAACACACACTCGCTTTTTCTTTCTTGAGTATATTTAGCCTAGGCTAA
>SBHC01000080.1 GCA_006226375.1 Deltaproteobacteria bacterium | reverse complement strand
CGTTGGCTGCGTCGGTGAATGGAGCGAGCCACCAGTTCTTTCCCGGTCCCAGTTTCCCCCAGAATGAGGACATCTGCGTCGGAAGGCGCGATACGCTCAATCGTAGCAAACACCGACTGCATGGCTGGGCTTACGCCGATGATTTCTTCAAAATCAAACGACCGCTCCACCTGACGCCGAAGCAAACGATTTTCTTGCCGCAGTTTCCGCTCGTCAAGCAAACGACGCACGGTGACCAAAAGGTTGTCGGGCATGAAAGGCTTGGTGATGTAGTCAACAGCGCCGAGCTTCATCGCCTCAACAGCCGTCTCCACAGAGGGGAACGCTGTGATCATTAAGACCGGTAGCTCCGGGTCAAACTCTCTTCCGTGACGGAGGAGTTCCACGCCAGTCATTCCTGGCATCCGGATGTCGGTAAGCAGCAGATCAAAAGGCTCCGTCTCCAAACGCAGAGCGGCCTTTTGGCTGTTGCTCTCGGTAAACACACGAACATCGTCAAGAATGTGCAGCGTATCGGAGTACACCTCCAACATACCGACTTCATCATCCACAACAAGTATTCGAGCCTTTGGCATCGCCTTAATCTTTCGCTTGGTTCGGCAAAACAATCAAAAAGGTAGCACCTTCACCGGGGACAGACTGCACTTCGATCGTACCTTGGTGACTTCGAACAAGACCAAAACAAATGGAGAGACCAAGTCCTGTGCCGCGTCCTTCTTCCTTGGTTGTAAAGAACGGCTCAAAGATCTTGGTCTGGATCTCGGGGAGGATGCCTTCGCCTGTATCTGAGACAGAAACAAACACGTGAGAGGCAGGTCCTTCACGGTCCAAAACCCCGGCCTTGATGGTGAGAGTCCCTCCATCTTCCATCATCTCCAACCCATTGAGGAGAAGGTTCAAGAACACTTGCTCCATCTCGTGGCTGTTGGCATGCACCACCAGGGGCGAATCCAGCCCCTCTTCCTCCACCGTCACATTCTGTGAGCGCGCGCGGTACTCCACAATGTCCAAAGCTTTGCGGAGGGGCGAAAGCAAATCCACCGTCTGCTTGCGCCCAAACGATGGACGAGAATAGTCAAGCAGCCCTCGGGTTAATCGACTCAATCGGTCCGTCTGTTCGATGATCTTGTTCAGCTCGCTCTCGACCTTGGCCGACATGTTATCCTTCTCCTTAAACAGGAGCAAGCGAGCTTTCGCGCTGATGATCCCCAGAGGGTTGTTCATTTCGTGTGCAATGTTGGCTGCCAACTCCCCGATGGCCTCCAACTTGCTGGACTGCATCAACCGCTTCTCCATCTCCTTGCGCGAACGAAGATCCTCGACAAACAGCCACACAAAAGGCTTACCATCCGAGTCCTTGTAGAAGAAGCCCGTGACTGACACAGGCAACATTGTTCCGTCGCGGTGGGGAAACTCAACCTCCAGAGGGCTTAGATTTCCATGCTCGTCAAAGAGGGAAAGGAAATCATCGTACGTTTGCCCTTCTTTTCCCAGAATCAACGGCCAGCACTTCAGCGAAGGAATGTCTTCAGGCTCGTACCCAACCAATCGGCAGAACGCCTGGTTGGCATCCAACATAAAGCCATTTTCCTGACATGCCACCATACCGATGGGCGAATGTTCAAACATCGCCCGAAACTTTTCCTCACTCTGCAACAGCGCGGACGTGACGAGATCTTTCTCTCGTGCAAGCTGCTTTTGCTGGAGGATCTTATCGATAACCGAAGGCAGCAGCGCGAGGTAGCGACCGTCCACATCCTTAACAAGGTAATCGCTCGCGCCTTCTTTCATTGCGGCCACGGCGATTTTTTCGTTGCCAGCACCCGTAATCATAATCACGGCAGGAGGCTTCGCGATCACCTCACGAAGTTTTTTCAGCAGCTCCATCCCATCAAACGAGGGGAGTTCATGGTCTGTGGCAACAATATCAAACTCACCGTGGATCGCCTTGTTGAGACCCTCTTCTCCATTGGAAGCCAGCTCCACAACATACCCAGCCCGTTCCAGCTTGCGTTGGAACAGCCGGGCCTGACCGTGGTCATCTTCAATGTAAAGAATACGGGCGGATGACATGCTACACCTTCATCACTCGGCCGGGCCAATGGGCCACTTCCATCAGCAGCCCAAGTCGTTGTATCGCATCGATGAAGTCTTCGTAATGGACGGGCTTCACAATGTAAATGTTACAACCCAACTCAAAACAGGCTTCGATCTCTCGGGAATCATCGGTCGTTGTGAGCACAATCACAGGAACACGCCGAAGCGCTTCGTCTTGCTTCATACGCTCCAAGACTTGATACCCCGTAAGCACCGGCAAGTTCAGGTCGAGAAGCATCAAAGTGGTGGGCGAGGACGAGTTCCTTTGGAGGACTTGCTTTCGCTCCTCCATATAGTCCATCGCCTTCTGTCCATCTTCGAGAACGACGATCTGGTTTTTTACACCCGCTCGTCGCAAGTTTTTTTGGATCAATCGTGCATGTCCAGGGTCGTCTTCGACCAAAGCAATCACGACGGATTCGTGGAGGGGACTCATGTTTCTCTCCCGTCTTCAGGATGGTGGGGAAGCGTAATCGAAAAACGACTGCCTTCCCCTGGTTGAGAGACCAAAGAAATGGAGCCTCCGTGGCGGCCAACAATGGCCTGCACATAGTTTAAGCCCATTCCTTCCCCAGGAGTGTCTTGCACTCCGGCCCGTCGAAAGATCTGGAATACCTTCTCGTGATCTACCTCCTCAATGCCACGTCCGTTGTCTTCCACATGGACGGTAACCCCAGCTTCGTGGGGCTCGGCGAATACTCGAATTTGTCCTGGCCGCTCAGGCACCAGATACTTAATCGCGTTGCTCATGAGGTTGTCCGCCACTTGACTGATGGACGTGGGGTCCGCCTTGACCACAGGCAAAGGCTCCACTGTTACGGAGACATTGGCTTGGTCTGCTTGGTGAGCAAACGAACGGACGCTATCTTCAAACACAGCGTTCAGATCCACAGGTTGAAAAAACAGCTTCTGGTGACCAATCCGTGAGAGCTTCAGGATGGCGTTGATGAGCTGATCCATCCGCGATGACGCCGCTTCAATAAAACCCAACGACTCTGGGATATCTTGCTCCAACAAGTCATGAGCGGTGGCCTTGTCTTCCTCAGCGAACGCACATTTTTCGAGCAACTCCGAAAGTTCATCAATGGCAAACCGTAGCTCACCGGCAAACCCTTTTAAGTTCACCAGGGGACCGCGCAGGTCATGCGACACGATGTAAGCAAACTTTCGCAGCTCGTTGTTGGCCGAAGCAAGCTGGGCGGTGCGTTCTTCCACACGATGCTCCAACTCATCATGAGCCCGTTGTAGAGCTTTCTCGGCTTCCTTCCGCTCTGTCACATCACGAACGATCGCCGTGAACAGCTTGTCACCGTCGGTCATTTCAACCTTTGAGATCGATATTTCAACGGGAAACTCGGTTCCATCCGAGTGTAGGGCTGCTAGCTCGGAGCGTTTCCCCATCAGGCGCCGCGACTCGGGTTCATCCGCAAAGTGCTCAATGTACCCTAGATGGGCTCTGCGAAATCGTTCGGGCAACAACATCGAAAGCGGTTCGCCCAGCACATCGCTGGCCTTAAGCCCAAACACCTGTTCGGCCTGCAGATTGAACATCACGATGCGTTGTTCCCCATCGATGGTCACGATGGCATCGCTGGCCGTGTCCAAGATGTTACGAAACATCTTTTGGTTGTCAGCCTGTTGAATCTGTTTGAGAATATCGAAGGGCGTCATGGGTTTGTCCTATTCCCAATGTTGGGCCTGCTACCACAAACTTCCAAGGAACACATTTGAAACCACACCCAACCTCACTGCACCTACCACCCACTGGCCTTTCGCATCGCGAACGTTCCACCTAACGACCCATTGGGATGAGATCCACGGGAGCTAGCGCAGGAACATGTGCCTCGAATTCCAACCTCTGCTCCTATATACACCATCAAGGCATCTTAGAAATACAACAATATCAGCCGAAATCTATTGATACAAACAAAGGTGGTATTTGACTTGGATCAACCTGAGTTGCCTTTCTACCGGAATCCCGGACTGTGAGCGGGTGAGTCGCTTGACATCCCTCTTGGGCTTGGTTACAACTACTTGGATTAAGTACACTTGTTTCGAGAGGGAACCCGATGCCCTTTACCAACCCCCATATCCTGATCCCATTGCTGAACCCGGAAGCTTCACTCGAAGCGCTGGAGCAGATACTTTCTCCCCAGCAAATTCAGCTCATTATGCGCCTGGACCGGAACACAACAGCCAAAGATATCGCGCAGCTCACGTCTCGCTCTCTCACGGATGTGCTGGACGACATCAAGGATCTCGCGCTGCAAGGCGTCCTCCAATTGTACCAGCGACAAAGCCAAAACGGCCGACTGCAGCGCGTGCTGTGGCCACCTCCTGTCAAAGAGTGGTTGGAACTTCCTGGCCTGGGCGACACCCTGACGGACAACAAAGACACCGAGCCTGAGATCTACACCATCTCTTCGGCGAACCTCCCGGCAGCGACCGAGGAGACACTCACTGACGGTCGAAACACTCCCATCACCGTTCGCAACCCCATCAAGAGTTCAAAGTAACATGCAGCAACGTCGAGCAGAGTTGCAACATTGTCCACAGTGTCAAGCGTTGCTTCAACAGGGACAACAGTCCAAGCCGTTTTGCCGACGATGCCACTTCCCCATCCAGCCACTCGCCAACAAGTACCGGCTCCAAAAGATCCTCGCGGAAGGAAGCTCAGCCCGCATCTATCTGGCCCACCACACGGGGCTATTGGAGGATCGCGAGCGGGTCATCAAGGTCATTCGCCGTGAACATCTAGACAAGGAAGAATCCCGGATTCGCTTCGCCCGCGAAATACAGGTAACAATCGCGCTGTCCAAGCGCAACGAACACATCGTCGGCATCTACGATGACTTTGGCGAAGACCCTTTTCTTGGGCACTACTATGTAATGGAGTACCTGCAAGGGCAAACGCTCCAGCAGATCATGTACGAGGGCGAACCGCTCGAACACTGGCTGGCCTTCCACATCTTCTACCAGCTCTGCAAAGGCATGGGAGCGGCTCACCGGGCTGGCGTGGTCCACCGCGACCTGAAACCCGAAAACATCCTCCTGGTCGAGAGAGACATGGAACCCAACTTTGTCAAAATCATCGACTTTGGCATCGCCAAACCGCTCAAGCGAAAGGTCAACTTCAATTTGACCCAGGGCGCTCTTGGGACTCCCGCCTACATGTCGCCCGAACAGTGCGTGAACGAGCCTGTGGACGGTCGCTCCGACATCTACTCGATGGGCGTTCTGTTGTACGAGATGCTCACAGGTCACACTCCTTTTGGCAGCCTCAACAACAGCGATGAGCCGCCTTCTCGCCAGCGAGAGAACATGCTGGAGATCCTCAAGGCGCACATCAAAAACGAGCCCACGCCGATGCGTGAGCTTCGCCCTGACCTCCCCATCGCGCCAGGCCTGGACCAAGTCGTCCTCCGCACGCTTGCCAAAGACCCCAACAACCGGTACCAAACCGTGGAAGACTTCTGGAACGAAGTCGCAGAGTTCGCGCCCCCTGAATACCAGCGCCTTGCCCTGTCGTCACAAAACGCGCTGCCCAGCGTCCAGCTCCCAACATCCCAACCCTCACTGCCCAGCTACACCGAACCGGAACCCGAGAAGGATTGGAGCAACATCCCTGTTGCAACATCGCAAAAGCCTCGTGAAGCTGAATCTCTCCCTGTTGTCCAAGGGCAGCTTCGTCCGATTCAACGCCAGCGCCCCAAAGCACCAACTCCCAAGACAGACTGGTGGAAACCGCCCGTCGATCCGAACAAGTAACAAACGTACTGTGACGGTATTGGTTGACAGGCGTGGACCTATTTCCAGCCTGTGTGTTTCCGAATTTGCTGAAGAAGCCCCATTGCCTGGGCTCGAATGCTGCTGGGGAGAGGCTGATTGACCATTGCGTTGAGTAAGTTGTAAGCCTGACGCACACGCCGGGTTTGCAAATACGTTTGGGCCAAGCCGATCTTCGCCTTGTGCATCCCAGGTTGTTGTTTGACAGCGTCCGCAAAATATACCGACGCCTGCTTGGGGTTGCCTCCCATCGCAAACACAAAACCGGTGGCATAGAGAAGCTGAGGATGAGTCGGGAACTTCTTCAAGGCGTTCTGCAAAACAGCTTTGCCCTTGTTAATCTGGCGCGATTGCATGTAGGCAACACCCAGGTCAGCGGCCCGCGTCGGTTCCATCGGATAATGCTTCAGGTACCGCGTGTTGTATTCAATCGCCTTGGCAAAGTTCCCCTTTTCCAGTTGGTAACTGGCAGCACCCGAAAGAGCGTGCTTGTTCAGAGGAGCGCGCTGCACAAACTGGCTCCAGAACGTACCTGTCGAATTCCACATCGCGATGTAGGGAACGGCCAACACCACAAAGGTAACACCCACTCCCACAGTGAGCACCCGGCCGACCCAAGCCTTCTTGGACTCCAACCAAAGCAAGCCCATCGCCACAAGAAGACAGAACGCAAACGACGGCAAAAACAAGTACCGATCGGCCGTAAGCTGTGTACTCACCTGCACCGCGACAAAAGGAGCCATTCCCACAAGAAACCAGCCCAACGCAAACAACGGCAACCGATGGTTCTTCTTCCAGGCCCAAACAAAGCCAACCAAGAGCAACAAACAACCGGCAACAGCGAGAAGATAAGAGGCACTGGCAAGGGTCTTAACCGCAGGTGGATCGTAGACAGGCATCAACCCCCACGGAAACAAAAGACGACCCAGGTTTTCCATCTGCACGACAGGCTGCAACACCCAGCTAGGAAAGGTCGTCGTCGCGGACTTGGTCAGGGAATGAATCGCCAGGTTGGTCTTGCCGATTTGCAAACTAAGGATTCCAATGCCCAGGCTCGCGACAAGACCCGCAGCGATAGGCCAGAGACGTTGCACGGACCAGGAGCCTTTGCTTTTGGACTTTGTGTTGGGGTCGAAGAAAACAAACAGGCTCCACAGCAACGGAGCAATAACTCCCACATGCTTGCTCAAGGAAGCAGCCAGACCGGCAAGAACCGTCAGCAACCCCCAAGCAACAGAAGGACGCTTCCAGAAACGCAAAAACGCCTCACAACTCAACAGCACAAACAGCGCCATAAGCTGTTCTTTCACCGCCGACGCCCAAACCACAGCTTCCACGTGGATGGGATGAAGGCCAAAGAGCAACGACGCAAACCACGCCCCTTCTCTGGAGCGCAGCAAATGAAACGACAGCCGATACACCAGCAGAATGTTCAACAGATAGAGCAAAAGATTAAAGAGGTGGTACGGCCGCGGATTCAACCCCCAGATCCAGTGAATTACAGCGTACGCCGTGTCACGAAGAGGAAAGTACTCCAAGACTTTGCCCTGCAGCGCCGGTTGGGGACTCCACACCCGGAAGACATCGCCCAACGACTCCGCTTGCACCCACGCATTCTGGGAGATAAGCTTGTTGTCGTCCCACTTGAGCAACTGAAAACTATGAACCTGCACATACAACGCTGCACAAGCCACAATCACTGCAAAAAGTCCCCAGCTCCATCCTCCTGACGTCTTCGGGCTTTGGTTCCTATCCGCCTTGGAGGAGGCAGGCTTTTTCGTTCCTTTCTTTCGCGATTTCTTTGAACGACTCATACCGCTTGTGACTCACCTTTCTTGGCAACAATGACTGGGAATAACACAAGAATGGACTCCTGCTTCGTTGTAACATTGGCGTGCCTCGAACGCCATTGTGATCTCAAAAAACTGAGGGGTTTCGTCTAAGGGACCCAGGCCTTTCCCTCCAGGCACCTCAGCCCAAGATTCTCGTTCCTCCGGGTGTTTCCGCGATATAAGAAACCCCAAAACGTAGCCCCATCCAAGAGCGCCCAGGTGACAAAGCGGTATATTCTTTGCTAGAAGAAAGAGGAATTAAACTATTTTTGATGAATGAGGAGTATCCAATGAACATACGACAGACAAGGAATCTTTGGGTAACAGGTCTTATGCTTGTGGGGTGTCTGTTGTTGTTAACCGCGATGACCGTGGGCTGTGGGGTGTCACAACCCGGTGACGAGAACAACACAGGAAGCACCAAAGAGGTGAGCACGCAAGACGGTGGAGACCTCGCGGATACGACTCAGAATTCTGAGACAACTCCCGAATCTGGAAGCGCAGACAGCAATCCAGACAACACAACAGCAGACAGCGGCAAAGTAACCTGCCGCAACGATTGCGATTGCCCTCAAGTATGCACCGGAGGTTTTTGCAGCAACGAAAAGCGCGCCCCCCGCTGTCCCTTGTGTACCGACTCCAGCTGCGACGTAGGCAAGCCTTGCAGCAACGGTGATGGTACACTCGGCATCTGCCAAGCACCCCCTCCGCCGTGCAAAGACGACTGTGACTGCTATGCCCAAAGTCGTGTGTGTGACCAGGGCAAGTGCTCGACAATTCAGCGAGCTTCCCGATGCAAGTCCTGTGACAACGGTCAATGCAAGACAGGAGAACGTTGCTACCAATCAGACAAAACCATTGGAACCTGCCCCCCCATAACCAACTGCAAGCATGATTGTGACTGCTTTGCACAAGGCGAAGTTTGTGAAGCAGGAACATGCCAAAAGCTCCGTCGTCCCTCAACCTGTGAGCTTTGCGTGGTAGGCCAATGCAAGGCAGGAGATCCCTGCCGCCAACAAGATGGTTCGATCGGCACCTGCCCCAAACCAACCACCTGCAAACACGACTGTGACTGCCGCAAGGAAAGCAAAGTCTGCGCCAGCGACAACACCTGCCAGGCTCTCCGACGTCTCTCCAATTGTGTGTCGTGCACCGACACCCAATGCAAAGAAGGTGATCCCTGTTTCAACAAGGATGACTCCATTGGCCGATGTCCCAAAGCGGCCACTCCCTGCAAGCACGACTGCGACTGTCGCAAAGAGGGCAAGGTGTGCGCTACCGACAACACTTGCCAGCCGCTCAAGCGTGCATCACTCTGCCTCTCCTGCGACGGCGGAAGCTGCAAAACAGGCGAACCCTGCTTCAACAAGGACGACACCATCGGTACCTGCCAAATGAATGGCATGGGAGCCCCTTGCAAGCACGACTGCGACTGTCAAAAGTACGGACTTCTCTGCAACAGCGGCAAGTGTGCGGCGCTGCGACGCATCTCATACTGTCTGTCGTGCACCAACCCCAATTGCAAGGCAGGTGACCCTTGTTTGGACTCGAACGGCTCCATTGGAACCTGCCCCAGTAGCTCTTCCTGCAAAGACGACTGCGACTGCCCCTCCAGCCTGGCTTGTTTGGGTGGAGCCTGTCAGGCGGCAGGACGCATGAACGCTTGCCCGTCTTGCACCAGCCAGAATTGTCCGACCAACAACCGATGCCGCAACCAAGACGGAACACTCGGCACCTGCTGTTGTAGAACATCCGGCTGTGGGACAGGTAAACTTTGTTGCTCAGGAGGCGCACCTCCCCCTCCAGGAGTATGCGGAAGTTTCTGCACATCGCCCGATCCGAAAACCGGACAGTGCCCCCTCTTTCCGTAAGGGGAAGAGATGCTCCCCCGAACCTCTGGCTTCTTAGAACAAGATGACCGAGCGGATGCTTTTGCCTTCGTGCATCAGATCGAAGGCTTTGTTGATGTCATCCAGCGGCATCGTGTGGGTGACGAATTCGTCCACCTTTAACTCTCCACCTATGTATCGGTCGACCAAGCCGGGAAGCTCCGAGCGACCTTTCACGCCACCAAACGCGGATCCTCGCCAGACACGACCAGTGACAAGCTGGAACGGCCGGGTCGCGATCTCTTCGCCAGAGCCGGCGACACCGATGATAACAGACTCACCCCACCCTTTGTGACAGCACTCCAACGCGGCTCGCATCACTTCCACGTTTCCGATGCACTCAAAGGAGTAATCGACACCACCATCGGTCATATCAACAATCACTTGTTGAATGGGACCGGAGTGTTTGGAAGGATTAACACAGTCGGTAGCGCCCAACTGACGGGCCATTTCAAACTTGTCTTCGTTGAGGTCGATGGCGATAATCCGCGAGGCTTTGGCCATCACAGCGCCCTGGATCACGCTCAGTCCAATCCCACCACAGCCAAAGACGGCCACAGTCGAACCGGGTTCAACCTTCGCAGTGTTGAGGACAGCGCCCACACCTGTGGTGATTCCGCAGCCCAGCAAGCAAACTTTGTCGAGGGGAGCCGCCTGGTTCACCTTGGCCAGCGAGATCTCGGGGAGGACCGTGTATTCGGAGAAGGTCGAAGTTCCCATGTAGTGGAACAACGGCTTGCCTTGGAGAGAAAAGCGTGAGGTTCCGTCGGGCATCAAACCTTTCCCTTGAGTCGTACGAATCGACTGGCACAAGTTGGTCTTACCCGAGGTACAGAACTTACACTCCTTGCACTCTGGTACATACAAAGGAATCACGTGGTCGCCGGGCTTTACCGAAGTAACACCTGCTCCCACAGCTTCCACAACACCACCACCTTCGTGTCCAAGGATCGAAGGGAACAAGCCTTCAGGATCCGCACCTGACAGGGTGTATGCGTCGGTGTGGCAAACACCTGTGGCGACAACCCGCACCAAAACTTCTCCGGCCTTGGGACCTTCCACATCGATCTCAACAATCTCCAATGGCTTCCCAGCTTCCACAGCAAGAGCGGCACGTGACTTCATTTGGTAACTCCTTTGTTCTCAAGAAATATCCGGTAGGAAGGGACAAACCCATCCTTGCGTTGGGCTCAAAACAAGAGCCCACATCATACTGGAACTTGCGCAAGAACAACAACACAACGTGCAAAAAGACTCCGCACAGGAACGAATTATTTAGGGAAGAAAGATTAAGGACTAGGAAGTGAGGAGGAGGTCAGCCGTCCACCGAAACGATTCGGTAGGGGCTTCCTCACGAAGGATCCATTGGTAACGAGGCACCATCGAGCGAAGGAGTTGGTAGGCTTTTTGATCCCGATGGATTTCAGCGATCAGCACGCCACCAGGGCGCAATCGTTCCCGCAAGCGTCGGAGGACTTCGTGCATACTTTGACTGTCAAAGAGGTGAAGAGTCCGCCGCACCACGAGGGCATCATAGGGGCCTGGGCAAAGGTACGGGTTAAGAACGTTGCCTGTCACAAAGGTCGATTTGCCGGAAGGCTCCTCAATCGAAGAGAGCCAACAGGTCTCCTGAGCCTGACACACAGGACAAGAATCTTCCGAATGATGGGGAAAGCTCCATGTCGCTGCCTGTTCGTTCGCCACACGTGACAGCTCCAATGATGTCGACTGAAAGCCGGCATAGGCAAAGAGCTGGGGCTCCGGAGACACCCCATTTCCCACAAACAAAACGGAGGTCAGCCCGCGTTTACGGAACAAACGAATACCAGAGGCAAACTCTGCCTTCCAAGATTGCCACGGGAACGCTCCCAAGGAGGTTTTTCCCTTCCAATACCGATCCCAATCGTCCTGGCTATCCACATTGCGTGGATACAAGGCGAAAGGAAACTCTACATCTTCTTTTCGCACGGTCTGACTCATCACATCGATCCTACTACAACATACAACACAATCATTCGTACAACGCACAGAGAGCTATTAACACTTCCACTCTCTCTACTCTTTGTTACACGGTTGTGGCAAAAGAACAAAAATTTTGCGATGTTAGTAGGGAAGAATTGATTCAGCGGGAGCGTGGGGTAGGAAGCGAGGTGGGCGTGTTTTGTTGCAAGAAGTTAAGGATAATTTCGGCTGTTTCTTGGGGGCGTTCGTACTGTGGGATGTGGCCACAGCGCTTCATCAACACCCAGGTATCCGTAGTTAAGGCCTTGCGATATGCGGAGCCTACAGACAGGGGAACAATCCGATCCGAATCCCCCCATAAGATCAAAGTAGGCACTTTGATATCTTTCGCGCGCTCATTGAGCAGGTAGTCTTTTCCGTTGCGAATGTCCCAACGAAGGCGATTGAGCCACTTAAACGACTTGCCCATTTTCTTGATCATATAAGCTTCGTAAGGACCTGGGATGTGAGGTATTTTGTAGAACAGCTTCTTCATGTAGGCGAGGAAATCTTCGCGGTTGGCCACAGGCTTGGTCATGGGTTTGTAAGGAACCTTCATGTCCTTTGTTTTCATGCCGGCTGCGTTGAGCAAGATCAGCTTCTTCACCTGCTTGGGGTAACGCAAGGCATAGGCTGCTGCAATGTGCCCCCCCATTGAGTTTCCGCCCAACACGAAACGTTGGAGCCCTAGCTTCTTGAAGAACTTGTGGAAGAACTCAACCTGCGCACGGATGCTGTAGGAGCGCTTGGACGCCTGCTCTGTCTCACCAAAGCCCGGAACTTCAGGGAGAATCACCCGATAACGCGGAGTGAGCCATTGGGCCGCCTGCACAAACGAGATCTTGTTGTCGCCAAACCCATGGATCAACACGACAGGGTCGCCCTTCCCACCGTCGTAGTAAGGAGCGTTGTATCCATCGATAACGACGGACTTTTCCTTCACTCCGCTAGCGCTCACATACCGCCAACGCACCAGACCCAACAGAGCTTGTGGAAAGAAAAAATAGATCACAACAGCCGCCACAGCGACCGACCCCACAAGGCCAAGCAAGACACGGCCAAACCAAGCTTTCACAACGTTCTCCTCTGCCCTCTCCAAACAGGACAATGAATGGGGTTTCCTACACTTGTACGAGAGCCGAAGATACACTATCGCCAAGGAACATCAAGCAACTTTCTCCATGTTTCACATTCATGGAAATAGATTCAGGGGGGAAACCTGTTCTAAGAAAAGTCCGTCATTTTTTTTACAAGGCGGCTTTAAAGAGAGAAAGTGAAACATCGCAACGATCGGATGTTTCGATCCACTTTGTCTGTTATGTTTTGAGGGAGAATGAACTTATGTGTACAGCAACTGGCTTTGTTACCTGGCCCTTCTAAATCAACCTTCCGCGTCCCAATCCTCAGCTCTCTTGTCTCAACTTATCCCTGTCTTTCTACCCTGTAGTGACTCTTCACCAACGCGTTGTTAAGAACCTCCGTTTGGAGATGTTGTAGCTTCGTGGACAACTCCATCTTTCCAAACAGTGGGATACCATCGCCCAACACAATGGGAAGAGTGGTGAGAATGATCTCGTCGATCAACGACGCCTCCAAGAAGACTTGGACCACCTTCCCACCGTCGATGTAGAGGTTCTGAAAGCCTCGCTGATGTAAGCCCTCTACGATCTCATGCGGCTGCCCTTCGAGGAACTCAACCTTGCCAACAAGATGCTCAGGCACCTCCGTCAAGCTTCGGCTCAAAACAAACACCCTCTTTTCGTAAGGCCATTCGCCAAAAGACAAGACCTTTTCGTAGGTGTTTCGACCCATCACAAGAGCGTCGATGCCTTCGATGAACGCAGCAAAACCGAAGTCACTTTGGTCAGGGTTGGGAACGTCGTGGAGCCAATCAATGCCGCCATCTTTGGTCGCAATGTAGCCATCCAGACTGGTCGCAATGTAAACAACGTTCTTCATCAGCGCTCACTCTTTTGCCAGTTCTCCATGACTTGGTTCTTCTATTTGGAGAACTCTACAGCCAGTTGTCGGGAGCGGGCAATGAGCTTGCCGTTTTGATCCCACAATTGCCCCTGTGTGTCGGCGTATCCGTCTTTGGACACGGAGCACTCGGCGTCGTACATCCACCAGTCTGTCCCGGCAAAGCCATCCTCTGGAACCTCAGCAAACACGTTGATCATCCAGGTCACCGAGCTGGCGGGAACAAACCCCTCCGCCGTGGAGATGATCGGTGGGGGCCAGGAATCCAGCAATCCCACAAGCTCAGGCCACCCGACAGGAGCGCCTTCCTTAAAACGAACCCACCCCTGGCAATGAGCATCTTGAGAGCCAGAGAAAGGGATCGAGTCAACGGTCCACATGTACTCCATGTGTTGCGTGAAGTTGGGGGTCACGCCAGGAAGAAACGGCATGGGGAGAGAATCTTCCGGAGCAGGAAGATGGGGGGCAGCAGGAGGCTCCATCGCCAGATACTTTTCATGGGCTGCGCCAAAGCTGCCCAGCAGCACAAGACACACCTGCTCCTCTTGCATCACCTTTGCTTCCACTTGATGAAGCGCCCGACCGCTCCGCAAGATCGACACCAACACCTGCGCCTCCCCCTCTTTGACCGGTGCAACAAACGACACCATCAACGAGCGTAACTTCCTCTCCTCAGGAACATGCTCAAGCATCGCACGAACGGCCGCCCCTGCCGACAAACCACCAAAAGCGGTTCGACCCTGGAGCCAGTCCTCTGCCACAGAAAATGTGTAGAGACGGTCATCTTTTGCAGTAATCGCAGAACAGTCTTGGAAAGAGGCCATGGTACAAATCCTCGTGTATGTGGGCAACTCGCCCGTTTGTGTCGAGAGAAAGAGCTATCGATGGTTTGAATACGAAACCAGTTGTTGGGCGATCAATTGGAACACCTGTGGAGAGAAGCCCATCCCCAGATGCGACGCTGAGACTTCGATGTGGTTGGTTTCTTCATGGCAGTGATCCACACAAGCCTGCCAGGCCACGATCTCATCGTTTTTGGAGAGAATGGCTGTCACAGGAACAAGCAGAGGAACCTGACTACGTTCTTCCACCTCGGCTTCAATCATGTCGACGTCGTACCCACGGTTGCGATACGTCTCGGCGGCCAGTGAATATTTGGGTCCGCCAATCACAGGGGTGCCAAACGTAACGACAGCATGGACAGCTTCGGGGCATTCCCTCGCAGCCTCACGAGCCAGGAACCCTCCAAGGCTCCACCCAACAAGAAAGACCTTCTCTCCAGTCGTTGTGTGGTGCTTCTGCAACCTCTCAGCGGCCTGTGGAATAAGCTCCCATACATTGCCATCGTTAAAGCCAAGCCCCCACGCTTCCGCCGCAAAGCCACGACGACGTAGGAAGTTCCGCAGCAGCCATGTGGAAGCATCTCCCGAACGAAACCCCGGAAACACCCAGACCGTTTCGTTGTTTCCTTTGCTTCCCAACGACAAGAGAGGCCAACGCACAGCCAAGCCCGCCAACGCCGAAGCCACACCCAAGCCTTCACGCCATAGCCCATCCATGGTGGGGGGTTCAATCGGCTGCCCTTGTAGTGGAGCGTAAGTTTCGTAAGGAACAAAAGAAGAGGAAGCCTCTTGGGCCTTGTGTTTCACTTTCATGATGGACTCTTTCTTTGGGATTCAGGTGAATGGGCTCGTAACAGACTTTCAATCATAGAGGACACAAGGTCTTGACGCGTCATCCCCATCACCAACTTCTCCGCCACCCCCAACGTCACAACGCCATGAACCCCAGCCCAAAGTAGGTTGGCGATACGCTCAGGCTCTCCCACAAGCACACCCTCTTCCACAGCCTCCCGAACCGCTCCCAAGAACACGCCCCAAGCCCCAAACACTGCATCTTTCATCTTTGGATGACGCAAACTGTCAGGCTGACGAAACGAAAACATCATCCGGAATTCAGCCTCATGAGAGTGGGCATAGTCTGCGTATAGCATGCACAACAACCGGATCCGTTCACGTGTTCCCTCTGCACCATCCAAGCGCTCTTCCACAAAGGCTCGGTAGTTATCGAACGCCCTCGCGCGCACCGCAACCAGCAAGTCTTCTTTGTTCGCAAAGTACCGGTACGCCTTCGCATGGCTGCACCCCACCTCACGGCTCAAGCGACGCATCGAGAGGCCATCCTCCCCTTCTGTCGCAAGCAACTCCGTCGCAACTTCACACAAACGATCCTTAAACTCTTCAATCTCTGTTGGCTGCAATTGAGGACGCGCCATCTCCAATGCCCTCCCTTTTTCGTTACCACTGTTAAATAAACACCGGTTACAAAACTGTCAAGGAGGCAATTGGATTTCTATCGCAAGGAAGAAAAAAAAGAGTAGGTTATGGATTCATAGGGGGAAAGAAAGGACGTAGAGAAAGGAGTGCAATCTTTGAACAGGTTAGGCCCGATACAAACGAGGATGAAGATGCACTTTAAGGGTCAGAAGATCATCACAGGATTGTGACTCTGTTGTAACAAGCGCTGTGTATATAGCCAACGAAGGGAGAGGAATCTTCCGAACACCTCAAGACGTGTGGATTAAGGCAGATGAAACATAGGCTGGAAGTACGGATGAACAGACGAGTCTGGGCTCCTCCGATAAGAACAGGCAACCTCCGCAAAAAAGGAGGAACAGTCCAAGAATACAAGACGGGAAAGAGATTCCGTGTGCGAGCGCGTCGCCTGGGACGATAGGTAGAGAGGTGAAGCGAAGACAAAGAGGGGCTGCTCCACGAAGGGGTTCGAAGAGCTTGTGGGGGCAGAAACGTACGCCTGTTAAGGCATGAGGCCGAGCACCATACAAGTGAGCCAGCCGGTCAAGGCCAGGCCAAACAACCCACGCTGCCAAACTGGAACAATGGCGAGAACATCTTTCATGGTGAAAGTCCCCTTGTATCGGAATCCTAGAACAATCGGCCTCTAACAGTCGGTGCTCTCTACATCGAACACCTCGTTGCGCTGTGTCTTGGGTATGCCACAATCCTGAGGCAGACAACTTGATCTGTGTCATTTTTGAGATTGACACAAGCAATTCAACACACCCGAAGAAGCCACACCCTGACCTTCGACGTCCTTGTCACGTTTCTGTCACACTCATTCACAGCATTGTCACACCAAAAGACCGGGTCCTCCCTTACTTATGACGGCACAACTCTGCCCACTTTTTGGAAGACGGCCCAACAGAGTTGCAGGAGTTGGAAAGTAAGGCACTTTCTTTGAGAGAGGGGCACTTGGAGCTTCAGCCGAAAGAGCTTGTGAGGAGACAGGAGCTTGGGAATGCGACGCGCGGTACTCATCCACATCACCATGGGATGCCTGCTTGGATGCTTGGTCAGTCTGGGCCAATGGGGCTGCGCTCCCGCTTCCACGAGTCGTGAAAGTTGGGTGCAACAGCACCTGCTTGATGACAATTGGTACCTGCTTGAGCGCGATCGTTCGTTGGTGGAAGAGAAGTTCCGTAAGATGGCTGCCAACCTCTACAACTTCTTCCGTGGAACGGTGCGTTTGTATCTGTTTGACTCCATGCGTGCCAACGAACTGGCCAGCCCCACAGCCTACGGAACAGGCGCAACTATGTACGTTGCCTCCGTCGTTGACCCCCATCCCGAGAACATTGGCTCTTACTACATGGGCTACAAGACGCTCAACGTGGACTTCAACGACTTCGACGGCTCCACCTATGCCCCGTACTTCCTGGATGTTCGTCGTCTCACCGTAGGTTTTCTAGCAGCAGCGCTGTTGGCGAAGATGGATCAAAAAGAACCTCAGGTTTACGAACAACTCCACGCTCGCATTGCAGAAGGTTACGTTCGACACATCCAAGAGTTGAAAGAGGGCAAGCCAGCGCTGCAGATTCGTTACCGCAAAGGATTTGGCACCATTGTGGATGACCTCCTCAAACGAGCAGGCGAACAGGGTCCAGTAGGTGACAAGCTTCAAGAGTACACCCGACTCAAAGATGGCAAGCGAGTCATGCATCTGGGAACCATCGAAACAACCGACATTGACGGTGTGGTTCGCAAAGACATGGAGGCGCTCTCGGAACATGAGGCAAAATTCGTAAAGAAGCTGATGCAAAGCTACCTCCCAACCCGGCTCGACGCTGCTGTAGTAGACAGCAAGCACTTCGCCATTAAAGGAATGGCCAAACGTTTGGGTGCAGGAGTCAGCAGCTACCCAAGGTTGCGCTACTACGTGCTTGTGGAAGGTCCAACCCATGATCTTCGCGACGATATGCTCTTGGAGTTCAAAGAGATCGCAGACGCCTCGTTGCTTCCGGGCTATCAGCAGCTTGCTAAGCAAAGCTTTACAAGCAACGGAGAACGCGTGGTTATGATGCAGCGTCGCCTGCAGGAGGCCAACAACAACGATATTCACTTGGGCTGGGCGAATGTCGCGCCGATGTCATTTCGGGTTCGTCACCTGACCAGCTACCAGAAAAACTTTGGAACAGACCGATTCACGGAGAAGTACAACGAGAAGAAGTGGTCATCCCAAGACCTCCTGGACTTCGCGTTTTTGTCTGGACGTTTGCTGGCTCGGGCCCATGCCAAGGCCCCGATGTTTAACGAAAGACCCGGTCAACAGGTGATAACAGACGCGCTCAGCCAAAGCCCTCAAGGGTTTGTATCCGAAACGGCCGCGTTTGCTCGTCGCTATGTGGAGCAGCTCCAACAAGACTACCAAGCCTTCCAAGATCTTCGGAAGAAGCGAGGGCCTCTCCTCGGCTATCGTCCCCCACTTCCTGTCTATCGCTAACGCTAACGAGGTCCCTGCAGAATGCGTATCTCAACCACCATCGCATGTTCCTTGCCTGGAGTTGTGCTTTGGCTGTTCTGTGGTTTGTCTGTGCTTTGCACCCCAACAGCAGCCGCGTCACCGTCCCCACAGACAGGAGCCCAAGCAGCAAGTGCCAATCCTGGGCAGGCCAAGCTACCGCCCATCAAGGATTGTGGCTACAGGCGACCCCAATGACTGGGTTGAATTGTACAACCCTGGTGACAAAGCCATCGACCTTAGCACCCTCTTCCTCACAGACGATGCCAACAACCCCACGAAAGGCTCCTTTGAAGCAGGAACCACCATCGCTCCCAAGTCGTACAAGGTGTTAAAGTTCACTGACACTTGGCCTGGGTTTAAGCTTGGTGGTGACGAAGAGTTCGCCATCTTTGATGACAAAGGCAACCTGATCGCCTCGGTAGATTGGGACGAAGGAGACAGCCCAGTCGGAGCAAGTTGGGCCCGAATCCCCGACATCACCGGTGCTTTCAAGACGGTCTTGCCGACCCCTGAAGCCGCCAACCAAGACAAAGCTCCCAGCACAGAACCCTCCGTTGCTCCTGAATTCAGCGGACAAGATGCAGGTGATGGTTCCGAGCCAAGCCCCGAAGTTGGGCCCGAAGCCACACAAGAGGCGGCTCAAGAAGCCACACCTTCGAACGGAAAACTCGTCATCAATGAAGTCGTCGCAAAGGGAGATCCGCACGATTGGGTCGAGCTTTACAATGGCACCGACAAGGATATCGACCTGTCTGACTACAGCCTGTCCGACTCCATCAGCGACACGGCCAAACAGGTTAAGTTTCCCAAAGGAACGAGCATCAAAGCAGGTGAGTACAAGAAGTTCGATCTCCAAGACGCCCCGGAGTGGCCCGACTTCAAGCTCAGCAAAGACGAAGAAGTGGGGTTGTTTGCGCCGGATGGCTCTCTCGTCGATAGCGTAGACTGGAACGACGGAGACTCACCAGATGGCAAGTCGTACGGTCGCCTCCCCGACAACCCCTCCCAATGGGGAACCCTCGACACCCCAACTCCCGGCGCAAAAAACCAGAAGTAACCGTCACTTTTGATGTGAATTCATCGGTGGTTCTGTCGTTCGAGAATTTCTCGAAGCGGTCGTATGTTCTTTCATCAGGTTGTTGTGCCTCAAGAACATAGAACGCAAACCGGAAACACGATGAAGCACCCTCTCCTTTTGTGGCTCCTCTCTTTGTCTCTCTTTTGTCTTGCTCCTTCATGGAGCAACGCACAAATTCAGCCTACACCAAGCAAAAACAACTCCCCAGTCCCAGCCAAAGCAAAGAAGTCTTCGACAGATGGTTGGGGTTGGAACCTCAGCATTGAGGCACGCACAGATGTCCCTATCTTGATTGGGGGACACATCGCTTTGGAGATGCCTTATGGCTTCCGCATCTCCACGACGTTGGGGGTTCTTCCGCCTTTCTACGTTGACATGGTGAACGCCATTGTCGTCGCTTCGGGGGGCTACAACCAAGAAACCGCCGACCTAATCAAAAGATCACTTTCGTCCGCGCTGGTCTGGCGCCTTCATGTGGGTTGGCGGCCCTCTCCTTATGCAGGCTTCTACATTGAAGTGGGCTATGGCTTGGTCACTCTTGGAGGGCAAGCCGCCAGCGAAGACATCATCCGCTCCGCGATACCGTCGTTGCCAGTAGGATTCAACACGGGTCGAGCCAACTGGGACGTTGCCTCAAGCCTGCACATGATCGATGCAGAGCTTGGCTGGCGTTGGTCTCTCCTTAACAACCACATGACCATTCGGATAAGTTTGGGATTCGCAGGAACGTTGGGCTCCAATACAACGGCCAAACCAGACGCCCCCTTTGGTTTCACAAACCCCGACATCTACGGACGCGCGATCGCTCGCTACCTCGACCAAACCTACCGCAGCTACATCTTCTCTCCGACTCTCGGCTTTGCCATGGGCTATCGATTCTAGATGGAACCTCATTCCCACAGACTTGCCTTTCACCGTTGGGGAATCGATTCCACACCTCCGTGCGGTGTGTGTTCCACAAAGCACCCCATCAGGCATTGAGAAGGCTCATGCATCCAATCAGCAACGTGTTGTTCTCTCGGAAGAATTCCACCATACAAACGAGCGTGGCACAGGATTAGCAGAAAGGGCGACCGTGTCGGGTTGAAGAGGTCCCGACGGGCAAAACGGCTTACTCTACCTCACTCCAAACCCCCAACGTTGCCAAATGCAACGATGGAAGTAAGAGTCTTCGGAAGGGTCCCGTAGCCCTCACAATCTCTTCGTAGGACGCAAAACTTCAGGGTAACGAAGCACCTGGCAAAAGATAGCTCGAACCCTACTGCGCTCCAGAATGGAACAGGTATTCACAGCAAAACCCTACCCAACTCCAAACCAACACAGTGGTCCCAACACCTGGAAGCTGGCTTCCGACCTTCGCTTGGACAACCGCTGACTCTGGTTCACCGTTGCGTAGCGTGCTTGTGGCGACCTGCTGGAGCGGTCCTGAAGTGAAAAACACTTCTCACTTCCTATAGGACACACAACACCGAAAGGTACCTTCTTCCATCGTCCGACGTTTCGATACGAAACACAGACAAAGCCATGCAACAGAGTTTCTTTTTGCAATCACTCCAAACTCATGTCGGAGAGGTTGCAAGCTATACTCTCTCAACCGTGATGCTTTGACACCAGGAAACGGAACCATCAACCTCTCACACTCCAATTGGCAAGAGAAAGAGCCAAACGGCACAACAGAGTTTTTTGAATCCGCCCACAACATCGCCATGTCAGCATGGGAAACCCGAAGACTCTTTCCTCGTGTTCCCCATGTTTGCATGGCGTTTCACATTTTAGAGGGGCACCGTACAGAAAGGATGGAGGGGGAAAGAAAAGATGGGAAACCAGAGAGGAAGGTAGAGGGCATGTCTTTCGCTTGCTTTCACCTGGAAGCTACACTGCCTGAAGAACCTGGAAGGCCTTCTCAACCACACCCTTTCGTTGCAGAATGTGCTGCTGCAAACGCTCACCCACGTTGGCGTATTGTTCGGTCTCGAAGTCCTGCATAAACGCCATGTACGCGTTTCGGATTTGTTCTTCGTTGGCGCCTTCTTCGACGCCCAAGATCTCGTGAGCGGTAGAGATATCGATGGTCTCCAACTGGCTCTTTTGTTGTCGAACCATCGCATCCACTGTTCCAGCGCGAACTCCCAAGCCGCGACCGATTTGACGCAACAGAGCGATCTCTTCGTTCACGAAGATTCCGTCGGCGCTGGCCACTGCGAAGGCGGCTGACATAAGCTTACGCTGAGGAGACCGAAGCTTCACACGTTGCGCGACTTCCAGGTAGTTGTCGACGAGGGTTTGGAGATCGGTGTCTTTGTATTTGAGCGCGTTCCTCACCAAGGCTTGTTGCTCGTAGCGGGATAGCTTCATCGAGTCACACAATTCGTAGACCTTCTTCCTCTCCCTGCGGTCGATATGACCGTCTGCAGCCATGACGCGCACCAACACAGGAATCAGGCGATGGTAGTACTCCACCAGCGGATTTTCTTGTTGGGTTGCTTGGACGCGAGTGTCAATCCGGCGAAGCGTGATGTAGCCGTGAAGGATGAAAAAGAAGAACACAAGGCTCAGAACAATCAAGATGGGCTTGAGGCTCATCAGAGACACGAGCACGTTGATGCCAGCCACAGCGGTCCCAACTTTCGCAAACTCGGAACGATTCAGGTAGGTCCCGACAGCAGTAGCAAACAGGACCAATGCACCCAACAAGCTTACACGTCCGACCCACTTGCTCGTCGCTTCCGTAAAGAACGAGAGCACCTGCCCCAACGCAAGAATGCCAAACACGGTTTGCAAAATAGCGACAGACAACAACGCCAGCGTGGCATAGTTCACCGACTTTTGGTCCAACCAAATGTTGGCGTTGTCTTGGGGAATATTAAGATTGTGCTCACCAGACATGGGGCTCGTCTCCCTTAGGATTCAAAGAGAATCCGGCGAAATGTTGGAGGAAAAGAGGGGTTGTATTGATGAGGAGGTTTAGCACGAAACGAAGGGCGAGATCAATGCAAGTCGGTGGTCAGAAAACGCTCGATGAGATCGCCTCGCTTGGGCCGCAACCAAAGGTAGCAACCGAAAGCGATGAGGAGAAAAAACAGACCCAACCAAATGCCCGACGAGGACAGCAACCCCACCGTCTTTTGCAGCAAATACGACAACAAGCCTGCCTGCTCCGTGTCGAGGACTTTGGGGTCGGGCGAGAGCTTGTTCCCGTAGGTTTCAAAGACGGCTCCCAGCAACGACGAAAGAACCGAAGAATACGACGCTATCTTGGTCAGCGTTTGGGTGACAACGTGACACGGGATGGGAATTTCGTCTTTGAGCAAGCCTTCGTGCCAGATCTGAATCCGGGCGGAACGTGTGAGATCTCCTTCGGCTTGGGGGGCGACCCAAAACTCCACATCAACCTTCTCCTTGCGAACGTCCACGACAGCTTCCGGCGGGGAGATCAAACACCCCGGTAGGACCGGCACAATGCGGACGAAAGGCGAGGTCTCTTTGATGGTCATCACCTTGTCACTTTCAACCTGTTGAACCTCAGGGAGGTCGGGCATTTTGATGTACAGGTCGGCTTCAACAATGCTCACCAAAAGAGGAAAGATCTTGCCGGGGTTAATCTGCGTGTAATTGCGAACGACCCCTTTGCGACGAAGCACCTTCACCAGGCTCTCGTCTGCTGAAGACTCATCCCGAATCGGCGCAAGTTCCCCAGTCACCAACTCGGCCCGAGCCTTTGAGACAGCTTCCAACTCGGCCTGCTGAGCCTCCCAATCAACCATCTGTTGTTCTTGCCCCATACCAAAGGTGACAGCCTGACCACCCCGGCCTCCCTTGGCTTTTTTCGACATCACAGGAACATCTTCTTGGGTGATCGCCTGATCTGGAGAAGGCTGCATGGGGAGGTTGGCTTGCGATTCTCCCAGCGCTGCTCCATCGGGAACCATTCCTGGCATCCCTGCGCTCGATTGGGGCATGGGTGGAAAAGCGTGGGACATGGGTGGAGCGGGAGGCGCTGGAGGCATTCCGCCCATAGGAGGCATTCGAGGAGCAGGTGGCGCACCAGGACCTGGCATCGGCGGTCTCATCGAACGAGAAGGCATAGGAGGTGCCGCTGAACTAGGTCGCGGTGGAGCCGGTGGTGGCGGTGCTGCCATCGCAGGAGGAGCTGGAGGCATAGTGAACTCAGGAGCCGAAGGCAATGGACCTGCCGGCTCGGTGGGAGGCGCAGGAGGAACGCTGCCCCCAAAACCACCTGGAGCCTGTCCACCTACAGCAGGAGGAGCACCACCTCCGCCTTGCAGTTGAGAAGCAACTTCATCGTCATCGTCAAAGTCAGAGGGCTGAAGCGACGAAGACAACATCGCAGTGTTTTCGGACGCACCATAAGAGTCTACCTGAGAAGCAACATCCGACAATTGCTCACGCAACAACGTAGGGTTAGTGAGTCGCTGTTCAGCATCCACCTGCAACAATTGGGAAGCAATGTCACGTAGGGAGGAAGAAAGGTTTGGATTGTCGAGTCCTGCAGCTTGGCCCTGCTGGAGATTGCTTAACAGCTCGAAGTCACTTTGCCCTTGAAAGGCCCTCTCCCCAGTAACGGTCTCTATCAAGAGAGAGCCCAGCTTGAAATAGTCGCTGGCTTCTGTGCTCTCTAGCCCTCGAACCTCTTCAGGCGACATGTCTGCAAACTTCCCTTTGAGAACACCTGACTGTGTGCTGTGCGGCCTGGACCGATAGGAGCGAGGCAGCGGAAGATACCAGGGGTGGGGAGGATGAGTGTCCATCGAGAGAAAGACAGAGTCCGGCGACATGGGGAGCTTCAACCCTGCTGGAAAACCATCCATCGTGTGTTGATGAGCCGCAGCCAGAAGAGAGGTCAACTGTTCAAAAATGGCCGCGACATCCGACTCTGAAAGTTGTCCGATCACACTACGTAACGGACGAACGAGGCTTGGAGCGCGACAGGTCAGCACCAGAAGATTGTCCTGGTTCCAGTGAATGGATTCTTCCAGGGACAAGCAGCAAGGGTGACGAAAGCTCTGCCATTCTCGCACTTCGTCCATGGCATAAACCACAAGCTCATCATCTTCGTAGGTCGGCAGCACAAACGACCAGTACATCACCTGGTTTTGGATATGGAAACACTCCCACCAGTGGAAGTCGCCGATCATCCCCAATTCGCGATCAAACCTGTAATTTTGGATGACAAGACCTTGCTCGATGTTCATAAAGCGTCACCTTGGTGAAACAACGTTCACAGAGTTGCAGGGTTGGTTGGTTTTCAAAGTAACTACCAAGATAGGTCGAGAGAAAGCAAGACTCAAGCTCCCAAAGATCACGACAAGCCTCATCAAAGACATTGCCCCCAAGAACATTCTTGCGCGGTATTGGGGCTTACCGTATAGTTCTCTGTGTAAACAATACACGCTCACCAACCGCAGATGGGTTGCCTACAAGGAGATGTGACTTTGCTGCAGCGATGGCTCTTTGTTGTCTTTGTGTTCGTAGGTTTGCTTTGTTGTTCAACTCCAAGAACTTTGGCAGGCAAGCCAGCACCTCCTCCCCCACTTCAAGCCAGCCAGGTGTTACGAGCCGTAAAAGTGGCCCACTGGCTGTACCAAAGGAACCCTCCTCGCAGACCCTTTCTTTCCAAAGGAATGCCTCTGCTGCTGTTGAGCCGATGGCTCCCCGCGATGGCCCGAGTGGGTCAACGAAGCACTTTGCAAGCGTTGCACAAGGCCGCTCCAAAGCTTGGTTACTCAAAGAACACACCACAGATGTACACGTTGTGGCACCAGGAGTGGCAGCGGGTGTTGTTGGCATTGGATGCACACCGCTGGAATGTTCAACCCTCCCACCACAACATGCTTCAAAAGCAGTTGCGTGCCCTACCTACCAAAAAGCTTACTCCTTACCAGAAGCGGTTCCGTGCGGCTTTGCGGTACAAACTTCGGCTCTCTCAAGTGTCGCGCAACGACCAGAAGGCCGTGGTCGCACAGAAACGTGTCCTTCTTCAATTTTTGAAACCCATCTGGAGGCACCGATGAAACAAGCTTTTCCTGTTTGGCTTACATCACTCATCACAGGCTGCCTGCTTTTGGGAGCACCGGTTCACACTTGGGCTCATGGAGCACGTTGCCCGATCGCTGGCCATGTACCTCCACGCAGTTGGTCCAAAACGAAGATCCAATTTCTGCCCAAAAACTTCCACGGCGTTGTTGGAAGATGGTCGACATTGCTCGATGACAAGCTAAGGCCTGTGTATGGAAAGAGAAAGTCCCCTCCTCCTAACTACAATCCCTCCACAATCAAGCTGCTGCAGATGGTCATGCGGAACGCTTTTCACATGTATCGTATCCACAACTTTCCCTTTCCCTCTCGTTGGGGCATACACTCCCCCCAGAAAGGATTGGAGATCTATCTTGCTGATGCAACTCCCAAACCAGGAGGGAGCCCAACTTTGGGTTGGGCCAAGGCTGACTGTCTCAAATGTGGAGACATACAAGGCTCGTTGTTTGTCACTGTTAATTTTGGGGATATCGCTTTGGCTGGCCTGCGTAAAGACGCATTTGAGTTGGTTACCACGGTGGGGCACGAGCTCATGCACACAGTGCAGTATCACTCCCCTTGGGGCAACCCTTGTAAAAAGCCCATACCCGATTGGTGGGCAGAAAGCACGGCCAACGCGATCGGATATTACATGGCCGACCACCTTCCTCGAAAAACCCGCAGGTTGCTTGGCCCCAGCATCAACAACGTGAGCGAAGCCAAACGCATGGGCGCGAGAGATTACAACCGCTACCCCCTCAACAACAACGGCTCGACAACAGCAAGTGAACTCATCCCTTACAAAACAAGCTCGTTTTGGACGCACATTGCCCGCTACTACTACCGGAACAGCCGCGCGCCTTATCGCTTCCTCAAGCGCATGTTGTACAACCCACTGTACCTGACGACCAAGAAGAATGACCTTTGGCTCTCTCTAACCCACTCTCTACTCTTGAAAGAAAAGAAGAGAACCTTGGCCGAGATCTTTGGAACCTTTGTGACCCATGCAGCCGCCCACCGAAGAACCAAAGACAAGGAGCTTCGCGACACACAGCTGCTATTTGATGTGAACAACCTCAAGAAGAGTCCAACCGTTGAACCCTGGGCCAAGTCTCTCCGCAACGACGACAGTTGGCTGGCGTTGTGGTTCGGAGGATGCCACACCGTACAATTGAACGGTTCTGTCAAACATCCCTCCAGCCTTCCCGTCCAAGTGAAGCTTAAGGCCTGGACCGCGGCGTGTATCAAGGTTGAAGTCACAGGACTACCGGCAGGCTCCAGCATTCCGGCGATTCAAGTCGCTGCGGCAGCAGGAAGCAAATCCCACGCAACCTCGCAGCTTCGTTTGGGTGTTGGCTACACCACAACCCAAGAGCAGTTTTTGTGCACCACGCCTCGCCGAAACAAACCGACCACAAGCAGCCTAGCTCACTGTCTTCTCCCCCCTGCCAATGGAACAGTTCAAAAGACATGGCTGGTTCCCGGTCAGCAACTTGCCCCTCAACAATCATCGTTTGAGACTCTCTATGTGCTGTCCAGAGCACCTGCAGCCCAAGACTGTAACAGCAAGAGCACGAAGAAGAGCAAGACAGGCCAATCACCTGCGGACTGCATCCCCAAGTTGTCCCGTGCCGCTCGAAAGGCGGTACCTTTCACGCTAACCTTTTCGCTTCTATCCGCTCACGAGCTTCTCCAACAAAAGGCTCCCCAAGCGTCACGCAAGTCCAAGACAAAGCGACGAAGAGCCAACCCCAAGTCGGCGAAGAAAGCCATCCCCGCACCTCGCAATTATGCTGTAGCTACGTTGAATACGGGGTTCATGCACCCTGACTTTGCGTCCATGCCCTTGTCGGGAAGCTTGCACAACTTCCACCCGTCTCGGCCTGTTCAGCACCTGTTTCAGGGCACCTGGTACAATCAAGTGGTGGCAGCCAAACTCCAAGGACTGGGCAAAACAGGGCTTCGCTCCATCCGGTACCGCAGGGTAAAGCTGGTGCCGATGTCCAACAGGTTGGGAGAGTTTGAGTTACAGACCCTTGCGACCTTTACCTTAGCCCTCAAAAAGCAGCTTCCTTTTGGCAAGACAGGTCGGTTCCCTGGTTACCTGTTTGGACAATCCAAAGAGAACCCACACCTGAAGTACGTCCCTCACAACCAAACAAGCGCAAGTTTAGAAGTGTTCGAGTTTTCGCGCCGTTCGTTTCGGGCTCGCCTCACAGCAACGCTTTGCAAACTCAGCATGTACAATGTGCAGACGTCCGACAAGCTGAAGTGCCTCGCTGTGGAGAGGGTGCAGTTGGACATCATTAAGCCCTTTCCTCAGTACTACACAGGCACGGACACCTTTGAAACGCTTGATACAGCAGAGATGAAACAGTTTCGTCGCTACGAGCTACCAGGAATGTTACGCTCTGCCCGAGCCCTTCGACGTGCACACCAAAAGAAGCTCCGCTTGTCTCAATCGTCGAAGCCATCCAACGATCCTATCGCTGCAGCGATGGGACAATCTTGCACGTGCAGTTGCAAAGAGAAAGAGCGGCTGGAAGTGCTACAGAGAGAACGTCTCAAAAAGCCCAACGCCCAACCCAAACCGGAATACATCCGCTTGCTTCTCTGCAACTCGCCCTGTCATGCCAAGTACTCCACATGCAAGAGCCGCACAAAAAGCGCTTGTGACTGCTCCTGTTCCCATCGCAAGCGAATGCTTCAGCTGCAAATTCGCTTGTCTCAAGAAGGAAAGGAAGCCACTCCTGCGTTGATGAGGTACTTCCGCTGTGCGATGAACTGCGCCATGGCACACGTGAAATGTTTCAAGAAGTAAGGGGAGTTATGCGGCGGCGGCTTCGTGGTCGAACTGGGGACGAATGCGGGGCAAGGAGGAGTCCATTCGGAGCGATTGAGCGTGACGCTGCATGGAGCAGACATCGTAGTACTCCATCATAATATCGATGAAGCGCCCGACCATCTCGACCTTTTTGCTGTGGGGTAGATTCATAGCCGGGAAGAAGGCAAGGTCTTCGGTGTCGTCACAGCCCATGAAGTCGAGGGGGTGCAACAACAACGAGAGAGTTGTCCCGGTGGCGCGACACATTTGAACCGCCGTACGCCAGTATTGCGTGGCCAACATCTGGGAGAACCGACCCAGGTAGAGCAGATAGCTCACATGAATGGGGACCTTAAACAGAGGCATCGTAGTGACGGGGATTTCCACCATGTCACAGTGAGGCATATCCCAACGGTAAGGGTTGAGAGGACGCAGCCCATCACGCACAGTGCCAAAGAGTTTGCGCCGTTTCTCCCACTCTTCGTCGGTCCAGTCCCGGCGGCTCATAAAGTAATACGCGCGGGCGAGAGGTCCCATGAAAGTGGGAAAGGTGGAGGCATCGTACAGGTAGCCCCGACGCGACAACACCCGCAACACCGACTCCGACAGGCTGAAGCCAGGACCACGGAAGCCAAACGGTCGTTGGCCTGTGACCTCTTGCAGACACTCTTCGGTGCGTGCCAGCTCCTCTTCAATTGCTTCTTCGGTGTAGAGATGCAACCACGGTTCGTGCTTGAACGAGTGATTCCCAATCTCATGACCGGCCGCAGACAAGGACGCCAACGCCTCATGATTTTTGGGCAGAGCAGCATCTTGCCCGACGACAAAAAAGGTGATGCTGAGATCGCGATCTTTCAAAAAGTCGAGCACACGAGGCACCACGATATCCAGGTAGGAAGGATAACTCTCCCATCCAGCATCACCGTGGGTTTTCATGTAAGACCATTTGTTATCAAGATCCAACGACAAACTTGCGAGAGGTTTTTCGGTCGCCATCCATGGACTCCTTCTCTGCTCAAAGTGGGCAACGGTAGAGAGGCTAAACGGCACTTTGTCAGTCAACTTTGACGCTCGATCCAATCCACCGCTTCCACAAGCGGCAAAAAGGAATGCGTTCGAGAGAGCAAACCAAACGTAGTGTGGAATCGGTCGAACTTTTCTTCCAAAGAGACACGAAGATCCGGCTGATGAGGAAGCAATCGTTTGGCACCGGGATCGTTCGGGTCCATGATGTCGATACCATGCAGTTCCAGGTTAAGGAAAGAGTGGGTCCTGGCCATCCCACGCACAAAGCTCCCCAACATCCACCGCGGGTACATCAAGAGAGAGGTACCAATCATCGGCAAACGTACGCCAGGAAGGACCGACATCGGCAGCTCCCAAAGAGTCTCCGAGCCTCCCAAGCGTTGGGATGCTTTGGCCTCACGATGAGGGTTCTCCCCTGGAATGAAGGGACGATTGGGAGACAACAACACCTGAGGCGATCCCACGATCGAGCGGCTGGGTCGGCCACGCAAGGCCAGAAGCCCAATGATCGAAGCTTTGGCAAGATAATACGGAGGACACGGAAACACCGACGAATCGTACCGGTACCCTTGCTCTCGCAAGACTCGCAAGACTGCAGGGTTGGTGTTGTACCCTGGACAACGAAACCCCCGCACCCGCTGGTCTTCAGGCAACAGTCGCTCGATTGCCTCTGCCCCTTGCGACACTTCGGAGGCGATGTCCTGTTCGCTCATTTGCGTCAGCCGGTACGAGTGATTGAACGAGTGGTTGGCCAGTTCATGGCCCTCGTCCACAGCGCGTTTAAGAACATCAGCATGCCTGGTCTGATCGATGTCGCGACCTATCACAAACAGCGTAGCGCGGATCCCATATTTGGCGAACAGGTCGAGAAACCGTGGCATGGCATGTGTGTAGATGGCGTCAGCAGGAGCATCGGACGACATGGGTCCTGTTGGTGTCGGGGCCAATCCATGGATCGCGGCGTAACAGGCCAAAGTGTCGATATCGATGCTTACGGAGCAAACGCGTTGGGTCATGCTGGGTCCTTCTGTCCTCTTTCCTGCATCAGTATCGCGCAAGGAAATTTGCAAGAAGACAAAACATATCGGGAGGACAACCGATAATCAAGAACGAAGCAACGTGATGCGTCCCAATGACACGGTCGTTTTGCGCTGCAAGACTCCCTCTCTGGTGGACAGTGGTATTGTCCCAACCGGTCAAGATGAGGTATGGTAACGCATGGTGTTAGCGCAGAAGAATCCGACTCAGGGAATGGCGTGGATGACACAAGAACAGTGGGTAGCCGGGCGATACCGATGCTTGTACAAGCTAGGGCGTGGTGGATTTTCCGAAGTCTTTTTGGCAGAGGACGTGCGCCTTGGCAACCGCAAAGTTGCGCTAAAACGAGTGGCCGCCCACCTCCTTCGCGATGATGAACGAATCCAAAAATTCCAGCAAGAAGCCCAAATCATTGGTCATCTCACCAATCCTTATACCGTCCGTGCGTTTGATTACGGCCAGGACGAAGACGGCCGCTACTACATCGCCATGGAGTATGTCCAGGGAGAAACCCTCCACGACATCCTCAAACGCGAACGTCGCCTGTCTGTGGAGCGCGGTGTAAAAATCGCCATCCAGATCCTGGATGCGCTGGAAGAAGCTCATCAAATGGGCGTCATTCACCGCGACCTGAAACCGAAAAACGTGATGCTTGTGCCCCAGCGGCATGGCGACCTGATCAAAGTCCTTGACTTTGGTGTTGCACGTATATTGCAGGGCGACCTTGACCCCGAATCCTCCGAGTGGACGCTCGTCGGAACAGCAACCTACATGGCTCCCGAGCAAGCCCAAGGATTCCCTGTTTCACCTGCTAGCGACATCTACTCCGTTGGCGTCATCCTGTACCACATGCTGACCGGACGTCCTCCGTTTACCTCGAAAGAGGACCCCGTCGCGATTATGATCCATCACGCGCTCAGTGAAGCGCCCTCCATGCGCGACACCTACCCCGAGTTGGATATCCCCAAAAGACTTGACGAGTTGGTGTTGCGCGCCTTGGAGAAAAAGCCAGAGGACCGATTCCAACAAGCCAGCACCTTTTGCAACGATCTGGAGATCTTTTGGGAGGGGCTTTTCCGCGACAACGCCCACTCCATCATCGAAGAAGCAGAGACCTTTAAGCACGCCCTTGACCCTGATGAACAAACGGAAAAGCGATTCCGGCGCTCCAAGGGAGGACTGCACCCAACAAGCCCAAGCTCTGCCGCGTTGCTGCGCGCAGAAATGCACGCCGAGCACACACTTGATCGCAGCAAGAAGAAACCCAAACCTGCTTCCGAAGAGGACGCTTCGACCGATCCTCAATCCAGCGCGGCCCCTCTCACACGAGAAGCCCAAGCTGTGGCGGTGTCATGGGCGACGTCCTCGAAAGACGGGCTGCAAGGGCTTGCCCAAGATGACCTCTCCACGGAAGACTTATCGACAGCCGAGTCTGACAAAGACTTAGCAGCAGCAGCGAAAACTCAGCTTGAGATCCCCTCAGCGGTTCCCCCTGTCGTGTCGGAGAGGCCCGACCAGCCCACCTCCGCCCGGGCTCAGAAAGCACCACTGCCTCACAAGGATTTGCCTGAGCAAGAGATACCGGCAGTTCCCGATCCCAAGCTCCCCATCCCTCCTCCCCAGAGGCCCAAAGCCGATCCAATGATGGAGGAGATCGAAGCCCTCTTTGTCAGCCCGGCCAAAAACGAGCCAGCTCCCACTGCCGTGATGCCTGCTCCAGCAGTTAGCGCAAAAGAGTGGCTCACAAGCAACGCACAATCCATCACACCAACCCCAGTAACAGAGCCGGGAACAAACCAGACGCCTCCCATCAGAGACACGCAAGAGTACGGAGAAGCCGACGGTACGAGCAAGTCGGCCCCTGAGGTAAAAGCCTCGGTGACCTACATGAGCACCGACGTTCTTCCCAGCTCGGACAACTCCGATGATGAATGGGACGTTGAAACCGTCGGGGAAGCCACACCTCTCGCAGCTTTGGAGATGATGGCACAGGCCGAAGCCGCGATGCTCCAGCAAAAAGGCAGCGCGGCCCTTAACACAACCCTGGAAGATCCAGGGCATCGAGAAGAAGACCTTAAGACAACTGCGATCCCGGTTTCGGTTGCCCCATACGACGACGATCAGGACACAGACGCAGACTCTCCAGCCGCCCCGACAGCTGCGCAAACCCCTGCGGCCGGCCCGGATATGATTCTTCCTGATGCTCCTTACGGACCGTCCACAGCCCAGCCCGTTCCTCCATGGAAACCTGGAGCCTTGGCGCTTCCTTCACCAACTCCCAGCTCCAATGGGTTTCCTTCGTTGGGTCCTCCACCTGCAGCGCTAACTCCAGAGTGGCAACCAACGCAATCTCCATTTCCTGGCTTGATGAACCCCTTCCCCGCGGCCAATGGAGGAACAGCCCCATCAGCCGCTCCTGTCAATCCCTGGATGCCCCCGCCAAGTCAGGCGAATGAAGTCGCTCAACCGTTCATCCAAAAGACGGCACAAGAGCGCGCAGACTCTATCCTGTTGGAGCCCGAAGAGTTCGGCATCACAGCGGAGTTCCAGGCCTCTCTGCGATGGCGATGGGTCGGCGTATTCAGCGGATTTGTCTTTGTGGTTGGGTTGTTCATTGTGCTTGCAAGCGTTGGAGACAACGGCGCAGCCCAAAGACAGATCCAGGAAGAAGAAGCGTTCCGCATGGCTCTTCAAGAAGGCGATCGAGAGATAGCCTCCAGCCGCTTCCGAAAAGCGTACATGAGCTACCGTCGGGCGTTGCTGCTCCGCCCCGAAAGCAACGAAGCCAAACGCCGAATGCGGCTCGCCAAACTGGATCTGGATGCGGCCTCTGAGCTTCGCCTCGCCAAACGCTACCTTCGTAGCCGCAGGTATTGGAAAGCCTACAGCACACTTCTACGGATTGATCCCAAAACCAGTACGGCCGTAGAGAGCAAGCTGTTGCTCAGCAAGCTCCGCCCCTTCTTAATCGCATCTCTCGCCAACCAAGCCAGCCAGAACATCCAAAAGCGTCGCTGGGCTGAGGCGGTCCAACTCTGTGAACGTCTTGCTCGACGCTCCCCCAAGCACCCCATGCTTCGACGCAAATGTCGCTATGCCGAGCGTCGGCTGCGACGTCAACTTCGCCGCCGACGACGACGGTAACGAACCCTCGTCCCTTCTCCCCCTTGCTTTTCCTCTCCGTCTGAATACCCTTGACAGACTCACCCGAAGCCAACATTCCTTCACAATCTTTGTTCACAAAGGAAAAGAAATGAAATCAACGATGGCTCTCTTGTGGTTTGGTTCTGGACGAGGACTCGCAGACAAGTTGGGGATGATGCTTCTCTTTCTTGGATTGGCAGGTTTGCTTGGCGTTGCCCTTGTTGTGACGCATATCGTCCTGCTGGTGAAGGTAAGAAACCCAGACGCCTCGGACAAAGTGAGACGTTGGTCCAAGGGATTGTCGATGGCTCACCTTGTCCTTGCGTTGCCCATTCTCAGCCCACTGGCAATCGCTCCTTCTTCTAGCGACTCGCTCAAGTCCATCCCCTTTGCCTTGTTGTTCTTGATCCTTGGCTTTGTAGGCCTCAAGCTCAACGGCAAAACATCTGGCTCAGCATCGTAAGGAAGCGGAAGCTAGGAAAGAGGAAGAAAAACCTGGAAGATTTAGCGGAAGCGACGACGAATCGCGAAGGGGAAAAGAAGCAGGAAGATCGCGAGGGGAACAGGGAAAGAAGCAGGCGCGTTCATTCCGACTTGCGCAGAGCATAAGCAGCCCTTACCGCCGTTGTTCCCGCCACTTCCAGGATTTCCAGTACCCGTGCCACCGCTGTTTTTGTTGGGATCGGCATTGGTAGGTCCGTTGGGTCCGTAGCACTCTCCATCAAAACACTTCTGGTTGGTGGGACAAGAGATACCGTTGCAAAGGTCCGTCACACAGGCTCCATCTCTACAAACGAGGCCCAGCGGACAAGCCTGCGCAGGGCAGGTTCGGTTGATACAGCGACCTTCAAAGCAAGACTGACTCGCAGGACAGTTGGCAGCAGCGCAGGGGTCACCTTCGCACTTTCCATTCCGGCAAACCTTTCCATCGCTACAAGTCACCTTCGCACATGACACCTTGCATTGTCCGTTGCTGCAGTAGAGACCGTCTCCACAGTTGACACCCCGGCAAGGGTCAGCCACGCAGTTTCCATCCTGACAGATCTCACCCGAACGACAACGTCCACCTTCTTTTCGACAATCTTTGGGCACACAAGCACCATAGATACAAACTTGGTCGAGGGTGCAGGTTGGGTTGCAGGTCTTCTCAACACACAGCTTGTTGGGCGCACAGATGAATCCTTGGGGACACTCCTGTGTACACTGTTGGTAACAGATTCCGCCGACACACTGTCCTTTGCAAGACGTCCCGTTGTCTACGGTGCCGTCACAGTCGTTGTCTTTGCCGTCACAGATCTCGGTGGTTGGCTGCGGTGCGGTGCAGGTGCTCCAGTCACCTTGGATGCAAGCCTGGGTGCCAGCCCCACACTGGGTTCGGCATGGGCGAGAGAGGCCTTCGTCAATGTCACCGTCACAGTCGTCGTCCTTGCCGTTGCAGACTTCCTGTGGCGTGTTTCCACCGCTACAGCTTCCCCACTTGCCCTGAATGCACTGAACTTTCGCGACCTTTCCACAAGGTCCAGAGGTTGGGCAGTCTTTCCACAGATCTTCATCGACTTTGCCATCGCAGTCGTCGTCTTTGTTGTTGCAAACTTCAACGCCCTTGGTCGGAGGAGAGCTGCAAGCGCTCCACTGCCCCTTGTTGCAGATCTGCTCACCAGCGCCACAAGCGCCTTGGCAGGTTCGCTTGATGTTTTCATCGATGTTCCCGTCGCAGTTGTCGTCGACGTTGTTGCAGATCTCAACGTTGCCACCTGCGTTGTTGGCGATGGTTTCTAGCGCTTTCCGAAGCTGCGCCAGATCGTTGGCCTGGAAGTAACGATTGGTACCACCGGCACGAGCCATCGCGTTCATGGTATCGGGATCCATAGAGAGCCCGCCGCCCTGTGCCTGCTGAATGACGCCGAAGCCAATGACATAGGTTTTGATGTCGTAGTTTGCGCCGCCCACGTTGAGGTTGCGAAGCTTAATAACCTCAGCCTCCAGGCTTTTTTTGCAGGCGGGAGAGTCTGCGTCATCGCGCCAGCCAGGACAACCCGTGTTGGGAACACCGTCGGTCATCATGACGATAAAGCGGCGTCGCTTTTTGATAGAGTCACGGGGAATCACATAATCCCTGAAGTGCTCCACACCCTTGGCCATCGCTGGCAACATGGGTGTGCATCCATCGGCGCGGGTCGAGTTAAGACGTGAGATGCACTGTTGGGCTGTGTTGGTTCCAACGCTCACCTCCAACCGCACAATGGGGTTCTGGAACGAACATGGATGATCGTTCCGACCGCCAGGAGGAGGTTGCTGGTTCACTGTTGTGGTGTAAGTGATCAAGCCAAAACGGATTCGCTTGTCGAAGCGCTGCAAGATATCTTGGTACGCCTGACGAAGAAGCTTAATCTTGGAGTTGGCGCTGTTTTGACGACCGTCCAATCCCCAGTTCATGCTGTTCGAGAAGTCGACAATCAGCAACACATCGGGAGGATCACAGTTCACCGATGGACTCTGTGCAAAAACACTTGAGCTGCCTACGACGCAGACCCAAGCCATCACCCAAGAAGACAGCATCCAACGCAGCCACTTCCGTGTTGGCTTCGTAGAAGACGCCCCGAACCATTTTGTTGTGCACCCAACCATTTGACACTCCTTTATCCACATGGGTAGGATTCACCCAACTTTGACGTTACCAAACAGCGTTCGCCAGTTCAATCCTTCCCTTTAGAAACACAAGAGAAAGCATCAAGTTGCACGGACTGTATGACTTGAGAAGAAGAACACATCGGAAGCTGACAGTGGCATCATTCTCGGCGCACAGGGCCAAAAAGTTGCGTCCTTCTCCACGACATCCATGTCGTCTGGGAATGCTCATCTCTTCAAAGAAATGTGACCCACATCATAAAAAAGTTCACTTTGTTTTGAAAGACAAACGGTTCGAAGAAGTGGGACCACTTTTCAACAGTGGAAGTCTATGTCGCAGACAATGCAGCAGAGAACTTGTGAATGAATCTTGATGGAAGGAGGAAGAAATGCGTCTCTCTCATGTTGGTGTAGTGGCTTTGGTCGCTCTTTTCATGTCCTGGGGCATGGTAGCTTGTGGTCCAGGTGGAACAACCGATGAAGCTGCCAACCAAGAAACGGTGGGGGCTGATGCATCCACAGAAGTCGCTCCAGAGATCAGCAACAAGGATGAAGCACAAAGCAAAGAAGAGGGTCCAGAGTCAACGTGTGCAACAGGACAAACCGATTGCTCCGGTACCTGTGTCGATACCCAAACCGACTCCAACAACTGTGGTGCCTGTGGAACAGCCTGCCCATCCGGTCAATCTTGTAACGCCGGACAATGCGAATGCCCCTCTGGACAATCCGATTGCTCCGGTACTTGTGTCGATACCCAAACCGACAACAGCCACTGTGGCGCTTGTGGAACCGTCTGCCCCAGTGGACAATCGTGCAAGGCCGGCAAATGTGAATGTCCCAACGGCCAAACCGACTGCTCTGGAACCTGTGTCGATACCCAAACCGACAACAGCCACTGTGGAGCCTGTGGGACCGCTTGTGCGAGTGGTCAATCCTGTAAGGCTGGCAAATGTGAATGTCCCTCCGGACAAACCGACTGCTCTGGCGCTTGCGTCGATGCCCAAACCGACAGCAAACACTGTGGAGCTTGTGGAACGGTTTGCCCGGCAGGAACGACTTGCAAAGCTGGTAAGTGCGAATGCCCCACAGGCCAAACCTTGTGCGGTGGAAAGTGTGTCGATGCACAAACCGACGCCAGCCACTGTGGAGCTTGTGGAACCGCTTGCACCTCTTCACAAGACTGCAAAGCAGGAGCCTGTGTCTGCAAAGCCGGTCTCACCTTGTGCAGTGGCGCTTGTGTTAATACCCAAACGGACGGAACCCATTGTGGTGCTTGTGGAACAGCCTGCAAGTCCAACGAAGTCTGCTCCAGCGGCACATGCCTGATTGGTTCTTGCCCCTCGGGCCAAACCAAGTGCGGCAACAGCTGCGTGGATGCCAACACAGACAACAACCATTGCGGCGCATGTGGGACCAAGTGTGTCACTGGACAATCCTGCAAAGCTGGCAAGTGTGAGTGCCCCACCGGCCAGACTCTGTGCAATGGAACGTGCCTGGACACCAACACAGACGTCAACAACTGTGGAGTTTGTGGCACCAAGTGCGTGACAGGGCAATCCTGTAGTTCAGGCACATGCAAGTGCCCCTCGGGCCAAACCCTCTGCAATGGAACTTGCGTTGACACCAACACAGACGTCAACCATTGCGGCGCCTGCGGCACAAAATGTTCGACAGGACAATCTTGTGGTTCAGGCACATGCAAGTGCCCTTCAGGCCAAACCTTGTGCAGTGGAGCTTGCGTCAACACCCAAACGGACAACAACCACTGCGGCGCCTGTGGAACCAAGTGCCCATCCGTTCAATCCTGCAGCACCGGACAGTGCAAATGTCCTTCGGGTCAAACTCTTTGTGGTGGAGCTTGTGTCAACACACAGACCGACCCCAATCACTGTGGCGCCTGCAACAAAGCTTGCGGTGGAGGGATTTCTTGTGCGAGCGGCGCATGCCAGACGCCCAGTTGCAACAGCAACCCAAGCTTTCAAACCGACATAGCCCCCATCTTCACCAACAACTGCAGCGGTTGTCACGTGGGTGGAAGCAGAGGTGGGTTCTCGATCAACTCCAACGACATCCACGGCAGCATCGTCAACAAGACATCAGGGTGCAACAGCAAACTCTATGTCAAACCGGGCGATGTGGCGGGAAGTTATCTTGTGAACAAGTTGGAAGGAGTGGGTCACTGCGGAGGAACCATGCCTCCAGGAGGAAAGCTACCTGCTTCGACCATCCAAAAGTTCAAAGATTGGATCTGCAACGGCGCCAAAAAGAACTAACACTTGCAAGAATAAGAGTTCAGGAATGCTTTGAGAAATCAGCCTGGGCTTGCTCCAAGGCTTTCAACCGTTGGTCCATCTCTTCCAGCTTGTCGAGAATCAACGCGTGAACGTACACAGCGTCCATCCCAACGGGACTCTCGGCGCTCTTGATTTGCTCGATGATGTCTTGCAATTCTGCTTTGGTCTTCATCTCTTCTCCTCTTCCATCTGCAAAACGAATGTCAGAGTCCTACAACCCACATGGATGTAGGACCCAGTTTAACCTTGTGCTCCTTGGTCGCGAGAGTGTAAGGCGACTCATGTGGAGCACGCGCGGTTCCAATGTGCGTCACGTGGACCTTGCCCTCCCGCAGCAATGTCTTCCACTGCTTGGTGGCGAAAGGTAGCGTGACATGAACCTTTGCAGTAGATTGGTCTTCCAGATTGAGCAACACCAGCAAACGTTTGCCTTTGTGTTCGCGGACAAACGCCATCACACCCTCGCTGCCCTCCCCTTTGACAGGCACTCGTTTCAAGGAACCCTCCGAAAGAGCCGGATGACTGTGACGCAAATGAATCAACCGTCGATACCAAGACAGCAACGATTTGGCGTTCTTCGTTTGCGCTGCAACGTTCGCCTTCTTGTGAGGCATTCGTTGAAACCAGGGGATTCCTTTTGTAAAGCCTGCCTGGGGAGATCCATCCCAAGCCATGGGCATCCGCTTGTGACGGTCATCGCGCTTGGGACCGTTGAGCATCCCGATCTCCTCGCCGTAGTAGAGGAACGGTGTTCCAGGCAAGGTCAGCAGTAAGGCAGCCGCTGTCTTCATCATCGGCATGTTGCTGTGCAGTTGGCTCATGATCCGTTCCTGGTCATGATTGGTCAGGAACGTGGCCCAACAGGACGATGGGAAGGTTGGGTTGGACAGAACACGCCACAACCCTTCCGTGGTCATGGAAGCCGCTGCTCCTTTGAGGGCACCAGCGAGGCCAAAATGAAACGCCATATCCATTTCGTCTCCCTGACAATACGGCGCGATGTTGGCGACCTGGGTCCAGATTTCCCCCACCATCAGAGCGTTGGGCGATGCAGCCTTGACGTCTTTCCGAAATGACTTCCAAAATTGATGGGTGCGAGGACGGTCACTTTGCAAAGCACCGCCACCATCAGCAAACAGATACCGTGCGGCGTCCAACCGGAAGCCATCGACCCCTTGTTTAAGCCAGTACTTGGCGATGCGGGTCATTTCTTTGCGAACCGGCGGATGACGGAAGTTCAGATCCGGCATCCCGCTCCAAAAGATCCCATAGAAGAAGCTGTCTCCAGAGGAATGCCAGACAGGACCAGAGCCCCACGGTTGAGTCCATTTGGGGTTGTCTTTTCGCCAGACATACCAGGAGCGATACGGTGAAGACTTGGAAGAGGCCGACGCCTTAAACCAAGGATGTGCGCGGGATGAGTGGTTGATAACATAGTCCACAATGACCCGAATGCCGCGGCGATGGGCCTCTTTCAATAGCTTCTTAAAGTCGGCGTGAGAGCCATAGCGAGGATCGATGGTTCGGTAGTCTTCGGTGTCGTAACCATGGTAACTCCCCGAACGGAAGATGGGCATCAGCCACAACGCAGTAACGCCGAGGTCTGTCGTGGTTTTGGGGTCGCCGTCGTTGAGGTAGTCGAGGCGTTGGATCAGGCCTTTGATATCGCCAACACCGTCACCATCGCTGTCTTGGAAGCTGCGAACAAACACCTCATAAAACACGGCCCTCTTCCACCAAGGCGAAGACGCCTGAGGCTTTGAGGTTGGGGACGTAGGGAGAGATTTTGCTGCGCTGGAGGCAAGAGAGAGACAACCCAGCCCAATCCCGATACAAGCCACCAGGCAAACAGCGCAAGCCATCAACAGGTTCCGCGGCGTGTCGTTCACAGAGTTCTCCATCTTCAAGAAAAGGAAGGGACAAGAAGATTCTTGGGCTAGTCTACCGAGTAGATACCCCAAGACGTTGGTGCTTCGCGAAGTTCAACTTTGCAGAGGGTCACACGTTCGTCGTCGATACGTGGTGCAAGTGCCTTGTAGAACATATAGGCGATGTACTCGGCTGATGGATTCACTCCATCGCAATAAGGGGGCAACTTGTTAATGTTTTGACCGTGAAAGGGCTCCAACACATCCTTGAAATAGGCTTGCAAATCCAAGAAATCGACCACAAGGTTTTCATTGTCGAGAGTTTGGGTGCGAACGTACACCCGTAACAACCACTCATGCTCGTGAAGTTCTTCCCAGGAACCATCTGGCAATTGGAGTTGGTGTTGTGCTTTAAAGGTTTGCTCTTCCATCACAAGAAAATAACCCATTCTTCCCTCGTTACGTTCGGGAGCCAAACGGTTCATACTGCCGTCGCTCTGGCTCCAAAAGATTGGCACAAAAAAGCGGAATCAAGTATGGTGTGACGGACCCGCAACCGTCAAGAGTAATCTCCCTACTCGTTGTCGCTGTAATCGTAGGCTACTCCCTAAACATGATGCCTGTCGGACTCTACGGCTTGGGCCGTTCCACCAACCCTTATCCTTCTCGAAGGACCTCATGGCTGATGCTGCTCTGTCTGCTTGGATTGGCAATGGGTTTGTGCGGCTGTCCAAACGAAGTGAAGTTGGAGAGCTATCGTCCCCCCCAAGGCAAAGTGCGGGAACAGATCACGTGGATGCGGACGACGTTTTATGAGTTGTACAAGATTGAGCAAAAGAGGCAGGACGGCTCGGATCTTCTCCGCCGTTTTATCAAACAACATCGCAAGCTCGCGATGCAGACCTTCCAGCGGAACGCGAAGTCTGTGGAGCAACGTCGCATCAGCGGGAAGAAACTTCGCAACCTGGAGCGTTTCTACTTGCTGATGAACGTCTTGATTCGGGAAAGTCTCGCTCTATCAAAGACCAAGAAGCCAAAGCAACGCCCATAAACCAAGGAACGATTGTTGATGAAATCTTCCCCTGTGATAACGGATGATATGCCACCACAGCAGCGCCCCGCTGATGAAAGCACGATGGAGCAAAGCGTGGCAGCGCTGTTGCAGGCAGCAGGCTTCTCGTTGGAACACTCCCAACTTCAAGAGACACCTTCCCGAGTCACAGAATGCTGGAAGAACAGCCTCCTCGACGGCTACAACAGCGACCCAGCTCAGATCCTTGCGGAACGCTTTCCAACCCCAGACGATGGACTGGTGGTTGTCGACAACATCGCCTGCCACGGGATGTGCCCTCATCATCTGTTGCCTTTCTTTGGAACCGTGCACGTGGCTTACATTCCCAGCAACGAGGTCGTTGGGTTCTCTTGCATTGGCAAGCTGATCCGATGTCTTACTCATCGTCTGACGTTGCAAGAAACCGCCACCCATCAGATCGCCGAAGCCTTGATGCTTCATCTTGACGCCAAAGGGGCAGCCTGTGTGATGCAAGCCCAGCAACTTTGCATGTCACTGCGTCAAGAGAGCCAGTGCAACAGCCGTATCGTCACCAGCAGCTTCTTGGGAGAGTTCAAGCAACGCACTGATCTGCAGCAGCTTCTCTACAACAAAGTCCAGTAATGTATGGCGTTGCCCTTGCTTATCCAGGGTTCCTTGTTTGTCAACAGTTCGAGCGACCCGATTATAGAATCAAGTCAACCAAAAACACGCCAAGACCCGTCAAGGTAATCGCAAGCGCAGCAATTCCCACCCAGTTCGAGCGGTTCCCTTCTGTGGTACGCTCCATCCCTTCGACCATTCCTCGATCTTGAGGCGTCCTCATGTACATTTGAGGCTTAACTTCAATTTCTAGCGTGATTGGGATGGGGGTTTGCGCCTTGTCCATAATATCATCTGCAACCTGCCGAGCATCTCGGGATGCAGCGTTGTGGGGGGTTCCTTTTGGCAGCGGCTGTGTCAGGGGATTGTTTGCAGACATGTGAGCCTCCATTCATCAAAGGGATACAAAGCTTGTTGGGTAGCCATGAGATTTCCATCACGACGCTCTCGTCACTACCCAACCCATGAGCATGTTTGGTAAGTAAGCCAAACCCAACACAAAGAATTGTGTCGCCTCATGTCAGTTGCGATCCACTGCAAGCATTGCACCAGGCTATGGAGACGCCTGTGTCACAGACGCGAATAAAACCCCGCAAGAACAGGGAAAAAGAGTCCCACCCATCTACATATCACCATGCGGACCGTCGAGCTTTTGGCTGATACAGTTCACAGCCTGCACCACAGCATCAAAGAGTTCGGGATCAGGAGTTCCCAACAAACCCAACACAGCATTCAACATTTGAACACAGGGAAACAATGACGCCAAACGCACAGCCTGTTTTCTCACACGAATATCAGGGTCCCACGCGAGTTGTACGACCAACTGACCGAGCGACTTTGGAAGGGTTGTTTCGTACGATTGTAACTCGGCCAACGTGGCGGCACGAAGCGAGCTGTCTTTGTCTTGCAACGAAAGCTTTACAGCGTTGATGGTCATCTCAGCGTACGGGCGCAACCAAAGCAAACATCGAATCGCATTCAGCCGATCTGCTGGGCTGATGCTGTATCTGGACTGGTTGTACAAGTGGCGAAGTTCTTGTGCAAAAGACTCCTGCTGCACCGATTGTTTTGTGCCATTCGAGTCTCCGCGTTGACTCTTTGTCCCTCCCCGTCTGGCAAGGCGCTTGGCTTGCATCCGGGCCACCATCTTCTGCATTCGGAAACGCTGCCCGGAGTCAACCGCTCCTGCCTCCCCCATTGTATCGGAGTTGAGGAACTCATGGACCGTTGAAACACTTTCCCTTTGTGATGACATGATGTGTGCTCCTATTAGAATTGGGTTGCCGACCACCAAGCAAGTTCTGCACCCAACCAAAGCAAAGAAACACACACGCTACGAAGTCAAACACTTAAGCCAAAAACCACGTCAAATTCAACCAGGAGACCTTTGTATCTCGTGGAAAAATCAGGGCCACCTACGTCCTGTTTTTCAAAAGCATTAACGAAACACAACAGAAATGCGACGCAGGAGTCCCCACTTGACCCCCGTATTTGAAGTGCAAAAGGAGGACAGAGTTACCTTGTCATCATTCAGAGAGACATGAAGTTCTATTGGAAAAGTGCAGAATGGACCGAGAAAGGAGTGGAGTGAAGAACGCTTCGTCTTCCTTTTGTGGATGAGTCACTCGTCCCATAAACAACACACAGTGCGGAGACAAAGCAAGGTTAGAAGAAGCCAGCCACTTGAAGTTGAAGGCCTCTCAACATGGGTGCAACACTTACAGAAGTGACTCCAGCTTTCTTGTTGCGTTGACCACGGAAACGAGGCAGGCCATCGTGATCAAAGTAAAGCCAGTACGAGAGGTTCGCGACGCCAAAACCAACGAGAGAACCCACCACCACATCTTCAATATGATGCCGTCCATCTTGAATCCGAGACGCTGCAATGTAACTTGCAATGCCTAACAAAGAAGCTTGCATAAACAGCCCGGCAATTCGGCCACTGTGGTCCTGAGAGTTACGAGCGCCGCGCCCCCAGACAAGCCGTCCTCCGATGACAAGGCTTGCGTACGTTGCCATGGCAAACGAGGAGGAGGAATGCCCTGAGATGAAGCTCAGCTGACCATCCACACATTCTTTTTCTTTGGGGTTGTTCTGGCATTGGAATCGCTCGTAGCGGTCGAGAAAATCGGGCCGCAATCGACCAAAGCCATACTTAAATGTTTCTGTAATGGTCACGGTAAGGAAAAACGTTTCCAACGCTCCTGCAATCGTATCAAAGACCATCTGGTGATGAAAAAAACGACACATTTTGTCTCTTGTATTACAGATGGGGATGGCGTTGATCGCCGTAGCCCCTGCCATAGAGCCCAGCCAAAACAAGGCTAACTCTGAGGTTGGAACGGATTCTTTCTCCGCAAAAGGCTTCTGGATGGCTGCAATGTTGGAGGGATCCTTGGGGCTATGGGTCCCAAAGTCGAACTGCGGACCGATCACAGAGTTTGCGTTGGGTGATATTTTAATAAGCTTCAAAGCAATCATCGCAGCCGGAATACCAACCGCCAATGAACCAACGGTTCCCCAGTGTCGGTGGGACCATAAGCTATCCCGAGGAACAACATCTCCCCAGAGATTAAGGTTCGCTGAAGGTTTGGGTTTGCTCGATTGGGGTAACTTATCAGCATAGCTATCACTTGCATGCAACAAGCTCCACCCCACAAACAAAAAGCAAAGAAAGGAGAGAAAAAGCCTTTTGTGTTTAAGAAGCCACGGGTTCAGAAAAGTCATAGCAGGAGTGTCCTTAGAAACAGGGAAAACGACGATAGAGCGCACGAAAGAAACCTCCCCAAGAGCAGAGAGTCTTCGAAGGCAACATCATCTGTGTATCAACCGATCCGGTGAAAGAGAAAAGTATGCACCATTTTCACAGCAAAAGGGAAGCCAATCGATGAAGAAGGAGTGTCGTCGCAGGCCATTGCGTTTTAGCAGCGAGGAGTCCACAGGTTGCGCGGATTGCACAGACAAGGATATCGCTTGTTGAATGGACTTGCATGGGTAGCGGAGTTATTTATTGCTCCGCGTCATCAAACATGCGAAGGCCACTCTCTTACCGAAGGAGCGGAGAGTTTAGGGGATGCGATAAGGAAACGCATAGTACTGGGCAGGAGTGAAGTCACGCCAGTTGACGTACAAATTGGCCAGAAACCGAAGAAACAAGATGGAAGCAAAACCGACAAATCCAACGCCATAAGACATGGAAGTGAGAAAGGGCATCAAAAAGAACCAAAAACTCAGGTTGAACAAGACAAGCAAAAGGAAGTTGGTTCCTGTCATGCTCTTTTCACTCACTGCTTCTGAATTCTTTTCTTTGAGCCACGCGAACCGCGCAGATGAATGCAATTCAAGAATGATTCAGAACAAGCATCCCAAAACAGAAAGTATGATCATGCCCGTCATAGTGGTCCATAATTGAGTCGCGATCGCATAGACCACAAAGCCAAAGGTTGGAACACCTTGGGCTACTGCAATCGTGTTGTTCCACTTCACAGTGAGAAACTGTTCTTTCTTCATCAAAGCTCCTCCAAGGAAAGGTGTCAATTTGAAAGAAGACTGCACCCACCGTAGCCAGTGCAAAAAGGCACTCCAAAACGAGAAGTAACCTTGGAGTGAGTGATCTCATGAACCCAAAGGCTGGAGAGAAAAGATTGCGACTCCCGAAAACAAGCCGGAACCACAGAAGCCGAACTAAGCGCGGGAGCGGCGGACAAGAAGAAGCAGACCGAAGAGAAGTAACACAAGAGAACCGAGGGAAGGAGCCGAGCCAGGAACAGAAGAGCAGCCCAGGTCACGTTGGGCTTCGACTTCCTGGTAAAGGGGAACTTGTTGGGCGTTGTCGCTCGGTGGATAGATCGTACAGATGCCATCCACGTCATCTTTTTCCAGGCTGCGAAGGCTCAGATCTCCCTCGCTTGACTTGGCTGCCATGGTCGCCTTGGGATCGGTCGAGGTGTCCAGGCCCAAAAAACGACCTGCTTCGTGGGCCATGATGTTAAGGATGTCCCATTTGATGTTCTCAGGCTGTTGGGTTTGGGTCGTCAGGATGAACTTCCCTGTTGCGTTGATCTCGATATCGGCGTCAACAATCTCACCTGTCGTTTCGTTGAAATTGAGGGTTGTTTTCGAGAGGACCAGATCGTTGTGCCGCCACAAGTTGCGGTCACGGATGAACACCACAAGGTTGGTGTTGCACGACGCACAGTTGGGGTCGTAGCCCACCTTGGCCTGCGCAGGGGGAAGGAGCCCCTGGAATTGGGCGCTCAATCCAACGGGTCGTCCGTCGGAGCATGTGAGCGTCGACCACAAGAGAAAAGCCCCCTTCACAGCGTTCATTTCGCTGCCCGCGACACCCAAGGTCGGATTGGCTTTAAAGTAGTCACCCAGGCCTTCCTGTTGAATGTAGTACTTCACCACAGCTTTTCCTGTGGTTCGAGGCCAAAAGACTTCTTTGCCCGCCTGGTTTTTTATGCGTTCAAACGCGTCAACGGGCTGAACAACACCACAACACAAAAGGAGCAGAACGCTCCCCAGCCAGAGAGGCTTTCGCATCAGACATTCTCCCTACAAATGGAAGGGGATAGGCTCCCCGTCTTACCTGAATAAACTAGCACATCTGTCTAAGACGGAGCAAGACCAAGCGTTCCCAACGAAGCGGGGTACAGTTCGACCTGGGAGCCCAACAAGAAAGTCCGCGCCCTGGCCCACTTGTTCCAGTCCGAATCGGACGGCAGGTGAAACATCATGGGGCAAGGGAACCGTCGGGCCAGTTCCAAGCGCTGTGCGGCGTCGATGTTCCATTCCAATGCTGGGTCGCATGAGAAAAACAGCGCCAAACGAGCGATATCCTGCATCGGTCCCCAGACCTGAGGCAGGAGCGTCGCAAGATACTCGTGAAAGTTGGCAACGTCTGGTGGGGTCAGGTGACGGTGAATCAGGTAGCTGCCGTCCAACTCCATACGACGAACCAGAGCGGACTGCTGCTTTTCGTCCAGCGGTGGGTTGATGCAGAGAGCTGTGGCAAACTCTCCCCAGTGTTCAACGAAAAAGTAGGGGATGTCATCCCATTGTGGGTCAAGAGGTGTCCCTTGTTTCATCCTTTGGGGTTCTCCAGAGCAAAAGTGGCAAGGCCAGGGTTTGGTGCGTTGTAGCACGTTGTTCCTTGAGGTTCCACCTTGACACCACGGAGGTGCGTTCGGTATCACTAGCTCTCAACCCCTTGCGCTATGCTGCGGAATGAACGAAACGCCTGGAGCGGCAAGTCCCTCATTCACAGGTGTTCATAGAGAGCGTTGATGGTCGAAGAAGGAGCCCGTATGACCCGGACATTCTTGTTGGTTCTTCTGTGCCTTACCTTGGTGTTCCCCACGTTCGCCCAGGACAAGACAGCTCAACCTGCGGCGCGCAAGGCAACGTCACGTCCTGCTCCCCGTCGAGCGGCTCCCCGAACATCTCCTCCTCCAAGACGGACACAGCCCCAGGCTCAACCCGCGAAGCGACGAACCCAACCTGCAGCACGCCAAGCCCCCACATCGCGGCCCGCTCCGAAGAAACGTCCAACCCCTCGCAACGATGACGAAGAGGACGACAGCACCGAAACCACCGAGGAACCTCCGCTGTACAGCATTGATACGCCCACAGCCAAAGCTCCTCCTGCACACTCCACCTTGGCAAAGATTCTTAAGAGTCAGCTGATTCGAGTGTGTGTGCGTGCAGATATCCCTCCCTTTGGTCACTTTGTGAACAACGCGTTGGTTGGCTTTGACATCCAACTGGCCCGAGAGATCAGCACCCAAATCAGCATCTATTACAAAAAGAACCTGCGCCTGACCTGGTCCGTGATCAATGCCAATTCACGGGTCAGCAGCCTGGAAAACAACCACTGTGACATGGTCGTCGCTGCGTTTTCAATCACCCCATCTCGCCAGAAGAAAGTCGCTTTTTCAGAGCCTTACCTGCAAACCTACAAGGTGAAGGTGAAGAAGACCAAGATCACCCGAAACAAGCCGGTCACTGCGGTAGTAACGGGCACAACGCAAGGCAAGAAGAAGCCCAAAGGCATCATCCGCGCCTTCCTAAATTACAATGAGATCATCAACGCGATGGATCGAGGTGAGATCGACTATGTGATGACGGACCAGCCGATCGCCATCCACATGCTTCGCAGCATCTCGCAGGAGTATATGATCACCCAGGTGCTTTCGCAGATGGAAAACTACGGCGTCGGTGTGAACAAGAAGAGCGCTGCCCTTCTCAAAGCCGTGAACCGAGCCCTTCGTGATCTCGCCCGAACTGGACGACTTGCTTACACTCAACGACAATGGCTGTAGCCTTCGAGCCCCGTTAGCAACAGGAAGAGAAGACAACGTATGATCATTCAGTGCCCCACATGTGGCCAGGCCTACGACACCACGGGCTACCCCGACAACTACCAGTTTGCCTGTAGCTGCGGGACAGTCATCGACGTTACTCTTCTGATGCAACAGGCCCAAGGAGCAGCGGGAGACGCTGCCTCTACAATGCGCACACAGCCTCCTTCAGCCGAACTGGCAGCCTCATCCCCGCACTGGGCTGAAGCACCCATTGAAGATGTGGTGGGAGAGAGTACGGCAGTCTCTGCTGCCCCGCCACCACCTCCAGGTTACCAGGGTTATGCTCAAGACCAGGACGATCCCTTGGATCACACCATGGCACCACCGGTCGATCTGGACTTGTTTTCCAACGTTGACGCCTCCCATGAAGGCGGCGGAGAAAGCACAGCTGTCACTCGCAACCCTTACCTGGATCCCAACTCTGGCTCCCCCTCCACACTTCAGGAGCCTGTGTCAGGGATTGCGACATCCTACGATCCGAACCAGCCGACAGGAACACCGCTACCAGCCCATGTGAACCAAGGCGGATTTGAAGACGACGTTCGGCCACCTTCCTGGGATGTCCTCCCCGACTCCAACGATCCCCTGGGTCCAGACGAAGAGGTTCACTTTGATGGAGAACGAAGGCTCGAACCACGCGCGGTGTGGGCAATGTTTTTCGCAGTCCTTTTTGTTACAGGACCTCTCGCCTGGTTGTTGGGCTGGCGTGGACGCAGCCACATCCGATTGGCCCCAGGCATCATCCGAGGCAAAGGGTTAGCGACTCTCGCCATGCTCCTCGGAATGACAGAGACGCTGTTCATGGGCGCATTGTTGTATGCCACCATTGCACAACCTGACATTCACCCTGTGGTCAACAATCTCGGCCGGCTTCTTGGAACAGTCCAACCCAAAACAACCCTCGACACCTTTGCCAAGCGTCCCAAAGACTCTGCGGTGCTCTCTCTCCAGAAGGCTAGAGAGTTGGTCGAGCAATACGGGAAACAGCGTGACTCCAAGCGCACCCTCAGACTGCAAGGGTTCTATCTCTTTCACAAAGATAACCAACCTTTCGCCCATGCCTACTGGTTCGACGAGCGCTTAAACAAGACTCGTCACGGCATCTTTCTCCGTTCGAACCGAGGGCACTGGCACCTTGTAGAGGTGGGCATCGCTTACAAGGAAGAGGCGCGGGTCTCACAAACCGCGAGTAGGCAGCTCACAGCCTCGATCGCGAAAAAGCTCATTCAGGCGTTTTGGCGACTGCGTGGACGATTCTCCCGAACTCATATCCACCAGCTCTATGTTGTGCAAAAGCCGGGAAGCCGGACCGCCGTTGCCTACTGGGCCTTGCACAAGCAGCTCTCATCTCAATCGATCAAGATCTGGAAGATTCGCTCGCACTTCCGCTATTCTTCGGCCGGAAAGTGGCACCTGTCCCAGTACGCAAGCCCTGTCTCCGACGACGAGATGCACAACTTCTCGCTCACCGCGTCACGCAAGCTTGAACCCGAAGCCGCCAAGTCACTGCTGCAGAAGTACTTCAAGGAAGAGCTGCAAAAGCGTTTCTATTCGAGAAACTTAAGCATTTACCAAGAGCCCAAGGCTTTGGAAGCCTGGGTGTATTGGCAGCGCGGCCGTAAACCTGCACAACGCAGCCTGTTTCGATACGCGACAGACCAGAAGTGGTACTTGGCTCGCCTGCACCAGCCTCCCAGCTTCGACCTCCGCTACCGCGTCAAGGCTCCCACAACGTTGGAGCGTCCTTTGGTGGAGTCGCTGCTCCGGAAGCACACACGCAAAACCAGCAAACGTGTGGACTTGCTCCACGCGACATGGTTCCAGACCAAGCCACACAGCTCGCTGATTCGATGGCAGCTTGCAGGCGCTCCGGCCCAACTTGGAACACAAGGGTCACCCACTCGACCCCAACAAGGTCTCTTTACTCATACACATGATGGTTACTGGTATTTTACCAACCTCAAGTTTGGCAACCCCAAGGAAGTCCTTTACCACAAGAAGGGCCCCAAGCAATTGGACGCCAACATCGCCCAAGCCTTGATTCGCAAGTACTGGAAAGATCAAAGCTGGCGTTCCAACACACGTCGCTTCAACGGCGCACGCATCCAAACCTTGTACATTTACCAAGAACCCAACAGCAACAAGGCACGCGCGCACTGGGTCATCAACAACAACGATCAGCTCACGCCCGTTCGTACGAGCTTTGTGCGTAGCCAGGAAGGACATTGGTACCTGACCCAGTACGACTTAGGACCCGGCTACCAATACAAGTACTTCAAGGCTGCTGATGCTGCGATCAGTATCCCCACTGTCTTTGCTTTGCTCCAAGAGTACTGGAAAGCCAAAGACAAGGACAACAAGACGGCATTCCGTGATGTGTACATTTACCAGCCCAAAGGAAGCCACAAAGCCTACGTCCACACGGTTTGGATTACAGGAAAGAAGGCGCGCTCGGTGTTCAGCCTGCTCCACCGCTCCAACCAGAACCGCTGGTACCTGTCAGTGGCCGAGTTGCCCCAGCCACCCCACCCACATTGAACCTAGCAAGCTCGGACAGTGCCCCTCAAAGAAGGGACAGAAGAAGCAGAACAGCTTTTTCATTTCGTATCCCTTAAGAAACCTCCCAGGCCTGTCGTTAGATGATACAAGCAACATCAGAAGAAAGGACGCTCCATAAGGAACGGATCGCCATTCCCCTGTTTTGTTGTGTGCGATAGATCGCAACCCCTTGATATGCGTTATGGAACTCTTGAAGTTCGACTTCCAGAGTGGTATGATGACCGAACTTTACCCACAGGGTAAGAGTTTCGAGTCTTTGGAAGACTGGGATTTGTGCTTGATTTTCCGACTGCCGCTGGTGCAAACATCCACGTGCAGTGGGAAGCAAAGACAAACCCATCACCCAACCCAAACAACATGTGAGCCAGGCGAACCCAAAAGGAAAGGGGTCTCCTAAAAACCCCCTTCTTGCCCCCAACACAACAAGAGAGACTTCGCTCCATGAAATTTATCTGCGACAAGTGCAGCGCAAAGTACTCCATCTCAGACCAAAAAGTCCGCAAGAAAGTCCTGAAGATCCGGTGCAAGAAGTGCTCCCATGTGATCATCGTTCGCGATCCCCAATCTCGCGCCCAGCGCGCCGACGCAGGTGGACAAGCTGCGGCCCAGCCTCAACGGCAAGCGGCTGCACAAGCCAACCCGGCCCATACAGCAGCTGCAGCAGGCTCAACAGGTTCGCCGTTCCAACAACAGCCTGCCTCTTCTTACAACGGTCACTCCTTTGTTCACAGTCAGGGACAAAGTGGAGGCGGCCTCAAGCTTGACCTGAGCGAACCCCAACAGCAAGAAGAACGCACGGTCATCGCGAGAATTTCGACGGACTGGATCCGTCAGATGCGGGAAGAGAAGCAAGAAGAACCCATCTGGTTTATGGCCATCCATGGTCAACCCACGGGTCCTGTGGTGAAGAGCGAAGTCATCCGAAACATTCAACAAGGTCAGGTGAAAGCAGACACGCTGATCTGGTGTGGCGGTTGGCCCGAGTGGACGGCAGCCAGTCGTGTGGATGAATTGAAGGAAGCCTTCCAGACGCAAGCCCGCGTTACGCCACCACCGGTGGGTGCGCCTGTTCCGGTTCAGCAGCTCAGAGAAACACCGCGGGAGCCCATCCATACACCAAACTACAACAACAATTTCGGGGAACCAGCTTCCCCTCTTGCTGCTCAGGTCCAAAACCAAACCTACGCAAGCACTCCCAGCGTGGAGCAATTGCAAGCGGTGGAACCGGCTGCACCAGAAAGTTCACCGTTTCCAAGCTCTCAAGGTGCCAATCCGCTGTCTTTGCTTCAACAGCCTGCAACAAGTGAGACGATCGCCGATCCAGTTCGTCCCGAGCCTGTAACAGCCAAGTCCAACGGCGGCTCTTTGGGTGGAGGGTTTGGCTCCACGTTGACACCTTCGCAGCCCAGCTTGAGCGAGCCACAACAGCCTCTCGCCCGAGGACCTATCGCTCCTCAGCAATCGGACTTCCCGAGTGTGTTCCCTCCGTCACAGACGGCTCCGGCTCCCCACCAGCAAGATGTCGCTCATGAAGCCCAGGCCGTTCCAGCTGTGGAATTCATCGAGTCCAGCGCAGAAGCCGACTTCTTTGACAAGGCTTCTTCCGAGTTTATGGCAGCAGCGATCGACAGCAAGCAAGACCTTGTAGAAGTGGCGTTGCCGCCCATACCGTTCGACGAACCGGAAGAAGAGTTCGACATTGATGACGCGGACATCATCGAAATTCGCGAAACCCTCAAGCCCAAGTGGTCGGCCCGACTCGCGGTCGCCGCAGGTTTGGGTGTCGTCGCAGCTCTGTTGACGCTTCCTATGTTGCTCAACAACCGCGACAGCAACGCAACGTCCCAACAAACACTGCCAACCCCGCGCCTGACCACCAACGAGAACAAACCAGCGGTTCGGCTTTCGAAGAAAGACGAAGAGGCGCGCCGTCGCCTCCTCGCTCAAGACAACGCTAGCCCTGCTGCAGTCCCCACCAAGCGCGCAGTCAAGGTGAAGAAGCGTCGGGTTCGTCGGATTCGTCGTCGCTACCGTCGGGCTCGAATTGCCCGAGCGAAGAAGGCCCCCAAAAAGACAAAACTGGGCTCCATCGACGACAAAATCAATCAGCTGTTTATGAAGAAGTTTGGCGGCGGAAAGACCAAGAAAAGCTCTGAACCTGAAGTCGGAGCTGGCATCGACAAGGCCCTCGCCAAGAGGCTTTACAAAGAGTTGAACAACCAGAACAGCAAGGTTCAATACTGTTACAACCTGCACCTCAAGAGCGGCAACTACCTCTCTGGAATCCTGAAGCTGACCTTGGGAGTCTCTCCCGGAGGACGCGTCAAGAGCATCAAGGTTAGCCCCCGCCGATTCAAGGGCAAGCGGTTCACCAACTGTCTGATTCGCACCATCCGGTACAAGTGGCGGTTCACACCCTTCGATGGTGAAACGGTGTACTTGGAAGCCAAATACAGCCTGAAAGCTTCTTACTAGAAATCCTTTCGCGCACCTCCCTCAAAAGACCTCAGCACCAGCAGAGCGGTACATGGCGGCTCAACTTCAGTCCGTAGCGATTTACTTAAGCCAGAACTACCCTCCTTCTGTTTTTCCACGTCTCCTTGAAAAGATTGAACCGCACTACCCAGAGCTTGCACGTTTGCTTGTCGAAGAGCGTCAACAGCTCCTGATGGTGGACTGCTCGGGTCAGGCCCACAACGATCTGCGTTGCGCCCTTCCCTCCTCGTTTGGCATTGGCTCCGAGGCTGTCGCGTTGCGGGACTGCTACACCTACCCTTCGATCTCTTCCACGTTATTGAGCGCGCTAGAGCACTTGTACGCGACACAGCAAGGACACGAAAAAGCATTCCGCAATACAGAAGTGGCCTTAACGCGAATACGTGCCTGGGAGCCCCTTCGAGATTACTACTTGCGCTTCCTTCGACGCTGTCCCACACCAAGTCCTCTTCAACTGGAAGCCCGGCACAAAGCGTTGCTGCTCGCAACACGATTGGCCCCTCAACCGTCTCATGCGCTCTATTTGCTGTTGGAGTGGCTGCGTCATCCGCACCCTCCGCATCCCTTGCAATGGCAGCACATCCTCCAGACCTTTGAGGAGAACCAATGGTACGAGCACCTCCAGCAGCTTCTGCAAGAGCTGGAGAGGCAGAGCCTACAGGAGTCGCAAGCCAAGCTGTATCACCAGGCGGCCCAAGCGCTTCATTCTCAAGTTGTGCGAGACAAGTTTGCCGCTCCCTTGGAAGCCTTCACAGCAGAAGAGTTGGAAGTACAAGCCTCGAAACAGCCAGACTGGTACGAAGCAAGAAGACAGTTGATGGAAGCGGCCCAACAAGGCCTCTCACAGACAGAACGTCACGCTCTAGTTGTTCGTTGCTGGCGGGCGCTGCTCGCAGAGAACCCAACAGAGCCATCGTCCTGGCATTATCTGTTCGATGTTCTGATTCCGCGTGAAGAGTGGGACATATTGGACACCATTCTCACGTCGCCGCAAACCCAGAGAGTTCCCTTGCCCTGCTCACAGCCGCTGCAATCGGAGCTGCTCCAGGCGCTGCACAAGAACAAGCTTCGCCACACAGATCCGCTTCCGTTTTATCTCCAGGCGTTGCTTCAACGACCCCATGATATCGAGCTCTTCCATTGGACGACGCAAGTGTTGGTGGAACGAGAGCAATGGTCGACGCTTCGAAAGATCTTCCGAATCCACCTCACGAGCATTGACGATCCGCTCTATGTTCAGGAGTCTTTGGCTGATCTGTTCACCCTCTGTAGCGAGAAGCAAAGCCCCAAGGAGAGCCTCACGCTGGGCTTGATGGCGTTGTCGTTCCATCCACAGAACCGCCGCCTCCTCACCCGGTTGATTCGATACAGCCAAACGCTGCCGACAGAGCATGCGCTGCATTCGATCTTGTACGCACTGGCGAGAGAGGGCAAAGGAAGCCAGGCCTTCCAAATGCAGTGCCCTCCGCCCGAGCCACCCCAGGACTCAATCCATACGTTCGAGCGGATACTGCAGTCTCACCCACATCACATCGAGGCCATTCACAAGGTGCGTCAACACGCGCTGCAGCAACGCGATTATGAGAAGGCCCTGACCCTTTATCAGAAAGAGTTAGAGCTTCAATCGGCCCCACCAGTTCGGGCGTTCTTGCTCCGCAGCACAGCTGAGCTCCTTCACCACTCCCTGGAACGTTCGGAAGAAGCGCTCCAATTTCTACGACAGGCACAGCAAATCACCCCACACGATCCAGATCTTCTGTTGTCGCTGTGCGATGTGTACGAACAAATTCGAGATTACAGACAGCTCATTCCAACCTTGGGTCAGCTTCTCACACAACTGCCTTCTCCAAGTACACATCCGTTTTTGCTGCGTAAGATTGTGATGGTGTCGCTGGATCCATTGCACGACTATCACACAGCCATGCAAGCGTTGTCGGATCTTCTTCTGTACCACCCACCCATCACCCACTCGTTGGACCTGATACAGCGCATTGTTCGCTACCCCAAAGCACGGATGCTGCTGGTGAACCTCTTGGCAGAGCGAGAAGGCGATCTGTCTCCCCAAGAGGCTCCCTACCTACGCTTGGAGATTTGTCGGGCTTTGTTCCTTGATCACCAGACAAGCCTCGCTCAAGACCGTCTACAGCAACTGATTGAGTCACCACATACACCAGACCCTGTGCTTGAAGAAGCCGAACATCTCGCAGCCCAGCACAACGCCTGGATGGAAATGTTTTCAGCCGTGCAGCGAAGGGTCCAACGAGTGGAGCAGCGGCCAGATCCAACAACCTCGTTGGCCAAGTTGTATCTGCGTTGGGGAGACCTCTGGCGCTACCAGGAAAAACCCGAAGCCGCTCTACCCTTCTACCATCATGCCCTAGTTCTCGATCCTCTCCATCCTATCGCGTTTGAGAGAATTCGAGCCCACCTCTACGAGCAAGGCGCTTACAACGAGTTACGCATTTTGTTGAACAAACAGGCTCCCCACATCCAAAACCATCAGACTGCTGCAGCGACCTACACGCAGTTGGCTCTTGTGGAGAAGCATTTACAACAGCACAGCGATGCGGAGTTGCACCTCCAGCAGGCGTACCGATTGGATCGGCAATCCCCTCGTATCAACCAGTTGTTGGACGAATGGCACGTGTCAGCAATTTAAGGGAAACGTTGCTTGGAGCGGGAAAGAAGGATGGGGGGAGAACCCAGCGTGATGACTAGGTGAACTGAAGGTTTACTTCGGAGGTAATGTGGGTCACGGTGCGAAGGTAGAGGTACTCGTTGAGGAGTGCCTCTTGGTCTTCCTCTTTCCCTGCGAGAGAACCTCGCCACTTGTCATAGTCGATGTTGTTTCGTTTCGCGTAGTCGGCGAAGAAGCCTTCCACTTCCTCAGGCGTTAACTCTGAAGGATCTTGGATGGTGTACAACATCATAATGGCCGCGATCTTGAGGCGTTCACGGGCAACGTTCCGGGTGTTTTCATCCCGTAACCAGGCCTCAACAGCATCGTCCATATCTTTTCGCGACGCACCCTTGTCCATCAGGAAGCGACCTTCGTTCCGGGTCCACTGGGAGCGAATCTCGGTGTCGATCAACTCATCACTGATCTCAATGTCAACAGCAGCAGCGACGGCTTCCAGAGCCAACCCCATGCACTGGGCCAGCATCACACCGTCGCGTTCTTGGCTGAGCGATCGTGCGATGGCACCATAGACATCATCCAGGGTGTCACCCATACCAAGAGCCTTAAGGGTCGCAGGATCTTCAGGCTTGGGAAACGTCAGCGATGCAGCTTTCTTAATATCAATGACAAAGGCGACCTTGATCGGGTTCCCATTGTCTTGGGGCACATCAACCGCAACGGTCTTTGTCTCCCCAACAGGAGCGCCGGCGAGGGCTTTGCCGACACCTGGTTGGATACTATCAGGCTCCAGACGGATCCGAAGATTTTCCTGGGCGCTGAATGGCATGATCTGACCGTTCACATATCCCACCAGGTCGAGAAGCAATTCATCGCCCATTTCGACCGCTTCACCAACAGTACGAAGGCTTCGCTCCACACAAGTATCGTAATAGATCAGCTCAAAGCGCGCCATCACGTCTTGTTCGGTGATCTCGGGAAACGGTGGCACCTGCACAGTGATCGAACTCAAGTTGGGAAGCTCTGCAGCTGGCAACTCGGAAAGATCCAACTCACTGCTGACAACAGGAGCGGTCTCCGCAAGCTGACGCATCATCTTGGCGGTGTACGAATTCGCTCCACCACCAATGATTTCCAACTTTTTGGGCTCTTCCGGTTTCTCTTGTCCCGATTCCTGTGTATTTTTGGGATCGTTTGTCATCAAGTACCTCGCTATCGGTTGGAACCTATCTCTATCTATCCAAACAGATTGGACTTCATGTAGGAAGTCGCAAAGGTCGAACACGCTTTGTGATTGGCAACGCATCCGAGGATAAACGAGCCCTGTCGAAAAAGAAAGGGTTGTCTACCAAAAGATTGGACGGGAGAGAGAAAGAGAGATAGGGGAGAAACCAGGGAGTGTCAAAAAGAAGGGGAAAGAAGCTAGGATAGGGAGGAGATGGGGAAGATTAGATCTTGGAGAGGAGACCACCAGCGACCTTACCGAGAACTCCACCGATGCCTTTGCCTTTTCCGCCACCGAGGAGACCGCCCAACAGACCGCCGCCCTTGTCACCGCCACCCAGGACTCCACCGAGGAGACCTTTGAGGACGCCGCCGATGCCGCCGCCCTTGCCGCCTTTGTCGCCACCGCCGAGGATGCCGCCCAAGACGTTCTTGAGGATGCCACCGATGCCGCCGCCCTTGCCACCTTTGTCACCGCCGAGGATGCCACCAAGGAGGCCTTTCAAGATGCCGCCGATGCCGCCGCCCTTGCCGCCCTTGCCGCCACCGAAGAGGCCGCCGACCAGGTCGGTGATTGCGCTGAGTCCGCCACCCAAGCCTTTGCCGCCCATGACTTTACCCAAGAGGCCACCGAGGAGACCGCCGCCCAAACCTTTGGTCAAGGTTCCGAGGAGTCCACCAAGAAGACCACCTTTTTGCTGGCCACCAGCTTGTTGTGCTTGCTGGGGAGCTTGCGCGATGCCAGCCGGTTGGGGCTGCTGCACTTGGCCCATCGCTGCGGGGCTGGGAGTGGGGAGAGCGCCAGCGGTGCCTGCACCTGGAGCTTTCATACCCGTCAAGGTTTGCAGCATTTGGGTGAGTTGACCCATCATTTGTTGGATGCCTTGCAGGAAATTTCCACCAGCGGGAGCGGTCAACGAACGAGCCTGATTGGCTGCAGCGTTGAAGCCCTGAGTCTGAGCCATGGACATATCCGACATCATGTTGCTGCCGAGAGCAGGTCCATGGGAGAAGGAGTTTGCCATGTAGTTGCTGAGCTGAAACGAAGGAGCCAGGGACTGCTGAGCCTGACCCACACCAAAGCTTCCGAAGCTGTTGTTGATTTGGAAGTTGGTGAAACTCGCTGAGTATCCGCTAATTCCGTTCATTTTGAATCTCCTGTAAAGGTGTGTACCTTGTCAAACAGACAGTGTTGTCTGTGAGTTTGTGTCTGAACACTGTGTAGTATCGACATCTCCCTCTCTGGGTTGCTAGTTTTCTCAAACAATCCTTCTCCAATCGCCGAAAACTCAGCGGTAGAGCGGCATCGCGCGAAAAGAAAATTTAAGAAAACGCCCGTTCTACTCCTTTTGGAACAGGGAACGATCGTCGTCAAAGGCCTTAAATTCCAAAGCATATCCATCAGGATCGCGGAAAAACAGGGTGGCTTGCTCCCCTGGCTGACCTTCAAACCGGATGTAAGGCTCAATGATAAAGTCTGTCTCGGCGTCAACCAGACGATCACGCAGCTCTCGCCAATCATCCATCGTGAGGACCACACCAAAGTGAGGCAGTGGAACATCATGGCCGTCTACCGGGTTGGTGGCATCCTTCATGGAAAACCCCGGTAGCTCGTGAAACACCAACTGGTGACCGAAGAAGTTAAAGTCACACCAGGTCTCCGACGATCGGCCTTCCGTGCAGCCGATCACCTCGTTGTAGTACTTCCGTTGTCGCGCCAAGTTGCTCGTTGGGCAGGCCAGATGAAACGGACGTAACGTTGTGCTCATAGGCAACGCTCTCCCTTTGGATGATGGTTGATTGGTCAGGCAGGAGGAGTCCCCATCGCTGCCAACTCTTTGCGCCGCTGGTGAGTTTCAGGATTGTAGCAAACGCCTGCCATCCCGACCATTTGGGGCATGATACAGCGGTTGCAGTTTTCGCAGGCCATGGCCGGAAAGGGTTCGTCGGCGGAGGCTGCAAGGAAGCGTTTGGGGAGAAGAGGCTCTGCATAGAACGGTCGGCCAATCCCGATCAGATCGGCTTCATCTTGCTGCAAAATGGTGGCCGCTTCCTGAGGCGTCCGAATCCCACCTACACCAAAGACAGGGAGGGAGACAGCGTCACGAACAGCCGAGAACACCGGGCGGTTCCATACAGGCTGAAACGGATAACGCCGAGACGAAAACCACATCGCCGTGGCAATCACATAGAAACGATAGGCGTTGCCTGCCGCTTCGCGCATGGTCTGCCTCAGCTTCTTGTGGCGAAACGTGTGCTTCGGAAAATCACCGCGGCAGATCGCTGTGTTGGGCAGCATGTCAGCGATCACAGGAGTGACGGCCTGAAAACCCCATTCTTCCGCTTTCTTCGCGATCGCCACTCCCTCATCAAGGGTAATCCCCTTCCCCCAAAGAGTGTTCTCAACCGCGGTATACTTAAGCAACACGGGAAAGTCGCTGCCGGCTTGTTGGGCAATCGACTCGCGGATTTCACGAAGGATTCGAGTCCGTCCATCGAGATCACCGCCGTACTTGTCAGTCCGTCGGTTGTACACAGGGCTCAGGAACTGGTGCAGGAGCTTGGCGTTGCTTCCAGCCAGCTGGACTCCATCGTAGCCGGCGTCGCGAGCCCAGGCAGCGACCTGCCCAAACCGTTGGGTCATGCCTTCCACCTCTTCGGTGGTTGGGACATGAACGCTGTCCAAGATCAGCCGGATCCACCACGGCAGAGGGCTGGGCGCAAGCGGAGGACGCGTCCGCGCCGCCATCGCTTCCTGGTGCCAGGACTCCAGCGCGTAGGTCCCACCGTGCCCCAATTGAATGACGATCCGACCGCCCGCTTTGTGGATCGCTTCTGTCATCGGACGGAACACAAGCAGGCTCTCCTGGTCATGCACCGCCGACATCCCAGGGGAGGTCCGCCCTTCCGGCTGAACGATGGTGTTCCCCTGAATGATCAAGCCCACTCCAGCCTCTGCGTTGGGCACAAAGTGTTTCGCGTAGACCTTGGCTGGGTTCTTGGCAGAGCCCGCTCCTTCCAGAACAGGAGCCCTGTACAGTCGGTTGCGCAGGTTCAATGCACCCAATGAGATGGGGTCTTGCAAGCGTGACGGCATACGTCCTCCTATGGGAGAGAGCGGCACAAAACAAACATGTAGAAGAAAGAAAAAGGAAGCGAAGGAGAGAGAATCACTGGATGGGCTTGAGCGTAATGGGAATGACCTTGGTCTGGCCTGCAAACAAGTTGACGTTACCAATGCAGCCTTCGGCCATGCTCTTTTTGTCGTTGTTAAACGCCACGACAAACACGACAAGGTTGCGACCTTCCACGAGGTTTTGCAGCAAGTAAGGCCGTGACTCCTTCACGAAGAGAGGCGCGACAATGTCGTTTTTGTTTTTGAACGGCGGGATCCGGGACTCCTGGATCACCTTCTTGTCCGACTTGTAGTTGTCGGGAGTGATCTGCTGGCACTCAATCTTGCTGCCATCGAACAGCGCCATATCGAGGAAGCTGATTTGTTGTAGGAGTCTGGAGTCCAGTCCTCGAATGGACATGCCCAGGCGCGGAACCGGCTGTCCACAAGCTGTCAGGAGCAAAAGGCCGATCCCAAAGACCAGGCCCAGGCGCCACGTTGAACGTTTCATGCTGTTTCCTATTCCAACTTGATCTCGACACAGCTACCTGTGTCGGGGCATTGCGGTCCAGTCAGGTTTCCTGTGAGGTACAAGCCGAGCACCACACCGCCGCCGGCCAACACCAACAATCCGATGGTAAGACCCACGGCAAGCCCTGCCTTGCTTCCGCCTTTCTTGGGTGGAGGCGGAGGACGTCGTCCAATTGTTTGCCAACCGCCCAGACGAACGCTATTCCCCGCGAGCAACTGCTCTCCCAGTTTCTTCACAATATCGGGCTCGGTCCCCCAGCCCGCGACAGCCCCACCTGACGCCAGTTGTTTTTTGGAGACAACATCATAGGCGGCTGCTACGATTTTAATTCGCTTCCCGTCAGGCAGAAACTTTACCTTGGCCAGCAACACATACCGGGACTGGGACAAGGTGCCAAACGCTGCCACTCCGGTGGGCAAGCTACTTTGTGGCTTGAGGCTTTGGGTCGCAAGCTTTCCACTTTGCAGCCAGTTGCTTCGGGCATTCAACGGCGCGAGCGTCATCGAGAACCGAGCCGTTTGCCCGGTCACGCTGACCACTTTGCCCCAGTGTTTGTAGCCTTCGCGACGGACCATCACAAAGTGCTTGCCTCGACGCAGGCGCAACCGAACAGGAGCAGCTCCCGCCAACTTTCCGTTGATGTACACCGACGCATAGGGAGTGGTGCGAATCTCCAGAGTGCCAACAGGAGCCAAACCGATCTGCTGCTCAACCTGCTTGAACACTTTTACTTTGTCAGCTTCGGTTGTTACACTTTTGATGTCCGCAGTTGGATTAATGATCAACGCCTGAAGAAAGGACTTCTCAGCGTCGAGTCGTTTTCCACTCAACAGGTAGCTCACTCCCAAGTAAAGCCAGGCCTGACTCACTCGGTTCATATCCCACAAGTACGAGGCCCCCGACTCAAACAAGCCGATGCTCTCTCGAAACTTTCGAAACGCCAGATCTGGGTTGAGATCTTCGTAGGCTTTTTTCCCAGCGAGAAAAGCCTTCTCGGCGTTGTTCAACACAGCGACCTGATCGCCACGGGCACCCAAGAAAACCTCAGCATCCTGAAGTCGCTTGTGAAAGATATTTACCCAAATGCCTTCCACCCATGTTGCTGCCCGCTCGTGCTTGGCGGTGTCACCTGTCACAAACAGGCTCACTTTGCCAGAGTCTTGGGCTCTTGCATGACCCGAGAGCAGCAACAGACACAGCAATCCTGCGCTCCAACAAAGCGGGTACCACTTCTCAACATTCATCATCGATTGTCTCACTATCCCAATGCTTGCGTTTTGCTGCACCTTGTGGAGTTTGAGGATCCACAAACAGGACAAGGTTCTTGCCCAGCCTACCCCCTTCAATGAGAAGGGTCAAGTTCATACCCAACAAGGAGTCGAATGGCCAGGGCTAGACAACAGTCTCATCCGATTCAAGACCGGCCTCTCCGTCCACAAACAAGACCAGCTGTTGTGGGATCCCCATCCGGATCTCTGAGGCGTCAATCTTCTCCAGCAACAGCCGACGTGTGGCCGAGGCGTTGGCGGACCAACCAGTCGGATCAAAATACACATACAGGTTGATCTGTTGGCCCTTCTCGGTGCACTCTCCGTAGGTAAAGAACGAGGTCTTGGCGCTGGACTGACCGGGAGCTTCTGCGATCACCCCGTTGAGTACAGACTCCACCTCATCCAGATCCACCTCGTCCTGGTCAAACCAAAAGGTGATCGTGGCCCGTCGAAAGGCAGACAACGAGTAATTGGTCAACACCTCGTTCAACAACTTGGCGTTGGGGATGTAGTGGCATACGCCATCCCAACCTTCCAAGGTGCAGGACGTCAGACCGATTTCTTTGAGTGTTCCTTCCAACCCCATCACTTTAATGGAGTGTCCCTGGGTGATGTGACGACGTGCCTGCAAAGCAAAGCCGGCAGAGACGTTTCCCAGCAGGTCGCGGTTCGACGCAGCAACGAGAGCGGTGACGACACCTGCCGAGAGGCCAACTGTCGTGAGCAAGGTGTGGAGCTTGAGGATGTACAGGATCATAATGAGCCCAATCAACCACATCCCGGCCCAGGCGGCGAACGAAACAAAGTTGCGATCGGATGGGGTCAACTCGATAGCCCCAACCTTGTCGTCCACCCATCCCACAATCCGCTCAAGCTGGGCTCGTCGCGCCAGCACAGAGACGAACAACAAGACAAACACCACCATGGTCAACCGCAAACACCACTCCACAAGGGGAGAGGCACTGGGCGGAAGATTCAACCATTTCACGATGGTAAGGAGCAACGAGTCAAACTGTTGCACCAATGCATCGCCCTTGGTTCTCACAACTTTTTTGGTGGCCGCACCCAAAAAGACAGGCATCCACATACGCTGCTCCTTTCCTTGAAAGGTCAAAACATTCTATTGATCGTGGCTAGCATATATCGATTTCTGGCATTAACTGCAAGACACAGGAGCCTGTAGTTCATTATGTCCTGGTTGTTTCATCCCCGTATGTTGCTCTTCGGAACCATGCTCCTCGCGCTGGCTCCAACCCTCTGGCTCAGCTGGAACGTCACCCAACGACAGACAGGCCCTCGCATTCTCCGCTGGGTCAACGCCAAAGGCCAGCCGCTATGGAAAAATCAAGCCCGCCGAGAGGAAGTCACAAGCTGCCAGGGTGATGACCACTTTAAAACGCTTCGCTTTGGCCCAAGGCTGTGGACCGTTTGCGCTCAGGGGATCTTTACCTCTCGCCACCACACCCGCTTTCAGCACGGGGTGTACGTTCGCATGGACCCACAACGTCAGGAAGCGAAAGCCGCGTGGCCGCTCCCTCCAGAACAACCCTTGTACCAAACGTTGGGCCTTCTCCCCTCCGCTTCTGGAAAGCTCGCTATCGTGTACAGGGCGCAACACTCCCACGGCAGGCTCGTTGTCGCTGTGGCCGGAAACGAAGGCTGGCTGCTCTCTCCTGCCCCCCTACCCCGACCCTGGGAAGGCCGCTTATTGGGCATCCGATGGGACAAGGAAGCGCTGGAAGTGGTCGTGACCTCCAGCTCCGTGATGGACCGTTTTGGTCTACGCTCAGCCCCTGCGCTCTTTCGCTGGACACCTTCTCCCCAAGGTCCATGGCAACACAGCAAACAACGCTTGCCTTACTCCTCACTTTGCCTGAACAAGAAACCTTGCCGTGTGATCGTGGCTTACCACCCAGGCCCATCCCATTCCTGGCACCTCCTGGTCCAGAGCAAGACGTTATGGGACGTGGCTCTACAGCCATCTCACAACAAGAAGACTTCCCAGTCGTCGACAAAGCCAACCTCACAACGTGCAAAGGCCAACGAGCCTTCGTGGTCACTTCAGCGCAAAGAGAGACCCAAGCTCCGCCCGTTTGCCTCCTGGTTACGACGAAAGGTTTCGTTTGCCATGACAGGCTTGTTGCACACCTCTTCGTCCGCGTTGACGTACAGGTGGACCCCTTCTGGCCAGGCCAAGCTTCTGGACTCCCTGCACGGTTGGGACAAAGGATTGCGGCGAGTCAAAGGCCACTACCTCGTAACGAACGGTTGGATGAAGTTACAGACCCGATGGTCACACGCTCCCCTGGCCAGCATTCAAAAGCTGGACGGAAAGAGGATTCGCCTTCACTACCCCCGCCGCTCCAAACCCAAGGTCAAGCGCTTTGAGCACATCAAGCGCTTTGCCAAGCCCAAGCCTGCTCCCATGTACCCAGCATCTCTCAGAGCAGAGCGCATTGCCACATGGCGCACAGTCTCTTTGGGGACGTTGGCTCGCTACGCTCCCAAGCGATGTGCCAACCTCTACGAGGGTGCCTGGATCAGGTCTGGTAAGCGGCGGTGGCTGCTCTCCCCCACAGGCTGTTTTCTAACCTTAAATGTGAAGTGGAGACGTATAGATCCACTTCCTCTTCGGCGACATTTGCGCCAGAGGTCCTCCAGCTTGCAACGTCCTTTGCCTCCCTGGTGGGGTCTGGTGTTGCTCTGGATCGGTGGACCGCTTTCCCTCCTGGTGGGTTGGTTCGCAGCTCGAATCACACAAACCGAAGGAATGCAAACCCAAGCGGCTCGGGCTCGTGCTTCCTGGTGGGCGTTTCTCACCACGCTCTTCTTCCTGACCACAAGCTTCTACCTTGGCTGGAAGTGGCTCCCCTTCCTCTGATCTGCACCCTGCATCCCCTGAACTTTTGCTCCCGACCGAATTGACAGAGTTGTGGGGCCAGCGTTAACGTTAGATATCGGAATAGAAGACGAGGTATCTCGTGTTCGAGTGGGGTGCTTTGCACCAGTCACACGGTTTCACATTTGGACGGTCCAAAAAAACAACATGCAAACTTCGACATCTCCAGGAATCGCAACCACATCCACAGGCATGAACGACTTCTATGGTTTGGAGTCGTTTCTTCAAGGGACACGGCGACGTTTCCTTTTCCTGAGCACCATGGCGGCTCTCTCAACAGCCGTCAGTGTCATTCTGTTGTGGAGCTTTCTGCTTCTCCTTTGGCCCTACCTTCCACGCGAAACAGGAACACTGTTCTGGGCAGCCCTCGCAGTCCCCGTCGGCTTTCTGGCTCGTGGATTGTGGCGTGTCATGAAGGCCTACCAAGACGAATGGAAGTCGTGGAGAGAGCAACGTGCGTCCATCGGCAGAACCCTCGGGTTGGGGCTTTTGCTCCTTGCCATGCTCTTCCTACCAAGCCCAGCCAGCAAGTTGGTCTACGCATATTGGTGGGTAGGCACCGGCCTCGCCCTCCTCTACCTGGTTTGGAGTTTCATCCAGATCTCGCGACAGATCCAGGCCATCAGCATGGCCGACCAAGTCGAAGAGTGGAGCCCCACAGCCAAAGGTTACCTCACAGCCCTGGAGTTGGCCCGCTCCCTGAACAAGGAAGACCAAAACCAGGGCTTCTCGGGAGACCTCGCAGAAGCACGGATCGAGCAAGTCCAACGCTCCATGAAGAACCTCTCTCCGGTTCAGGTGGTTCCAGGGCAACGCTTTGAAGAGCGCGCCCTCCTCCTCTTGCTCGTTGGCTTCTTGTTCTTCGGCAGCCTTATCTCCGCGCCGGCCTGGATGACCCAGAAACTTGGCATGTTGATGCTGCCTCCTCCCCCTTCGTTCAAGGGGATAGCCCGCACCGAGCAAAAGATTGTTGTGGCAGACCTCGTCCTGACCTACCGCTACCCCGCTTATACCAAGCGGATGCCGCGCACCATCCACAACAGCGACGGAAGTCTCTTTGCGCTCAAAGGCACGCAAGTTGTCATTCAGGCTCGCGCGCTCGAACCGATCACCCGGGCCACCATTGTCGTGAATCAAAAGCAGCTGATTCCTCTGACGATTGGCAAAGACAAGCAGAAGGTGGAAGGAACCATCGACCTCCTCAAACCGGGCAACTACCAGTTCCGGTTTGCCACAGTCCGCGGGAGTTTGCAGCGCGGAACCATCCGAAACATCCGCATCCAGCCTGACCACAACCCCAAGGTTGAGCTGCGTTATCCCAAGAAAGACAAGGAAGTCCGCGAGCGCGAGTCTGTCACGATTGTGTACCGAGCCAGCGATGATTTTGGAGTATCCAAAGCTTATCTGGTGTACCGAAACCTGAGCTCTCGTCGCTTCAACAAGCCCAAGAAGATCTTGCTTAAAGAGTTCAACAACACTCCAGAGAAGAGCATTGAGCGGGCCACTTGGGAGTTGCAGTCTCTACCGTTTGGTCCAGGCGACAAGATCGCCTACTACATCGAAGTCCACGACAACGACACCATCGGTGGGCCTAAAAAGGGCCGGTCGCGCACCCGACATCTCAACATTTTCTCGCCCCTCAAGGCTCACGAGAAGTTGCTGGCGAAGCAAGAGAAGCTGCTGAAGTCGATGGTGAACTTCCTCGCGGATTTGCTGGTTGCGCCCAAGCCATTGATTGCCGGAGAAGACGAAGTCTACCGCACATTCCGAACCCTCGACGCCAAAGCTGAAGAGTTGATTGGTTCCTTCCGTCGTCTCCTCCCCCAAATGCGGAAAGACGCGATGACCATGACCTACACGCTGATCGCGATGGAAAACCTGTTGTATCGGTTCCGCACCCGCCACACCCAGCGTCAGTTCATCACCAAGCGTATGCAGTTGAGCCAACAAAACCAAAACCAAGCGCCGTATATGTCCTCGGCTCCTTTCCCGAGAGACCTAGCAGCCTCGCAACTGACTGGCGAGACCCCCTACCAGGAAGACGATGTCTACGCTCTCACGATGCTGTTGAATCGCCAGCGTCTCGACATCCTCAAGAACCTCGCTAAGCAATTGACCAACACGCAAAATCGCGTCCAAGACTTGCTGGAAAAGTACCGCAAGAAGCGCGACAAAGAGACCAAGCAAGCGCTCCTCCAAGAGCTCGCCCGGTTGGAACGCCTGATTCGGGAGATCAACCGCCGGATGCAAAAGCTGCACAGGCAGATCCCCGACGAATACCTCAACATGCAGGCGTTCAAGAACAAGAGCACCATGGGCAAGCTCAAGCGGCTCAAGGAGATGGTCAAGAAAGACAACCTCGAAGAGGCCGCCAAAGAGTTGTCCAAGCTGGCGCAAAACATTGAGAAGATGGTCTCACAGATGGACCGCTACTCCAAGGAAGCTGGCGGCCAAGGCCTGCAGAGGATGGCCGCAGCGATGCGCAAGCTGATGCAGCAAATTCAGCAGCTGGAGAAGAAACAAGAGCGCCTCTCGAATCGAACACGTGACGTACAACGTCAGGTGGCCCGAAGGATGCAGAAGGCTCTGAAGAAGAAGTTAAAGAAGATCCTGAAGAAGCAGCTTGAGCGCACCAAACAAATGCGCCAAGAGATGGAAAGTGTACGCAAGGCCATGGGACGAGACATGCAGCGGTATCGCCTCAGCCCACGGCAGGAGAAGCTGGAGCGACGGGTCCAAGAGTTGGAGAAGATGCTCAAGATGGGCGATGTCCATGAATCCATGGATGTGATCCAGCAGTACCAAAACCAGGTCCAGTGGCACAAATACTCCATGCGACGCATGAGCCAGATGTTCCAACGACACCGCCGCCACCGCTCAAAGGCAGCGATGAAGTCACACAAGTCGCTCAAGAAAGCGGAGTCCATCGCACAAAAGATCGGCGACGATTTGCGCAAGATCTTCCCCTCACCTCGACCTTATATGAAGCCGCAAGACAAGATGCGGATGCAGCGATACAGCCAACAGCAGGGAATGCTTCGTCAGGAAGCTCGACGCTTGCAACAGCAAATGAAACGGATGGCCCAAAGAATGCCGATGTTTAAGCCAAGCATGCAGAGGGGCCTTAAAGAAGCTGCTGGCGAGATGGGTGGCGCCAAGCGTCAACTGCGCCGCAACTCTGCACAACCAGCGTTTGGGCACCAACAAAAAGCCATCTCCAAGCTGCGCAACGTTCGTCGTCAGATGAGCCAAAGCATGAAGCGGCAGGGCCAAAAAGGCAAGCGTGGAAAGAACGGCAAAGGTGGGCAAGGCAACGGCCAAGGCAACAGACGCGCAGAGCAAGAGGTGAAGATTCCCGATGCCTCGAAGCATAAGGCTCCCAAGGCTCTCCGTCAGGATATCCTTGACGCGATGAAGGAAAAGTACCCCCACAAGTACAAAGAACAGATCCAACGATACTACGAGAAGTTGGCCAAGTAAGGACTCTCATGTCACTTGAAGGAGAAACACCTTTGATTCAGGAACGAACCAGCACCAGCACTTTTTCCAACACCCTTGGCCTGATGGGTTGGCTCTTGAGTTGCTTTGTCTTGGGAGGCGTGGTCCTTCCATCCACAGCCATCGCAGGCAAGAGCGCCGATGTCCAAAAAGCCAACAAGCTGCTCCGTCGTTGGCGGGCCAGCGAAGCGGAGAAGCTGCTTAAGCCCTACCTCAAGGACCGAATCCAGAGTAACAACTTTCTCTACACGATGGCCCGCACGCGCTTCTTCCAAGGCAAATACAAGGAAGGCATCAAGCTGCTTCAGCGCATCACGTCCGACAAGAAGCAGCTCATGCGATACCCCATGTACCGGGCGATGGTGGCCGCTCAAAAGGTCACCAAAGACTACAAAGAGGTGCAGAGTCCTCACTTTACCATCGCCTATCCACCCGGTCCTGATCGGGTCCTTGTTCCCTATGCCATCCAAGCGCTGGAGAAAGCCTACAAAGAACTTGGCGATCTCTATGGGTACCGTCCCCCGACCCGAGTCCGCATTGAGATCCTCAAGACAGCCATGAACCTGGCCGATATGTCTCCCCTGACAGAGGGCGACATTGTCCGCACGGGCACGATCGCGCTGTGCAAGTACAACCGCGTGATGATCACATCTCCCCGCGCCCTGTACCGAGGCTATCGTTGGCTCGACACCCTAGTCCACGAATACACCCACCTTGTGATCAACCGTGTAGTGGATGGCATCCCCATCTGGATGCACGAAGGACTCGCGCGATTCAGCGAGACCCTCTGGCGCAAGGATCAACCGGAAAACCTCTCTCCTTACTCCGAAACGCTCCTGGCTCGGGCTGTGAAGAAGAACAAGCTTATCACCTTCAAGCAGATGCACCCCTCCATGGCGAAGCTTCCCAGCCAAGAAGACGCGGCCCTTGCTTACGCGCAGGTGTTCACGCTGATCAAGTTCTTTGTGAAGAAGAACGGACGCTCCAGCATCGCTCGTGTCCTTCAAGAGATCCACAGGGGCAAGAAAGTGCCAGAGGCCTTCTCCAAGATCGTCCAGATGCCCTTCGACCAGTACCTGGAGGTTTGGAAGTACGACCTGAGCAAGCAAAAGCTCAAAGAGTACAATGACCTCGCCCCTGAGAAGAAAGTCCTCAAAGGGCACGCCCCCCAAAAGAAGAAGAAAAAGAAAAACGAGCGAAACTTCTGGTTCCGGCCAACCTCTCCCAAGGAGCTTGGCGCGCGCTTTCTTCAACTGGCAGAGCTTCTTCGGATGAACAAGCGGAACAAAGCCGCGCTGTTTGAGTACCTCAAGGCCGAAAAGTACTGGAAGAACCTGCGACCCAAACTGCAGAACAAGATCGCCAAGACCTACTTCTTGCTGCGGCAACACCGGCACGCCATTCCACATCTCAAGCACAGCCTTCAGCTCCACCCCAACTATGTCACCACACACGTGAATTTGGGGCTTGCCTACTTTAATGCGCGTCAACTGAAGCAGGCCATCGAGAGCTTTACAGAGGCGGCTCACATCAACCCCTTCCATCCCAAGGTTCACTACTACCTGGCCCGAATCTACCGGATACTTGGGAAGGAAAACAAAGCACACCAATCCACCCGCAACTACCAACTTGTCCGCCGTCACCAGTAGTGAAGCGCAGAACGAATCGGAACAAAACACAAAGAACGGGAAGAAAAACACACGCCGATTGTTCTCACCTTGCACCTTCGCTGATGGCACAATCCCTGGAACGGCGTCGCTGCGGTAGGATCAGAATCCTACGCGCTAAACGCTATGAGTTGTTGCAAAATTATTTTTTCGGACTATAATCTGCGCCGCTTCCTAGAGTACAGGCCAGAGACAAGGACCGAAGCACAGCAAGTCCTTTCCAGGCCCGCCACAAGCAACCGGGAGGTGTAAGCAGCCGGTCTGTGAAGGAGTTGTTCTTCGGACTCTACCCCGGAACAGACGCAAGAGATGTGCAATCGCTGCCCTATCGCCCTCCCTGTTTTGAATCACAAGTTCACGATGTGGAACCAAGCGAAAGCGGGTCCTGCCGCAGGAAGCTTTCGGTTACCAGCACATTTGCTTCTTACATACAAAGAGAGAACCAAAGGTTAAACCATGTCCAAGAAAAAGCGCACCAAGACCAAGAAAAGCAGCGCCGCGGAAGAGAACCAAGAAGTCACCGAGACCGAAGTCACTGAGACTGAGGAAGAAGTAGCTGAAGCCAGCGACGCGGAAGACAAGGAAAAGGTGAAAGCCGACGATAAGACCTCGGAAGAGACCGAGGAAGAAGCTTCCAGCGAAGAAGCGGAAGACGTCGACGCTGAAGAAGAGGACAAGCCCTCTCCCTCCCAACAAGCCAAAGACATGGTTGAACGAGCGGAAAAGTGGCTGGAAGCAGGAAACAACCAGGAAGCTCGCGAGCTGTTGATCCAGGTTGTGGACATGGGCGCTTCCTTGGAAGAGCGTGAAAAAGCACACGCGCTGCTCAAGCAGATTGAGTTGGACACCCGCCCCCTTCTGGTCGGCGCGGTTGCCATGTTGACTCTGGTTTTGATTCCCACCGTTGGACTCGTGAAAGCGCTGTGGGCTCTGCCCCTCCTCCTTCCGATCCTGCTGCCGACCGTTCCCGGAACCGTCGCGATGCTGTCCTTCTGGTCGATCCCCTTCCTCTTGCCCATGAAGATGACCTGGCATGTAAAGTTCTTTGCCCCCGTCATCGGGCTGATTCTGGCGCTCGTGCTCTTGATTGTTCAGCGCCCGCTTGCCTCTGATACCGAAGGCGACGCCTAAATCGCCTGGTCGGTGGATGAGATGCAACGGGGTAGAACGCGCAGACCGGCAAGCCCGACCCCAACGCTGGTGAAACTCCCCAGCAACCGTGGTGGTCCCTGAACGACCCCGTTTCTGTTCCCCCCTCTTCTTCATCCACCTCACAACAGACCAAGCCACGATGTGAACGTCGGGTTTCCGGTTCCGGACATGTTTGGCGGACAAGCTTGTAGTGGCTCTGGCTCCTCAAAGAGACGGAAGTTCCCACCTCACTCTCTTCCGACCATCCATACCCCACGAACTCCCGACGCTCTCTCACGTAACGAATGATATCTCGTGCATTTTTTTCTTGCATGGGGAGAAGCCAAACGTTGGCCTCCGATTGTCACGCCGTCTTGTGTTGCAAGAACCTGCGGCGGCATCTGAGATGTGACAACCCTCTCCCCTGCCTTAACTTTGGATGGTGAAGGAATCATGGCAGACTCTACAATCACTCCCCGCTCTGAAGATTACAGCCGCTGGTATCTCGATGTGATCCGCGAAGCTCAGTTGGCTGAGAACTCCCCCGTTCGAGGCTGTATGGTCATCCGCCCGTACGGCTACGCCATTTGGGAAGCCATCAAGGACGGCTTGGATCGTCGGTTCAAAGCCACCGGCCACCAAAACGCTTACTTCCCCATGTTTATCCCCTACAGCTTCATCGCCAAAGAAGCCGAGCACATCGAAGGATTCAGCCCTGAGCTTGCGATGGTGACCGTGGGTGGAGGCAAAGAACTGGAAGAGCCCCTTGTCGTCCGCCCCACCTCCGAAACCATCATCGGTCATACGTTTGCCCGCTGGATTCAGAGTTACCGTGACCTCCCCTTGCTGATCAACCAATGGGCCAACGTTGTCCGTTGGGAGATGCGCACCCGTCCGTTCCTCCGTACCATGGAGTTTCTCTGGCAGGAGGGCCACACCGCTCACGCCACTGCGGAAGAAGCGATCGAAGAGACCATGCAAATGCTCGGCGTTTACGAAGAGATGGCTCGCGACGACGCGGCCATCCCCGTGATCCCCGGCGAGAAGAGCGCGATCGAACGATTCGCAGGCGCTGTCAGCACCTACACCATCGAAGCGATGATGGGCAACGGTTGGGCGCTCCAGTCGGGAACGTCCCACTACCTGGGTGAAAACTTCTCGCGCGCGTTCGACATCAAGTTTTTGGGTGACAACAACGAACAACAGTATGCTCACACCACCTCTTGGGGTGTCAGCACCCGCTTTGTCGGCGCAGTGATCATGGCCCACGGCGACGACCAAGGGCTTCGTCTCCCCCCCAAGATGGCTCCCATTCAGGTCGCAATTGTGCCCATCTGGCGCAAAGCCAAAGAAGAAGCGGAAGTCATGGGCCTGGCCAACGAAGTGTTCCAAACGTTGAAACAAGCTGGCATCCGCGTGAAACTCGACGACCGCGAGCAGCTCTCCCCCGGCTACAAGTTCAACGACTGGGAGATGCGCGGTGTGCCCCTTCGCATTGAGATTGGCCCCCGCGACGTGAAGCAAAACAGCGTGGTTGTGGCCCGCCGTCACCTGCCTGGCAAAGAGGGCAAGATCTTTGGCGTTGCTGTGGAGTCACTCGGTGATCGCATCCCTGAGTTGTTGCAAGAGGTTCACGACGGCTTGTACGAGCAGGCTCTCAACTTCCGAAACGAAAACACTCACGATGGAATCGAGGACTTCGACACCTTCATCCACACGGCACAAGACAAAGGCGGGTTCCTCAAGGTATACTGGGCCGGCAACGATGAAGATGAAGTCAAGATCAAGGAAGACCACAAGCTGACGGTTCGCTGTTACCCCCGCGACGATCAGGGTGGTCCCAAGGGACGCTGTTTCTACACCGGCAAAGAGACCGACCGCATCGCGATCTTCGCTCGGGCTTACTAAGAAAGAATCCCTGGAGGGAGCAATCGGGTGTTGTGCTCTTGGCGCAGCCCTCTCGAAGCTCCCACAGAGCCTTGGCTTGCAGCCACTCTCCAAACCTCCAACCCTCCAACGATAGGTAATGGGGCATGTCGAAAGAAGCGTCCAACAACCGCACATACTGGCTTGTGATTGTTGTCCTCACCGTGATCGGAATTGGTCTCGCTGGCTATCTCACGTATGTGCATGTCAACGTGTACACCAATCCTGCGTTCAAGAGCAGTTGCAACATCAACCAATCGTTCAACTGCGAGACCGTGGCCCTGAGCAGCTATGCGATCATCGCTGGTCTTCCAACCTCCGTGTGGGGCCTGATCGGCTACCTCCTGCTGTTGGTTGTTGGGTTGCTGGGATGGAACCGAAAAGGCACCGGAAGCTCTCCGCTTCATGGGATGCTCGCGGTTTTAACCTTCTGCTGTATGGTCGCAGGCGTCTTCTTTGCCTACATCTCCTACACCCAGATCAACTCCCTCTGTATCTATTGCATGGGAACGTACTTCATCAACATCCTTTTGTTTCTGTTGATGTTCCCAGCCTTAAGCAAGGACGGAGTGAGCCTTGGCGATGGGTTTGCCTCCTTCACCTCTTGGCTACCTCGCAACCTCGTCTACCTCATCGTGCTTGGTATCATCTTGTTTGTGGGTATCCAGTCCTACCCGAAGTATTGGCAGGCCAAGTGGAAAGGTGCTTCTCTCCCGATCAAAGTCTGTGGAGGGATGCGTCAGGACAGCGCCATGGGTCACGGCGAAGACGCCAACGGTCACTGGATCGGGGCCAAAAACCCCCACATCACAATCGTTGAGTTTGCCGATTACGAGTGTCCTTACTGCAAACGAGCCCACTTTGACCTGCGCCTGTTGCTCCGCAAGTGTCCGGATGGCATCCGCCTGTACCACCGCCACTACCCTCTGGACCACAAGTGCAACCCGCGTATCAATCGGCCGTTCCACAAGAAAGCCTGTGTGTTGGCCCGAGCCGCTCATTGTGCCGGCCTTCAAGGTAAGTTTTGGGACGCCAACGACTTCCTGTACACCAAGGGCAAGAAGCTTGCGAAGAAAGACCTCGTCGCCAATATGGTGAAGCTGGGCCTCAACGGTGACAAGCTCCACGCTTGCATCAGCGGCAAACCCGCTCGCGCCGCCATCGACAACGACATGGCAGCAGGTCGCGGGCACAAGATGCAAGGGACGCCCTTCTTTGTGATGAACGGCGTGGCTTTCCGCAAAGGCTACATCCCCAAAGAAGATATCATCAAGGCGTTGAATACACCCAAGGTGGTGGCCGAGCGACCAGCTCCTGCCCGTCGTCCGAAGGTACAAAAAGCATCAACCCCTGCACCCCGACGCAGAGCCAAAGCAGCCCCCGCAACACCCAGAACCCCGGCTCGCCCCGCCCCCCGACGATAACCCAGCCAACGTTGTCATTTGAGTTCCCCAACCCAAGCATCTACCGTATGTTTGCATACACAGACATGCTATCGCCACAATGACAACCACGGAAAGATCGACTTTTTGGGATAATTTTGGCTGAGATGCCAGACCTAAACAACATCGGCTTTTCAGAATCACTCCCAACCAAGAGAAGCCGACCCCAAGGGCAAACACAGCAGGTCATAACTTGCAAGTGGTTGCCTCGATAGAACGACCGCTCACAAGGAGACTTCCATGATTCATGCACAAGCAGCCCAAGAGGAGAAGCCCTTCTTCTCCATACAACTGGTGTTGGTATTGCTTGCAGCCGCAGCCATCAGCGGCGGCGTCACTTACTACCTGAAGCAACAACCACCGGCCAAAACCACCAACGCGACCAAAAAGAATCCCAACGTCATTCCTTTGCGGCCAGAGCCTCTCAAAGAGTGGAAGAAAAAGAGCCGCCTCACCACCGAGCAAGCCTACGTGGCCAAGCACGTGTTTCCCTACATTGCCAAGAACCAAAAGCCTATCAAGGATTGCTACTTTGGCTACAAAGGGAAACAAAAGCTTCCGGTCAAGACGGGAGCCCGTGTCACCGTGCAGTTCACCGTGCACAACGATGGTCACATCAGCAAACCCGGCATCTTCCGCTCGCAAATGAAGATCAAAGGCGTTCACGACTGTATTCTCAAGTCGATGAAGGCCTGGAAGTTCTCAAGCCATCGGCTCGACAAGCCCCTCACCATGCAGTACCCCTTCTTCTTCCGCTAAGCCTCACAGCTTTCGTTCTCAAAGAAGGCCAGCCCCTCACGTTGCAGTCTCCCCCTTCCGTTAGACTCCAAACTTCTCCCTCGTTACAAACAAAAAAAGCACACAGTCCATAAGAACTGCATGCTTCTCTGCGCTTCCGACCTCAGAACAAATCAACAGAAGCGAACAAGCCAGGTAGGGTCGCGGTGCAATGCGTTCACAACACGACCCCACGCTGGCTGATTTGTCGTGTTTGTTACTTCACACATTCCCACGAAACGGTGTAGCGGATGCGTCGACCGTACTGACTTGATGTACCAGCATTGAATGCAGAAACAGCACGACCGAGTCGTTTGGTTCCACGGTTACTACAAGACCGATTGCCATCACAATAGCCGCATACACTACCGCAGTTTCCATCCCATCCACTGACGCTGGAGTAACCCATCCGTCGACAGATCTCCTCAAACACATAGGTTCCGCGGTACCCATTGCCTGGACCGGAGGAGATCCAGGCCGTGTTGCAATCTGCGGTACATACAACGTACGTGTTGTTGCTTTCGGGGTCATTCCCAACATAACAAGAGTTAGGCACACAACGACCATTTCCACAATCGCGGAAGCCGCTAGGACAGGTGCTCTTGCAAGTTCCGCTGCTACAAGTTTGTCCTGTGCTGCATTTCCGACCACAAGTTCCACAGTTGTTAACATCGTTCGTCAGGTTACGACAGGCACTCGAACAACATGTCAGCCCGGAAGAGCAAACACGTCCACAAGCTCCGCAGTTGTTTTGATCTGTGCTGAGGGTGCGGCATGTTCCTGAACAGCATGACTGTCCAGAGGCACAAGCACGTCCACACGCTCCGCAGTTGCTGTTGTCTGTGTTGATGGAGCGACAGGTGCCGTTGCAGCAGGCCTGACCGGAACCACATCGCTTTCCACAAGCACCACAGTTTTGGGTGTCAGTGCTCAGGTTCTTACATGTACCACCACAACACGTTTGTCCCACGCCACATACTTTCCCGCAGGCCCCACAGTTGGTTCGGTCGTTGCTGAGAGTTCGGCAGATACCGCTACAACACGATTGTCCAGATGCGCACTTTTTACCACAAGCACCGCAGTTGTTGGGGTCGGTGAGCAAGCTCGTACACAAGGAGTTGCTGCACTTGGTTTCACCCGCTTTGCACACCAACACACACGCACCGCCCGAGCAGAACTGGCCGGAGGCACATTGAATACCGCAGCCGCCACAGTTGGAGGGGTCATTTTGGGTGCTGACACAACTTCCGCCACAAGCGGTCAAACCGGCAGAACATGACAACTGACAGCTACCGTTCACACAGCGGAAGCCAGCCGAGCAAGCTTTCCCGCAGGTTCCACAGTTCACGTTGTCGGTTTTGAGGTCACGGCATGTACCAGAGCAATCGGTTTCGCCGGAGCCGCATAGACATCTTCCGCTCACACAATTTTTACCACCGGAGCAGGTTGTTCCACATTTCCCACAGTTTTGGTTGTTGGTTTGGGTGTTGACACACGATGTTCCGCACAAGGTGGGCGTTGCAGCAGGACAAGAGATCACACACTTTCCAGCCAAGCAAACTTCACCCGCTTTGCAGGTTGTGCCACACGCTCCACAGTTCGCGCGATCGGTCTGCAAGTCGCGACAGGTGCCGGAGCAGACATTCTGACCGGAGGGGCAAGACACTTGGCAAGCTCCATTCACACAGACCTCTCCAGTTTTGCAAACGGCGTTGCAAGAGCCACAATGCAGTCGATCGGTTTTGGGATCCACACATTTGCCACCACAGTTGAGCTGACCCGTCGGACAGCTCACTACGCATTTGCCTGCAACACAAAGCTCGCCGGTATTGCAAGCTGTCCCACAAGCACCACAGTTGGCACGGTCGGTTTGCAGGTTCAGGCATTGTCCACCACAGTTCGTGGTTCCTGGCAAGCATTGGCAGGTTCCAGCCACACACAGTTGACCACCCAAGCAAGCCACGCCACAACGACCACAGTTTCCGTTGTCGGTTTGAACGTTCACACAGATCCCAGAACAATTGGTTGGTGTGGCTGTGGGACAGGAAAGAACACAAGCTCCTTTGTTGCAGAGTTCTCCAGACTTGCAAGTCTTTCCACAAGCACCACAGTTGGCACGATCGGCCTGTAGATCACGGCAGGTGCCGGAGCAATCGGTATTTCCGGGCGCGCACACACATTGTCCTTTGTCACATGACTTACCACCGGAACACTGGGTTCCACACTTGCCACAGTTGTTGTCGTCAACCTGTGTATTGGTGCAGCCACCAGCACAGATGGTGGGCGTGCTCGATGGGCAGGAGATCACACACTTACCAGACGAGCAGACTTCACCTGACTTACAAACCGTGCCGCATGCGCCGCAGTTGTTTCGGTCAGTGTTGGGGTTCACACAGAAACCACCACACTCCACGGTGTTGACAGGGCAAGTGCATGCTCCCTTCACACACTGTCGTGGGCTCTTACAAACCGTTCCACACTTTCCACAGTTTTGGGTGTCAATCTGCGTGTTGGTACATCCACCAGAACAAACGGTTGGGGTAATCGCAGGGCAAGAGATCTCGCACTTTCCATTCACGCATAGCTCACCTGTTTTGCAGGTGGTTCCGCAGGCGCCGCAGTTGGTTCGGTCGGTGAGAAGGTTTTGGCAAACTCCGGAACAATCCGTGGTACCGGGCAGACAGGTACATTTGCCCACCACGCATTGTTGACCACCGGTACAGGCCACACCACAACGACCACAGTTTCCGTTGTTGGTGTTGGTGTCGACGCAGATGCCGGAACAGTTGGTCGGCGTCACAGCGGGGCAAGAAAGCTGACAGGCTCCTTGGTTGCAGACTTCACCTGAGGGGCAAGCCGTTCCACACTTGCCACAGTTGGCACGGTCGGTGTTGAGGTCCACGCACTTGTTGGCGCAGTTGCTCAGGCCTTGTTGGCAACTCAACTCACATTTGCCAGCCTTGCACACTTCACCTGAGGCACACACTTTGCCGCAAGCACCACAGTGAGACAGGTCGGTATTCGTATCGACGCACTTTCCGGTACATTGGGTCAAACCACTTTGACAAGACAGCGCACATGCACCCGACGAGCAAACCTCACCGGCGTTGCAAACGGTGCCACACTTTCCACAGTGAGCCCGGTCCGTCTGAACATTGACACAGCTTCCAGCGCAATTGGTCAAACCGCTCTGACACGACAACTCACAGCTACTTTGGCTGCAGACCTGCCCTGCAGCGCAGGCCGTTCCGCACGCTCCACAGTTGGCACGGTCTGACTGAAGGTCCACACAGTTGCCCGAACAATCGGTCAAGCCGTTCTGGCATGACAACGCACACTTCCCGGAAGAACAAACTTCCCCAGACTTACAGGCCGTGCCGCAAGTTCCGCAGTTCGCGTTGTCGGTTTGAACGTCCACACATTTGCCCGAACAATCCGTCAGGCCGCTTTGGCAAGACAAAGCACACGCTCCAGAAGAACAAACTTCTCCAGCCTTGCATACTGTTCCACATGCGCCACAGTTCGCTCGGTCAGTTTGGGTATCAACACAACTTCCAGAACAATCCGTCAGGCCACTTTGGCACGAGATGGTACAAGCTCCATTGGAGCAGACCTCGCCAGCTTTGCAGGCAGTTCCGCAGGTACCGCAGTTTGCGTTGTCGGTTTGAACGTCCACACATTTGCCAGAACAATCCGTCAGGCCGCTTTGGCATGACAACTCACATTGGCCGTCTTTGCAGACTTCACCGGCTTTGCAGGCGCTATCACAAGCGCTACAGTGCGAACGATCCGTCTTGAGGTTGACGCAACCACCGTTGCAGTTGGTCAGTTCCTTGGGACAAGAGATTTCGCAGGCACCTTTGGCACAGACTTCACCGGTGGGGCAGGTTTTGCCGCACTCACCACAGTTTTCGCGATCAGCTTGGAGGTTCACACAGGTGTTGTTGCAAGCCGTTTGTCCTGTTGGACATTGGAGTTCACACTTGCCACTGACACAAGCTTCGCCAGTCTTACAGGCCGTTCCGCAGGTGCCACAGTTCGCGTTGTCGGTTTGCACGTCCACACATTTGTCCGAGCACACGGTCAGACCAGATTGGCAAGACAGCTTGCACTGACCATCCTGACACGTTTTACCTGTCTCACATGTTGTCCCACAGTCACCGCAGTTTCCATTGTCGGTTTTGAGGTCCACACACTTTTCGCCACAAGCGCTTTGCCCTGTGGGACATTGGAGCTTGCACTCGCCTTTGTCACACACAGCAAAGTCGGGACACTTGGTCCCGCATTTTCCACAGTTGTTTTTGTCGGAGATGATGTTGGTGCAAACTCCGCCACAATTGTTGGGCTGTGAGTTGCTTGGACAGATGCACTTGGAGGGATCTGTCTCCGAAAGACCTCCACCCACATTGGCACCGCACACCACGCCGCCATTGTCACAACCCACAGAACTTGCACCGGCCCACATCGCCAGTAACAAAACGACAAAAGCTCGCCGAAATGTATTCATGTATGAACTCCTATAAAGAAGGGGCATTGGAATGACACGACTGTCATTATACAGAGAAAACTTAATTTCGAAAAAAGATACGTTACTCCAATAACCTTTAGTTTAAGGTTCAACAACCCGAAGGCTAAAAAAGAACACCTATGTGCTTTCTGGTAGGACTGCACAAAGTTCCCCCTCGTCTCACCCTTTGATAAAAGTTGGCGGAAAGTTCGTTTAATAAAAAATGTTGTTGAAGCACAGGTCAGAGGCTATGGAAGGTAAGACAAGGGATTGACAGGTTTGCCTTTGAGAACCAACGAGAAATGAAGGTGCGGTGAGGTGGAGCGACCGGTGGAACCAATTTTACCAATGACTTCACGCCGCTTCACCCACTTTCCAACCGGGGCAAGGATTTGGGAGAGGTGACAGTAGTACGTCATCATCCCTTTGCGGTGTCGAATCAGCACACCCAAGCCACACGACCCCAACCACCCTGTACGCCAAACATACCCGCCAGCCGCTGCCCACACTGGCGTTCCATACGGCGCTCCAATGTCGATGCCGTTGTGAAACCGGAGCTTTCGAGTAAACGGGTCACGCCGCCACCCAAAGCCACTGCCCACGCGACGCCGGGCCATCGGCCAGGAGATCAACGTCCGCGAGACCTTGAACCGCTCCAGATCTTTTTGACGAAACACCAAAGGTGGAAGCTTGGACTCATCCACAGGAGGCTTGGTTTTCGTGAGCCAATATTGAGGTGAATGCCCTGTCTCTCCCATCATATAACGGTTCGAGCGCTGGGTCTGCGTACGAGGTTGTGGCTTGGGTTTCTTGTAAGCGCCACGTGTCAGGTCAATCGCCACCATCGTCTTAATGATGGTCATCGATAAGTCCGATGGAAACGAGGCAAACCGATTGCGGTCTCGGTCCCCTTCAATTTCCAGCACCTTCCGTGTCCGCACCAACATCGCCTGAGACATCTTGGGCAAGTGCGCTTTCAACCGAGAAAGAAACCTTTTCCAACGTGTGATCTCCTGTTGAAGCAAGGCCTTCTTGGCTGCCTCCGTTTTGGGTTCCGCCTTTTTCGTTTGACGCAACCTGACAAACGTTTGCAATATATGTTTCCATGTGGGAGTGGCTGTTTTGGTGCTCCGCCCCACCGGAAGACGAGCTTTGGGTTTTGTTTTGTCTGGCTTTGTTCGCCCAGGAACAGGGCGCTTGCGAGGTTTGGCAGAGGCTCCAACCTGACGCGGTGATGCTGGTTTGGCCCGCACAGCAGGAGCAGCTACACACTTGGAAGAGGTACGCCCTCCCACAACGACCAAGAGACCAGCCATTGCTGCCAGAACCCAAATTCCGCTATTCTGTCGCCAAAAGCGATAGTGTTGTAGCATGATCAAACCATACACCCACTGCTAACAAAGGTAGTACCAAAGAAACCAAGTCACACCCATTCTACAAGAAAACCGAAGCTGCCATCACAGGGTCGTCTTTGGAACATAAGCAGGAACATTGTTGGCCTGCTCTCCTGAACTGTCAACTTTGGGGAACACGGGTTCCTGACGAAATGTTGTGAACATGGCTGAAACGTGGACCAAGCCACGGAAAGACCCAAGAGACAAACACCAACTGTTTTGTAGGAACGATGACAAAACCCTGGAAATTGCAATTTGATGGAGGCTCCGTTGTGTTGGAGGCCCCCACGAAGAAGATCAGCGACAGAAACCTGCCAGCCGGAGCACCCGCCGCGTTGGAATGGGACGACCGGATCGGTCACTACCGCTGCAGAGGCGTGGACTACCGCGAAGTCCGAACGTGGGTCCATCGCAACCTGCCGGGTTACGAAGATCACGCCGCAGCCTACAACACTCTGGCGCTTCAACCAAGTTTGCAACGCACACCACGAGACTACCAACAAGAAGCCATTGACGCCTGGAAACAGGCCGGCAAACGAGGTCTTATCTTGCTGCCCACAGGCACAGGGAAATCGTTTGTTGCAGAGATGGCGATGGTGGAAACCCAACGCTCCACCCTCGTGGTAGCACCCACCATCGATCTGATGAACCAGTGGTACGATATCCTGACATCTGCCTTTGAATGCCCAGTTGGACTTCTTGGTGGAGGGTATCACGAGATCGAAGACCTCACCGTAAGCACCTACGATTCGGCTTACCTCCACCTGGACCGCTACGGCAATCGCTTTGGCCTCGTCATCTTCGACGAAGTTCACCACCTCCCTGGCCCCAGCTACCTTCACGCAGCGGAATGCTGCCTTGCACCGTTTCGCTTGGGGCTCACAGCCACACTGGAACGTCCTGACGAACGGCATTTGCTGCTGGATGAAGTCGTCGGCCATGTGGTTTACCACCGCTCCATTCGCGATATGGCAGGAGAATACCTCGCCGACTACGACGTCGAGAGCATCGTCGTGTCGTTAAGCGAAGAGGAAGCGAAGGAGTACCACGAAGCACGTGAGACTTACCGAAGCTTCGTCCGCGCAAAGGGCATCCGCTTTGGAGGCCCCAAAGGCTGGAGCACATTCATCCAAGTCAGCAGCCGCAGCGCCGAAGGACGCCGCGCCATGAAAGCATTCCAACAAGCAAGACGGATCGCTCTCTCCGCCCCGTCCAAGCTTCGGAACCTGGAAGGGCTGTTGCGTCGTCACAGCAAAGACCGAACGATCATCTTCACCAACGACAACGCCACCGTCTACCGCATCAGCCAGCGATTTCTTCTCCCAGCCATCACACACCAAACGGACGGGAAAGAGCGCAAAGCCTTACTCAAAGGCTTCAACGAAGGAGCCTACCCTTGTCTGGTAACATCACGCGTGCTGAACGAAGGCGTCAACATCCCAGAGGCCAATGTCGCCATTGTCCTCAGCGGGACAGGAAGCGTCCGTGAACACGTCCAACGCCTGGGCCGCATCCTTCGCCCAGGACCCGACAAGCGCGCCATCCTGTATGAGATCATCACAGCCGATACCATCGAACGCTTTGTGAGTGAGCGTCGTCGAGAGCACGACGCCTACCGTCAGGATGATGATCAATGACCCTCGCTTCTCCCCCGGTTTCTTTGGATGATCCGAAACACAAGAGGCAGCTATGCTAACGTCCGACCTACTCAGGGTCAAAGTTATCAAAGATGAGATCCAACCCCGCTACATCGACGCGACCAAGAAGCGCTTCCTCAACCATGCAGAGCGGCTGATCGAAGTCTACAAGGAGAACGTCGGACAAAACCGAGGCGTGTTGGACGAAGACATCAAAGATGTGATTGGAGACGGCACCGACTTTGTGATTCAAAAAGGCCTCTCCAAGTTGCTGTCCGATCGTTGTGAGTTTGAGGTGGTTTCACGTGTTCCCCCGAGAGACTTGCGAGAGCGGATTTTTGCACTCTCGGCCCAGCACCATCCGGTCGCACTCCAGCCCGATCACCACCACACCATGGACCGGAACCAGCTCCTCACGCTTGTAGGCGAAGAGTTTGAACTCAGCGCCGATGAAGTCGAAGCCGCGATGTACGCCGATCTGCAAGACGCCTACATGCTTCAAAGCTTCGACCCGATCAAGGCCATTGACCTGTTGCATCGGTACAATTTGGCGCTCGCCCAAGCGCTGTTGTTTCGCGCCACCCACTTGTACATTGAGTTACGAAACGCCACAGCCCAAAGGCTTCGGCAGATGATGCGTTACATCAAATTCTTTCGATTGATCGCAACCGCGCAACCGCTCGGACACAATCATTACAAGATTCACATCGACGGGCCACTCTCACTGTTTCGCTTCACCCAAAAGTACGGCGTACAGATGGCCACCTTTCTCCCTGCCCTTCTCCTTTGTGACGACTGGCACTTGGAGGCCGAAATCAAATGGGAAGACAAGAAGCCTCCCTACCGCTTCTTTCTCGATAACGACACGGAGTTGACCAGTCACTATCCCGATCGAGGTGTGTATCTCACCCAGGAAGAGCAGCGGTTCCGAAAAAAATGGAAGACCTTTACTTCCGAGTGGTCTTTGGAACCTCATACCCAAATTCTTCGCCTGGGAACACACGATACGTTGGTCTCCGACTACATCCTCAAGCACGAAGACGGTCGTGAGATTCTTCTGGTCGTGATGGGGTTTTGGCAGCGTAACACTCTGCTTCGCAAGCTCGAATTGATCCAAGACTTTGGACCCGAAAACCTGCTGATCGCTGCCCCCGCGCGCCTTCGCGCCTCACAAGAAGACCTGCCCGATGAAGTAGCCGACCGGGTTTACTTTTTCAAGGAGGTCATTCATCCTAAGAAAATCGCGGCGCTTGCGGACTTGCTCAATCCTTGATGACTGACATATAACATGGTATGAACGTGAGATAGCAGTTGCAGGCAAATAAAGGAGAGTGAGCCACGATGGAGTTACATGTACTGGGTGCCGCCGGTGGTGAGATGAGCGGCTTCAAACCATCGAGTTTCCTCCTGGATCAACATCTTCTGTTGGACGCAGGTTCGGTGTGCTCAGCGCTCTCCCTCGATGAACTTAGCACGATCGACCACATCCTTATCAGTCACAGCCACCTCGATCACGTCAAAGATCTAGGGTTGCTCTCCGACTTGCTGACAGGACGACGTGACCGGCCGGTTTATGTGTATTCCACAGCGACCGTCCTCGACGCGCTCCAGACCCACTACTTCAACAACTCCATCTGGCCAGACTTCACCAAGATCCCGAACCAGGAAAGCCCTGTGATGAAGCTGGTTGAGATTCAGCCACAGCAGCCCTTCCAACTGGGCGACTACACCATCACTGCCATCCCAGTGAACCACACCGTCGAGACCCACGGTTTTCTGGTGACCAAAGACGGCAGAAGCCTCCTCTACAGCGCTGACACAGGCCCCACAGACTTGCTGTGGGCTTACGCCAACCAGGCGCCCAATCTACAGGGAATCATCCTGGATGTCGCGTTCCCAAACCGCATGCAATTCCTGGCCGATCTAGCCAAACACCTCTCCCCTCAAGGCGCGCAGGAAGAGCTCAAGAAGCTCACAAACCCACGGACTCCCATCTTCTTCTTCCATCTCAAGCCCGGCTTCTACGATGAGTTGAAGCAAGAGATCGGAGCCACCTTGCTCGCCCAACACCCCGAGCGTCGCATTCTTCGCTCAGGAGACCGCATCTCACTTTAGAGCACTGCACCCTCTCCATGAATCCGAATCCATACCAAGAACAACTCCAAGCCCTGTTTGGAATGCGTCGCACCACCCGACGACGTGACCTTCAAGAGATGCACCGAATGCTGCAGGCCTTGCAGTTGCAAGATTTGCCCTACCCTGTGGTGCAAATTGTAGGCACCAACGGCAAAGGCTCGACCTCGGCGTTCCTCGCCTCCATTCTTCAGCGAGCCGGATACCGCGTGGGTTTGTTCACAAGCCCTCACCTCATCCATTTCAACGAACGTTTCCAGATCAACGGTCAAGTAGCGACAGACGAGACCCTTGCTTCTCTGTTGAACCATACTCTTGACGTCGCTGCACACGAAGAGTGGGAGCCGGTTTTCTTTGATGTGACAACCTTAATGGCTGCCCAGTATTTTGCCCAAGAGAAGGTAGACATCGCGTTGTTTGAGGCAGGCATGGGGGGCAAACTCGACGCCACAACAGCACTCCCATCAGCGCTCTCCATACTGACGACTGTTGGGCTGGATCACGTTCCTCTCTTGGGCAACAACCTCGCTGAGATCGCCAAAGACAAAGCGGCCGCATTTCGTTCCAACACACCAGCCCTCGTTGGCGTTCAGGATCCAGAGGTTCTCCAAGTGATTCAAGATCTCGCTCAGGAAAACCAAGTCTCTCCACTCCTCGTATTGGGACGAGATTTCCCCATCGTGGAGGAGACGATCGAGCTTGGATTGCACGGACAATTTCAGAGGAACAACGCATCACTTGCCCTTGGAGCGTTGGGGCCGCTGAAGGAGAACCTGGGGTTCTCCTTCAGCGAAGAGTCCGTACAAGAAGGACTCTCCCAGGCCAGATGGCCCGGCCGCTGCCAACCTGTTCGATACAAAGAGCAGACATTTTGGCTGGACGGCGCTCATAACGCCGAGGCCATGGAAGCCCTGGCCCAACACTTCCACGGTCAACCGCTGAGCGTGGTGTTTGGCGCGATGAAAGACAAGGACATCCTCGCCCTTCTCCGCCCTTTGGAAGCATCGCTTGAACACCTCGTCCTTTGCCCCATCCAGCAACCTCGGGCAGCTTCCCCCCAAGAGTTGCATTTGATGCTCCAAGAGCTGGGCTGGACGAACACCCAGGTCATGACAACCCAGCGGCTGGAGGAAGCGTTGGAAACGGCACATTCCATGGCGACTTCCAGCAACAAGAAGAACACCCTGTTGGTGACGGGCTCGTTGTTCCTCGTGGGGGAAGTCCTGACAGCCTGTGGTGCGCTTGACAGCGCGGATTAATCGCCCTATGGTTCCGACATTCTGCAAAAGGGTTGGAACTCCCTGGCAAATCGAATACAATGTCTCAGATGGAAGACACTCACCGACAGATGGCTGCTTTCGTTACAGTTTTCTGTTGTTTGCATACACTGTGAAGCGCAATGACTGAGCCCAAAGCACCCGCTTCGCCAGAAGAAGCAACGGACCAACAAGGACGTTTGTCCGGCGACTGGCTAGAGGGGCGTACACTCGGAAAATACAAACTGATCAAACGGATCGGCGCAGGTGCTTTTGCGAGCATCTATGAGGCGGAGCACGTCCACCTCCAGGTTCCTTTTGCGATCAAAGTGTTGCACCCCGCGTTTGCAGGCCGAGAAGAGATCGTCAAGCGATTCTTTCGTGAGGCCCAGGCCGCCAGCCAACTCCAGCATGAAAACGTTGTGTTCATCGCAGACTTCGCCGTCGCTGAAGGGGTCGGCCCCTACATTGTGATGGAGTACCTGGAAGGCGAAACCCTCAAATCTTGCCTGGAACGAGAGCAGTCGCTGCCACTCTCCCAGGTCGGTGAGATCTCCCGGCAGATCTGCCAGGCCCTCTCCTTGGCGCACCGCAAAGGGATCATCCACCGCGACCTAAAACCCGAAAACATCTTCCTGATCCGCCGAGAGATGGGACACCTCCTGGTCAAGATCCTTGACTTTGGTATCGCACACCTCGCCGCTGCCCGAGACTCCATCACGGGGGCACGCCTGATGGGAACGCCTGTGTACATGGCTCCCGAGCAGTTTCGCGGTCAGGTGAACAGCGAAGGTCTCGACATCTATTCGTTTGGCGTCATCTTGTATGAGATGCTCGTGGGGCAACCTCCGTTCAAGGGCCAAAGTGTACAACGTCTGGGAATCGAGCACCTGCTGCTTCCGGCTCCTCCCCTCGACGACCATTATCCACACGGTCTTCGCCAGCTGCAGGCCCGTCTGTTGGGAAAAACTCCCGAAGAGCGTCCCTCTTCCATGGAAGAGACCTGGATGCTTCTCAGCGAGGCCATCGATCCAGAGCATCAATTCCCTCACTGGCACCAACAAAATGTGTTCTCTTCCCCGCTGATGATAGCGGTTCCCACCTCGGGAACCGAGCCTCTCCCAGACACAGACACGGTCATCTCGAAACTTCCCGCGTTTCCTGGCGACCGCCACGAAGAGCAACCCACAGAACGGTTGCCAGGTCTTTCCAGCGACGACCTCCCTGGCCTGGAAGAGGCTGTGATTGTGTCTGCGAACTTGGACTCATCCGAAGACCTGGAGACCGCAACCAGCGACTTGGACGCCACGTTGCCTCCAGGGACAAAACCTCCTCTTTTGTTTGCCTCAGACGATGACTATGAAGTCACAGCCCGTCACATCCATCCCAACCATGTTGCGGAGATGGGCTCAGACAGTCATCCACTCCGGCCTACCAACGAAGAGATGCCCCCTCCCCCTGTCCTCGAAGAAACCAACGAGGAAGAACAGGCGGACGATGACGACGCCTCCAACGAAGTGACTCTGGCAGCAGCCCAGCCTCCTCCAGAGCCGGTCCTCCTCCCTGACCCACAGCTCCCCGACGCGTTCCTGAGCGAAAGCGGCGACATGTTGGTCCGACGCAGCGGAATTCACCGTGTGATGGTGCTGGATGAGGAAGATCCGGAATTCGACGACGCCCACCCAACCCTCTCACCCGAATCCGACACCATCTCGCTCCGAGACTCGGAAGAACTACAAGTCGAGCAACACACGGTAGGAACCGACTCCCAATCTCCCGACACATTGGGCCTTGATTACGACGACGCTCCCGACGAAGCCACCATTCCAGGCCGGCTTCCCCCTCAAGCTCCAGAACACGACAAGACCTCGCCAGGCACGCTGGAGCCTCCTTTCGTGGAGCAGTCACTTGCGGAGATGGGACCCAACGACCTCGTGACCAAGCCTGAGGCCACCACCTCTCCAAGCTTGAAAGCCCCGACAGAGGCAGAAGCGGAAGGCCCGCAGTCTCGACAAGAGGCTACGGTCAATGAGAGTTCCTTGACGGAGCAGAGCGAGCCTTTGCCTCCTCCAGAGCCGCTGCCTCCGCCCCAACCGCTGAACGAGCCGCTGCCTCCCCAAATGCAGCGCGCTCCCGACACCATACAGCAAGAGCTTTTTCCACAGGGCAGCGTCGACGCGACAAAGACCACACGGATGACGCTGGACAACAAATCTGGCCGTCAATGGCTTCGGGTGTCTCGTCGAGAAAAGAAACTTTTGCTCATTGTCTGGCTTGGCGCGTTGGTTGCGATCGGAAGTCTCTACTACCTGATCGCAGCCGAGATGCCAAAGCCACCAGCCAAGAACAAGGGAAAAACCAAACAGCGCGTCGTCCCTCGCACGCGACCCCAGCCTCGACCTCACACCAAGCGACGTGTCGCGGCCCCAGCACCGGTTCGGCAATCCAGCCAGGAACTTCGCAAAGTGGTGATCGACTGTGAACCCAATCCAGCTCAGGTGTTTATGAGCAATGAGTTGTTGGGTGAGACCCCTCTTACCTTGCCTTTTGAGATCAACCGAAAAGTCAAACTTGTCGTCCGAAAGGCCGGGTTCAAGGAACAAACACTAGAATTCACAGTGAACAAAGACAAAAGCCAGGGCAACACTGTCATCTGCAAGCTTCGCCCCAAAACCCCGTAGCTTCCGGAGCGTCGTTATTTCTGGGTGATGGTGTCTGCCAATTCAACGGCTCCCACCATCCCTGCTTCGTTCCCAAGCTGCGAAGTAACAAACGATACGGCCTCACCTGCGGGTGTGCTTGTGTAATGAAGGGCACGCTCCTTCGCAAGTTCAGCAAGAGCAGGCCAGTTCAAGAGTACGCCACCACCCAAAATGATCGACTCAGGGTTGATGATAGTGAGCAGATGGCTCAGCGCCCAACCCAAGGCGTCACCGGCTTGTTCAAAGATCTCCTTGCACACCGGATCGTTGGCTTCGACACCTGCGGCAATATCAGCGGCAGACAGCGGTTGCTCTCCCTTGTTGGAGGCTCGCTCTTGCAAGAAAGGACTGCTTCCGTTGGCCGCGACCTCTTCAGCAATGCGGGCCAACGAATGGCCTCCCGCGTACGCCTCGACACATCCACGCGCACCACAGCCACACGAGCGCCCTTCCGGCCGATATTTGAGATGACCGACCTCCGCAGAGACCCCAGAGCCACCACGAAATGGCCGTCCTCCAAGAACCAAGCCACCGCCGACGCCCGAGCCCACAAACACGGCGGCGACCTCCGAAAGACCTTGTCCTTCACCAGATTTGTACTCGCCCCACGTGGCAGCGTCTAGATCGTTCCAAAGCACGACATGCTGAGCTTCTTCAATGGTGCTCTGGATGTTGTCGGCAAAGGGCTCTTCCCTCCACTTAAGATTGGGAGCGTTACGAACGATGCGCCCTGTTTTGTCGAGCATTCCAGCCACAGCACATGACACAGTCAACGAAAACTTTTGGAGATTGTTCTCTTCCTGCATCTCCGCCACAAGCTCGGCCAACAGAGCAACAACAGCGTCAGGGCTGCGATCTTCCAACAACGTTTTGCGCTCGGCCAGCAATGTTTTGTCAGCCCGACACATCCGAACCCGCAACTGCGTTCCACCCAGATCAACACCCACAATCATCATGAGTCGTTCTCCTTGTCTTCACCCCGACGGCCTTTCCTGGCCCATTGCATGAACCTGACTTGCGTTTCACCTCACAACCTCGCTACTCTACCACAACTCGGCCCAAAGCAAGACAGCCCTTTGTCCCAGGGATTGGAAGCGCCATGACATACTCCAGAAATTCATGTCCGGCTTGTGGAGTAGACCCGCTCGACAGCCAAGAAGATGCTTGCCCACAATGTGGAAGTCTGCTTGCAAGCCCGCGCTGGCAGAGCCATGAACCAGCCTACCTGCGACGTCGATTGTTTGCGGCGGTGGTTGACCACATCATCGCCATCCCTTTGACACAGTTCCTCGTCTACCTTTTGATGCTGGGGATTGGGCCACTCTCCAACGGCTACCAGCTGCTCTGGTCGCAAGCTCTGTACCCGCTCTATTTCTTCCTCACTGCCGGACTGTTCAGCACATCTCTGGGCAAAGTCATCCTTGGAATGACCATCGTACATCAAACCACAGGGCAACGGCTGACCTGGAAAGAAGCCTTTTTCCGCGAAGTGTTGGGGCGTCAACTCAACGCGTATTTGTTTCCGGTCGGGCTTGTCGGTGTTCGACGACGTTACTCTCGAGCCCAAACCATCGCAGATGAGATCGGCAAAACCGTCGTGGTTCGCAAACGAAACGCTTAAGGTGGGCTGGACGGCAGCTGGGTTGCAAATCTCAAGCTTTCTCCGTCTGTCTGGACCGTGATCATTCCATGTAGATCTGTTCGCCACATCCGAATGTTTCGCTCTTGATACCGTTTCAACACAGAAGTATGGGGGAAGCCAAACGTGTTGCCACGTCCTACCCCAAACAGAGCGTGCTGAGGCTTCACCCGATCCAGAAGCAATCGAGTTGATGATGTTCGACTCCCGTGATGAGGAACCTTCAACACATCAGCCTTCAAACCCCGATGACGCTGGCACAAGATCTGCTCGGCCCTGGTTTCGATGTCACCGGTAAACAGGATGCTTCGCTTTCCCCACGTCAGCTTCATCACCACAGAGTTGTCGTTGGCGTGAAGCACCCAATAGGTTCGTTTCCCCTCAAACGGTCGGGGGAATGGATACAAGATCTCCACCGAAACACCATCAATGGAGACCAGCAGAGAGCGATCAAACCACCGCATCGGAACGGCCTTCTTCTTGAGAACCCCTACCAGCTTGCGGAAGGAAGGATGCCGACTCGACAAGCCTGTATGCCAAAACTCTCGGATCGGCAGGTGCTCGGCAACAGCCGCAAACCCACCAAAATGGTCGGGGTGTGGATGTGACAAGACAGCAATGTCAATGTGACTCACCCGCAGGTGCCGAAGGGTTGGTAACAACACACGAGCCCCAACATCCCATTGACCGTAAGCCGCTCCACCTGCATCCACCAACATCGTTGTTCCCTTGGGGAATCGAACAAGAGCAGCGTCCCCTTGCCCAACATCCAAGAACTGAACCTGCAACACGCCGGGTGGAGAAGCAGGTTGGAGCACCCCTATCCCCAACAACGTTATCCCACATACAAACCCCACAAAGGCTCGCGTCCCCAACCACCGTAGGCTCAGCAGGCTCACGAAAGCGATGATGTAACCAACCACTTCAAGAGGACGAAGTGGAGGCAACGTCCAGCCCGACCCTGGCCAGCAAGCGACGAGATGTACCCATCGCAACAACCACTCAGCAAACCACGCGCTCCATGACAACAACCAACTCCCCAGACCAGAGGAAAGGCAGCCAACGCCAAGAGCCAAGAGACCGGACCCCACGACCAGATAACCACCCAAAGGCACAGCGACAAGGTTGGCCAGTGGAGCCCAGATAGGAACCTGAGGGAAGTAAACCAAAGTCAAAGGCAGCAGAGCAAACGAAGCAACCATGGAGGCAAAGGCAGAAGCCAACAAAGCCTTCCAGACCTTTCTCAAACGCGAGGGAGGCTCCTGTTTTTCCAGCCGAGCAGGAAGCCGAAACCACAGCACGTGGCCCAAAGCCAGCACAGAAACAGCACCAAACGAAAGTTGGAACGACAACGCAAACAGCGCGGTGGGTTCGAGTAGAAGAACAAACAGCGCGGCAATCGCCAGAGTGTTTGCCAGTTCACGAGGCCTGCGCAACAGACCGCCCAGCAAAAACAACCCGACCATCACCAGGGCTCGCTGTGTGGAGACAGCACCACCGCTGAGTCCCGCGTACACAAGAGCGCCGGGAAACGTCAGCACAGAGGCGATGTTCGCGTGCCAACCCCGCAAAGCCAGGAATGGGATCCAAGAGAACAGCCACCACCATAGGCCCCAAAACAACGAACAAACAATCGCCAAGTGCAAACCTGAGATAGCCAGCAAGTGTGAGGTCCCCGTTCGAGCAAAGTCTTTCCTCATGGAAGAAGAAATGCCCGCCTTGTGACCCAAGAGCAAAGCCTGCAACAACGACGACGCTGAGGGGTTCGACACCAACGAACGAACCCACGAGATCCATTGTTGACGTTGCTGTTCCCACAAAGCCCAAACGCCCGGCGACTTCCGAGCAAGCAAAACCATGTGCTGGCTGTGAGTTGAAGCTTCCCAACGAATCCCTCGTTGAAAGAGAGCCTCCCTCGCGTTGTAGTTTCCTGGATTGGCATACCAACGCGGCTCACGCAGTTGCAGCCTCAATCGAAAGCCTTCTCCACGCACCAAACGTCGGCAATGACGGACTTTGAGAAGCACTCTGGCTTCCACAAACTGCCAATGAGTCTGGAAAGGAGGCAACATCCGAGTGAGAAAAAAGGGAACGCGGCACGACGAACCCAACCTGGGATGGACGCGCCTCTCGACTCTACCAACTACCCACCCCTCCGCGCGTAGTTTTTTTCCCAACCAGCGCTGAAGCAAAGGTCCTGAGAACGTCGCACGCAACTCACGGTCGTAGCCTCCCCAAAGCAGACCTGCAGCCAGCCACATCGACAACAGTCCAAGACTCCATCCACCCCATCGCCGCCACCAGGCCAACAAACACCAGCTCAACCCCACAACAAACAACCCCAACCCAAAGCGCAGAGAGCCAACCCCCCACAATCCGAGAGCCAACCCAGCCATCCACGTAAGAATACAAACAACAAGGGGTCGAAGCACCCAACGATACGGTGTCATGGCAAAGATTTCCTCCTACTCGCATACGTCGTTCAGCCATGATGTCTTGCAGACACCAGAGCCCCACCAACGCACACACCGTACCGAAGAAAGAAAAAACCCCAACCATAGGAGAAGACCTATCGAAAACAAAGACATGCGATTCAGGCAAGCGAACGATTGGATGAGGGTAGAGGCAGGCGAGTGTCCAAAAACTGAACACGTTGCAAGAAATTTGCACACCGGGAAGCCAGGGAAGATAGAGCAGAAATCAAGGGGAAGCTTGGCAAAGTGCATGGCCGGGTAGAGGATTTTCTGTTATATAGGGGACGCTGGACATAGAACCCACAATGTTGTTGGAGAAGGAAGCCCCACGAATGACGCAAACGATCGAAAAGGTTGAAGATCTCTTCCGGCACCGTATTTTGCTGGTGACGGGCAAAGGTGGCGTAGGCAAAACAACGGTAGCTGCATCGCTCGCACGAATGGCTGCAGCCACAGGAAAACGTACGCTGGCCCTTGATATGGAGCGCGACCTCAACTCTCCATCGCACATACTCAAAGCCTTGGGAGGGCCTTCCAGCTTCGACCAGGATGAGCCCTACCAATTGACTGCCCACCTGTCGTGTGCACGTCTTTCTGCGCGGGCTGGCCATGAGATTTTTCTCCGCGACAACATTCCGTTCGCCTGGCTTGCCACAGCCGCCATGCGTTCCAAATACCTGCAACGCTTTCTAGGCGCAGTCCCAGGCTTCCAAGAAATGGGCATCATGTATCGGATGCTGCCCTACCTCCGCGCCAAGGACAGAAACGGTGCGTTTGAGTACGACCTCCTCGTCGCTGACTTGCCAGCCACAGGCCACGCTCTGGCGCTGACTTCCATGCCTGAGCCTATGCTCAATGTGTTTGACGGTGGTCCCATGGCCCGAGCCATTCGGGAGGCCCAAAGCTACTTCAACGACCCCGTCCAAACCGGGTTTGTCGTGGTGACGCTTCCAGAACCCCTCGTTGTATCCGAGACCTTGGAGCTTTTGGACGGATTGCACGATGACGAAGTAAAACCTGCAGGGCTCTTCGTCAACAACCTGCCCCAGTACCCCTGGAGCTCCGACGAAAAGGATGCGTTGGACGGTATTCTGGAGAACGTACCGCCTAATCTTGCGGGCGTATGGAGCTATCGGCATGTGGAGAGAACCCACAAAGCCCGCAAAATGCTCGGGGAGAAGCTGAAGAAGTATCCCAGCCCTGTCTCCATGTTTTGTTTGGGCCAACACAACGATGTGTCGCCCAAACAACGCGTTGCAGCGATCCTGGAAGAGCTGTGGAGCAACGCCCCTTGTGGTGACTAAGTCGTCCCCGACTCCTTTCGCACCCAAACGCCCTTACTTCTTAAACAGTGACGGATACCGATGACTACGCAATTCCCCCAAGAGTCGGAACAAAAGCAACTCGCGAGCCTGCTTCAAAACAAAGAGATGATTGTGTGCTACGGCGCTGGAGGCGTGGGCAAGACCACAACCTCCGCAGCGTTGGGAATCAAAGCCGCGATGGCTGGCCGTCGTGTGTTGGTGTTGACCATCGATCCTGCCAAACGACTCTGTGACACGCTCCACATCAGCGATCAGCCGGACGAGCCTCACGCAATCTCCGCAGAAGAATTTGCGGAGCACGGCGCCGAACTCAAAGGCGCGCTCTCGATCTGGATGGTCCAACCGGGCCTGGTCTTTGACCGGGCTGTTCGTGAGATTGCCTCCTCCCCCGAGAATGCTGACAAGCTCCAAGAGACCCGCATCTACAAAGCGTTGCGCAGCATGATCTCGGGAATGCAGGAGTACATGGCGGGTGAAAGCCTGTACCAATTCCTCCATGGTGGCGACTACGACCTGATCGTTCTCGACACCCCACCCTCACGCAACGCCGTCGACTTTCTCACAGCTCCCGACCAACTGCTGGGCTTCTTTGACTCCCGCATCATCAAACTCTTTGCTCCCTCCAACAGCCGCTTCTCTCTTTTGGGCCGTGCCCGCAAGGTCCTTCAGAACGTGTTCCAACAGGTCGCAGGCGGAAGCTTCATTGATCAGCTCCAAGAGTTTGTCACCTTGCTGCTCGACAGCGTCGACATTCTTCGTGATCACGCTCAGGCCATTCAGGATCAGATGATGTCTTCCAAGACGGGACACCTTCTGATCGCCAGCCCCTCGTCGGATTCGATTGAAGAGATCCTTTACTTTCGGGATGTTCTGGAAGAGCAAAAGATCCGACCCAGCGGCGCCATCATCAACCGCTCCCTGGTCCAACAGCCTGCGACCTCGATCCAAGACCACCTGGAAGCCCAAGGCATTGGGCAGGACAGCCCTGCCGCCCAATCCGCGCTGGATAAGCTTCGCCCCCTGGTCGACGAAGAGCAGAAGATGGCGCTCCAACACCGAGACACCGTTGTAAAGCTACGCTCCTCGTTTCGCTCGCAATTCGTCTTGGCCGCTCCCCACCTGGGTCACGAGATCGAGGATCTCGCAGGGCTGATCCAACTCGCCGAAACCCTCTGATCCTCTCCTCTCTCCAACCCCTCATTTTGTACGCACGTTTCTCTCTCACACAATCTGTAGATATCCCTAACATTGCAGGTGTTTATAAACTTGACAGTGGTGATCAAAAGTTTTTGGTCAAGAGACTTGCCTTCCAGATTGAATTCTACTAGAATGTGCGCACCCAGCGTATGTCCATTTTTCGGACAATCCAAAGGCAAAGTTCCCACTCTCTCTGAAGAGTGTCGCGAAAAGGGATAGTTATTACTCAGAAGCCAAAAGATCACTTACCAATCTCCGATGACCCTTATGGCCCAACGCCATTTGAGATGCCTAGTACGGCCTTGTCATCGTATTGCTGAAGGGACTCTCCGCTTTCCGATGCAGACAACACCCGAAACCCACCTTCCTATGCTGTGGATTGATTCCAACACTGGAACAGCGTCTCTGGTTTCGAGTGCCCTTCATCGCCTTCCTGTCCAATGGTACTTTGCTTCCAACTTCAAGCAGGCTCGACAAATCTTAGATCAACGACCGATTGAGTTGGTGGTATTGGACCTCGCCTTGGAAACCAACGCCGATCAAGAGACCTGTTTTCAATTCGCCGATTGGTTGCGACAAGAATCTACTTACAGCTTTGTCGACCTTGTTCTGACAAGTGGGTACTACACACGAGAACACTACGGCACCATCACTCTGCTTCGGTACCAGGCTCTCGACTTCTGGGAGAAGCCCTACACAGCGGAGCAATGGCGGTGTTGGCTAAAGGCCTACATGCAAGGGGACGACCTACCGAAGAGCGCAGACCTCAAAGCACTATCGGAGGACAAGAGAGAGCAATCCCCCCTCGAAGAACGACTTGCTCTAGAACCTCAAAGTCCTCATGAGCCTTCGTGGCCGCCACTTCGCCCCCCCAACGCTTCTGCTTCGAACCACCAAGACCGCTCGTTACTTTCCTACGCACCCGACACCGCTTCCTCCTCCGTCTGGCCTACGCCCCCTGAACACTCCGCAACGCAAACGCACTCCCAAGCACGCATGGCCTACCTCGAAGGAAACGGCGCTTTTCAACGACGCGACTTTGTTCAAGCCCATCAATGTTATCAACAAGCATCCCAACTCCATGCCCTTCCTCGCTACCAGATGTACGAGGCCTGGACGTTGTACTTGCTTTCCCCCCAAGACAACCAAGTGCTTGCATCCGTACACCACACGTTGTCCCGCCTGGCCCATGAGAACCCTGCGCTGGAGCAGGCTCATCTGTTTTTGGGCCACTTTTACATACAACAAGGTCAGCCCCACGAGGCTGTGCGCTGGTACCAAGACATTCTGGCCCAGCAGCCTCATCTGCACAACGTCGCCGAGGCGTTGCACCGATTGAAATGTTCGATTCACGCAACGACGGAGATCCCGTCTTGATCGCCAACACCGCAAGCCTTTGGACGTTGGCTAGAAACAGGAGTGCCATACCCAGAAAAGCGGACTCACACAGAGATTGCAACGATTTGGTTGTTACTGCCAATCGGTCAATCTTTGGAGGGCTCGCCTCGACATGCAGGCTTCCACAAGTAGCCTCCAGAACACACCTCGCTGTGTGCTTTGTTGTTCGAAGCGAGAAAGGCCCCCAAAGATCCGACACTTTCACAACGACAAGGCAGTCAAACTGTTGCCACCCTACTTTGGCAACGAGACAGACGAGACATAGGAGTCGAATACGATGACCCTGCCTTATTTTCAGGTTGATACACGCAATGAGCATCTCAAGACGCTGACCCGCCGCCACTCTTCCCTCTGGTCAGACTTCCAAGACAAACTCATCTTGTCCTGGATTTACCACGACCACGGCTTGGAAGGTGTTGTGCTGCAGCCTCACGAGTTGATGGACGCTCTCAACCAAAGGCCGGTGACGGACAACAGCTCCCAAATGCTGTACCAAGACATCGTCAATCTGAGCACTGCGATCGCCTACATGCGCGAATTCACTCAAGGAAAGAAGAAAGACGATCGCATCACGAGGTCATTCGTCCAGTCGTTGTTCCAACGTCTGAGTGAGAACGTCCGGGGAGTCCCCGACAACAACGGTCTTCGCAAAGAAGACGGTCGTTACGGTGCCTACTACCACAAGTGCTGCCCCTTCGAAGAAGTCGAAGGAGAGCTCCGCAAGCTGATGACCTACTACAACCAAACCGACGTGGAAAACCTGCATCCGCTGGTACACGCCGCGCGATTCCACTTCCAGTTCATGAAGTTGATGCCCTACGGTCGCTTCTCTGGAAAGATTGTCCGGTTGCTCACGAACCTGCTCCTGCTTCGTCACGACTATCCACCCAGCATCATCCACACTGTGGAACGCGCCCGTTACTACGAAGCGCTGGCCCAGGACGATGAGACCCAATTGTTGCACCTTCTCTCCGAGTCGATGCAATCGACTGTAGAGAGTGGTTTGCAGTTCCTTGAGCAAGGCATCGCAGAGCGTCGTCGCAAGCGTGAAGCTCGCAAAGCCCGTCAGCAAAAGAAAGAAGCGGTGAAGAAGGCCAAGCCAGCAGCCAGCACCAGCGCAAGCTCCAGCACGACCCGAAGCTCCAAGAGCAAAGGTCGCAAGCAGGCTGCCAAAAAAGGTGGCGCTCGCTCGACCAAGACCCGCACCACAACGTCCCGCCGCAAAGCCAGCACCTCTGCCTAAAACAAAGGGAGGTAACGAGTACTTCGTTCCTCCCTTTCCGCTTCCAGCGATTCTCTCCAACCCTACTTCACAACAAGCACCCCCAAAGACTTAACCGTTTCGTTTGGCAAAGTCCTTGAGGAAGGCGGTTAGCTGCGCCACAGCTTCAACGGTGACAGCGTTGTAGTTGGACACACGGATACCACCCACCGAACGGTGACCTTTGATTCCCATGAACCCAGCGGCGGTTGCGTCGGCCACCAGCTTCTTCTCCAACTCCACAGAGGGGAGATTGAAGGTGATGTTCATGATGGAGCGACTGTCTTCGGTGGCGTGTCCTTTGAAGAACGTAGGACTCTCATCGATGACGCTGTAAAGAGCCGCCGCTTTCTCGCGGTTGCGCTTTCCGATGGCTTCCAAACCACCGGCCTCTTCGAGCCAGTCGATCATCAGCTTAACGATAAAGATGTTCCACACAGGAGGGGTGTTGTACAGCGAGTTGCTCTCAATGAACGTGCTGTACCGAAGCATGGGAGGAAGATGATCCGCCTTGGCTTTCTGCGCAAACTCATCCTTGATCAACACCAAGGTCACACCTGCAGCGCCGATGTTCTTCTGGGCACCAGCGTAAATCATGTCAAACTGGGAGAAATCGACAACATCGCTGGCGATGTCCGAGGACATATCGATGACAAACGGAACATCCCCTGTATCCGGGAAGTTGTGCCACTGCGTTCCGTAAATGGTGTTGTTGGAGGTGATGTGAAAGTACGACTCATCCCCTTGGAGCCAAGACGGGTCAGCCGCAGGGATGTGGTTGTAGTTTTGCTCTTTGCTCGACGCCACCACGCGGGTCTCACCGATCAACTCAGAAGCTTCGATGCCTTTGTCAGACCAAGTCCCAGTGTCGACATACGCGGCAGATGTATGCAGGAAGTTCATAGGGATCATCGCAAACTGCATCCGCGCGCCACCCTGACAAAACAGAATGTGGTAGTCGTCAGGGATGTTCATAATGCGACGCATCTTGACTTGCATCTCAGCCAGCATGTTCTCAAATTGAGGCGAGCGGTGGCTGACTTCCATGATACCGGCACCCCAACCGTCCACCTCAAGGATGGCGTTTTGGGCTTTTTCCAGAACGGACTGGGGCAAGGCAGCAGGACCAGGGTTAAAATTGAACAATCGCGTCATAACTTTCCACTCCCTGTTGGGAATACCCAACCGCACTCAGTTGCTCAAAGAAATGGGGCAGGAAAGGCCACCGAAAAACGCGCAGCAATTTCAACAGAAAACTGTCGCGTGAGAAGGGGGCTCGTCTTCCCCGAACGACGGCACACAAGGTCCGTTGGTTGCAGCTAGCAACCTGCCTGGAACGACAGGATACCCTGTACAAAAAGGCCGCTCAGTTGTATACCAAACGTTAAGAATTGTCTATGTACAGGAGAATCGGATGTCGAAACTACCCCCCCGCAGTGAAGTCCCAAATGAGGACAAATGGAATCTTGAGGCACTCTACGAGAAAAACGAACTCTGGGAACAAGAGTTCGAGGCGGCGCAGGCGTGGCCAGACAAGATCGGGGAGTGGAAAGGAAAACTCAACAAATCGGCTGCCGTAGTTGCCGACGCCCTGAAGGCGATGTTCGACGCCTACCGACAGATTCACAAGCTCTATGTGTATGCTCATCTTCGCAACGACGAAGACCTCGGCAACAGCCAAAACCAAGCGCTGTACGAGCGAGCCCGCAAGCTTTACTACGCGTTCAGCACGGCGGCATCCTACATCTCGCCGGAGCTGCTCTCCCTCGACGAAGACACCCTTGCCTCTTGGGTCAAAGACCCCGCGCTCAAACCCTACAAGGTTTACATGCGCGACATCCTCCGCAAGAAGCCTCACACGTTGCCGCAAGCGCAGGAGCAATTGCTGTCGATGGCAGCAGAGCCCTTGTCAGCCACCAACCAGATCTTCAGCATGCTCAACAACCTCGACATTCCCAGCGGATTTGGCCAGGTCAAGGACGACAGCGGCGAGATGGTCCAACTCTCTCACGCCATGTACGGCAAACTGACAGAGTCCAACGTTCCTGAAGTACGGCAAGAGGTCTTCCACTCGTACATGAAGGGCTTCCAGGACCACCGCAACACGCTGGCTGCTGCTCTCGAAGGTCGCCTGAAGGCCAACATCTTCCTGGCCAAAGCCCGGAACTACGGCTCTGCACGAGAAGCAGCCCTGTTTGCCAACCAGATCCCCACGTCCGTCTACGACGGCTTGATTGAAGCCATCCATGAGCACCTTCCGGACTTTTACCGCTATGTCGAGTTGCGCAAGCGCGTCCTGAAGATGGACGAGTTTCACATCTTTGATATGCGAAACCCCATCATCGCAGACATGGACCTCAAGTACGAATGGGAAGAAGCCGAAGCTCTCATCGTGGACAGCCTCCAACCGTTGGGCCAAGACTATGTCCAAACCATGCAAGAAGGCTTCCGCCAAGGCTGGGTTGACCGTTACGAAAACCAGGGGAAACGTTCAGGTGCTTATTCCTCCGGATGCTACGACTCGATGCCGTACATTCTTCACAACTACAACCACACCCTCAGCTCGGTGTACACCCTGACCCATGAGCTGGGGCACTCCATGCATTCGGCTCTCGCGAACCGCACCCAGCCGTTCCCCACTGCAGATTACTGCATCTTTGTCGCAGAGGTGGCTTCCACGACCAACGAAGCGCTGCTCACGCACCACCTGCTGAACAAGACGGAAGATCCGAAGGTACGAGCGTATTTGATCAACAAGTACCTCGACGACTTCCGCGGAACGATGTTCCGCCAAACCATGTTCGCTGAGTTTGAACGAGACATCTACCACGCCCTGGAGCAAGAACACGAAGCACTGACCGCCGATTACCTCGACGCCAAGTACTACGAGTTGGTCAAATCCTACCACGGTGACGCCATCGCCTGGGACGAGAAAGACAAAGCCATTGAGACCGAGTGGTCGCGCATTCCGCACTTCTACTACAACTTCTATGTGTACCAGTACGCAACTGGAATGGCCGCAGCCACCTCTTTGGCTCACCAGATCTTGAACGAAGGCCAACCTGCCGTCCAACGCTACCTAAACTTCCTGGGTGGTGGTGGCTCCGACGATCCTCTGGTGCTGCTCAAGAACGCTGGTGTTGACCTCAACTCCCCACAACCCGTCCGAGATGCGCTCAAGGTGTTCCGCACCTACCTTGATGAGTTGGAACAACTCCTCGACGCCTAAATCACCTGTCACATGCCTCACAACAAGTCCCCTCTCTTGCTACAAGACATCGGTGAATACGAGCTTATTGACCGTCTTAAGCGGCTTCTACCCTCCTCCTCTCCACGTCTTCGTGTCGGCATTGGTGACGACGCTGCAGTCTGGACTCCGACACCCGGCCATCAGCTTGTCCTGACCTCGGACACAGCAGAAGAAGGTCGGCACTCTCCCCCCTTTCATGATGTCTCCCCCGAACGTTTGCACGATCTGGGGAGACGTGCTGCTCACATGAACCTGAGCGATGTTGCAGCCATGGCCGCCATCCCCCGGTTTGCCTTGATCAACCTGTCCTTACCCAAAACGTACCCGCTCGCAACGATTGAAGGTTTCTACCAAGGCATTGGAGATGCTCTGGGTGAGCACAAGGTTGACGTCGTGGGAGGCAACATCACCTCAACTGCAGGACCTTGCTCTGTCACGATCACCTTGGGAGCGGAAGTTCCTTCCGACAAAGCCGTCCTTCGAACAGGAAGCCAGCCAGGCGACTGGGTTGGATGTACAGGCTTCCCTGGTCTCTCTGCCGCAGGATTGTATGTCTGGCTTCATCCTGAAATCCCCCTATCCACCGTTCACAACAACATCCTCATGGATGGCTACTTTCGGCCCCAGGCACGAGTCCAAGAAGCCCAATCCTTGGCGACCTATGTTCGCGCAATGACCGACATCAGCGACGGATTTTTGTTGGACCTTGCCAACCTCTTGGTCCCCGAAGATCTCGGCGTTGATTTGTACGTAGACAAGCTCCCTCACCACCCTGCACAAGCCGCCTTGGAACAACACCTCCAGAAACAACCTCACCACTTTATGTTTTCTGCCAGCGACGATTACGAGTTGCTGTTTTCGGTTTCATCGGAGCAACGGGAAAGATGGTTGAAACAAGAGAAGATGGAGGAGGCCCCTCTTGTCCACTGGGTGGGGCGTGTGACGGATCAACACAGAGCCATTCGTCTTTGTGATCAAAATACCTCTCACGATCTTTCTCCAGAGGGTTGGCAGCACTTTTAACAACCTCTAACAAGTCATCACAAACGCCTATGAATTCGGCACCTTTCACACTCCCTCTCCGCTTTTTTTGAAAAAAAGAGGAAACTCCACGAAGGATGATCCGATACACTTATCAACAACGAGATGTGATCAACATCACACACTTGGAGAAGAGTTGGATCACAGCGGAGTGACGGGCCAAATGCGCCCTCCCCTCTCGAACCACATCAACGCGCAAACGCGGAACACACGAACCCGTTGCGCCACATTTTCCCTACATCAATACCGAAGACGGTGTTGCATAGCCAACAGAGGAGAGCTGTTATGGGCATCTTTAATCGTGGTGTATCCGGTGGTCGCCGAGTTTCCAGTCCCCGTCCTGTTCGTACTTCAGGTACCTCTCGTGCAGCCAAGTCTCGCGTGAGCCAGCCGACGCAGAACACGTCGTACACACGGGCTCCACAGACAGCTCAGCCCACCGTTCAGGCCCCTGCCAAGAAAGGTGTGGAGCGCACAGTAGTACAATCCAACAAGGCACCCGAAACCACACAAAATGCTCCCCGAGCACGTGCTCCTCAACAAGAAGCAGCACCTACCCAAGAGTCGGCAGCACCCGCAAGTTGGCAAGACAAGATGAGCCAAGGCTGGAACCTGCTCAAGGAAGGGGCCAAAGGCGGCTTGCAAGAGAAGTTTGGCTCAAACCCCACTCCGGAAGAGCGCGTCGCAATGGAGTATGTCCGAGATATGCTCGATCCCAACAAGCTGGGCGGCGAAGACCGAGTGTTTAACTACGGCGACCGACAAGCGATCATCAACAGTCTGATGAGGGACCGTGCCGGACTGAAGCAGGAAGTGGCCTCCCAGCTGCGAGCAGAAGGCAAAGATTGGCAAGTCGGCACAGCGATGAAAGCCATTGACGGAAAGCGCGGAATCTTGCCGGGCATCGCACGACGCAAGATCAACTCGGAAGCCCCCGCACGAATGAACCAGCAGCTGAGCCAGGGTCTGCGTGACGCAAACATCGACCCCAACACAGCACGCCAGATCGACCAACATCCCCGCGATGTAACCTTCAATGAAGTCCGTGAGTTTGAGCGCAACGCCGAGATCCTTCAGGATATGCAAAAGCGTGTGGCCGAAAAACTGGGGATGGATGTTACGTTCCCGAATGGCATCAGCCAGGAAGCTATCGACTTCACCTTACAAGGGAAGTTTGGCATTCCCCCAGGCGCAGTGCTGACCCCGCGTAACAAATAAGATCCCCCTCGCTTCCGCCCTTGATTTCCATGCCAACCTTACCTATTCTACGACCTCTTTGCCATCTCCCCCTCAAGAGGTCCAACAACCATGAGTCTCACTCTCTATACGTTCGGCTCCGCGTGGAAAACTCCTGACGCAAGTCCCTTCTGCATCAAGCTACACACCTACCTGCGCATGGCTGGAATCTCTTACGAACAAGCCATCGGCAATCCCCAACAAGCTCCCAAAAGCAAGCTTCCATACATCGAAGAAAACGGAACGTTTCTCTCCGACAGTCATTTGATCATCCAACACCTGGAGTCGACGCGCTCTATCTCATTGGATGACCATCTAACTCCAGAGCAACATGCTATCGCCAGAGCGTACCGGGGCATGTTAGAAGAGTCATTCTACTTCATCGTTGTGTATTTCCGCTGGATCCCCCAAGAGACATGGAAACAATACAAACCTGTTCTGCAAAGCTCCATCCAAAAAGCTGGCGCGCCAGGGTTCCTTGTACCGTTGCTCCTTCCCATCATTCGCCGATCGGTTCGCAAAGACTTGCACTCCCAAGGAACAAGCCGCCATACGCCTGAAGTATTGACCGAAATGGCCCAATCGCAGCTGGACAGCGTCTCCACATATCTCGGCGACAAGACCTTCTTCTTTGGCGAGCAACCGAGCACATTGGACGCGACGGTGTTTGCCATGTTATCCAGCCTGTTGGGAAGCGAGCTCAACTCTCCCGTGAGAGAGTACGCCCAGTCGCTGCCTAACCTGGTTCGCTATCACGATCATATACTCACGACCCACTTCCCCGAACTTGCGGAAGGATAAGCTTCTCGACGGAGAGTTCTCTCTTTTCATTCCGACTCCCCTAACGTTGTTGTAGGAGGTCCTTTGTCTGCCACGTTCCCCCAACATCCTCAACTCATCCTAACGTCCTACGCAGATGACCCGATGAGCGCCATCGAACACAACATCAGGGTGCAAGAGCAAGCTCGCCCTGACCCCAAAGACCTTCAAACGACCGATGTGGTCGTTGACATCCAATGCGTCGCAGTGGGTTGGGTCGATCTGTTAATGACCAGCGGATTGTACCAACACATGCCCCCTCCACCCTACACACCAGGGATGGAATACAGCGGCGTTGTCAGTTGGGTGGGTGAGGATGTCGATTCCAGCAAGGTCAAAGTCGGCGATCGAGTGGCTGTGGATGGCTTCGTTGTCGGACCCCGAACCTCAGGGCCGTACCGACAATACGGAGGATTCGCGACTTACGCAGTGGCTCCTTCCTCTGCTGTGATTCGCATACCAGAGGACTGGAGTTTTGCCGAAGGATGTAACTTCTTTGGTAGCTACGAAACAGCCTACCACTGCCTCGTTGCCAATGGCGATCTGCAAGCGGGAGAAACCGTCCTGATTCATGGGGCATCCGGCGCAACAGGTCTTGCCGCGGTGCATCTCGCCAAGGTCCTCGGAGCCACAGTGATTGCGACAGGACGTTCGGAAGACAAGCTTCAGGCTGTGAAGGAACAAGGCGCAGACCACGTCTTGTCTCTCAAGGACGAATCGGGTGAAGGAGTCCGACGGTTCCGTGACGATGTCAAAGCTCTCACCGACGGACGCGGCGTGGATGTCGTCTACGACGGCGTGGGGGGAGCCATTTCACTGGAAAGTTTGCGGTGTGTGAAGTTTGGCGCAAGGTACTTGATTGTGGGCTGGGCGGCCACACCGTTTGTTGCCAAAGGACGCACCCAAGGCAAAGCCCCCAACCCCAACGTCCTCCCCACCAACCTGATCATGATGAAAGGTCTGCGCGTCTTGGGATGCCCGACCATCATCGCAACACAAAAGGACCCAGGCATCCGAAAAGAACGCCTACAGCGTTTGTTGGCATGGGCGAACCAGGGGCAGTTGCGGCCTCACGTATCGACCGAGTTTGCCATGAAGGACTACAAAGAAGCGATGCTTCACAAATGGAACGGCAAGGTCGTAGGTGGAAATGTTGTGTGGCACCCCAACGCCGAGCAAGGAGATACAAAACGTGCTTGAGGAACTCAACGAAGAACAGATGTACAAGGATATGGGAGAGGAAGGCTTCACTGCATTGGTTGCAGCGTTCTATCGCAACGTCCGGGAAGACGACCTGATCGGACCGATGTACCCGAATGATGATTGGGAGGGCTCAGAGGAACGTTTGCGCGACTTCCTTCTCTTCCGATTCGGAGGCGTAACGCGCTACATCGAAAAGCGAGGACATCCTCGGTTGCGACGTCGCCACTTTCCGTTCCCTGTGGACTCGGCCGCGCGCGACCGCTGGGTCAAATTGATGCGTGCAGCGATGGACGAAACCAACGTTCCCGACCCTCACTACCAGACTCTGCTGGGCTTCTTCGCCCATGTCGCCAACTTCCTACGCAACCAACCCGACTCTGCGGAGTAGCATGTAGAACGCTACGGTAGACAGACCCCTGACGTACCAAAGCTTTGACATCGAGTGCGCCCCGAACAATTGGCACAATCCGTGTTGGTTGTACATGAGGCGGGACATTGCCCTCCGCTGCCTCCTCCTGGAATGCAGATACCACCTGCAGTACCAAAGTTTTGACAGGCTGTCCGATTCGGACAGTTCGCACAGTCCGTATCCGTTTGGCACGAGTTGGGACAGGTACCAGTACCACCGGGTGTTGGTATGCAAACACCGACAGTACCGAACATTTGGCAGGTGGGTCGTCCTTGGCATCCACCACAGTCTGTATCCGACTGACAGGAGTTAGGACACTGCCCGCCGCTCGTTCCGCCAGGGATACAAACGCCGGTGGTACCGAACATTTGACACTTGGTTCGGCCCTGGCAGTTCGCGCAGTCACCGTCGCTTTGGCAAGAGTTGGGACACTGTCCACCGCTGGTTCCACCAGGAACACAGACTCCCGTTCCTCCAAACATTTGGCACTTGGTTCGGCCTTGGCAGTTCGCACAATCGCCATCACTCTGACAGGTATTGGGGCACTGGCCGCCGCTGGTTCCACCAGGGATGCAGATTCCTGTACCTCCAAACATCTGGCACTTGGTTCGGCCCTGGCAGTTCGCGCAGTCACCGTCACTCTGGCAAGAGTTGGGACATTGACCAGTGCTGCCTCCTGCTGGCGCGCAGAATCCGATGTTTCCAAGCTTTTGGCACTTGGTTCGGCCCTGGCAGTTCGCGCAATCACCGTCGCTCTGGCAGGTATTGGGGCATTGGCCGCCGCTGGAGCCGCCTTGCTTGCACTGGAACTGCTGACAGGTGTAGCCCTGTCCACAAGGACCGCAGCCCGCATCGTTCAAGCAGAAACCAGGACACTGTTGGCTACCACCCTGCGCACACTTACCGTTTTGGCAGGAGTAGCCCTGCCCACAAGCCTGACATTGCACATCAATGAAGCACTGCGTGGGACACTGTGGACCACTGCTACCCTGCTTGCACTGGAACTGTTGGCAGGTGTAACCCTGTCCGCAAGGCTGACATTGTTGGTCTCCGATGCAGAAGTTCGGACACTGCGCGCCGCCTGATTTGGGCTGGCACTTGCCTTGTTGACAGGCGTAGTTTTGTCCACAGGGATTGCACTGGACATCCACGACACATCCACCCGGACAATTCTGTGGGTTGGCGACTTTGCATGAACCCGTTTGGCAGGTGTAATTCTGACCGCAAGGCACACACTGTGCGTTGCTGATGCAAAAGCCAGGACACTGTGGACCACCCTGTGGAACACATTGGTTGTTTTGGCAAGCGTAGTTGGAGCCACAGCCAGCGCAGTCACCGTTGCCTTGGCAGCTTGCGGGACATTGGGGGCCTTCAGGACCAGGCTCGGGCTGTGCTTCAGGGCCAGGCTCGGGACCCGCTTCGGGACCGGATGGTTCGGGACCAGGTTCAGGTCCTGGCTCGGGACCCGCTTCAGGGCCTGATGGCTCGGGACCCGGCTCTGTTGATGTTGTGGTGTCTGGAGTCTCTGACGGCTCACTGGCGTCGCTTGCGCCGCTCTCTCGATTTTGTCCTGTGGTCGTGCTCTGTGTGCACTTGCCAGTTTCACAACGCAAACCGCGCTGACAGTCAAAATCGGACTGACAAGGAGCTCCGACATTGGCTCCGCTGCTGCATTGCACCAACCACACAGCCACAACCAACCAGCCCAGAGCGGGAACAATCATCCAACGTTTTGCAAACATCAACATCCACCTTTTGACTCTCTCCCACAGAAGGAGGCTTTGGCAACCTTTCCAGCGTTTGTAGAAAGGCATGAAACGACCCAGTCAGGAGAGAAGCGTTGTCACCATACGAAAGAAAAACTGAATGGAAATTCTTACACTTCGTCTACAATGTAGATTGTAGCTATACAACGAATGTCTCGATTCAAGCAAGGGAAAGTCCTTGTGAATAGGCTGCAAAGCGTTGAGGCCAAGGGTCTCCCCTGCCAAGCCTCCGAGATGGTACTTGATTCTAACACGGGCTCCTTTACAATGGTTCAGTCTCCTCTACACGGAGGGACCACCGACGACAAGAGAGAAAAGGAAACTCGCATGCACGAGACGATCCTGGTTGCGGATCCCAACATTCAGTTTCTGGACCACACACGCGCTTTGCTTGAGCACCGCAATATCCACTTCATTCAAGCTATGGACGAGCAAGAGGCACGGATGCGGCTGGAGCAAAACGATATCGACATGTGCTTAATCAATGTGTCACTTCCTTCCAGTGGAGGGCCCGAACTCGCTCGCTTTATCCGAGAAGAGCTCGGCCAGCCCATTCCCATTGCCTGGATGATTGGACAAGGCGATGCCATGCCGGACCCGGAAGTGCTGGAGTTGGCCGAAGGCTTGCTCAAGCGGCCTCTTCGTCCCCAGGAAGTCTTCTCTTGTCTGCACGGCTTGCGGATGTCACGCCACCTCTTGGCCCAAAACCTTCAGATGGCACACCAACTGGAAAACCATGACGGCTCAGCACCAGCCGCAGCGCCTGCTCCAGCCGAGGCGGCTCATTCCGCTCCTCCCAAGGAAGAGTCACCAGACGATACGCCTCTGTATCCGATGTCGTGGTTCCGCAAACTTGCAGCGCTGGAAGTGAAGCGAGCGATCCGCTTCCACCAACCTCTGTCGCTGTTGTTGATGGCCTACGATATGACCGACGACTACCTGCAAGGCTGTCCCCCAGACCAACTGGAGGGGCTCTCTCGGACGCTGGCAGAGATGGTCCGTCAAACCATTCGCGACATCGACATTCCCGTTCAATTCTCCCAAGATCACATCCTGATCCTGCTTCCCAACACTGGCATCGAAGGCGCCATCCAGGAGGCGACACGAATTCGTCAGGACCTGACCCAATTGCTGCACCACGAATTGGTGCCACAGTATGGTGAGATTCCGACGTTAAGTATTGGTGCCACCACCTCCTCGGTCCAGGAAGCCTTCAAGTTTACGGACCTGCTTCGCGATGCGACACGAGCACTGCGGGAAGTTCGGGCCCAAGGTGGCGACGGCGTGTTTTACTGCTAGTCCAACCGCCTGGCCCCTCTGGAAGCATAGAGACTCTTTGCTTCCTCTCACAAGCCTTGCGGCAGTGAGATGCTCTACGAAACGCATGCGGTCAAACGCATGTTTGACATACAACCACGGGAAAGAATGATGTCCACACAGTTGGATCCGGAAACCATTGTTGGCGGTCAATACCGGCTACTCAAGTCGTTGGGTGCAGGTGGCATGGGCTCCATTTACTACGGTGTCCACATCCTGACCGACCAGCCCGTTGCCGTAAAAATTCTCCACCCGACATTGCTTGACGACCCTATCGTCCGCTCTCGCTTTCTCTCCGAAGCGCGAACCCTCGCTGGCCTTGAACACCAAAACATCGTCCAATGGAAGAACTCCATGGAGGAGAATGGCCAGCTTTACCTGATTATGCAGTACGTCGAAGGCGAGAACGTAGAGAACCGCCTTGAGAAGCGTGGGAAGCTCCCTTTGGATGAGGCCATTCCCATTATCCTTCAGTCGCTGTCCGGACTTGCGTATGTTCACAGCAAAAACATTGTGCACCGTGACATCAAGCCTTCCAACATTCTGATTCGCACCGACGGTGAAGTGAAGCTCGCCGACTTCGGTATCGCGAAGCTCTCGGGAATGCCCCGTCACACCCAAACCGGAATGACCATTGGAACCTACCAATACATGTCACCGGAGCAGGTGCTTGGCAAAGAGCTCGATGCTCGAAGCGACATCTACTCCATGGGCATCACGCTCTTTGAGATGGTCACAGGTCGTCCTCCCTTCGACGGAGAGACGGAGTTCGACATCTGTCGTCAACACCTGGAAACCAATTTGCCTTCGATCAAGCGCTTTGACCCAAGGCTTCCCTCCAAGCTCAACAAGATCCTCCGCAAGGCCACCTCCAAGCGGCCCAAAGACCGCTACCAGACGGCCGAAGAGTTTATGTTTGCGCTCGCCAAAGCGTTCCATGAGCATGTCAACGACATCCCTGCTCCTTGGGGTCTTGTGGGTCAGGTCCCCAAGAAAAGCAGCGGCTGCATTCGGGCCGCGCTGTGGCTGACGTTTTGGTTTGCGCTGATGGGGCTTGGCGGCTACTACCTCTACATCCATCTGATCGATCCCGAAGAGCCAGTCCCCTCCCATCACCAAAGCAAGCCACCGCAACGAACCCCAGACAGCCGACAAAAGGGTACGAAACGACCCACGCCGGCGCGTCAGGCAGACGGAGACGTCCCGTCCGTACTTCCAGGCATTTTGTCAGGAGACGATCCTGTCCTTGCCGTGAAGCATTACACGGATGACTTCGCAACCAACAAGTTAGAATGGCCTGTGGGCAAACACGGTGGAGCGATGCTGACGTGGAAAAAAGGTTCCTATCGCATCCTGACCAATCCTCAAAAACACCACCAAACGCCGTTGTGCCCGTCCAAGTTGGGCGACTACAAGGCGCCCCTCCAAGTGAAAGTCACGGCTCGGGTCCAAAAAGCGGACGCGACAGGCCACGCCATCTTTGGCATTCACCTGTTTAATAACCCAAAGAAGTCGAGAGCGCTCGGTTACTACATCGCAATCACGCCTCCCAAGAAGATGTACACCATCACCCAACTAGAGGCTGGCGGGAAGTGGAAGCCCCTGCTTGGCTGGACGGCTTCCAAGGCATTGCGCCCCAAAGGACCCAACGAACTTGTTGTTCGTGTACAAAACAAGCAACTTTTTGTGCAGATCAACGGAAAATCCATGAAAGCGGTGCCTGCGACAACCTACAACCAGGGGCGCGTTTGCTTGTTTGTCCAGCAAGGTGGCGCGGAAGTCGAGTTCAAGAGCTTCTCCTTCCGCAACCCCAAGCCACCAGCAGCCCCACGTAAGTAAGAGGGTCTTCCCATGAACAATCGGTTGAATGTCTTTCGGTGGAGTGGGCTCGCCTCACTCTTCGCGCTCTCCGTGTGCCTTTCGATGGTGTCCTGTAGCGAGGGACCTCCCACAGAGAACGTTTGCAACCCTGCATGCCAAGCGCCCTCAACTTGCGTCAACGGTCAGTGTGTGTTTGGCGGAGGAGGCGTCGAATCCACAGTCACACCCAACGACGGTGGCGGCGATGGACCCGAACCCACGACGCCTGATACCAGCACAGACACTTGCCCTGCGTCGTGTGCGACCAGCGACGACTGCCTCAAGAACGTGGGTTGTGGCGCACGCATTTCATGCGAAAACGGCGTCTGTGTCGAACCCTCTCCTCCCGACTCCAGCAGTTGTCCTCCAACATGCACGACCAACGCAGACTGCAACATCCCAGAGTGTGGGACCCAAACCGTGTGCAACAACGGCGTGTGCTCTGTTCCAGAAGGACCGGACACTCCCCCCACAGACCAGACAACGACCTGCCCTGCGAGTTGCCAAGACAGCGCAGAATGCAACATCCCAGAGTGTGGAACCAAGACCGTTTGCCTCGGCGGGATTTGCCAAGACCCCCCCACCTCCTGCCCCGACTCTTGCTCCTCTGACCAAGAATGTCAGATCCCTGTTTGTGGCAAAAAGAACCAATGCATCAACGGTGCATGCGAAGAGCCCCCACGGGTCTGCCCCAATAGCTGCAAGGACGACTCGGAATGCAACATTCCCGCCTGTGGCAACAAGATTAAGTGTGAAAACGGCCAGTGTGCAGAACCACCAGCACAATGCCCTGCGACCTGTCAGGCAGACGCGGACTGCAACATCCCTGCCTGCAAAAAGGACGTGAAGTGTGTCTTAGGCAAATGCCAGGGTCCTGCAACAACCTGCCCCAACACTTGCACCGGTAACGCGGACTGCCAGGTTGCGGCCTGTGGAACCAAGACCGCTTGTACCAACGGAACTTGCTCGGAGCCTGCGGCCCAATGCCCTGCGACCTGCAAAGCTGACGCAGACTGCAAGATCGCCGCCTGCGGGACCAAGACCGCTTGCAACAACGGCAAGTGCGCTGAACCAGCCCCAACCTGCCCAGCGACCTGCAAAGCCGATGCAGACTGCAAAGTCGCTGCATGTGGAGCCAAGACCGCCTGCACCAATGGTAAATGCGAAGCGCCAACGACCGGCATCTGTCCGGCCCGATGCACGCTGAGTACGCAGTGCAACGTTAAGGCTTGTGGCAACAAGACCTACTGCGACGCACGTCGTGGAAACATCTGCACCACACAACCCGCGCAGTGCCCCGGCTCCTGTCAAAGCACACACGATTGCCAGATCACAGCATGCAAAACCAACACCTACTGCAACCCATCGACTCGTCGATGCACCACAGTTCCACAGACCTGTCCCAGTCGATGCAATGGCTCCACCGACTGCCAGATCACCGCGTGCAAAACCAACACCTACTGCAACCCATCGACCCGTCGATGTTCGGCTCCACCCCAAACGTGCCCAACTCGCTGCAGCAACAACACACAGTGCAACATTACAGCCTGTGGGAAGAAGCTCACCTGCCTGGACTCCAAATGCCAGGATCCTGCCAACTACTGCCCTGCTCGATGCTCGTCCAAGGCAGACTGCCAGGCACAAGCTTGCGGCAAAAACAACTACTGTGACCCTGTAAGTCGCACATGCAAGCCTGAGCCAACGTCATGCCCAAGCTCATGCGCCGTCAACGCACAGTGCAACATCACGCCTTGTGGCAAAAAGACCTCGTGCATCAACCGACAATGCACCGACCCGGCAACAGTTTGTCCCAACAGCTGCAACAACAACGCAGACTGCAACAAATCAGGTTGTGGAACACGAACAGCTTGCATCAACCGACGCTGCAGCAACCCCCCCTGCCCCACCTCCTGTACGACGGACAACGACTGCAAGCTCACAGCATGCGGCAATCGCACTCGCTGTGACCAAGGCCGCTGCGTTGAACCTCCACCACCCTGCACCCGTGACGCGGACTGCAACGCTGGCTTCGTCTGTGACAACAAGGTGTGTACTGCAGGTTGTCGAGACCGACGCGACTGTACTTCCCAACGACCCCAGTGCATCGGCGCGTCCTCCACCAAGATTGGCCAGTGCAGCGCCGCTTGTCCCTCAACCTGCCGCAGCGACAGCGACTGTGGCAATGTGCCCGCTTGCACGACCAAGATTCAGTGCATCAGCGGACGTTGCAGCGTTCCGCCCAAATGCACCACCGACAAAGATTGTCGCTTGGGCTATGTTTGTGTGAGCAGCCAATGCCTTGCTGGTTGCTTTGACAACCGCGACTGCAGCAACAGCGCTCCAGTGTGTGTCGGTCCAGACGTTGCGAACAAGAAGCCGGGCCAGTGCAGCGCAGCCTGTCCTTCTTCCTGCTTCCGAACGTCACAGTGCCAGGTTCCTGCCTGCGGTAAGAACCAACGTTGCAACACCTCCACTCGCAAGTGCGTACAATAATCCACGCTCTCCTTCTCTCCTAAGCACCCTCTGTCTCAATCAACACGTTTGCCGCTGCGTTTGGAACGTAGGGCCTCCGTTTTTTTGCGGAGAGCCCGGCATTCCTCGTATCTTAAGAGGGTATTTTTGCCCTTTGGACAGCAAACAAACGAGACAAACACCATGCTCAATGCAATTTGGGCTTTCTTGATTCTCGCAGGCATTCTTTGTGGAGCCTGGATGGGGAACATGGAAGCAGTCACCCAACAATCCGTGATGGCGGCCAAAGCAGCGGTCACTCTCTCCCTTGGCCTGCTTGGCATTATGGCGTTCTGGCTGGGTATTATGAACATTGCCCGAGAAGCCGGATTGCTGCGTTGGATCGCAAGCGCCATCCGCCCCCTCATGACCCGACTGTTTCCAGAAGTTCCGGGTGACCACCCAGCCATGAGCATGATGATCATGAACATGTCTGCCAACATGCTGGGTCTGGGAAATGCGGCCACCCCCTT